>NZ_CP034086.1:0-1200000 GCF_003855495.1 Methylocystis rosea | reverse complement strand
GAGCCCGCCGGCCCAGCCGACCGCGCCTTCAACGCCGGCGTCGCCAACCCCGCCACATCCGCCGACCGCCACCCAGACGGGTCAAGCCGTCGAGACGCCGCCCGAAGCCCACCAGCCTCCGACCATGCCGGAGATGCTGGGTCAGCTTATTCCCATCTTCGTGGTGATGGGCATCGTCTACATCTTGGTGATCCGCCCGCGCTCCCGACGCGAGAAGGAGCAGCTCGCGCAGCTGCGCAACGTCCGACGCGGGGACACGCTCGTCACCACGAGCGGAATCGTCGCCAAGGTGACGAAATCCATCGATGACGCTGAAATCGAGGTCGAGATCGCGCCCAACGTGCGGGTGCGCATGCTGCGCACCGCCGTCGCCGAAGTGCGCGCTAAGGGCGAACCCGTAAGGGAGGAGACGCCGCCAGCGGCCAAGACTGGCGGCGCCAAAAGCGGCGGAAAGTCGGCGAAGTCTGCTGAAGCCAAGTCGAGCGACGTTAAGACCGGCAACGGCAAAGCGGGCGACAACAAGCCCGGAGACGCTGGATCCGGCTCACAGAGCTGACGCGGCTCCTTTCGATCACTAGCCGATAGCAGGACAATGCTGCGATTCTCGACCTGGAAATTTTTCGCCATTGTGGCGATGACTGTCGCTGCGGTGCTTGTCGTCGCGCCGAGCATGTTGTCGCCGTCCCATTACGAAGAGCTGAAGTCGCGCCTGCCCTCCTGGCTTACGCCTCCGACCATCGTGCTCGGCCTCGACCTGCAGGGCGGCTCGCATGTGACGCTCGAAGTGGATCAGGCGGATCTCATCAGCACGCAGGTGAAAAATCTGCGCGACGACGTGCGCCGCATCCTGCGCGAAGAAAAGGTCGCCATCTCCGGCGGCATCGGAACGACCACGCGCGGCGTACAGGTGCGCGTCGCCGACCCTGCGGATCGAGAGAAAGTCCTTCCAAAATTGCGGCTGCTGCGCAACAGCTTCAGCGGCGCTCTCTTGGGCGGGCCCTCGCCGCTCGACGTCGAGGCGTCGCCGGACGGCGTCATCCGCGTGACCGTCACCGACGCGGGCATCACGGATAAGTCGCGCAAGGCCGTGGAGCAATCGATCGAAGTCATTCGACGCCGCGTCGACGCCCTCGGCACGCGTGAGCCGAGCATTCAGCGTCAGGGCGACGACCGCGTGCTGGTGCAGGTGCCGGGTCTTCAGGACCCCGAGACGCTCAAGGAAATCCTCGGCAAGACAGCGAAGCTCGAATTCCGCCTCGTCGCCGATCCGGGCCAAAATCCGTCGGAAATCGAGGAACTCGATCAAGTCGATCAGGAAGGCAAGCTCGGCGTCGAAAAACAGGTGATGGTCAAGGGCGAGGATCTCACCGACGCACAGCCCGGATTCGACCAGCAAAGAAGCGGCGAGCCGGTCGTCAATTTCCGCTTCAACATCCGCGGGGCGCAGGCTTTCGGCGAAGTGACGTCCAAGAACGTGGGGCGCCTCTTCGCGATCATCCTCGACAACAAGATCATTTCCGCGCCACGGATCTTGACGCCGATCACCGGCGGCTCCGGCCAGATTTCCGGACGCTTCACCGTCGAACAGGCGAACAACCTTGCGATCCTGCTGCGCGCCGGCGCGCTGCCGGCGAAGCTCAACATCGTCGAAGAGCGCACCGTCGGTCCGGGCCTCGGCCAGGACTCGATCGACGCCGGCAAACGCGCCGCCTATGTCGGCGCGGGCCTCGTCGTCGTCTACATGCTCGTCACTTATGGCGTCTTTGGCGTCTTCGCCAATCTCGCGCTCTTCGTGCACATCGCCTTCATTTTCGCCGGACTCGTGCTGCTCGGCTCGACGCTGACGCTGCCGGGCATCGCCGGCATCGTGTTGACGATCGGCATGGCTGTCGACTCGAACGTGCTGATCTACGAGCGCATACGCGAGGAAAATCACGCCGGGCGCTCTATCCTCGCGTCGCTCGACGCGGGCTTCACCCGCGCCTTCGCGACTATCGTCGACTCCAACGTCACCATGTTCGTCGCGGCGGCGATCCTTTATTTTCTTGGCTCGGGACCGGTGCGCGGCTTCGCCGTGTCGCTTGCGCTCGGCATTCTGACGACCATCGTCACCGCAGTGACCATGACGCGCATGATGATCGCCGTCTGGTATCATTACGCGCGGCCGACAAAACTGCCGATCTGAAGGGTCGACATTTATGAAACTTCTGCGCCTCGCTCCGGAGAACACCAAGTTCCCGTTCATGCGGTTCCGCCGCGTGAGCTATCCATTCTCGGCTTTGCTGTCGCTGATCGCGGTCGCCCTCTTTGTCTTCAAGGGCATGAATTTCGGCATCGACTTTGCCGGCGGCACGGTGATCGAACTGCGGGCCAAATCCGGCGCCGCGGAAGTAGGGACGCTGCGCACGCTTGGCGAAGGCCTCCAGCTCGGCGACATCGAGGTGCAGGCGTTCGGGAATCCGGCAGACGCCACATTGCGCTTCGGTCTGCAGCCCGGTGGCGACGTCGCCCAGCAGGCGGCGGTGGAGCGCGTGCGCGGCGCTGTCGGCGGATACTATGATTTGCGCCGCGTCGAGGTCGTCGGCCCGCGCGTCTCAAACGAATTGGTCCAGTCCGGCACGCTCGGCGTCGTGCTGTCGATCATCGCGGTGCTGACCTATCTCTGGTTCCGTTTCGAGTGGCAATTCGCGATCGGCGCGGTGATCGCGACGATGCATGATCTGCTGCTCACCGTCGGCTTTTTCTCGATCACGCAGCTCGAATTCAACACCACATCGATCGCGGCGATCTTGACCATCGTCGGCTACTCGTTGAACGAAACCGTGGTGGTGCTCGACCGAATTCGCGAGAACATGCGCAAATACAAGAAACTGCCGACCGCGCAAATGGTCGACATGTCGATCAACGCCGTCCTGCCGCGCACGATCATGACCGCGACGACCGTGATGCTCGCCCTGTTCGCGCTCGTCGCCTTCGGCGGCCAAGTGATCCGGTCGTTCTCGGTCGCGATGATTTGGGGCATTTTCGTCGCGACCTACTCGTCAATCTTCATCTGCTCGCCGATGCTGATCTATCTCGGGCTGCGCAATGAAGACGCCGACAAGGCGGCGCAGAAGCACGAGACGGAGCGCAAGGCCGACACAGTCGCCGCGCGCGAGGAGTTTACGGAGGAGCCCGTCTCCGCGCCGCCGAAGTCGACGCCCGCGCCCGCTCGGAAGACGTCCGGCAAACGCGCCAAGACGAGGCCGGCTTGACGAGCAGCGACGGCGGCTATGTGCCCGGCCGTCATAAAATCGATGACTATGGCGGCGGGGGGTTCCGCTTCGCCGACATGTCCCACCGCGGCTCGATTCTCGCGCTGCCCTCGGGCGTGCGCGCCGTGCCTCTGACCAGCGCTGCGGAGATCGACGATTCGATGATCGATAGCGCGCTTTCCGAAAGCGGCGGGCTCGACGTGTTTGTCGTCGGCACCGGCAAGGATTTGCTGCCGCTTGCCGGCGGCTTGCGCGCGAAGCTGCGCGCGGCGGGCGTCGGTTGCGAAACCATGGCGACGGGAGCCGCCGTGCGGACCTACAATGTTCTCGTCGACGAGAATCGCCGTGTCGGCGCGTTGCTGATCGCCGTGTGACATCATGACCGCCGCCTCGCAGGAGCATTATGTGCAGTGCGAGGAACTTCTGCGCGCGCGTGATCGCGACCTCTGGCTTGCCTGCCTCTTTGCACCCCAGGCCGCGCGCCCGCATATTCATGCGCTCTACGCCTTCGCCCAGGAAACGGCGGACGTTAGCGGCAAGGTCACGCAACCGCTGCTCGGCGAGATGCGGCTTCAGTGGTGGGTCGACGCGCTGGAAGCCGACGCCGCGCAAGGCGAAGGCGTGCGCGCCAATCCCGTGGCCGATGCGCTGATCGACACGATCGAGCGATTCTCCTTGCCCCGCAGCGAATTCGTCGCGCTGACGGAGGCGCATATTTTCGATCTCTACGACGATGCGATGCCAACATGGACGGCGCTCGAAGACTATTGCCGCGCTACGGCGTCGGCGCCGATTCGCTGGGCGGCGCGAATTCTCGGCGCAGATCTTCACGCGCCGCCGGCGGGGGCTTTCGATGCGGCGGGCGTCGCGCTCGGCCTCACGCGCATATTGCGCGCTCTTCCTGATGGCCCCCACCAGCAGAAATTCCTGCCGGACGAGGCGTTCGCGCAGGACGGCGGGCCGTCAGGTGGGCGCAGCGAGCTTGGTCCGATCGTGAAGAAATTGCACGGACTGGCGCAGTCCCACTATGAGCAGGCGCGCCGGCTGGCCGCGGATCTCGGACCCGCCCGCGCCGCGCTGCTCCCCTGCGCCACCGCTCCACTTTATCTGGAGCGGCTGGCGCGAAGCGATTACGATCCGTGTCGCCCGCTTGGCGATCCCTCGCCGCTGCGACGACAGTGGCGCATCTGGCGCGCGTCGCGCGGCGTGGGATTGTGAAGCACGCCGGAAGCAGCGCTCCATGGAATTACTGAAATGACAACTGTCGATTATGACTACGACGCGCGGCGCCTGCGCATGGAGACGCTCCTCATGCTACGCTGGGTGGCCATCACCGGTCAGGCGGCGGCATGTATCGGCGTCTATTTCATTCTCGGATTCGATTTTCCCGTCGGCCTCTGCTTCGTCTTCATCACGGCGTCGGCGACGCTCAACATTGGCATGCGCTTTGGCACGCCGCGCAGTTTCCGCCTCGGCGACGTCGAGGCCGCCGTCCTGCTGGGATACGACATCATCCAGCTGGGATTTCTGCTCTATCTCACCGGCGGGCTGACGAATAGCTTCGCGATGTTGTTTTTGACGCCGGTGATCATCTCGGCGGTGTCGCTGCCGAGCAACCTGACGCTGCTGCTCGGCATCGTCATGATCGCGGTCGCGACGGTGCTCGCGGTCGAATATTATCCTTTGCCTTGGTATGCCGACGAAAAGTTGACGTTCCCCCTCCTCTACCGCACCGGCGTTTGGGCGGCGCTCGCGCTTAGCGCCGCCTTCATCGGCATCTACGCCGCGCGCGTGTCGGACGAGGCGCGGCTCCTGGCCGACGCGCTCGCGGCGACGGAATTGGTGCTCGAGCGCGAGCAGCACCTCTCGCAACTCGACGGCCTCGCCGCCGCCGCCGCGCATGAACTTGGCACCCCGCTCGCCACCATTACGCTGATCATCAAAGAATTGCAGAATGCCCTGCCGGAGAATGCGCCGGCACTGCGCGACGACCTCGCGCTCCTGGCGCAGGAGACCGCGCGCTGCAGAGAGATCCTGGGCAAGCTGGCCTCGCTTGGCGCGACAGACCAGAGCAGCGTGATGAATCTGCTGTCGATCGACACGCTGATCCAGGAAGTGGTTGAGCCGCAGCGTGAGTTCGGCGTCGAGGTCGAAATTTCCAAAAACGGACCCTCCGACCCGCCGGTGCTGGCGCGTAATCCAGCGATTCTTTACGGACTGGGCAACCTTGTCGAAAACGCGATGGACTTCGCCAGTTCACGCGTGAAGATCGACGCTTGGTGGAGTTCAAGCTACGTGACGATCGCCATTCAGGACGACGGGCCCGGCTACTCTCCAGACATTCTTGATCGTCTCGGGGACCCGTATCTGCGGGGACGGCCGCTCGAACGGCGCACGAAAAACGATGCCGAGTCAGGGCTTGGTCTCGGCCTCTTCATCGCCAAGACTCTGTTGGAGCGCTCGGGCGCTACAGTCGAAACAATGAATGTTTCTCCGCCACGCACTGGCGCAATCGCCAAAGTCACGTGGCCGCGCGCCGCGCTGGAGCCTGCCGCGGCCAGGCCAAGGCTTCCCCAACAGGACAAATAGAATCGACGCGACGCCGGCGATAAGCTAGATTTGACAAAAATCAGGGTTGGAAACGCGCAATGTCGACCGAAGAATTGAAGGCCGATCGAGAAGGCGTCTCGGAACCTGAGCAAGTTCCAGCGCCGCCAGAGGATCGTTCACTGTTGATCCTGGATGACGACAAGCCGTTTCTTGGCAGACTGACGCGTGCGATGGAGGCGCGGGGCTTCCTGGTGACGCCCTGCGAAACGGTCGCCGAGGGCCTTGCCGCCCTTGAGACGAACCCGCCGGCGTTCGCCATCATCGACATGCGGCTTGACGACGGCAATGGCCTCGACGTCATCTCAAAGCTGAAGACGTCACGTCCCGACGCGCGCGGAATCATTCTGACCGGCTATGGCAACATCGCGACCGCGGTCACCGCTGTTAAGCTCGGCGCCTTCGACTATCTGGCGAAGCCCGCCGACGCCGACGAAATCTATCACGCGCTGATGGCGACGCAGGTCGACAAACCCGACGCTCAAGAAAATCCCATGTCCGCCGACCGCGTGCGCTGGGAGCATATCCAGAGGGTTTTCGAGTCTTGCGACCGCAATGTCTCGGAGACGGCGAGGCGGCTCAACATGCACCGCCGGACCCTGCAACGCATACTCGCCAAGCGTGCGCCCCGCTGACGGCTTTAGTTCGCCTGTTCGTCGCCGAAGGCCAGCAGGCAGTAACGGTCCGCCGCCATCGCCGCGAAACGTAACAGCATCGAACGTCGACGGGCCGGCGCGAGGGGGAACGCCGGCGCCTCGCGCGTCAGCAGGGCCCCGTGCGCGTCCGCGACGATCAAGCCCGCATCATTTGGAAAAATCGCCGGATCGAGCGATGCGGGGATCGCGAAATAGAACCGATCGCAAAAACCGCGATACTGCGGCCATTTAAGATCAGCGCGAAAATCGGCGTAGCTCGACTTGACCTCGACGATGCGCAGGACGCCGTCGGAAGCGAGCGCGATGAGATCGGCGCGTCGGCCGTTCGGCAGGGGCGCTTCGCAAACGACCGAAAATCCGCAGGCCCTCAGGTAGCGGCGGGCGCCGCGGGCGACGCATTTGGTCGCGTCGGCGCGGCTTTCGAGCGCCGTCGCGCCTTCTACGAGGATCGCGGTCATAGTGTCTCCGCTGGGCTGTCGCCCGCTCCACCCAGCATGGCGCGTCGCCAAAGCGCGCGCAACCATGATAGGTTCGCCCCATTGATCCGCTACACGGCTAGTCGCATGAAACGGCTTCTTCTCGCATGCCTCCTCACGCTCGTCGCAGCAACATCGCCCGTCCTGGGCGCAGAGCGCGTCGTCAACATTTTCAACTGGAGCGATTACATTGATCCAAGCGTGCTCGAGGACTTCACCCGAGAGACCGGAATCAAAGTCATTTACGACACCTATGACTCGAACGAGATGCTCGAGGCGCGGCTTCTTGCCGGCGACACCGGCTACGATGTGGTCGTGCCGTCGGCGACATTCCTCCAGCGGCAGATCGCGGCGGGCGTGCTGCAGCCGATCGACAGAAGCAAGCTTGTCAACGCGCGCAATGTCTGGCCCGAGATCGACTCCAGACTTTCGCGTTTCGATCCGGGCAACCGCTACGCCATCAACTACATGTGGTACACGACGGGCGTCGCTTACGATGTCGCGAAGGTCCAGGAGCGGCTTGGCAAGCCGATAACGAGCTGGGATCAGGTCCTGCGGCCGGAAAATTTAAAGAAGCTCGCCGACTGCGGCGTCTACATGCTCGACAGTCCGGAGGACATGTTCGCGATCGCGCTCAACTACCTGAAGCTCGATCCCAATTCGAAAAATCCGAAGGATCTTTCGCGCGCCGCCAGCCTCTTAGGGAGTCTGCGCCGCTATGTGAAAAAATTTCATTCCTCTGAATATATCAATGCGCTGGCGAACGGCGACATTTGCGTCGCCATCGGTTGGTCGGGCGACAGCCTGCAAGCGCGCAATCGCGCCCGCGAAGCCGGCACCGACGTCGATATCGCTTACACGATACCGACCGAGGGTTCGCTCCTGTCGCTGGACAATCTCGCGATTCCAAAGGATGCGCGCCATCTCGACGAAGCCTATATCTTTATTGACTATCTGCTTCGACCCGACATCGCCGCGCGCAATTCGATCGCCACCAATTTCGCCAATGGCGTCGCGCCGTCGCGACCGCTGATCGACAAGGCGGTCGCCAATGATCCGTCGGTCTATCCAAACGACCTCACGATGCGACGCCTGTTTACGGTCACGGCGCCCGATCAGACAGTTCAGAAACTGATCACCCGAATGTGGACGACGGTGAAGACCGGCCGATGAAAAGATCTTGCGCTTACTTGCGCCCGACGGATCGCGCCACGCTTTTCGCGTGAACCCAGCCGAGCGCCGCGTCTACTGCTCGCTCAATATGCGCTTCAGAAGTTCGATGACTTCGGCGAGCCCTTTGTCCTTGGCGGCGAGCTCCTCGATTTTCCTCACCGCGTGCAGCACGGTGGTGTGATCGCGGCCGCCGAACCTGCGGCCAATCTCGGGCAGCGAGCGCAGCGTCAGCACTTTCGACAAATACATGGCGATCTGCCGAGGCCGCACCACATTGGCGGTGCGCCGAGACGACAGAATGTCGGAGCGTGAAATATTGTAGTGGCTCGCCACGAGCTTCTGGATGTCGTCGATCTTGACGCGTTTGGGATCCTGTGTGCGCACGAGATCGCGAATGGCCGTTTCCGCGGTCTCGACGGTTAGCGGCGCCCCGGTCAGCGTCGCGTGGGCGAGAAGCCGATTGACGGCGCCCTCAAGATCACGGCCGTTGGTGGCGATCGTGCGCGCGACGTAGGAGATGACTTCCGGCGGCACGTAGAAACTGGATTGCGACTCCTTCGCCGATGCAATGCGCGCGGCGAGGATCTTGATGCGCAAGGACTCGTCCAGCGGGCCGATGTCCACGCAAAGCCCGCCCTTGAATCGCGACAGCACGCGCTCGTCGAGCGTGTCGAGCTCCGACGGCGGCCGGTCGGCGGCGACGACGACCTGTCGGCCGGCGTCAATCAGCGCATTCAGCGTGTGGCAGAATTCCTGCTGGATTGATTTGCCTTGAAGAAACTGAACGTCGTCGATGATCAGCACGTCGATGCCGCGCAGCTTCTCCTTGAACGCCAGCGATGTATGCGTGGTCAGCGAAGAGACAAAGCCGCTCATAAAGCGTTCAGCGGTCAGATAAATCGTATGCCGGCGGTTGTCGTTCGACGCATGTGCAAGCGCTTGCAGGAGATGCGTCTTTCCGAGCCCGACCGCCGCATGGGCGTAGAGCGGATTGAACATCGGAAGATCGCCGGCGCGCGCCTCCGCGACGCGGCAGGCGGCTGCATAGGCGAGCTGGTTCGACGGCCCGACGAGAAACGTCGAGAAGGATAGCCGTCGATCGAGCGGCGAGCCGACGAATGCGTCGGCGTCGTGACGCAAGGTCATCGGGCGAGCGGCGCGGCGCGCATTGCCTTCATTGGCCGCCTCGAGAGCCGGCGCGAATGTCGCGACGGCGCGCGCGGCGCAGTGCGGCGCGTTGGACTCGACCTGATCTGCGCCGTCTTCACGCGAGCGCGTCTTGCGCATAGGCGAACGCACGTCGATGAGGACTCGCTCTACTTTCGAGAATTCGCTCGCCACGCGCGCCTTGATGCGCGGCGCATAGTGCGACTGCACCCAGCTTTTCAAAAATTTGGTGGGCACCGTCAGATGCACTGCGCCGCCGTCGATGCGCTCGAGTTCCAATCGCGTGAACCAGGAATTGTAAACAGCGTCGCCGAGGTCGCTCCTCAGTCTGTGTCGGACTCGGTCCCATTTCGAGCGATCTTCAGCGGTTACTCCGTCGTCTGCCAATTGTTCTCTATGATCGGACATATCAGACCTTTTTTCCGAAACGAGCGCCAGCAAGGGAGCCCCCGGCGAATCTCGCCGCTGGCGCTGATCGAAAGGAACCTAGTTGGATCGAGTAATTGTCGCCGCAACCGGCGCTAAATCAACACTCTTGAAGGCGGCCCAATCGCGAGCCGCGCGCATCTGCCGACGTTGGCCTCCTGCGTGAAACAGACGCTGCACGGCGCCGCGAACGACCGCACACTGATGCGAACGTTGACGCTGCGCGCTCCCTGGACTGTCTCGGCCAACCGCCCCTTCGCCATGGCAAAGCCCTCCCTCGTCCGGGATCAGCGAGAATCCCGGATTGATGCGCGTCGCAGGAAACGGAATTTACTCTACGCCCTTGCGAACTATCACTTGAGTTTTCACGCCGAACGGCTGGAAGGCGGCAATGCGTCTCGCTCTGTGGGCCCATCCGCGCCGGGGAACGCAGGTCGTTCCCCTCACTATTGCGCGCCCATGAAAAACCGACGCCGACCGCCTTTCGTTCGACCCTTCGAAGCTACACGTCAGCGCCATCACGCGCAACGACGCTCGTGATTAAATCCGTCACAATGATTGGAGTTCTCTAGCGGAGCGCCGCGATCTTTTGTCATCTTTGGCCATAAGCCGATGATTCGCCGCCTATAAAATTCCACAGGCGACAGGCGCGTTGGAGTCGCTCGCCGCACGCCAACGCCGCGCGAAACAAACGCGAAAATCGTGTCAAGTGCCTAGCTTTTTCCCGTTCGTGACAGCTTCATTGCAAGAGATTGAATCGGGAGAATTTTGAATGATCACGCATTATTGCTGCGAAAAAAAATCACGACCGTGTCATCTGGCTTATTGCGACGAATTGCCGTCGCCGTCCTGCGCAATAAAAAAGCCCGGCTCTCGCCGGGCTCCTAGAATGTTGCGTTCACGCTATGCGCAGCGAGGCCTCTACGCCTGTGCGGCCAGCGCCTTCACGCGCGCGGTCAGTCGCGAAACCTTTCGCGAGGCCGTATTCTTGTGAATGACGCCGCGCTGCGCAGCGCGCATTACGATCGGCACGGCATTTTGCAGCGCGTCCGCCGCCACCGAGGCGTCGCCCGAGGCGATCGCCTCCTCGACCTTGCGCACAAAAGTGCGCATGCGGCTGCGACGCGCACGATTGACCGAAGTGCGGCGGGCGATCTGGCGAACGGCTTTCTTGGCCGAACTCGTATTGGCCATGCTTTGCGTGTCCTCGAAAGTGACGGCGATGCGCCGCCTAAAAACCAAGCGGCCGCGAAATCGCGGCCAAGTGGCGTGGTTTATAAGCGCGGCGGCCGCCGTTCGTCAATGGCAGCGCCCTATCGATTAACGAAGGCCGGCTTCCGCTTCTCCACGAAGGCGTTCATGCCTTCCTTTTGATCGCCCGTGGCGAAAAGTGAATAGAAAAGCCCTCGCTCGTGCCGGATTCCCTCCGCGAGCGTCGATTCAAAAGCGCGATTGACCGCCTCCTTGGCCATGATCACCGCGGGAAGCGACATAGACGCGATCGTCGCCGCCGTCTTGGTCGCCTCGGCGAGAAGATCGGCGGCCGGGACAATCCGCGCGACGAGGCCGGCGCGCTCGGCCTCCTCGGCGCCCATCATCCGACCCGTCAGTATGAGATCCATCGCCTTGGCCTTGCCGACGGCGCGGGTCAGCCGCTGCGTGCCGCCGGCGCCGGGAATCACGCCAAGCTTGATTTCCGGCTGGCCGAAGACCGCCGTGTCCGCCGCGAGAATGAAGTCGCACATCATCGCGATTTCGCAGCCGCCGCCCAGCGCGAACCCAGAGACGGCGGCGATGATGGGCTTGCGGGCCCGCGCCACGACGTCCCACCGGCCGATGAAATCGTCGAGAAAGGCGTCGACGAAGCCCTTGTCGCGCATCTCCTTGATGTCCGCGCCAGCGGCGAAGGCCTTCTCGGAGCCAGTGAGGACGACGCAGCCGACGCCGTCGTCCGATTCAAACGCTGCGAGCGCGTCGTCGAGCTCGGCGATGAGCTGTGCGTTCAACGCGTTGAGCGCTTCAGGCCGGTTGAGACGGATCAGTCCGACTCGGCCCTGCGTCTCGACTGCAATCGTGTCATAAGTCATGCGGCCTCCTCGCCCATCCGGCAACTCTGCCGGCTTGCGCTTCATATCTCAAAAGCGCCGCTCGCGTCCGGCCTTTCTCCAAAACCGAGCGCGACCGCGCGGGCGTGCAGATCGTCGAGCGTCACGTTGTCCAATTGCTGGAGCGCGCTTTCTTCGGCTTCGGCGATGATCGGCTCCAGCACCGCCGAGAGCAGCGGCGGCGCCACGTCCGGCGCCTCTTCCTCTTCAGCACGCAAGGCGACGCGAACGATCTCGCCGACCGAAAGACGACGCCTCTCGCGCGCCAGCGCATAGCCGCCTGCCGGCCCTCTTACGCTTTTGAGAATCCCCGCTCTCACCAAAGCCTGCAAGACCGTCTCCAATCGTCGCGGAGGGAGATCGTGACGCGCCGCGAGCTGTTTTGACGACACCGGCCGGCCCCGTGCATGAAGCGCCACGTCGAGCGTCGCCATGAGCGCGAAGCGGGCGGTGCGCGGCAGAAGCTTCATCACGCGTCTTCTCCGCTCACGCCCGTCGACCCGAAGCCGCCGGCGCCGCGCGTCGTTGCGTCCAGATCATCGACCTCCTCAAGCGTCACATGCGTCACGGGCGCGATCACGAGTTGCGCGATGCGCATGCCGCGAACGATCTCGAAGGGCTGCCCCCCGAGATTGATCAGCAGCGTCTTGATCTCGCCGCGATAGTCGCTGTCGATGGTGCCCGGCGCGTTGAGCACGGTGACTCCGTGCTCCGCGGCGAGGCCCGAGCGCGGGCGAACCTGTCCCTCATAGCCCTGAGGCAACGCGATCGAGAGCCCTGTGGGGATGAGATCGCGCGCGCCGGGCTCCAGCACCAGCTTTTGCCCCGGCGCCAGGGCGGCGTGGAGATCAAGCCCCGCCGCGCCTTCGCTGGCGTAAGCCGGGGATGGCAGCCCTTCGGCGTTCGGCAGTCGGCGGATCGCGACTTTCATGACATTTCGCCGCTGATCAACTGCGCAAAGCGCGCCACGAGCCGCTCCGCGACGTCTTCCTTGCGAAGAAGCGGCCAATCTTCGACGCCCGCTCGCGAGACGAGATGGGCCTGGTTCATGGCGCCGCCAAATACGCCGGTTCCCTCGCTGACGTCGTTGGCAACAATGAGATCACATCCTTTTCGGGCGAGCTTTTCCTGCGCGTGGCGGATAAGGTCGCGCGTTTCCGCCGCAAAGCCGACGACCAAGCGCGGGCGGTTCGGTCCGCGTGAGACGCTCGCAAGAATGTCGGGATTTTCGACAAGCGACAGACTCGGCGCGCCGCGCGCGTCTTTCTTGATCTTGTCGACCGCCGGCTCCGCGCGCCAATCGGCGACAGCCGCTGCGGCGATGAATATATTTGCCGGAAGCGCGGCCTCCACGGCGGCCAGCATGTCTCGCGCGCTCTCTATATGTATGGTCTCGCAGCCGGGGGGGTCCGGGAGGGCGACCGGCCCTGTGATCAACGTCACGCGCGCCCCTGCGCGCGCCGCCGCCGCCGCGATGGCGTGCCCCTGCCGTCCTGACGAGCGATTGGCGATGTAGCGAACCGGATCGATCGGCTCATGGGTGGGCCCGGAGGTCACGACGACATGCAGCCCTTCGAGCGCGCCGCCGCGCATCGATAGGCCTTCGGGCGCGGGCAGCCTTGTATCCTGCTTCAGCGCCGACTCGATCGCTTGGACGATCTCCAGCGGCTCGCTCATGCGCCCTGGCCCATATTCGCCACAGGCCATGTCGCCGACATTTGGCCCGACAAACCAGGCGCCGTCGCCATGCAGCGTCGAGACGTTGCGCTGCGTCGCAGGGTGAAGCCACATACGCACATTCATCGCCGGCGCATAAAGGACGCGCGTGTCGGTTGCGAGCAGCAGAGTGGTCGCTAGATCGTCGCAGAGACCGCGGGCCGCGCGCGCGAGAATATGCGCCGTCGCGGGAGCGACGACGAGAAGGTCGGCGTCGCGCGATAGCTGGATATGGCCCATCTCTTGCTCGTCGGTTGCGGAGAAGAGATCGTCGTAGACTTTTTCGTTCGCCAGGCTGACGAAGGCGAGCGGCGTCACGAACTCCTTGGCCGCCGCCGTCATGACGACGCGCACCCGCGCGCCGCGCTCGCGCAGCCGCCGCACGAGATCCAGCGATTTATACGCGGCGATCCCCCCGCCGACGATCAGCAAGACGCGCTTAGCCTCAAGGCTCCGCGCACAACCCACGCCCGCCACTGAATAAACTCCGATCGCCGCAGGCGGAGAATACAGATTTTATGCGTAAGGCCAAACGACTTCGCTCATCCGATCGGGAGAGCTTTTCCGCTCGCGGGACGCTTGCGCCTACATTCGCCGCTCTGCGATAAGGTCGCGCACGACGCTTTCGGGCAAGGCCCGTCCGACAAGAACGGACTCCCCCGGTTAAAACGCGCTGCGCTGGCCTCAAGATTACCGAAACACGCTAGGCTTCCGCGATGCGACGCCGCGTCGCGCATGCCCAACCGTCGGCCTCCACGGCGAATGACATTCGATTAGACCTTTCGCAGCGCGATGCTAGTGTGCGCCGGCGCCGCATATGTCGAGTCGAAAGGAAAAGGTGTGCGCAATGCCGCTTAACCTTGCCCCGCGTGTTCTTGTCCCCCGTGTTCTTGCCCCGGGTGTTCTTGCGCTCGCTCTGGTCGTGAGCGCCTTCGTCACGGAGTGCGCGGCGCGGTCGTCGCCGCCGTCGGCTCAGCCCGTCATCGTCAGCCCCGACGCCACGACATCTGCTCCGGCGGAGAAACTCGCCCTTCGCGGGCGCACGCTGATTCCGCTGCATTCGACGCTCATCGGGCAAGGCGGCGTGACGCGACTGAACTTCTCCGGCGCACTGTCAATACACAACGCCTCGGCGACGAATATTCTCGCGATCGAAAAGATCGAATACCGCAACGGCTCGGGTCAGTTGATCGAAAGCTACCTGAATGAACCCATCTATCTGAAGCCATACGCCTCATTGCAGGTCTTGATTGCGCAAGACGACGTTCGCGGCGGCACGGGCGCCAGTTTCACGGTCGATTGGTCAACCGCCGTAGGGTCGGACGAGCCCTTGATCGAGGCCATTATGACGTCCTTCACCGGACCCCACAGCTACGCCATCCTCTCGCCGGGACGCCGCGTTTCCCCCGCGCAATGATCGCTCGCGCGAAGGCGCCGCGTCGCTTCGACGCGACGGCGTCATGATGACCCTTTCGACCAAGAGCGCGCCGCGCGTGCGCCGCCTGACGCTCAGCGACTTCCGCTCCTATGCGGCGCTCGATTGCCGGTTCGAGTCGACGATGATTGCGCTCTTTGGGGAGAATGGCGCGGGCAAGACCAATCTGCTCGAAGCGCTGTCGCTGTTCTCGCCCGGCCGCGGCCTGCGCCGCGCGGAACTCGCCGAATGCGCGAGGCGTGGCGGCGCCGGCGGTTTCGCCGTCTCGATCGAAGTCGAAGCCGACGGCGTGGCGACGCAGCTCGGCCATGGTCTGACGCCGTCAGGCGAGCGGCTTTTTCGCGCTGATCGCATGCCTGTGAGTTCTGCGCGGGCCTTCGCCGATCATGTGCGGGTGCTCTGGCTCACGCCGGCGATGGATGGACTTTTTTCCGGCGCGGCCGGCGAACGACGGCGCTTTCTGGATCGGCTGGCGCTCGGCGTCGACGCCGAGCACGGCGCGCGCGCCAACAGGCTGGAGCGGGCGCTGCGTAACCGAAACCGGCTTCTCGAAGAAGGCGTCGCCGACCGGCGCTGGCTCGACGCCGCTGAGCAGGAGATCGCCGCGCTCGGCGTCGCCGTGGCCGCCGCGCGACGCGAGACCGTTTCGCGGCTCGTCGCGCTGATCGCCGCGGGCCGCGACGACGCCTCGCCCTTCCCTTGGGCGGACGTGACGATCGAGGGCGAGCTGGAGCGGCGGCTGGCGCTCGAGCCAGCGCTCGCGGTGGAGGAATGGTACCGAGGCGAACTCGCCGCGTCGCGCCGCCGTGACGCCGCCGCTGGACGAACGTTAATCGGTCCACAGGCGAGTGATCTCGCCGTGCGCCACGGTCCAAAGAATGAGGCGGCTCGGGCCTGTTCAACCGGCGAGCAGAAAGCCCTGCTGACGGGGCTGACTCTGGCGCATGCGAAGCTGATCGGCGCCATGACCGGACATGCGCCGATTCTTCTTCTCGACGAGATCGCCGCGCATTTTGACGTGAAGCGCCGTGAGGCTCTCTACGCGGAACTGCAGGCGCTTGGCGGCCAGGTCTGGATGACTGGCGCCGACCCCGCCTTATTTGCGCCCTTGCGCATGTCCGCCGAGACTCTGCTTGTCACGCCCGGCTGCGCCACCCATGTCTGAGGGCGCGCCGCGTAGGCGCTCGGCATGCTGCAACCTGAGATTTATAGATGATAAATATGCTCGTATGACGCGAAAATGAACGAATGAAGAGGGGATTTCGCGAGATTTCGCGTCGCAATTGAAAAAAATTGGAGTAAGCCTCATGGCGTGTAGAACGTGACAGCGGCGGTCTCCTGTTTCCGCAACGGACAACTATTTCGGGCAGAATGACTACCTTACTGGCGATATTTGGATTGGCCCTCTTTTTGGTCTGGCTGGCTGTCGGCGCTCTTGTCGGATTCACGGCCTGGTTTATAGGCGCCACATTTCTGATCATCGCCCTGCTCTTCGCCTTACGCGTTGACGTGGTGACGCGCGGCATTCTCCGCCGCCGCGCGAAGGTCCAAGACCGCGATCCTCCGAACGTATCCGGGGACTAGCGCGTACGTATCAAGGAGTGAGCACGACTTTCACGCAGCCGTCCTTCCGGTCGCGAAAAGTCTTGTAGAGCTCAGGCCCGTCCTCGAGCGATCCTCGGTGCGTGACGACGAAGGATGGATCGATATCCCCGGACTCGATACGTTCAAGCAACCTCGGCAAATAGCGCTGAACGGGAGTCTGCGCCATGCGGAAGGTGAGGCCGCGATTCATCGCCGATCCCAGCGGCACTTTGTCGAGAAATCCCGCGTAAACGCCGACGATCGACACCGTTCCGAAATTGCGGCAGCAATGAATCGCCTGGCGCAGCACATGCGGCTGATCGGTCCCAAGAAACGTCGCGACCTTGGCGCGGTCGATCATCGAGTCGATGCTGGCGGTCGGGTCGGGTTCGGTTCCGACCGCGTCAATGCAGGCGTCGGCGCCTCGGCCCTTTGTCAGGCTTTGGATCGCCTCGTAAACATCAACCTTGCTATAGTCGATCGTCTCCGCCCCGGCCGCTTTGGCGAGGCTGAGCCGCTCAGGCACCTTGTCGATCGCGATGACGCGATCGGCGCCAAGCAGGAACGCGCTGCGGATGGCAAATTGCCCGACCGGGCCGCACCCCCAGATCGCGATGACGTCGCCGGGCTGAATGTTGCAGAATTCGGCCGCCATATAGCCCGTCGGGAAAATGTCGGACAAAAACAGCAGCTGATCGTCGCGAAGCTGAGAGGGGACCTTGATGGGCCCGACGTCTGCGTGCGGCACGCGCAGATATTCCGCCTGGCCGCCAGCGTAACCGCCCAGGAGATGCGAATAGCCGAACAGACCGGCCGGAGAGTGTCCCCAGAGCTTTTCAGCCTTGGCGCGGTCACGGTTGGTGCGCTCGCAGGCGGAGAAATACCCGCGCTGGCAGAAGAAACATTCCCCGCAGGAAATGGTGAAGGGCACCACGACTCGGTCGCCGACCTTCAGTTTCTTCGTTTCCGAGCCGACTTCGACGACCTCGCCCATGGTTTCGTGCCCGAGCACGTCTCCAGTATGCATTTCAGGAACGACGCCATCGAAAATGTGCACATCGGAGCCACAGATCGCGCAGGCGGTGACCTTGATGATAGCGTCGCGCGGGTCTTCGATTTTGGGGTCGGGAACGCTCTCGCAGCGAATGTCGCTTTTGCCGTGGAAGGTAAGCGCTTTCATGGAAAGTGACTTTCTCTTGGCGGCCCGCGAGCTTAGCCAGCCCGAAACGCGAGCGCGTCGCCCCGCCTGTGAACTAGCGGCCGCAGCAAATGGTTCCAGCCCGCACTAAGGGTCAGCGAGCGCCCGGCATAGGTGGCGCGTTCCCTGGCAAAAGCGCCCAATCGTCAACTATTTCCGTGCATTGACGTCGCCATTTGCGGTAAGATCGCCTGTTCGAATCATGAGCCCTCAACAGCACGGAAACTCCCAAAAAATATGAGCGATAGCGACAATCTGAACGGCGACCCGGCGGAATATGGCGCAGGGTCCATCAGGGTGCTGCGTGGCCTCGACGCCGTGCGCAAGCGTCCGGGCATGTATATCGGCGACACGGACGATGGCACCGGCCTCCACCACATGGTTTACGAGGTGGTCGACAACGCTATCGACGAGGCGCTCGCCGGCCATGCCACCCATGTCGACGTGACGCTCAACGCAGACGGCTCCTGCACGGTCTTCGATAATGGCCGCGGCATTCCGACCGACATCCATCACGAGGAAGGCGTTTCAGCGGCCGAAGTGATCATGACGCAGCTGCACGCCGGCGGAAAGTTCGACCAGAACTCCTACAAGGTATCTGGCGGTCTGCACGGCGTCGGCGTCTCCGTGGTCAACGCCCTCTCCGTGTGGCTGAAGCTGCGCGTCTGGCGCGACGGCAAAGAACACGCAATAGAATTCGCCAACGGCGACGCGGTTGCGCCGCTCATCGTCGTGGGGGACGCGCCGGTCGTCGACCGCGCGCCCAAGCGCGGCACCGAAGTGACGTTTCTACCGTCGTCCGCGACCTTCACGATGACCGAGTTCGACCTTGCGACGATCGAGCATCGGCTTCGCGAACTTGCCTTTCTCAATTCCGGCGTGCGCATCGTTTTGACCGACGCGCGACACGCCGAGGTCAAGCGGGAAGAGCTTTATTACGAGGGCGGGCTTGAAGCTTTCGTGCGCTATCTCGACCGCGCGAAGACGCCGCTTGTCTCGGCGCCGATCCTCATTCACGGCCAGCGCGACCAAATCAACGTCGAAGTCGCGCTGTGGTGGAACGACAGCTATCACGAAAATGTGCTGGCCTTCACCAACAACATTCCCCAGCGTGACGGCGGCGCGCATCTCGCTGGATTTCGCGGCGGGCTGACGCGCCAGATCACCGGCTACGCCGAATCCTCCGGCGTCGCCAAGCGCGAGAAAGTCGATCTCACCGGCGATGACTGCCGCGAGGGACTGACTTGCGTTCTGTCGGTGAAAGTGCCGGACCCGAAATTCTCCTCGCAGACGAAGGACAAGCTCGTCTCCTCGGAAGTGCGCCCGGCCGTCGAGAATATCGTCAACGAATTGCTCGGCCAATGGCTGGAGGAGCATCCGGCCGAAGCCAAGATCGTCGTTTCCAAAGTGTGCGAAGCGGCCGCCGCGCGCGAAGCGGCGCGCAAGGCGCGCGAGCTGACGCGCCGCAAGGGAGCGCTCGACGTCGCCAATCTTCCAGGCAAGCTTGCCGATTGCCAGGAGCGCGATCCGGCCAAGGCCGAACTGTTCATCGTCGAAGGCGACTCCGCCGGCGGCACGGCCAAGCAGGGCCGCAATCGGGAATTTCAGGCGGTGCTGCCGCTGCGCGGCAAGATCCTCAATGTCGAGCGCGCGCGTTTCGACAAGATGCTGTCATCCGAACAGATCGGCACGCTGATCACCGCGCTGGGTACGGGCATCGGCCGCGACGAGTTCAACGTCGACAAGCTGCGCTATCACAAGGTCATCATCATGACGGACGCCGACGTCGACGGCGCCCATATCCGCACTCTGATCCTGACCTTCTTCTATCGGCAGATGCCGGAGCTGATCGAGCGCGGGCATATTTTCATCGCCCAGGCGCCGCTCTACAAAGTGATGCGCGGCAAGTCGACGCAATATCTGAAAGACGAACGCGCGCTTGAAGATTATCTGATCGAGAGTCTGCTCGACGGCGCGGTGCTGCGCACCGGCTCGGAAGATCGCGCCGGCGCCGACCTGCGTCAAACGCTCGAAGATACGCGCGCGTTCCGCAATGTGATGCTGAGCCTGCATTCGCGCTATGACCGCGCCGTCATCGAACAGGCGGCGATGGCCGGCGATCTGACGCCGCTGACGGATGCAGCGGAGGCGAAGCGCTACGCCGACGACATCTCGCGACGCCTCGATGCGATTTCGGAGGAAACCGAACGCGGCTGGACGGGCGAGGTGCGTGAGGCCGGCCAAAGTCTCGAATATGTCTTCAAGCGCACGCTGCGCGGCGTGACGCATGCGGTGACGCTCGACGCATCGCTCTTGAATTCAAGCGAGGCGCGCAAGCTCCATGAGCGCGCCGAGAGCCTGCGCGAAATCTTCGCCGCGCCGGCGACTCTGATCCGGCGCGGCGACGAAGCGCCGCTCTCCGGTCCGCTCGCGCTTTACGACGCGATGAACTCGATCGGCCGCAAGGGCCTGACGATCCAGCGCTACAAGGGTCTCGGCGAGATGAACGCCGAACAGCTCTGGGAGACGACTCTCGACCGCGACGCGCGTTCGCTCCTGCAGGTGAAGGTGAAGGAAGCCGTGGAGGCGGACGACATTTTCGTCAAGCTGATGGGCGACGTCGTGGAGCCGAGACGCGAATTCATTCAAGAGAATGCGCTGAACGTCGCCAATTTGGATGTGTAAGGAAATGCGAAGCGTTGACGACGCACCCTGATATGCCTTTCGGTGCCAATTATTCGCCGGGAATCAGTCGCGAAATTCTCACTCCATTTCCGGCTCGTCCAAATCTTGATCTTCGAAAATCGCGCCAAGGTCTCTTCGATTGTGCAAAATGCGGATGATTGTGAACACGTCGTTCCGCACGACATAATAAACGCGAATCTGATCGAATCCTTCAATTCTCCACATGCGTAGGCCGGCGAGCGCAGGATTTGCAAAATGCCTTGGCGAACCTGCAAGTGGAGCGCCAGCGATCTTGTCGACGGCTTGATTCATAGCGACAAGAAAGCGATCTGCGAGATCGGGAGACTCGACTTCGAGAAAATACAAATAGTGCTGGATAATGTCGTCGCGCGCCGACCGCTGAATGAACGCCTTCATGCTTTCTTCTTTTGGATCGCGCGCGCCTTGGCCGAAGCGACGGCATCGTTCCGAAGTCGCGCCCAGAACTCTTTCGACAAAGGGACGCCCTCGCCGCTCGCCAATCCTTCAAGCAACAGCGTCTCAAGCCGCGCGTCGCGTTCCTTTGCCTGCGCCTCGCGCAGCAGGCTGCGAAAATATTCGCTTACGTTTCCATAGCCCTTGTCGGCCAGTTGATCTTCGACGAATTTCTTGAGCGACTCTGGAAGCGAAATCGTCACCGTCGCCATCGCATTCTCCCATCTTTCGGATAAAGTCTTATCTATTAATAATAGATCATAACTAGGCGCGCCGCCAGCGCCGGCCGACTCCCCCACCCCCTCCCTCGGGCGGACCCTGCGACGCGCCCCAACAGGCCCGAATACGGGGTCTAGCGTCGATCGATTTTCCCCCAGCGCGATGATAAGGGAAGGAATCCGTTGGAGATCGAGAGTGCTTTGTCTGCGATTGCGATCCTACACGATCACTATTTTACCGCCGGCCTCTCCGCCGATCCTGAACTCGCCTCGGCGATCGCCGGCGAGTTGCGGCGCCAGCAAGACGGCATCGAACTGATTGCTTCCGAAAACATCGTCTCACGGCTCGTGCTCGAAGCGCAGGGCTCGATCCTCACCAACAAGACCGTCGAGGGCCTGCCCTTTGCGCGCTATTACGGCGGAGCCGAATTCGCCGACGCCATCGAAGCGCTCGCCATCGAACGCGCGAGGAAACTGTTCAACTGTCGCTTCGCCAATGTGCAGCCGCATTCGGGCTCCAACGCCAACGCCGGCGTGTTTCTTGGCCTTCTGAAACTCGGCGATGCGATCCTGTCGATGAATGTCGCCGCCGGCGGCCATATCAGCCACGGCCATCCGGCGACGCTGACCGGGCGCGACTACAAAATCGTCTCCTATGGCGTCAGCCGCGAGTCCGAACGCATCGATCTCGACGAGGTGCGCGATCTCGCGCGGCGCGAAAGGCCGCGCATGATCATCGCCGGCGGCTCCGCCTATGCGCGCGCCATCGATTTCGCGTCGATGCGCGCGATCGCCGATGAGATCGGCGCCTATCTCCTCGTCGACATGGCGCATTTCGCCGGCCTTGTCGCGACCGGCCTCTATCCCGATCCCCTCCCCCATGCGCATGTCGTGACGACGACGACATACAAATCGCTTCGCGGCGCGCGCGGCGGCATGGCGCTGTGGAACGACGATGGCTTAAGCAAGCCGATCAACGGGGGCGTATTTCCTGGCGTGCAAGGTTCGGTGCTACTGCATGGCGTCGCCGGCAAGGCGGCATGCCTTGGCGAAGCCTTGCGGCCGGAATTTACGGCCTACAATCGCGCGGTGATCGACAATGCGCGGGCGCTGGCGCACGCTCTTGCAGACGCCGGCCTGCGCATCGTCACCGGCGGCACGGATATGGGACTGATGCTCGTCGATCTTGCCGCGCGCGAACTCACCGGCGACGTCGCCGCCAAGGCGCTGGAGCGCGCCGGCCTCGCCGTCAACAAGAATATGATCCCCTTCGATCCGCGGCCGCCCGAGGCGCCATCGGGCCTGCGCCTTTCGAGCAACGCCGGAACGACGCGCGGCTTCGGCGTCGCCGAATTCGAAGCGATCGCGGGATGGA
This sequence comes from Methylocystis rosea, assembly GCF_003855495.1. Taxonomy (NCBI): domain Bacteria; kingdom Pseudomonadati; phylum Pseudomonadota; class Alphaproteobacteria; order Hyphomicrobiales; family Methylocystaceae; genus Methylocystis; species Methylocystis rosea. The sequence goes on along the minus strand of NZ_CP034086.1, from coordinate 1,177,451 downwards.
TTGATCGGGTGCTGAAAAACCCGAGCGATGACGCGCTGATCGAAGCTGTCCGCAAAGACGTCGCGGCGCTCTGCGCGCAACACCCAATCTATCAAGCGCCGTGAACGCTCCCTCCGTTCGTCTCCTGGTCTGCGTCGGCCCCCGCTGCGACGCCGAAGGGAAAGGCCGCAGGCTGCTCGCGTCGGTCGAGACGTCTTTTGCCCAGGCCTTTTCGCAGGAACTGGCTTCCGGCCGTCTCGCCTTTACGACGCGCGACTGTCTGCGGCTCTGCACGCGCGATCACGTCGTGCGGTTCGAACCGTCAGGCGACGCCCTGTCCAGTCCCTCGCTCGACGACCTCTTGCGTCTCGCCCGCGCCGCCCTTGCCGAGCAAATCCCAGCGCCATCGCGAAGTTACGATGAACAAGAAAAGCTTAGTTGAACCCGCTTTGCTTTTCTCAAGAACGGTTCTACGCTTAGGTTTGCGCATTGCAGACGCTTAGGTGTGAAAGGATCAACATGCGTAAGCTCATTTCGTTTTCGTTGCTCTTGGCGTTTCCCTTGGCGTTCGGCGCCGCGACGCCCGCCCACGCTCAGGGCACGTCGCAGGAACGCTCCGACTGCATGGGCGACGCCTTGAGATTCTGCAGCTCCGACATTCCTTTCGTCGAAGAAATCGAATCCTGCCTGAGCCAAAATGTGGCGCGACTGAGCCCCGCCTGCCGCCGCGAGTTCGGCCCGACCCAGAGCACGAAGCTGCGCGAAGACCACTTCCAGTAAGTAACGCGCCAAGCGCGGCCTTTTGCGCCGCGCTCCTTATTGAAGCTTGCGCCGAAGGCCGTCGAGCCACCTCTTGGCTCGGCCCAGATCAATCTTTTTTGCTTCCTGCAAGCCGATTTCCTGCGCGAAAGTCCCCTGCGAGTTTGCAGCCGCCGGCGTGGACTCGCGGGCGCTCGCGGATTGGAAATACCGCGCGAAAATGCGCACGACCACGTAGAAGGTCGGCGTAAACGCGAGGCCGAACAGCGTCACGCCGAGCATGCCGAAAAACACCGCCGTGCCGATCGACTGACGCATTTCGGCGCCTGCGCCCTCGGCCACGGCGAGCGGCAGCACGCCGAGAATGAAAGCCAGCGACGTCATCAGAATGGGCCGAAGACGCGTGCGCGCGGCGGTGACGGCGGCGTCGAATTTCGATTGACCGGCGTCTTCCGCCTGCTTGGCGAATTCGACGATGAGGATGGCGTTCTTCGCCGCGAGGCCGATCAGCACGACGAGCCCGATCTCGACCAATATGTTGCGATCGAGCCCCCTTGAGACGACGCCGAGCATCGCCGCGAGAATGCACATCGGCACGATGAGGATCACCGAAACCGGCAGCAGCAGGCTCTCATAAAGCGCGGCGAGCAGCAGAAAGACGAAAACCACCGCAAGGCCAAACGCGATCGCGGCGGTATTCCCGGCAAGCTTCTCCTGCAGGGCGATTTCGGTCCATTCGAAGCCGAACCCTTGCGGCAACTTCTCCGCCGCCAGCTTCTCGACCGCCGCGATGCCCTGGCCGGAGGAGACGCCGCGCGCGAGATTGAGCTGCACCTCGGCGGCCGGATAGAGATTGTAGCGCGGCACGCGGAACGCGCCCGTCGCGTCGCGGAAAGTGGCGACGGCGCCGATCGGCGCCATCGCGCCCGACGCGCTGCGGGTCTTCAGATTGGCGATATCGCGCAGCGTCAGGCGAAAGGGATCATCCGCCTGCGCCATGACGCGGTAGGTGCGTCCAAGGACATTGAAGTCGTTGACGAAGGTCGAGCCAAGATAGACCGAGAGCGTCTCGAAAACGCGCGAGATCGGCACGCCGATGAGCTCGGCCTTCGTGCGATCGACGTCGGCGAAGATTTGCGGCGTGCGCGTGTTGAACAGCGTGAACGCCTGCGTGAATTCTCCCGACTGCCCAGCGGCGCCGGCGAGCGTCCACGTCGCGTTTTCGAGCGCGGGAAGTCCGCGCCCGGCGCGATCCTGCACATAGCCCTTGAGGCCGCCGCCGGTGCCGATGCCTGGAACCGAAGCCGGCGCCAGCACGAAGACGAAGGCGTCGTTCAGCTTGGACAATTGGCCGTAAAGGTCGGCTTGAATCTGCGCGGAGGACAGCCCCTTCTTTGCACGTTCCTCGAAGGCCTCCAGCGTGACGAAGATCACGCCGGTGTTCGGCGCATTGGTGAATGTCGCGCCATCAAAGCCGGTGAAAACGACAGCGTCCTTGACGCCCGCGCGCTTCAAAATAATGTCGGTCGCCGCACGCATGACCTTGTCAGTGCGATCGAGCGTCGCCCCCGGCGGCAATTGGAAAGCGGCGATCACATAGCCGCGATCGAGCTGCGGAATGAGGCCGGTCGGCGTTCGGCGCAGCAGATCGAAGGCGAAAAAGATGAGGATCGCATAGACGGCGAGCATGACGACGCCAAGCCGCACGAGACGGCCTGTCGCCGCGCCATATGCCGTCGACACCCTGTCGAACGCGGCGTTAAAGGCGTCGAAGAAGCGCCGCAGCGGCGCATGCGCCCAGCTCAGCCGATGCGTCTTCTCTTCCCCCGCGACATCATGCGGCTTCAACAACATCGCCGCCAGCGCCGGCGACAGCGTCAGCGAAACAAAGGCTGAGATCAGCGTGGCGCTCGCGATGGTGATGGCGAATTGCTTATAGAACGCGCCCTGCAAGCCGCTGATGAAGGCGGTGGGGATGAACACGCCGCAGAGCACGAGCGCAATCGCGATCAGCGCCCCGCCGACTTCGTCCATCGTCTTGTGCGCGGCTTCCTTGGGCGAGAGCCCTTGCGCGAGATAGCGCTCGACATTCTCCACGACGACAATCGCGTCGTCGACGACGATGCCGATGGCGAGCACCAGGCCGAAGAGCGAGAGCGTGTTGAAGCTGAGGCCGGCGGCCTTCATCACCGCGAAGCTGCCGATCAGCGACACCGGGATCGCCGCCACCGGAATGATCGCCGCACGCCACGTCTGCAGAAACAGGATGACGACGAGGACGACGAGAACGATCGCCTCGAGCAGCGTATGGACGACTTCGTCCACCGACTGCTGGATGAATTCGGTGGGATTATAGACAACCGTGTAATCGACGCCAGCAGGGAAATTCTTCTTGAGCCGCTCCATCTCCTGCTTGACGGCTTCGGCCGTCTGCAAGGCGTTCGAGCCGGGACGCTGAAAGATGCCGAGCGCTGTCGCTACGTCGTGGTTGAGATAGGCGTTGAGCGTATAATCCTGCGCGCCGAATTCGATGCGCGCGATGTCGCGCAGATAAATCTGGCCGTCGGCGTCGGCGCGGATGACGATGTCGCCGAATTGCTCCGGCGTGCTGAGCCGTCCCAGAGTCTGCACCGAAAGCTGGAAAGCGCCCGCCGAGGCCGCTGGCGGCTGATTGACCGCGCCCGCGGCGACTTGCAGATTGGCGGCGCGCAGCGCGGCGATGACGTCGCCCGCCGTCAGATCGCGCGCCTCGACTTTCGCCGGATCGAGCCAGACGCGCATCGAATAGTCTCTCGCGCCAAACAGGCGCGCGTCGCCGACGCCGTCGATTCGGGCGATGGCGTCCTTCACGTAGAGCGTCGCGTAGTTCGAAATATATTGCTGGTCGCGCGAGCCGTCGGGCGACAGCAGATGGACGACCATCATCAGATCCGGCGAGGCCTTCTTCACCACGACGCCGAAGCGCGTCACCTCCTCCGGCAAGCGCGGGTTGGCGATGGCGACGCGGTTCTGAACGAGCACCTGCGCGAGATCGATGTTGACGCCAGGCTTGAATACGACGTCGATCGACACGCGTCCGTCGCCGGTCGATTGCGACGTGATGTAGAGCATGTCGTCGACGCCATTGACCTCCTGCTCGATGGGCGAGGCCACCGTCTCGGCGATCACGTCCGCCGACGCGCCGGGATAGGTTGCGCTGATATTCACCGTCGGCGGCGCGATTTCCGGATATTCGGAGACGGGAAGCGCGCCTTGCGCAATCGCGCCCGCAAGCGTCAGAAGCACGGAAAGCACGGCCGCAAAGATCGGCCGCTCGATGAAGAAGTGCGAAATGCGCATAGCGTTCCTGATCTCGACGTCTATCGGTCGCTGACCGCGACTGGCGCTTCCTTGATCTCGCCTTCCTTCGGCTGAACGGTCGCGCCGGATCGAACCATGGGATTTGCGAGCCCGCCGATCACGATCCGATCCTTGGCGTCGAGGCCGGACTGGATCACGCGCAGACCATTGTGAATGGGGCCAAGACTCACCGATTTGGCGATGACCTTGTTGTCATTCGACACGACAAGCACGGTTTTGCTCGTCTGATCGGAGACGACGGAAGCGTCGGGAATCAGCAGCGCGGAGACGTCGCCACCGAACAGGCGCAGACGCCCGAAGGTGCCGGGCGTCAGAAAATAGTCCTTATTGTCGAAGACGGCCCGGCCGCGGATCGTGCCGGAGCGCCTATTGAGCTGATTGTCCATGAAGTCCATGACGCCGCTGCGGGTCCACTCGGTCTCGTCAGCAAGCCGCACCGAGACGCGGTTTTTGAACTCGCGCGAGGTCTCTTTCGGACGCTCCGCTGAGCGCGCATAGCGAATGTAGTCGGCCTCGGAGGCGTCGAAGATGAAGTGAATAGGATCGAGCGTCACGATCGTCGTGAGCAACGTCGCATCGGCCTGTCCGCCCTGAACGAGATTGCCCGAATCGACGCGACGGTCCGACACGCGCCCGGCGATCGGCGCGCGGACCTGCGTCCATTCGAGATTGAGCTCGGCGTTGCGAAGCGCGGCTTCGGCGCTCAAAACCTGCGCCCTGGCGATATCATTGCTCGCTTTACGCTGATCGACGTCGCGCGCGGTGATGGTGCGACCCTGCGTCATCTCCTGAGCGCGGGCATAATCGCGGGTCGACACGACGGCTTGCGCCTGCGCTCGAGTGAGTTCCGCACGCGCGCTGTCGACCGCGATCTGATACGGCCGCTGATCGATGACGAAGAGGACGTCGCCGGCTTTGACGAACTGCCCATCGGTGAAATTGATCTTCTCCAGAGCGCCGGAGACGCGGGCGCGCACCTCGACCTGCTTCAAGGCCTCGAAGCGACCCGTATATTCGTCCCAGCGCGGAATCGTCCTGGCGAGCGGGTGGGAGACCACCACTTCGGGGGCAGGACCCTCTGCGCGCGCGCCTGCTGATTGGGCGAGAAACACCAGCGCCGCGAGCGTTTTAAACAATGCGCTTGCGACTCTCCCGTGACCATCGCCGCCGCGCGCCGCCACAAAAGCCAACAGCATCTCACCTCCGATTTTGACGTTCGCATTGAACCGGCCATTCTTGACCGGCGCATAACGCAGGGACGACGTAAGGGCAGCGCTACCGGAAGGCGAATCATGCTCCGCAGCGGCTCGCCCGCTCAGCATTGCCAAGCTTTGCCAAACCGCGCAAACTACCCCCTCCGGACGGAGGAGCTAATAACATGCCCTTGTTCCTGGCGCAGTTTGCCTATTCTCCTGCCGCTTGGGCGACCTTCATCAAGGCGCCCCAGGATCGCGCTGCGGCTTCAGAAGCGCTTCTCAGGCATTTCGGCGGCCGCCTCATCGGATTATATTACACGCCCGGCGCAGAATATGACGGATTTGCACTCTTCGAAGCGCCCGATGAAACCACGGCTGCGGCTATCGAGATCGCGGACGTCGCCGCAGGGCATCTGAGCCGCAATCGGCTCACCAGAGTATTCTCGGCTGACGAGACGAGCGCGATGCTTCTACAGGCGGCCACGGCCCCAAACATGACGCCTAAGAGCGCGGCGTAGTATCCCGGCTGCAGACGCTTTCCGCACGTCAATAGGCGCTGAGCAGGTCGACTTTGGCGTTCGCAAGCACCAGACGCTTCGCCAATAGCCCTGCAAGATTTCGCATGATCAGCTCTCCGCTTGCTGGATGGCTCTTGCGGAAAGAAGCATAAGCGCTCAGCGGCAATTCAAGGCACTGCACCGCGGTGTCGGCCCACACGTCTGCGCTGCGCTCACGTTCGATGAGCGCCATCTCGCCGAACGCCATGCCGGGTGAAATCGACGCCAATCGCGCGCCGCTGCGCAATTTCACGCTGACCATGCCGCTTTGCAGAAAGAACAGCGACGCTGCGGGATCTCCGGCGGCGATGATCCGCTCGCCGGTTTTGAAAGCACGCGCGAGCCCGATCGCGGCGATGTGGTCTATTTCATCCGAACACAGCCCGGCGAGCAGCGCCTGTTCGCTGAGATGGGTCGTCTTGGCCAAGCCTTCAAAGCCGCCATAGCGATAGATCACCTGATCTTCGGCCCATTCGATTGCGTCGTCGAGCAGCGAAAAATGACGCAGCTTTGGCAAAACGTTGCGCTCTGCGTGTATCGCCTGCCAGAGCTGCGACGCCTTTTCAAAGCCGGCGACGATGAGGGTGACGCCTCGGGCGGCGAGGCCAGCGAGCGTCTCCGCCAGGAGTCGCGAAGCGGCGGTCGTCGCGCTCGGAACGCGTCGAAAGTCCAAAATCAGCAGCTCGCCTGGCGGCCCTTCGCCGTCCAGCCTGCGCGAGACGTAGTCCATTGCGGCGAATGAGAGCGCGCCGACGAGTTCGATCACCCGAATGTCGCTTGCGCGCTCTTGAAGAATCGCCAGCTCGAAATTCTGTCGGTTGCGGCGCGAGGAAACGCCGGCTGCGTGGTAATCGCTAATGATGCAGGTGCGCACATCATCGCTGCGATTCAGCACATGCAATCCGAAATGCGCCGATAGCGCCTCGCAGACCTTTAGACCGCGGACGCTGTTGCCATGACTGTCGAGCCGGGGAGAAAAGGTGCCGAGCCCCAGTTGCGCCGGAAGGGCGGCGATGATTCCGCCGCCGACCCCGCTCTTTGCGGGAATTCCCACCCGATAGATCCACTCGCCGGCATAGTCGTACATGCCGGAGCTCGTCATCACCGAGAGCGTGCGCGCTACGACGTAAGAGGAAATGATCTGCTCGCCGGTGAGCGGGTTGCGGCCGCAGTTGGCCAATGTCGCCGCCATGACCGCCAGATCGCGCGCGGTGACGAGCACGGCGCATTGACGAAAATAGACGTCCAGAACGGCGTCGACGTCGTCGCCAAGCACCGAATAATTGCGAAGCAGCCAGGCGATAGCGCGATTCCTGTCGCCGGTCGCACGTTCCGAGGCAAACACCGCTTCGTCGACGTCGAGTTCGCGTCCGGCGAAGCGGCCCAGCGTCCGATGGATGAGGTCAAAAGCGCCGTCGCCTTCTTGCTGATGGATCAAACCGGAACAGGCGATCGCTCCAGCATTGACCATGGGATTGAACGGCTTGTTGTCGCCCGTCAGTCGAATCGAATTGAAAGCGTCGCCGCTAGGCTCGACGCCGATCACCGACTCGACGCGCTCGTGGCCAAGCGTTTCGAGGGCGAGCGCGAATACAAAGGCCTTCGATATCGACTGGATCGTAAAAGGCGTGGAACTGTCGCCGACCTCATAGACATGGCCGTCGATCGTTGCGAGGCTGACGCCAAAATGCGCTGGGTTCGCCCTCGTCAATTCCGGAATGTAATTGGCGACCGCGCCGGAATCGTCGGCGGCGAACTGTTCATGGCAGCGGCGCAAAAAGCCGTGGAGGGGTGGATACACGGCGTCTCCAAATTTTTCTCGACTGCGGAACTGATCCCAAAATCGGATTAATTGTCACAGCAAAGTATATGCCTGTCACTAATCTTCTCCGAACTCAGCTGATCACGCGCGATCTCCAATCGATCAACTCCGCGATACTGCAGAAGTTTTTCACAACGGACTTTTTAAAGATGAAGAGCGGCGCGGGCGCGTCGGTCTCGCCCGAGCGGCCGCAAAAAAGGCCGAAGTCGGGAGCGACGCCCGTTCCTCGAAGGCGCCGCGCTGTAACCTTATTCGTCGCCGCGCCGAATAGCGTCCGAGGTTCCCAAGGAGCCTGGAACGCTCGTCCTGCGAGCTGATTTTCAAGGAGATGGAAATGAACGTCAAAAGTGTTTCGGGCGCCTCAATGGCCGCCGCGGCGATCGCCCTGATTCTAAGCGGCGCGGCGCCGGCGCCGGCGCTCGCCAAAAAAATGAGCAAGTCTGTGCATTGCGCCGGAATCAATTCGTGCAAGGGGACCAGCGCCTGCAAGACCGCGAACAACGCCTGCAAGGGCATGAACTCATGCAAGGGTCAGGGGTGGGCGCCCGAAAAATCAGCAGCAGCTTGCGAGGCGAAGGGCGGCAAGGTCGCCGAGATGTAAGCCGTGCGGCGCGGACGGATGCGCCTTCTTCGTCCGTTCCGCGCCGGCCGGCGGATTTCCTCAGCCGAGAAGAGCCGTCGTCAGCGGCGATGCGCTTGGAAGGAAGCGATCAACTCGTCGCGCATGGTCCAGTGCAGGAGCGCCCGGCCGAACAGCGAGGCGATTCCCGTCAGCAGGACGACGGAACCGAACTGCCAGATGCAGACCGACACCGCCGCGTCCTGTCTGAAGGATAAACGTAGCGCCGCCGCCGCCAAGGCCGTCGATGCGAGCGCGGCAAGTCCAATCGTCACGAATGGCGCAATGGGCGCGCCGCGCTTGACCATCGACAGGATCAACACCGCCGCCGGGATGCTGATGGCGAGAATGGAGGGCAGGCAATAAATGTCCGAATGCGCGAGGAGGCCGGACACGCCGAAGGCGTTAACGTCCCTCCAGCATCCAACGGCGAGCGCGCCTGCCCAAAGCAAGAAGAACAATCCGGCGGCGAGCCGCTCCCAGATCGGGCGCGCCGGACAGCCAGCGCTGAACGCCCCAGCTGCGGCGACGACGCTCGTCAGGAACGCCGCAGCCAATTCCGTCGCAAACTGCGGGTCGGCGATCTTGGCGACAAAGTCGGGCCTCACCCCCATGACCGCCACCACGATCGCGACATAACAAAGCGAAACCGCGAACCAAACGAGCGCGCGCCAGGCAGGATGCGGGAGCGGGCGTATCGGCGCGCAATTGTCCGTCAGGGCTTCGATCAGGTCTTGGTTCAACATTCGCTAGCCAATCCGCTCCAGGGCCTGCCGCATCGCTTTGATGGCTCGATGAATTCCGACTTTCAGCGAACCAACGCTCTTCCCCGTGACCCGAGACGCTTCGTCCAGCGAAAGACCTTGGATCTTGATCAGTTCAATCGCCTCGCGCTGGCCAGCCGGCAGGATCGCCATGGCTTTGCGAAGGACATCACGATCATCCCTCGTCTCTTGTTCGGATTTCGCGCCTTCGCCGTCAAAGGTTTCAGGCAAAACATCGACCGTCGTTTCGTTGGCGCCTCGTGCGTATCGACTTCGCGCGGCGTCGGCGACGCGCCGCGCCGCGATGGTCATCAGCCAGGGCGTAAACGGACGCTCGCGATCATAGGTCTGGCGCACCGTGTGGATGGACACCAGAATTTCCTGAACCACGTCTTCCGTGTCGTGCGCGTTGGGCCATTTTCGCAGGACGAACCGGCGCAAAACGGGAAAGAGATCGGACAAGAGCTCGCCATACGCGGCATGATCGCCGTCCTGCGCCGACGCCATCAGCGCGCGCCAGCGGCTTTCCCGGTCGTTCGACGTATCGCTCAATTCGCTCATGTCCACTGCGAATCTGCGTCGCTTGCTCCGCCGCTTCCGATCGGACTCGGCGCAGCGCGCATCAGGCAGTTCTAATCGATCAAGCGTCCGAGCGCCATCTCACCCGCTCGACCTGTTCGCGGTTTTCGATGAACGCCTTCGGCTGTAACCTTTGACGCCGTCGCGACGAAATTGACCCTTGAGACGGCGAACGGTCGTCTTGAATTGCACGCGGAATACGTCAGATTTCAACCGATCGCCTTTCATGGATGAATCGGACGCAAGCAGAGGGGAGATCAGAATGTCAGACAAGAAGCTTTGCGCCGCCTTTGCGATCGCCGGCGCCTTCGCGACGGCTGTCGCTCTGGCGGAAACGGCTCAGGCCGCGAACGACCAAGAAAAGTGCTTCGGCGTCTCCTTGAAGGGCAAGAATGATTGTGCGGCGGGCCCGGGAACCAGCTGCGCGGGAACGTCAAAGACCAATTATCAAGGCGACGCATGGAAATATGTTCCGAAGGGCACATGCACGTCTATCGTGACGCCCAAGGGCAAGGGCAGCCTCGAGCCGATTTCGCACTGAGGCCCCGGCATGGGCACGCATTCCGCCCCCGAACATCGCCGCGCGCGCGCAGCGTCCTCGCTGCCCGCCCGCGCTGGAGTCGGTTTCAAGAGCGTGCATCTCGCTGACATCGAAGCCTCGGCGCGCGATGTCGGATTTTTTGAAATCCACGCCGAGAATTACATGGGCGCCGGCGGAACTCCGCACGCGCAGCTGATGCGTTTGCGCAAAGATTCGCCGCTCTCGATCCATGGCGTCGGCCTGTCCATCGGCGGCGCTGAACCTCTCGACCGCGAGCATCTTCGGCGCGTGAAGAGTCTTGTCGATCGCTATGACCCGGCCGCGTTTTCCGAACATCTCGCCTGGTCGACGCAGGGAAGGCGCTTTCTCAACGACCTGCTGCCCCTGCCCTATAACGCGACGACATTGGCGCATGTCGTCGCTCATGTGGATGAAATCCAGGAGGCGCTCGGCAGGCCGATCCTCCTCGAAAACCCAGCGGCCTATCTGCGGTTCCGATCCTCCGAGTATTCGGAGATCGAGTTCCTGCGCGAAGTCGTGCGCCGCACGGATTGCCGGCTGCTGCTCGACGTGACCAACGTCTATGTCAGCGCAACGAACCTCGCTTTTTCGGCGGAGGACTATATCGACGCCTTCCCGATGTCCTTTGTCGAAGAGATTCATCTTGCCGGATATGCCGAGGATGTCGACGAGATTGGCGACCCTCTGCTGATCGACGCGCATTGCGCGCCCGTCCCCGACGCGGTTTGGAGCCTCTATGATCGCGCGCTGGCGCGACGCGGACCGGTCGCGACGCTGATCGAATGGGACAATGACGTTCCCTCCTGGTCGACCCTCATGGCGCAAGCCACGCAAGCGGAGATATTTCTTGAATGGCGGCGTGCTGTCGAAGACAGCTTGAGATCGGAAGCGCTTCATGACGACCCCGGCTGACGTCGATCAAGGCGCATTTGTCCGCGCGCTGCTCGATCCCGAGCTGCCGCCGCCGAATGGGATTGAAGCGAGCCACGGCTTTCCGCCAAAGCGACGCTTCGCGGTCTATCGAAACAATGTGTGCGTCGGATTGGTCGACGCGCTGGTCGAGCGCTTTCCAATTTGCTTGCAGTTGGTCGGCGATGAATTTTTTCGCGCTATGGCGCAATGCTATGTGCGCGAGCGCCTTCCACGCACGCCGATGCTTTTCGAATATGGCGACGCGTTTGCGACATTCGTCTCAAATTTCGAGCCGGCGCGCGAACTTCCTTACCTTCCGGACGTCGCGCGGCTCGAATATGCCCTTGGACAAGCCTATCACGCCGCTGACGCGGCGCCGCTACCGTTGGATTTGATCCGCGCCCTGCCGCTCGATCGATTGGAGAGCGCAACGGCTGTTCTGCATCCCTCAACGCATATCGTGGCGTCCGCGTATCCAATCGTTTCGATCTGGCGGCGGCATATGTCGGACGACGAGATGACGCCAGTGGAACTCGATCACGGCGAGGAGGCGCTTGTCGCCCGTCCCGAGCTGGCGATCAAGGTAGCGGCTCTTCCCGCCGGCGGATCGGCCTTCGTCGATGCGCTTAGGAGCGGAGGAACATTCGGCGAGGCCGTGAATGCGGCGACCGCCGTCGCGGCGGATTTCAACCTGACCGACTGCTTGCGCGAGCTTCTCTTGACTGGAGCCTTCGTGGCCCTCAGCGTCGCGCACTGAACTTAAAGAACGCGTTTTAGCGTGGCCGCGGCGATCATTGAGGGAGCTTGAACGCAATGAATTTCATAAGAAAGATCGCACGCTGGTTGGATGCTATCCCCTATTCGCTGATCGCGCTTTTTCTGCGGATCGTCGCCGCGCATCCGTTCTTCGTTTCGGGCCAGACAAAGATCGAAGGACCAACTCTAGGGCGCGAAATTTTCGGCCTTGATCTGTCGTTTCAGATCCCGACAGCGGTGCGCGACGCGACCTTCGCGCTCTTCGCCGACGAATATAAACTGCCGCTCATTTCGCCGACCGCCGCCGCTTATGTGGCGAGCGGTCTCGAATTCGTCCTGCCGCTGCTACTTGTCCTTGGGCTTTTGACGCGCCTCTCGGCGTTCATTCTTCTGGGGATGACAATCGTCATCCAGATCTTCGTCTTTCCCGATGCATGGTGGACGGTCCATGCCTATTGGATGGCGATCCTCGCCGTGTTGATCGCCCGTGGGCCCGGCGCGATCTCCCTCGACCATCTGCTGTTTCGAGCGTGGTCGCCGAGGCGCGCTTAAGGCGCCTCGACATAGACAACAGATCCAGTCTGCTGAGGCGCGGTGTGCGCGTGCGCCAAGCCAACGCCGACTCCGAAGAAGATGACCGACCCGATGATGGCTCCGACAATCGCGCTGGTAAAATTCGACATGACGTCCTCCTGTGTTTTGCTGAGGAGAACGCTACCCGTTTCATAACAGCGCGAATGTGCGCCTCCGCACGCGCCCCTCGTGGAGAGAGGATCGTTGGCTCCTACGCGCCTTCCGTAGGAATCGCCTTAGCGGCGGTTGACCCACACGCCGAGGACCGCTCCGCCGATCGCGCCGGCGATGGCGCACATGAATGCAACGGAAAGTCCTGCCGCGGCGACGCCCAAACCCGCGGCCAGTGCGGAGCCGATTCCGGCAAAGGCGAGTGGAGCCGTCGCGCCGCTGATGTCGTCAGAGGTCGTTGCGTCTGACTTGGCGTAGGTCTTGGCGTATGGCTTGGCCATCTTCGGTGTCTTGGCCATTGTTCTGATCCTCGCTTACGCTCAGGCCTTCCGCCTGATCGCGCTTGCAAGGACAGATAGGGCGCCACGCTTCGAAGGGACGAGGCGTGCGAACGCTTAAGCAGCTTGAGGAGGGACCCGACTGCTACTGCGTGCTTGGTGCGACGCCGCGCTCTAGCAAGTTTTTCAATCCGACTTCAGGCGCGGCCGTCTAGGCGCGATACTCGCGGCTCTACATCACCGGCGGCGTAACGGGTAATCTTCGCTGTCGTAAAGCGGCCGAATCTCGCGGCCGAAAAAGTGCTCTTCATCCACTTCCAGGGAACAGCCAGCGAGCGCCTTTGGCGTAAGCTCCTCTACGGCGAAGCGAATAGCCTCCGAGGCGTGCTCGAAGCGCCGAAAATTGAGGGACTTCGAGTGCGAATTGGCCGCCTTGGAAAAATAGAGGGCGGCTTCCGTTGTATATTGCTTCGCGTCCATCGATTGCCTCCAGAAACTATTGCATGAAGTCTTCCCGCCCGACGAGTTCAAGCGCGGATTCTACGGCGACCCTTTCCTGCCCGTCGCGTTCCCTCTTCATCCGATACTGCAGGCCGGCGCCGGCATCCGGCAGATGGCGCGTGACGCTGAACGAATCCGTCCCCGTCGCGGCGCCGAATTTTTGGATCACGCGAACCCCGATCGCAAATTTATGCGATGGGATAGCGGCAAGCCTTTGCGCCGGACGCCGAAAGCTTCGGATCGTATCGTTGTCATTGGTCATGAGGCGCTCCTCGAGTTATCGTCATGAGCGCATTCAGGCGCCGAAGCCTGCCATGCGCTCGACTTACCGCCGTCGCTTCGCTTCGGCTTCGCGCGCCTGGAGCTTTTCAACGGTCTGCCAGGACGAATCCTTGACAACCGCGGCGCCCCCGTCGCGGGGTTTATCTTTCTTGGGCTTTTTCGCTTCGCGATTACTGCGCCGTTGGCCTTTAGCCATGTCCGCCCCTCGTATGAATGGGCCTCGCGCTCAACGTCCACTGCTGCGCTATCTTGCGCGGACGTTAAATAGAATCTCGTTCCTCCTGAAAGGAACTCGCCGGCCCCCGGCGATCGGCCGCATTGCGGCCGGACCCCAGGGGCCGGGAAGATGATTAGGCTGCGACCTGCAGCTGATCGGCCGAAGACTTTCCGCTACGACGATCGATGGCGATTTCGTAGCTGAGCTTCTGGCCTTCCGCGAGACCCATAAGTCCCGCGCGCTCAACCGCGCTGATGTGGACGAAAACGTCCGGGCCGCCGGATTCCGGCTGGATGAAGCCAAAGCCTTTTTGGGCGTTGAACCATTTTACGATACCGGTCTGCATGACATGTCCTTTCGAGAACAGCTGTCTGCGCCATGCAAGATTGCGTGGCGCTTGGGGATCGAAGTTCTGGAGAGGAAGTCAGAAGCCGACGCGCCAAGGGAGCGGAAGCAAGATCATTCGGCCGAAACTCGATGTTCAATATTTAGCGCATATGGGCGAAAATACAAGCTGTAACGCGGGAAGAACTGAGCGAATATGAGCGCTCGGCCGGCGGTCGAGGGAAAAACATTTCGGCCCCTTTCGGGAGTCAAGAATACCTTGGGCTTCAACTTCGAGACGATATAAGTCCAAATTGAAATTGCTTTCATCGGCAGCAGCGCCCATTTCCTAAACACCCTCCGGCTTCGCGGCAGTGAGCACAAGGCGAAGGAGCAAGGGCGATGAGCGAAAAAGTGATCCTCCCCTTTGCATCGTCAGCGTGGTGGGCTGAACACCCCCGCGCCCATCTGGTCGTCGTGCATGCGATTCTGTCGCTCTCCACGGATGATCGGACCGCAGAGGAGATCTGGCTCTCTCCGACCACCGACGAGTGGCGGAAAGTTGCTGAACTTGCCGCAGACTGCTGCGATGACGGCGACTTCGCTCTGACCGGCGACAGGATGGCTTGGCGCATTCTATCGAGAACATTCTGAGCGGCGCGCCGCCCTTCTCGATCTAAAGGCGTTGCATCAGTAGCGAAGCCGCGAAAAATTGGCGCGCCCGAGAGGATTCGAACCTCTGACCTCTGCCTTCGGAGGGCAACGCTCTATCCAGCTGAGCTACGGGCGCAGGCGCGCTGCTTTTCTACAGGAAGCGCGCGTGCGCCGCAACGGCGGCGTCTGCCCCGAGACGAGGTTCTGGCGACATGCTAAGGCGAAGACCTGAATCCTGAGGGCAAGACCTTAATCTGAGAGACTGTTTTGGCATTACTCGATCCATGGCTCGAGCGACTGCGCAACGCACGCGACGAGCTTGTCGCCAATCCGCGATTCCAGCGCTGGGCATTGAGAAATCCTCTCACGCGGCCCTTGGCGCGGCGCGGCGCGCGCGCCGGCCTCGACCTCGCCGCCGGCTTCGTCTACTCTCAGGTTCTCGTCGCCTGCGCCCAACTGAACCTCTTCGACGTTTTGCGCGACGGTCCGCTCAGCCTCGGCGCGCTGGCGACGAAACTCGCGCTTTCTGAGCCCGCCACGCGACGCCTGCTCGAGGCGGCCGCTTCGCTGGGCCTTGTCGAGCGGCGCGGCGGCGCATACGGCCTCGGATTGCTCGGCGCCGCCTTCGCCGGCAATCGCGCGGCGCTCGCGATCGTCGAACACCAGCCGCTGCTTTACGCAGATCTCGCCGATCCCGTGGCGCTGCTGCGCCAGGAAAAGCGCGGGCGGCTCGCCGATTATTGGCCCTATTCGGATGGGGATGCGCCCGAATCGCTCTCGGCGCAACAAGTCGGCCCTTACAGCGCCTTCATGGCGGCGACGCAGCCGATGGTCGCGCAGGAAGCGCTCGACTCTTATGATATTTCGCGTCACCGGCGCCTCTTGGACATCGGCGGCGGCGAAGGCGTGTTTCTCGCGGCCGCCGCGGCCCGCGCGCCGCAATTGCAGCTTGCTCTCTTCGACCTTCCCGCCGTGGCGGCGCGCGCCAAAGCGCGGCTCGAAGAGTCAGGCCTCCTCTCGCGCGCCGAAATTCATGGCGGCGACTTCCTCAACGATCCTTTGCCTGAGGGCGCCGACGTCGCGACTCTCATCCGCATCGTGCATGACCACGACGACGCGTCGGCGCTAAAGCTCCTGTGCAATGTGCGCAAGGCGCTGACGCCCGGCGCGAAGCTGCTGATCATCGAAGGCATGTCCGGGATCAAAGGCGCCGAGCCGCTCGACGCCTATTACGGCTTCTACACGCTCGCCATGGGCCGCGGCGAGCCGCGCCGCGTCGAAGAGATCGAGGCGCTGTTGCGCGAAGCGGGGTTTGGCAAATTTCGGCTCTTGCGGAATGCATTGCCAGCGCTCGCGAGCATACTGGTCGCCGAGGCGGTTTGAGGTTTTGCCCTGGATTCCCGATCGCACGCTTCGCGCGCGTCGGGAATGACAACCCCGTATGTTCAGCAACGCGATGTCATTCCCGACAGGCCGAAGGCCTGATCGGGAATCCAGAGCAAAGGCGCGCGAAAAGGCTCGCATCACACTCGACTCAATGCGACCTTCGCCACGCGATCAGACCCGCCGTCGATCCGTCCAGCCCTTGCGTAGATTCATCCTTATTCTCGATGATTGGCGCCAAACGGTTGGCGAGTTCCTTGCCAAGCTCGACGCCCCATTGGTCGAAGGGATTGATGTCCCAAATCACCGACTGAACGAAGACCTTGTGTTCGTAAAGCGCAACGAGTCGCCCGAGCGTGCGCGGATCGAGCTGGCGGTAAAGCAGAACGCTTGACGGGCGATCGCCCGGAAACGTCTTATGCGGCGCGAGGCGTTCGACCTCCTCTTCGCTCAGCCCCTGCCCGCGCAATTGCACTTTCGCGTCCTCAACCGTTCGACCGCGCATAAAAGCTTCTGCTTGCGCCAGGCAGTTGGCGAAAAGCAATTCATGATGACGTTCGTCGGCGGCCGTGGGCTCGGCCGCGACCAGGAAGTCGATCGGAACAACGTCCGTTCCCTGATGCAGCAGCTGAAAGAATGCGTGCTGGCCATTCGTGCCGGGCTCGCCGAAAATCACTGGGCCTGTTTTATACCTGACACGGGCGCCCTCGCGCGTCACCGACTTGCCGTTCGATTCCATGTCGAGCTGTTGCAGATAGGCCGGAAACCGCGCGAGTCGCTGATCATAGGGGATGACCGCATGCGCGCCGCATCCCATCACGTTTCTGTGCCAGACGCCGAGAAGTCCCATCAGCACGGGAATGTTTTGCTCAAGCGGCGCTTCGAGGAAGTGCGTGTCGATATCGTGCCCGCCCTGCAGAAACTGAAGGAAGTGTTCCGGGCCCACGGCGATGGCGAGCGCAAGGCCGATCGACGACCACAGCGAATAGCGCCCGCCAACCCAATCCCAGAAGCCGAAGACGCGCGCGGAATCGATTCCGAATTCGGCGACTTTGTCGAGCCGCGTCGAGACGGCGGCGAAATGCGATTTCACCGCAGCTTCGCCGAGCGCGGCGACGATGCGTGCGCGCGCGCTTCTCGCATTCGCCATCGTCTCCTGCGTCGTAAACGTCTTCGACGAGATGATGAACAGCGTGCGCGCCAAGTCGAGGTTGTGCAGCGTGTCGGCGAGATCGGCGCCATCGACATTGGCGACGAAATGTATGCGCGGACCCTCGCCGCGATAGGGCGAGAGCGCGCGCGACGCCATCGCCGGACCAAGGTCCGAACCGCCGATGCCGATATTGATCACATCGCTGAACGGCGCGCCTGTCGCGCCGCGGATATCGCCAGAGCGCACCGCGCGCGCGAAAGTGAAAACCTTGTCGCGTTCGGCGTCGATCAGCGGCCGCATGTTTTCGCCGCCGACGAGGAGCGGCCGCGCCGAGAGATCGCGCAGCGCCATATGCATGGCGGCGCGCCTTTCGGTGTTGTTGATGAGTTCGCCCGAGAACAATGCTTCGCGCCGCGCGTCGAGATCCCGCGTCTTCGCCAGCGAGGTCAGCAGCGCGATCGTCTCGCGCGTCACTCGGTGCTTGGAGAAGTCGAAGAGAAAATCGTCGAGCTTGACGCTGAAATTTTTGAAACGCGCGGAGTCCTCGCCAAATAGATCGAGCGTTCGCGTCCGCTCCAATGCTGCGGCGTGAAATTTCAGGGCCTCAAAAGCGACGGCGACGGCGTCCGACATTCTTTTCTCGAAAAGCAAGCGTGTTTCCTTCGCGATTTGTAGCCGATTCGAAGGCGGCGGGCGCGCAACGACTTTACGCCGCGAGGCTGGACCCTAAATTTTTACTGTATTGTGACAGAGGGATGTGAAATCCATATCGGCTGGATGACATTTTTCTGACAGCAGGACGACGATGGACGCGATTCATTTCCTCGACGTGCGCAACGGCGGCCCGGTCGCCCATGCGACGGCGCGGATCGACGCGGCGGCCGCGCTTCGCAAGGCCTGTCTTGGCGCGGCAGCGCCGGTCGGCCGCCTGTGCCTGCCGTCGATTGACCGTATCGCCGCGAATTGGCTGAAGCGCTCCACCTCCGCCTACCAGGCGGAACTCGAGCGCATCGTCGCCATTCTCGGCTTTCCCGGCGCGATGACGCTGAACATGTCCTATCTCTTCGCCTGCACCACTCAGGCTTACGAGGACGAGCACGGTCTGCCGCGCCTGCGCCGCACCCTCGACTGGCCATTTCAGGGCCTCGGCAGGGGCGTCGAAATCGCGTTGCAATCCGGCGGGGCCGGCGAATTTTACAACGCCACCTGGCCCGGGGCCGTTGGCGTGCTCAGCGCGATGGCGCCGGGCCGCTTTTGCGCCTCGATCAATCAGGCGCCGATGAAGCGGCGCACGCAGGGCTCCCTCGGCTTCGCCTATGACGCTGTCCTCAATCTGCGCGACGCCTTGGCGAGCGAAGGCGGTTGGCCGCCGGACCATGTGCTGCGCTATGCTTTCGAACATTGCGCAAATTTCGAGGCGGCCGTCGAGTTTATCGCCAGCGCGCCGATTGCGCGTCCGACTCTCTTCACCCTGGCGGGGGTCAGGCGCGGCGAAATGGCGCTGATCGAACGCACGGAACATGAGGCGCGCGTGCTGCGCGGACCGGTCATCGTCGTCAACGATTGGCAGGAGCCGCGGGCCGGCTGGCAGGCGCGCATGAGCTATGAGAACAATGTGAGCCGCAAGGCGGCGATGCGAGCGGTTCCGCCCGACGCGCCGCGCTTTTCATGGGTGCGGGAGCCCGTGCTCAACCGCCTGACGCGCCTCGCGGTGGAAATGTGCGCCGTCGGCGTAGGCGATTTCGCTGCGCGCGGCTACGAGTGTCCCTATCTGAAAGGCCAGCCGGCGCCAGTGACGCAGGACTTCTATCTGAACGCGGCGACGCCCACGGCGCTCGCCGCCTAATCCAGTCTCGGCGCGCTGGCGCGTCGCAGCCGATCATTGATCGCCTCGCCCAGTCCCCGCTCGGGAATATGCGCCACGGCGACATCGGCGATTTGGCGCGCGTCGAACTCCCGCAAATGGGCGAAGAGATTGGCCGCCGCGTCGACGAGATCGCCCGAGGGCGACAGATCGAGCACCACGGTCCCGGGTTTGGCGCGCGCGGCGAGCCGGCCGCCAAAATCGAGCGCAGCTTCGCCTTCCTTGAGTGCGTGCGCCTCCAGACGCAGGCGCGCGGCAGGCGCGTAATGGGACGGCGTCATGCCCGGCGCGAGGATCTCAGCCTGCGCCGCTGCCGCAAGCTTTGCGCCAAGGATCTTCTCGACCGCCTCCCGCGCGATCGCGCCGGGACGCAACAAGACGGGGGAGCCCTCACAGAAGGACACAATCGTCGACTCCAGCCCGGCGGCGGTGCGGCCGCCGTCCAGGATCATGTCGAGCCTCCCCGAAAGATCTTCCGCGACATGCGCGGCCGTCACCGGGCTCACATGGCCGGAGCGGTTGGCCGAAGGCGCCGCGATCGGCCTGCCGAGCGCCCCGATCAGCGCTTGCGCGACGGGATGCGCCGGAATCCGAACCGCAACGCTTGGCAGGCCGGCCCGGGCGAGATCGCAGACCGAGCCGCCCGGCAGGACCGGCGCGACGATCGTCAGCGGCCCCGGCCAGAAGGCTGCGGCAAGACGCAGCGCCAGCTCAGGCAGCGCCGCTTCGCGGCGCGCGGCGTCGAGATCGGCGACATGGGCGATCAGCGGATTGAATGAGGGGCGGTCTTTGGCGTCGTAGATCCGGGCGACCGCCCAAGCCTGCGTCGCATCGGCGCCGAGGCCGTAGACGGTTTCGGTCGGGAAGGCGACCAGCCCACCCTCGCGCAGAATCGCCGCGGCGCGAGCAATCGCCGCGCCGTCAGCCGGCGCAACAATCGTCACGCGTCGTGGCCGCTGTAGGGCGGCTTGGGGATCGCCATATGCGCCTCGCGCAGCGCTTTCGACCAGCTCACGCGCAAATCGCGAAAATACGGATCGTTCGCACCGATCCTGGTCGCGACCTCCGTCTGCAGCGCGTCGCGACGCAGCAGCGCGATATCGATTGGCATGCCGACCGAAAGATTCGACCGCATGGTCGAATCCATCGAAATGAGCCCGATCTTCAGCGCGTCATAAATGTCGGTGTCATAGGTGACGGCGCGGTCGAGAATGGGCTTTCCATATTTGTGCTCGCCGATCTGCAGATAATTGGTGTCCGGCGTGCATTCGATGCTGTTGCCGGCGGTATAGATCATGAAAAGCCGGAGCGGCCCCCCGGCGATCTGACCGCCGAGAAGCAGGGACACGTCGAAGCTGACGCCCTGCGCCGCAGGCTCCCCCTCGGCGTTGCCCATCTGGGACCGAGAAAGGCGCACCGCACGCCCAACGAGCTGCGCGGCATGCAGCATGTTTGGCGTGTTCATGACGTTTTCGACGACGCCGCTCTCGGGATGCTCGATCCCGTCGCAAATCAGATTTACGACGCCCTGCGTGACCGAGAGATTGCCGGAGCTCGCAAGCATCAGCACGCGCTCGCCCGGCCGTTCGAAAGAATACAGCTTCCGGAACGTGGAGATGTTGTCGAGCCCGGCATTGGTGCGCGTATCGGCGATCATCACCAGTCCATCGCGCACGAGGATGCCGCAACAATAGGTCATGTGACTCCGCAGCGGTTCGCGCCAAACGCTGCAGGACTTACAAGTTTCAGGCCATGAAGCAAGTGCGGCGGGGCCACAGCGAGGGGGAATCGGGTGAAGGATTGTTTTCCTCACCCTCATCCTGAGGAGCCGCCCGCAAGTCGGATTTACCCGACTTGCGAATTTGAATGTCGATCTCGGGCAAGCCCGAGATCGAAGGCGGCGTCTCGAAGGACGAGGGTGAGGAAAAATACGCGGAAACGGGCTTCCTCGCCCCCCTTCGAGACGCGTGCTGCGCACGCTCCTCAGGAGAGGAAGCCCTTCACCCGATCACCCTGGGCCACAGCGAAGGAAAATCAGTCGCCGTTTTCGCTCTTGTAGGGAAGCTCGGCCGCATGTTCGGCGGCCCATTCCGCCACCGCTGCGCGCTCGCGCGCCAGATAGTCCGAGACCGCCTCGGCGAGGCGTGGGTCGGCCAGGTAATGGGCCGAATGGGTGATCACCGGCCCATAGCCGCGGGAGATTTTATGCTCGCCCTGCGCGCCGGCCTCGACGCGCTTGTAGCCGCGGCGGACTGCGAATTCGATCGCCTGATAGTAGCAGACCTCGAAGTGGAGAAACGGCAGCGCCTCCAGCGCGCCCCAATTGCGGCCGTAGATGGCGTCGTCGCCCAGAAAATTGATGGCCCCGGCGATATGCCGCGCGCCGCGACGCGCCATCACCAGCAGGATGCGATCCGCCATGCGCGCGCCGATCTCGTCAAAGAACGCGCGAGTCAGATAGGGCCGGCCCCATTTGCGCGCGCCCGTGTCCATGTAGAACTCGAAAAACGAATCCCAATGCGCCGGACGAATGTCGCTTCCCGTGAGCAGATCGATTGTGATGCCGTCGCCGAGCGCTTCGCGTCGCTCGCGCTTGATCGCCTTGCGCTTGCGCGCCGTGAGCCGCGCCAGAAAATCCTCGAAGTCCACATAGCCGTCATTGACGAAGTGGAACTGTTCTCCGGCGCGGTAAATGAATCCGGCGCCGCTCAGCGCAACGCATTCCTCCTCCGTGCAGAACGTGACGTGAATGGAGGACGCGCCGCTCGCCTTGCGCAGTCCCTGCAACGCGGCGATCAGCGCCTCGCGCGCGCCGTCGGGCGCATCACGCGCGATCAGCAGCCGACGCCCGGTCACAGGCGTGAAAGGGGCAGCCACCTGAATCTTCGGATAGTAGCGCCCTCCGGCAAGCTCATAGGCCTGCGCCCAGCTTTGATCGAACACATATTCGCCGAGGCTATGCGTTTTGATATAGGCCGGCGCGCAGGCGACAAGACGCCCCAGCGAATCTTCGACGAGCGCATGAGCCGGCGCCCAGCCGGCGCGCGCGCCGACCGACTTCGAGACTTCAAGCGCGCGCAGGAACGCATGCGAAACAAAAGGATTATATCGCTCGCCGACCGCATCCGGCAGGTCGGGCGGATTGGCGCACGCGTCCCAAGCCTCAGCCTCGACGGAGTCGAGCGATTCGGCGTATCGAACCGAAAATTCTTGCGCCGAAAATTCTTGCGCCATGTGTCCAGTGGAGCAGCCGCGTTTCAAAGCTTTCTAGCACAGCGCCGCGGCGCGCTCTAACATGGCGCGAATGGCGACATCATCCAAGCGCGACTTTTGAGCAGGCAAGAACGAACAACATGAGAATTAACAGTCGCGACTACAGAACGATCTGGCTCGATTCGGACGGGCGGCGCGTTCACGTCATCGATCAAACCGTACTCCCGCATCGCTTAGAGACGAAAACGCTCGCGAGTTGCGAAGACGCCGCTGCAGCGATCAGCACGATGACGGTGCGCGGCGCGCCGCTGATCGGCGTGACCGGCGCTTACGGCATGGCGCTCGCCGCCTGGCGCGATCCCAGCGACGCCGCGGTCGCCAGCGCCTATGCCGCCCTCCTCGCCACCCGGCCGACAGCCGTCAATCTGCGCTGGGCGCTCGATCGGCTGCGCGCGCTGCTCCTCGCGGCGCCGGTCTCGGTCCGCGCCGACCTTGCCTACGCGGAGGCCGCCAAGATCGCGGAAGAAGACGTGGCTTTTTGCCAAGCCATCGGCAGCGCCGGCGCCGAACTCATTCATAAAGCGCGCCGCGGCGACAGCCCCGTCAACATCCTCACCCATTGCAACGCCGGCTGGCTCGCCACCGTCGATTGGGGCACCGCTTTGGCGCCGATCTACACGGCGGCGCGGCAAGGCGCGGCGATACATGTGTGGGTCGACGAGACGCGCCCACGCAACCAGGGGGCGAGCCTCACGGCCTTCGAACTGCTGGGCGAAGCGATCCCGCACACCGTCGTCGCCGATAACGCCGGCGGCCATCTGATGCAGCATGGTCTTGTCGATGTCGTCATCGTCGGCAGCGACCGTACGACGCGCGCCGGCGACGTGTGCAACAAGATCGGCACCTATCTCAAGGCGCTCGCGGCGCATGACAATGGCGTGCCGTTCTATGTCGCCCTGCCGTCCTCGACCGTCGACTGGCGCATCGCCGACGGCGTCCGCGACATACCGATCGAAGAGCGCGCCGCGCGCGAAGTCACCCATATCAGCGGCCGAGGCGCCGACGGCGCGACGTTCGAGGTTCAGCTCACGCCCGACGGATCTGCGGCGCGTAATTTCAGCTTCGACGTGACGCCGTCGCGCTTCGTCACGGGCCTGATCACCGAGCGCGGCGTCTGCGCCGCAACGGAGCAAGGGCTAAAGGGATTGTTTCCGGACCTTGGCGGTGAGCTAAGTTCTTTCTAACTCTCGCGCGTTCCGTAAGTTTTGAAGCGTTCGACCGTGCGCATGATCTCATCATCTGAAAGCACGACGGGTTTGCCGGCGAGCGCGCCGAAGTAGAAGACTTGCGCAAGCGCTTCGAGCTCGGCGGCGCGCCACAATGCTCTGCGCATCGTCGCGCCGGTGACGATGGCGCCATGATTGGCGAGGAGCACGCCATCGCGATCCGCTAGCCCCGCCACGACGAGTCGCGACAGTTCAGCGGTGCCGTAGGGCGCGTAATCGACGCAGCGCACGGTCGGGCCGCCGAAGGCCGCGATCATGTAATGGACGGCCGGAATATCGCGCCGCAAGGTCGCGATCGTCGTCGCATAGGGCGAATGCATATGCGCGATGGCGTTGACGTCCGGCCGCGCGCGATAAATGTCGAGGTGAAAGCGCCACTCGCTCGACGGCGGCAGCGGGCCGTCGAAAGCGCCATCGCCGTCAAGCGGCATGCGCGCGATCAGTTCGGGCGAGAGTTCACGGCTGGGAACGCCGCTCGGCGTGACGAGCGCGGCGTCGCCGACGCGCAGGGACAAATTGCCCGCAGAGCCGTGATTGAGACCCAGCCGCTCCATCTCTTGTGCGGCGTCAACAATCTCCGTGCGGGCGTCATGTTCGTCCATACAAGAAGCCTTACAGGCGCGGCGCGGGCCCTGGCAAGACAAGCTGACGCATGCACACGGCCCGCGCCAGCCGAACGCGAGCGCAAGATGAGAGCGCGTGATGCAAGCCCGCGATATTGCGCGCGCCCGGCTTGCGGTATAGGACGGGCCTCCCCGTCTCGGGGCCGGTAGCTCAATGGTTAGAGCCGGCCGCTCATAACGGTCTGGTTGCAGGTTCGAGTCCTGCCCGGCCCACCAGGCGATCGTGATTCCGCCAGATCACCCAGGGCGGTCCACTTCTTCTCACAGGCCGGTCGATGAGGCTTCGCTCTCCACAATTCCGATGCGCGCCGAAACCTCCATTCCCGGTTGAAGCGCCAACTCTCGATTATCGACCTCGACGATGACGTCGACGGACTCGCCCGATTCTGTTCGGCGCGCCTCGGTCACCTTTCCTGAAAACGTCCGGCCAGGGACCGAGTCGCTTGTCACGACCGCCTCTGCGCCCGGCGCAATCGTCAAAGCGCCCTCGCCCTCCGCCTTCACCCGAAGCCGAACGGTCTTGGCGTCGCCAATCATGAATAGCGGCGCGCCCGTTTCAACACGCGCGCCGACAGCAGCCTTTCGCTCTAAGACAAAACCTGCAATCGGCGCGACAATCGCGGCGCCGGCTCGACCCGCCTCCGCCTTCGTCACCGCCTCGCGGCGCAGAGCGACTTCCGCTTCGGCGCGTTCGACTTGCGCTTGCGCGCGCGTTAAGACGCCTCGCGCATTGGCAAGCGCGTTGCGGCCGGCAGCGCGACTTGCAGAACGCGCCTCCAGTCTTTGGAGATTCGCCTGCGCCCTCGCCTGTGCGCTCTGGCGGTGCGCCAGTCTCCGCTCAGCAGCCGCCAGCGCGCTTTGCGCGCGCGCGAACGCTTCATCGAACGAACGCACATCGAGCGTCCCGCATGTCTCGCCCTTCTCCACTTGCGCGCCGACCTCGCAAGAGAGCGTCGCGACGACGCCTGCCGCAGGCGCCTCGATCGGCGTCTGCGTGACCGGGGCGATCACGCCGCTGACGACGACCGTTCGACCAGCTGACGCTTCTTCACGCGTGAGACTGGCACGCGTGTGAAGATAGAACGCGCCGCTCGCGACAATGATGAGCAGCCCCAGTAAACCGGCGACGACCGGTCGGACCCAATCGCCGGGCGCGACGACGGCGACTGCGCCAGTCGCCGTCGTTGCAGGCGCGCGAGGCGCACTAGGGGCCTTGGCGGGCGAACGGAAAATGGCCTTCTCGACCTCGACGAGCAGGAACAGCACGACGCTCGCGCCCGCGATATGCCACCATATCTCCGGGTCGAGCGCAGTGGTGTTGAACAGCGCCTGCATAAAGGGCGCGTAAGTGAACATGGCCTGCAGCACGACGACGATGGCGACGGAAATCAACACTGCGCGGCTGCCAAACAGCGCCTTCAACGAGAAGGACGACTCGGAAAGGAAACGCGCGTTGAAAAGATAAGCGACCTCGCAGGCGACCAACGTATTGACCGCGACCGTCCGAGCGCTGTCGAGCCCCATGCCGCGCGCCTTCTCCAATTCATAGAGGCCGAACGTCGCGAGCAGCATCAGGAAAGAGACGAAGACGATGCGCCAGATGAAGTAGCGGGAGAGGATCGGTTCGCCCGACGGGCGCGGCGGGCGCAGCATGACTCCCTTCGACGGCGGCTCGAACGCGAGCGCAAGACCGAGCGTGACCGCGGTGATCAGATTGATCCACAGGATCTGTACGGGCGTCACCGGCAGGGTCTCGCCCATCGCGATCGCCGCGATCACCGTGAGGCCCTCGCCGCCATTGGTCGGCAAGATGTAGAGGATCGTCTTCTTCAAATTTTCGTATACGACGCGGCCCTCATGCACCGCGTGCACGATCGATGCGAAATTGTCGTCGGCAAGCA
This sequence comes from Methylocystis rosea, assembly GCF_003855495.1. Taxonomy (NCBI): domain Bacteria; kingdom Pseudomonadati; phylum Pseudomonadota; class Alphaproteobacteria; order Hyphomicrobiales; family Methylocystaceae; genus Methylocystis; species Methylocystis rosea. The sequence goes on along the minus strand of NZ_CP034086.1, from coordinate 1,151,163 downwards.
CCATCTCCGCGGCCTCTTTCGCCGCCTCGGTGCCTTTGACGCCCATGGCGATGCCGATGTCGGCGCGCTTCAATGCAGGCGCGTCGTTGACGCCGTCGCCGGTCATCGCGACGACTTCGCCGCGCTTCTGCAACGCCTGAACGAGTCGCAGCTTATGTTCGGGACTGGTGCGCGCGAACACCGTCGTGACGCTCACCGCCTCGCTGAGCTCCTCGTCGCCTAAGGCGTCGAGGTCGCGGCCGGTGAGCACTGAATCGCACCGCTCCAGGCCGAGCTCGCGGGCGATGGCCATCGCCGTCGCGGCGTGGTCGCCAGTGATCATTTTGACGGACATGCCGGCGGACGCGCATGCGCGGATCGCCTCGACGGCCTCGGGGCGCGGCGGATCGATCAGGCCAATGAGACCGACAAAGACGAGCCCGCTTTCAACGTCGCCGAATGCGAGTTGCTGCTGACCCTCTTCGGCTTTCTTGGAGGCGACCGCCAAAACCCGTTGCCCCCGCGTGGCCATCTCAGTGATGCGGTCGAGCCAGCAGGCGCAGTCGAGCGGACGCTGCTCTCCGCGCACGTCCTGCTCCCAGAAGCACATTTCAAGCAGCCGCTCAGGCGCGCCTTTGACGAAAATATAGCCAGCGCCGTCATGGTCGTGATGCAGCGTCGCCATGAAGCGATGCTGCGACTCAAAAGGAATTTCGTCCGTGCGCGGCAGTTCCAGCGCCAGCTTTTCCAGGTTGACGCCGCCTTTGACGGCGGCGGCGAGCAAGGCGCCTTCGGTGGGATCGCCCTCGACGCTCCAGGCGCCGTCAATTTCGCGCAGCACGGCGTCATTGCAGAGCGCAAGAGGGCGCAAAGCCGCGGTCAGGTGAATGTCCTCGCGGACCACGACATCCTTGCCATTGCGCAAGAAGCCGCCATGCGGATCGTATCCCGATCCGGTCGTGTCGTAGGTCCCGCCGGAGATGACGATCGAGCGCACGATCAACTCGTTGAGCGTCAGCGTGCCGGTCTTGTCAGAGCAGATCGTGCTCACCGCACCGAGCGTCTCGACCGCCGGCAGTTGGCGGATGATCGCCTTGCGCCGCGCCATGCGCTCCACGCCGATCGCCAGCGTAATGGTGATGATCGCCGGCAATCCTTCCGGGATCGCCGAAACGGCGAGCCCGACCGCCGCCATGAACATCTCGCCGGCGTCAAAATTCCAGACCAGCGCGCCAAAAGCGAAAACGGCGGCGGACACGACCAGAATGACGACCGTGAGCCAGCGTGCGAATTCATCCATGCGCTGCAATAAGGGAGTGGTAAGCGTCTCCACCTCGGACAGCATGGCGTTGATGCGCCCGATCTCGGTCGCGGCGCCCGTGGCGACAACGACGCCCGTTCCCTGGCCGTAGGTCACGACGGTTCCCGAATAGGCCATCGGAGCCCGATCTCCGAGCGGCACATCCGCCATGACCGGCGCCGGGTCCTTGTCGACCGGCAGCGACTCGCCGGTGAGCGCCGACTCCTGCACTTTCAGAGATTTGGCCCGGATGAGACGGATGTCCGCCGGAACCTTGTCGCCCGATTGGACATAGACGATGTCGCCAGGCGCGACATCGGCCGCGTCGATGACGACGCGCTGCCCGTCTCGAATGACCGTCGCATGGAGCGACAGCATGTTGCGGACGGCCTCCATGGCCTCTTCGGCCTTGCCCTCCTGAATGAATCCGATGAAGGCGTTGATGACGACGACCGCGACGATGACGGCGGTGTCGATCCAGTGCTGCATGAGAGCCGTCACGACGGAAGCCGCGAGCAGCACATAAATCAACACGTTGTGGAATTGCAGCGCGAAGCGCATGAGCGCGCTGCGCCGCCTGCCGGCCGGAAGGCGATTGGGGCCATGGACGGCGAGCCGCCGTTCCGCCTCAGCCTTGCTCAGGCCCAAACGGGTTACGCCGTGGCGCTGGAGCGCCGCATCGGCTCCGATCGCCCAATATTCGTTCGCTTCGGCCGAAGGCTGCATGCTTGCTGTTCCCTCCTCCGCGGCTTCCCCCACGGCCGCCGCCGGCCCCGCGCATTCAGATGGCTGCGGGACGGCCGAACCGGCGCCATACTACATATTATGGATATCAGGAGAGGTTTAGCAGCGGCAGCGCCGCAGCGAGTCGCAGTTGAGCGGGCTAGAAGGCGTCGTTGGCGATGGAGCGCACGCACACGTCGCTGACCGTTTCATCGGTCCGCTTCAATCCGATCCACGCATCAACCGCGGCCGAGTCGAAACCCGCCTCGCAATGATCGCCGATGCGCATCAGCGGGCGACGGATGAGGACGGGATCGACGATCATCATCACCAGCGCCTGTTGCGGCGTGACTTTGTCTGGGTCGATCTCGCCAGATTTTATGCGCGGGGACGAGGCGTTGAACCATTCAGGCACGGGCTTGGCGCCGAAATAGGGACGCAGGCTGGACATGCTCCAAGGCTCGGTCAAAAGGTTGCGCGCCTCGACTTCATGTCCAGAGGCGACGAGCAGCGCCTTTTGCAGCGCATTGCCGGCGCAGCCCGGCTTTTCGTAAAAGATGACATGAGCCATCCGCGACCCCTCACATTGCGGCCCACCAGTCGCGGACGCGAGCTTAGCGTGAAATTGTGCAGCGCGATATGGCTTCAAGCGAACAAATTGCGAGCAGCGCCGCAGACTTTCGCCGCTTCAGCAGGCAGAGGCGAACTAGCGCGAAAGCCCCCAGACCATATTCACGCGCGCCGAGAGACGCTCCAGGCCTGGACGCAAAGGAATCTCGGAGGCTCCGGGAGTCCCGGCGGCCTTCGCCGCAAAAGCGCGCGGGCGCGCGTCGCTCTCCTCGAGCGGACGGATTTCGATCACGCGGGACAGCCGCAGTCCGGCCGCCTCCGCATAGATCTTCGCCTGCCGCTCGGCGTCCTTGACCGCTTCGCGCCGCAACGCATCAAGCCGCTGCCTGGGATGCGCGATTTCGAAATCGATGCCTTCGAAGCTGTTAACGCCCTTGTCGATCAGACCGCTCGCGATTTGGCCGGCCTGTTCGATTCGAGTCACCCGCACGCGCAAATCGTTTCGTGCGCGGAAAAACTTTTGCGATGTCTTGGGTTTGCCTGTCTTGGGGTCTCGCTCTTCGACGGCGATGGGCGCGAGCGTTACGCCCTGCGTCTGCACTTCAACGTCGGGAACGCCTAATTTTTTGAGCTCGGCGAGAACAGCTTCGACCGCGCGCGCATTTTCCGCCGCAGCGTCGGCGGCCAGCGGCCGTTCGGTGACGACGCCGAACCGCAGGATCGCCAGGTCGGGGACGACGTCCTCGTAAGCCTCGCCAATGACTGAGAGATTTGGAACGCCGTCCTTCAGCGTGTCGGCGTTCCCCGCGGCCGTGAAGAGCATCACGCCGAGCGAAAGTGCGAAGAGCAAACGAATCATGGCATATCCTAGCAAAAGCTGCGCGCTAAAAGCTCATCAAAGCCGTAAAACCGCCGGCTAGCGGCGCTAACCCGAACCAGCATACAGAAGCGGCGCAGCTCGTCGCTTCGCGTCCGCTCGAAAAGGCCTCATGCCCACGCTTTATCATCACCCGCTCTGCCCCCATTCGCGATTTGTCCGGCTCGTCCTGTCCGAATATGGAATAGACGCTACGCTCATCGAGGAGCGCGTGAGCGACCGCCGCCCTGAGTTTCTCGCGCTTGACCCCGCTGGCCGCACGCCGGTCTTCATTGACGATAACGGCCTTGTCGCGCCCGGCGCCAATCTCATCGCCGAATATATCGACGAGACCTATGGCGCCGAACGTGGCGCGCAACGACTCCTGCCGCAAGAAATGGCGGAGCGCATTGAAACGCGTCGGCTCGTCGACTGGTTCAACGTCAAGTTTTTCGACGAGGTCACGAACTGGCTGATCAGGGAGAAAGTTTACAAGCGCTTTGCGCCTCCGGGCGGCGCGCCGGATATGGACGTGGTGCGTGTGGCGCGCGCCAACATTCGCCACCATATGCGCTACATTGGTTATCTCACCAATGCGCGCAACTGGCTCGCGGGCGATCGTTTGACTTATGCTGACTTCGCGGCGGCCGCCCATATCTCCTGCGCCGATTATCTTGGCGATGCGCCGTGGGACGAGGATGAGGCGGCGAAGCACTGGTATCAACGCATCAAATCACGCCCCGCGTTTCGTCCGCTGCTGTCCTATCGGGCGCCAGGACTGACGCCCGGCCGCTACTATGCGGAACTGGATTTCTGAGCGTCGCTGAGCGTCTGAAGGCTCAGGCGGCGCTGTCGCAAGCCGCACTGCGGCCGCGCTTGACAACCATCGGGCGGAGTGCGGCAAGTAGCCCGCAATACGGGACCATTGTATGAGCGCACCCAACGATCGCGAGGGCGAAAAGGTTGAGTCGAAGCCCGGCGACGCCGGCGATCCGTCGCGCGGACTGCGGCAGCGCATTCGGCAGCAGGAGATACTGGCGGAACTCGGCGTCACCGCCCTCCAAGGCGCTTCGTTCGATCAGCTGCTGACCGACACCGTGCGACTGACGGCGCAAGGACTGGATGCGGACTTCTGCAAAGTGCTGGAGCTGCTTCCGTCCGAGAACCAGTTTCTGGTGCGCGCCGGCGTCGGCTGGAGTCGCGGCGTGGTGGGCGTCGCGAAAGTCGGCGCTGATCTCGACTCGCCCGCTGGATACGCCTTACGCAGCGGCCAACCGGTCATCTCTAATCACCTCGAAAAGGAGACGCGGTTCAGGACTCCCGAATTGCTGCGTCAGCATGGCGTTCGCCGGGCGATGAACGTCATCCTGCAGGGCGACGGAAAGCCCTATGGCGTTCTCGAAGTCGACAGCCGCTCGCCGGCCGATTTCAGGGAGCAGGACATCGCTTTTCTGCAGGGCGCGGCGAATCTTCTTGGCATGGCGATCGAACGCGAGCGGGAAGAGCGCAAGCTAAGAGCGGCGCTCGCGCGCAACGAAGCGCTGCTCAAAGAAATGAATCACCGCGTGAAGAACAGCCTTTCCATCGTCAGCAGCATGCTCCGCCTGCAAGCCAACGACGCAGGCGATGAGCAGGTGTCCGAACTTCTCAACGAAGCCTCTCACCGCGTGGAAGCTATCGCAAAGGCGCATGACCAGCTGTCTCGCGGCTCGGACGTCGATTGCATGGACGTTGGCAAATACATTGAAGCGCTGTGTCACGATTTGGATGAAAGCGTCGCGCAATGCGACGTGCGCACCGAGATCGAGGAAGGAATCGTCATCGCAACCGACCGGGCGGTTTCGACCGCGCTGATCGTCAACGAGTTCATCGCCAATGCGGCGAAATACGCTTACGAGAGCCAGTCGGGAATTATTTCGGTGAAGGTCGCGCGCCAGGGCGCTGAGAATTTCACTGTTTCCGTGCGCGACGAAGGCGCTGGAATGCCCGATGACCTCGACCCTCGCAATCAGGGGCTCGGCATGCGGATCATTGCGTCATTTACGCGGCAACTCGGTGCAACGATCGAAATGAAAAAGCACGATCCTGGCGCCGAGTTCGTCGTCGCAATCCCTCTGCAAGCGCCCGCCTGACATGTACGCGCCTGTCCCGAATGCGACGATGGGTTCGCCGACAGGTTATGATGTTCGATCGCCGACGGCTCGGGCGCTGGAGGAGGAAATTCGCGCCCGCGCACTCGAGCTTGGCTTCGACGTCTGCCGCATCGCGCGGGCGGATGTTGCGCCCGAGCAGGGCGAGCGGCTGTGGGCATGGTTGCGGGACGGCGCGCACGGCGACATGGCCTGGATGCGCGAGACGGCCGAGCGGCGAGTCGCGCCGCGCGCGCTCTGGCCAGAGGCGGCGAGTCTCATCTTGCTCGGCCTGAACTACGGACCGGACGGAGATCCGCGCGCTTCGCTGACGAAACCGGACTGCGCGACGATCTCGGTCTATGCGCGCAACCGCGACTATCACGACATCATCAAGGGCCGGCTGAAACAGCTCGCCGGATTCATCCTCAGCCGCGCCGGCGCCGGCGACGCCAAGGTCTTCGTCGACACCGCGCCCGTCATGGAAAAGCCGCTCGCGCAGACGGCCGGCGTCGGCTGGCAAGGCAAACACACAAACCTCGTCTCGCGAGACTTCGGATCGTGGCTCTTTCTGGGCGCGATTTTCACGACTCTTCGTCTCGACCCCGACCCGCCCGAGCACGATCATTGCGGCTCGTGCAGCAAATGTATCGACATTTGCCCGACGGCGGCCTTCCCAGCGCCTTACCGACTCGATGCGCGGCGCTGCATTTCCTATCTGACGATCGAGCACAAAGGCCCTATTCCGCTCGAATTTCGCGCGAAGATCGGCAATCGCATCTATGGCTGTGACGACTGTCTCGCGGTCTGCCCCTGGAACAAATACGCGAGCGCGGGTCGCGAGGCGAAGCTCGCCGCCCGCCCCGAATTCGACGCCCCGCCGCTTGCCGAATTGGCGCGCCTCGACGATTCGGCGTTCCGAGCGCTTTTTGCGGGCTCCCCAATCAAGCGCGTCGGACGCGACCGCTTCTTGCGCAATGTTCTGATCGCGATCGGCAATTCGGCCCGGCCCGAGCTTGCCGCCGAGGCCGAGCGGCTGATCGAAGACGCCGCCGCCATTGTTCGCGGCGCCGCCGTTTGGGCGCTCGGCAGACTGGCGCCGACGCGATCGGCGGAGCTTGGCGCACAGAGACTGGCGGCCGAACCCGACGCGGCGGTCCGCCAAGAGTGGCGCCAAACAGGCAAAAGCGCCACAGTCGCCTAAAAATCGGGGTCTTTCCCAGGTTTACTGCGTTGCGGCAGGCTACTCGCCGGCGATTTCGTTCTAATCTCTATCGAAGATCCCCTACTCAACCGCACCTTCGCCATGTCTGTCCTTTCGCGCCGCAATGCCGACGAACCCGCAGAGGAGGCTTCCCGCCTTCTGCTGCGGATTGGCGTGTTTTTGCTGTTCGTGATCTCGCTCATCGCGCCCATCCTGGCGCGTCAGACGGTTTATGTGCTGCTGCCGATCGGCGCGGCGCTGCTGCTCGCCGCCGCGACACTGACGCCGGAGGAAGGGTCGGGGCGCTCTATGCGCTCGATCTTGCTCTCGCCGCCCTTTCTCGCCGCTCTTTTGCTCGCCGCCTGGACTGCGCTCTCGCTGCTCTGGACCCCGTTCGAGGGACCGGCGGAACGCTTCGCGAAAATCACGGCGACGCTCGCCCTGGTGGCGCTCGCCACCGGATTTCTGCCGCTGCGCACCAAAACCTCTAATCTCAACCTGTTGCCGATCGGCGTCGCCGCGGCGACGATTGCGCTTGCCGCCGTCACTTTGCTGTTGAAGCCGCAATATACGCTCGACGACATTCTCGATGTCGGACCGCTCGGCCGCGCCGGACTCGGATTGACCCTGCTCGTCTGGCCGGCGATGGGCGCCCTCGCCGTCCGCGGCCGCTGGTATTCGGCGGCCGCCCTCGCTGTCGCGACGGTGATCGCTTGCTATCTTTCCGGCGCCCCGAACGGCGTCCCGGCGCTGGCCGTCGGAGCGGCTGTTTTCGCCGCCGCCTTCGGCCGCGCCCGGCTCATGTCCATTTTCCTTGCGGCGCTCATGACGGCGATCGTGCTGCTCGCGCCGCTGACCGCCTATGCGGCGCATCTGATCTGGCCCGAACATCCGCCCGGCTTCTTCAGACATCTCGCCTTCTGGGGTCAGATGATCGAGGCGGACGGCTGGCGGACATTGATCGGACACGGCTTTGGCGCCGCCACCTGGGGCGTGCTCGGCGGCTATCTGACGCCGGCGACGCCGCGCAGCCTGATCTTCAAGATCTGGTTCGATCTCGGCCTGCTCGGCGCGGCCGCGGCGGCGCTCGTCGCCGCCCGCACCAGCCTGTTCGTCGGCCAATCGCGTCCGGCGCTCGCGCCCTTCCTTCTGGGCGGTCTTGGCGCGGGATTCGCCATTTGCCTGTTCGGTCCCGCGGCCGAGCAGCTGTGGTGGCTGACCCTCGCGGGACTCGACGCCATCGCTTTCGCGCTCGTGATGCGCGGCCAATTCCGGAAACGTCGCCCGCGCCTGCCGATCGGCTGGAGCGCGCCTGCCGAGGAACAAGCATAGTCGTGACGCTGTCTTCCACGCTCGCCGACAAAGTCGAAACCCTTGGGCTTCGTGAGCCTGTCGCAGCCGCGGCGTTCCTCGGCGGCGCGCCGGTCTTCGCGCTCGCCGACGGGACGCTGCATTTCGGCGACGGCGCGGAGGGACGCCGCATTCCGGCCCATCAAGACGCGGCCATCCTCGTCGTCGCGCAGGACGGCGACCGGCTCGTCACCGGCGGCGACGACGGGCGCGTTGTGGCGACCGACGCGAAAGGCGGCGTCGAAGTCATCGGCGACGAAAAGGGCAAATGGATCGACGCCGTCGCCGCGCGTGGCGGCGCGGTGGCGTGGACAGCGGGAAAGGTGGCGCGCGCCCGCTCGGCCAAGGGCGACGCGAAGACGCTGGATCTGCCGTCAACCTCGCGCGGGCTCGCCTTCTTTCCCAAAGGCTACCGGCTGGCGATCGCGCATTACGGCGGCGCGACCCTCTGGTTTCCGAACGCCGGCAAGCCGGAAGCGCTCGACTGGGCCGGCTCGCATCTTGACGCGACGATCTCTCCCGACGGGCGCTTTCTCGTCACCTCGATGCAGGAGAATATGCTGCACGGCTGGCGCCTCGCCGACGGCAAGCACATGCGGATGGCCGGATATCCGGGAAAAACCCGCAGCTTCTCCTGGTCGCATGACGGGAAATGGCTGGCCACCTCCGGCGCCGACGCCTGCATCGTCTGGCCGTTTTCGGGCAAGGATGGACCGATGGGCCAGGCGCCGCGCGAATGCGGCGTGCGTTCGGCGATCGTGACGCGCGTCGCCTTCCATCCCGCCGCTCTGGTCATAGCGATGGGCTATGAAGACGGCCTTGTCATGCTGGCGCGCCTTACCGATGGATCCGAGATTCTGGTGCGCCGTCCGGCGCAGGAGGACGATCGCCCGCGGATCAGCGCGCTCGCCTGGGACGAGAAGGGGGCGCGTCTCGCGTTCGGCGCTGAGAACGGCGACGCCGGCGTGCTGAGCCTGCCGAAGGGGTAAACGAACTCCATACTTTTGCGAGGGCCGCCCTTGCCGCACGCGACCGTGGTATATTGCGTAGCATGACCGGCCAAGAGATTATCGCCATCCTCCGCAAGAACGAAGCCGTTCTTCGCGCGCGTGGCGTCCAACATGCGGCGCTGTTTGGCTCCTACGCGCGCGGCGATGCGCGGCCCGATAGCGACATCGACATTATGATCGAGATTGCCCCAGGAGCCGTGCGAGACATTTATTCGTACGTCGGGCTGAAAGATTTTATCGCGGAGCTCTTCAGCGGTCCTGTCGATGTCGTTAATCGCGAGTTCTTGAAGCCATATGTCCGCCCGGCGGCGGAGACAGACGCCATTCATGCCTTCTAAGGCCTCTGACCCCTATCGGCGGCTTATCGACATTCGCGACAACATTCGCTTCGCTCACAGTTTCGTTGAAGGCCTTACCTATGAAGCCTTTTCTGGTAATCTGCTGGTGTTTTATGGGGTGACGCGGCGCCTCGAAATTATTTCGGAAGCTTCGAGAGGCTTGCCTGCGGAACTGAAAGAACGACATTCCCACATTCAGTGGTCCGCCATCGCAGGCGCGGGCAATGTTTATCGTCATGACTATGAGGCGGTTGAGCGACGGCTCATCTGGGGAACCATTCACGAACGCCTTCCGGAATTGCTTGCAGTCGTTGAGCAGGAACTCGCGGGTTCAAGCGAATAGGACATGCCTCAAATATACCGCGTCCTCTCCATCGCCGGCTCCGACCCGTCGGGCGGCGCCGGCGTTCAGGCTGATCTGAAAACCTTCTCGGCCTTCGGCTGCTACGGCATGGCGGCGATCACGGCGCTCACCGCGCAGAACACGCAGGGCGTGACCGCTTGCTATCCCGTCGCGCCAGAGATTGTCGCGGCGCAAATCGAGGCGGTGCTATCGGACATCCGCCCCGACGCGATCAAGATCGGCATGCTGGCCACGCCGGACATCGCCCGGGCGGTCGCCGATACGCTGGCGCGCTACAAGGCGCGTAACATCGTGCTCGATCCGGTGCTGGTGCCGACGCAAGGCGTCAGCCTCGCCTCGGCCGGGCTGGAGGCTGCGCTGGTTGCGGCCCTCCTTCCCCTCGCGCGTCTCGCAACGCCCAACCTCTATGAGGCGAGCGCGCTCACGCAAACGCCCCTCGCCAGTAACGCTGATGAGATGGCGGCGCAGGGACGGCTCCTCTGCGACGCCGGCGCCCACGCCGTGCTGGTCAAGGGCGGCGATCTCGAGGGCGAACCTGTCGACGTTCTTTTCGAGGCCGGAGAGAGAAGGATTTTTCGCGGGCGGCGCATTCCGACGCGCAACACGCATGGGACCGGTTGCGCCCTGTCCTCGGCCATCGCTTGCGAACTCGCCAAAGGCGCGCCGCTGATCGACGCCATCGCCGCCGCCAAAGCTTGGCTCGAAGGCGCGCTGGAGGCCGCGGACCAGCTGCGATTGAGCGAAGGCCGCGGTCCGCCGCACCATTTCTATGCGCTGTGGCGCTGAGCCCCTCCCCGACCCTCCCCCGCTTCGCGGGAGAGGGGGCCGGTTGCGCACTTCACATGACCATTCGCGAGATTTGACGAAAGCGCAGCGGGTTCGCTCCCTTCTCCCGCTTTAGCGGGGGAAGGCAGCGCGAAGCGCCGGAAGGGCCGATTCGAGCCGTTGGCCCCTACCCCGACAGCGCCGCCTTCACCGCGGCGCTGGCTTTGCCGAAATCCATCCGCCCCGTATATTTCGCCTTGAGCGCGGCGACGACCTTGCCCATGTCCTTGATCGAGGCCGCGCCGGTCTCGGCGATTGCCGCCTTCACGGCCTGCGCCGCTTCCGCCTCGGAGAGCTGCTGCGGCAAATAGTGGGAAATCACCGCGATTTCGCCGCGCTCCTTGCCAGCGAGATCCTCGCGCCCGGCTTTTTCATAGATTTCCAGCGACTCCTGCCGGCTCTTGATCATTTTCTGGAGCAGCGCGAGCTCGTCGTCCCCGCTGAGCGTCTTGCCTGCGCCGCGCGCTTCGATGTCCTTGTCCTTCAGCGCCGCGTTGATGAGCCGCAGCGCGTCGACCTTGGCGCGCTCGCCCGCCTTCATCGCCGTCTTGAGGTCCGCCGCAATCTTCTCGCGCATGTTATGTCCTTGGGGTTTCCAATTCCGGGGCGGATGCATTACATCCACAGCCAATTGCGTCATGCCCGCGCTTGTCGCGGGCGTCCACGTGGCACCGCAGCCGTGGATGGCCGGATCAAGTCCGGCCATGACGCGCGGCGAGAGCGCTGTCAAGCCAGCGACGCGCCGGAGAGTTGAGACCTATATGACCTTCGATCAAGATAACGGCTGGAAGAAACCCCTCCACACCGGCATGCTGGTTCTCGCCGGCGGCGAAGTGATCGAGGGCTATGGGCTCGGCGCCGTTGGCGAAGCGGTCGGCGAAGTCTGCTTCAACACCGCCATGACCGGTTATCAGGAAATCCTCACGGACCCGTCCTACGCCGCGCAGATCGTCACCTTCACTTTTCCCCACATCGGCAATGTCGGGACCAACGACGAAGACGTCGAAACCGTCGATCTCGACAAGAGCGCCGGCGCGGTCGGCGCCATCTTCGGCGCGCCCTGCACCGACCCCTCGAATTTCCGCGCCCAGAAGCCGCTCGCCGACTGGCTCGCCTCGCGCGGCGTTGTCGGCATGAGCGGCATCGACACGCGCGCGCTGACGACGCTCATTCGCGAGCGCGGCATGCAGAACGCCGTCATCGCCTATGCGCCGGATGGCTGCTTCGACATTGCGGCGCTGAAAGCGAGGGCCGCCGCCTGGCCGGGCATCGACGGCATGGACCTGGTGCCGAGCGTCGGTTCAAAGGAGCGTTACGACTGGCGCGAGACGATTTGGCGACTTGGCGGCGGCTATGGCGCGCGCAGCGGGGCGCCCAAATATCGCGTGGTCGCGATCGACTATGGCGTGAAGCGCAACATCCTGCGGCTTCTCGCCGAACAGGATTGCGAAGTGGTGGTCGCGCCCGCCAGCGCGACGTGCCAGGAGATCTTGGCGCTCAACCCTGACGGCGTCTTTCTCTCGAACGGCCCCGGCGATCCGGCTGAAACCGGCAAATACGCCGCGCCGGTGATCCGCGACCTGCTCGAAGCAAAAATTCCGACCTTCGGCATTTGTCTTGGCCATCAGATGATGGCGCTCGCCGTCGGCGCGAAGACGAAGAAAATGCCGCAGGGCCATCACGGCGCCAATCATCCGGTCAAGGATTTCACCACCGGCAAGGTCGAGATCGTCTCGATGAATCACGGCTTCGCGGTCGATCGCGACAGCCTGCCGGCAAACGCCGTCGAGACGCATCGCTCGCTGTTTGATGGCTCGAACTGCGGCATCGCGCTGACGGATCGTCCGGCGTTCTCGGTACAGCATCATCCCGAGGCGTCGCCCGGGCCGCAGGACAGCCATTATCTTTTCCGCCGCTTCGTCGAGATGATGGAAAAGGCGAAGGCGACCTAACGGTTAACGGCCATCGGCGTCTCCGCTTTGTTCGCGAATTTCTCGCAAGGCGGCACGAGCTGATCGAGCGGCTTTTCCTTCGTCGCCGCTTCGCGCATGTCGAGATTCTTGAGCACCGTGAGATATGGGCTAGAGAGCTGCGTGCGCAAATAAGTCGTCGTTAGCAGCGGACCTTCCGGGAAGTCGCCGCGCCGGCAGGCGTCTGCGCCGACGCCGAAGGAACCATGCGTCTTGCCGGGATCGCGCGCCTTCTCTTCCAGAAATTCCTTCTGCCGGGCGCGGATCGCCGCATAATCGGCCGGGTCGACGCGATAGGCGTAAATGCGCGTTCCGGCCTTCCGCTCGCCGGCGAGCGGCGCGACGTCTTCCGGCGCGGTCGTTTCCCTAAGCGCGAAAACCATCTCATGCTTCGCGTTTTCTTGGCCGTCGCGCCACCAGCCAATTTTCAGAGTCACGCCGCCCTTCTGCGGCTCGAAAGTTTCGGGCAGGCGCACCGCCGCGCGCAGCACGGCTGGATCGACGGAAGCGGCGTCGAAATTGCGCAGCGCCCACATGGTTGAGACCGGCACATGGCTGCAGGCGGCAAGCATGGCGGCGGCGAGCGCCAGGCTAGACAGGCGACGAATAATGCACGACATAGAGTGCCTCATGTTTTTGGATTAATTTTTAATGTTTGACATTAATTTTTTCTCGTGTCAACGTAAGCGACATAAGGAGACCGCCATGACCGACTTCGCTGCCCTTTCTTCCTTCGATGACCGTCGCCTCGACTCGCTGCGCCGCCGCATCGGCTGGCTCTGCCAAACGCTGCGCTTTGCGCTCGTCGGCTATTGCCTCTGGATTCTCGTCACGATCGTGATGTTCTGGAGCGACGAGTCGCTGGTCGTTTCGCGATTTGCGTCGCTGAAGGTCGATGTCGAAGGCCTGTCCGCCGATCAGCGGCTTGCGGCCTTCGGCGTCAGCTTCGTGATCTGGGCGCTACTCGTCGTCGCCTGCTACGCCGGCTGGAGACTGTTCTCGGGCTATCTTGAAGGGCGCATCTTCACGCCCGATGCGGCCGGATGGCTGCGCTGCCTTGCACTCGCAGGCCTCATCGCGGCGCTCGTCGATATCGCCGCGCGACCGCTAACGTCGCTCATCCTCACGGCGCACAAGCCGGCGGGCGCGCATATGGTGTCGATCTATCTGCGACCTGAGGATCTTTCGACAATCATGCTGCTCGCGACGCTCCTCGCGCTCGCCCATATCCAGAAGACCGCGGCCGACATCGCCGATGAAAACGCGCAGATCGTCTGATGCCGATCATCGTCAATCTCGACGTGATGCTGGCGAAGCGCAAGATGCGCTCGCGCGATCTCGCCGCGCAAATCGGCATCGCCGAACAGAATGTGAGCCTGTTGAAGTCGGGCAAGGTGAAGGGCGTGCGCTTCGACACGCTCGAAAAAATCTGCGAAATTCTGCAATGTCAGCCGGGCGACATTCTCGAATATCGGCCGGACGACACGACGACGCCGTAACTTTTGCGCAAGGAGCGCGCGGACATGCCGCGCACGGTCACCCGTGCACTTGGGTTCGGGCTCGCCTGCGCCGCTGCGCTCGCTATCGCGATGATGCTGCGGCCAGAGCTTCGCCTCGCCGCACGCGCCGCGTGGAATGATCCGCGATTGCTCGCCGCCTTCGCCGACGATGCGCGCATTCGCTACGAACCAGAGGCGCGCGCTTGCGCCGCCGAGACGGCCGCGCTACTTCCCGCCGCCATTGCGCAGATCGAGGCCGCACACGGGCGTCCCTTCGCGCAGCCGCCGACGGTCGGCGTCTACGCGTCCTATGAGAATTACGGAAGCGCCAACGGCATGGGCGATCCCGGCATCGCCGCCGTGACGCGGGCCGGCGTGGCGCTTTTGTCGCCGACGCTCTGCGGCAACGAGCGCGATCGCCTCGAAGGCGTTCTCACGCATGAGCTGTCGCATGTGCATCTTTCGGGCTGGCGGCCGCTCGGTGCGCCGCGCCCGCCGCAATGGTTCACGGAAGGGCTCGCGGTGATGGCCTCAAACGGCGGCGGCGCCGAGGGCGTCAGCATTGAAGACGCGGCGCAGGCGATCCGCGACGGCTATCGCGTCGTGCTCGACGAGCGTCGATGGATCGACTTCGCGGCGCTCGGTTTTGAGCGCGAACCGCCGCGCGACCCAACGAAGGACGCGCTCACCCATCGCCAGCGGCTCGCCTATCGGCAGGCCGGCATGTTCGTCGGCTGGCTGCGCATGCGCGACGAGACGGCGTTCCTGCAACTCCTTCGCGCGCTCGAAGCGGGCGAAGCCTTCGGGCCGTCATTTGCGGCCGCCTTTGGCGACGATGCGCAGCAGCTCTGGCGCCGCTTCGTTTCGGATCTCTCTCAACAGTCTAGCGCCGGCTAATCTTCAAAGACCTCACGAAGGCCAGCGAGAATTGACGCGAGCGTAGATTCGGAGGCTTTGCCCAAGCGCTTGACGAGCCGCTGCTTGTCGATTGCGCGAATTTGATCAAGCAGCACGAGCCCGCGCTTGCCCTTGAAAGTCAGCGCGACGCGAAAGCCGGCGGGGCGGCTTCCCGTCGTCAGTGGCGCGACGATCGCAGTGCGCAAGTGGTCATGCATTTCCGGCGGCGAAACGATCAGGCATGGCCGCGTCTTCTGAATTTCGCTCCCGACCGTCGGATCGAGCGCTGCGAGCCAGATTTCGCCGCGCTTCACCACGTCAGTTTTTCGTCGCCTTCATTGCCAAACTCCGGCCATAGAAGCGCGTCATCGCCATGCTCGGCGATGCGGCGGGCGTCATCGCCCCAACCCTCGCGCACGCGCTTTTTGACTGGCGTGACCACAAGGCGGCCTTTCTCGACGGTCAATTCGACGTCGTCCCCGACATCCGCCCCAATTTCGGCAAGGAACGGCTTGGGGATGATCAAGCCGGAAGAGTTTCCCATTTTTCGGAGCGCGCTGCGCATGACAGACCCATCAATGTTATAACTTAGTTATAACACTGATGTTTGGATTCGCAAACCGCTCACTTCAAAAACACATAAATATCGACGTCGACGCTCGCGTCGTCGCCCTTAAAGTCGGTGAGATATTCCTCGAGAATGAGATCCTTCGTATCGAGCCCCTTCTCGTCGAGATAGGCGGCGATGGCCTCATAGGTGGCCTCGATCTCGTCATAGGCGCCGCGATGCTGGAATTTAAGCGCCTTTCCGGCGGGCGACGCGCCGATGCTGACGCCCTCAGGCAGCTTGGGCTTGCCTTCCGGCGCCGCCGCAAGCGGAACCATCGCCTCGAAAGCGAAGCCCGTGTCGTCGGTTTTGGTAAAGACGGCGAAAGGCCGACCGTTGACCGCAAGCCCCGCCTTTCCGACCGCCTCGCTGAGCCTGGCGAGAGCCTCGCCGACGGTCTTGCCGGCATCCTCCCACTTGCCCTGCCCCTTAGTCACAGCGGCAGGGCGCGCGTCGACGGTCACGGTCTGACTCATCACGGCCTGCGCCGCATCGTCAGCGACGCCCGGAGGCGGGCTGGCGTCGCCTGGCTTGACGTCAGTCGGACCGGACTCGGGAGGACGGGCCTCGCTCGGCTTCGACTCGCTCGGCTTGGCGTCGCTCGTCCCGCCGGATGTCGTATCTGGCGCCGCGTTTGGCGGTGTAGGCTTTTGCGGCGTGGCGGATTTGTCCGCCTCCTGAACGCCGCCGACGGGAACCAGCGCGCGTTCGGAATAGATCGCGGCGCCCGCGACCAGAACGATGAAGATCGCCAGCGCACGCCAATGGCGTCGCAGGCTGTCCAGCAAGCCCGGTTCTTCTTCCATCTTCGAGCTTTCCTAAACGGCCATCATGGCCTTTTCGCGCGCGCATGCGACGCGCGTTCGGCGGAGCCGCAGTGGCGCTTCGGCGCAGCCTTCTCTATATACGAGCGCGTCTCCAGGAGAATAGGCGAAAAGCTGCCCCATGGCGCATCCACTCGACCATCTTCCGATTCTGCGCATGAACGGCGCCGGAAACGAGATTCTCATTCTCGATTTGCGCGGGAGCGAGCATGAGCTCGCGCCGCAGGAAGCGCGCGCCATCGCCAAGGCGCCCGGCCTGCGCTTCGATCAGCTGATGGCGCTCCATACGCCGCGCAAGCCTGGCGACGACGCGTATATGCGCATCTACAATATCGACGGTTCTCTCTCCGCCGCCTGCGGCAACGGCACGCGCTGCGTCGCCTATGCGCTGGCGCGCGAAGGCAAGGACGCGTTGCGTCTGGAGACGGACGCCGGCCTCATCGAGACGCGGCAGCAGGCCGATGCGGTCTTCACCGTCGACATGGGTCGCCCGCGGTTGGGCTGGCAGGAGATTCCGCTCGCCCGCGCCGTCGAAGATACCCGCGAGGTCGCGCTCGATCCGCCCGTCGCCGGGGCGCCGTCGCGTTTCTCCGCGGTCAGCATGGGCAATCCTCATGCGGTGTTCTTTGTCGACGACGCGACGCAGCTTGATCTCGAGACGCTTGGCCCGCGCATCGAACGCCATCCGCTCTTTCCCGAACGCGTCAATGTCTCCTTCGCACAGATGCTTTCGCGCGACGATATTCTGCTGCGCGTCTGGGAGCGTGGAACCGGCGCGACCAAGGCGTGCGGCTCCGCCGCCTGCGCGACGCTCGTCGCCGCCGCGCGCGTGGGGCTCAGCGAACGCGCGGCGCGTCTGCGCCTGCCCGGCGGCGATCTCCAAATCGAATGGCGCGCCGACGATCATGTGCTGATGACGGGGGCGGTCGAGTTCGAATTCGAAACCAGGCTCGATCCC
This sequence comes from Methylocystis rosea, assembly GCF_003855495.1. Lineage (NCBI taxonomy): Bacteria > Pseudomonadati > Pseudomonadota > Alphaproteobacteria > Hyphomicrobiales > Methylocystaceae > Methylocystis > Methylocystis rosea. The sequence goes on along the minus strand of NZ_CP034086.1, from coordinate 1,133,760 downwards.
CAGATTTTTGAAGGCGTAGCCGCGTGAACGCGCCGCTGCGCAACGCCGAGGTCGTGACCTTCGGCTGCCGGCTTAACGCCGTCGAGTCGCAGGAGCTCGCCAAAGCGCACGCCAGCGCGCGCGAGACGGTGATCGTCAACACCTGCGCCGTCACGGGCGAGGCCACGCGGCAAGCGCGTCAGGCGATCCGCCGCCTGCATCGCGAACGGCCCGAGGCCGAGATCGTCGTCGCCGGATGCGCGGCGCGGCTCGACCCTCCAGGCTTCGCCAAGATTGAAGGGGTGACGCGGGTTCTCGCCGAACATGCGCCAAATCGCGCGCTTGCGGGCAATGAGGGCACGCGCGGGCTGCTTGCCGTGCAGAACGGCTGCGATCATCGCTGCACCTTCTGCATCATTCCGTTCGGCCGCGGCGCGGCGCGCTCGGCGCCGCCCAGTGAGGTCGTCGCGCAGGCCGGCGCGCTTGTGGCGAGCGGCAAAAAGGAGATCGTGCTGACGGGGGTCGATCTCACGAGCTACGGCGTCGACCTTGGCGAAGATTGGACGCTCGGACGCCTCGTGCGTCTAATGCTGACCGAACTACCTCAGCTTCAACGCCTGCGGCTGTCTTCCGTCGATTGCATTGAGGTCGACGAAGATCTCGTCGAGGCTTTTGCGGAAGATCCGCGGCTTTGCCCGCATCTTCATCTGTCGCTGCAGTCCGGCGACGATCTGATCTTGAAGCGCATGAAGCGCCGCCATTCGCGCCAGGACGCGATCAGCCTCTGCCACACGCTGCGCGAGGCGCGGCCCGACATCATCTTTGGTGCCGACTTCATCGTCGGCTTTCCGACCGAGACGAAAGCAATGTTCGACGCCACGCTCGACATTGTCGACGCCTGCGGTCTCACGCATCTCCATGTCTTTCCCTTCTCGCCACGGCCGGGAACGCCGGCCGCGCGCATGCCGCAACTCGCGCCGCAGATCGCCAAAGAGCGCGCGGCGCTATTGCGACAAAAGGGCGACGCCGCGCTACGCCGACATTTCGACGCGCAAAGCGGCAGAACCTTGCGGCTACTGACCGAGCGCGGCGGCACGGCGCGCGCCGCCGATTTTACCCTCGCGCACACGCCGGGCGTCGAAGCGGGTCTGATGATCGAGGCGCTCTGCACCGGCCACGACGGGCGCGCGCTGACGACGCAGCTTACGGCGCTTGATAGGTGATCCGGTAGATCGCGCCATTCTGATCGTCGGTGACGAGAAGCGAGCCATCCGCAAGCTCTGCGACGTCGACGGGGCGGCCAAGATAGGATCCGGAACCGTCGTTCCAGCCCTCTGCAAATGGCGTGCTCGCGGTTGTTCCAGCGAGAGTCACCATCACCCGCGCGCCGATCGGGACGCTGCGGTCCCAGGAACCATGCTGCGCGTAGAACAGCGCGCCTTTATATTCCTTCGGAAACATGTCGCCGCGGTAAAACATGACGCCAAGATCGGCCGCGTGCGGCGCGGTCTCGACGACAGGAAAGACGACGTCTTTCGGCGGCTCAGCCCGCGCATATTCGTTGGTGCGCACATGGCCGCCGCCATACCAAGGGAAGCCGAAATTCAATCCCGCCCTGTCGGCGCGATTGATTTCGCCAGGCGGCCGATCGTCGCCCATCGAGTCGACCTGATTGTCGGTGAACCAGAGCGACCCGTCCGTGTCGAACGCCATGCCGACGGAATTGCGAATGCCGGTCGCGAAGACTTCGCGCTGCGATCCGTCGAGATTCATCCGAATGACGCCGCCGATTCCCGTCTTCTCGTAAAGCGCAAGCTTGTCTCGCGGCGCGACATTATTCGGTTGGCCGAGCGAGATGTAGAGCTTGTCGTCAGGCCCGATGCGGCACACGCGCGATGAGTGGCCGCGACTCTCCTCGCTGCGCGGAATGAGATCGCCGGCCTTTACCACGACCGTGGCGTTCGCGGCCGCGTCGCGCCATGTTTTCTCAGCGTCGTCGAAGCGGGTAACCCGATTGCGCTCGACGAGAAAGAGCGCGCCGTCCTTTGAAAAACACAGGCCGTGAGGCATCGTGAATTTCATCGATGGCGCAAATGGCTCGACGGAGCCAGCCTTGGTCTCGCCGGGCGTGATCACAGAAGCGCGCTTCTCCGCCGTGCCGACAAAGATTGCGCGTCCTTCTCTCCCGACGGCGAGCGTGCGCGCATCGGGGACCATGGCATAAAGCGCAATCGAAAAGCCCGGAGGAAGCTTGATGCGCTTGAGAGTGGATTCGATCTCCGCCCCGCGACGGTCTTGAGCAATCGACTGAGGCGCGGCGACGCCAACGCCCAGAGTCCAGAAAACCAAAAGTGCGGCGGCTCCCACGCGCATTTCAACGGCCTTTCGGATAATCCTTTCGACGCCATATAGGCGCGAAAAGGGCGGAGCCAGTTACGGCTCCGCCCTACCGCGGGTTCCCACTTCGGTCAAAGACGCTCAGACGTCACCGGTCTCTCGACATCGTTGACGTCGTCGTGTCTTCCCAATAGGGGGAAGACCCGTAGTTCCTGTGCAGCCGGCTTTCCCAGTCGCGATCGCTCCAGCTTTCGTCGCCTGTGAATTCAGGAGCGTTCTGCAGCTGCTCTTCCGTCACATCCGCGATGTATCCGCCGAGATTGGTGTCGTAACGGAACGCCTTCCAGGGCAAGGGGTGCTCGCCTTCGCCGATGCCGAGAAAGCCGCCGAAGGTCATAATCGCGTATCGAACCGAACCAGAGACGCGATCGATCATCAGGTGATCGATCTCGCCAATCTTGTTGCCGGCCGCGTCGTACACGTCGGTGCCTTCGACCTTATCGCTGGAAATGAGGTTGGCGTTTGGCTGTGCCATGCCCATAGTGACCTCCTGCAGCGCGCACTTAGCCGACGCCATTGTCGGACTGGCCGCGCCTTTCCCAAAAGAACACAGGGTGAAGCCCCCTTGTTCCTCGCGAAAACGAAAAAACGGCGGTTACATAAGCTTAGCGACGCCTTTCTTCTTCGGTAAAATGTCGCTATTGCAAGTGCGTGATGCGCGGCGCCTGCAGATGAAAAGCTTCAGCGGTCAGATGCACGGTCGCCCATCGCCAATGCATCAGGCGGATTGCGGCGAGGCGGAACGTAGCGACTCCGTTCGTCGGCAACCGCAGCAATGGGCTTCGCCCGGCAGGTAAGAAGCGCGCATGTCTCCGGAATTCAGCCTTGGCTGGGAAGTCTTCGAGATCATCTGGATCAACCTGCTGCTCTCGGGCGACAACGCAATTTTGATTGCGCTTGCGTGTCGGCAACTGCCCGTGCGTCAGCGACGCTGGGGCGTATTTCTGGGCGCCCTAGGCGGCGTCATTCTGCGCATCGCTTTCACGCTCGTCGTCGTCGAGCTTATGGCGGTTCCCTATCTGAAAATTGTCGGCGCGATTCTGCTGCTCATCGTCGCGGTGAAACTGCTGATCGACGAAGCCGAGCACTCGGACGTCAAGGCCAAACCGAACCTCTGGAGCGCGGTCGGGGCCATCATCATGGCGGACGCGGTGATGTCGCTCGACAATGTGATCGCCATCGCGGCGGCGGCGCATGGCTCGACCAATCTCATCGTCTTCGGGCTTCTCGTTTCGGTGCCGATCGTGATGTTCGGCGCGGGCGCGCTGCTGAAAGTGCTGGAGAGGTTTCCGGCGCTGGTCTGGGCGGGCGCCGGCCTTCTCGGCTGGGTCGCGGGCGACATGGCGGCCGCTGATCCGGCCCTGCCCGCATTCGTGCATGTCGCGAACCACAAAGCGCTCGAACTTGGGCTTTCGATTGCCGGCTGCGTCCTGGTGCTGGCCGTCGCCTTCGCGATTGCGATTTACCGGCAGTGGCGCGAGGACCAGCGCGTCTCGCGAGACTAGAGCGCTTAATCGAAATGGTGGAGCAGGTTCTCAGCGAAAAAGTCTGTCAACTTCTTCGGAACCTGCGCTAACCGCGCCCCATGCCCTGTTTGGCGAGAGGCTGCTGCGGATCGAGCGTGAGCGCGCGCTGATAGGATTCCTGCGCCTTGGAGCGGTTGCCGCTCTTGTCGTAAGCGACGCCGAGCCAGGCCCACGCCAGCGCGCTCTTGCTGTCGACGTTGAGCGCGGCGTTGAAGTCTTCGACCGCCTTGTCGAATTTGCCGAGTTTAACCAGGCTTTCGCCGCGCGCCAGATAGGGCGCCGCCGCAAAGGGATCGCGGTCGATCGCGTTGTCGAAATCCGTCACGGCGCGCGCATCATCGCCGCGCTTCTGATGGATCAGCCCGCGCGCATGAAACGCCTGCGCGCTTTCGGGATTGAGCCGGATGGCCTGGTCGAGATCGGCAAGCGCCTGATCAAGATTGCCCTGGGTGCGCAGCAGGTTGGCGCGACCGACATAAGCCGGCGCATGTTTGGGATTGACTTCGATCGCTCTGTCGAAGTCGGCGCGGGCGGCGTCGCTCTGGCCCATCTGGCGGAGCGCGAGCGCGCGATTGGTGTAGGCCGCCGAATTATTCGGCTCGAGCTTGATGGCCTGCGTGAAGTCGGCGACCGCCTCCTGGAACCGCCCGACCCGAGCGTAAGCGACGCCGCGGGTGTTGTAAGCCTCGGCGCTCGACGGATTGCGCCGAATCACTTCGCTGAGCGAATCAATATTGACGGAGGCGGAGTTGGCGTCGGTGTCGGCGATCTCGGCGATGCCGCGTCCCGGCGGACGGATGCCGCTCGCGGTTTCGCAGCCCGCCAGAGCGATGATGGCGAGCGCCGCCGCGCCGCGCGTTAGGGCCTGACCAGAGAGGAGCGAAGCTTGGCGACGCGACGTCGCCGCACGGCAAAAGCCCACGCCTTCAGATTCTCCCAGCCGCAATACGACTTCCCCGTCTATCTTCTATGCGCGATTTTTTTAAAAAGCGCTTGCAATCGGGCGAGAATTCGACGGCTCCAGCCGGATCAGCGTGCGCCGACCGGCTTCGCCTTGACCGGCAGCAGGCCTTCGCGCTGGAGCTTCTTGCGGGCCAGCTTGCGGGCGCGACGGACCGCTTCGGCCTTCTCGCGCGCGCGCTTCTCGGAAGGCTTTTCATAGTGACCGCGCAGTTTCATTTCGCGGAAGATGCCCTCACGTTGCATCTTCTTTTTCAGAGCCTTGAGCGCCTGATCGACATTGTTGTCGCGAACGAGAACTTGCACGTATCCATCCTGTGTTTGGGACCCGCCGCGACGGCTCCGTCGTTGAGCGGCCATAATAGGGAATAGGTATCCGGGCGCTGACGGAGCGCCTGACCCGTGCGGCACGGGATAACAGAATCGCCCTCCCCTGTCCACGGCCGATTGGCGTGAACGCGCCTCAACCTATACTTAATGCGGCGCTCCACGGCGTCTATCCGCGCGGCCGATGACTGCTTGTTCGATCTCGGCGTTATAATATAACATTGGCTATGTTCGACATGACGACCCAACATCGCGCCCTGGCCCAGCCGTTGCCCGCCAGCGCAGCCACTGGCGTTCGAGAGGCGCGGCTCTCAGCTCTCGGAGCCTCCGCCGGCGCCCGCGTCATCGTCGCCGCGCTGCTTCTTGCGGCCTTGTGGGCCGGCGCCTACTGGGCGCTGCATTGAGCGCGGCGGCCAATGCGCCGGCGATCCGGCTCGTCAATCTCACCCTCGGTTATGATCGTCGCCCTGCGGTTCATCACCTTGAAGGCGCAATCGCCCCTGGAGAAGGACTCGCCGTCTGCGGCCCGAACGGCGCGGGCAAGTCGACGCTGCTCAAGGCGCTCGCCGGGCTGCTGGCGCCGCTCGGCGGCGATATCAATTTCGGCGGTCTGTCGCCGCGCGCCGTCGCCTATCTGCCGCAGGTCGTCGACATTGACCGCGCTTTCCCGATCAATGTGCGCGATTTCGTGGCCATGGGCGCTCTGGCGCGCGTCGGTCTTTTCCGGGCGCTGAACGCGGGCGAGCAGGTTCGGGTGGGCGCGGCGATCGAAACGGTCGGACTCGTCGGCTTCGAATCGCGGACGCTCGAAACCCTGTCCGGCGGACAGATGCAACGGGCGCTGTTCGCGCGTCTGATCGTCCAGGATCAGCCGGTCATTCTTCTCGACGAGCCTTTCGGCGCGATCGACGCAGCGACGATCGACGATCTTTTGGCCTTGATCGCGCGATGGCGCGCCGAAGGGCGCACCGTCGTCGCCGTTCTGCACGAATTGGACATTGTCCGCCGCGCCTTCCCGCGCACGCTGCTGCTTGCCCGCGAGTGCATATTCTGGGGCGACACGCGCGACGCCCTTTGCGAAAAGAATCTCGTCCGCGCGCGCGCCATGTCGGAAGCCTTCGATGAGCGCGCGCGCGAATGTCTTCGCGATGAGTTTGACGCCGAAGATCGCCTGCATGTTCACTGACGTCTTCGTCACGCCATTCGCCGATTATGAATTCATGCGACGGGCGCTTGTCGGCTCCCTGGCGCTCGCGCTTTCAGGCGCGCCGCTCGGCGTCTTTTTGATCCTTCGGCGCATGTCGCTTGCCGGCGACGCGTTGTCACATGCGATCCTGCCTGGGGCCGCCGTCGGCTATCTCGTCGCCGGCCTTTCTTTGCCGGCGATGACCTTCGGCGGCCTCTTCGCCGGACTCGTCGTCGCGCTCGCCGCCGGCGCAGCCTCGCGATTTACGACGCTGCGCGAAGATGCGTCGCTCGCGGCCTTTTATCTCGTCTCGCTGGCGCTGGGCGTGACGCTTGTATCGCTGCGCGGCTCAAACGTCGATCTGCTCCACGTGCTCTTCGGCTCGGTCGTCGGACTTGATGACGCGGCGCTCCTGCTGCTTGTCGGCGTCTCGACCCTCACGCTCATTCTGCTGGCGGTTTTCTACCGAGCGCTGGTGCTGGATACGCTCGATCCTCTGTTCTTGCGGCAGACGAGCGCATTCGGCGAATTCACGCCCTTCCTCTTCCTCGCCCTGGTGGTGCTCAATCTCGTCGCGGGCTTTCATGCGCTCGGCACGCTGATGGCCGTCGGCGTGATGATGCTTCCCGCCGCCGCCGCGCGGTTGTGGACGCGCGATCTCGCCATCGCGCTGCCGCTCGCCGCGGCGATCGGCGCCCTCTGCTGTTACGGCGGTCTCGTCTTCTCCAACGAGACCAGCGCGCCGACAGGACCCGCCATAATTCTCGCCGCGGGCGTCGTCTATTTTTTCTCGATGATTTTTGGCCGCGCCGGCGGCGTGCTGAGGTTGAAACGGCCGCGCCGGCATCTTGAAGGATAGAGCGATGCTTACACGCCGTAGCGCGCTAGCGCTTTCATTCGCCGCATTGGCCGCGCCAGCGATGGCGGAGGCGCAGAAAATACCCGTCGTCGCCAGCTTTTCGATTATTGGCGATCTTGTCCGGCAGGTCGGCGGCGACCGGGTCTCTGTCACCACTATCGTCGGGCCTGACGGCGACGCCCATGTCTACCAGCCTAGTCCGGCCGATGGCCGCAGCATTGCGCAAGCCCGGCTGATTTTCGTCAACGGACTCGGATTTGAAGGCTGGCTCGACCGTCTCGTCACTGCCGCCAAAAGCAAGGGCGAGGTGTTCACCTTAGGCAAAGGCGTCACTGCGCGAAAGGACGAAGAGGGGCAAGATCCGCACGCCTGGCAGGACGTCGCCAACGCCAAAGTTTATGTCGAGGCGATCCGGGAAGCGCTGACGGCCGTGGATCCTGAGGGCGCAAAAACCTATAAGGCCAACGCCAACGCCTATCTCGCCAAGCTCGACGCGCTCGACGCGGAAATCCTACAGGCGATCGCCGCCATTCCCCAGGAACGGCGCCGGGTCGTTTCGACCCATGACGCCTTCGGCTATTTCGCCGCGCGCTACGGCGTCGAATTCATCGCCCCGCAGGGCGTGTCGACAGAGGCTGACGTCAGCGCCCGCGACGTAGCGAAGATCATCGACGCGGTCAGGGCGCATAAGGTTCGGGCGGTCTTTGTCGAGAACGTCGCCGACCCGCGCCTCGCCAAGCGCATCGCCAGCGAGACCGGCGCCCAAGTCGGCGGGGTCCTTTATTCCGATGCGCTGTCGGACGCCAAAGGCGATGGCGCAACCTATATCGACATGATGCGCCACAATGTGAAAGAACTGGCCAAAGCCCTAGCGCCCTAGCCCCCTCCCCACCCCTCCCCCACTTCGTGGGAGAGGGAGCAGGCCCGGCCCTCTTAGAGAGTTTCGCGCAAGGCCGATCATTAGGGTCCCCTCTCCCGCTTGCGGGGGAGGGACAGGGTGGGGGCGAACGAAACTGGAGTAAGCGGCATTGAGCGAGAAAATCCCCGTTACCGTCATCACCGGCTATCTCGGCGCCGGCAAGACGACGCTTCTCAACCGCATTCTCACCGAGCAGCATGGCCGGCGCTACGCCGTCATCGTCAATGAATTCGGCGAGATCGGCATCGACAATGACCTTGTCGTCGGCGCCGACGAAGAAGTCTTCGAGATGAACAACGGCTGCATCTGCTGCACCGTGCGCGGCGATCTCATTCGCATCATCGAGGGCCTGATGCGCCGACGCGGCAAGTTCGACGCGATCATCGTCGAGACGACGGGGCTCGCCAATCCGGCGCCCGTCGCGCAGACTTTCTTCATGGACGCTGACGTCAAGGAGTCGGCGCGGCTCGACGCCGTGGTGACGGTCGCCGACGCCAAATGGCTTGGCGAGCGGCTGAAGGACGCGCCGGAAGCGAAGAGTCAGATCGCCTTCGCTGATGTGATCGTCCTGAACAAAACCGATCTCGTTTCAGCCGATGAGCTCGCGGAAGTCGAAGGCCGCATCCGTGCGATCAATCCCTACGCCGCTTTGCATCGAGCGGTGCGGTCGGACGTTCCCTTGCAGGCGGTTTTGGAGCGCAACGCCTTTGACCTCGACCGGATTCTGGAGATCGAGCCGGCGTTCCTCGAAGCCGAGGAGTCGAGCCACGATCATGACGATGCGCATCACGACCATGATCATGAGTGCAGTCCAGATTGCGGCCATGATCATCACGACCATGAGCATCAGCACGGCCATGGCCATGAGCATGAACACGCGCATGAAAATCATCACGCGCCTCACGCCGGGTTGAAGCATTTCCATGACGACGAGATGCATTCCGTCTCGATCCGCCACGACGGCCCGGTCGATCCTGAACGATTCGTTCCCTGGCTGAACGACCTCATTCAGCGCGACGGACCGGACATCCTGCGCAGCAAGGGAATCATCGCCTTCAAGGACGAGCCGCGGCGGTTCGTGTTCCAAGGCGTCCATCAGATCCTCGATGGCGATTTGCAGCGAGAATGGAAAGAAGGCGAGAAGCGCGAATCGCGCCTCGTCTTCATCGGCAGGAAGCTGAAGGAGCAGGAAATCCGCGAAGGCTTCGAGCAGATCGTCCTTGGCGCGTCGGCCGCGCAGGAAACGCTTCATTCATAAGAAATGATCTCGCGCTCGTCGCCATACACGACCTTGGCGCGACGCGAGTCGCCGGCCTTGCGGCGAATGAGAAATCGCGGACGACGCTTGCCCAGACTGGTCTCGCAGCGCCGGCGCGCGGAGGCGGCGGCGCTCTCTTCGGCGACAGCCTCGAGCGAACGCAATGCGCCATCCTCCTCGGTGACGCGCGGCAGCCCAAGCCAGGCCGCCCAGTGACGCCAGTCGGACGCAGCGGCGCCGCAGTCTTGAGTATCGCCGAGGAGAATGTCGAGATCCGGGTCGCGGTGCGCCAGCGAAAGAACGTAGCGCGGCGATCCGTCGTCCGCGGGCTGCACCTCGAGGGCGACGCCGCAATAGGCGGTGACGGGCACCGAGATGACCATGGAGACGCCGCTGAATCGGCGGGAGATCAAGACGTCGTCCCGGGTCACGCGGATGCGTCGCGCCCCGCCGTCGGCGCGGCGATCACGCTGAACGAAGACTCTTTCGTCGATCCTGCGCGCAGTATTGGCCTCAACCATCGATCGCTCCTTGCGGCTTGAATTCCGTCTCGGCGCTGATATTGCCGCAGCCTGCCGGCGAAGGCCCTAAAAAGCCTGGTGAACAGCACGTAAATCATTGGTTATACGCATGGTTTAGGCGATGAGAGTGAAGTCCATGAAAACGAATTCGTTCAAATTGCTCCTATTCTGCGCAACGCGCCCGCTTGCGGCCCGCCGGCGCCTCACCTACTCCTCCTCATGATGGGCTCCAGCCAAGCAGAACTCGCCGCTTTTCTTCCAGAACTCGAGAGCGTCACGCGCAGGGCCGGCGACATCGCCATGGCTTATTTCCGCCTGGGCGAAACCACGACCGCCGCGGTGTCCTACAAGGGCGGCGGCTCGCCGGTCACGGAGGCCGATTTCGCCGTCGATCGGTTCCTGTTCCATGAGATGGCGCGGATCGCTCCCGACGCGGCATGGCTTTCTGAAGAGAGCGTCGACACGGCCGAGCGGCTGACGCGGGACGTCTTGATGGTGGTCGATCCGATCGATGGAACGCTGGCGTTCTCGCGCGGCGACGCGCGCTGGTCGGTTTCCATCGCTCTGGTGGTTGGCGGCCGGCCGGTCGCCGGGATCATCCACGCGCCGGCGCTCGGCGAGACTTATGTTGGCGCGCTCGGACTCGGCGCCTTCCTCAACGGCTCCCCCCTCATCGCGCCGCAGCGCGCCGAAATCGCCGGCGCGGCGCTCGTCGCGCCTCGTACGATGCAGGATCGGCTGGCCGCGTCGCCACGGGGATTCGTGATGGCGCCGCGAACGCCCTCGCTCGCGCTGCGGCTTGCCGATATCGCCTCCGGCCGGCATGATATCGTCGTCGCCGCGCCCAATGCGCGCGACTGGGACATCGCCGCCGCGGATATTCTCCTCGCAGAAGCGGGCGCCATGTTGAGCGAGCCGGAGGGCGTGGCGCTCACCTATAATCGCGCGTCGCTCGCCCGCGACATGCTGATCGCGGCTCCGAAATCGCTGTTCGACGATAGCCTCGCGCTGGCGCGGGAGGTCTTGGAAGGAAAATTATGAACAAGACGACGCAAGCAATCTCGGCGAAGAAAGAAAAACAGCTGCTGCATCTTGTATTTGGCGGCGAGCTGGAGACGCTCGACGGCGTCGCGTTCCGCGATCCGGGCAAGCTCGACATCGTCGGCATCTATCCGGACAACGATAGCGCGCTCGCCGCATGGAAAGCCAAAGCGCAATCCACGGTGGACAATGCGCATATGCGCTATTTCGTGGTGCATCTTTATCGGCTGCTCGATCCCGATGTGGAGGAGCTATAGGCGGCCTTCCAAAATTCGCCGGTATTGCCAGGCATAAAGGCGCCATCCCGGTTGGCCCGACGCGCGGAGAAGACGCCGTCAGATGGGAATGTGGACCGGATTCTTAATAGATTGGAAACATGTCGCTTCTGACAGTGTACCGGCTGGCGACGATCGCGGCGACGCCCTTCGCCAGCGCCGCGCTCAATTGGCGTGCGAATCACGGCAAGGAAGATCCCGCGCGATTGGCCGAACGCATGGGCGAGTCGAACCGCCCCCGGCCGCGCGGACGACTCGTCTGGCTGCACGGTGCGAGCGTGGGCGAAAGCCTGTCGCTGCTGCCGCTCATCGACCGATTCATTCAGCGCGGACTCGACGTGCTCGTGACAAGCGGCACCGTCTCGTCTGCGCGCGTTCTCAGCGCGCGCTTGCCGGCGGGCGCCTTTCATCAATATGCGCCCATCGACGCCCCGAAATTCGTCGAACGCTTCCTTGATCATTGGCGTCCCGACATCGCGGTCTTCGCCGAGTCGGAGCTTTGGCCCAATATCGTCGCGGCCGTGCGCGCGCGCGGCGCGCCGCTGGTACTCGCCAACGCCCGCATCTCCCGCAAATCGGCCGAGCGCTGGCGCGCCGTTCCCGGCGCGGCGAAATCCGTCTTCGGCGCCGTCGATCTTTGCCTCGCGCAGGATTCGGATAATGCGGCCCGCTTTCTGGCGCTCGGCGCGCGCTGCGTGCGCATCGCCGGCAATCTCAAATTCGACGTGCCGCCGCCGCCGGCCGACTCTTCAAAGCTTGCCGAGTTCAATGGCGCGATCGGCGCGCGACCAGCTTGGGCGGCGGTCTCCACCCATCCCGGCGAAGAGGACCTCGTGCTCGACGCGCATGTCGACATGGCCGCGCAAACCCCGTCGCTGCTGACGATCATCGCGCCGCGTCATCGGGAGCGGGGCGCCGAGATCGTTGAAGCCGCGCGCGCCAGAGGATTGACTGCGGCCTTACGTTCGCAGGAAGGCGAGCCGCGGCGCGACGTCGACGTCTACGTCGTCGACAGCGTCGGCGAGCTTGGCCTCGTTTTCCGAAGCGTCGGGGTCGTCCTGATGGGCAAGTCGCTGCTGCCCGGCGGCGGACAAAATCCAATCGAGCCGGCGAAGCTCGGCTGCGCCATCCTGCATGGCCCCTATGTCGAAAACTTCACGGAAGTTTACGGCGAACTCGCAGCCGCAAAAGCCGCCGCGCGCGTTACAGACGCCGCATCGCTGGCGCGGGCCGCGCATTATCTCCTCTCCGAACCATCGCGCATGCGCAAAATGGGGCGCGCCGCCGGCGAAACTGTCGAGAGATTGGGCGGCGCTTCGCGCGGCATCATGACCGCCGTCGAACCCTATCTCGCGCAGATGGCGGTGGCCCAGCAATGAGCGGCGCGCGCGGCGCCGCTGTTTGAGATGCGCGCGCCCGCCTTCTGGCGTGAAGACGGCGCGACGGCGCGGCTCCTGTCTCCGCTCGGCGCGCTCTACGGCGCCATCGCGCGCAAGCGATTGGCGTGCGACGCGCCGCGCGCCAATTTGCCGACCATCGTCGTCGGGGGACTGACTGCGGGCGGCGACGGCAAGACGCCGCTCGCCATCGCCATCGCGCAGCGTCTCAAGGCGGCGGGAGAGCGTCCTGCCCTTCTCACGCGGGGTTATCGCCGCAGACGCGGCGGAACGTCCTCCTTCGTCGTGGACTTGACGCGTCACGGCGCGGACGAGATTGGCGATGAAGCGCTGCTGCTTGCGCGCGTCGCGCCGACGATCGTCGGCTCGGACCGAATTGCGAGCGCAGACCTGGCGCAGCGCCAAGGCGCCACCGTCGTCATTCTCGACGACGGATTCCACAGTCGCCGCATGACGCCCGACCTGACGCTCATCGTCGTCGACTCGGACTATGGCGCGGGCAATGGTCGCTGCATGCCGGCCGGTCCTTTGCGCGCGCCGCTCGACGCGCAGCTCGCGGCGGCGGATATGCTCGTCGTCATCGGCGACGGCGAACGCGGGCGCGACATCGCCGCGCGCGCGAATAAACCCGTCATCGCCGCCCATTTGGCGCCCGACAGCGGAGCCGCGGAGGCGATGAACGGCGCGCGCCTCGTCGCCTTCGCCGGCATCGCAAGGCCGGAGAAATTCTTCCGCTTGTTGGAAGGATGCGGCGCCGATGTCGCGGCGCGGGTCTCCTTCGGCGATCATCGCCGCTTCACGCAAAGAGATTGCGCGACGCTATCGAAGTTACGACAGGAACAGGGCGCGCGGCTCGTCACGACGGAAAAGGATGCGGCGCGAATGGGCGGCCAGCTTGCGACGCTGGGCGTCGATACGCTACCCGTCGCCTTGGTTTTCGATGACGCGGTCATTCTGGACGAAGCGCTTCGCGGGCTGTGCAAGGCGGACGAAGCGCGTCTTTCCGATCCTTAGTCGGGCTTCTTGACGCCAAGACGCATCAGCTTGGCGTGTGGCCCGCTGTAAGGCTCCTGCAGATCGACATTCCAATAGCGCAGATCCTCGAGCGGGATCGGCTCGCCCGTCACCGCGCAGCGCACATAGGCGCCGGGCTTGCGCACGCGATATTCGCCGTCGAGATATTCGACGACGGCCTCGTCAGCAGGCTGAGGCTGGCGGTCATAGCGGTTCATGCGCGTTCTCAACCCGTAGCGCCGGGGGAACGGACGCCCGACCAGGCGCCTCAGCGTCGTCACGAGCGACCTCATCGGCGAACTCGAGCGCTCCCTTTGGGCGAATTTCAATCGTCAAAAACCATATCATCCGCATAGACGCAAAGAAAAGCCCGCCGGACCTTGGGCTCGGCGGGTTTCGTGCGGTCTGACCGTCTATGCTTACCAATAGACCTTGCCATTAGACCTTAATGGACCTTGCCGCGAACCTCCGCCTGCCATGATGAAGGGGGCCCTGTCGCTTCCGCGCCCCGAGAAGGGGCGCGGAATTTTCGAGTTGCAAGAGCTAGAAGTAGACCTTCGCCCGCATTTCGAGGAACGTCGGGTGCGAGCCACTCTCGTAGGAAGACTGATTGTTCCAGTTCAACGGCGATTTCAGAGACATCACATGGGTCGCGTTGAACTGGAAGGCGATGCCGTTATCCGGATACCAGTTGACGCCTGCCGTCACGTTTTGTTGATAGCCGCCATAGACGCCGGAGTTTGCGATAACGTTCTGCAAGAGAGTTGCATTGGCGATCTGTGCAGGAGTTCCCGGGAGGCCCCCGAATAATCCGAACGCGTTATTGGCGACCGCCAGGTTGTTATAGAGAGACGCGCCCTGGTATGGCCCATTGTTCAGGTTGAGAACGCTCCAGCGGCCGACCAGACCCCATGCGCCCCATCCGCCCCTCATGAACGGATCCTTGATCTTCAGCTGACCAAACGTGACGCCGTTCTTGTCTTTCATGTCGTAGGACTGAGCTTTCTCTTCTCCTGTAATCCACCACTCGCCCTGCACATATCCTCCGGTGGTCACGTAATTGGAATTACCGGGGGAGATAAACAGTCCCTGAGCGGGCGAAGCGGCGCCCAACTGAGCCAGTTGGGTCAACGCAAACTGCTGAGCTGCGGACGTGTTACGGTTATAGTTCGCCATGAGCCACTCGCCCTGGACGAAGAAGTTTTCGTATGAAAATGCCGCCTCAAGGTCGACTTTTTCGATATCCTTTATACAGTTGCCTGCGGCGCTATACTGGTTAAAGTTCACCGCGCCCGCCACCAAGGGGGCAGACTGAGCGAAACGGCCACACGAAAGATCCGTCGTTCCGAGGAAGTTCGTGCCCAGGACATTGGCTTCCGACCCGAGGCGATTGCCTGGCGCCGAGTTACGGTCGTCGCTGTAGGCTGTCGCATTATTTGGCTGATGGTAGCTTCCTGCGACGCCTAAATGCACAAGTCGATGCTCATCCAAGATGGGCGCCCAGGTTACGCGGCCGGTGGTTTCCCAGTAGGCGCCGCCTCCCCAGGGTTGGTACCAATTAGCGTTTTTCACGCCGTAGCCGCTATAGGCCGGCGCTAAAACGCCCGCATTTCCTGACGAGGTGTTAACCGGACGAGCGTTGAGATCCTGGAAGCTCAGCGAGTAAAGACCGAAGTGAGCCGTCCAATTGTCTTTGCCGATCATGCCAGCCGCCACGCCGATATGGCGGAAGGGCGCGATCGCATCGACCGCAAGCGGCCGTTCGATCGTGTCGCGATATTTCGAAGAAGCCAACGCCTCTAAGCTGAAAGACTCGTACTGGCTGCCGATCTTGAAATAGACCGGCTCAGCGAGCAACGGATGCGACAAGCGCGGATCTTGCAGACCGAGGTATGCGTCGCGGAATCCGCCCCAAAGGAAATTGCGGTCGGTTACGTAGTTTCTTGACCAGAACTGGAGACCCGTGCCCCCGTTCGCATTCGGCAGATTTGTATTCCAAAGCTGCGTTGTAGAATTCGCGAAGTCGTACTGGATCTTATAAAACCAGGGCCTGAAGGTACCCTCGACTTCGAGTCGCGCCTGGCCAAAGCCAACATTTCCCTGCCAGCCGTTGCCCGGGGAGCCGACGGTCCCGCCTCCATCTACAAAGAGGCGACCGCCAATCTTGAAGCTAAATTGCTTATCCGCCGTTTCCACGAAAAGGCCGTTCCTAAAGCTGACGAAGACCGGCGGCGGCGGGGGCGGACCCGGCGGGCCCTTCGCCACGACTGCGGCGTTGGCGACGTTGGTCGCGATATTCGCCTGCGCTTTGGCTCCGCGCGTCTCATGACGAAGCTTGGCGACCTCCGCTTCCAGCGGACGAAGCCTCGCGATCTCCGCTTCCAGCATGCGCAGTCGCGCCTCAGTGGCGCTGTCGGCCGCCTGCCCCGTCGTCGAGAGCAATGCTCCCACCGTCGCTAGAGCGAGTGATTGATTGAACCGTGTAATTGCCATGTCCCAGCCTCGCGCTTTCATGAGCGTTTAAAAAAAACAGCGCGCGACTTATGGCCCACGTCGGATGACAAATCCATGACTTAACATGTATTGTCGCAGCATCTAATCGCTATAATTCAACGTGTTGCTGCAGTACCACACATTTAATCGCCTTAGATACAGTACGTTATTGACCTAGGTACTAGTTAAAAGCCGCTTTAACTTACTTTAAGCTTTATGCATAGTATAGCATTTTGCGTACGTCCTTATACATTTTATGACAACAGTCGCATAGTCCCAATAATGTACTATTTTAGCAAACTTCCAGCAATATTATTTCTATTTTATACAATGTACACACATTCGAGAAATATGATTCTCGTTTTAGAAATACAGCAGCAACATGCGACTGCGAATGTCTGCTCGGGTTAAGCAAACGCCATCGCGCGTCGCAGCCCAGCAACGGTCACACGACTCCCGACCCCGTTCCAACTGCCGGGGTGGATGGGACGAAAGGCGCTGTGAAGGGTCCGGAACAGTAGCAGGCTTCTCACCTGCCGGCCGTGGGCAAAGCCCGCCGACCACGGTTGATCAAACGGGCGCAAGGCTTATCGCCGGAGGGGCGTGGTGGCGGACTTGGCTGAACGGGGCTGAAACAACCCTCGTCGATCAGCTGCTCGTGGGACTAAAGCCTGCGAGCCCGACAGCGAAAGACCAAATCCAAATCGAGCGAGAATAGACGGAAATCAAAGGCGGAAACGCTCTGCTCGATCCGAGCGTTCCCCTGCAGCTCAGTCGCAATTTTTAAACTTCGATTCCTTGCAGCGAGCGACCATGGCTTGAGCCTTGGCGGCGTCTGCCGGCGACAATGACTTTGCCGACATGTCGCGCACCGCCTTCTTTTCGGTCTCGCCCATCGACAGCGACTCCGTCGCAAGCTGCGTCCACATGAAGCCGCGCAGCAGATCGCGCTCGACGCCCTGTCCGGCGACATACATGTTGCCGAGATTCAACTGCGCGTCGGCGTCGCCCTGCTCCGCCGCGAGCCGCAGCCATTTGGCCGCTTCCTTGTAATCCTGCGCGACGCCGACGCCGTCATAATACATCGAGGCGATGTTCACTTGCGCCGCCGCCAATCCCTGGCCCGCGGCGAGCAAATTCCACTTCATCGCCTCCTTGTAATCTCTCATGACCACTTGTCCTTCGAGATACATGGTGCCGAGATTGAATTGGGCGGAGGCATTCCCGTGATCTGCGGCCAAGCGAAGCCATTTTAACGCTTCCTTGGGATTGGCGGCGACTCCCTTGCCTGTGAGATACATCGCGCCGAGGTCGCCTTGCGCGCGCGCGTCGCCCTTCTCGGCCAGCGGCTTGAGCAATTTAAACGCGCCAGCGAAGTCGCCGCGTCGCGTTGCGCTGACGGCGTTCTCATAGTCTTCAGCAAGCGCTGACCCTGCCAACGCCAACATAAAGGACAAGGCAACCGTCGCGATCAGCTTCATCTTTCGAGTCCTCGCACCAAACCCAACCAAGGTCATTTCGTTATCAGACGAGCAAACGAAAGTCCCGAAATCGCAAACGCCTCCGGCGCGAAACCGGAGGCGTTTGACAAGAATTAGTCTGACCAGATGATCAGTAGTTCCACTGCAGCTGCATTCTCAGCAGATCCGCCTGGAACTGCCGATAGGGCGCTGCAACCGTATTGGTGCGGTCCATGTGAGAGTAGATCGCGGTGAATTCGAGTTCCGGCAAGGGCTGGTACTCGACGCCGACGTCCCATTCGTTCACACGGCCAGCCGGCGCGTTGTTATCGAATTTGAACCCGCCATTATAGTATTGCCATTTGACGAAGGGGAAATACACGCCAGTGCCGAAGTCCTTGTCCTCATATTTATAGCTGGCTTCGACATAGCCGCCGTTCAGCCGTTTCGCCTCGATGGCGGTCTGCGTGGCGTTGAGCTGCGGCCCGACGCCCCAGTTCCATTCAGCCCGCAGGCCGAACGGCTGCGGATAAATTACGCCAGTGATAGCGACGCGAGAGTCGCGAATGCCCTCGCCGCCATTGGCCACGGCCGGTCCCCAAGTGTTGACGGCGCCGTATTGAGAAAAGTTAAAGTTGCCAAGGCTGCTCCATCCCGGGCCATTCACATAAGGGACAAAGGCCGATCCGACGGTAGCGTACGGGCTGTTCGGCGGAATGAAGCCCGCCCAGTTCGTCGCCATGCCCAAAGAGGGCCTGATCGCCTGCGTATAAGGCATGAAACGTCCCGTGTAACCCTGGACGCTCGCTTCGACCACCTGACCATTTTCGAAAACGTAAGGATAGGTGAAGCGCGCGACAAGATGCGTGCCCTTGTTGAGTTCGATGCGGTTGGCGCCCTGGCCGTTGTAGACACCGAAAGCGAACATGCCGTAATCGCCCGAGCCTTTCAGATTGTTCTTCACGAGATCGCGAAAGAGATGCCGCATTTCCTTGGGCGTGTACATGAAGAAGAGACCGAGATCGCGTTCGTCCTTACAGCAGGTATTGATCGCATCGGCGCGATCGAGCGCCAGACGATTCTGCGACGACTGCAGGTTCTCGAAGCCGTAGGGAATCTTCGACTGGCCGGCGCGGACTCGGAATTCCTTGTCCTTGTCGAAGTAGATGTCGGCGTAGAGGTCGCGTATCTGCGCGAAATTGCCGGGCGCGTTGGAGTAACTGCCGACCTGGTTATAGCCTGGAAAGGCGAAGACGGGATTGTAGAAATAATAGACGGCCTGACCGGCGGCGTTGGTCGGAGCTGCGAAGGTCGCCGAAGTCGAATTCGCATTCGGAGGAGAGCTCGCGAAGTCGTTTTGGAAATAAAGGTACAGATGATCTGAGACGTCGCCGCTCAGAATGATGCGCGCGCGGCGAATGAAGAAGTTCTGGCGGTCGCCGACCGAACGGTCGTTCGTCGTTCTGATGTCATAATAATTCGGGCCGCCACTCAGAATGTCATTGTAGCGCATCTGCGTATAACCGCGCAGGCTCAGCCTTTCATACCAGTGCAGCGGCGGCGGCGGCGGCGGCGGCCCCTTGTCGGCCGGGAGCGACGCGTGCACGACCCTGGCCTCGCGCCTCGCGCGGGCTTCGTCGGCTTCGAGTTTGGAGAGGCGCGCCTTGAGCGCGCGGATTTCGGACGCAGTGTCGGCTGCGGCCGGAGCGGTCGAAGCCATCGCATATAAGCCGAACGCAGCGATGGCGAGCGCGCGTTGTCCAACTCCAGGTTTCATTGGTTCCATTCCCCCGTTAACTTTCGGGAGACAGTGAAGCCGGCGCTGGATGACAGACCCGTGACAAACTTTGCCCTAGCTGTAATGTGACGTCGCAACGCACAAGAACTGTGGCGCCGGCGCCACAGTCTCTGGCGCTGATCATTGTTTTTTGTGGCCTTACCGCCACAGCACAGGTTTTTTTCCGGAAGCGTCGTCGCGAATTAGCGGCTTTTTCGACGCGAGTTCTCCGCCGAGTAGAATCGATTGGCGGCTTCTTTCAGGGTCGGCCAGTGGCATCACGCGTCATGCGTAACCAGCCGCACGCAGTCGGACCACGCTCACCCCGCCGCCCCGGCGCTCAACGCAGATTTTCGTCGCGATGCGCTGCTGGAGCGAATCGACATGGCTGATCACCCCCACCCGCCTGCCCTGCCCCTGCAGCGTCTCCAACGCGTCTATGACGACGTCAAGGGTCGCGGAATCGAGCGCGCCGAATCCTTCATCGATGAACAGCGTGTCGACGAATGAATCGCGCCCCTCGAGTCCGGCAAGCGCTAAAGCAAGCGCCAGCGACGCGAGGAAGCGCTCCCCGCCGGAGAGCGAACGCGTCGAACGGCGCTCGTCGCCAAGATCGCGGTCGATAATCTGGAGGCCCAGCGCGCCGGCCTCGCCCGAGCGCTCGAGGGCATAGCGCGGCGCAAGCAGCGCCAGGCGCTGATTGGCGAGCGCGACGAGGTGCTGCAGCGTCGCGGCCTGAGCGAAACGGCGGAACTTGTCGCCGCTCGCCGATCCGATGGCTTCACTGATCTCGCTCCAGAGTTTGGCGTTTACGCGCGCCCGTTCGAGTTCGGCGCCGAGCGCTGTCGCGCGTTCTCGCGCCTCATCGTCCTTCGCGCCACGCTCGCGCAGCGCGCCGAGCCGCGCCGACAATTCGTCGAGGCGACCAGCGATGTCTTTCTCCTGAGCCGCGAGAATCTCACGCGACGCTTCAACCGGGGCGACGGCCTTGGCTTCATCGTAATCAACCTGCCGCGCCCTGACGGCGGCCTCGGCGGCGGCGCGCCCGGCTTCCGCCGCCTCGACGGCGCGACGCAGCTCCGCCTGCTCCTCGCGCGACGTTGCAAGAAGAGTCGCCGCAGCCGCCTCGTCGAAGCCAGCGCCTCCAAGCGCCATTGCAAAGGCCGCGCGCGCTTGCACGGCGCGGGCCGCCGCGCTCTCCGCCGCGCGTGCGCAATGGGCGTGACGCGCCTCGCAGGCCGTTTTCGACTGCTGGGCTTCAGCGAGCCGCTGTCGCCCCTCGTCACGCGCCGCAAGAGCCGCCCTGTGGCGCGCCTCGATGCGGGACCGATGCGCGGCCGTCGCTTCTCCCTCCAAAAGCAGGACGCGCGCATCGCGCGCCTCAGCAAGGCTCCTTGCGCGCGCCTCATGATCGCTTTTGGCTTCGGCCTCGCGAGCGCATGCGCTGTCTGCCTCCGCCGCAACGCGCTCCGCCTTCAGCCCGATCGCGGCGCAGTTTGCGGCGAGCTCATTTGACCGCGCCAGCGCCTCCCGATAATGCGCGCCCGCACCCTCGAGCCGGCGGCGCGCAGAAGCGGCGTCGCGATCGAGATCGGCGGCCGAGAGGTCGCAAAGCTGCAGATAAGGCGCGAGCGACCGATCGAGTGATTCGAGACGCTCAACTAGTCCTGCGCCTTCCGCCTTGGACCGCGCGCGCGCTTCGCGCAAAGCTTCCAGCGACACGGCGAGCGCCGCACGATCGTCCTGGCGGGAGTCGAGCGCCAGTCGAATTGCGTCGCGCTCAGCGCGCAGCCGATCCCGCTCCTCCCGCAGCCGACGCGCGGCGCGAAGCTTTTGCGCGACGCCGTCGCGCGCGGCCGCAAGCTCCTTCGTCACTATTAGCAGCCGCGGCGAGGCTGATAGAATTGACGTCGGCGGCGCCAGCTCCGGCGCCATATCTCGCGCGCCATCGGCGCTCAGCAACGACGCATATTCGGCCTCGGCGCGCCCGCGAGCCGCCTGCGCTTGTGCGGCGCGCCGCGATGCATCTTCGTGAAGCGCGTGCGCCTGCGCCGCCCGCGCGCTTAAGGAGACAGTCTCCTCGTCCAATGCGCTGAGCGTTCGCCGCGACTCATCGCGCCGCGCACGCAGCGCTTCGATTAACGCGCTCGCCGCGTCATGGGTCTCGGCGAAAGGATGTTCGCGCGCGCCGCACACGGGGCACGGCGCATCCTCGTTCAACGCCGCGCGCAATCGCAGCGCATGGGGATCCGCCGCGGCGTCCGCCAACTCGCCGAAGCGTTCGGCCTCGGCGCTTTGCGCCGCCTGTCGCGCGCGCTCCGAACGTAATCCTTCAAGCTTCTGTCGAACCGCCGCTGCGTCCTGCGCGTAGCGGGCGATGTCCTGATGCGCGGACGTCGCCGCGACGTCCGCCTCGTCAAATGTGCGCGCGCAGCTACGCAAAGCCTCGATCAGCTCGACGGCGCGCGCGAGGTCGTCAGCGCGGGCGAGCGCGGCCGGTTCGTCGAGCGCGAGGAGCGCGCCGTCGCGGTCCGCGATTTGCGCGGCAAGCTTTTCACAGGCCGCTCTGTCCTGCGCGTCGCGCGCGTTAAAGTCCGCGAGCGTCGCGTCGCCGCGATCGATGTCGGCGAAGACCGCTGCGAGCGCGCCGTCACAGGCGCGCTTGGCGTGCGAGATTTCGGTACGCTTCGTCAGCCAATCGTCGATGTCTCGCCAGCGTTCGCTGAGCGCCCGCGCCGGCTCGAGGCGCGCAAGATCGGCGAGCGCCGTCTCCTTCTCGCGTTCAATTTCGGCGCGCCGTTCCATTGTTTCCGCGCGTTCGTCCCGCTTCGCCTGCGCGCGCGACGCGGCGTCCCGAGCGACGCTCTGCGCTTTCGCTTCCTCCTGCGCCAAATTGGCGATGCGCGCGTCGAGCGCCGCGGCCTCGGACCAGATCGGCGCAAACCGGGCCATCTCCGCTTCCGAGGCGGCGACCGACTCTGCAGCCGAGAGCGCTTGCGCCTCCTGAGCGGCGAAAGCTTCTTGAGCGGCGCCCGCTTTCACTTTGGCCTCGACGGCCTCATCGAGCGCCGCCTTTTGTATTTCCTCGGCGCGTCGCATCTCGTCCCGCGGGGCGCGCAACGGCTCGACCTGCGCGAGCGCCGCAAGCGTCTCGCGGCGCGGCGCCATCTCGTCAAACGCCCGCAAGGCGCCCTCGCGCGCCGACATCGCCTGCGCAAGCTTTGCTTGCGCCTGAGCCAAGGCGTCGAACCGGCGCAGCGCATCAGCCATCGCGCCGCGCTTTTCGGCGACTTGCGCGCGTTCGGCTGCGGTCGCTGCGACGTCTGCGTCGATCGCGGCGCGCTCCTCTTCCGACATGACGCCGATCTGGGCGCAACTGCTTTCGATAAGAGCTGTCGCCTGCTGCGCCTCGCGGGCGCGCTCAAAGGCCCGCTGCGACAGAACGCCATAGATTTCTGCGCCGGTGATCTTTTCGAGAAGTTCGGCGCGCTCCTTCGCGTCGGCGCGCAAAAAGGCGTCGAATTCGCCCTGCGCCAAAAGCGCCGTGCGACGAAACTGGTCGAAGGTGAGATCGGTCAATTCGACGACGCGGGCGTTGACGGGCTCTATGCCGCTCTCGACCGGCGCGACGATTTCCCCAGCCTCGTCGATTCGCCACAGCGACCTGACGCGCTTTTGCAACGCGCCCGACGCTCTGCCGCGCGCCCGCTGCAGGTCGCAGCGCGCCCGATAGCGCAGCCCGTCCTTGCCGATAAAATCGACTTCCGCAAAACCGCGTCCGGCGCCGCGGCGGAGAATTGTGCGCGGGTCGCCAGACCCGAGCGTCTCTCCGGACGGATCTGGCGCGCCTTCGCTCGCGCCGGCTGCGACGACGCGCGGGAATTTATCGTAAAGCGCGAGACAGATCGCGTCGAGAATCGTCGACTTGCCGGCCCCTGTTTCTCCGGTGATGGCGAAGAGGCCCGCCGAGCGCAGCGGCTCGCTGTCAAAGTCGATCGCGAAGCCTTCGGCGAGACTGGCGAGATTGGCGCCTCGGATCGCCAGAATGCGCAATGTCACGCCTCCTGCAGAAGACGCTCAAAACAGTCGAAATGATTGTCGGTCGGGGCGACGCCGTGCGCCTGCTCAAAGGCTTCGCGAAACAATTCCATCGGCTTACGCTCCGCAAGGCGCAGCGGCGTCGGCGCCGCCGCAGGCGCTTGTGGCCGTTCGACGCTGGTCGAAACGACGCGCAGCGGAAATTTCTCGCAGATGGCGTCAAGCTCGGCCTTCAACCCAACAGCCGGGCCGTCGACCCTGATCGCAAGATGCGCGAAGGGCCAGGCGTCCATCGGCGCCGAGGCGTCCAAATCGAGCGCCCCGAGCGCAGCCTCGAGTTCGGTTACGGACAGAGCGCCGCTCGCCGGCGCCCGCAAATGCCGGACAGGACGGATGATCGGCGCATGTTGAACGACAACGGCGCCGCTGTCGTCGACATCGATGATGCTGACGCCATGCGCATAGCCGATTTCGGTCTTCGACATGGGAATGAGCGAACCGGAGTAGCGGATCGTCTCGCGGTCGACGGATTGCGGACGATGCAGATGGCCAAGCGCAACATAAGCGATATCCGGCGAAAACATGTCGGACGGAAGCGCATGTTCGCCGCCGACGAGAATCCGTCGTTCGGACCCTTCCGATTCGAGCGCGCCTGCGACATGAAGATGGCCGGTGACGATGAGCGGCGCCATGCCGATTTCACGCCGCGCGCTTTCGACCGCCTCGCGATAGGCCTCACGCACGGCGCTGGCGGCGCCGCCTCCGATCGTCACAGGCAGATCCACCGCGCGCGGATAAGGCAGCGCGAGCAAATGTGCGCCAATTCTGCCGCTGGCGTCGCGGATCGGCGAAAGATGCGCGCGGGCGTCGAAGGCGCCGTCGCGACGCGCAAAGGCGCCGATCGAAACGACGTCAGCCATCTCGAACAATGCGCGCGGCGCTTCGAGTCGCGCCGCTGGATCATGATTGCCGGCGACGAGCGCGATGCGCGCATGCGGACAGGCGACGCGCAAGTCGCGCAATGTGTCGTAGAGCAGCCGCTGGGCGTCGGCGGACGGATTGAGGCTGTCAAAAATGTCGCCCGCCACGATGACGGCGTCGACCGCGCGCTCCCGGGCGATGGCGACAAGCTGCGCCAGCGCGTCGCGGTGCTCGGCTTCGCGCGACCAGCCCTGCAGGGTCGCGCCAAGATGCCAATCGGCCGTGTGGAGAAGGCGAATCACTCCGGCAGTAGGCAACAGGCCGTCGGCCGTGGGCAAGGGCCACGCTTGGGCGCGCTGGCCTGCCGACGAATATTTCGCCGTTTTTCGCCGATCCGGCAACAAAGGACGAGCTGCTGACAGGCGAGCGGCGACAGTCCTGCGTAGATGTCGTCGAAACAAAGGCATGCCGATTACTTTAATATACAAGCCGTTGCTTGCAGCGTACTGCCTCGCCAGCGTCTATCTCTTTCGAGAGGCGGAGCGCTCCTCAGCGTCGGAAGTCCTGTGCCGGGCCTTCACAACCCTGTCGTGGTGCCTGTAAAATATGCGGCATCGCAAAGGGCTGGACCTTGGCGCGGTCCGTCAGGCCCCTCCTCAATCCGAGAGGAAGCAGGGTGACTGCACACTTTCGTCAGCAGACCGTCTCGCCGCAGGCGTGTCCCGCGCTCGTGCTCAACGCCGACTACAGGCCGCTGAGCTACTATCCGCTCTCGCTGTGGGGCTGGCAGGACGCAATCAAGGCGGTGTTTCTTGACCGCGTGAACATCGTCTCGGAATACGACAAGACGGTCAAAAGCCCGAGCTTCGAGATGCGTCTGCCCTCGGTCGTGTCGCTCAAGGAGTATGTGCGGCCGACCCGTCACCCGGCGTTCACGCGGTTCAACGTGTTCCTGCGCGATCGCTTCACCTGCCAATATTGCGGAGAACATGAGGAATTGACGTTCGATCACGTCATTCCTCGATCGAAAGGAGGCGCGACGACGTGGGAAAACGTCGTCGCGGCGTGTTCGCCGTGCAATCTGCGCAAGGGCGACCGCCTGCCGAAGGAGGCGCATATGTCGCCGGCGCAGGCGCCCTTTCAGCCGAGCGTCGCCGACCTGCATCGCAACGGCCGGCTGTTTCCGCCCAATTACCTGCACGAAAGCTGGATGGATTATCTCTATTGGGATTCGGTGCTCGAACCATAGCTTGGCGCGCCAGGAAAGAAGGCTCCAATGATGCGCCGAATCGTGGTCATGGCTTTCGGCTTCGTCCTCGCTGTGGGCGTCGCCGCCATTTTTCTTATCGTCTCGGCGCTCCTTGATCCGGCGACGCGGGAGGCGGGATTTGCCGCCGCAACGTCCGGCCTATTCGCCTTCGTCGAAGAAGATGTGCGCGCCGGCGGATGGAGCGACCCTCTGGCGACATTCGGATTCATCCTTTGGTCGATGATCATCGCCACCTGCGTCGCGCCCCTCGCGGTCGCGGCGTTGATCGGCGAGATCGCCGGCGCACGCTCACTCCTCTGGTATTCGGGCGCGAGCGCGACGCTCGCCGGCGCGTCGCCGTGGATCGCCCGCGCGGCGATGGGACTTGATCGCGCCCGCGAAGCGAGTCCGCTCGAATTACGAATCGCGCTGTTGTTTTTTCTGACCGGCGCGGTGGCGGGGGCGATTTACTGGCTGATCGCCGCGCCGCCGCCGCCCGCGCGTCAGATGGCGCGCCCCAAACCGCCGCTTGGCGAAGTTTAACGCGCAGCCTCCAAGGGGAAGCGGCGCCGATAGACGATGAGCGCGGCGCAATATTTTTTGCGCGAGACATCCGGAAATCGCCGGCCATCTGAACAAGCGCCGAGTCGCAAGAATCCTTCATGCTCGAGGTCTTATCGATACTCAAACGTGCGCAGGCGGGCGAATGAAGCAGAATGAGCGCTGAAAGCGATCATTGGCGCCAGGAGTGCTTGATCTCCATTTTGGCGACACCTCGAGTGAACTGAGGCGCCTATGAGATCATGAGGCGCCGACGTCGCGAAATCCCCGCGTTTTCTTGGACTCTGGCGGCGTCAGGATTGACGCCAAAAGCCGGAAGTGCTCTTAACCGAACATGGCAGACTACCATTCTTTGATCGCGAGAGCGGTCGCCGCTCTGCCGCAGTCCACGCCGGACACGCGCCAAGCGGTCTATGAACGCGCCCGCAAGGCGCTGTTCAATCAGTTGCGCGGCATCCAGCCGCCGGTCGCAGAAGCCGACATTGCCGCCGAAGGCCGCGCGCTCGACGACGCGATCCAGCGAGTCGAAGCGGAGCTCGCCGCAAACGAGGCGCAAGCGACACCATCTCGCGATGGGACGTCTGCGCCGCAACGCAAGCCGCATCCGAACAAAC
Source organism: Methylocystis rosea (assembly GCF_003855495.1). NCBI lineage: Bacteria > Pseudomonadati > Pseudomonadota > Alphaproteobacteria > Hyphomicrobiales > Methylocystaceae > Methylocystis > Methylocystis rosea. The sequence continues at coordinate 1,106,988 of NZ_CP034086.1, read as the reverse complement.
CTGTCGAGCGCGCGCCGAGCGATGACGCGGATTCGTCTTGGCGCGAGGCGCCTCACACATCCATCGCTGGCGAAGACGATGCCCCGCTGCGTGAAGCTCAGAGGCCGCCAGCGCCGCTGCCGCCCGCGCCGAGGCCGCAGCGCTCGAAGCGTCTCATTCTGTCCGTCGCCGGCGTTGTCGTAGCGCTCGTGGCGGTTGTCGGAACGCTCGCCTGGCAGCTTCGCGAGCAGCCCGAGGATCTGGCCAAACTGAAACCGGAGAAGTCCGCCTCCAATGGGCCCGAAGGCGGCAAGATCAACGACCGCGTCGCGGGCGATGGGCAAGCGGCCAAAGCGCCGACGCCGCGCAGCCCCGTCGTGCCGGTGGCGCAAAAGGCGGAGATGTGGGTGGGCTCGCTCGCCGAGCCCACAAAAGTCGACAAGATCTACAATGGCTCCGCCGTCTGGCGCCTGGAGAACGTCGGCGGGCCTGGCGAACCCGTGGGATCGGCCATTCGCGGCGACATCGAGGTTCCCGACGCGAAGCTGAAAATGACTCTGCTGTTTCGCAAGAACACCGACGCCACTCTTTCGGCCTCGCACACCATCAACGTGTCGTTCACGGTGGCTCCCGGCAGTCCCATCGGCGGCGTCAAGGCCATCGGCCCGATCCAGATGCGCCGCTCCGATGCACAGTCGGGAGAAAAAGTCGCCGGCATTCCCGTGCCCATCACCGACAACAATTTCCTCATCGGCCTGATGCGCGGCGACCATGAGGCGCGCAATATTCTCCTGTTGCGGTCGCTCGCGGCGTTAGACTTGCCGATGCAGCTCGCCGACGGCCGCGCGGCGACGATCAATATGGAAAAAGGCCCGTCTGGCGAGCGCGTCTTCGCGGACGCCATCGACGCCTGGGGAAAATAAACCCAGAGTTCGGCGCAACAGCCGAGGTCAGCAGGGCCGATTCTAAACGTCACATGACGAGCGTCAGTCTCTTCGCCGCGCGCGTCACGCCGGTGTAAAGCCATCGCGCCCGATGTTCGCGGAAGGCGAAGGACTCATCGAAAAGCGTCACGTCGTCCCATTGCGAACCCTGGGCCTTGTGAACGGTAAGCGCATAACCGAAATCGAACTCGTCCGAGTCCTTGCGAAGCGCATAAGGAATGTCGGTTTCCGCGCCGAACAGTTGCGGAACGACCGCCACACGCTGAAATTTGGCGGCTTCGCCATCTTCAGGCGTCACCAGCATTCTCACCTTGCCACGGCGCAGGGCTCCGGCGCTCTTTACCGTAAACAACGCGCCGTTCAGAAGTCCTTTCTTGCGATTGTTGCGCAAGCAGACGAGCTTCTCGCCCGACTGCGGCAACTCGCCCGTAAAGCCACGCAGCTGGCGCAGGCGTCCGTTATAGGCGCGCCGCGTTTTGTTCAGGCCGACGAGCACCTGATCGGCGCCGGTCACGAGCGCAGGATCGAGCGCGTCGCGGCTGATGACGCGCGTATCGCCGAAAACGCCGCGCTCGACGCTCTCGCCTGCGCGGATCGCCATTGACAGGCGGATGATCGGATTGTCGGCCGCCTGCCGATGCACCTCTTTCAGCATGACGTCGGGCTCGGCCTCGGTGAAGAAGCCGCCGCCTTTCACCGGCGGCAATTGCGCCGGATCGCCGAGCACCAGCACCTTCTTGCCGAAGGACAGAAGATCGCGGCCCAGTTCCTCATCGACCATCGAGCATTCATCGACCACGATGAGTTTCGCACGCGCGGCGGCGCTGTCGTCGTTGAGAACGAACGACGGCTCTTCGGTTTCCGTGTCGGTCGCGCGATAGATGAGGCTGTGAATTGTGCGCGCGTCCTTGCAACCCTTGGAGCGCATGACGAGCGCCGCCTTGCCGGTGAAGGCGGCGAAGGCGACATCGCCTTCGACATGTTCGGCGAGATGCCGCGCGAGCGTCGATTTGCCCGTTCCGGCGTATCCAAACAGCCGAAACACCTGCCGCGCGCCGGGCGTTTCAAGCCAGCGCGCGACGGCGGTCAGCGCTTGATCCTGTTCGGGCGTCCAGATGGGCATGGCTGAGGTTCGAATCCAGGCGTCACGATGGCGGAGCCGACGCCGGCGAACAAGCGCCATTATCACTCTTGTCAGGCGCTGAAGCCCGCAATCAGCAGCGCGCCGCCGAGCGCGAAGGAGATGAGCGCAAACACGGGATAGCGCTTTTCATATGCCATTCGAGCGAAAATGTCGCGCACCGTCCGCGGCGGCAGAAAGAGCGTCAGGAAACCGCTGATCAGCGTGATCCAGCCGACAAGCGAGACGAGCGCCGCGGCCATGTCGCTCCAAATGTCGTGGCCGATCACAATGGCGAGACCGATCGCGAGTCGTATCATGCCGACGAAGGCGATGGCGACTGGCTCACGCGAAACGCTCTCGATCATCTGCAGCGCCACGTCCCTGCGCACCAGCATCCAGGCGGACATGATCAGCGCGTAAGCGCCGATCAGCTTTGCGAGAAAAAGCGTAAGCGGCGTCATGAACGCCTCCTTGCCGAATCGCCCTTCACACCGCCGAGGAATGGCGGGCTGGCGCCGACTGCAGGTAGGCGTCAAAGGCGGCTGCGACAAGGCGAACGAAGGGCTTTCCGCGTTCGGTCACGGCGAGTCGTCGGCCCTGTACGTCGATGACGCCGTCGTCCGCAAGAGCCTCGAGCGACGCCTGCGCCGCGTCGAAGGCGTCTTCCGCATACCCGTGACGCGCAGCCACCGCGCCGTAGTCAACGTCGAAATCGCACATGAGGCGTTCGATCAGATCCGCGCGGGCGATATCCTCGCGCGTGAACGCGACGCCGCGCGTGGTTGCAAAACGTCCTGACTCGATCGCGCGTCGCCATCCCGCAAGATCGGTGGCGTTTCCGACATAGCCCTCCGGAAGCCGTCCGATGGACGAAACGCCGAACGGCAGCAGCGCATCGGCGGCGTCAATCGTGTACCCTTGGAAATTGCGGCGCATGCGCCTTTCGCGCGCGGCGACCGCCAGCGGGTCCTCGGGACGCGCGAAATGATCGAGTCCGATCGCCTCGAATCCCGCGCCTTCAAGGGTCGCCCGCACCGCCGCCGCCTGCGCCAGACGCTCGCCGGCGCCGGGCAGCGCCGCGGCGTCGATCAGCTTCTGGTGCGACTTGAACCAGGGCACATGCGCATAGCCGAAAACCGCGAGCCTCTGCGGCGCGAGCGAGGCCGCGAGCGAGGCGGTGCGCGCGGCGTCTTCGACGCTTTGCTTCGGCAGTCCATACATCAGATCGAGATTGATGGCGGTAATGCCTGCGCCGCGCAGCAATTCCACGGCGCGCGCCACCGTCTCATAAGGCTGTATGCGGCCGGACGCCTCCTGCACATGCGCGTTCAGATCCTGCACGCCGAGCGAGGCTCGGGTAACTCCGGCGGCGGCAAGCGCCTCGACGAGATCGGCGTCGAGAATGCGCGGATCGAGTTCGATCGCGTGTTCAGTTTCGGCGGAAAGATCGAAATGATCGCGCAGAACTGCAACGATCGCAGTGAACCGCGATGGTCCTAGAATGCCCGGGGTGCCGCCGCCCCAATGGATGCTCGCGACGCGCCGCGCGCGCGTCGCTTCTGAGGTGAGCGCGATTTCGCTCTTTAGCGTCTGCGCATAAGACTGGAGCGGCGCGTCCTGGCGCACCGCCTTCGTGTGACAGCCGCAATAGGCGCAGATGGCTGTGCAAAATGGAACGTGGAAATAGAGCGAGAGCGACGCGGAAGGCTCGAGGTTCGCGAGCCACGCACGCGCGTCGCCGTCGCCGATCGTCTTGGAGAAATGAGGCGCCGTGGGATAGCTCGTGTAGCGCGGCGCGGATTTTTCGGCCAAGGCCAGGGACGCTGGGTCCATCCTACTGACTCCCTCGCCGCCGCGCGGCGCCGCTTAAATTGATAGCGCGCCTCGGCCCGGCGCGCAAAAGCGACGCCTGCCGCACTTTGACGCGGGCGCGGTGTGAATCGGCTTGGACGCAGGCCGTGAAAAAAGGCAAAGTGAGGCGATTTCACGAGGGCGGGAGCATGGCGCAAATGGCGATATTTTCTGGGCGACAAAGGCAATGGCTGGGGTTCTGCCTTGTCGCCGCCGTGAGTGTCTCGGCGCCGCTCGCGCATGCCGCCGGACCGACGGAGGCTTCTGGCCGCTACTCGATTCTCCGCGAGGGAGATAAGGATACGGGCTGCATGCTGACGCTGGATGCGCGCACGCGCGGCGGCGCCGGCTTGAAGGCGCAGCTTGCCCCGGCCTGCCGGGACAATGGCGTCGTCATATTTGATCCCATCGGCTGGGGTCTCGACAGGGGGCGGCTCGTGCTCACCGCCCGCAAGGGGCACAAGGCGCATTTTGAGAAGGGCGCCGACGGCGTGTGGCGCCGCGACGCCAAGGAAGGCAAGGCGCTCGGCCTTCGCCCCCTCTAGCAAGCCTTAGCTCTTCATTCGCCAAACACTTCCGAAAAAGAAGCCTCCCGGATTTCTCCGGGAGGCTCTCCACCGTCGCCGCGCGAGAGGGGCGGGGTGCCGGCGACGGATCGTGTGGCGCGGCCGCCGGCTAATCGCAAACTCGTACCCGGCGATAGTCGACGATCTCGCCCCACGGACCAAGAATCGGCTTCCGGAGAAAATGACACTCTCCGTATCCGTAATAAGCATCGGCGTGGTCTGCCCACGAGCCACGATAGGGCTCCGGCGCAAACCAGGCTTCGCGACCGTCATCATAGGGATCGTAGCCATGACCAAAGCTCTCGCTTTGGTGGCGGCCATGACCAAAGCTCTCGCCTTGGTAGGGAGCATGGCGTTCGGAGGAATCGTCGCCCAGATCCTGCGCGACAACCGGGGCAGCTGCGAGCGCCAGCATGACAGCGAGGATGAAAGGCTGGCGCGACATCTTGGCTCCGATCAAAGAAGAGCAGGCGCGGGGAGAACATTCGTCAGAATCGCCTGCCCATACGCACACTCTGACGCACTTCAGCTGAACCGGACATGGCCGCGCCGTTCATCCGGCAGTCAGATTGCGGAGCTCTGCTGGCGTCTGTGGCGCGACGCCACGAAGCGTATCATTTTCATCCAGGTTGATCATTTTCGTACCTGTGCCGTTTCAATAAGGAACACTTTCCGGCGTCTCGTCGCCGGCTCCGACGCCCCGTTGCCCATGAAATCGCTGTGCATCCAGCGACCACCGAAGGAACGGCTCAAGCGCCGCGCGTTAGCACGCAATCTGCAGAATAACGAGATATTGCGCCAAGTTGCGTCAAATTGGAACGTGCGGCGGCTACTTGTCGATGCCTGAGATGCGCATTGAGAAGAGAGTCATTCGGCAATGTGATCTGCCGCACTGCTGAGCAATCAGGTTCCGATGCAAGTTGAGCGCAATCCCTCGGCCAAGCGGAGGCAAACTCCGCAGGCCCAAAACTGGGGATTAGAGCGCTGATGTCGATCGCGAAACCAAAAGAGATGCTGAAGCCCTTCGTCGCGCGCGCCAATGGCGAAGACGTCGAGCATGAATCAGCGTCGCATGAAGACGGCGCACGCGGCACGCTCACGCGCGAGGACATTGCGCTGGCGATCCATCGCCGGCTTGAAGGCATGTCCCGCCGCGAAGCCAAGCGCCTGACCGACCTGGTGATCGAGGAAATGGCGGCGACTCTCGCGTCCGGCGAGTCGCTCAAGCTGCACGACTTCGGCTCGTTCATCGTGCGCACGAAACGCGAGCGCGCGGGCCGCAATCCGCGCACCGGCGCGCCGGTGCCGATCGAAGCACGGCGAGTCATCACCTTCAAGGCGTCGCCCAATATGAAGGCGGCCATTAACGGCGCGATACCTTTGACGAAGGTCAAGAAGCGGGCCCGTGGCCGCGTCGCGCGGCAGCAGGGCGGCGCCGAAGTGGTGAGAATCTTCGCCCCATGAACTTCCGGTAGTCCGCGCTCCTCCCTGTGAGCGGACCTAGGGCCCGATCGTTCGCCGCTCGCCCCGGCGAACCTTCGGGCCCTCTCTATTTACGGCAAGGCCGCGCGATTGAGCTTGCCATTGGCGTTGCGTGGCAGCGCGTCGAGAAACATGACCGCGCGCGGACATTTGTAGGCGGCGAGATGCGCGCGGCAGTATTCGAGGATGGCCGCTTCGTCCCGCGCCGCGCCGTCGCGCGTCACGACATAGGCCTTGATGATCGTCGCGGTTGCGTCGCGCCCCGGGCGCTCCGCCGCCGCCGCTTCAACGACGTCGTTGATCTCGAGCAGCCTTTTCTCGACTTCCGCCGGCGAGACCCGGTAGCCTCCCGCATTCATGACTTCGTCGACGCGGCCGTGGCGCCACATGTAGCCGTCGGCGTCGAATTCGACGAGATCGCCGGAGACGAACCACGCGCCGCGAAACGCCTCGCGCTCCTCTTCTTCACGGTTCCAATAGCCGAGCATCATGCCCGGATCGTCCCGGCGCACGGCGAGGAGGCCTGTTTCGCCTGGCCGAAGCGCAGTCTCGCCGCCCTCTTGCGGCAGCGCCGCCACCGCCCTCCCCGGCTGCGGCCTGCCGGGCGAGTCCGGACGCACCGGGGCCGTCGGCCCGCTGGAGACGAAGGTCGAAATCTCGCTCATGCCGAAGGCTTCGAAGATGTCTTTGCCCGTACGGGCGCGCCAATCGGCGAGCAGGCTCGACGGCAGCGCCGCGCCTGCCGAGAGCGCATGGCGCAGGCTCGATAGATTGGCGCTCTCCGGCGCGCCATATTTGAGGATCTGCCGAAAGACGCCCGGCACAGCGGCGAAGATCGTCGCGCGATAGGTTTCGATGAGACGCGGCCATACCGCAGGATCTGGATGCCCGTTGTAAAGCACCGCGCTGGCCCCGGCCGACAGCGGATCGACGACGCCAACGCCAAGCGTATAGGTCCAATTGATGGCGCCGGCGTGCAACATCACGTCGCCGGGGCCAAGCCCCGTCCAATGCTCCCGCATCGGCCGTCGGCCCCAGGCGGCGCGATGCGCATGCAACACGCCTTTCGGCCGGCTCGTCGTGCCGGAGGTGTAAACGAGATAAGCGGGATCGTCGGCGCCGGTGTCGACATAGTCGGGGATGGGCGCGCTCTCGGCGAGCCGCGCCAGATCGGCGCCGCGCAAGATGTGAAATTTTCCGCTATGCGACTCGTTCTCGAAGGACGCGCCCAAGGCGAGCACCGACGCGCCGCAATCGCGCGCCATGAACTCGGCTTCCTCGAAGGTGAGCTGAGAGGACGCGAGCAGCGCCACATAGCCGGCGGCGATCGCCGCGAAATAGGCGAGCGCCGCATTTGCTTCGTTGCCCATGCGGATCATCACGCGCGCGCCCGCCGGAAGGCCGAGGGACCGCAAACCGGCGGCCAGACGCCGCACCCTCAGATCGAGCTCAGCGTGGGTCCAGCGCTGCGCGCCGGCGTCGCCGACGACGGTGAGCGCCGTCGCGTCGGACCGCAGCCGCGCATTTTCGGCGAGGCAATAGCGCGCGAGATTGAAGCGGGTCGGAACGGGGTCGAGCATCTTCGGGGTCACACGGCCTTCTGGCATTCGGCGCCAGCTTGGGCAAGAGCGCGCCGTCTGACGAATGTCGAGTCGAATGGCCCCGCAATTTGATCGCAGCCGCATTTGTCGATTTGAGATTGACGCGCGCCAAGTCGATATGCTCGGCTTTGGCATGACCCGTTTTGTCGCGCTGTTACGCGCCGTGAATGTCGGGGGAACCGGCAAACTCGCGATGACCGAACTCAAGGCGATGTGCGTCGACGCTGGCTTCGATCATGTCCAAACTTATATCGCGAGCGGAAACGTCGTCTTTAAGAGCAAAGCCTCTCCAAGAAGGGTAAAGTCGGAGCTGGAGGCGAGACTGCTCGCTTATGCCGGAAAGCCCGTCGCGGTTTTTGTGCGCACCGCCGATGAAATGCAGGCAGTTCTCAACCGAAATCCCTTCCCCGAAAAACCAGCGAATTTCACCGTGGCGATTTTCCTCGATGCCCCGCCGCCGCCCGACGCGTTAGATCACGCCGTAGGCAAAGCAGACGAGGAAATGCATTTGGGATCACGCGAGATTTATGTTCATTATGGCGCCGGGATAGGTCGCTCGAAACTCAAAATTCCCGCTGCGATGCATGGCACGGCGCGCAATATGCGCACGATCGCAAAACTCGTCGACATGGCGCGCGAAATTTGAGAATGCGCGCCGACGCCAAGGCAAGGCGGGACTAGTTGCCGCCTGCACGCATCTCGCGCGCCGATTGTCCAAACCGCCGACGGAAGGCGCGGCTGAAATGCGAGAGATCGCTGAACCCCCAGCGGTAGGCGATCTCGCCGATCGGGGCGTAAACGTCGGCGCAGAGGTCGCGGCGACAATTCTCGAGACGCCTCGTCCACACATAGCGCATCAGCGATAGTCCCTCGGCTTCGAAAAGCGAATTGAGATAGCGCGACGAGAGACCCAGCGTCTGCGCCGCCATCGCTGGATCGAGCCGCGGATCGCCGAGGCGGCTCTCAATGAACCGCTTCACCCGGCGCAGCGTGGCCTGCCGCCCTCGGTCTATCCGGTGATGTTCGCTGGGTTCTAAGAGCGACAAGGCGATCAGATCGGCGCAGTGACTGGCCATCGAATCGAAAGATTCCCCGGTCAGCTCGCCGGCATGGGCCGCGAAGGACCGGATGTAAGACACAGCCATCGCGCCGACTCCCGCGGCGCCAGCGACTCGCAACGCCGCGCAGCGGTCGACTTCGGGCGAGAACGCACGCGTCGTCGCGCGCGGCAGCGAGACAATCAGCTTGGAGAATTTTCCCGGGCAGTAAATTTTATGCGGCCGCGTCGCGTCGTAAACTGTCATATCGCCGGGCTTCAACGAGACTTGGCGTCCGTCCTGCTCCAGAAAATATTCGCCTGAAAGCAATACGGCCGCGAGATAAACATCATGGCTGTCGGGTAGCGACGGCAGGTTGGGCTTTTCGATCAGTATGGCGTTTGAGCGGATCGAAGAAAGCCGAACATCCTTCCCCGCATAAATCGTCATTTCGTTGAACAGGCGTTGCGCCGGAAGAGGACGCACGTCGACGCGCGCGTATTCGCGTCCGATCACTTCGCATAGCCAATCACGTCGCCGATTCGGCGGAGCGTGCTCGGTCGAAAGGATCTGCGCCTTCGTCATCGATCGTTTCCTCCAACGGCAGCGGACGGCCGTTTCAGACAAGTTTATCAGCCGTCCCGGTCAAGCGCTTTCTTGCTGAACGCGGCATGTATCGAGCTTCCGGCGATCGGCCGAGAAGAACCCGAGGATGTCGTGATGACGGACAACGCGCAATCGGCCGAGACGACAAACATTATTCTCCTCCGGGGCGCCGCCCTGTGGATCCTCGTCGCGCTCATTCTGGCGTGGTGTCTCGTATCGCTCAAAATGGAAGCGCCGCTCATGCTGGCGATTTTCCCGGGGAAATTTTCACGCGTCTTGCAGGCGCATATCGATTTTCTGCTGATGAGCGCGCTCTTGCTCGGCTTCTATGGAACGCGCATCCCGTTGGTCTGGCCCGTGCGCTGGGCGATGGTGATCGGCGCGTTCACCAATTCGAGCCTGTTTATCCTGCAGGCGGCGTTTCCAATCCTCGATGGCCCGCCGGCGGAAGGCTGGGGCCCGGCTTTATTCGGCGTCTATCTTAAGGCGAGCATCGTGACGACGACGCTCGGCTTCGCCGGCGCTTGCCTCACCGTCCTCCGCTTCCGTCCGAAACCCTCGCGACGCGATGTCTGACTGAGGCAGTTCGGCGGAACATCTAGTCGAACAGGCTGGAGACGCTCTCTTCCCTGGCGGTTCGGGCGATCGCCTCGCCGATCAGATGGCCGATCGGAATGACGCGGATGTTCGGGGCGGATTCGACCGCGGCCGTCGCGCGGATCGTGTCGGTGACGACAAGCTGCTTCAGCTTAGAGTTGGCGATGCGCTCCGCCGCCGCGCCCGACAGCACGCCATGGGTGATGAAGGCGTAGACGGAGCCGGCACCCGCCGCGAGCAGGGCTTCGGCGGCGTTGCACAGCGTTCCGCCCGAATCGACGATATCGTCGATGAGGATGCAATTGTGTCCGCTCACGTCGCCGATGATGTTCATGACCTCAGAGTCGCCGGCCCGCTCGCGGCGCTTGTCGACGATGGCGAGCGGCGCGTCGATGCGCTTCGCCAGCGCCCGCGCGCGCACCACGCCGCCGACGTCCGGCGACACGACCATGACATTCTTGAGCTCAAGGTGGGACTTGATGTCCGCCACAATGACCGGCGCGGCGAAGAGATTGTCCGTTGGAATGTCAAAGAAGCCCTGAACCTGGCCAGCGTGTAGATCCACGGTGAGAACGCGGTCCGCGCCCGCCCGCGTGATCAGATTACTGACAAGCTTGGCCGAGATCGGCGTGCGCGGCCCCTGTTTGCGGTCCTGGCGGGCGTAGCCGAAATAGGGAATGACCGCCGTGATGCGACGCGCCGAGGCGCGGCGCAGCGCGTCGATCATGATCAGGAGCTCCATCAGGTGGTCGTTTGCCGGCGCGGATGTGGACTGGATCACGAACGTGTCCTGCCCCCGCACATTCTCCAAGATTTCGACCCAGATTTCCTGGTCGGCGAAGCGGCGAACCTGGGCGCGACAGAGCTGAACGCCCAGGTGGGCGGCGATCGCCTCCGCCAGCGGCCTGTTGGAGTTGCCCGCCAGGAGTTTCATCGCCGCCATTTAAATCCATCCCCGCGCCTTAAACGCCGCGGCGTCATAGCAGCGTTGGCGGCTGCGAACAATATGACGCCAGAATGTCGGATCGTCGAAAAACTTCGACAGGATTGCCTCTTGGACGGGTAATGCTCTAAATGGTGACAGCGGCCTCACCGATGCGCGGCGGGCCGAGGCTTTTGCGCCTTCACCATCTCGCCCCACTTTCCGTATAAAAACAGGCGTCGCTTCCGAAAATGACGAATAGCGTATCGGATCATGCGCCGCAGCCTTCCTCGCCGCGCGAGACGCGGGTTGTCGTCGCCATGTCGGGCGGCGTCGACTCCAGCGTCGTCGCCGCTCTGCTGCAGGAGCAGGGCTACGACGTCGTGGGCGTCACGATGCAGCTTTATGATCACGGGGAAGCCACGCACCGCAAGGGCGCCTGCTGCGCGGGGCGCGACATCCACGATGCGCGAAATGTTGCGGCGCGACTGGGCATTCCGCACTTCGTTCTCGATTACGAGAGCAAGTTTCGCGAGAAGGTGATTGACGAATTCGCCGCGAGCTACGCCAGCGGCGAGACTCCCGTGCCCTGCGTCGCCTGCAACCAGTTCATCAAATTCGCCGATCTCATGGAGACGGCGAAGGACCTCGGCGCGCACGCGCTCGCGACCGGCCATTACATTTCCGCCCGAGACGACGGACGCGGCGGCCGTGCGCTCTACCGCGCCAAGGATGCGGCGCGCGACCAGAGCTATTTCCTTTTCGCGACGACCCGCGAGCAGCTGCGGATGCTGCGCTTTCCGCTCGGCGATTATGCCAAGGCCGAAGTTCGCGACATGGCCCGTCGCTTCGGACTCGAGGTCGCCGATAAGCCGGACAGCCAAGACATCTGCTTCGTCCCGACGGGGCGCTATACAGACGTCGTCGAGAAGCTTGCGCCAGCTTCGGTGGTGCCCGGCGAGATCGTGCACCTCGACGGCCGTGTGCTGGGACGCCACGCCGGCGTCATCCACTACACCATCGGGCAGCGCCGCGGCCTGGGGCTGGGCGCAAAAGTCGCCGGCCGCGACGCGGAACCGCTTTACGTCTTGCGTCTTGACGCCGCGAAGGCTCAGGTCGTGGTCGGCCCGCGCGAGGCGCTGGACACGCGCGCGGTGCAGCTACGCGACGTAAACTGGATTGGCGACGGCGCGCTCTCTTCCCTGCCGCCCGAGGGCCTCGACATTATGGCGCGCGTGCGCTCGACGCGGCCGCCAGTCCCCGCGCGATTGATCCCGGGCGGCGACGGCGGCGCGCTGGTCGTCTTCGCGGCGAGCGAATTCGGCGTCTCGCCTGGGCAGGCGTGCGTCTTCTACGACGCAGACGAAAATGAAGCGCGCGTGCTCGGCGGCGGATTTATCGCCGGGATCGAGCCTGCAGCGATGACGATGGCATCAAAGGCGCCGCCGCTGCGCGCCGCAGAAGTGCGAAGGGCGCCTCGATGAGCGAAGCAAGGAATTTTTTGCCCGAAGTCGAAACGCTCGACAACAGCAATGTCGAGGCCGCTTATGCGCGCTGGGCGCCGATATATGATCTGACTTTCGACATTCTGTTGAAGCCAGGCCGTCGCGCCGCCGCCGCGGCCGCCTCCAACACGTGCGGACCGATCCTCGACGTCGGCGTCGGAACGGGACTCGAACTGCCGATGTTTTCGTCCAATGCGCAGGTCGTCGGCGTCGATCTGTCGGAGCCGATGCTGCGCCGCGCCGCGCAGCGCGTGCGCCGCGAGCGTCTCGGCCATGTCGCCGGCCTCGTGAAAATGGATGCGACGCGAATGGCGTTCTCCGACGCGAGTTTCGGCTGCGTCGTAGCGCCTTACGTCCTGACGGTCGTGCCGGAGCCTCAAGCCATGCTCGACGAACTCGCGCGCGTGCTGCGGCCGGGCGGCGAGATCGTGCTGGTCAACCATGTGAGCGGCAAGGACGACGCCATCGCGCTGTTCGAGGCTTGGCTCGACCGCCATATGGCGCCGAAGCTCGGCTGGCGGCCGCAATTTCCCTGGTCGATCATCGGCGACTGGATTGACCAGAATCCGCAAATGAAGCTCGTCGAACGCCGCCCGCTGGCGCCCTTCGGTCTGTTTACGCTGACGCGGATCGAGCGCCTCCCAGTGGAGAGAAAAGAACGCGAAAGGTCCGCGCCAAAGGAGTTGGCGCTCGCTTAAGCGTTTTCTCGGAACCTGCTCTGGCGAAACTCGCAGACGCCACTGGCGCCCGGCCGCGCATAGCGCTACATTCATTGGGCGGCGCTGCGGGGTGCGTGCAGGACTATTATTCCCCGGGGCCTTATCGATCCTTATGGGAGCTGTCCCTGGCCTCGCCCGTGGGCTTGGTCATATGGCGCCCACCTACGTTGTAGGTTCCCGGGATCGATGTCCCACGGCTCTTGTGGCCCGCACTCTCCTTCCCTGTTATTGCTCTCGCATGAGCGATTTGAAAGCCGAGCTGCGGCGCCGTTCGCTGGCGCGCCGCGATCTCATCGCGCCGCAGGAAGCGCATGAGGCGGCCGCTTCCATCGCGCGCCAGGGCGTCGCGCTCGTCGCCGGCATTGCGCGCGATGCGAAACTGAACGCGCCGCCCGTCGTTTCCGTCTATTGGCCGATCCGCAGCGAGTTGAACACCCGACCGCTCATCGACGCCCTCACAGCCGCAGGTTTTTGCGTGACGCTGCCGGTCATGCACAAGGTGCGTCATCCCTTGGTGTTTCGCGCCTTCGCGCCGGGCGACGACCTCGTCAAAGGGCCGTTCGGCCTGTCCGAGCCTTGCGACGACAAGCCTGCATACGACCCCGATATTGTGTTTTCGCCGCTCGCCGCCTTCGATCGCCGCGGTTTTCGGCTGGGCTATGGCGGCGGCATCTATGACGCCACGCTCTCGACCCTTCGCGCCAAAAAGCCGGTCATCGCCGTCGGCGTCGCCTATTCCTGCCAGGAAGCCGACCATGTGCCGATCGAACCGCATGACCAGCGGCTCGACGCCGTCATGACCGAGCAGGAGACGCTGCGGTTCGCCACCGCCGCCGCCTAGAGCGCGGAACCAATTAGAACGCAGCACGTTAACGTGCTGATGCGGACTATTTAAATTTCTTTTTCGGAGAGTTTGAGATGAAGGCTTGCTATACAGCGGCCGCCCTCACGGCGGCCCTCTTGTTTTTTCCGGCCAGCGCGCAAGCGACCTGCCGGATTTTCCAGCATCGAGACTATGGCGGCTCCGGCTACACGCTCCACAATTTTGAGCGGATGAAGATGGTGCGCGGCGAAAGTCTCGGGTGCACGACGAATGGCCACGGCGGCGGGTGTGAAAGCACGATCTACAATCCGTCGTGGAACGATCATGTTTCGTCGTTCCGCGTGAAGGACGGCTGCACGCTCACATTATGGCAGCACGTCAATCAGGGCGGCTCGAGATTTCGTTCAAACAGAAGCTACCGTTACGTCGGCGACCGCTGGAACGATCAGGCGTCCGAAGCGCTCTGCATGTGCTGATTTAGCGGGGAGTCGATCTCAGCGTCTCGGCGGTTCGACAAGAGCCGCCGAGACTTCACGCTATCTCCCTCACTTCATCGCGTCGGCGCTGACGGCAGATTGACGAGCTGACCGGCGCGCAGCTTTTTCGACTTTAGATCGGGATTGCGCTCGGCGATCGCGCGCCATTTGCTGGTTGCGCCATAGAGCCGCCTGGCGATGGATTTAAACGTGTCCCCCGCGCGCGCCGTATACGTTCCGCTGTCCACGGCGGGTGCGGGAGGGACCGCAGTCTCATTGGCCGCGACCTGAGCAGCGGGCTCCGTCGATTGGCTGGCCTCACTCTCCGCTTTCGGCGCAGCGTCCGACGCCGCGGGCTCGGTCTGCGCGACGGCCGCTGCAGGTTCGGTTGGCTCGGCGGATTCGCCAGTCTGCTCGGGTTGGGGCTCCTGCAGCTGCGCCGTCGACGAATCGGGTCCGACATTGGGCCCAGGGGGTCCCACGAAGAGCAAATAGGCGATCGCGAGAGCGGCTGCGACAAGCGAGGCCTCGGCAAGTCCGCGTCGGCGCTTAGGGGGAACGAGCGCCGGCCGCTCCCGACCATCCGCGGCGCGCGTGTGCTGCTCTTCCGGCTCGCTTCCGCGCAGCCAGACCAGCGCCTCGAAGGCGAAATACAGGAACAGCGCCGCCGTCACCGGCGGCTTCTGGAATGATAGAGGGGCAAACATATAGGCGACGACCCCGAGCTGAATCAGCGCCGACAGCCATGGCAGGCCAATCGCGCCCAGCGTCATGCGGCGACGGACCGCCTGGGCTGCGGCAAGAAGGAAAAGCGCCAGATAGGCCCAGAGCAGCACGCCCGCGCCGGCGAAGCTCCAGCCGAACGCGGCGTCGCCCAGGAGATAGATCAGCCCGAGCGCGGCGGCGGCATACGCCAGATGAAGTAGCCTCTGCGGAGTCAAGATCCGGGTGAGATGAAAGGTCAGCGCCGCCACGAGCGCCGCCACCAAAATGATCGCCGCAACGTGGGATGTAAGGTTTGAACTCATGCAACCGGGCTCCTTATGGCGCCAGCTGCGCGCCGTCGGTCGGACTTCAATGCACATGCCTATGTGACAGTTTCTTGAGAAGAAGCGAGGCAATCGCAATTATACTGATTTTTCCGAAACGCCCGCGCTATCGAACGTGGCCATGTCGCTGTGACACGCAAGCGCCGCTTTAATCAGGCCAATGGCCAGCGCCGCGCCCGAGCCTTCGCCCAGCCGCATGTCGAGATCGAGCAGCGGGCGTTTGCCAAGCCGCGTCAGAACGTCGCGATGCGCCCCCTCCGCCGAGACATGGCCCGCTAAGCAATGGGCGATCGACTCGGGCGCGATAGCGTGGAGCAGCGCGGCGGCGGCGCAGGCGACATAGCCGTCAAGCACCACGGGAATGCGGTTGAGGCGGGCGGCGGCGATGGCGCCCATCATCGCCGCGATCTCCCGCCCGCCAAGCCGGCGCAGGATTTCTAAAGGATCGGAGAGATCCCGCGCATGCAACGCCAGCGCGGCGTCGATTGCAGCGTTCTTGCGCGAAAGCCCAGCGTCGTCGACGCCCGTGCCGCGTCCGGTCCAGCGCGAGGCGGGCCCGCCGTAAAGCGCGGCATAGATCGCCGCCGCGCTCGTCGTATTGCCAATGCCCATCTCGCCTGGGGCCAGGAGATCGATATCGCCCTGGATCGCCTCCATCCCATAGGCGAAGGTCGCCGCCGCTTCGCGCTCGTCCATGGCCGGCGCCACAGTAAAATCTGCCGTCGGCCGTTCGAGCGCCAGCTCATAGACCTTCAGGCCGACGCCATAGGACTTGCAGATCTGATTGATCGCCGCGCCGCCAGTGAGAAAATTCGCCACCATCTGTTGCGTGACGCTCGCCGGGAAGGCCGAAACCCCCTGCGCCACGACGCCGTGATTGGCGGCGAAAACCGCGACGAGCGGGCGCTCGATCGCGGGCGCCGCCCTGCCCTGCCAGGCTGCGAGCCATTCGACGATCTCTTCGAGACGACCGAGCGCGCCGGGCGGCTTGGTGAGCCGGCCGTCGCGCGCGCGGACCGCCGCCGCGGCATGCAGATCCGGGCCTGGCAGAGCCGCCAACAGGATACGGATTTCTTCAAAGGGATGAACGGCGTGAGACATGCCGCCGGCTTTACCGGGTCGCGGCGACATTGGCGAGCGCTCGCGTCATTCTGGCGCAGCGCAGGAGCCGTCATTGCGAGCGTCGGCTTCGTTTCCTGGCTTTGCCGCTACGCTTCCCGCAACGACGGTTGGGCCCGCACGGCCTCGAAAGCGGCGAGCGCGCGCTCCCGCGCCTCGCCATGGTCGACGATCGGATGCGGATAGGTGACGCCAAGCACGACGCCGGCCGCGCGCAAGACGTCGTCTGGCGCCGCCCACGGACGATGGATGTAGCGGGCGTCGAGCCCCGCGAGCTCCGGCACGTAACGGCGCACATACGCGCCGTCCGGATCAAATTTTTCGCCCTGAAGCGAAGGGTTGAAGATGCGGAAGTAAGGCGCGGCGTCGGCGCCGCAGCCCGCCACCCACTGCCAATTGGCGCTGTTGTTGGCGAGATCGGCGTCGACCAGCGTGTCCCAGAACCAGCGCTCCCCCTTCCGCCAGTCAATGAGCAGGTGCTTGATCAGGAAGCTTGCCGAAACCAGACGCGCGCGATTGTGCATCCAGCCCGTGATCCACAATTCGCGCATCGCCGCGTCGACGAGCGGATAGCCGGTCTGACCGTTCCTCCAAGCGTCGAGCGAGGTCTCGTCGTCGCGATAGGGAAAGCGCTCGAAGGTCCTGTCCAAAGGGCGGTCCGGCAGGTCCCAGTGGGAGATCAGCAAGTGGTGGCAGAACTCCCGCCAGCCAAGCTCTCTCAGATAGGCTTCGCCGCCGATGCTCCCAGGGTCGCTGATCGCGTGCCAGACTTCGCGCGGCGACAATTCGCCAAAGTGCAGATGCGGGGAAAGCCTGGAGACGCCGACTCGGCCCATGAAGTCGCGTTCAACCTTGTAGTCGCCGACATGGTGGCGCGCGAAGTCTGCAAGTTCGGCGCGCGCGGCCGTCTCGCCGACGAGCCAGACCTTGCGCATGCCGATCGCCCAATCGGGGTTCTGAGGCAGCAGCCGCCAGGCGTCGAGATCGTCGCTGTCGGGCGGAAGCGGCGCGGCGTGCAGGATTTCGGGCGCCGGAAGGGGCCGGTCCGGCGGCGGCGCGGCGAGGCAGGCCCGCCAAAAAGGCGTGAACATCCGGAAATTCTCGCCCTGCTTGGTGCGAAGCTTTTCCGGCTCGAAGAGCACAGAGTCTTGAAAAAGATGAGTTTCTACAGCATCATCGCGCAGCTGCGCCTCGAGTTCCGCATCTCGCCGGATCGCCCAGGGCTCGTAAAGCCTGTTCCAAAAAACGGCTCCGGCGCCGGTTTCGGCGATGATCTGTTCGAACACATACTGGGGGCGGCCTCGCCGCAGCGTCAGCGGCACGCCTCGCTGGGCGAGGCTCTGCGACAGCGCCGCGAGAGAATGGTGCAGCCACCAACGCGCCGCGGCGCCGACGCGCCATTCTCCGGGGCTTTCATCGTCCAGGATGTAAAGGGCGACGAGCGGCGCTCCCGATCGTGCAGCAGCCAAAAGCGCCGGATTGTCAGAGATGCGCAAATCATTGCGAAACCAGACGATCGCCGGCGCATTCATATCGCTTGAACCCCGTTCGACATTCCGAAAGGTCACGCCCCGCTCCTTTCGCTGCGTCGAAGGATCGGGACTAAGTCGTAACCTCGCCGGCCGCCAAGGGTTCCCCCGTCTGCGCTTTCAGGACGTCAATCTCGTCGCGCCAGCCGCCTAATGGAGGCGTTTGGCGTGCTTGAGGCCATAAAGGAGGTAGATCGCGATCCCGATGACGGTCCAGATCAGCAACCGGAGCCAAGTGTCGAGCGGAAGTGCGACCATCAGCGCGAAACAGGACAAGATGCCGGCGACCGGCAACCATGGGATCCCCGGCGCGCGGAACGGACGCCTGATTTCCGGGTGCATTCGACGCAGGCGCAGCACGGCCAAGCAGACGAGCGCGAAAGCCGCCAGCGTCCCGATGCTCACCATTTCGCCAAGAATGTCGAGCGGCAACAGACCCGCCGCGAGCGCCACAACCACCCCGACGAGGATTTGGCTTACGGCGGGCGTGCGCCATGCCGGGTGAAGCCTCGCAAAGATCGGGGGCAACAGGCCATCATGCGCCATGGAGAAGAAGATGCGCGTCTGTCCGTAGAGCAGCACGAGAATCGCCGTCGTCAGTCCGGCCAGCGCGCCGAGCTTCACCGCCCAGGCGAGCCACGAGACGCCGGTGCGATCCATGACCAGCGCCATCGGGTCCGGAACGCCCAGCTCCTTGTAGTTGACGACGCCGGTCGCCACGGCCGCCACGGCGATGTAGAGAATCGTGCAGATGATGAGCGAGCCGATAATGCCGATCGGCACGTCCCGTTGTGGATTATGCGCCTCCTGCGCGGCAGTCGAGACGGAGTCGAATCCGATATAGGCGAAGAACACCACCGAAGCGCCGCGCACGACGCCGCTCCAGCCGTAAGTGCCGAACTCGCCGGCGTTCTCCGGAACGAGGGGCGACCAATTGGCTTGGTCGATATGCGCAGCGCCAAACACAATCACCATCAGCACGACAGTGACCTTGATGGCGACGATGACGTTATTGAACAGCGTCGACTCGGACGTGCCGCGCACGAGCAGCGCGGTGAGCAGCAGGACGATTCCGGCGGCGGGAACGTTGAACAAGCCATGCACGGCGCCGGGCGGCGCCCCATGCGCGGTCGGATCGGCAAAAAAGGCGGTCGTCAGTTCGGGCGGCACATGAACGCCAAACCCTTGCATCACGCGATTGAAGTAGCCGGCCCAGCCGACGGCGACCGTCGCCGCGCCGGCTGCGTATTCGAGCACCAGATTCCAGCCGATGATCCAGGCGAAAATCTCGCCGAGCGTCACATAGGTGTAAGTGTAGGTGCTCCCGGAGACGGGAATGAGCGACGCAAGCTCCGCGTAGCAGAGCGCGACAAAGGCGCAGGCGAGCCCCGACAGCATGAATGAGATCATGACGCCGGGCCCGGCGTAATTCGCCGCCGCCGTGCCGGTCAGCACGAAAATGCCGGCGCCAATGATGCCGCCGACTCCAAGCGACATCAACGACGCCCAACCAAGCGCGCGCTTGAGGCCGTCTCCTTCGGCGGCGTGATCGGCGATGATCTTGTGGACGGATTTGCGGTTCAGATAGCTCTTGCTGGCGCCCTCGAACAAGCGTCCCCCTTTCGAATTCGCGACGTGGCGAGCGCGCCGCGCCTTCGGCGGCGCCGATTATCGTTGCAGCGCCAAAACATACAAGCGGAAAGACTGCGGGAAGCGAAATGCGAATCGCGGCGCGCGTCAATCAGCGTTTAAGATCCAAGACTTCGCGCTCATCTGCGCACGCGGCGCGGTCGGTCCGGCTTGCCTTGCAGCAGCCTTTGCTATAGCACGACGCGAGCGCGGCGTCGGCCGCCTGTTAAGGGGTCGAGCTCGAGAATGACGTCATGAGCCAGAAGCCCATCAATTATCTGCGCCTGTCGACGCTCGTCGCCGTGGCGATCTTGGTTGGCACCGAACTTGTCGGCGCATCCTGGGCCGCGGGCTGGGCGCTCGGCGGCCTTTTTCAGCTTGATCCCCTCATCAGCCGCTCGCTCGAAATCATCTTCTCCCTCGCCGGGCTAATCGGACTCTACTTCTTCATGCGGACCGCCATCCGCAATGAGCCGATTCGCGGCTAATTAGGGTCCCGCGCCTTAATGTCTCGCGCCCCCCGACAGGCTCGCGGCGGCAGTAGACCCAGGCGCGCATCTCCCAAACTTCGCAACAAGGACGCAGAGATGGTCGAGAAGCAGGATCGTCGCTCGTTTATCAAAGCGGCGGCGGCGACGAGCGCCTTGGGCGCCGTAGGCGCGCCTCGCAGCGAGGCGGCGACGAGCGTCTCCAATCTTCGGCTCGGCGAAGCGCGGCCTTTCTCCTTCGAGACGCTCAAGCAGACGGCGCAGCGGCTCGTCAAACAGCCTTACCGCAAGCCGAATATCCCTGCCCCCGAGATCACCTCGCAGATCGACTACGAGAAGTGGGGACAGATCACCTACAACACCGATCACGCGCTTTTCGCCGACACCAAAGAGCGATTCCCCGTAGAGTTCTTCCACCTTGGGATGTTCTTCAAGAAGGCCGTGCGCATGAATGTCGTCGAAAACGGCGAGGCGCGCGAGGTTCTTTACGATACGAGCTACTTCAATATGCCGGCGGATTCGATCGCGCGCCAACTGCCGCCCGGCGCCGGCTTCGCGGGATTTCGCATTCAGGAGGCCAAGGACGGCGTGCTCGACTGGAAGAAAAACGACTGGGTGGCGTTTCTGGGCGCGTCATATTTCCGCGCGATCGGCGAATTGCGCCAGTATGGCATGTCGGCCCGGGGCGTTGCGCTCGACACCTGGCAGGCGGGATCGAACGAAGAATTCCCTGATTTCACTGAAATTTACATCGGGCCGGAGACCGCCGACGGCGTCGTCCTGCATGCGCTGCTCGAAGGGCCGTCGATCGTCGGCGCCTATCGCTTCCTGATGACGCGCGGCAAGGGCGTCGTCATGGACATCGACTGCTCGCTGTATTTGCGCGGCGCCTTCACGCGCTTTGGCGTCGCCCCGCTCACCTCGATGTTCTGGTTCTCGGAGACGATGAAGCCGACAGCGATCGATTGGCGGCCTGAAGTGCATGATTCCGACGGGTTGAGCATGTGGACCGGCGCGGGCGAGCGCTTGTGGCGGCCGTTGAACAATCCGAACCGGGTCATGGCGTCGGCGTTTGGCGACAACAATCCCAAAGGCTTCGGCCTGATGCAGCGCGATCGCAATTACGATCACTATCTCGACAACGTCTTCTACGATCGCCGCCCGAGCGTGTGGATCGAACCCAAGGGCGATTGGGGCAAGGGCGCGATTCAACTCATCGAAATTCCGACGGACGACGAGATCCACGACAATATCGTCGTCATCTGGGCGCCCGAAAAGCCCGCCGTTCCCGGCGCCTCCTTCGAATATTCCTATCGGCTGCACTGGCTTGCGGACGAGCCCTACCCGACCAAACTCGCGCGCTGCGTCGCGACGAGGCTCGGCAACGGCGGCCAACCCGGCAGGCCGCGGCCCAAGGGCGTGCGCAAATTTATGGTGGAGTTTTTGGGCGAGCCCCTCGCCAAGCTCCCCTTTGGGGTGAAGCCCGAACCGGTGTTATGGGCGTCGCGCGGAACGTTCTCCTACGTGTTCACCGAAGCGGTTTTTGACAATGTGCCGGGCCATTGGCGAGCGCAATTCGACCTGACCGTGGAAGGCTCCGAGCCTGTAGAGATGCGCCTGTTCCTTAAGAACGGCGATGAGGTGCTTTCGGAAAATTGGCTGTATCAGTATCACCCGCTCTAACAGGGGCGATTGACACTCCCGCCGTCTTCAGGCCAAGACTTCGGTGAGTTGCTAAGAGGCATATAGGGAAAGGCTTCCTCGCCTCGTTCGCAACGCCTCTCAGGCTGCGGACGTTCATTCGCGAATGCGCCAGGAAATTGGAAAATGACGAAGCGAATTACCAAGTGTCGCGTTAGCGGCTCCACCAATCTCGTCTCGGTTCTGGCGCTCGGCGACCAGGCGCTCACGGGCGTTTTTCCGAGCTCCCGCGAGACGCCTGTCACGGTCGGCCCTCTGGAACTCGTCTGGTGCCCTGATTCAGGCCTGCTGCAGCTCGCGCACAGCTATGAAGCAAGCGAGATGTATGGCGAGAACTACGGTTATCGTTCGGGCCTCAATCAGTCGATGGTGCGACACCTGACCCAGAAGATCGCCCATCTCGAGCGATTCGCCGATCTCAAGCCAGGCGACGCGGTGCTCGACATCGGCTCAAACGACGCGACGTCTCTCAAGGCCTATACGACGTCGGGCTTGACGCGTATCGGCATTGATCCCACCGGCGCCAAGTTCCGACAATATTATCCAGACGATATCAAGCTTGCGCCGGAGTTCTTCTCTTCGCAGGCGTTTGAAAAGCTCTCGCCGAAGCGGGCGAAGATCGTCACGTCAATCGCGATGTTCTACGACCTCGACGACCCGGTCTGGTTCGCCCGCGAAGTCGCCAAGGCGCTCGCGCCCGACGGGGTATGGCATTTCGAGCAGAGCTATATGCCGTCAATGCTGCGGCTCACCTCCTACGACACGATCTGCCACGAGCACATCGAATATTACTCGCTGGGGGTCATCGAGAAAATTCTCGGCGCGGCCGATCTTGAGATTCTCGACGTGCAGATGAACGCGGTCAACGGCGGCAGTTTCGCCGTCACCGCCGGCCACAAGAACGCGCAGCGCAAGCGCAATCTCGCGGTGATCGACTGGCTGTTGGCTCAAGAGGAGCGGATGGGGCTGAACACGCCTCGCCCCTACCGCGATTTCGAAGATCGCGTGTTCCGCCATCGCGAGGATTTGCGCCGGCTGCTGCGCGCGCTCAAGGACGACAACAAGCGCATCCTCGGCTACGGCGCCTCGACCAAGGGCAATGTGGTGCTGCAATTCTGCGACATCGGCCCCGACCTCGTCGAGGCGATCGCCGAGGTCAATCCCGACAAATTCGGCTGCTTCACGCCCGGCTCACATATCCCGATCGTTTCGGAAGCCGAGGCGCGGGCGATGAAGCCGGATTACTTCCTCGTGCTTCCCTGGCATTTCAAGGACGGGATATTGGCGCGGGAGCAGGAATATCTCGCCAGCGGCGGCAAGATGATCTTCCCCTTTCCGGAGATCGAGATCGTCTGATCAACTCAACGCACCCATTTTGGAGTTGAAGCAATGCTAGCGGGCCTCATTGTCTCACACAAAGGCGAACATTGCGGCGTCTATCAATATGGCCGGAACTTATATGACGTCTTGACGAAAGATCAGACGATCAACTGGTCCTATGTAGAATGCGCGGGATTCGAGGAATTGAAGACCGCCGTTCACGACGCGAAGCCGGACGTCATTCTCTTCAATCATCATCCTAGCACGATGAATTGGCTTACGACGGCGCCGACGGCGGAGCTCGGCGCGACGCTCTTTGGCGTCCTCCATCAGGTGACCCAGGAAATCGCCGATCATGCGAGTGTCGCACCGTTCGATTTCCTCATTTGCCTCGATCCGACGCTCGTTCCCCGCAATCCCGCAATACTGCGCGCGCCGCGGTTTCTTCCGGCCTCCCCGGCAAAATCACCGCAGCCGCCCGAGGTCTTCACGATCGGCTCTTTCGGCTTCGCGACGCCGGGCAAAGGCTTCGATCGGCTCTGCGAGCTGGTGAACGACCAATTCGACCGCGCCGTGATTCGAATCAACCTCCCCCCGCATGATGACCCCAGCATCGTGCCTGAGTCCCGCTTCGCCGAAACAGTCGAGAAATGCACTAAAGCAATCACCAAACCTGGTATTGAGTTGCAGGCGACGAGCCATTTTTTTGACAATGCGCAGATCGTTGAGTTTCTTGCCTCGAATACGATGAATGCTTTCGTCTATGACGACATGTCGTCCGGCATCTCAAGTTGCGTCGACTTTGCTTTGGCGTCGGGACGTCCTTTCGCACTGACGCGCTCGGCGATGTTTCGCCACATGTTTCATGTTAATCCTTCGATCTTCATCGAAGATCGCGACCTGATCGATATCGCCGAAGGCGACACGTCCATGCTCAAAGCGCTGCGCGACGCCGCTGCGCCGGAGAAGGTGGCGGCCGAGTTGAACCGGTCCATGATCGACGCGATGAGAGCGCGAGAGGCGAGCCGCGCCACGCCCGATCGACGCGGCTTCAACAAGATTCTCGACGATCGCTCGCGGGCCGCTTATAGCGACGCGATCAGCGATCTTGCACAACATGTCCCAGACATGCTCGCCCGTAAGATCGAACGCGCGAATATTCAGCAAGGCTTTGCGCTCGACACCGCTCAGCGCTTTCTCGCCGAATGCCCTAACGCCCGCATCTTGGCGGCCGGCTCCTTTGAAGACACCGCCGTCGCGACGCTCTGCGAGCAAGGCTACCGGATCGATGAGATCGACCCGAACGTCAACGGGATGACGTTGCTCGATTTCTATCGCTCTCCCGAGGCCCGGCTAGGCTCTTATGACCTATGCCTTAGCGTATCGGTTCTTGAACATGTGGCCGATGACGAGCAATTCGTCCGAATTATCAGCGAATTCCTCCGGCCAGGCGGCCTCGCGGTGCTGACCGTGGATTTCAAGGAAAGCTGGCGACCGGGACAAATCAAGCCGATCGTCGATCACCGCCTGTACACGACTCATGATTTGCGTGACAGGTTGATCAACGCCATGGGAGAATGCGCGCTTGTCGACCCGCCAATCTGGGCCGAAGGGGTCGAAGATTTTGAGTATGAAGGCAGCGAATACGGCTTCGCGGGCTTCGTGTTCAGAAAGCTCGACGCCGACTCCGTTCGCATGGCGAACACGCAACCTGTTTGGCGGGAATTGCTCGCGCAATCGCCAGCGTCGAGCATTCCTCGAGAAGACAAGATGACCGCCATCAAACGCATTTTTGGCGTCGGGCGGTGAATTGAAAATCAAACCACAGGGCGGGACTCCATGACGGCCGAAAAAGACGTGGACATCCTGGTCCACGATAAATTCTTCAAGGATAAGAGCGAGCCGGGCGTGTTTGTCGAGGTCGGCGCCGCCCTTCCCGACTATCTGTCCATCAGCGCAAGGTTTCGCGACCTTGGATGGAAGATCGTCGCGATCGAGCCAAATCCGGAATTTTGCCAGGCCCATCGAAGCCGCGGACACCAAATCTATGAATACGCTTGCAGCGACGTTGACGCCGACGACATGGATTTCTTCGTCGTCGACTCTCAGGGCGCCGATTACCTAGGCGGGTCCGTTTCTTTCGAGTCTTTCTCGTCTCTCGGCATAAAAGACGAGTTCGCCGAACTTCACGAGACCGTCAAGAACAACACGCGCGTCAAGACAGTGCCGGTCAAAGTGCGGCGGTTAGACACCATTTTGAAGGAACATGAGCCCGAAATCGATCACATCGACATCCTCGCGATCGACGTCGAAGGCTGGGAGCTGAACGTATTGCGAGGGCTGTCGCTGGAAAAATTTAATCCCAGCGTCGTCATCCTCGAAAACCTCTTTAATAAAGAGGAATACGTCGAGTTCATGAAAAAAGCCGGCTACGCCATGTGGAGTCGCCTTGAGCCAAATGACGTCTATGTCGCGAAAAGCTTCGCCAATATTGAGGAACCGAGAAAGCCTCTATGGACTCGCCTGTTAGACTTTGTGGCGAAGCTTAAAAAGTAATGCTCGCGACTAACGTGCGCGGCGCCGTTTACGGCACGGCCCACACGGCCAAAAATCCGAGCGCGCTATTCCACCCTTTTTTCATAGGCCGCCCAAAGCCGATCGCCCAATCGCGTTAGAGACTTGGCCTTTGAGTACTTTCCGAGCGTCGACAGGGTTTCTGCGGATTTTTTAAGGACGGAGGCTGGGACGTAACGCTTGACGACTGCGGGTAGCTCTTCCTGCGCGTCACCTGCGTTCAAGCCGGAGATCAAGCGCTGCCTTGAGGGCGGCGAGTTTTCAACGAACTGCTTCGGCCATTCTGTAACGCGGCCTATATGACGCGCCCAAGCCGCTCTGTAACTACAGAACAATATGTGCTGCGTGTATCCGGAAACGTTCGAACCACCGGCATGCACGGTATTATGCAAAAATAGAATGGCGTCGCCCGCTTTCGCCAGTAACGTGACAGCCTCCTCCTTCAGGCTCTCCATGTCCGTTCCAGGCTCAAGGTGAAAGTAATTGTGGCTACCGGGCACAACCGCGAATGGCGCGTGCTCGAACGTCATATCACTCAGGTAGCAAGCGACATTCACCCATAAGGCGTTGGAGTTCCGATAGTCGCCCTCGCGCTCCAAGATGCCGTAGTCAACATGCAACGCCGTCCGATGAGGAGCGCTGACGCCAGGCTTGGAAGGCTTGGGGACATAAGCGCCTTTGAAGCAGATGAAGTTGGAGCCGAGGATACTCGTGAGCGCTGAAACAAGCTTTGGATGATCGACCATCGGCGCAAAGGACGGCGCGGAACAGAAGGCTTCGCTCATATCGATTTTCTTTTCGGCGAGTCCGTACTGCTCAATTTCCTTGTGCATTAAATCGACTTCTTCGGGGGTAAAAAGCTGAGGGATCACCAAGAAGCCGTTCTTCGCAAAGAACGCGCGTTGGTCGGCTGCACTCATCGCCGCCCAGTCATACTGAAAAATGTTCTTCGGAATCTCCATCTTTACTTCTCCAACCGCTGGCTCGCTCCGCAACTTAGCGGAAAACATGTCCGACCGCCAAACTCGAGGCTACGCACGACAAGAGTAGGGATAAGCGTCGTCTGACAGCGCATTTGTAGTTTTGCTCGTCTCAAAACGATCTCTGTTTCTCATGATGCGCGCTGAGTTCAGGCTGTTGCCGTCTGAAGCGCTCAGCCGACATCGTCGCATAGGCGAATTTCGCGCGCAGATTGCCGATTGAAAAATCGGAATAGACCTTTTTCATCAGGCTATCCATCAGCGCGCGGCTTTCGCCGGCCGGATTGACGAAGCACATGAATTTGCCAAGCTGCATCGCCAGCGGATGGAACTCGTGCCTGATCACGCGCCGCACGTGGAAGGCCTCGATGCTGTCGTGGCCGAAGAAGTGGTCGGCGATATTGTGGAATCCGTCGATGGCGATGCGATAGCGATTGACCATGCCGCCGCCTGCGAAGGAGTCATTGTCTGGGCGCCGGTCCAGCAGCGCGCCAGAGAGAACTTTGATGCTTAAGCCGCCGGGCATCAGTTCGAAAAAGCGCGCCACATGCCCCCAGCAGCTGCCGACGAATTCTTCATTGAGCGGCACGCGATTCCACGTCGAGCGCTTCACGATGATGCCGCCGATGAAGCTCAAGAATGCTTCTGTGTTGACCGCCTTGCTGAAATAGTCGCGGCGGCTGCGCGGATCTGAAAGCTCGAAGACGGCGCCGTCCTCGCACGCGACAGTCGGATATTCGGTCCAGCTGTCGTGATAAAAATAATACTCCATGTGCTTGCACAGATAGAGATCATGGCCGCTTTGAATTTCGTTGAGCGCGCGACGCAGCGCGCCCGGCCGCATGATGTCGTCGCCGCTGAACAGCCAGCAATAATCGCCGGTCGCGGGCTCAACGGACTTCGCCATGTCGCGGTCGATGCCGCCTTTCTGAGGCTGACGCACATATTTGATATTGGGATGCTTGCGCTCATAGCCCGCGAGAATTTCCGCGGTGTTGTCGGTCGAAGCGCCGTCGAGGATGACGATTTGCACCTCAGTCCCACCGTCCTGATCAAGGATCGAATCGAGAGTTTCAGGAATGAATTTCGCGAAATTATAGATGGGAATGCAGATGGAAAGGCTGGCGGTCATCGACGCAAGATCCCTACGCGAGAGCTGAGAGCCCTCGCAGCGCTTCAATCGGCCGGAAGATAGGCGGAACCGGCAGTTGAGGCAACGCGGCGATCCGTGACTTCATTCGGCGGCTCTAGGACCTTGGCCAGTTCGACCGCGTCGATCTGATAGTGATCTCCCCGCACCATTGAAACAAGACGTGCGGCCGATTGTCGCCAGGTCGTTACCGTCGGGGCTTTCATCTCTCTTACTTCAAAGAGCGCTTCACGCACGCGCTCGGCGAGCGCTTGCGCGTCGAGCACATCGAAATAGACAGCCCCGTCGCCGCCGACTTCGCGGAAAACCGGGATATCGCTTGCTATCACGCGTGCGCCGTGATGCGCGGCTTCGATCAGCGGCATGCCGAAGCCCTCGACGAAGGATGGAAAGATCAAACCCCGCGCGCGGGGATAGAGGTGCGAAAGATCGGCGTCGCTCGCATTGTCGAGCCAGAACAGCCGGCGTCCGTATTCGCTGTGCTGTCTGATACGGCGTTGCAACGCCCGCGTGTTCCAACCCGGGCGGCCGACGATCACGTAACGCGTCTCGCACCCTTCCGCCCAAAGACGTTCAAACGCGTCCAACGCGATCGGATAGGCCTTGCGCGGCTCGAGCGTGCCGACGCTCATGAAGAACGGCCCCGGCGCTGACGCGATGCGCTCGACGGCCTTTGAGGGCGCTTCCTGAGGGCCAGCGCTAAAATCGGCGCCAAGCGGCCACCAGCCGATCCGCATATTCGCGGGTGTCGCGAGACCCTGTTCCCGCACGTAGTCCACGAGGTCCCTTGCGACGCTCTGCGAAATGCAGACGATCGCGTCGCATTGCAGCAGCACCTTCTCGAACCAGGGCCTGAAGGGCGCGCTGTTCTTTAAGGCGGTCGCGGCAGGATAACGCAAGGGGATGAGGTCATAGAGGCAGCCGACGACTTGGGCGCCAGCAGTATGCGCGGCGCTCAAGAGGGACGGATATTCCTCGACGAAGCCCCATCCGGAGTCGAGCAAGAGCAGCGTGTCGCCCGATTGCAATTCAACCGCGTCTGGCAAATTGTCGTGCTGAAAATGGCCATACAAGCGGCCCGCTTCCAGATAGACCGGAAGCGCTTCGCCGCTTTCGACGCAGGCGCGAGCGATTTCACGCACGACGCGCTGGACGCCCGTATGGCCCCTAAAGCGATGCGTCGCCGTCATATCGATGAGCAGACGATTGTGCGCCGCTGGCGGTGGGATGGCGCCTTGGAGGCGCGTGCGCAACGCCTGCGCCTTCGCGGCGTCCGGCGCGCGCCAGCGCCCGTCGTGCAGGCGGCCCAGGCCAAGCAGGCGAGAGAGCGTCCAATAAAGCTCCAACGCCTTGGCGTAGACGAGACGAATGCGCGGATCGACGTCATACTGCTCGATATCGCTCAACTCGCGATGCAACTCCTTGAGCAGATAGGCGTCGATCTCCTCCTTCATTCCCGCTCTCCGCGACCAGCTCGCGCCGCCTTTCGCCTTGCCGCCCGTTCGGACGGATTTCGCAAGAAAGTTAAAGCGTGCGGCCAACGGCCACTCTGCTGGAAGGCATCGGAAAAATCACGATATTTCCGCCCTGCCCGGATGCGGCGATCACCGCCGCCGCTATGTCCGCCGACGCTTCGCTCACGCAGCGTCGGAAAAACGAATGGGCGGCGCCTTCGTAATTCATGCTCAGCAAGTCATGCGCGCATTGTTCTGCGCGCACGAGAGAGATTTCCGCCAATGGCGGCACAGGATCAGCGCTCGACAACTTGGAGAGTGCGTTCAACTCGCATTCAAGCGCTGGGCGCGCAAAATCCGGCAGCGCTGCGAGCACTTGGCGCTCAAAATGGGTCCGAAGCTTACTCGCGGCGTCTTCAAAGAATGCGCAAGCTTGGCTGTCCGTCAAAAGCTTAGCATTATTCGCATTCATCCTACATCCTTCCCGAAGCGCAAAGTCTAGGCTTTAAGACGCAAGCAAGACGGAAGCCTTATCGCTCCGGCATCTACCTCAAATACATAATTGCGGCGAACAAAAGGAGACGCCAAAATCATCGAGCCAGCCTCCGCTTAGGCGCGGCCCTTCGGTTGCAGGACGTGTGGCGACAAGCGAAGCGGCATCTACCCGCTGCACGAAACTGACATGTGAACTTAAGACATTGGATTAGCCGGCGACGACGTCTTACGCGGGTTCGGTCTCACGGCCAGCTAACTCGAGAAGACGCGACACACCGACTGGCTCTTCGCTCAGCAGCGGCACGACGGCGTAGCGGCGCGCATGAGTTGTTGCCACTTTCTCGACCTCGCGCAGTTCATTTTTGGCGCGCTGTTGCAACAAGGGAGAATGCGGGCGCGCCGCCGCGACGCTGTTATTGATGACCCACGCCCAAGGCTCGATGCCCGCACGGCGCAAATCCGCCTGAAGATTCGCCGCTTCGAGGACGGGCGTCGTTTCCGCGAGCGTCACGAGCAAAACCTTGGTTCTGCGCGCGTCCTGTAGCTGCATCATCGGCGTCATGTAATGCGCGCCCTTGGCGTCCAGCATCCGTGCGACCTCGCGGTGATAGGCTCCTGTCGCGTCGAGGAGCAGCAGCGTGTGGCCGGTCGGCGCGGTGTCCATGACGACGAATTTTTCGCCCGCTTCGCGGATGATGCGCGAGAACGCCTGAAAGACGGCGATTTCTTCCGTGCAAGGAGAGCGCAAATCCTCTTCGAGCAAGGCGCGCCCCTGCGCGTCGAGCTTTGCGCCCTTCGTCCTCAGCACCTCTTGCCGGTAGCGTTCGGTTTCGGCGTGCGGGTCGATGCGGCTCACTGTCAGATTGTCGAGCGAACCATGCAGCGTTTCGGCGAGATGCGCGGCAGGATCGGAGGTCGTGAGATGGACGGGCAGTCCGCGATGCGCCAGCTCGACGGCGACCGCCGCCGCAAGCGTCGTCTTGCCGACGCCGCCCTTGCCCATCAGCATGACGAGGCCATGACCATCGGCGGCGATGCCGTCCACCAGTTCCGAAAGGCTGGGCGCGTGCAGCTCGACAGGTTCGCCGACCGCCGCGTCGATGTGCGATGGCGTCGCAACGAGGAGCTGGCGTAACGCATCGAGTCCGACGAGATTGAACGGTTTCAAAGGCACATAGTCGCAGGGCAAGCTGCGTAGCGCATCGGGCGTCGCCGACAAAGCGGCTTGCTCGCGCGCGTAAAGCGCGGCGGCGAGCGCATCGAGCGCCGCCTCTTCCTTCGGCAGTAGACCATTCACGACGAGGAATTGCTGATTGAGGCCGATCGCCGCCAGCTCCTCATGCGTGCGCGCGGCTTCGCGCAGCGCGGAGTTTTGCGGGCGGGCGACGAGGATCAGGCGGGTGCGCTGACCGTCGGCCAAAGCGTCAACGGCGGCGCTGTACTGCGCGCGCTGCTTTTCCAATCCGGCGAGCGGACCGAGGCAGGAGGCGTCGCCTTTCCCCGCCTCAAGGAAGCCGCTCCAGGCGACGGGAAGCTGCAACAGGCGGATGGTGTGCCCGGTCGGGGCCGTATCGAAAATAATATGATCGTATCCCGATGTAATGGCTGTGTTCGTCAACAGCGCGGTGAATTCGTCGAAGGCCGCGATTTCCGTCGTGCAGGCTCCGGAAAGCTGCTCTTCGATGCCCCTCACCACGGCTTCCGGCAGCTTGCCGCGCACGGGGCCGACGATGCGATCGCGATAGGCCTGGGCGGCGGCCTGCGGGTCGATTTCCAGCGCGAAGAGGTTCGGCACGGCGTCAATCGCCGTGATTTTATCGCCGATGCCGACCCCAAACACCTGCCCGACATTCGACGCCGGATCGGTGCTGACAAGCAGCACGCGGCGTCCGGCTTCAGCAAGCTCTATCGCCGTCGCACAGGCGATCGAGGTCTTGCCAACGCCGCCTTTGCCCGTGAAGAAGAGGAAACGCGGAGCCTGTTCAAGAAATTTCATATGGTCCTTTCAGCAGCACGATGAACCGCTACAGCACGCGCCTGATTTCGCTTCCTCCACCTCTTTGACGCCCGCCCAACGCGCAAGTTCCTCGCGGTTCGGATAGCGTCCGGCGAGCGATATCTCGCCATCTACGAGGATCAGCGGCAGAGCTTCCTGCCCCGAGCGTTCGAGAAAGGCCTTAACGGTCGCATTTTCAGCAAAGATCATTGGCTCCTGAGCGAGATTGAAGCGCTCGATGCGCGCGCCGCTCTGCTTCGCCCAGTCAACGTCGGCGGAGAAGGTCACAAGCGCCTGATCGGTCTCGACGCCGCAGACGCCGGTGCTGCAACACAGGGCGGGATCAAAAACTTGAATGGTCGTCATATTCGTCCTTTCAGGATTGAGGTTGAGCGTCCCTGCCGACGACGACTTCGCCATCTTCCTTGGTGAACTCGCCAATGGCAGGATTGGGGAGGATGTCGAGCACGGCTTCCGAGGGACGGCACAGCCGTGCGCCCTTCGGCGTTACGACGATCGGACGATTGATGAGGATCGGATGTTCGAGCATGAAGCCAATCAATTCCTCTTCCGTCCACTTTGGATCGCCAAGGCCGAGCGCCTCATAGGGCGTGCCTTTCTGGCGCAGCAGATCGCGCGCTGAAATGCCCATGGCTTTGAGCAGCTCGACCAGTCGCCCGCGCGTCGGCGGGTCTTTCAGATATTCGATGACGACGGGCTCTTCGCCGCTTTGGCGGATCATCGCCAGCGTGTTGCGCGACGTGCCGCAGGCGGGGTTGTGATAGATCGTGATGGTCATCGCTCAGGCGTCCGTTTTGTGGCCGTGGCTTGCGCCTTCGAGTTCCCCGATTTCACGCAAACAACTCTCAAGCGCCAGCTTATCGAGGCACTATCGCCGGTAAAGACAAAGAGGAATTTGTAAATGTGATCAGTCATCGATTTTTCCCTTTGGGCAAGAGGACACGGGGTCGGATAAGCGGCGGCGCGCAGATATTTCTGAACGCCCACAGCAGCGCTCGTCGAGCAGCAAGATCAGCAGCAAGCAGCGTCTTCGTCTTGCGCTACGTCACGTCTCCGTCAGGCCCAGCATATTCCATCGATTTGAATGTGAGATGCCGCACCCCTTCCGGCGCCTCGGCAATTTTTCGAACCGCGCCCCACGTCTGCTTGAAGTTCGGTATGAGGAGCTCATTCACGCCGGGCGACACCACGTTGCCCTGCACGCCACTGGGATAGCCGAACAGCATGAACGTTTGCCTGCGCTTGGCAGTGGGCGTTGGATAGGCGATTGCTTGGGTCGAACCGTTATCGTTATAGACTTCGACGAGATCGCCGGCTTCGAGCTTCAACTCCGCCATGTCTTGCGGATTCATTTCGATGAAGGGGTAAGGCCAGCGATCCATGACAAAGTCATTCTGCTGATCGAGATAGGCGCTCTGCCAGATGTGATTCGTGCGGCCGCTATTGATGAGAAACGGCCATTTCTTACGCTCGGCCCGCTTATCTGCAAGCTGCAAGCCGCGCCATTTGGTTGGCATAAAGACGGCCTTGCCATCCTCGGTGTCGAATTTGCCGTCAGCGTAAAGGCGCTTCGACCCGATGATCTTGCCGTCCTCGAAAGCGACAGCCGGCTCTTGGAAGCCATTCGTGCCCATCCCGCGCAGCCGCTCATGTGTTACGAACCGCCCGCCCTTGTTTTGCTGATGGTACCCGTCCAAGAAGGCGTCTTCCTCGTTCTTCCAGTCGAACCCCTTGAATCGGTCGGCGTATTTACGCTTGCCCTTCTCAAGCAGCACACGCTCCATATGCGTGGCGATGCGAGCGGCGATCAGGCAGTCCGGCAAGGCCTGGCCCGGCGGGTCCATGTAGCGCTCGGTGAGCCGCATACGCCGCTCGCCGTTCATCGATGTAAGATTCATCTCGCCCGACGTCGCCGCAGGCAGCCAGACGTGACAGGCCTGACCGATTTGGCTCGGTACGATGTCGACGTCGACGGCGAAGAGGCCGCCCTTCTTGATCGCCGCCATGATCGTCTTCGCCATGCGCGCGCGATCGCCGTAAGGCGCGGACATCATCGCATCCTTCACGATGTCCGTGCGCTTTTTGTATGCCTGCTTGAACTTGAACGCATTCAACGTCGTCTTATAGTGATCACAGCCCCAGATGTGGTGCACGCCGCCCTTGCCCGCGATGAGAAGCTTGTCGACGTAAGGGACTGGCCGCGGTCCCGGATAATCGGGCCGCGCATAGCCTTCCTGATGGCCGCCCATGCGCACGCAGCCACCGCCCGGCCGGCCAATGTTTCCCGTCGCGAGCGCGAGGTTCACGAGCGCGCCGTTGGTGCGGTAGTTGTCGTTGCCGAAGATCAAGCCTTTCTCATAGGCGAACATCGCACGGCGTCGTGCGCCGCCGGCCTTAGGTTCGGCGATCCACGCCGCCGATCGGCGAATCTGGTCGACCGTCAGCCCTGTGATTTGCGCGGCTTCCTCGAGGCTCATCTTGTTGGCGGCGAGCGCCTCGTCGAAATTCTTGGTCGAGGCGGCGATGAACTCTTTATCGATCCAACCTTTTTGGGCGATGTAGGTGAACCAGGCGTTGAGCAGCGCGAGGTCCGTTCCTGAGTTGATCGCGAGATGCATCACGCGGTCCTTGCCTGCCTCAACCTCGCACGCGTTCACCGTTACTGTTCGCCGTGGATCGACGATTATGATGCGCACAGGATCGTCTGGCGCTGATCCGAATTCGGCTTTCTTTCTTTCCACGGTCGCGCCGCGCAGATTCGGAAGCCAATGATTTAGAAAATAATTGGTCTGCGTCTCGAGCGGGTTCGTGCCGACAGCGACAATCGTGTCCGCAAGCTCCGCGTCCTCATAACAATTATTAAGCTCATTCACGCCCATGTCGCGGCTCGCATGGACTTCGGAATTGTAGGCAGGGCGATTGTGAATGCGGATATTCTTGACCTTCAGCGCGCCGAAATACAACTTGCCGACGCCCCAGGTGTTTTCGTAGCCGCCGCCAGCGCCGCCGTGATCGTAAGCCGAGACGAACAGGCCGTCCTCGCCCATTTCACTGATGACGTCCACGGTCACGCGGGCGACGAGATCGAGCGCATCGTCCCAGCTCGTCGGCTGCATCTGACCGTAACGCCATACCATCGGATCCGTTAGACGCTGCAACTGAGTATTCCGCGCGCGCGAATAGCTCGTCTCCGCCATACGCGCGCCGCGTATCGAGGCCAAACCAGAATTGACGACGCAATCCTCGTCGGGCTTGATGACGAGGTGCACGTCTTCGCCATTCTGGCGCACGATATTATACATCGATGGCGCGTACCACGCCGTAGCCTCGGCCTGCTGCTGCTTGGAGAGATTTACGCCGAACTTGTTCTTGTCGGGCGCGGCGCCGCCTTGCTTGTTGATCGGCCATGTGTAGGCCTTGTAACCGCAACCGACGATGCAGTAGTGGCAGACGACGTTGAACTCCTTTGCATCCCTTGGAACGATGGGGAGTCGGTCGATCTGACGCTTGTAAGCCATCGCCTTACCCCTCAAAGCACGTTGGACAGCCGGCCATAGAGAAGCTCATCGACGCCTTCCGCATAGATGTCGCCCTTGGCGTCAAGGCGCAGGAAGTATTGCGGCAGATTTTGGGTCGCATGGCCCCAGATCTGCTGGCCGCCCGCCTCGCAATCGAAGCGTGAATAATGCGCCGGGCAGTTGAACGTGCGATCGCCAATGTTATAGCTTAGCGGAAACCCCCGGTGCGGGCAGATCGTAGAGAAACCAACGATGTCCGCGTCGGGACCGACGCCATTTGGCGTGGACCTGCCGAGCTTGACCAAAACGCCCGGCGCGTCGTCGTCAGGATAAGCCACGCTCAACGGCTCGTTGACCTTGAGATCGCGAATATTCGCAAGCCGATTGGACGGGTATTCGACCCGAGCCTGCGCTTGGGCCGCTCGGGCGACGCCCGCGGAAGGAGTCGCCGCTGCGGCGCCGGCCACAGCGATGCTTTCAAGAAACCTGCGGCGACCGACGCCGAATGATATGTTCTGTCTCTTCATGCGCTTTTCGTTTGTGTAGACCACGACAGATCATCTGTACATGTCACGTCAGACAGCGCGCGAACGGCCTGCAATCAACCCATGCAGTGATTCCGCTCGGACAGTCGCGCCTGCCCGCGCGATAGAGGGATCGAAACTTCCTGTGATCCCATGTCGTGCCGTTTCAATTACAGGGATGCCTGCGGGAAGCGCCGCAGACAATGATAGATGGCGATGGTCATCGCTCAGGCGTCCGTTTTGTGGCCATGGCTTGCGCCTTCGAGTTCCCCGATTTCACGCAAACGATCCCTGAGCGCCAATTTGTCGAGTCGCTTGATCGGCGTTGCGAGCAGGTAAGAAATCCGGAGCCTGAGGTAGCGGAATGCATCATTGAACGCTTTTAATTTTTCGATCTCTGTTCCCTCAACAGCCCCCGGATCCTCGACGCCCCAATGGGCGGTCATCGGCTGACCGGGCCAGATCGGACAGGCTTCGCCCGCGGCGTTGTCACAGACGGTGAAAACGAAATCCATTTTCGGCGCGTCAGGGCCAGCGAATTCCTCCCAGTTCTTCGAGCGGAAACCTTCTGTCAGATAGCCATATTCCTCGAGCGCTTTGATCGCGTAAGGATTGACGACGCCTTTGGGGTGGCTGCCTGCCGAAAACGCATTGAAACGGCCAGCGCCGTCCCGGCGGAGGATGCTTTCCGCAATGATCGAGCGCGCCGTGTTGCCGGTGCAAAGAAAGAGGACGTTGTAAACCGCGTCGGTCATTGGCTGTCTCCCGCTCCAGAACAACAGGCGGCTTCAATCACAGGCGCTGGCTTCGCGCCGCAGCAGGCGGAGGACTCCTCCTTAGCTGGGCTCGTGCGGAATCCCGTAAGCGCTGCATCGTCGCCGTAAATCGTGCTTTCGCCGGTGGTCAGGAAGGACTCCCACAAAAGCCCTTGCGGATCGGAGGTCCACGCTTTCTCGGACTTTGCGTAGCAGCAGGTCGTGGCGCCTTCTTCCAGCACAGGCCGTTCGGCCTGTTGCAGACGGCCATAGAATTCTTTCAGCTCTTCGGGCGTCTCGACCTCGATCCCAAGATGATCGACGCCAGCCTGTCCGCCTCGCGCCGAAATTGCGAAGTTCACGCGCGGATCATCGAGCATCCACTTCGCATAATCGGGTTTGATGGCCGTCGGCTGCGCTTCAAAAAGCGCGCTGTAAAACCTAATCGACGCCGTAAGGTCATCAACGGACACGTGCACGTGCAGGCGTTTCATGACGTTCCTCTGGTTGGCAAGTTGAAGCAGTAGTGGTCTCGCATGAGGCAGCAGCGCCTTGGCAGCAATTCTCAGTCATGTAGGCGAGCAGCGCGTTCATGACCGGATAGGCGGCCGAGTAGATCAGCGACCGGCTTTCGCGCCGGAAGGTCACAAGGTCCGCGTGCTTGAGCTGGCTCAGGTGAAAAGACAGCGTCGCCGGCGGTAGCGCGAGCCGCTCGCCGATTTGCCCCGCCGCAAGCCCCTTAGGTCCGGCTTGCATGAGCAGCCTGAAAATATCGAGCCGCGTTTCGTGGCCGAGCGCGACAAGTGCGGCCAGGGCTTCCTGCTTTTCCATATTTCTAATATGATGGAAATATAGATCAGGTCAATACCGTCGAGACGTCGATTCCCCATGGTGCCGGTCGAGAGACTTCCGTCGCGTAACGCGCCGTCGCACTGA
Organism: Methylocystis rosea; assembly: GCF_003855495.1. Classification (NCBI taxonomy): domain Bacteria; kingdom Pseudomonadati; phylum Pseudomonadota; class Alphaproteobacteria; order Hyphomicrobiales; family Methylocystaceae; genus Methylocystis; species Methylocystis rosea. The sequence continues at coordinate 1,069,519 of NZ_CP034086.1, read as the reverse complement.
GTCGAAAACGAACGGAAAGTGTCGTATCGAGGCGTTGAATGGAGCGTGCATGACGCGACCTGTGCCGTTGAGACGAAATCTACAATGCTGACACATCAGCATATTAGATTCGCCGTTGCGCCGATGATGGATTGGACGGATCGGCACTGCCGATACTTCCATCGCCTGTTGTCGCGCCGCGCCCGCCTTTATACGGAAATGCTCACGACCGGCGCGGTGATCCACGGCGACCGCGCGCGGCTGATGGCGTTCGATCCGTTTGAGCAGCCCGTCGCCATGCAGCTCGGCGGCGCCGAACCCGCTGCGCTGGCGAAGGCCGCGAGCACCGTCGAGCAATTCGGCTATGCGGAGGTCAATCTCAACGTCGGCTGTCCGTCGGATCGCGTGCAGAACGGCGCGTTCGGCGCCTGTCTCATGCGCGAGCCTGCGCGCGTCGGCGACTGTATCAAAGCGATGAAGGACACCGTCGCGATTCCCGTCACCGTGAAATGCCGCATCGGCGTCGACGATCAAAATCCGGAGCAGGCTCTGTTCGCGCTTGCGGAAGCCTGCGTCGAAAGCGGCGCCGACGCGCTGTTCGTGCATGCGCGAAAGGCCTGGCTTAAGGGCCTCTCGCCAAAGGAAAACAGGGACGTCCCGCCGCTGGACTATCCGCTGGTGCACCGTCTCAAGCGCGCCTTGCCGGACGTTCCCATCGCCATCAATGGCGGGCTGACGCGGATCGCCGAGATGCAAGAACAGCTGCAGTTCGTCGATGGCGTGATGATCGGGCGCGCGGCCTATCATGATCCCGCGCTGCTTCTTGAGGTCGACCCACAATTGTTTGGACAGTCGGCGCCGGTCGCCAACCTCTTCGACGCCGTGGACGCGTTCCTTCCCTACGTCGACCGCGAACTCGCGAAAGGCGAGCGGCTCTCAGCGATGACGCGTCATCTGCTCGGCCTCTTCGCCGGAATGCCGGGCGCACGGTCGTTCCGTCGGCGGCTGGCGCTCGAAGCCGTCAAACCTGGCGCCGGAGTCGAAACGCTGCTCGGGGCCGTCACTGACGTGCGCACGGCCATTGCGCGCTTCGCCGAAGCAGAAGCAGGGAAACCCGCCAACGCCGAACCTGCCGAGATCGCCTGACGATCAACCCGCCGACAGCGCCGCCAAAATGGCGATCTCCGCGAGTTGCTGCGCGGCGCCAAGCACATCCCCCGTGTAGCCGCCAATCTGCTTTTTTGCGAGGTTGGTAATAAGCGCAGCCACGACGAAGGCGGCGAAGATCGCAACTGCGATCTGGATCAAGCCGGCGCCGCCGAGCCATGGCGCGAGACCAAAGCCGGCCGCTACGAGCCAGGCGCGCGTCCAAAACTCGCGCGAGGGCGCCGAGACGGTCGCGCCCAGCCCATCGGCGCGCGCCGTCGGAAGCCGCATCATCGGCGCCAATCCGGCGACGCGCGACAAGGCGCCCGCGAAGATGAGGGCGCCGGCCGCGAGCGCGACGCTTCGCTCAAAGAGTGACGCGAGCGCCGCGACGCGCAGCAGGACGGAGAAACACAGCGCCAGGGCGCCATAGGTCCCAACGCGGCTGTCGCGCATAATGGCGAGCTTCGACTCGCCCGTCGCGCCGCCGCCGAACCCATCCGCGACATCGGCGAGTCCGTCCTCGTGCAGCGCGCCTGTGGCGAGTGTGAGGACCGCGACCGCGACGAGCGCGCAGACGAGCGCAGGAAGATGGCAGATGCGCGCCAGGAACAGACTCGCCGCGCCTGTTGCGCCGATCAATGCGCCGGCGATCGGCAGCGCCGGCGCCATGCGGGCGAAATCAAGCGGCGCATGCGCGCCGTCGCCGATCGGAAAACGCGCGTAGAACCGTAAAAAGCTCTGGACGTCGGCGAGGAGCGCGCGCTGCATCGGTTCTACTTTCGGCGCCGCGTCGGATTTGTCGAGAACCCGAACCCTTCCGCGCGGCTCTAAATCGTCTGGTTGTACGCGCCGACCTCGGGATTTTCGCACAGCATGCCGTCGATCGCCGTAAACATCTCCTTCATGCGCGACTGTGAGACGGGGCTTTCGACCACGACCACGAGCTCCGGCTTGTTGGACGACGCGCGCACGAGGCCCCAGGTGCCGTCGGCGACCGTGACGCGCACGCCGTTGATGGTGACGACGTCGCGGATGGGCTGGCCGATGATCTGCTCGCCCTGCGCGCGCATCGCCTCGATGCGCGCCGTCACCTTGTCGATGACGCCATATTTCTTTTCGTCGTCGCAATGCGGCGACATCGTCGGCGAGCCCCAGGTCTTCGGCAACTCCGCGTAGAGTTCGGCCATCGACTTCGTTGGATTGCGGTCGAGCATTTCGAGGACGTGGACGGCGGTGAGCAGCCCGTCGTCATAGCCGCGTCCGATCGGCTCGTTGAAAAAGAAGTGCCCCGATTTTTCGAATCCGGCGAGCGCCTTGCGCTCGCTGACGCGGCGCTTGATGTAGGAATGCCCCGTCTTCCAATATTCCGTGACGACGCCGCGCGCGACGAGTTCGGGATCCGTCGCGAAAAGCCCGGTCGACTTCACGTCGACCACGAATGACGCATTCGGATGGACCTTGGAGAGATCGCGCGCGAGCATGACGCCGATCTTGTCGGCGAAGATCTCGTCGCCATTATTGTCGACAACGCCGCAGCGATCCCCGTCGCCGTCAAAGCCAAGCCCGACGCATGCGCCCGTCTCGCGCACCTTGTCGGCGATGGCGTGCAGCATGTCCATATCTTCGGGATTGGGATTGTAGCGCGGGAACGTGTAGTCCGGCGAGACGTCAAGTGGGATCACGTCGCAGCCAAGGCGCTCCAGCATCTGCGGCGCGAAGGCGCCGGCGGTGCCATTGCCGCAGGCGGCGACGACCTTCATCTTGCGGGCGAACGGCGGCCGGCGCGTGAGATCGTCGATGTAGCGCGCGCCGAAATTTTCGATGTAGCGATAGGAGCCGCCTTCCGCCTCGTGAAATTCGCCGGCGAGAACGATCTCCTTCAGGCGTCCCATCTCCTCCGGCCCGAAGGTCACGGGCCGCCGCGCGCCCATCTTCACGCCCGTCCAGCCGTTGTCGTTATGCGAGGCCGTCACCATGGCGACAGCCGCGACATCGAGATCGAACTGCGCGAAATAGGCCATCGGCGACAGTGCGAGACCGATATCGCGCACGCGCACGCCGGCGGCCATCAGGCCGCTCACCAGCGCCAATTTGATCGATGAAGAATAGCTGCGATAATCATGGCCGACGACGATTTCAGGCGCGACGCCCAATTCGCGCAGCAGCGCGCCAAGGCCCATGCCGAGCGCCTGCACGCCCATCAAATTGAGGTCGGCCCCAAACAGCCAGCGCGCGTCATATTCGCGAAAGCCGGTCGACTTGATGAGCGGCGCCTCTTCATATTCGAATGTATTCGGGCGCAAATTCGCAACGGGCTTGGGAAACATCAACGATCCTTCACTAGTCGAGCGTCGCCTTGGCCGCCTTGGCATAAGCGAAAATTTGTCCCGCGCCAAATGCGGCGTGGGGATGATGCACTTTATGCTTGCAGAGCGCGGCGAGCGCTCGTAGATTTTTGGTTGTTGCTAAATTTGCTTTATTATTTTCGAGGTTTCGCTATGGCCAAGAAAATCGTTTTGCTCGCCGACGGCACTGGAAACGGGCGACTGGTGCAAGTCTCAAATATCAATCGGCTTTCGCAAGCGCTCTGCCTCTCAGACAAAGATCAGGTCGTTTATTACATTCCCGGCGTCGGCACAGAGGGTTTCAAGCCGCTCGCGATGCTCGACGGCGCGACCGGTTTTGGCGTGCCCTCGAACGTGCGCAAGCTTTACCGTTTTCTGTCCTGGAATTGGGAGCCTGGCGCAGCGATCTACATGTTCGGCTTCAGCCGCGGCGCCTTCACCATTCGAATGCTGATCGACCTCATCCGCGCGCAGGGTCTGTTGCCGACCGAATTCGACGGGCGGCGCGTGTCGCACCAGGAGATGCTCCGCAATTCCGAAGACGCTTGGCGCGCTTTCTGCGAGCAAGACGAAGAACGCAAAAAGAATATCTGGGTTTTTTTGGGCCTGCCCAAGCTGCGAGACGCCATCTTGGGCGTCTGGAAAAAGCTTTGGGGACAGCCGAGCTATGCAGACGTGCAAAAGGCGGCCTCGGACCGCGACCTGAGAAACTGTCCATCGACTTTGTCGGCCTATTCGACACAGTGGAAGCCTATGGGGTTCCTATCGAAGAAATGCGCGAGGTCGTTCATCGCTTTGTGTTCCCCATCAAGTTTGGCGGCGATCATACGATCTGGAAGAAGGTCCACCGGATACGACAGGCTCTCTCGCTCGACGATGAGCGACTCACTTTCCATCCGATCCGCGTGTCCTTAAAGCCCGATGAGCCGGACTTTCGCATACAGGAAGTTTGGTTCGCCGGGGTGCATTCCGACGTTGGCGGCGGTTATCCCGACGACATGACGGCGTATTGCCCGCTGGTCTGGATGGTTCGGGAACTTCAGACAGCTGCGACCGACAGAGCGCTCACTTTTCACGAAACGGCGTTGGCCGAATTCAGTAGGACGGCCACGCCATTCGGCCCGCTGCATGACTCTCGAGCAGGCGTGGCGGTATTGTATCGGTACGATCCACGGCAAGTGACGCTGACGGATCCGGCCGGTAATCCCTACTACCGGCCGACCGTCCACCACACGGTTGTTGAACGCTTAGTAGACGGAGGCGGAGATTACGCGCCGCTGGCGCTTGGCGGGACGACCCCGCAGCAAGCCCAAATCGGTCCTAAAGGCGCCGACGTCTTCATGCCCGACGGCTCCATCGCGCGCGCCGAGACTGGACCGGCTTACGCCCGTGTTCGGGAAGCGGACCCGGCGTTTGAGCCCGCAAGCATGGGCAGCGACGGCCGCGAACTGGACTTTGCCAAGGGAGCGATGAAGAGCCTGGACGCGCCCAATCAGGAACAGATGGAGATCGCCCGCGATTACGTATGGCTGAACCGAATTGCTTACTTTTTCTTCGTGGCCTTGTTCCTCACGGCCCTCGCCTTTCCGTTGCTCGATTCAACAATCGACGACTCCAACGAAGGCATATGGAGCCAGCTCTCGGTAGTTGCGCTCCCGTTCCAATGGCTTCTGCACGTGCTCGGCCCAGTTGGCGCCGCTCTGTCGCGGTTCATGTCCGGCACTGAAAATGTCCTGCGTGGCATGGGCGACACGATCCTGTCCTTCACGCCGTCCTACCTCTACGCTCATGTGAAAGCTGCGCTGAATCATCCATTTTTCAGCATAGCGCTGGTGCTCGCCTATTTCGTTCTTCGCAATAGGAGCGACGCCTATGAGGACGCCACGCGCTACCACGCGCGCGCGGCCTGGAACATTCAGAACGATAAAATCAAAAAAGGCGTTGAACCCAAACCGGGCGCAACATCAAAATTCGTGCGCACGATACGAAGCTCGCCTGCGGCAAGATCTGTCCTTGGCGCCGGCCGCGCGATGTTGCCCGCCGCTTATGCGATTGTCTTTGTGTTCACGCCCCTGCTTCTCGCCGCCAATCGGATTGGCTTCAATTATCTCGCGGGATCTGGACGGGTGTGCGTGGGCTCAGAGGCGCCCGAATGGGTGGCGAACGCATCTGCACGGTTTGCCACGAATGACCCCTGCTGGGCGAGCCGCTGGACAGTTGAACGCGGCGGCGTCTATCGCCTGACGATCAGCATCGACCCCAAGAGCGATGATCCCTGGCTTGATCAGCTGATGCTCACCGATCCCTACGGCTTTGATGCGAAAGGCTTGGTCCAGAGCGCTGGCGTCGCCTTACGTCGCTGGCCTTCAGCCGCTTGGTTCCATCCTATCGCCCGCATCGGAACGCGCGGGGATTCAGAGTGGCCGCTGGTCCCGATCGACGGCGGCGGCGCTCTGTCGCCGCGCGGGCGACGCTGCTCAATGCTCCCGCTGAATTACAGCGAAACCGCCGAACATAAGTCTTTTTGCGCCAATCACCCCGCTGCGAAATCCTGTGTCGACGGCGGCCTGTCGCTGAGCATCGATCCGCTGCCCGCCGACGAATTGGATGCCGCCAAGGCGGCTTGGGCGCGAGACAGCTACTCCTACGACGGCAAGAGCTGCAATTCGGTGTTTCCGCGCAAAACCTTCGTGTCGGAATTCGTTGCGAGCGATACGGGAGAGCTATTTCTTTTCGTCAACGACGCGGCGCACGTGTCCTTAGACGGTCGCAAGCAAATTTTTTACGACAACAACACCGGCACAGCGAAAGTAACGATTGAGCGATTGCCGCGCGACGCCGCGCGCGCCACGACCGCAAGCGCGCCATAAGGGCTCCACCAAGCCGCAGGGCTCACGAGCCCCGCGGCTTGGCGCGCGTCGTCGGCTGCGCGGCCGCCGGATCATCCGGCCAGAGATGGCGCGGATAGCGCCCTCTCATCTCCTTCTTCACCTCGCTCCAGGAGCCTTTCCAAAAGCTCGGCAAATCTCGGGTCGTCTGTATCGGCCGATGCGCCGGCGAAAGCAGTTCGAGGGTTAAGGGCGCGCGTCCGCGCGCAAGCGTCGGGTGACTCGAAAGGCCGTAAAGCTCCTGCACCCGGACCGCGAGGATCGGTCCGTTCTCGGTGGAGTAGTCGAGCGCATGGCGCGATCCGGCCGGCGTCTCGAAATGCGAGGGCGCTTCCGCATCGAGCCTGCGCGACAACTCATAGGGGAGAAGCTGAGCGAGCGCGGCCTCGAGGTCGTCGGTCGCAATATCCGCGAGCGACGTGCGCCCCTCAATGAACGGCGCAAGCCACTCTTCGGCGCTTGCCGCCAGAGCGGCGTCGGAGAGGTCCGGCCACTCGTCGCCCTCGGCGCGGCGCAGAAAGGCGACCCGGTCGCGCCGCTGCATTTGCGTCTTCGTCCACGGCAGCCGCGCGACGCCAACCGCGGCCACGCCGCGCGCAAGGATCCGCGCATTCTGGTCAGACGGCTCGACCGCCAGATTGCGCTCGGAGAGTCGTATCGCCCCCAGACGCCGGAAGGCGCGCCGCCGCAAGCTTGCGCTCGCCGCGTCGAAGACGGTTTCGTCGCGCGTCTCGATACGATTGCCCGCAATCGTCTCAACCTCCTCGGCGGTGAGCGCACAAGCCGCAAGGATGCGCGCCTGCGCCGCCCGGCCGGTGAGTTCGGCGACGGCGAGGAATGGCGCGCGTGACAGAGGATCTTCGAACTGCAACATCGCGGCGCGGCCGTTCGCCATCAGGAACTCGCCGCGCGCGCCGCGCGATTTGGCGATGCGGTCGGGAAAAGCGAGCGCGATCAGCGCGCCGTCGGATAACAGCCCCCTCCCCAGCCCTCCCCCGCTTCGCGGGAGAGGGGACGCGAACGATCGGCGATTCGCTCTCTCTTGATGAAGCGCCGAGTCCACTCCCTCTCCCGCGTTAGCGGGGGAGGGTTGGGGAGGGGGCAAAACGCCTGCCGCCGCCATCGCCTGCCGCGCCCATTGCGCCGCGAGGCGCAGCGCGTCGCCCGCGCGCTTCGACTTCTCGCCGCGCAGGCGCTCGAGCCGATGCGAAAGGTCGGCGTCGGCGCCGCCGATCCCCCGCTCCGAGAGCAGCATGGCGAGTTCGGCGGCGCGCTTCGCCTCGCCCTGACCCGCCGCCTCGACCACCATTCGCGCCAATCTGGGCGCAAGCGGCAGCGCCCGCATGGCGCGGCCCATGTCGGTAAGCCGACCGTCGTCGTCGAGCGCCCCGAGTTCGCGATCAAGCGCGACCGCCTCCTTCCAGGCGGGCGCCGGCGGCGGATCGAGCCATTTGAGTCGCCCCGGATCGCTCACCCCCCAGGCCGCGAGATCAAGGGCAAGGCCGGAGAGATCGGCGTCGAGAATTTCGGGCGCGGCGAAGGCCGGGAGCGCCGCCGTCTGCGGCTCGTCCCACAGGCGATAGCAGACGCCGGGCTCGGTGCGGCCGGCGCGGCCGCGGCGCTGATCGACGCTGGCGCGCGAAGCGCGCACCGTCTCGAGCCGCGACAATCCGAGATCCGGTTCGAAGCGCTGCACGCGCGCCAGCCCGCTGTCGACGACGATGCGCACGCCTTCGATCGTCAGCGAGGTTTCCGCGATCGACGTGGCGAGCACGATCTTGCGACGGCCGGGCCGCGCCGGCGCGATGGCCAGGTCCTGCTCGCCGCGATCGAGCGCGCCATAGAGCGGCGCGACGTCGATGTCGTCCGGCAGGCGCGACTCGGCGAGGCGTGAGGCGACGCGCGCGATCTCCCCCTGCCCTGGCAGAAACGCGAGAATCGAACCCCGCTCTTCGCGCAGCGCCAGAAGAATCGCGCGCGTCATCGACTCTTCGATGCGCGCATTGGCGTCGCGGCCGAGATAGCGCGTCTCGACGGCAAATGCGCGCCCCTGGCTCTCGATCGTCTGGGCGCCCATCAGCGCGGCGACGCGGGCGCCGTCGAGCGTCGCCGACATGGTGATGAGCCGCAGATCCTCCCGCAGTCCTGCCTGGGCGTCGAGCGCCAGCGCGAGGCCGAGATCCGCGTCGAGCGAGCGTTCGTGATATTCGTCGAACAGCACGCCGGCCACGCCCTCGAGCCCCCCATCGTCGAGAATCATCCGCGCAAACACGCCTTCGGTGACGACCTCGATGCGCGTTCGCCCCGAGATTTTCGATTCAAGGCGCATCCGCAGGCCGATCGTTTCGCCAACGGTCTCGCCGAGCGTCGCCGCCATGCGGCTCGCCGCCGCGCGGGCGGCGAGACGTCGCGGCTCCAATAGAATGAGCTTGCCGCCCTTGGCCCAGTCGGCGTCGAGCAGCGCGAGCGGCGCGCGCGTGGTTTTACCGGCGCCGGGCGGGGCGACGACGACAAGGTTGCACGACGCCTCAAGCGCCGCGCGGATCGCCGGCAGCACATCGTCGATCGGCAGCGCAGAACGATCATGCAGCATCGGAGGCGCGCTTCAAAAGGTCCAAATTCTACAGCCCGACGCATTGCGGACGTCGGTCAAAGGGTCAAGACGCTGCGTCGCGCGGACCGGCAATAAAAAAGCCCCTCCCTTGCGGGAGGGGCAAAAGATTACAGCCAATGCTGAACTTACGCCGCCTGCTGGATCGCCGAGAGCTTCCACTCCTGCGGTCCGGCGCCCGCCGGTCGGCGGAAGGTCCAGGCCTCGGACGTCTCCGTCGGCCCCGGCGAACCGGGCGCGGGCTTGCCGGTGGCGCGATCCTCGATGACGTCATTGAGCGCGAAGCGCATGGCGACGGTGGCGTATTCGTCGACGCCTTCGCGCCACGCCTCCGACAGATCGCCCTGCAGCAATTTCACGTCAGAAACGCGGTTGATGACGCCCTTGCGGCGGTTCTCCTCCAATTCGTCGTCGAAATAGGAGGCCATTTCCGGCGTCGACATGCCGCGCAGTGCGCCAAGATCCTCGCGGCTATAGGCGCCCTGCGTTTCGCCGAGCAGGCGTTCGAAGGCGTTGAAGTCCTCCGCCGCAATCTTGATCGGCGTCGCCATCGCCGCTTCCGGAGAAGCGCCGGAGCCGAAGCCCGCCGCGCCAAAGGGCGCGCGCGCCGTAAAGGGCGACGTGAAACCAGGGCTCGGACGGTGACCCGCCCCCGCCATGGCGTTGGCATTGCGACGCGTCCACCAATTGAAAGCCATGCGGGCCAGGAAGACGATCAGCGCGATCTGCAACAGCAGGCCGATGACCGAGGCGAAGCCCATCATGCCGCCGAAGAGGCCATGGCCCGTCAGCAGGCCGAAGAGCCCGGCGCCCAGCAGGCCGCCGGCGAGACCGCCGAGCATGCCGCGACCGAAAGCGCCGCCAAAGGCGCCGCCGGGCTGCGACATCGGCCCGGCCATCCCCGGCGCGGGACGCGGCGCGACGCTGCGCTCGAAGGGCGAGGCCTGGCCCGGCATGGTGCGGGTCGACGGCGGGGCCGACCAGCTGCGCGAGCCGCGGCTGCCAAAGCTGCCGCCGCCGCCCATCCGCGCCTCGGCGAGGGCGGGCGCAAGCGCCAGCAGCGTCGCAAGCGCAAGAAAAATCAGCGATCCACGCTTAAGCGCGAAGAAACGCGACATGTTTGTATCCTCGAAATTGCGGGGAAACAGTCTCCCCTAACCGCGCATATATAGGAACGCCGGGGGGTGCGCGCAAAGGCTTGGCCGCAAGATCGTAGCCTGCATCTTGCGCAGCCATGCCATCACGCTATACTAGTCAGCATGACTAGATTTTCGAAATCGACCCACAAGGAGCCGACTTCACCGGGTCGGTGGGTCCTTCAAGACGCCAAGGCACGCTTCAGCGAACTGGTGCGGCGCGTCCGCAGCGAAGGGCCTCAGCATGTGACTGTGCACGGACGCGACGCCGTGGTCGTCGTGTCGGCGGAGGAATTTCGTCGGCTCGAGGGAGAGCGTACGGGGGACGCGTTGATCGCCGCGATGCAGGCGTCGCCCGCGCGCGACATCGACATTGAGCCCAAACGGGAAGCGATGCCCGTGCGCGAGATCGAATTGTGAGCGGATGGCTGCTCGACACCAATGTGCTTTCGGAACTGCGTCGTCCGAGGCCCAATGCAAAGGTCGTCGCATTCGTAGCTGCGCAGCCGCTCGATCGGCTCTATGTCAGCGTGGTCACTTTTGCGGAAATCCGCTTTGGAATTGAGCTTGTCGCCGACCCTTCGAGACGGGCCGAATTGCACGACTGGCTCACGCTCAAAGTGCGACCGCTGTTTACACAAAGGACGCTGCCGGTTAGCGAGGATGTCATGTTGAAGTGGCGCCTGCTCGTCGAAGAAGGGCGCAAGACGCGATATACTTTCTCCCAGCCTGATCTCATCATCGCCGCCACAGCGCTTCTCCACGGCTTCACGGTCGTGACGCGAGATACTGGCGATTTCGAGAAAGCGCGCGCGCCGGTTATCAATCCGTGGCAATGAACGCCGCGCACTCTTTGGTTGGAATGGGGCGCAGGGCGTATGGAGTGAGGCGTCGCAACCTTTGGCGGAAAGAGATTGAACCGGCGACATGCGTCAGTATCTCGACCTTTTGGATAAAATCCTGCGCGAAGGCGTGCGCAAGGACGATCGCACCGGCGTCGGCACGCTATCGCTTTTCGGCCATCAGATGCGTTTCGACCTGTCGCAAGGCTTCCCGCTGGTGACGACCAAGCGCGTGCATCTCAAATCGGTGATTCACGAATTGCTGTGGTTCCTGCAGGGCGACACCAACGTCAAATATCTGCGCGACAATGGCATCAGGATCTGGAACGAATGGGCCGATGAAAATGGCGACCTCGGTCCGATCTACGGCATGCAATGGCGGCGCTGGCCCGACGGCGACAGGGATATCGACCAGCTCGCCCATGTCGTCGAAGAGATCAAGCGCAATCCCTTCTCGCGCCGGCTGATCGTCTCGGCATGGAACCCCGCACAGGTCGACGAGATGGCGCTGCCGCCCTGCCACTGCCTGTTTCAGTTTCATGTCGCGGAAATTGACGGCGTGAAGCGCCTCTCCTGCCAGCTCTACCAGCGTTCGGCCGACGTCTTCCTCGGCGTGCCTTTCAACATCGCGAGCTATGCGCTGCTGACGCATATGGTCGCGCAGGTCACGGGCTGTGTTCCGGGCGATTTTGTGCACAGTTTCGGCGACGTGCATCTCTATCTCAATCATGTCGAGCAGGCGCGGCTTCAGCTCTCACGCGAGCCAAAGCCCCTGCCGCGCCTGAAGCTCAATCCGTCGGTGCGCTCGCTCTTCGACTTCAGATACGAAGATTTGAGCGTCGAGAATTATGACCCCTGGCCGGCGATCGCCGCGCCGATCGCGGTGTAGGCGGCGATGGAGCCCAAAATCGTCGCCGTCGTCGCGCGCGGACGCAATGGCGTGATCGGCGTCGCCAACGGCCTTCCCTGGCGGCTCTCGAGCGACCTCAAGCGCTACAAGGCGCGCACCTGGGGCAAGCCGATGATCATGGGACGGCGCACCTTCGAATCGATCGGACGGCCGCTGCCGGGGCGAGAAAGCGTCGTGCTCACCCGCGATCCCCATTTCAGAGCCGAAGGCGCGCATGTCGCGGCGGATCCCCAGGAGGCTTTGGCGACGGCGCGTCGGCTGGCCGCGCTGCTTGGCGTCGACGAGATCATCATCGCGGGCGGCGAGGAGATCTATCGCGCCTTTCTCGACCTCACCGACGTCATCGAACTCACGGAAGTGGCGCTCGATATTGCGGGCGACGCGCATTTCCCGGCGCTCGACCCCAAAGACTGGCGCGAGATCGCGCGCGAAGCGCCGCCCCGCGGCCCGAAGGACGAAGCGGACTTCGCTTTTGTCACGCTTGAGCGGGTCCGTCCCTAGAGCGCCCGAAACCAGTTGCGGCGCAATCCTGCTATGGCTATAAACCGGCCCGAAGCGGCTTCGGCCATTTCTGTCGGAGTGTAGCGCAGCCTGGTAGCGCACCTCGTTCGGGACGAGGGGGTCGGAGGTTCGAATCCTCTCACTCCGACCAATGTTCTCAAAAAAGCTAAGATGCGTTGACGCTCCGGAGACCAATGGAAGGCGCGGTATTCAGCGCGCATCCCAGCAAAAGCTCCGGGCGGAGCGTCTGAACGCGACCTGATTCTTTCAGCCTCGACGAAGCGCGCCAAGAATGCGAGGCTTGCATAGGGCTATAATGGCGTGCGCGCCCATAGCTCGCTCGGCAATAAAGCGCCGAGAGCGTCAGCGGATGAAGCCGGTATTTCCCGGTAAAGCCCGACCAACTGCGAGAAGTTCAGGCCCTCCCTTACGCGATCATTGAACGCCACTGGCGCCGGCCTGCAGCAGCTTGTCATCACGAATATTATCGTCGTCATCTATTCTTCTGGAGGGTATTATGACCCCTACGACATGCAAAACATCTCAACCGCTATCCTTTGGAGATTCTTCTCAGCAAACCTTCAAGGTTTGCACGTTCCTTGTGAACGTGCTCAGTAACATGTATGAACAATGGCTCAATGCCGGCTCGCCGCGAGACTTTGATTGGCAGCCGGCTAACGCTTGCCCGATCACCAAAGATTTCAAAGTAGAAGACTACGCCTTTGGTCAGCTGATTTGGAGCACGTTCACTTTAGAGTTTAAAAAGACAGTTACTGAACCTTTCGGATGCCTGGTTAAATCCAAGACCGACGGCAGTCTTTATCTCGTTTTCCGGGGAAGCAAAAGCCTTGAGGACTTCGAAGTCGATATTGAATTCAAACCGGTCGCGTATAGCGCGCCGACGCCCAATCCCCCTCCCGGCATTCTCGTCGCAAGAGGTTGGTACGCAGTTTACACTGGACTTGTGGAGGCGCTGGACGCCCAGCTCAAAACAATCGGCCCTAAACCTCTTACCATCACCGGCCACAGTCTCGGCTCGGCGCTTGCCACGCTTGCTGTGCCATTGGCGGCTTCCCACAATATTGCCGCCCGACACTATAATTCGGCAAGTCCAATGGTTGGGCTAAAACCCTTCCACGATTACTATGAAAACTTAAAGGTTCAAACATTCCGTCTTGTGAACACGGCCGACACCGTACCGAATCTTCCGCCAAAAGGTAGCGGCGACTATCAACACGTCGGCGTCGAGGTCCCCTTCAACGCGGACTATGGCGCTGAGAAGAAAACACACAACCCGTGTTGCAGCTACGCCTATGCAATCTACAATCCGGGTGCGCCCTGCAATAAAGACTTTGACGCCTGCGCCCCGACGCTCAGTCAAGCCCACGACTAAACCGACAATACCGGATGACCGGCGGCGTCTGACTGGGTCACGGCCCGCGTATTGAATCTATGCGGTGAGAAAGAGAAAGCCCAGCCGCGAGGGCAGGGCTTTCCTGGATCCGTCGTTGAATGATCGATCAGTATTTCGCCAACACCGGCGCCGAAGAGCCGAAATTGAAGTGGTAGTTCACGCCAAAGCGGATCGTGTGGAAGCGGGTGCGGTTGTTGACGTTGTTCAAGTTGAGGCCAAAATTGAAGCCGTTGTTGTTATTGCCGCTGAGCTGCGTATAGAGATACTCGGCCTTGACCGACCAGTTCGGCAGCGCAACGAACATATATTCGGCCCCGCCGCCGGCGGTCCAGCCCGTCTGCACCGTGCTGTTCTGGTTCAACCAGCCGTTGCGTTTCACCTCGCCATAAGCGAAGCCGCCTGTGCCGTAGACCAGCAGCTGCGGGCTCAGCAGGTTGACGCCGACGCGGCCACGCACCGTGCCGAACCAATTCAGGCTCGCGGTGGTTACCGGAGGGAGACCAAAGAGCCAGGCGAAGCTGTTGCCGCCGGCGCCAGAGCCGATGCTGGTGCCTTGGAAATCGGTCTCGACGCCGACGACGAACATCGGCGTGAGCTGATAATTGTAGCCAATTTGAGCGCCGCCGACGACGCCCGCCCGGCTACCGCCGTGATTGTTGACGCCCCACCCCCAAGCGTTGGATGAATTTTGGGCGTAAAAGCCGACGCCGAAGTTGAGACCGGCGTAAAAGCCCGTCCAGGTCATGATCGGCGGCGGGGGCGGCGGCGGCGGCGCCTTGTAGGACGGAAGGTCCGCGGCCATGGCCGAACCAGCCGTCAGCGCGAGGGCAAAAGCGGCAAAAGTTGCCTTCTTCATTATAGCTTCTCCTAAAGCTTAAAACGGCTTGGCCGAATCCCCAAACCAGAGGCGGCTTCCAGGTAAAAAAAGCGACCAGCCCTGCACAGTCAAAGCAATTTAGAAGCTATTCGGCCCTCCGGGCACGCTTTCCACCCGACTGTGGCAGCGGCGCCACAACCATGAAGCGGGTTTCCATCAAAAAAATCTCTCAAGCTTTTCGGAGCCTTAGGGCCGCAGAGGATGCGCGCCCACGTTTCGAGGTTGGACCAGATCGACCTTGGTCCAACCTGCCCCGCCACGACTACCGCCCTCAGTGTCCGTCATTGGAAAAGTGCTGATAGTCGACGCTTCTCTTCCAATGTCCGCCCCAGCGCCAGCCTTGTCGCGCGAAGGCCCTGGTCACGACGTCGCCGTCGACGATGATCCCGACGATATCTCTCCTGCGCTTGAAGGGCTCGTCATAGGCGCGCCCGGCTTCAGGCTCGGTGAGGTTTCCTTCCCGGTAGGGGTTTTGAACGGGATTGATGTCCACGGCCACGCCATAGGCGTGTCGCGACATCGCGCCACGATCGGTCGTTCGGCAATTGAAGGCGCTCGTATTATTCGCCGCCATCGATCGCGCGTCATCCCCTCCAAATTCATCGATCAGGGACATTCGATAGATTCGAAATCTCCCGCTGTCGTAGATTTCCTCAAAGGCGGCTGCGACTGCTTTTGCGACGCTTCTTGCGACAATCAAAGAGCCGGTCTGCGCGTTGCCGTCGAAATCCCGGTAAGGAACCCTCAACAGAACAAGTTCGTCGCGCCCCGGACATCGAAGCTCCGCGCGCCACGACCTTCCCTGCATGTAAGCCCATACTGCGTCAGGTATGGGTTCAGCCGTCACCTCGGCGCCGCGCGCATGTGCGACTGCGCCAGCGAGAAGCAAAAACAGAAGCACAACCGCTCCGACTCGTGAGCAGCGCATCGTCAAAATCATTTGCGCGCCAATCCGCATCTTCGTTCCGCCAGCGCTTCACCCACGCAATCTTCTCGGAGCGCTCTCAACGGCCTTCGATCATCGAGACGGCAACACGGTTGAATTGGCATATTCCGATGCACGCCAACGTAAGAAAGGCAGCGCCTCGATCGTCAGCGCCGCAATGCACACGAATTCGCCGACTCCATCCGCGATCACTAGGTCGCCGATTGTGAGTATCGCGAGTCCCTTGCAGATTTCCGAGACGGCAAAAATTCCGTTTGCTCTGGCCATGCAAACCAACTTGCCGAGCGGGCGGTCAGTTCGAGCAGTAATTGCATTCGCCGAAAAGAGGACGATCTCTTTTTTTCCGGTCGGCGGCCCGACAGATGATGGCGCCCGTGGAAAGCCCATGCCTAGCCTTCATAGATGGAGGTGTTGTTCCTCTACCTTGAATTGCGAACGCCAATATGGCCGACATGCGGCCCCACCTAGGCACAAGGCGCGATGAGATGACTGCGCGCTCTGTCTCCGCCGCTCTCGGGTCGTAAGCATCCAATAGAAACGCCCCGACTGCGGAGTGGCAGCGGGGCGTTTCTTGCGTCTCATCGAACTGGCGTGCTTCTCAGCACACCCATAGCCAGTTGCCGACGGAATCGCTCCACTGCCAGCACACGCCGGGGTTAAGAGGCCGCCAGGGCGTGCTCCAATCCCTCTTCTGATAGCGCCACAGCCCGCCATAGGACTGGACGTTGCCATCGCTAGGGTACGATCGCTGCGCTTGAGCCATCGGCGCGAAAGCGAAAGACGCCCCGATTATCAATAGCACGAGCTTGCGCATTTTTTCCTCCAGATTGTTTGGCTGTTAGCCAGTTCAACTGGGTCAGGCGCAAGGTCATTCAACCCGCCGGCGAACGCTTACATAGTCAAGCGTATCCGACGCAGCTTATTGTTCAATCCTAGGCTTGCGCGGCCGAGGCAAACGCAAAGCTTAATGTTTTGCAAAACGCTCTATGGCGTTGATAAACGCCTCCGGCGAAGCGGCAATGCGTCGAACGACATGCATCGGCAGTTGGACGAGCATCCGAACCGTCGAGACGTTGACGATGACTTTCGACGCGGAAACGAGACGCTGCATTCGGCTCTCCATACTTGGTCTGCGCGGCGCTGCTGTGCGGGGAGGCATTCGGCGGCGCTAAGCGCGAATTCTGAGATATGTGAGCGCACACTCTAAGCATGCCAGCGTTTCGGCTGGGTTGCCGCAATGTTGCCGGTTGTTTCGGGCGTGGGGCGAATTTGTGCGGCGCGTCGCCCCGCTTCGGTTATTCGCCGAGTATATCCGCCCGCAATCGGCCGGCGACGATATCGACCGCCGCCGCGACCGTCGGCGACATCGACGCGCCGATGTCGAAGGTTCCGCCTTCGATCGCATAGACGACGCAGCGCGAGGGCAGTGCGCCCAGCGCGCGGGCGAGCTCCAGAGCTTCGGCGAGGCCGAAGCCATGCGTCGATGCGCCAAAAGCCGCTCGCGGAAGCGGGCCTGTGCCGACGTCAAAGCGGCGGATCTCGCCGGGCGTCGCCCCGGAAACGCAGGCGTCGACAATGTAGGCGGCGTCCGCGCCCTCGAGCCGCGCCAAGACGCGCGTCGCCTCGCCCTCCTCCTCGATGATTTCGACGTCGGCCGGCGACGCTCTCAGCGCACGCGCGACCGCGCGGCCTGCCGCATCGTCGCCGCGCTGGGGATTGCCGATACAGAGCACAATGATGCGCGGTCCTTCGCGCGCGCTATCGACCCCGGTCGACATCGAGCCGCAAAAAATGCGTCGCGCAGGAAATGCAGGGGTCGTGATTGCGAATGGTCTGCTCGCAGCGGTGACGCAAAGCGTCGTCCGGCAGATTGAGCCACGCGGTCGCGAAAATCTTCAGATCCTCTTCGATGCTCGGCTGGTTCTGCGACGTCGGGGGGACGATGCGCGCGTCGGCGATCTTTCCATCGGCATGAAGCTGATAGCGGTGATACAGCATGCCGCGCGGCGCCTCTGTCGCCGCAAAGCCAACCCCCGCGCGCGGTTCGAGATCGACGGCCGGGCGGTCAGGCTCTTCATATTGGTCGATGATCCGTAGCGCCTCGTCGCAGGCGTAAAGAACTTCCACGGCGCGAACGATGATGCTGCGGAAGGGATTGGCGCAGACCGATCCAAGTCCCGCTTCACGCGCGGCTTCGCGCGCGATCGGCGAGAGAGACGCGGCGTTCAGGGCATAGCGCGCCAGGGGCCCCGTGAGATAAGCCCCACGCGCCTTGATGTGCGCGTGCAGCGCGGTCGAATGTTCGACGTGGCTCTCTTCGAAATGTTCGTCATATTCCGCGGCGGCGATGTCGAGCCCGCGGCTTGAGACGATGCGGCCCTGGTTCAAGGGATATTCGCCGTCGCCGCGCAAGGCGACGAATTCATAGTCGCGCTCGACGTCAGGAAAATCAAAACCGGCCGTCCAGCGCACGGTCGCGAGCGCTCCGTCCCGCGCGCGCTTTAACTCTTCGGCGAGCGGCTGAAGTTCGCGCCGGCGCGGCGCACGATAAAAGCCGCCGACGCGGACATTGATCGGATGAATCTCGCGGCCGCCGAGAAGCGCGATAATCGCATTGCCGGCCTTTTTGAGATCGAGGCCCCGACGCACGATATCGGCGTGGTCGCGCGCCATTTCGATTGCGCCCGCATAGCCGAGGAAATCCGGCGCGTGCAGCATATAGATGTGCAGCGTGTGGCTCTCGATCCACTCGCCGCAATAGAGCAGCCGTCGCAGGTCGCGCAGCGGTCCATCGACAACGACGCCGAGCGCGTTCTCCATCGCGTGAATCGCGCTCATCTGATAGGCGACCGGACAAATGCCGCAGATGCGCGCCGTAATATCCGGCGCCTCGCTATACATGCGGTCGCGCAGGAAGGCTTCGAAGAATCGCGGCGGTTCGAAAATATTGAGTTCCGCTGATTGCACGACGCCGTCGCGCGCGACGACCTTGAGCGCGCCCTCGCCCTCGACACGGGCGAGCTGATCGACCTTGATCGTCTTAACGATCATGACGTTCGCTTTCCTCGCGGAAGGCGTCGGCGTTGGCGTTGAAGGTTCTATAGACGCGCCGCAGCGCATCTTCATCCATGCCGAGTCTGCTCAGCCATACCGACAGTGACGGCGTATTGGGCGTCTCCATCGGGCCATAGCAGCCATAGCAACCGCGATTGTAGGAGGGACAGAGCGCGCCGCAGCCCGCATGGGTGACGGGTCCCAGACACGGCGTGCCGTGACCGACCATGACGCAGAGATTGCCGGCGATCTTGCATTCGACGCAGACGCTATGCGGCGGCGTTTGCGGCTTGCGCCCGGCGAGGAAGGCAGAAATCGTTTCAACGAGCTGCCGCGTGCTGATCGGACAGCCGCGCAGTTCGAAGTCAACCTTCACGTGATCGGAGATCGCGGTCGATGTCGCCAGGGTCTCGATATAGTCCGGCCGCGCATAGACGATCGCGGCATATTCGCGCACGTCGGCGAAGTTGCGCAGCGCCTGAATGCCGCCTGCGGTGGCGCAGGCGCCAATCGTAATTAAGAACCGCGACTGTTTACGGACCTCCTGGATGCGCGCCGCATCATGCGCCGTCGTCACCGAACCTTCGACGAGAGAAAGATCATATGGACCTTCGACCGACGCGCTCGTCGCCTCGAGAAACTGCGCGATCTCGACCTCGCCGGCGATCTCCAGCAATTCGTCCTCGCAATCGAGGAGGCTGAGCTGGCAGCCGTCGCATGAGGCGAATTTCCAGACAGCGAGTCTTGGTCGAATGCGCGCCACGTCACAGCTCCCGATAGGCGAGAAGATCGCGTACGCGATCGTAGCGGTGGACCGGCCCGTCCTTGCAGATGAACAGCGGACCGAACTGGCAGTGGCCGCAATGGCCGATGGCGCATTTCATATTGCGCTCCATCGAGACGAAGATGCGCGAATCCGCAATGCCCGCGTCTTCGAGCGCCAGCGCGGTCGCGCGGATCATCACTTCCGGTCCGCAGATCATGGCGACCGTGTCCGCCGGATCGTAGCGGAGCTTGGACAGCAATGGCGTCACATAGCCGACGTCCCCGGTCCAATCTGGTGCAGCGCGCTCCACCGCGACGCGCAGCTGGAAGTCAGGCGTCTTCCGCCATTCTTCGAGTTCGCTGACAAAGATAAGGTCGTCCGGCGTGCGCGCGCCATAAAGCACGCCCACTCGGCCGTAAGCGGCGCGATGACGCAGCAGCCAATAAATCGCCGGCCGAAGCGGCGCGAGGCCGATGCCGCCGCCAATCAGCAGGACGTCGAAGCCCTTGGCCTCCTCGACCGGCCAGCCGACGCCGAAAGGACCGCGCAAGCCCACTTGGTCGCCAGCCTTCAATCCGCCGAGCGCCGCGCTCACCGGCCCGACGGCGCGGATCGTATGGGTAAGCCGCTCTGGCGCCTGCGAATCCCCGCTGATGCTGATCGGTATTTCGCCGACGCCGAATGCGTAGAGCATGTTGAACTGCCCCGGCGTAAACGGCGTCGCGCGCTCAGGCGCGAGATCGAAGGTGAACACCTCCGCCGACTCGCGAATGAATCGCGTCACCCGCGTCATGCTCGGCGCCATCGGATAGGGCGGCGGCGCGCAGGCTTTAAGCGTTTGCGGCATCATACATCCCGAGCGCCTGCATGCGCGCCGACTGCAAGCGTTTGACGAGCGGCGGAATGAAGCGCTTCATCATTTCATAGCCGACGCGCGGATCCGCTTCGCATTTGCCGCGCAGACACTTTCCATCAAAGGAAATGGCGCGCGTCAGTTCGACGGCGCGCGCATCGAAGGACGAACGATACGGCGGAATAAGCCATTCGGCGCCAAGAATTTCTCCGCTCTTGACGGTGAGAAAGGTGAAAGGCCCCCGACCTGGCACGAAAGTCTCCAGCGCCACAGCGCCATGTCGCACGAGATAGAAGGAATCGGCTGGGGCGGCTTCACGGAGAAAATACTCTCCCGGCTGCAGGATGACGTTCTTGGCGCATCCGGCGATAAGCGCCAATGTTTCTTCGTCGAGCCCCTCGGCGAAGGGATGATGACGAAGCAGATCGGCAATGTCCTTCATGGCCAGTCCCCAGCGGACGTGTCACAGCCGCGGATGGCGCGCACCTCTTCGGTAATGTCGATGCCCACCGGACACCAGGTGATGCAGCGCCCGCACCCCACGCAGCCCGACGAGCCGAACTGATCGATCCAGGTCGCAAGCTTGTGGGTCATCCATTGGCGGTAGCGCGATTTCGCGGTGGCGCGCACGCTGCCGCCATGAATATAGGAAAAATCCATCGTGAAGCAGGAATCCCAGCGACGCCAGCGCTCGGCGTGCTGGCCGGAAAGATCGGAGGCGTCTTCCACCGACGTGCAGAAGCAGGTCGGACAGACCAAGGTGCAGTTGGCGCAGCTCAGGCAGCGGGTCGCCACCTCGTCCCAGCGCGGATGCTCGAGATTGCTCATCAGCAGTTCGTTGAGGTCGTCCGAACGCATTTCGCGGCCCATCGAGGATGCGGTGTGTTCGATGACAGCTTCACCGGCTTCGACCTCGCGACTTGACGCGGGCCGATGCGGGACCTGCGCCAGGAGTGCGCGCCCCTCGTCGCTGCCGGTCTCGAGGAGAAAGATGTGCTCGGTCCCATCGAGAAGCTCGGTCAGTGCGATGTCGAACCCCTGATTGACGCGCGGACCCGCCTGCATCGAAACGCAGAAGCAGGTGCCTCCCGCCTGGCCGCAATTGACGGCCACGATCAGCGCGCGCTCGCGCAGCGCTTTGTAGTGCGGATCGACATAGAGATCGCCGACGAGAACCCTGTCTTGGATTTCAATCGCGCGAATTTCACACGCCCGCACGCCGATGAAGGCGAGACGATCGGATGGCGGGGGTTCGGGCGTGACGCTTGCGTTCTCGCCATCGCGTTCGGCCGTCCAAAGCCGCAGCTTCGGCGCGTGCAGAAATTTTTTCCACGACTGCGGCCCGACGGAATATCCAAAGAGCGCATCGTCATCGCGTCTGGCCAATCTGTAACGGCCGCCGTCCTGCTCGTCCGTCCACCCGCGGGGCAGGTCCTCGACGGATTCGATATCGTCGTAAACAATCGCCTGATTTTGCACGGTGGGGCCGATGGCGCGGTAGCCGCGCGCCCGGATCGCCAGCAGCAAGGCTTGCAGGCCGTCCGCCGTGATGATCGCCGCCGCTTCGTCAGCTTTGGCCATGAGCGCTCCTAACCCGGCTTCCTGCCCGCAGATATCAAATCGAACGACGTCGGATGTTTCGTCAAGTCTAGCCTTTGCCGGCGTCCTTGTGACGCGAGGATGACATTAGGCTGACGTCCGGCGTCGCGCGCGATCGTCTTACCCGGCCACGCGATCCTAGAGCCCAAGTTTACCAGCAGGCGAGACGAGCGGCGCCCGCACTCCGCGCCCAGTTGCTCGGTTCCCGCGCACGAACTATCTTGAGCTTCTAATTCGGCCAACAGGCGCGTGGGACAAGGCGAACTTGCCGCCGCTGTGTCGCTCGCGCCGAACTGCGAGGATTTTTCATGTCCAATAGCCCCGATCCGGCCGAACCCAACTTGCCCGATACCTCGCCGCAGCACGAGAGCTGGGCGACGTCGATCGAGCACGGCATTGAAGAGATCAGAACCCAGTCCGCCGGCGTTCTCTTCCTCGACGTCATCAAGATCGACCTGCCCTACATCGTGATGCTGTCAACGGCCGTGCTCGGCATCGGCATCGTCACCTTCACGGGACAGCCGGTCGCCTACTACTGGGAGTTCCTGACGCCGGTCTATTGCGCGATCTGCATTTATATCGGCTGGCGGCATACCGAAACGACGCATGAGCGCACGCGGCTGGTTTGGACGCAAATACTGCACTGGGCGGCGTTTCTCTTCGGCATGTGGCTGATCTATTCGCCGCCGCTGCGAAAACTGATCGACGTCAACGCGGCCGGGCTCAATCTGATGGTGCTGCTGGCTGTGGCGACCTTCGTCGCGGGCGTTCACGCGGCCGCATGGCAAATCTGCGTCGTCGGCTTCATTCTGGGGATGTTTGTCCCCGCGGTGGCGATCATTCAGCGTTCGTCGCTGTTCATTATCGTTTCCCTACTCGGCATATCCTTCATCGCCGCCAGCATCTACATCACGCTGCACTCCCATCGCCGAAAAGCTCGCGAGGCGGCGGAGACCGTCTAAGCAGGTTCCGAAAAAGTTGGCAGACTTTTTCGATGAGAACCTGCTCCAACATTTTGATTTAGAGCGCTTTCCGATCACATGATTCCATGTGATCGGAAGCGCTCTTAAGAGGCGCGCGCCGAAGAGCTACTCGGCGCGCACTGCGATCAGGCCGAGGTCGGCTGCGCCGCCAGCGCGGCACGGATGGCGTCGTCTTTGGACTTATCGAACGACGTCCGCAGCACCACGCCGCCGACTCCTTTCAGTCCTTCGAGAACCTTGTCGGTCGTCATCTTGCGCACGAGCAGGAACAGCGCGGCGCCGCCGGGCGGAACCGCGGCCGCCACGTCCTTCATGAATTTATCGTCAATGCCGAAGTCGGTCAGCGCGCCCGAGACGGCGCCGGCGCCGGCGCCGATCGCGGCGCCTGCGAGCGGCATCATAAAGATCAATCCGATCAGAGCGCCCCAAAAAGCGCCGGAAACTCCGCCAAGGGCCGTTGTGTTGAAAAGCTGATTGAGCTTTATCGCGCCATCGGCATTCTTTACGGCGACGACCGCGTCGCCGAGTTCGATCAGATATTCCTTCTGCATGGTGAAGAGCTTCTGCCGAACTTCTTCGGCCTTTTCTTCCGACGGAAACGCAATCACGAGAAGATCATTCATTGGCCTCTCCTGTTCCGCGCGCGGATCTCGCGCGCCGCCATTGACGATCTAGTTCAGTGAAAAAAGCAAGACAATGCGCGAAGGAGCGGCTGAAGCTGAGTGAAGAGATCTAATGAGGGTCGGCGGACGCCGCCGTCATCGCGTTCACAGCGACGCTGGCGGGCCAGCCTTCCATCAAATCAACAATTTTCGTGACGGCGCGATGGCGCGATCTCGCAGCGGGCGCGCTGCGGGACACGACGCGGCGCGGCATACAGGAAGCAGAGCGGCGAAAGCGCCGCGGCCAGCAGCAGCATGACGATCACCATAGGAGTTTCTCCCGGTTTTTGTGTCGCCGCCCGCCTTGAAGCGGGCGGCGAAGTCTCGGATTACTCGGTCAGGAGGGCGACGCCTTCCTTGCCGATCAGGCGCTGAATGTTCATCAGCAGCTGAAGCACGACGCCGAACACGCCGAGCGCCATCCAGCCGAAGAACACGAAGCCCCAATGCAGCGGCGCAACGAACAGTTCTTCCATGAACCAGAACGTGTGGCCCCACTCATTCAGGCCGACGTTCGGGATGATCATGAACGGGCCAATCGCCACGATCAGATAGGCCACCGAATAGCCCTTGGAGAAATACGGAAGACGCGTCTTCGCATAGAAGAAGCCGCCGACCGCGATCACCGAGTAGATCGGGTAGCTCATGTAGAACTCGATGATGTGCGACGGCGTGAAGTCCGTGTCGCGAATCACCGTCATGTGCCAGGTGCCGTCCTGCTCGGTGAAGAACGACGCGCCCCAGTAAATGGCCGCGGCGTAAACAACCAGCCATTGCACTTCGACAACCAGGCGGCGCATCTCTTCGCGCGGCGCCAGGTTCGAGAAGTCGCGCGTGCGCGTCTTCCAAAGAAAGCCCGCAAGGCCAATGCCGGAGATCAGCTCAAGCGGAATCTCGGTCCAAAGGATCGACATCCAATATGTCTGAAACTCCGGAGCGAACGAATCAAGGCCGGCGCGCCAGCCAAAAACCTGCTCGTAAATCCGGACGACCAGATAGAACCCGTTCAGAACGGCCAGGCCGATCCACATGCCCTTCAGGTCTACTACAGCTTCCGTGCCAGCAGCAGCGCGGGCTGCTGTGTCAGTCGTTGAGCTCATTATGACTCCTCCATAAAATTTGTCTCGAAGAGACGCTCTTCGAGGCTGACGCATTTTGCTTGTTATGGCGCATTGAAACAGTGACTTTGTCGCCAAATACGGCGCAGAACCCGCCACGCGAAGGACCTCGAAAACGCGCTTCCGGTCCTCTCGCGATGCAAAAAAAAAGCCCGGCGCAGACGCCGGGCCTTTCTTTTCAATCGCCACAGTTTAGACCGGCTGCGGCTCCAGGCCGCCGACGTCGGGCTCTGGCTTCTGGCCAGTCGTCGGCACCGCCGAGCCGCGCGGCGGCGGCGTTGGCGTCGTCTCTTCGCGCACCGGCCGCTTGCCGGCAAGCAGGCCCTTCATCTCGTCGCCGGACAGCGTCTCAAATTCGAGAAGCGCATTGGCGATCGTGTCGAGTTGGCTGCGCTTTTCCGACAGGATGCGCATCGCCTCGTCATAGGCCTCCTGCACCAATCGGCGCACCTCAGCGTCGATCGTCTGCTGCGTCGCCTCGGAAATCGTCTGCTGACGCCCGAGGGAATATCCGAGGAACTGCTCTTGCTCGGGATTGGCGTAGGCGACGGTGCCGAGCTTGTCCGAGAAGCCGAGCTGAGTGACCATCGCACGCGCCACACGGGTGCATTGCTGGATGTCCGAGGCCGCTCCCGACGTCACCTTGTCGTGGCCAAAGATCATTTCCTCGGCGACGCGGCCGCCCATGGCGATGGCGAGCATCGCGGTCAGCTGCTCGTAAGTTTGCGAGATCTGATCGCGCTCGGGAAGGCCCTGCACCATGCCGAGCGCTCTGCCGCGCGGAATGATCGTGGCCTTGTGGATCGGCATCGCGCCAGGAACAGAGAGCTGCACCAGCGCATGGCCGCCTTCGTGATAGGCGGTGAGTTTCTTCTCCTCGTCCGTCATCACCAGCGTGCGACGCTCGGCGCCCATCATGATCTTGTCGCGCGCGTCCTCGAACTCCTGTTTCGTGACGATCCGCTTCGAGCGCCGCGCCGCGAGCAGCGCCGCCTCGTTGACAAGATTCATCAGATCGGCGCCCGAGAAGCCCGGCGTGCCGCGCGCGACGATCTTCAAATCCACGTCCGGCGCCAAAGGCACCTTGCGGGCGTGAACCTTGAGGATCTTCTCGCGGCCGATGAAATCCGGGTTCGGGACCTGGATCTGCCGGTCGAAACGGCCCGGACGCATCAGCGCCGGATCGAGCACGTCCGGACGGTTGGTCGCGGCGATCAGGATGATGCCCTCATTCGCCTCGAAGCCGTCCATCTCGACGAGCAGCTGATTCAGCGTCTGCTCGCGCTCGTCGTTGCCGCCGCCAAGGCCGGCGCCGCGATGGCGGCCGACCGCGTCGATCTCGTCGACGAAGATGATGCAGGGCGCGTTCTTCTTCGCCTGTTCGAACATGTCGCGCACGCGCGAAGCGCCGACGCCCACGAACATTTCGACGAAGTCAGAGCCCGAAATCGAGAAGAACGGCACCCCCGCCTCGCCGGCGATGGCGCGCGCCAGCAGCGTCTTGCCGGTGCCGGGCGGTCCCACCAGCAGCACGCCGCGCGGAATGCGCCCGCCGAGCCGCTGGAACTTCTGCGGATCGCGCAGGAATTCGACGATCTCCTGCAGATCCTCCTTAGCTTCGTCGACGCCGGCGACGTCCTCGAAGGTGACGCGGCCTTGAGTCTCCGTCAGCAGCTTCGCTTTCGATTTGCCAAAGCCCATCGCGCGGCCGCCTGCCCCACCCTGCATCTGCCGCGCCATGTAAATCCACACGGCGATGAAGAGCAGCAGCGGCAGCCCATTGACGAGCAGAGTCGTGAGCCAACCCGGACTGTCGTTCGCGGGCTTGGCGCTGATCTGCACCTTCTTGGACTCAAGCTTCTGCACGAGGCTCGGGTCGCTCGGCGCGTAGGTCGTGAAGGAGCGGTTGTCGTTAAAGTGGCCGGAAATCTCATTGCCGGACATCGTCACGTCATGGACGCGGCCTTCGTCGATCTGCACCAGCAGCTCGCTGAAGGTGATCTCGCGAGCCGGCGTGCGGGTCTGCTGATGCTGGAACAGCCCGAAAAGCAACGCGCCGACTGCGACGAACAGGACCCAAGGCAAATATTTCTTCCAATTCGCCTTCATTTTCACCTCCATGACGAGAGCCGCGGCGGGCCGGGGCGTCGTCGTCAATATGTATGCATCCCCCACCGGAAGCCGAAGATGCCTCGACTAGCGCAGGATGAGATTAGAAGTAATCTAGGTCAGGATGGCGCAATAGCCAAACAGGCGTCATAATTCGCCAAAAGTTGAGCGGATGAAAAAGATTGTCATCGCCGGCCTAAATGAATGCCTGGGCTCGGCTTTCTCGGGACTGACGGATATTTTGACGCTCGCGCGGCGCGCCGTCGTTCGCGCCGCCGCGCCCGCTGAAAGCGCTGAAGATCCTTTCTATGTCGTTGCGGCAAGCGCGGACGGCGAGTCGATCCGCGATCGCGCGGGCGCGAGCTTCCCCGTCGCCGCGTCGTTCGAGGCCATCGCCGCCTGCGACGCGATCATCGTGCCGAGTTTCTGGCCCGGCGAGGACGGAAAGCCGCCGGACATGTCGCGCTTTGGTGCGACGGCCGCCTGGCTACGGCGCCACCATGTGCGCGGGGCTCTCATCGCTGGCTGTGGAACGGGCGTTTTTCTTCTCGGCGAGGCGGGTCTCCTCGATGGCCGCCGCTGCACGACGAGCTGGCGGCATCATGAGGAGCTGAAGCAGCGGTATGCCCGAATCGACGCCGCCTGGGGCGCGCGGCTGATCGAGGACCGTCGAGTGGTCACCGCCGCCGGCCCCTTGTCGTGGATCGACGTCGCTCTGCATGTCATTCGTGAGCTTTGCGGGGTCGATGCGGCGCGGATCGCGGCGGAGTTCACCCTGGGCGAGGCCGCGCCCTTCAAAGGCGCGCAGCTCGGCCCGACCGTCTACAACACAACAGGGCTGAACGAAGGCGCCGGCGCCTTTTTGTCCGATGCCGAGCGAATCGTTCGGCAGTCCAACTCGTCAATGAGCGCTCAGGAGCTCGCACGGGCGCTTTCAACCTCCGAGCGAACGCTGCATCGCAGGCTCAAACTGGCCTCCGGAGAGTCGCCGAAGACCTTCATCGATCGGATACGCGTCGAGACTGCGCGCATGTTGCTGGAAACCAGCGCCAAGCCAGTCAAGGAGCTGGCCTCCAGCGCCGGCTTCGCCGACGAGGCGAGTTTTCGGCGCGCGTTCCGGCGTTTCGCCGGCATGGCGCCGAGCGCCTATCGGGTGTGGGCGCGCGCCAGAAGCCAGAACAAAGGCCAGCTTTTCGCCCTGCGCAAGGAAGCGGAAATCATTCCGAAAATGCTGACGACCATATTCGACGCCTGCGTCAACGGGGTCACGCTCGCGGACCCCGACCTCGAAGATTCGCCGATCATTTACGCCAATCGACCGTTCATGCGGATCACCGGCTATGAACTCGACGAGATTATCGGACGCAACTGCCGCTTTCTTCAGGGCGACGACCGCGACCAAGAAGGAAGACCGCGGCTGCGCGAAGCGATCCGCAATCGAGAACAGATCGAAGTCACGCTGCGCAATTATCGCAAGGATGGCGCGCTGTTTCACAACAAGCTCAACATCACGCCGCTCTTCGACGCCGACGGCCGCCTGCTGTATTTCCTCGGCGTGCAATATGACGTTAGCGATCAGGTGCAGGCCGAACTCGAAATCGGCGACCTTAAAGCGAAGCTTATGTCTTTGACGGATTAATCGTCATTGCGGCGCACAGACGCTGAAGCCGAGCCGACTAACCGTTGTTTAGAGCCGGATTACTGGCCGCAAGCCGAAACGGCGCAGCGCTCTTTTGAGCGGCGTGGCACGTGCATCGCAAAACCTTTTCCTACTTGGCATATTTCTAAGTCGGTGCGCTAATTTGTCGCGCCTGCCTCAGATGCGGTCTTCGTTTCCTCAATGGGCAGCGAGCCACAGGACAAAGCCATGAATGCGATCTCAGCGATTCTCTCGATTTTTGCCGCGGCCGCCGCCATTACGCTTGCGATCACCGCGTTCGTGAACGCCTGACCCTCGCGGCCACAAAAGCGTCGCTCGCCGCCCCGCGGCGAGACGCCGACGTCCTGATTTTTTTAATTGCCCCTCGGAGGCTAGCCCGGCGAGAGGCTGTTTTGTTCATGACCAGCAGCCCGTCTGGCGCAAACGTTCCAGATCGGCAAGATTGATCGGCGGCGCCGAGGCGTCGCCCGCAAGACTTCTGAATGGCGCGTCCATCGCCGCGCCGACTTCATAGAGCACAGCAAATATGTCGGCGCCGTCGATGCGCATCGGCGGCGCTAATGTTTCGCCGGGGCAGCCGCGATGCGACAGCAGCCGATGCATCGAGCTGTCGAAAACGCCGATTACATGCGTCAGCGCGGCGGCTTCAGCGATCGCATTCAGCGCGACGCCGAGCTGACCGATCGTGCGATCGATGGCGGCCTCCGTCGCGGGAGAATCTCCGGCAGCGCGGAGCGTCAAACGACTCGCTTCCCAAATCAGCGGGCTTTCGACGCGCAGACCATCCGGCGCAGCTCCCGCGAAACCGTGGTTCAACATCGTGACGCCGGTAGTCGGCAGAATCCTCAGCGCTCCCGCGACGCCTTCCATTTCGTCGAGCGCAAGAACGTAGAGCGGATCAAGCGAATCAAAATAATCGACGACCGCCAAGCGATGGACCGCCGCGGACGATCGACCGGCATGCGCGCGAGCAGCGCCGAGGCGCAGGTCATACATCTCACCCATGAGACGGGGAAAAAGCGCGCGCGATTCGCCAGGCAGCAGCGCGATCATCGCTCCCGCCGATTGATCGAAGAAAAGTCAGCGGGAATGGACCCGAGCGCAGAACGACGCCGTTCAACGCCGACGCGAATCAGCCCTATCCGGCACGCCTCCTCGACGGCGTCGTCGACCGAGTCGGCGTGAAGCCGCGCGCGCGCCGTTTCGAGCCAGAAGCGCACAGCTGTTGGACCAGCGCCAAGCGCGACCCCGATCTCCTGATCGCTGATCCCTTGCGCCTTAAGGCGCAGGCAAGCCAGCTCCGGATCCGACAACGGCATGTCGACGTGGCGTTCTATGGCAAGTGAGCCTCGCACGCCGGCGTGAAAGATCGCGCTCATGACCATGAGCCGGCGAATCAGGAATTGACGCGGCGACAGCAGGGGTGAAGCGTCTTCAGGGCAGCAGACGCTAAACAGCGCATATTCGCCGCTTCGGCCGCGCAGAGGAACGGAGAAACCATTGGCGCCGAGGTCGAACTCCAGCGCTTCGCCCAGGAGTTTACAAACTATCGGATCGTCACGATCCAGCAGGCGCCAATCGAGCGGCATTATCCCGCCGAACCCAACGCGCAGGACGGGCGCGAGATCGACACGGCGCGCCTGGGCATAGGATTTTCGCCATGAGGCGGCATGAACGGCGGACAGCAGCGGTCGATCGGCCAGCCCTGTCGGGATGTTGAAGGCGAGATAAGCGACGTTCGCGAGGCCTGTGGCCCGCAGGAATTCACTGAGGAAGCTGTTGGGAATCGGGAATCTCTCGGCGCGCGTGAGCCGATCGATGAGATCGAAAACATCCTCGCAATACACGCGACGCCCGTGGCCGGAAGCAATTATCAATTTGATACAGCGTCGCCTCAGGTTAGGCAATGCGCAGGCCGCGAAGATAGCAAAAGGGGGACTTAAGCCCCCCTGTAAGACGAAACGGGGCGTGAGCCCTTTCCGCAAGAAAAAAGCCCGGCCAATCCGGCCGGGCTCTTTCATATCGATTGTTCAGGCTGGATCAGTATTTCGCAACAATCGGGGGAGCGCCCCAGTTGAAGTGGTAATTTACACCGACGCGCGCGATGACACCGTCGTACTTCACTCGAGTCGTAGGAACATTCATGGCCAAAGGCCCGCCCAAGCCAATCAGCGGAATCGAAATTGGCGACATATAGATAACCGGGCTCGAAGCAAAAGTTGCGCTACCGAGATCGTAATAGAGTGCCTCAGCTTTGACGCTCCAGTTTTGCGCCATCATCCATTCGAAGCCGCCGCCCGCCGTCCAACCTACTCGCGTGTCTGAATAGCGGCCAGAACCTGGCACCACGGGCGCTCCGAAACCAAGAAGCGGAATACCCAAAAAGGCGAGATTTGCATTAGCAGCGGCCGAATGAGTCGCGTTGGCATTAACGCCACCGTAGGCAAGACCGCCAGTTCCAAAAACCATAAGTGTCGGAGTGAAGAGCCAGCCTAGGCGCCCGCGGACCGTTCCCATCCAATCAATGCCAGCATCGATTTGACCGGAACCCACTGCTACGCGATTTACGGTAATAACATTCGCAAAGTTAAGCGCGTCAGCACCAGCCCCAACGTATCCCCCGCGTCCACGAATTCCAGCTCCTTGAATGTCCGCTTCAAGGCCGACTACAATGCTTTGGCCCCACTGATAATTATAGCCGACTTGGCCGCCCCCAATGAAGCCGTTTTGGTTAACATTCGCGACGCCCGAGTTCGCGAGCGCAGTTGTTCCAAAGCGAAAGTTTGACACCAGGATCGGCGACAGAGGCGCCGTCAAAGCGGCGAGTGCATCCTGAGCAGGGAACGCGCCAGTATTTACTTGGTTGCTGGTGCCAAAAGCATAGCCTGCGTTCAAGCCAGCATAGAAGCCGGTCCACAGCGGCGGCGGCGGCAGCAGGGGCGGCGGAGGAGCCTTATAGCTAGGAAGATCGGCCGCGAATGCAGAACTGGCCAGCGCCAGCGCGAGCGTCGCGATGGAAAATGTCTTTTTCATTTGTAATCCTCATGGCGTTAAGTCCAAGCATGGATCCCCACTTCCGCGCTAGGGAACCTCAGCGATCGCTCGCTAGGCATATTCAGGGAAATCTTCCCGCCATGCACAGTCAAAGAAAAAGTAACTTGTGAAGCGTCACTGTGGCCACTTTTCGCGCAATTGTGGCGCCAAAGCCACAGCTACTATCCGCCGCTTAAACGTTTTAAAAATATAAAGAAAATGCCCGACGTTTCGGCCGAGCTCCCATGTTGCGACCTGTTCGGTCATCAGTATTTCGCCACAATCGGGGCGACGTCAGTCAGCCAAAAAAAAGAGCCCGGCCAACCGGCCGGGCTCTTTCATATCGATTGTTCAGGCTGGATCAGTATTTCGCAACAATCGGGGCAGCGCCCCAGTTGAAGTGATAGTTGACGCCAGCGCGGACGATGTTGCCGTTGAAGCGAGTCTGCGACTGCGACACCACACCGGCGATGCTCCCCGCCGGAAGAGCCGTAAGCGTGCTGTTGAGGGTCGTCAAAACGCCCGCCGAGTAGCTGACATTGCCGAGATCGTAATACAGATATTCGACCTTGGCGGACCAGTTCGGCATGAACATCCATTCCAAGCCGCCGCCCACCGTCCAGCCGACGCGCGTGTCGGAAAAGGATCCGGACGAGAAAGCGGCGCCAGCAATACAGTTCGCCGGGAACTGAGCGCAGTCATTGTTAAACTGCGCGATGCCGGTCGACACCGAGACGCCGCCGTAGGCGAGACCGCCGGTGCCGTAAACAAGCAATGTGGGGGTGAAGAGCCAACCGAGTCGGCCGCGAACCGTGCCGATATAGTCGAGCCGCTTGGAGGTCGTGATCGCGGTCGTAACGATTTCGCTGGCGGCGATAAAGGGAAATGCGCCCGCTGCGGTGACAGACGTCTTGTTGCTGTTGCTGCTGGCGACGCCCTGGATGTCAGCTTCTACGCCCGCGACAAGGCGGCCGCCCCAAAACTGCCAGTTATAGCCAATCTGGCCGCCACCGATGAATCCGCTGGTATTGCCCTGCGAAACGCCCGAGGCCCCGAGCGCGGAATACGCAGCATATAAATTTGCCGCGCCGCCGGCTCCGGGGGCGGAGAAAAGCGGGGCTGACGACGTCCAAATGTTATTGCTGCCGCCCCAAGTCCCGCCGGCGTTCAAACCGACGTAGAAGCCGCTCCACAACGGGGGCGGCGGCGGCGGGGGCGGCGGAGGAGCCTTGTAGCTGGGAAGATCGGCCGCCAAAGCCGAGCCCGTCAGCGCGACCATAAGAGCGGCGACGGAAAGAGCTCTTTTCATCTGTGTCCTCTTTAGCTTGAGGCGGAAACCTTCGCCCGATTGCCTAGTTGAAAACCTTCAGCGATCGCTCGCCATGCACTGCACTCAATCAGTCGAGGCCGCGCACAGTCAATCCAAAAGCCCCGTATCTGGCGGGCGTTCGGTCGGAATTCCGGCTGGTGTGGCGCCGGCGCCACAATGACGCAGCGCTCAGAGTTTGGATCGACTGGCTGGCGGGGAGGTTCAGTCGCGACTCGAGTTATGGAGCGCTCTAAAAGGGTGCTCGGCGCGCGCTCATTGGCGTCGCTCTCCCATGATTGGAGGCGACGACGCACAGCATCCGGCCTTGCGTCGAAAGGGGACGCTAGCCGTTGGAAGCCGCTAGGCGCGCGTTCTCGCCGCAGCGCCGTTCCTCCTTCGAGCCTTGCGCCGCCTTGTCCTCCAGCATCCGCGCGGCGACCAGATCGAGCGGTCCCACGGGGCAATCTGCCACCCAGTCGAGCCGCCGCGCGGGCGCAAGCGACCCCAGTACGCGCGAACAGCTTTTGCCGAAATGACGCAGAGGCAAAAGCAGAAGCTCGAACTCCGCCGCATCGCGGTCGGGCGCGGTCCGCGCGGTCCGGGCGCGCGCGACAAGCGGCGTTTGAGTGTCGATGACCCGGCGAATCGCCTCAGCCGCCTCCTCCCGCCGCGGCGCTCGCCACCATTCAAGGAAGGAGCGTCCTTTCTGCTCGCGCTGCCAGAGGGCGTTAACCCGAGCGCCACAGAGACGGAGCGGAAGTCGGCGCTCCGGGTCCACTTCGATGATGAAGATGTCGGGCAGAATGTGGCGAATCGCGACCGGATCGATCTCCGCTCGATCCGGCGCCGCCCGTTCTCCTTTCAATCGACCCCAATAGTCGTGAAGATCCCTGGTGACCGGCAATATCATTCAAATCCGCCCGACGCTCGCGCGCCCCCGCCCAGGATTGGGACGCCTTGCCCCGCCGCGCGCCAACCCTTCTTGAGGGGAGCAGCGATCGTGCCATCGGCGCGGCAATCGCCAGGAGGGGAGCTGACCAACGGCCAAGCCCCCGCACCATGAGCAAAACCGCCAAACTGAACCTGTCGGAAGGCGCTCCTCCGACCGCTGGCGCTCGCGGATGGCGTCGCGCCGTCGTGGCCCGGCGCCTCAAATCGGGACGCTCGCCGAGGCCGGTCGCGCTAGATTAGCATTGAGGCTGCGCGGGCTCTTGCCCAGCAAAACGGACAGGAGCGAACGTGCACGCGAGGCGAGAACAAATTTTCAATCTCCCGATAGTGACAAAGGCGCTGATCGGCGCGCTGGCGGCGACGCAGCTCATCGTCGCTTACGGTCCTGTGGAATTCTCAAACTGGCTGCTCGCGACGTTCGCTTTCATCCCGGCGCGCGTGACGCTTGAAGGCGGCGCCGAATACGCCACCATGCTGACCTACTTTTTCTTGCACGGCGATTGGACGCATCTCATCGTGAATGCGTTAGCGCTTGCAGCATTCGGCACGCCGGTCGAACGTCGATTCGGTTCGGCGCGCTACCTCCTCTTTCTCGCGGCGAGCGCCTTCGCAGGCGCGTTGTTGTTTCTTGCGCTGCACCCCTACGAAATCGCGCCCGTCGTGGGCGCATCAGGCGCAATCTCAGGAACAATGGGGGCAATTGTGCGTTTCGCATTTACGCCAGGAGCGCGGCTGGCGGACAAGCGGCGCAATCCCCGGACGCCATACGACGAGGAATCGCATTCCACTTCGCTGTCACAGCTGCATTTGAACCGACAGGCGATGTTTTTCCTTCTCGCATGGCTAGCGGTGAACGTGCTTCTTGGCGTCTTTCCGCAGGCGGTCGGCGTATCGAGCGCGATCGCTTGGGAAGCGCACGTCGGAGGGTTTTTGTTCGGCCTGCTCTTTTTCAGCTTCTTCGATCGCGCGGGTCGGCATGCCCTAAGTTCGCAGTAACGCCCTTCGGCTGGCGCGGGAGGCCGGTCGAGAGCGAAAAGGAGGGCCAGATGACGATCTCGAACATACTCGCAGAGAAAGGACGAGAGGTGGTGACTGCGAGCGCCGACACGACGCTGCAGCAGGCGGCTCAGCTGATGATGCGCTATCGAATCGGCGCGCTTGTCATTCTGGACGACAGCGGCCGCCTGGCCGGACTGATCGCCGAGCGCGACATTGTTTCTGCGGTCGCGCTGGATGGGCCTGAGGCGCTGACGCAACGCATATCTGCGTATATGCAGCCCAGCCCCCAACCGGCGGGAGAAGACGACGCCGTCGAAAACACGATGCGGGTGATGACCATCGAACGGCGCCGGCATATCCCCGTGATTCGGGAAACGCGCCTCGTGGGCCTTGTGTCGATCGGCGACGTGGTCAAATACCGCATTCGCGTCATCGAGGAAGAGCACCGATCGATGCGCGAATACATCGCGCAAGCCTAAGGACTGGGCGGGGCCGACAGCGGGATGTGGGCGAAGATATTCGGCAGCGCGCGCTTCGTCGCCTCGCGCCCCACATGGATCAGCTGATCAGCCTTATGGAAGTCGAACATGCCGACTTCCTCCAGTCGCGCCGTGATCGTGGCGTCGGGCGGGTCGCCGGCCAACCGCGAACGCAGGATGCGATCCTGGATGATGTTGAATGCGTCGATCATCGCGGTGGCGACGTTCGGCGCATCGCCCGGCTGACGATCGAAATAGCGGGGCAGGAACCGATCGACGAAGGAGGCGTCGGCTTTCTGTCCGAACGGACCGGCCTCCGCGGCGCGATGCAGCGCGCCGGGATCGTCGCGGATGACTCGCGCGCGATACATTGTGTCGGCGGTGACGTTTACGGCGATCACATATTCCGCGCCGAGCGCGCGGCATACTGTGACCGGCACGGGATTGACCAGCGCCCCATCAAAGAGCCAGCGATCGCCAATGCGCACCGGCTCGAAAACGCCCGGCAACGCATAAGACGCGCGGATGGCGAGCGACACGGAGCCATGCTGCAGCCACACCTCATGGCCCGTCCCAACCTGAGTCGCGACCGCGGCGAAGGGTATGGCCAGGTCCTCGATCTCCAGGCCTTCGAGTTCCTTTTCCAAGGCGGACCGCAACCGTTCGCCGGTGATGAGGCTCGCGCCGGAAAATGAGAGATCCATCAGCGTGAAGACGCGTCGCTTGGTCAGGGTGCGGGCAAAGGCTTCGATCTGATCAAGCTTGCCGGCGGCATAGCATCCGGCGACGACGGCGCCGATCGATGTGCCTGCGATCACATCGGGCTTGATGTCATTGGCGGCGAGTTCGCGCAGCACGCCGATGTGCGACCAGCCGCGCGCCGCGCCCGCGCCGAGCGCCAGCCCGATCGTCGGCTGACCGCGCCTTTGCCGTTTGGCCTCGGTATCGGCCTTGCGTACGAGGGTCGTCGGAGGAGCTTGTGGTTCGTCCGTCATCGCGCCAGCCGCCTCGGCATCGACAAGTTGAGGGTTGCGTGAGCGTAGCGATAACATACGGGCCTTCCCGCGCCGCTGTCTCCGTCATGGTAAGCGGCACAAGATATATTTGGAGACCAGCCTGCGCTTCGGAAGGTGGGCTTCAGGTTAACTTTCCGCCAAAAAAACGAGCGCCTATGCGCCATCGGCGGAGAAAACCAGTGCGCCCTCGTCGCCGAGCGCCCGATAAAAGCAGGACTTTCTCCCCGTATGGCAGGCCTTGCCGTCGCCGCCGACTTCGACCTCAAGCAGCACGGCGTCCTGATCGCAGTCGACGCGCAGCGACAGCACTTTTTGCGTCTGTCCCGAGGTCTCGCCTTTGCGCCAGAGCGAGCGCCGAGACCGCGACCAATAATGGGCGAGCCCCGTCTCGATGGTCTTCTCGAGCGCGAGTTCGTTCATATAGGCGACCATCAGCACGTCGTGCGTCGCCGCCTCGGTGGTGACGCAGACGATGAGGCCGTTCGCGTCGAATTTCGGCGCGAAAACGCTCCCCTCCTCCACCTCTTTGGACGCCTGAGACATCACCGCGCTCCGCGCAGCAGCGTATAGAAACGCGCCTGCTCGGCCGGATCGTCACGGAACACGCCGGAAAACTGCATGGTGACCGTGGACGACCCCTGCTTCATCACGCCGCGCATCGACATGCACATATGTTCCGCCTCGACCATCACGGCGACCCCGCGGGGCGCGAGCGCTTCATCGATCGCCGCCGCGATCTGCGCCGTCATCGCCTCCTGAGTCTGGAGGCGGCGGGCAAAAATCTCGACAAGCCGGGCAAGCTTCGACAGACCGACCACCCCGCCCGCCGGATAATAGGCGATGTGCGTCTTTCCGACGAATGGCACGACGTGGTGCTCGCAATGCGACGTGAAGGGAATGTCGCGAACGAGCACGAGATCATCGTAGCCTTCGACCTCCTCGAAGACTTTCGACAGAACCTCGTCGGCGCTTTCCCGATAGCCGCTGAAGAACTCTTCATAGGCTTTGACGACGCGACGCGGGGTGTCTTGCAGCCCCTCGCGGTCCGGATCGTCTCCCGCCCAGCGCAGAAGGGTGCGTACGGCGGCTTCGGCCTCATCACGGGAGGGGCGTTCGACGGTTTTAACCGTCTCGAGCGAAGAAAAGGGACAGGTCTTAACCACGTCATCCATGTGGCGCCTCCATATGCTTCAGCGCGCGCCTCTGAAAGGCGCAACGGCAGCGAATGCCTCGCGCGAGCAAGGCGGTCCCTCAAATCGTCGCCCTCTCCAGATGGTTTCGAGATCACGCGAGAATTCGAGACTGACGAGGGCCGCTGACGGCCCCGGCGCGACCCGCCGCTTTCGCGAGGGCGCGCAAAATCCTATATAGAGATTTACCGAGGCGATGGTAAGGCCTTGGCTTGAAACGCGCGGCGGCGATGCTCGACAACATTTACAATCAACGCATTCTGGAACTTGCCGGAAACATTCCGCGCATCGGCCGGCTGCCGCGACCGGACGCGACCGCCTCGGCCTATTCCAAACTCTGCGGCTCGACGATCACCGTCGATCTGAGGCTGGAAGACGGGAAAGTGGCCGACTACGCGCATGAGCTGAAGGCCTGCGCGCTGGGCCAAGCGTCGGCCTCGATCATGGCGCGCAATGTAGTCGGCTCCACGCCGCAGGAGCTGCGCGAGGCGCGCGAAGCGCTGCGCCGAATGCTCAAGGAGAACGGTCCGCCGCCGACCGGCAAATGGGCCGACCTGGCGGTGCTGGAGCCGGTGCGCGACTACAAGGCCCGGCATGGGTCGACGATGCTGGCGTTTGACGCCGTGGCGGATGCGGTGACGAAGGCGGAGGCTTGATCGCAAGCCAAAGAGGGCGGACAAGCTCTTATTCTGACGCCAACCGCTCAGTTGCTGTCTCGCCAAGACAAGGGTCGTCCCAGATTGATCTCACAAGATGCGGAACGGACGACCGACCGCCTGGGCGCCCTCGGCTGGTGGCGCGCGACGCCCCTCTATCTGCGCATTCTGGGGGCCGTGGCGCTGGGTCTTGCCGTCGGCGTCATGCTTGGCGACCATGCGGCAGTGCTCGAAACGCCGGCCAAGCTTGTGTTGCGGCTCCTGGGGGCGCTTGCCCCTCCGCTGATTCTGCTGGCGATCATGCAAGCGCTGATGCGCGCGCATCTTGGCGGGCGGCAGGCGCTCCGGCTGGTAACGCTGCTGTTGACGAACACGCTGGTGGCGATCGGCATCGGCCTCCTCGTCGCTAATGTCCTTCAACCCGGTTCATGGTCGAGCCCCGCGCCGGCGCATGCGCCCGCCAAGGCCGCAGCCGGCGCCGATCCTCTCGCGCAATTCCTCGACAGCGTGCCCAAAAGCATCGGCGGGCCATTTTCGGACAATGGCACGGTGATGGGCGTCATCTTCATCGCGGTGGCGCTGGGCGTCGCGCTGAGAAGCCTGCGGCATCGTGAGGTGCGCACCGTCGAAGACCTCGTTCACGTGGCGCTGACCAGCCTGATTACCATTCTGCACTGGATCATCGATCTGGTGCCGCTGGCCGTTTTCGGCATCGTCGCCAGCATCGTCGGCGTGAAGGGCTTTGGCGATTTCCTCGCTTTGGGAGGCTTCGTCGTCGCCGTGCTCGCGGCGCTGACCTTGCAAGCCAGCTACTACCTCATCCGCGTGCGGCTCGGGTCTTGGGCGCCACCACTCTATGTGCTGAGGGGCGTGCGCGATGCGCTGGTGATGGCGTTTTCGACCGGCAGCTCCACCGCCACGATGCCAGTGACCTATGCGCGGCTGCGCGAAAATGTCGGGCTGCGCGAGGAGTCCGCCAGCATGGGCGCGCTCGTGGGCGCGAATTTCAATAATGACGGCACGGCGCTCTATGAAGCCATGTCGGCCTTGTTCGTCGCGCAATTGCTCGGCATGCATTTGACGCTCAGCCAGCAGTTCATCGTCGTGGTGACGTCCGTCGTCGCATCCGTCGGCGCGGCTGGCATTCCGGAAGCGGGATTGGTGACGATGACGATGGTCTTCAAGGCGGTGGCGCTGCCCACCGACTACATCGCCATGCTCTTTACCGTCGACTGGCTGCTGGACCGCTGCCGGACGGCCATTAACGTCATGGGCGACGTCACGGTCAGCTGTCTGCTGGATGGCAAAACGCGCGAGCGGCCGGAGACGCTACCGCCCTGAGGCGTCCCGAGACGCCGCAAGAGACGCCCCGCAAGAGTCTCGCCCCAGCGCCGCTTTCCGCCTACGCTTGCAGCATGACCCCTGCCCCGATTCGCATCCTCGGCATCGATCCCGGCCTGCGCAACACCGGCTGGGGCGTCATCGAGGCGCAGGGCTCACGGCTCTCCTTCATCGCCTGCGGGCGCGTGCGCTCCGACGCAAGCCTCAACATGGGCGAGCGGCTATCGCAGCTGCATTTGGGCCTGATGGGCGTCATCGCCGATCTTGCGCCACATGAAGCGGCGATCGAGGAGACTTTCGTCAATCGCGATCCGCAGTCGGCCCTGAAGCTCGGACAGGCGCGCGGCGTGGCGCTGACCGCCCCCGCGCTCGCTGGCCTCGTCATCGCCGAATACGCCGCCAATCTCGTCAAGAAGACCGTCGTCGGCGCCGGCCACGCCGACAAGACGCAAGTGCAGATGATGGTGCGGGTGTTGCTGCCGGCGAGCGGAGCGACGAGCGCCGACGCCGCCGACGCTTTGGCGGTGGCGATCTGCCACGCCCAGCATCGCGGCGCGAGACTGCGGATTTCGGCATGATCGGCAAGCTCAAAGGGCTGATCGACAGCTATGGCGAGGATTTCGTCATCCTCGACGTCAATGGCGTCGGCTATGTGGTGCACTGCTCGACGCGCACGCTGCAAAAGCTGCCGCGCGTCGGCGAAGCCTCCGCGCTGGCCATCGAAACGCAGGTGCGCGAAGATTCAATCCGGCTCTTCGGCTTCGCGAGCGAGGCCGAGCGCGACTGGTTCCGCCTTTTGCAGACCGTGCAGGGCGTCGGCGCCAAAGTGGCGCTGGCGATCCTGTCGATTCTTCCGGCGAACGATCTCGCCTCCGCCATCGCCATGCAGGACAAGGCGAGCGTCTCCCGCGCGCCGGGCGTCGGCCCGAAGCTCGCCGCGCGCATCGTCGCGGAGCTGAAGGACAAGGCCCCCGCTTTCGGCGCCGTCGACCCCGCCCTCGCCCGACTCGCGGGCGAAGAGAGCGAAGGCGGCCCGTCGGCCGCGCGCGACGCGATTTCCGCTCTGGTCAATCTCGGTTATGGGCGCCCGCAGGCGGCTGCCGCGGTGGCCGAAAGCCTCAAGCAGCTTGGCGAAGCCGCCGAGGCGAGCGCGCTGATTCGCCAGGGCCTGCGGGAACTCGCGCGCTGAGCGCGCGATCAGGCGGCGATCACGTCGCGGTAGATTTCAGCGAGCGGAACGCCAACCCCGATCGCCGGCAATTCCAAAGTCGCGGCGAGCCCATCAAAGATCCGCACGCCCCCCCACTCATCTGCGACACGGTCGAAAGTCTCGATATGGGCGCGATCGCGCTCAACCAGCACATAATGCTTCAGGCTCGGCAGCAGTTGATAGACCGCCCATTTCTCGAATCGATCTCGCGCCTTGCTCCCTTCCGACATCACTTCGATGAGCACCGTCGGATCGGACAGATACGCGGCTCCTGGCTCAAGCGCGCAACAATGGACGATCACGTCCGGCAGCGTTGAAGACTCTGTCGGGCGGCTACGCAGCCGAAACGACTCGACCAAGGTCCGGCAGGGCGAACCCGACGCACGCAAGCGCTCGCGGATGCCATTCGCCAAATTCTGGATGATGTAGTTGTGCTCCCAGCGCGCGCCGACCATCATGCGCACGACGCGGCCGCCGATCAGCTCCCACTTCTCATCGGCGGGCTTGTCGGGCAGAAGTTCCTCGAAATCGTCGAGGGACATATACTCATACTGCGAGGACGGGCGATTCACGGCGCGGCTCCGTTTGCCGCATCTTAGCACAGCGCCTGCGCCAGCGCATGGGAGCCGCCCGTTTGAACACCCCCGCGCGCCTTGTCAGCCCCGAGCAGCGCGACGACGACGCCGACGCGTCGCTGCGTCCGCTGTCGCTTTCGGACTTTACGGGTCAGGAGGCGGCGCGCGCCAATCTCAAGGTCTTCATCGAGGCCGCCAAGACGCGCGGCGACGCGCTCGATCATGTGCTGCTCGTCGGCCCGCCGGGATTGGGAAAGACCACGCTGGCGCAGATCGTCGCGCGCGAGCTTGGCGTTAACTTCCGCTCGACATCCGGCCCCGTCATCGCCAAGGCCGGCGACCTCGCGGCGCTGCTCACCAACCTCGAGCCGCGCGACGTGCTGTTCATTGATGAAATTCACCGGCTTAATCCGGCGGTCGAGGAAATCCTTTATCCGGCCATGGAGGATTTCCAGCTCGACCTGATCATCGGCGAAGGTCCGGCGGCGCGTTCGGTGAAGATCGACCTTGCGAAGTTCACCCTCGTGGGCGCGACGACGCGCGCCGGCCTCCTGACGACGCCGCTGCGCGACCGCTTCGGCATTCCTGTCCGGCTGAATTTCTACACGCCGGAAGAATTGGAGCTGATCGTCAAGCGCGGCGCGCGCGTGCTGGGGATCGGCGTCGACGCCTCGGGCGCGAAGGAAATCGCGCGCCGCTCGCGCGGCACGCCGCGCATCGCCGGCCGCCTTCTGCGACGCGTGCGCGACTTCGCCGTGGTGGGTGGCGTGGGATCAATCACCCGCAAACTCGCCGATCACGCTCTGTCGCTCCTCGAGGTCGATTCAATCGGCCTTGACGTGATGGATCGTCGCTATCTCAATCTGGTGGCCGTCAATTTCGGCGGCGGCCCGGTCGGCATAGAGACGATCGCGGCGGCGCTGTCGGAGCCGCGCGACGCGATCGAGGACATTATCGAGCCGTTTCTATTGCAGCAGGGCTTCCTGCAGCGCACGCCGCGCGGGCGCCTGCTGACGCCGCACGCCTTCCGTCACCTCGGCCTCGCCGAGCCGGCGCGTCCCGCAGCGCAGTTCGGATTGTTTGGCGAAGGCGAAGACTAATCAGCGATCACGCGGTGAGCACGAAATAAATCATTGCGCCAAATAAGAGAACGGCGGCGATCTCGCCGGCATGCTCCAGCGCCTTCAGCGCGCGGCTTACGAGTTTCGAGTTCATAATGCACCCTCCATA
Source organism: Methylocystis rosea (assembly GCF_003855495.1). Classification (NCBI taxonomy): domain Bacteria; kingdom Pseudomonadati; phylum Pseudomonadota; class Alphaproteobacteria; order Hyphomicrobiales; family Methylocystaceae; genus Methylocystis; species Methylocystis rosea. The sequence goes on along the minus strand of NZ_CP034086.1, from coordinate 1,027,128 downwards.
GGAACGTACATGGCGTCTCAAGCTACGCTTTCCAGCTCCTTACGAGGAGTCAACTCGATCGAGCCAATATCGAGCTAGAGTACGAATTAGCCTACGAGCGGACCGCCGGCCTTGATCCAAGCGTCGAGGCCGCCCTGAATATGGCGCGCCGAAGTTAATCCCGCTCCCTGCGCGGCCTCGACCGCCATCGCCGAACGCTCGCCGAAGGCGCAATAAAAAACGATGCGCTTGCCGGTGGCGACCGCCAGCTCATGCAGCAGCCCGCCATCGCGAATATTCTCTTCGAGTTCGTCATAGGGCATATGCAGCGAGCCGGGAATGACGCCATTGACTTCGCGCTCGCGCGCTTCGCGCAGATCGACGAGAGCCGTTGAGGGCTGACCGAGCAGTTCTAGCGCCTCTTGCGGCGTCAACGACCAGCCCCGCCGCGCAATGTCCTCCTGATGCAATCCGATGTGAATGTTCGCCGGGACCGCAACGTCCATCATTTTCGGATTGGGCAGATGCAGGCTTTCCATCAGCGCGACATATTCATCGACGGACTTGACTTGCAAACGCGGATTGAACGCCCGCTCCTCGCCAATCGTGCTGACCGTATCGCCCTTATAGTCGTGCGCAGGATAGACAAGCGTCGAGTCGGGAAGCTTCAACAGCTTGCCGAAAAGCGACTCGTACTGCGCCCGCGCGTCGCCGTTCTGAAAGTCAGTGCGGCCCGTGCCGCGAATCAATAGCGTGTCGCCGGTAAACACCCTGTCGGCCAGCATAAAGCTGTATGAATCGTCGGTGTGTCCGGGCGTATAGAGGACTTCAAGCTCGACGCCCGGAATTCGGATGCGCTCGCCTTCGCGAACGCGCATCGACACCACGTCAGCGTTGCTGCGCTCGCCCATCACCGTGATGCAGTGCGTGCGGTCGCGCAGCGCGCCCGATCCGGTGATGTGATCGGCGTGGGTGTGCGTGTCCAAAGACTTGACCAGCCGTACGTCGAGCTCGCGCATCAGCTGCAGATAGCGATCAACCTTGTCGAGCACCGGATCGATGATCAGCGCCTCCCCGCCGCGATGGCCGGCGAGGAGATAGCTGTAGGTGCTGGAGACGCTATCGAACAGTTGCCTGAAGATCATCGCGCGCTTTCCTGCGCCTGCCCCGCGTCATTTCGGTTGCGGCACAATGCGAAGATAGGGCCGCGGCGCATTCCAGCCCCCAGGATAGATCTTCTTGGCCTCCTCGTCGGAGACTGATCCGGCGATGATGACGTCATCGCCTGGCCGCCAGTTGACGGGCGTCGCGACCTTATGTGTCGAGGTCAATTGCAGCGAGTCGATGATTCGGAGCACTTCATCGAAGTTGCGGCCGGTCGTCATCGGATAGACCATGATGAGCTTGATCTTCTTGTCGGGACCGATGACGAAAATATTGCGCACCGTCTGGTTGTCGGCCGGCGTCCTGACGCTGGCGTCGCCGCTGGCGCTCGCGGGCAACATTCCATAAAGCTTGGAGATGCGAAGGTCCGGGTCGCCGATCATCGGATAAGTCGGCTTCGCGCCCTGAGTTTCCTCGATGTCGACCGCCCATTTGGCGTGATTGTCGACCGGATCGACGCTCAAGCCGATGATCTTGACGTTGCGTCGCTTAAATTCCGGCTCGAGTTTGGCCATGTAGCCAAGTTCGGTCGTGCAGACCGGCGTGAAGTCCTTGGGATGCGAGAATAGAATGCACCAGGAATCGCCAATCCAATCATGAAACTTGATATGTCCTTGCGTCGTGTCAGCTTCGAAATCCGGCGCGGTGTCGCCAATCTGGAAAGACATGTGGAAGCTCCTCGGTTATGGTTGCGACGCGCCTTGGAGCGCGAGCGACGCTCTTCGCCGCCTGAGAGCGTATGCCTATAAATGCGATTGTTTCGCTCAGTATCAAGAACAGCCGCGTTCAAGCCAATCCCGCCTCTTTGATGAAACTCCAACCTAGCCGCCAGCCGAACGCAAAATGACGACGACCGCGCCATGTCAGTCCCTGTCCATTCGAGTCTATTACGAAGACACGGACTTTTCCGGACTCGTCTATCACGCCTCCTATTTGCGATTCATGGAGCGGGCGCGCACCGAAATGTTGCGTTCCCTCGGGCTCGATCAAAAGGCGCTGCTCGAGGGCGCAGCCGGCGCGCCGATTTTCTTCGTCGTCCGGTCGATGGACGTCGACTTTCAAAAGCCCGCGACGATGGACGACCTGCTGACCGTCGAAACCGCCACTCTTGAGCTCGGCGGCGCCTCGCTCACGCTTGAGCAGCGGGTTTTGCGGCAGGCGGAACTGCTTGTCCGCGCCAAAGTCCGAATTGTGTGCGTCGAAGCCGGCCGCGCCCGCCGACTGCCGCCCGAGGTGCGCGCGAAATTCGAATGTCTTCCGCCAAATTCAGAGTAGAATGCCGTCGCCATCTGGACGCCGCCTTTTGCGGCCTAAAATGGCGGCGAGATGGGAATCAACGAACCCGCTGCGCGCCTGCGGCCCCGGACCGAGCCTTCGGACCCGGCGGAGACCGGCGTTCTGATCGTCGACCTCGCCGCCCTCGCCGATAATTGGCGCACGATGGCTCGACTGGCCGGCGGCGCGGAATGCGGCGCGGTGGTGAAGGCCGACGCCTATGGCTTGGGGCTCGCGCCCGCGATGCGCGCGCTGCTGTCGGCCGGCTGCCGAACCTTTTTCGTCGCCAATGTCGTCGAAGGCGAAGCGGCCCGGGCCGTCGCCCACGACGCGACCATCTATGTGCTGGACGGACTCGTGCCCGGCGCAGCGCCGCGCCTCGTCGCCGCCGATCTTATCCCGGCCTTGGGTTCGCTCGGCGAAATCGACGAATGGGCGGCGACTGGGTTCAACCCCAAGGCCGCCATCCATTTCGACACGGGGATGAATCGCTTCGGAATTCCGATCAGCGAGGCGGCGCAAGCGGCCGAGCGTGCGCGCCACATCGCGCCTACGCTGGTGATGAGCCATTTTGTCAGTTCGCAAATGCGCGAGGCCGCCTGCAACGCCCGGCAAATCGAGGCGTTTCTGGACGCCCGGGCGCGCTTCGCCGACATTCCCGCCTCGATGGCGAATTCCTCGGCCGTCTTCCTGCCGCAGCGCCCGCATTTCGATCTCGTTCGCCCAGGTTACGCGCTCTTTGGCGGCAACCCCACGCCTTACGCCGAATGCCCGGTGCGGCCAGTCGCGCGGCTCAGCGCGCGCATTCTCTCAACGCGCGAGATCGAGCCAGGCGACTGCGTCGGCTATGACGCGCTATGGTCGGCGCCAAAGCGCACGCGCATCGCCACGATCGGCGTCGGCTATGCGGACGGCGTGCCGCTCGGGGCTGCCTCTTGCGCTGAAAAGCCGACAGGCGAAGCGCTCGTCGGCGGAGTCCGCTGCCCCTTCATCGGCCGCGTATCGATGGATTATGTCGTGCTGGACGTTTCCGAGGCCCCGCGCGAGGCCGCGCAGCGCGGCGAATGGGTCGAGCTGCTGGGCGACGGCATTTGCATCGAGGACGCCGCGGCGCGCGCCGGCACCATCGGCTATGAGATTCTCACGCGGCTCGGCGCACGATTCTCGCGGCGCTATCTGGGGGCTTAGCTCGGCGTCACGCCATCGCGAACCACGGCGCGAGCACCGGATAACCCTCGCCTGCGAGGAGCGAGACCGTCTCATGCAGCGGCAGGCCGACGACGGCCGTATAGGATCCGACGATCTTCACCAGAAACACGCCGGCGCGTCCCTGAATGGCGTAGCCGCCCGCCTTGCCGCGCCACTCGCCGGTTGAGAGATAGGCCTCGATCTCGGTTGAGCCGAGGCGCTTGAACCGCAGCCGCGCCTCGACGAGACGCCTGCGCTCATAGCCGCGCGGCGTGATCAGGCTCACCGCCGAAAAGACCCGGTGCTGGCGCCCCGAGAGCAGCTGCAGGCACTCCTCGGCCTCCTCCCGCGTCTCCGCCTTGGGCAGGATGCGCCGGCCGACGGCGACGACCGTGTCGGCGGCGATGAGAAAAGACTCCTTCAGCTCGGGCTGCGTCGCGCGCAGCTTTACCGCGGCAGCCGCTTTCTCGCTGGCGATTCGTGTGGCGTAGGCGCGCGGCGATTCTCCGCGGTGCGGCGTCTCATCGATATCGGCCGGCAGCAAGGCGTCGGCGTCGAGTCCTGCCTGCTGCAACAGCGCCAGGCGCCTCGGCGAAGCTGATGCGAGAATGAGCTTGGGACGGGCGATTGGAGGATTGGCTGTCAAGAATGTCGCTCCGCCAAAGGAAAATTACCGGAAACGATATGTTATACGCCCTTTGGTCAAATCATAAGGGGTCATCTCGACAAGCACCTTATCGCCAGTCAATACGCGGATGCGGTTCTTGCGCATTTTGCCGGCGGTATGGGCAATGATTTCGTGGTCGTTTTCGAGCTTGACGCGAAACATCGCGCTCGGCAGCAGTTCGGTGACGACGCCGGGAAATTCGAGCAGTTCTTCCTTGGCCATGTGGTTCCTTGTAAGGCGCTTCCCGCGGCGAGTGTGGCCGCGCGGCTTAGATAGCGCGTGAAATGCGAAAAACCCGCTGCCCAGGCCGGGGAGCGGACTCGGCGCGGACCCTAATCGAGAACGAAGGATTTGTGAACCAGGGAGTTGGGAGCGACCAAAGCTCTCACAATTCGACGGCGCGGCCAAAGTCGCTCGCGCGTTTGAGTTCGACGCCTTCGAGCGGCGCGGCAGCGAGAAGCGCCTTAAGCGATCCCCTTGCATGCAAACGCTCGAGCTTTTTTCTTTCCCTGCGTCGGCGAAAGATTTGAGTGCGAGATTTTCGTAATTTCCTCATCGCAGTTCTATTTTTCGTCGTTTCACCAAGCGTGATCATGCCTCCACACGAGGATCAATGATATTGATAGGAACGTCCTCTGTCTTCAAGAACTCTAGAAACCCATTTCTAGTGGAAGGGATCACGAACAAACTAAAAAACAAACAGATCTCCCAAAGGTCCTGCTGGGATAATACGATGTTCGAACCAACGGAGAATACTCGCTCACGCATCATCGCCTTGCCACAAATAGCCATCGGCTCCAAAGTTATCTGGCCAATAAGCTTAGGAATCGTATGGATGGTTCCCGTTTCTTCCCCTTGAGCAAAAATATCAAAAGTCTTCCAAGTGATCTGAAATGAATCCCCAGGCGAGCATCGTTCATATTTGATTCTCCCCAAATCGTGAGTTAGAGCGTTACGCGCTGAGTACAAGCTTTTGATGCTGTCTGCTTCGTTTGGTGCGATTCTGAATCGCTTTAGAAGCTTGTCGAGTTTGCCGGGGATGCCCAGATTCTCAAATTCCTTTTGGGCCTTTTGAGGGTTGTTCAATTCGAAACTTTTATTCTTGCACGCAATAATAAGACAGCTCTCGTGAATGCGATCGAGAAACAACGCGTAGTGTTCGAGTAACTCGCGTAAACCACATGAAATAATCCACGTAGCAAAATGTTCCTTGAAGTCCCGGACGGCCCCTTCTGGCAAGTTCGACGGGAGGAAGTCGATCGGCATACCGGTTTGGCCGGGCATAATTGGTAACTTATGTAACTCGTAGTCATTAAAATCACCGCGCTTAGCAGCGTTCAAACCTAAACCCATAAAGACTGCCGCGCGGCGAACTCCTGCGTGAGCAAGCTCCGCAATATTATCGATGTTCACGTTGATTTTGAGCTTCTGCACCAATTGTGAAAGTCCGTCGAGTGTTATTTCTAATTAATCGTGGATAAATTTTCTTATTTCGGCTTGCCCTTCACCGTGCGCGTGCCGGGCTTGCCGCCCGAAGAACGTGGCGAGACGCGCGGCGGCGGCGTGAGCCGACCCAGAGGCCGCGCTTCCCCGCCGCCGAAATTATGCGGCCCCATGTCGGCGTCGGTCGGCTTATGCGCACGGGTGGCGAGCTTTTCCTCTTCGTCACGGCGGATGGCGCCGCGCCCTCCCCGACCAAAGGAGGCGCGAAATTGCGGGCTCGCCTCGGCGAGCAATTCGGCGCGTTGTAGCCGCTGGATTTCATCGCGCATGCGCGCCGCCTCCTCGAAGGCGAGATCGGCCGCCGCAGCCTTCATGCGCTTTTCGAGATCGGCGATCGTGGCCGCGAGATTATGCCCCGGCGCGATGTCATAACCCGTGTCGATGGTCACATGATCCTGTTCGGCGACCGAGCCGAGAATGTCGGCGATTCCGCGCTTGATCGACGCCGGCGTGATGTTGTTCTCGCGGTTATAGGCTTCCTGCTTGGCGCGGCGACGGTCGGTCTCGTCCATCGCGCGCTTCATCGAGCCGGTGATCTGATCGGCGTAGAGGATGACGCGGCCGTCGATATTGCGCGCGGCGCGGCCGATCGTCTGCACGAGCGACGTTTCGGAGCGCAGAAACCCTTCCTTGTCGGCGTCGAGAATGGCGACGAGGCCGCATTCGGGAATGTCGAGGCCCTCGCGTAACAGATTGATGCCGACAAGCACGTCGAAGGCGCCGAGCCGCAGATCGCGGATGATCTCGATGCGCTCGATCGTGTCGATATCGGAATGCATGTAACGCACCCGCACGCCGTTCTCATGCAGATATTCCGTCAGATCTTCCGCCATACGCTTGGTGAGCACGGTGACGAGAGAGCGATAGCCGATCTGCGCCGTCGCGCGCGCTTCGTCGAGAAGATCGTCGACCTGGGCGCGCGCCGGGCGCACCTCGACAAGCGGATCGATCAATCCCGTCGGGCGAATGACCTGTTCGACGAAGACGCCGCCTGTCTGATTGAGCTCCCAGTTTCCCGGCGTCGCCGAGACCGAAACGGTCTGCGGCCGCATGGCGTCCCATTCCTCGAAGCGCAGCGGCCGATTGTCCATGCAGGACGGCAGACGGAATCCATATTCCGCCAGCGTCGCCTTGCGGCGGAAGTCGCCCTTATACATCGCGCCGATTTGCGGAATGCTGACGTGGCTCTCGTCGGCGAAGACGAGCGCATTGTCGGGGAGATATTCGAACAGCGTCGGCGGCGGCTCTCCGGGCCTGCGGCCGGTGAGATAGCGCGAATAATTCTCGACGCCGGCGCAGGAGCCGGTCGCCTCCATCATTTCGAGATCGAAGCGGGTGCGTTGCTCGAGTCGCTGCGCCTCCAGGAGACGCCCGGAACGGTGCAATTCGTCGAGCCGCGCGCGCAATTCTTCCTTGATCGCCTTGATCGACTGCAGCAGCGTCGGCCTCGGCGTCACATAATGCGAATTGGCGTAGACTTTGACGAATTCGAGGTCGACCGTCTTCTTGCCGGTCAGCGGATCGAATTCGGAGATCGACTCCACCTCATCGCCAAAGAAGCTGATGCGCCAGGCGCGATCCTCATAATGGGCCGGGAAAATGTCGACGGTGTCGCCGCGCACGCGAAACGTTCCGCGGGTGAAATCGGCGCCGATGCGGCGGTAGTGCAGCGCGACGAGATCGGTGACGAGCTGCCGCTGCTCCAACTTCTCGCCGAGAGTCACCGAAAAGGTCATCGCCGTGTAGGTTTCGACCGAACCGATGCCGTAGATGCAGGAGACCGACGCCACGATGATGACGTCGTCGCGCTCGAGCAGCGCGCGCGTCGCTGCGTGACGCATGCGGTCGATCTGCTCGTTTACCGAGGATTCTTTCTCGATATAGGTGTCCGAGCGCGGCACATAAGCCTCAGGCTGATAGTAGTCGTAATAGGAGACGAAATATTCGACGGCGTTATTGGGAAAGAAGCTCTTGAACTCGCCGTAAAGCTGCGCCGCAAGCGTCTTGTTGGGCGCGAGAATAAGCGCCGGGCGCTGCACGCGTTCGATTACGCTCGCCATGGTGAAGGTCTTGCCGGAGCCGGTGACGCCGAGCAGCACCTGATCGCGTTCCTGCGCCGCGATGCCCTTGACCAGCTCCTCGATCGCCGCCGGTTGGTCGCCCTTCGGCGTGTATTCGGAGACGAGGTCGAACCTCACGCCGCCTTCGGACTTCGCCGGCCGCTCGGGCCGATGCGGCGTCCAGGGCTTTTGGTCGCGAATGTTCGGATCGCCAAGGCGCAGCAGTTGCGCAAGACTGTCGGCGGTGGCTTCCACTCCGCCACTGTTTTGAGCGGCGCTTCCTGAAGTCGCGCCGCCAATGTTTTGAGCGGCGCTTCCTGAAGTCGCGCCGCCAATGTTTTGAGCGGCGCTTCCTGAAGTCGCGCCGCCCGCCTGAAAGCCCTCGCCGAGGCCGTATTTCTCGATGTCCTCCTCGTCGAGGCCGTGAATCGAAGAGGCGTCATCATAGGCCGCCTGCGGCGCCTCGCCGAACCCGGGCGCGAGCGCCGGATTGAGGAGCTGCACGAGATGCGGCGCGAGCGGCGCGACGTCCGGCTTCGCTGCCTTGGCGCGCGTCGGCCGCGCAGGATCTCTGGGCTTTCCGGGAGGTTTCGCCATGGCCGCAATATGGGGGAGACGGCGGCGGGATGGAAGGCGGGAAGGCGCCACGCCCCCTCCCTGTCCCTCCCCCGCTGCGCAAACCGGGTGCTCCCGGTTTGCGCATCTATGCCGAAGTCGGCAATAGCCGACTTCGGATGGGAGAGGGGACGCCAACGATCGACGCTAGCGAAATCCCGACGAAGCGCCGAATCTCCTCCCTCTCCCGCGAAGCGGGGGAGGGTTGGGGAGGGGGCGGGTCATAGCCCCGAAATCTGTTTCAAATATTCGAAGATCGGTTTTCCCTGATGATAGATTTCCTTGGCGATGACGAGCATCGCGGCTGCCTTTTCAGGATCTTTAGCGCGCTCCAGGACGGCCCGGTAAAGCGCGTTGATAGAGCCGCCGACGCCGAGCCGCCGAGTCTTTTCGTATTCGGCGTCGCCGTAAGGATAGGGTGGCGGCTGGATCGGCGCCTTGGCGCGCAAATCCTCAGGCTCCAGTTCGATTTTCGGCGCTTCGCGCTCGGCTTCTTTGAGCCCTTCTGAAACACGCGGCGCGAAAACCGTGGGCGTGTGCGCGTCTATGACGGCGTCGACTTTCTGAACCGCCTCTCGCGGGAAAGGCGCGGCGAGACTGCCTTTCTTCGCAGCGGCATGGAAGCGCTGCATCTCGTCTTCATAAAAAGCGAGCAGCGCGAAATGGGTCTCCAGAAACGCTTTCAGACGCGCCGCGAATCCTTCGTTCAGCGCGGACGTTTCGGCGAGAAACAGACTGTGAAGAGCGCGCGCCTCGGCGTCGGCGAGGACGATGTTGCCGTCGTCCGTCGAAGAAGGAAGGTCGGCGACATATTGGTCCAGCCGCTCGCGATACTGCTGATTGGCGTTGAATTTCTGCGCCTTGAGATCACTCGCGAGGCGATCGGCGAGTTTGCGCGCGGCGTCGAGCCAGCGGCGATGCACAGCTTCGTCGCCGGGATGCGCAATGAAGGGGAGATTTTGCGGGCCCGAGGCGATGTCGATCTGACCCGCGGCGTTGACGCCATAAGTGAAGACCGAAGGAACGTTTTCGACAGCGGGAGGTGGCGCCAAGTCAAGAACTTCTGGCGAAGCAACGACATCGAAAACCTCATCGGGCCCTTTCTTGCCAAGCTCCTCCAGCCGCGCCGCGATCCAGGCGTTGGCGGCGGCGGGACCTTTGTTCCATTCGGATTCGGGAACGGTCGCATAGATGAGGCTTTGTTCCTCCGAGAGATGCACGCCTCTCAGAACAGAGTCGTACCAATTGGTCCACACCTGCCAATTGTCCTCGGCGGGTAAATTGCTCCTCAGCTTCTTCCACGCCTCCTCGGCCCAGGAGGGCGCGCCGTTCGGCCACAGCCGCTGCGAAGCTAATGTAATCGGCGATGCGCCGTTCTCGATAAAAGCCACGTCCAACGAGACAGCGGACCAAATATCGGCGGCGGCGGTGGCGGCGGCGCTGACGGAGGCGTTGACAGCATCGCAGGCGGAGGCGTTGACGACTGGGGCGGGGTTGGCAAAGGAGGGGGTGCCAGCGGGACGGGCGGGGGCGGCGGCGTTGACGGCGTGGGCGGAGGCGTTGACAGCGTGGGCGGCGGCGGCGGCGCGGGAGGCGGCGCGAGCGGCGTCGCGGGTGACGTCGCGGCCGCGAAGCGCCTTGGCGCGGGTTGGATAAACAGCCGTAACCCACGCCAATGCGGTAGCGCGGAAAATGGCGCCGATCATATCCAGGAAAGCGCCTATCGCTCGTGCATCTTGGTTTTTTGGAAAAGCTTCCTCGGCGAGCGGCGCGACCCGTAGCGCTGTTCTGGCGGCTATCGCCACCGCAACCCCGGGCTTCTGTGCCCTAAGCCATGCTTCAAGTGGTTCGCGACTATTAATCTGACGAGGCGGCTCTCCATCCCTTGGACTCTTCGCCACGTTGAAACTCTTTCGTGAAAAATATCCCCTCTACGCTCAAGCTAGCACGCTTGCAGCGAAGGGCAAGCAAGGGCCGACTCGCGCGCACAACGCTCTTGAAGCGGGAGCCGCGCAGGCATAGTTTGTGTAAATAAATGGAGACTTATACACATGCGCACCAACATCGTCATCGATGACAAGCTGATGGAAGAGGCGCTGCGCGCGACGGGCCTCAAGACCAAGAAGGAAGCCGTCGAACTCGCGCTGCGGACGCTGCTGCGCCTTCAGCGGCAAAAGCAAATCCGAAGCCTGCGCGGCAAGCTCGACTGGCGCGGCGATCTCGACGCTATGCGCACGGAAAAGAAAACAGAAAAATGATCCTCGTCGATTCTAGCGTTTGGATCGACTATTTTCGTGGCGTCGCCTCGGCAGAGACAGATCGTCTGGATGAGTTGCTCGACGAGGAATTGATCGCGATCGGCGATTTGATCTTGATCGAAGTGCTGCAAGGCTTCGATCGGGACCGCGATTTCAACCGCGCTCAGAAATTCCTGAACACGCTGACGATCATAGAACTCGGCGGAAGGGAAATCGCCCTGCGCGCCGCGAAGAATTACCGCAAGCTGCGCGCACTGGGCGCGACGCCCAGAAAGACGATCGACACGATCATCGCCACGTGTTGCATCGAAAAGGGTCTGCCGCTTCTCTATAGCGACAGAGATTTTGATCCGTTCGTTGAACGCCTTGGTTTGCGCTCGGCGATGGCCTAGAGCAGCTTCCGAAAAAGTTACAGACTTTTTCGATGAGAACCTGCTCGAAAATTTTGATTGAACGATTCCTTATCCATCACATGATTCCCCTGTCATCCGGAAGCGCTCTAGCCGACGCTCTCGCCCGTTACTTGCAATGTTTAGAGGTGACCGTTGGCCAGCGCCTTGGCCGCGCTATTTGCCTGCAGGGAGGCTACGATGCGCCGAGGTCGATCAGGAATGAACAAGCTCTTCACCGACACGCTCAAGATGAGCTTCGTGGCCAATCAGGTGATCGGCCTGCGGCTGATGAAGATCGCCACCGGCGGCGCGCATGGCAAACGCGAAAGCGATCTGATGGTGAGCGAAAAGCTCGAGGCCGCGGCCGAGGCCAGCCTCGCGGCTGCGATGTGTATGGCGACAGGGCAACCGCATCGCGCCGCCGAGCGCGCCCTCGCCGTGTATGCGAAGCGGATCGACGGCAATCTAACGCGACTGTCGAAGCGCTGACGGCGACGGTTTGTCGGGCGAGAACCGTGGAGTAGACGCGGCGCGTTTGCGCCGCCACATCGCCAAAGCGGAGCCTGCTCCCACAAGCGAGAGCACGCCGAACGCGGCGGACCATTCAGCCCCCTCGCCCACCGAAAAATCATACTGCCCGACATATTCCTTGGCGCCGTCGTCGCTGGTCGCTCTGACGAGAGCGACATAGCTTCCGTCGCTGACGAAATTATGCGTAAAGCTTGTCGTGCCCTTGTCCGCCAAATATTTCTGCGGCGGCAAAACCGCGACGGTGTTGGCGTCGAGATCGTCGCGCCAATCGGCCTGGCCGACATTGCGCAGCACGCGGATTTCGATGTTCATGTCGCGCAGCTCGATCTGCCGCGCGTCGAGGATGATCATCGTCGGACCGAGCGTCGGCACATGCCGGCAGAAAATCTCATCGGTCTGATTTTCTTGAAAAGCGCTGAACATCATTTGCGTCGGACCGACGCTCATCACGCAATGGCGCGGATGTTCCGCCCTGATCTGCGCCTGAGCGATGTTGACGCATACGCAGGCGAGAAGCGCGGCTAGCAGAAGTCTTCCCGACATCGGACCCTCCGGTCATGGCGCGCGAGACCTTGGGCTCGACGCCGTCGACTTGCAGCCAAAAAAGCATTCAAGACCGCCGCCCCCGTTGAATGCGCCAAGCTTTGAAGCTGCCGCCAATCCGGATTTCGACAAAGAAGCGATCTTGCCAAAGAGCGGCCAGAATTCGCCATTCGAGGCGCGTCGCCTATTCCGCCTCCTCCAATTCCTCCCGCTCCGCCTCCAGCAATTTGGCGCGCGCCTCGGCGGCCTCGCGCTGACGGTTCCACATGCCGGCGTAATGGCCGCGCAGCGCCAGCAGCGCCTTATGCGTGCCGCGTTCGACGATTCGGCCATGATCGAGAAACAGGATTTCGTCGGCGTCGACGATGGTCGACAGCCGATGCGCGATGACGAGCGTCGTGCGGCCGCGCGCGACCCGCCTCAACGCCTCCTGAATTTCATGTTCCGTCAAGCTGTCGAGCGCCGACGTCGCTTCGTCGAGGATCAGGATTGGCGGACCTTTGAGAATCGTGCGCGCAATCGCGACGCGTTGCTTCTCGCCGCCGGAAAGCTTCAGGCCGCGCTCGCCGACCTGCGCGTCATAAGCCTCCGGCACACTCTCGATGAAGCGGTCGATCTGCGCCAGCCGCGCCGCCTCGCGCACCTCTTCGTCGCTCGCGTCCCATCTTCCATAGCGAATGTTGTAGCCGATCGAATCGTTAAACAGCACGGTGTCCTGCGGCACCATGCCGATCGCCGCCCGCAGACTTTCCTGCGTGACGTCCAGTATATTCTGCCCGTCGATCGTGATGCGCCCGCCTTGCGGCTCGTAGAAACGATACATCAGGCGCGAGATTGTCGACTTCCCCGCCCCCGACGGCCCGACGATCGCGATGGTTTGTCCGGGCTCGGCTTCAAAGCTCACGCCCTTGAGGATCGGCCGGTTCGGCTCGTAGTGGAACGCGACATTGTCGAAAACGATCCGCCCTTCGCGCACGAGGAGCGGCGTCGCGCCCGGCTTGTCCAAGATCTCGGGGCTCTGCGCCAGGATTGAAAACATCGTTTCGATGTCGATGATCGCCTGCCGCACCTCGCGATAGAAGGTGCCCATGAAATTCAAGGGCTGCGCCAGCTGGCCCATCATCAGGTTGATCAGGACGAAATCGCCCACCGTATTGCGGCCGGCCTCGATGCCATAGACGCACATCACCATCATGGTGGTGAGGCCGATGATGAAGATCACCGTCTGGCCGGCGTTGAGAACCGCAAGCGAGACATAGGACTGCGTGCTCGCCTGTTCGTAGTGGATCATCGATTTATCGTAGCGCTCAGCCTCACGTCTTTCCGCGCCGAAATATTTTACCGTTTCATAGTTCAGCAGGCTGTCGATCGCCTTCTGATTGGCGTCTGTGTCGCTGTCGTTCATCCTGCGACGAATGGCGATCCGCCAGTTTGTGGCGAGCGTCGTATAGAGAAAATATCCGGCGAGTGTCGCGACCAGAACGAGCCCGTAACGCCAGCCGAACTGATAGAGAAAAATGCCCAGGACCAGCGCCATCTCCAGCACTGTCGGGGCGCCCGTCGACATGATGAGGCGCGACAGCGTCTCGATGCCGTTGCGCCCGCGCTCCAGAACGCGCGTCAGCCCGCCGGTCTTTCTGCCGATATGAAATCGCAGCGACAGCTCATGCATATGCACGAAGAGGTCGGTCGCCAACCGGCGCACGGCGTGCATCGCTACCGCCGCGAAGACGCCGTCGCGCAACTGCATCAGCACGACCGAAGCGATGCGGATCGCGCCCATCATCAAAGTGAAAAAAACCGCCGCGGTTGCGAGCTTTCCCGCCACGCCTGCGCCACCCTCCGCAAGCGCGTCCGTCGCCCATTTGAAAGCGTATGGCGTCGCGGCGTTGAACAGCTTGCTGACGACCAGCAGCGCAAAAACCGCGGCGACCCGAAACTCGAGATCGCGGCGGCCACGCGGCCAAATGTAGGGCCACAAATGCCGTATCGTCTTGAAAAGCGACGATTCCGACAACTGCTGTTCATTAATGGGCTGAGGCGCGGCGTCTTCCGGATCGAGCGCGTTGGGTTCGTCGCTCGTTTCGACTTGATCAGGTTTAAGCATAGCGCTCCGAATGAATGGGCCGCTGTCACGGCGTTTTGCGTCATATATGACCTTTAGAAGGAATGCGCACCCCGCCCGGTCATGGTGGGAAGCACAAGAGAATGAATATGCGAGAGATTAAAAACGTTTGCGTCTATTGCGGCTCCTCCATCGGCGCCGATCCGCGTTACACGGCGGCGGCGCGCGCGCTGGGCGCGGCCCTGGCGCGCGCCGGGGTCGGCCTGGTTTATGGCGGCGGGGCCATCGGCCTAATGGGCGTTCTGGCGAAGGCCACGGTCGCCGCCGGCGGCGTTGTCACCGGGATCATTCCCGAGTTCCTGGACCGAAGGGAGATTCCCTTCACGGGCGCGACGGAGCTCGTCGTCGTCGACGACATGCACACGCGCAAGCGCCTGATGTTCGAACGATCCGACGCCTTCATCGCGCTGCCTGGCGGCGTCGGCACTTTGGAGGAGCTGACCGAGCAGCTGACCTGGATTCAGCTCGGCCGTCACACCAAGCCTCTGGTCATCGCCGACATCGGCGGCTTCTGGCGTCCGTTGCTGTCGCTTTTCGCTCATATGCGGAACGAGGAGTTCTTCGGCGAAGTCGATAACGTGCGCTATCTCGTGGCCGAACGCATCGAAGACATTCTGCCGATGATTTTCGCGGCGGTTCGCCATTCTCCAGACATCAGCGAGACAGCGATCACCGAACGGCTTTAGCGGTCTGACGGTCGTTGCGCTCGACTGACACCAGCAGCTTGTAGTTGATCGCGTCGACGAGCGCCTCGAAGGACGCGTCGATGACATTGGCCGAAACGCCGACCGTCGACCATCGCCCGCCCTCGCCGTCGGCGCACTCGACGAGAACGCGCGTCACCGCGTCGGTGCCGCCTTGGAACACGCGGACTCGATAATCGACGAGCCGAACGTCCTCGATGAAGCGCTGATAGGCGCCGAGATCCTTGCGCAGGGCGAGATCGAGGGCATTGACGGGGCCGTTGCCTTCGGCGGCCGAAATGCGGCTCTCGCCATCGACATTGATCTTGACGATCGCCTCGGCGCCCTGGTCCTCGAAGCCGCCATTCCTGGCGAAGCGCCGATCGACCGCGACGCTGTAGCGTTCAATGTCGAAGAAATGCGGCGCCTCGCCAAGCACGCGCTTCGCCAGAAGAAAGAACGAGGCGTCGGCGCCTTCATAGGCGTAGCCTTGCGCTTCCTTCTCCTTAACCTCATCGAGAAGCCGCGCCAGACGCGGATCGTCCTTGTCGAGGACGACGCCCAATCGGCCAAGCTCGGCCGCGATGTTCGAGCGCCCCGCCTGATCGGACACGAGGACGCGCCGCACATTTCCGACCGATTCCGGCGTGACATGTTCGTACGTGCGCGGATCGGTCAGCACCGCCGAGGCGTGAATGCCGGCCTTGGTCGCAAAGGCGCTGGCGCCGACATAGGGCGCATGGCGGTTGGGCGCGCGGTTGAGAAGCTCATCGAGCGCATGGCTAACCCGCGTCAGATGCGTCAGCTTCTCTTGCGTCACGCCGATCTCGAAGCGCTCGGCAAATTCGCTCTTTAGCAGCAACGTCGGGATGATCGTGGTGAGATTGGCGTTGCCGCAGCGTTCGCCAAGACCGTTGAGCGTGCCCTGGATCTGCCGCGCGCCGGCGCGCACGGCGGCAAGCGAATTCGCCACCGCCTGCCCCGTATCGTCGTGGCAATGCACGCCGACGCGGTCTCCTGGAATCTGCTTGACGACCTCCGCGACGATGCGCTCAACCTCGTGCGGCAGCGTGCCGCCATTGGTGTCGCACAGGACCACCCAGCGCGCGTCCGCGTCATAGGCGGCCTTGGCGCACGCCAGCGCATAGTCCGGATTCGCCTTGAAGCCATCAAAGAAATGCTCGCAATCGACGGCGACTTCCTTGCCGCGCGCGACGGCGGCGTTTACGGACTGCGTCACGCTTGCGAGATTGTCTTCTTCCGTGGAGCGTAAGGCGACGCGAACCTGAAAGTCCCAGCTCTTGGCGACGAAGGTGACGACGTCGGCGCTGCTGTCGAGCAGCGCCGCGACGCCCGGATCATTCTCGACCGAGCGGCCCTGACGCCGCGTCATGCCGAAGGCGGCGAAGCGCGCGCGCAGTTTCGGACGCTGCGCAAAAAACTCCGTGTCGAGCGGATTGGCGCCAGGATAGCCGCCCTCGATGTAGTCGATTCCGATCTCGTCCAGCATGGCGGCGATCTGGCGCTTGTCGTCGAGCGAAAAATCGACGCCCGTCGTCTGCGCGCCGTCGCGCAGCGTCGTGTCGTATAGCGTCAGCCGTTCCTTGGCCATCAATGCGCTCTCCCGGCGGCGGGCGCCGCCAGCTCCTTGGTCATCGTCGTATTGCCCAGCCATTGGCCGGCGACCGTCTTCATATTGCGCGTCGTGGCTACATAGCCGCGGGCCGCGAAAAAGTCCTGCGCCGCGTCGGAAGCCTCGACCGTCAGCAGTGTCGTGCCGCGCGCGGCCGCGAGTTTTTCAATCGCCTCCGCCAGCGCCGACCCGACGCCCTTGCGCGCCATGTCGGGCCGCACATAGAGCATGTCGAATATCTTGTTGTCGCGCAGCGCAGCGAAGCCGGCGATGTTTCCGTCGACAAGCGCAACGATGGTCAGCGCATCCGCGAGGCGCGACGTGAAGGCCGCTTCGTCGTCAGCCGCGGACGCCCAAGCCTCGCGCTGCGCATCGTCATAGTCATCGGCGGCAAGCGCCTCGACGCTGGCGCGAAAAAGCGCCGCGAGCGTCGCGGCGTCTGTGGCAAGAAACGGCCGCAGACCGGGCGTTTGCGCGCTGCGCGCCATCACATGATCTCGAACGCGCGCAGCAGATGCCACGCGATGAAGGCCGCGAGCGCCAGCACGATCAGCTTGAACGCGAGATAGAGCGCCCAGTGGCGCTTGAAGGGAAGCGTCTTTTTCCAGTCATCATTGGACATTTGATATCCCCTTCTGTTCACCACCCGGTTCGCTGCGCGAACCACCCTCCCCGTCAAGGGGAGGGATCGACCTGCATGCTCGAAACGCAAGAAATCACGAATCTCGCCTTGCGTAAGCGTTCGATCGTTACGCCGAGTCGCGCCGTTCTGATCCCTCCCCCTTGCGGGGAGGGTGGCGCGCGAAGCGCGCCGGGTGAGGGAGACGCCAGCGCTTCTCACGATGCCTCCCGCATATGTTCCTTCGCTCGGGCAATGATGGTCTCCACGACGCCGATCAGGTTGGCGTCGATCTCGTGATTCCAGAAGCGCAGCACATGAAAGCCGTTCGCTCGAAAAATCGCGTCGCGCCTAGCGTCATGACGGCGCCCGTCAGCTTCGCCGTGCTGTGAACCGTCAGCTTCAATGATCAAGCGATATTTGTAGCACACGAAATCGAGCACATAGCCTTCAAGCGGAACCTGGCGACGAAAATGAAATCCCTGCGGACGCAGCAGGCGCAATTGCGACCAGAGCTTCACCTCTTGCGGCGTCATGTTCTTGCGCAGTTCGCGCGCGCGCGGGTTGGCCATGTCCGTCACCCCACCCGGTTCGCTTCGCGAACCACCCTCCCCGTCAAGGGGAGGGATGGGCCTGCATCAACGAAACGCAAAACTTCATGCAAAATGCCTCGCATGAGCGCGTGATCGCTACGCCGAGTCACGCCGTTCCGATCCCTCCCCCCTGCGGGGAGGGTGGCGCGCGAAGCGCGACGGGTGGGGGAAAGAGCGCTCACCGCTTCACCTCCCAAGTCGTCGTGCCGTCCTTATTGTCCTTGAGGGCGATGCCCATCGCGGCGAGTTCGTCGCGGATGCGGTCAGACTCGGCCCAGTTTTTTGAAGCGCGGGCGGCAAGGCGGACTTCAATTCGGGTATTAAGATCGTCAGAAGTGATCGCATCTTCAATATCGGACAACTCTCCCAAATTCACTGGGGAGGAAGCAAACTTGTTCCACTTCGCAGTCCAATCTTCGATCTGCGACTCCTGCATCTGGAATTTATTGGTTATCCTCTCCATGGCCTCTTGAAAGCCGCGTTGAGTATAGCGGTGCGGTAGAAGCCCCAAGAATGCGAGATTGTTCGCCACATCGACCTGGCTGGATGCATCTTCGGTCATCGACCCAATCAACTGGATTGCTTCGTGACCATTCAGATCGTCCGCTAGTGCGAGAACAACTCGCCTGTCCGGAATGCCTGTGATGTCACGCGGTGAAACATTGCCAAGAGAGCGTCTCCAAGTTTGGAGATTGATGTCCGCCTCCTCGAGCGCCTTCACGGTCCAATCGATCGGCTGGCGGTAATGCGTGCGCAGCATCGCCAGCCGCAGCACTTCGCCGGGCCACTTCCGCCCACCAAATTTCTCCGTATGCAGCAGCTCATGGATCGTGATGAAATTCCCCAGGCTCTTGGACATTTTCTCGCCCTCGACCTGCAGGAAGCCATTATGCATCCAGTAATTCGCCATCACGTCCTGCCCGAAGGCGCAGCAGCTTTGCGCGATCTCATTTTCGTGATGCGGAAAGACGAGATCAATGCCGCCGCCGTGAATGTCGAAGGTTTCGCCAAGATGCGCCCAGGACATCGCCGAACATTCAATATGCCAGCCGGGACGCCCCCTGCCCCATGGACTGTCCCAACCGGGCTCATTCTCCTTTGAGGGCTTCCACAGCACGAAATCCATGTCGCCGCGCTTATAGGGCGCGACGTCGACGCGCGCGCCGGCCAGCATTTCATCGAGCGAGCGCCGCGACAGGCGTCCGTAATTTTGCATCGACGGCACGTCGAACAGCACATGGCCATCGGCCGCATAGGCGTGGCCGGAGGCGATCAGCCGTTCGATGATCGCGATCATCTGCGCGATATGCTCGGTCGCGCGCGGTTGCATCGTCGGCTCGAGACAGCCGAGCGCCTTCACGTCCTGCTGGAAGACCTCGTTGGTCTCTTCCGTCAGTTCGCGAATGGAAATTCCGCGTTCCGCGGCGCGCGCGTTGATCTTGTCGTCGACGTCGGTGATGTTGCGCACGTATGTGACATGCTCGGCGCCGTAGAGATGGCGCAACAAGCGAAACAACACGTCGAAAACGATGAGCGGCCTGGCGTTGCCGATATGCGCGTAGTCGTAGACCGTCGGTCCGCAGACATACATGCGCACATGCGCGGGATCGATCGGACGGAATTCCTCCTTCGTCCGGGTCAGCGTGTTGTAGATTTTCAGCGCAGGCGTCGACATGAATTTCCCCGCAAGGCCGCCGGCCGGGGCGTCGCTTCATGTCGTTTGGAGAGACGTGACGGCACCGGCCAGCGTGATCGCTAGCTGATAATGGTCTCGCGACAAATGGTGAGCCGAAGCGTCATCGCGGCGACCATGCGCTAAAGCGCGCCGCCGCGTCAAGCGCGAGCCTCTGCCGAGCGGCGGGCGATTTAACTCGGGTTTTACCGCTTTGCGCTAGGTCTGCGGCAGGCTGTCGGGGTCGCGTGGGGCTAGTTCGTCATGTGGAAATATGAGGCGCCGTTCGGGCGGCGCGCGTTTGCGTCGCTACTTGCAGGAATGTGGATCGGCGTCGGCTACGCCTGCGCCGCGCGGGCCGAAGCGAGCGCGAGCGCCGCCTATGTTATCGCCGATCAGGAGGGATACGGCCTGACGGAATGCCTCACGCGTAAGGCGGATTGCGGCAAGATCGTCGCCGACTCCTGGTGTGCGGCGCATGGCCATGGCGCGGCCAGAGCTTTTGGCCGCGCCGACGATGTGACCGCCTCGATCGACGTAAGCGGGGCGCGCGCCTCGATCGAGCCGGACGCCGCAGTCGTCGCCTGCGTCGATTAGGTCAGCGCAGAAACTCTCCGCATTGCGGGACTTCGTTCTGCCCGCCCCAGGGCTGAATGGCGAGGGTCGAGGTCGAGCTTTCGGGCGAGCCTTCGACGAGCTTGTCGGAATAAACCATATAAATCAGGACATTGCGCTTCGCATCGCAGCCGCGAACGATATGCATGCGCTTGAACAGCAGCGACCGCCGCTCGCTGAACGCCGTATCGCCCTGGCCAAACTTCTCCTTGAATTTGATCGGGGCATATTGCCGACAGGCGAGCGAAACCTCCGACGACTGCTCCGCCACGCCGAACATGCCTGCGACGCCGCCTTTTTCATGCGCCGTATAGTAGCAGACAACGCCGTCGATCACCGGGTCGTCGATTCCGTAGGTCGCGAGCTTGTCGTTCGGGGTGAGGAGCTTGAAATCCACCGATTTGCGGAAAATGAGATCCGGCCCATTCTGCGCAAAGGCCGGCGCGGCGCCGAAACAAAGAAAGGCCGTCGAAATCAGAGCCAGCAATTTGGAACGCTTCATATCGGCAACCTCCTGGATCACGCCGCCTTTGGGCGGAATCGCCAAAGGCGGATAACATGATCGATCTCGAAAGCTTAGAGCGCGCTCTGTGCGAAAAACCGAATTCCGCTTTTCCGCGAGCGGCGCTCTAGCGACGCCGTTGCCGATATGGGCGAAGCCGCGCGGCAAGGGAAGGGCTTCGACCCTGGGCGAGGCAAAAAATTCGCCGCGCGCGATGGGGCTGGCGGCGGCGTCCGGCGCCTTGTTGCCGACATGATGGGCGCGATTAATCGAGCGACGTTTGATCCGCGGCCTGGATTGGTGAAAATGGCGCGATTCGTCGCAAGCGACGCGCGCCGGACCATCAGTCGCCAAGCGATCGCGCAAGCGTTTCTCGGCTTCTTACCAGAGTGTGAAGAGAGCCAAAAACTTCAATGAGGCCGCGACCATAAAGCCCTTTTTGACGAAATGCGCCTTCAAGCGGACGAAACTGGCGGTCGCCGCCGGCGTCGCGTTCGGCCTCCTCGCCGTTTCGCCGGCGGCAGGGGAAAGTCCCTACTGTACGGAGTTGCGCGCGCAGATCGCCCGCGCCAGCGCCGGCGGCGGCGCGGGGAGATTCCAGGCCGCGGCCGCCAAGCAGCGCGGCGACTATGCCCGCGTCTCGGCGAAAGCTCGCGCACTCGGCTGCGATCGCGGCCAATTCCTGTTCTTCGGCGATCCCCCGCCGCCCCAGTGCAGTCAAATCAACGCGCAGCTCAACCAACTCTCTGGCGCCATCGCCAGCTATGAACGGGCGAGCGCCGACGACGGCGGCCAGCGTCAGGCGCTTGCCGCCCGTTATGAGGCTGAATGCCGCAATCCTCAGGCGGCGCAAGCGCGCGTTGCGCGACCGCGCAATTTCTTTGAAGAGCTGTTTGGCGTCGCGCCCGATGAAAGTCCGGGCGCGCGCGACATGCCCGTCGGTCCGGACCCGGATCAGGAACCTTCAGACGGGAAGCCGCGCGGGGGTCCAATGGCGATCTGCGTGCGCGCCTGCGACGGCGGGTTTTTCCCCATCACCTATTCGGCGCGCAGCTCCAATCTCGACGATCTCGCGACGATGTGCCGGGCGCTGTGTCCCAACGCCGAGGTGAAACTCTACACGGCGTCGCAATCGAAGGTGCTCAGTTCCGCCCTTTCGATCGACGGCGAGGCTTATTCGGACCATCCCAACGCGCATAAATTCGAGAAGACGTATGATCCGTCATGCGGCTGCAAGCCGCCGGGGCAGTCGTGGGCCGAGGCGCTCGTCGAAGCCGAGCGACTCATCGCCGAGCGCCACGCAAAGGATCAGGTCGTAACGGCGGAGCAGGCCGAGCAATTGTCGCGCGCGCTGCCGCCCGGCGTGGCGCGCGGTCGGAAAGCGAAAGGCTCCGCGCCGGCGGCGCCAGAGCCGACGACGACGCCACAACCCGCGGCGCAGGCGCAGCCCAGCGCCGAGGACGGCGCGGCCGCCGCGCCGGAAACCTATCGCGAAGTCGTCGGACCTGACGGAATCAAACGCCGCGTGCGCGTGGTCGCGCCGGCGTTGTGAGCCTCATCCCCTCGCTTTAGTACTCCGCCGCTTCAGGGCATATGCGCCTTGACCGTCTCGATCAGCTGTTTTATCGAGAACGGCTTCGCCAGAAAACCAAAGTCGCCCTCGGGAAGGTTTTTGGCGAAGGCCTCTTCGGCATAGCCGGAAACGAAGATCACCTTCGCCGCGACGCCGCGCTTGCGCAGTTCGGCGAACATCGCGGGGCCGTCCATCTCCGGCATCACCACGTCGGAGACGATGAGATCGATCTTGCCGTCGACGCGCTCGACGACCTCGAGCGCCTCCATGCCCGTCGCCGCTTCGAGCACCGTGAAGCCGCGCGAACTTAAGGCGCGTGCGCCGATCGAGCGCACCGAATCCTCGTCTTCGACGAGGAGAACCACGCCCTGTCCTGTATAGTCCGCGGCGACCTTGGGCGTATCGGCCTTCTGCGACGTCTGCTTCTCCTCCGGCACGTAGCGCGGCAGGAAAATGCGGAAAACCGTGCCCCGCCCGATCTCGCTGTCGACGGAGATGAAGCCGCCCGACTGCTTGACGATGCCGAACACCGTCGAAAGGCCGAGGCCCGTGCCTTTGCCGACTTCCTTCGTCGTGAAGAAGGGTTCGAAGATTTTTTCTTTCACATCGGCGGGAATGCCGCTGCCCGAGTCCTCAACCTCGACCAGCACATAATCCGCCGCTGGCAGCGCCGCCTCATTAAAGGCGGCGCATTCCGAGGCGGCGACATTGCGCGTGCGGATCTGCACCCGTCCGCCTGACTCCAGCATGGCGTCGCGCGCATTAACGACGAGATTGATGATCACCTGTTCGAACTGGGTGATGTCGGCCTTCACGAACCAGAGATCGCGGCCGAGACGCAGTTCGAGCTCGTTCTTTTCGCCGACGACGCGGCGCAGCAGATTCTGCACTTCGGAGAGCGCGTCGCCCAGCTGCAGGACTTGCGGGCGCAGCGTCTGCCGGCGCGAGAAGGCGAGCAGCTGCCGGGTCAGGCCCGCCGCGCGATTGGCGGTTTCCTTGATCTGGCGGATATCGCGGAAGGCGGGGTCGGTCGGCCGGTGGCTGGAGAGCAGCAGATCCGAATAGCCGATGATCGCCGTCAGCATATTGTTGAAGTCATGCGCGATGCCGCCGGCGAGCTGGCCGACCGCATTCATCTTCTGTGACTGCGCGAACTCCTCCTGCAGCTTGCGCTGCTCGGTCGTGTCGAGCGCATAGACCATCGCGCCCTTCTTGCCGGCGTCCTCGGCGGAAGAGACGAAGAAACGCGCCGAACGCGTCGCCGCGCCGGCGGCGTCTTCCTCGAACACGACATTGATCGGGCGCACTTCGCCTTTGCCTTCGATCGCGTCTTCGATCGCGGCGCGCAGGGCGGCGCCGTCGCGTTCGCCGAGCCCAGTCAGCACCGACCATGGCGCCGCGGCAGCGCCCTGGCCCGACTTCAGCGCCTGCGGCAATAATTTCGCGAAGGCCGCGTTCGATGTCAGCACGCGGCCCTCGCCGTCCAGCGTCGCCATCGCCATCGGCGTCGAGTTGAAGAAGCGCGCGAAACGCACCTCGGCCGCGCGCAAATTCTCTTCCGGCTGTTCGCCAGAGGCGCGGTTGAGCACCAGGGTGCGCGAGGGGCCGGATTCGCCGTCCTGGCCGAACGCGACCTGGTGCAGCAGCCTGACAGGCAGCGACTTGCCGTTGCGGCATCTCAGGTCGAGGTCGATCTGCTCGGTGCGCACGTCGCCCGGCGCGCCCGACATCGCGGCGAGAAGCGCCGCGCCGCTATGGGCGACGATGGAGGACAGCGTCGCGCCGCCAGATCCGACTTGCGTGAGATCGTAGCCCAGCCATCCGGCGAGCGTTTTGTTCATATAAGAGACGGCGCCGTCCGGACTCGCGGAAAAAAAGCCCGCCGGCGCGTGATCAAGAAAATCGATCGCGTGCTGGAGCTCCTGGAAGACGTTCTCCTGCCGCTGTCGATCGGCGGTCACGTCGGCCACCGCCCATAGACATAGGCGCCCGCCCGACGTCGTCGGCAGCGGCCGAACGCGGATTCGGTACCAGCCGACTGCGCCCTGCCCCGACAGCGGCGGCGAAAGCCGAAGATCTTCGCTATGCGAAACGCCGCCACGCGCCGCCTGGACCAGTCTATAGATCGCCTCCGAGACCTCGGGCGGCCCTGAGAACAGCCGCTCGACCAGCTGCACGCCGGAAGCGTCTTTGGCGTCGCACATCGCCGAATAGGCTTCGTTGGCGTAGACGATGCGCGCATCGCCTCTGGTGACGAGCAGCCCTTCGCCGGATGTGTCGGCGATGAGTTTCGTCACGTCGTTGCCCGCGACTCGGCCGGTGAAGTGAATCAATCCGACCGCATAGGCGAAGAGAAAAAAAATACCGGCGACGCCGAAAACCGCGAGCGCCAGAATGGTGACGCGCGGCGCGATGTCCGAAGGCGTCAGGTAATAGGCGGCGACGCCCGCAACCAATGCGATGACGAGGGCGAGCGTCAATCCAATATTCGCGGGCCGCTCGCTGCGTCCCAAGGCGGCCGCTTCGGTCCTGTCGCTCATTTCTTAACCACCCGCGTCATATAT
Organism: Methylocystis rosea; assembly: GCF_003855495.1. Taxonomy (NCBI): domain Bacteria; kingdom Pseudomonadati; phylum Pseudomonadota; class Alphaproteobacteria; order Hyphomicrobiales; family Methylocystaceae; genus Methylocystis; species Methylocystis rosea. The sequence goes on along the minus strand of NZ_CP034086.1, from coordinate 1,002,374 downwards.
CGCCGATCGCGACGGCCATGCTGACGCCGGCGCGCCGATTATTACTCTGCCGACGCTTACAGAATCATCTAAAACAATGGCTGTGAACGCCAATAATAGCAACGCCGGACATCGGAAGGGCGCTGATTCATCAAACATTAACCATTCATTAACCTTTTTTCGGCGCTTGCCATGAAAGCTGTTAATTTGGCAAGGTTCACGCGCGTCCGAACGAGAGACTAGCCGTTCATGCCTGATAAATTCACTCAACTGCTGCCGGCGCTCGGAGCGCTCGTTGCGTTCCTCGTCGCTGCGGTGCTCGTGCTTTATATTTTCCGTCTGTTATTCGGACGCCGCATTCGTGCGCCGGGAGGCCGCAATCGCGCGCGCCGGCTGGACGTCGTCGATGTCTATGACCTCGACCGCGAGCGCCAGCTCGTCATTGTGCGGCGCGACAATATCGAACATCTGCTCCTGATCGGCGGCCCCAACGACATCCTCGTCGAAGCGACGATTAGCCGGCCCGAAGGCGCAGTCAGTCGCGGGCCGGAGCAGCGCCCCGGAGCGCCGGCCGCCGCGAACTGGCCTGCCGGGCCCTCGGCTCCGCCTCGAGAGCTAGAAGCGCCGCTGCCGAAACCCGCCGCGGCGGGCGCCGTCAATCTGCCGCCCGACCTCTTCGCGCCGGCGCCCACGCGGCCTGCTGCGCCGCCGCCTCCCCCGCCACCGCCGGCGGGACCAAGAGTTTCAAGTCCGGCCGCCCAGCCGCAGCGCCCTGCTCCGCCCCGCTCGCCGACGCCGCCTTTCCTTGCGCGCGCTCAGCAGCGGCTGGCGCCGCGTCCGAAAGAGCCGTCGCCACCCGAAGCGGCAGCCCCGGCGCCGCCGCCTCCGCCCGCAGCTCCTCCGAGGCCGGCAGAACCCCCGCCGGCGCCAAGGCCTGCAGCGCCGCCGCCTCCCGCTCCGCCGCCGGCCGCCGCGAGGCCTGCAGCGCCGCCGCCTGCGCCCCCGCCGCCGCCCAAGCCCGCAGCGCCGCCGCCTCCCCCGCCGCCGGCGGCTCCGGCGCCGGCCGACGTGGATCCGCTCGACTCGCTTGAGGCGGAGATGGCGCGGCTGCTCGGCCGCTCGGATCAGAAGGAATAGACCACGAGGCGCAGCGCTCGAGAAACGCTGGCCTACGCCGGTCAGTGTTGACAAGGCTAGTGGTCGGCAAAGCGCCTGAGTCGGAAAAAGAATCGCCCCGGCGGCAATCGATGCAGCTGTTCGACTCGGACGGCGCATCCGCCTAAAGCAGAGGCGCGGGCGCGCCCAACCCGCGTTAGGAGTCGGCTCTTGTCGCCCTTCTCGGTTCCCGAAACTGTCGCACGCTACGCCGAAGGTCCGGTGAGGAAGGTGCCAGGCTTCCACGCTTTGCAGCGGATGACGGGCGTGCTTCTCGCCGAGCGAGTTCCAGAAGATGGAAATTTGCTCGTCCTCGGCGCGGGAGGCGGACTGGAACTGAAGGCCTTTGCCGAGACGCATCCCGGATGGCGCTTCTGCGGCGTTGATCCATCAGCGGAAATGCTGGGGTTGGCGGAGCGCACGCTCGGTCCGTTGGCGGAGCGCGTCGACTTCCGCCTGGGCTATATCGATAGCGCGCCTGCGGGTCCTTTCGATGCGGCGACGTGCCTTCTAACCATGCACTTCATTCCGGAGGAGGAGCGCCGACGCACGATGGCCGAGATCCATCGGCGCTTGCGGTCCGGCGCTCCATTCGTCGTGGCCCACCACAGCTTTCCGCAGCATGACGGGGAAAAGGCGAAATGGCTCGCGCGCTATTCCGCCTTCGCGGCTGCGTCGGGCGTCCCAGACTCGAACGCGGAAAACGCGATCGCCGCCATCGGCGAGCGCTTGCCCATTCTGTCTCCAGAGCAGGACGAAGCTTTATTGCGAGATGCAGGATTCACCGACGTGACCCTGTTCTATGCGGGTTTCACGTTCAGGGGGTGGGTGGGGTACAAGCCTTAACCGCCGATGTGTTAGCTGACGGTCGCCAAACCTCCATCTCGTCATTCGGTAGCATACCTGGGCGCGCGGCGGGGCCGCGAGCTCCAAGGACCGGCGGCGCCGCCAGCCTTCGGTCGAAGCAGGCTTCGCCTGCTCAATCGTCTCGATAGACTTTTTCGCGCCGTTCGTGACGCTCCTGCGCCTCGATTGACAGTGTCGCGATCGGACGCGCGTCGAGGCGCTTGAGGGAGATCGGCTCCCCCGTTTCCTCGCAATAGCCGTAACTGCCGTCGTCGAGGCGCGTCAGCGCCGCGTCGATTTTGGCGATGAGCTTGCGCTGCCGGTCGCGCGCACGGAGTTCAATGGCGCGATCGGTTTCGGATGACGCGCGATCTGCTAGATCAGGATGGTTTTCGTTTTCATTCTGCAAAGTGGCCAGCGTTTCGCGACTCTCTTGCAGAATGTCCTCCTTCCAAGCCAGCAGTTTGCGCCGGAAATATTCGCGCTGCCGATCGCACATGAAGGGTTCGTCTTCGGAAGGCTTATACGTTTCTTCCAGATCCACCGCCATCTCGCGAATCCTTAATTGGCCTATAGGCGACGCCTATATAGCCGCGACGGGCGCCACATACAATCATTCCCCGCGTCGCCGCTCATTCCATGGCTCTGCGCAGATTTTCGTCGATCTTGTCCAGGAAGCCTGTCGTCGACAGCCATTTCTGATTGCAGCCGACAAGCAGGGCGAGATCCTTGGTCATGAAGCCCGACTCGACGGTCGCGACGCACACTTCCTCGAGGGTGCGGGCAAAACGAACTAGATCCTCGTTCTCATCGAGCTTGCCGCGATGCGCGAGCGCGCGCGTCCAGGCGAAAATCGAGGCGATCGAGTTGGTCGAGGTCTCATGCCCCTTCTGATGCTCGCGATAATGGCGGGTCACCGTGCCGTGAGCGGCTTCGGCCTCGACGGTCTTGCCGTCGGGCGTCATCAGCACGCTCGTCATCAGGCCGAGCGAACCGAAGCCCTGCGCCACCGTGTCGGATTGGACGTCGCCGTCGTAATTCTTGCACGCCCAGATGTAGCCCCCGGACCATTTGAGCGCCGAAGCGACCATATCGTCGATCAGACGATGCTCGTAGGTGAGGCCGAGCGCCTGGAATTTCGATTTGAACTCGGCGTCGTAAATTTCCTGGAACAGATCTTTAAATCGGCCGTCATAGGCTTTCAGGATCGTGTTCTTGGTCGAGAGATAGACCGGATATCTGCGCGTGAGCCCGTAGTTGAACGTCGCGCGCGCGAATTCGCTGATCGACTCGTCAAGATTGTACATCGCCAGCGCGACGCCGGAGCCGGGGAAATTGAAGACTTCCTTCTCGATGACGTCGCCGTCGACGCCCTCGAATTTAATCGTCAGACGGCCTTTGCCGGGCACCTTGAAGTCAGTGGCCTTATATTGATCGCCGAATGCATGGCGCCCGACGATGATCGGCTGCGTCCATCCCGGCACCAATCGCGGCACGTTCCTGCAGATGATCGGCTCGCGGAAGATGACGCCGCCCAAAATGTTGCGAATGGTGCCGTTCGGCGATTTCCACATCTCCTTGAGCTGGAATTCCTTCACGCGCGCCTCATCGGGCGTGATGGTCGCGCACTTCACCCCGACGCCATGCTCCTTGATGGCGTAGGCCGCGTCGACCGTCACCTGATCGTTCGTGGCGTCGCGATTCTGAATCGAGAGATCGTAATAAAGGAGATCGACGTCGAGATAGGGCCGAACGAGCTTTTCTTTGATGGCGGCCCAGATGATGCGGGTCATTTCGTCGCCGTCGAGTTCGACGACAGGATTCGCAACCTTTATCTTCCGCATGCATCCGCTCCTCTGTGCCGCGCGCCTTATAGCCTCCGCTAAAGGTTTTGGGTAGCAATCCAGAGGGCCTGCGGCGAAGCGCCGATGCGCCCTTCCCCCCGCACGCTTTCCGCCCTAATTTGCCGGCCGCTTTGGGGCGAGGAGGCAAATTGGTCGGGGCGGGAACGGATCGCAGCAAGACGGCCCTTTCCGGGGGGCCGGCGATTGTGCTCGTGCGCCCGCAGCTCGCCGTCAACATCGGCATGTGCGCCCGCGCCATGGCCAACTTCGGCCTCTCCGATTTGCGCCTCGTCTCGCCGCGTGAAGGCTGGCCGCGCACCGGCGCCTATCGCAAGGGCGCCTATGCGGCCGCCGCCGGCGCCGTGCATCTCCTCGAAAGCGCGAAACTCTACGAGAGCGTGCGCGACGCGATCGAGGATCTGTCCTTCGTCTACGCCGCGACGGCGCGCGGACGCGGCCAGATGAAGCCGGTGCTCACCCCGGCGCAGGCCATGCCAAGCATGGCGGCGCACATGACGGCTGGCGAAAAGCATGGCGTGCTGTTTGGGCCCGAGCGCACCGGCCTCGACAATGACGATGTCGCGCTCGCCGACGCCATCCTCACCTTTCCGGTCAATCCCGCCTACGCTTCGCTCAATCTCGCGCAGGCGGTGCTGCTCACGGGCTATGAATGGTTTCGCGCCGCGCATGGCGACGCCATTCCCTTTGAGATCGAAGAGCGCTCGCCCCCGGCGACGCGCGAGATGACGCTGGCCTTCTTTGATTTTCTCGAAGGCGAACTCGACAAGCGCGGATTCTTCCGTCCGCTGACGAAGAAGCCCGTCATGTCGCGCAACCTGCGCAACATGTTCCACCGCATGGGCCTCACCCAGCAGGACGTGCGCACGCTGTGGGGCATGGTCGTGCGGCTGGTGGAAGGCCCGCGCCGAGAGCCGAAGAAGCCGTGGCGGCGCAAGGAGGCGGAAGGCGCGGACTCCTGAGCCGCGCCACCTGTGACGAGACGACCGTCCTAGTGAAGCGACCGCTTGGCTTCCCGCCGCGTGGGCGGCGGCGCCAGTGGGCTCGCCTGATGGTGGACGAGCCGCCAGCGATCCCCGTTCCAGCGAAACCAATTGGTCGCGAGCAGCAGGCCGCCGCCGACCTCCTCGATGCAAAAGACCCGCCCGTCATCACCCTCGATGAGCGTCTTTGGATCTCGCGTCGTGACCGCTTCCTGCGCCGGGTTACGAAAAATATCGCGGTAGGAGGCGAGCACCGGCATGCGCCCGACGAGCGCCGGCCATCCTGGGTGAACGCAGGAACAGCCCTCCTCCGCCCAAAGATCGTTCAAAGCGCCAAGGTCACGTGCGGCGAAGGCCCGGTAATAAGCAGCGTTGGCGTCGAGCAGCGAGATTTCATCCATCGGGGGACACTGCGAGATTCGATTGGGCATGGCAAATGCAAGACGGAGCCCAGAGCAGGACGGCGCGAGAGAATTTGTTCGATGGATGCGCTGACCTGGTTCGGACTCTTCGCCGTAAGCGCCTTGCTCTCACTTTCTCAATGGAGGAACGCAGCCATTGGTTCGTGCTGGGATTCGCAGTCGCCTGCGCTTTGGGGTCGGTCTACGGATTTCTTCAAGGCGCTTGGCCGTTCGGCCTGGTCGAGGCGGTGTGGGCGGGAGTCGCGCTCAAGCGGTGGCGCTCGCGGCGAAGAGCCTCGCAAGACTGCGGCGAAGCGCTTAAGTAGTAATGTCGAGATGTCACAGAGCGCCCGATTTGTGATATTCGCGCACTTCCGCCGGCCTTGAACCGGACGCAGGAGTCTCCCGATGTTCATCCAGACTGAAGCTACCCCTAATCCCGCAACACTCAAGTTTCTGCCCGGCCAGGACGTTCTGGGCCAAGGCGCCATGGAATTCCGCTCGCGCGACGACGCCATCCACGCGCCGCTCGCCGAGGCGCTGCTCTCCATCGACGGCGTCGAGGCGGTGATGTATGGCGCGGATTTCGTCTCGGTGACGAAGAACGGCGCCGAATGGCCGCATCTGAAGCCCGCCATTCTTGGCACGATCATGGAGCATTTCGCCTCCGGCGCGCCGCTCCTGACCGAAGGCGCGGCGCCGGCGCAGCCCGACGGGGAGTTCTATGACTCCGCCGACGCTGAAACCGTCGTCACCATCAAGGAATTGATCGAAACGCGCGTGCGGCCGGCGGTCGCCGGCGACGGCGGCGACATCGTCTTCCGGGGCTTCAAAGACGGCGTCGTCTATCTCGCCATGAAGGGCGCTTGCTCGGGATGCCCGTCATCCACCGCGACGTTGCGGCACGGCATCGAGAACCTGCTCAAGCATTTCCTGCCACAGGTGAAAGGGGTCGAGCCGGCGTAGGGCGGCGTATCCGGAAGCTACATTGATCGCGCTCCGAAAACCGTCATAATCGACGAATCATGCGAATCCTTGCGATTGACACCGCTCTGCCAGCCGTCTCGGCCTGCGTGCTGGACCATGACGCGGCGGCGCCGATCGCCGTCGAGACGATCGAGATGGAGCGCGGACACGCCGAGGCGCTGCTGCCGCTGATCAAGCGCGTCATGAGCAAGGTCGAAGGCGGGTTCGCCTCGCTCGACCGCGTCGCGGTCACGGTCGGACCAGGCTCTTTCACCGGCATTCGTATCGGCCTCGCCGCCGGTCAGGCGATCGCGCTCGCCTGTAAAACCGAAATTGTCGGCGTTTCGACGCTCGCCGCGCTTGCGGCGCCGCTGATCATTGATCCCTTCGACGGCGTGGTCGCGGCGGCGATCGACGCCCGCCATGACAAGGTCTACATCGCCGCCTTCGGTCCGGACGGGCGCCCGCTCCTCTCGCCGCGCCGCATCAGCCCGCATGAAGCCCTTCGCGCGCTGGGGACCGGCCCGCTGCTGCTGACCGGCTCCGGCGCGTCGCTGCTTGCGAAGGAGGCGCGCGCCCGCGGCGTTCCGGTCCGGATCGCGAGCGAGCGGCCTGCCCCCGATATCGCCCTCGTGGCGCGTCTGGGCCTTGCCGCCCAGCCTGATACCGCGCCCGCCCGGCCGCTTTATCTTAAAGAGCCTGACGTCACGATGCCGGCTGCGCGGCCCAACGCCCCAAAGGGCGCCGTGGGCTTGGGCGATGCGGCCGCGCCCGCCGCCGCCGCGGCACAGGCGTGAGCTTTGCGCCATGACGCTGCTTTCGTCCTTTTTCGCCAAGCCGACCTTCATCATAGAACCCATCGGGGCGGAGCGCGCCGATGACTGCGAACGTCTGCATGGGGCGTCCTTCGCTTTTGGTTGGTCAAAAATCGACTTTGAAAATTATTTGACGGACGCCCACATCATCGCCGATGGGGCGGTCCCCGAGGGCCGGAAAGGCGAGCTTGGGGGATTCATCCTCTCGCGGCTGACGCCGCCCGACGCCGAAGTCCTCACTTTCGCCGTCGATCCCAGCAGACGCGGCGCGGGACTGGGCCGACGCATTCTTGAAAAACATCTCGAACATCTCGAGCGCGGCGGCGCCCGGCTCGTCTTTCTCGAGGTGGCCGACGACAATGAGGCCGCGCTGAAGCTCTACGCACGCGAGGGCTTCAAGGAGATCGGCAGGCGGGAGAATTACTATCAGCGCGCCAACGGCGAACGGCGCGCGGCGATCGCTCTGCGGCTGGAGATTTGAGCGAGCGCGGCTTGCGGGACGGCTAGAATGAGTCGCCCGGGCGCGCTGTGCGCTGCTTCTGCGCTATGGCGGGCCAGTTCAGAAAATATGAGTGCACGGCGTCTCTCGCGGCGCTAAGGCGCAAAAAAAGTCGTATAGTGCGTCGACTCGGGGGGTGGCGCGCCGAGTCGCCGGGGCGAGCGATGGAGCAGAAAAATAGTCACAGACGTCAAAGAACTGGTTGAGGCGCGATCCAAACCTCAGCGGTCCGAAGCGGCACGACTCTCCAAAGTTCTGGTCAAGTCATACGGCTGCCAGATGAACGTCTATGACGCGACGCGCATGGCTGACCTGCTCAGCCGCGAAGGCTACGCCGAGACCCAGAGCGAAGATGACGCCGATCTCGTCATTCTCAACACATGCCATATTCGGGAAAAGGCTGCGGAAAAAATCTATTCCGAACTCGGCAAGCTTGCGATCGCCAAACGCGCGCTGAACGCGCAAGGCCGCGACATGAAAATCGTCGTCGCCGGCTGCGTCGCCCAGGCTGAAGGCGAAGAGGTGCTCAAGCGCCAGCGCGCCGTCGATATCGTCGTCGGTCCGCAGAGCTATCACCGACTGCCGGAGCTGCTGCGCCAAGCTAAAGACGGCGCAAGGGTCTCGGACACGGATTTCGCCGTCGAGGACAAATTTCGCGTCCTGCCCGCTCCCAGTGGCGCGCAGATTCGCGCGCGCGGCGTTTCGGCTTTCGTCACCGTTCAGGAAGGGTGCGACAAGTTCTGCTCGTTTTGCGTCGTGCCCTATACACGCGGCGCCGAAGCATCTCGTCCCGTCGCCGAGATCATCGCCGAGACCATGCGCCTCGTCGACGCCGGCGTGCGCGAGATCACGCTGATCGGCCAAAACGTCAACGCCTATCTCGGTCCGGATGGCGCCGGCCGGGAGGCCAGCCTTGCGCAGCTTCTCGATCGGCTGGCGCAGATCGAAGGCTTGGCGCGCCTGCGTTACACCACAAGTCATCCGGTCGACATGGCGCAGGAGCTTATTGACGCGCATGGCGCAAATCCAAAGCTCATGCCCTATGTGCATCTGCCGGTTCAATCGGGCTCGGACCGCATTCTGAAATCCATGAACCGCAAGCACGGCGCAGACGCATATCTCTCCATCGTCGAGCAGCTTCGAAAAGCCCGGCCAGACGTCGCGATGTCGTCGGATTTCATCGTCGGCTTTCCGGGCGAAAGCGACGCCGATTTCGAGGCGACGATGGCGCTCGCCCGCGCTGTGGGCTTCGCTTCAAGCTTCTCGTTCAAATATTCGCCACGGCCCGGCACGCCCGCCGCCGACCGTGACGATCAAATTGACGAGACCGTTAAGAGCGAACGCCTCGCGGCGCTACAGGTTTTGCTTGAAGAGCAGCGGCAAGCCTTCAACGCGGCGACGGTCGGCCGAGAACTCGACGTGCTCTTTGAAAAAGCCGGTCGGCATGAGGGGCAAATTGGGGGCAAGACTCCCTATATGCAGGCTGTGCATGTTGAAGGCCCGATGGCGTTCATTGGCCGCGAAGTCAGAGTGAAAATCATCGCGGCGGGCTCGAATTCCTTGAGCGGACGGCTCATGAGCGAGGAGGCGAAGGCTTGACGACCATCGACGACCCGTTGCTCGCCGCACGGGGACCGGAGCCTGTTGACCCGGAAGCGGAAATCACGCTCGCCTTTGAAAACAACCGTCACGCCTCGCTCGTTTTCGGCCTCTACGACCAGAATCTCGCCAAGATCGAACGACGCTTGCGCGTCGCCTCCTTCGCCAATGGCAATCACGTCACGCTCAAAGGCAAGTCCGAGGCCTGCGAACATGCGCGACGCGTGCTGGAGGCGCTTTATGAGCGCGTCGCGATGGGTCAGACGATCACGCTCGGCGACGTCGACGGGGCCATAGAAGAATCAGCGCGCCAACGCAGCCTGTTTCCGGATTCGGAGCCGTCACGCGGCGCTTTCGAGCAGATCCTGACCCGCAAGCGCGGGTCGGTGCGCGCGCGCAACGCCGCGCAGGACCAGTATTTGCGGGCGCTCAAGCGCTACGAGCTGGTTTTTGCCGAAGGTCCTGCGGGCACGGGTAAGACCTGGCTCGCGGTCGGCCACGCCGTGCAGCTAATGGAGCAAGGCGCGGTCGAACGGCTGATTCTGTCCCGTCCCGCCGTCGAGGCTGGCGAGCGTCTCGGCTTTTTGCCCGGCGACATGCGCGACAAGGTCGACCCCTATCTCCGCCCGATCTACGACGCGCTGCATGATTTCATGGATGCGCGGATGGTCGAGCGCGGCATGCAGACGGGACTCATCGAAGTCGCGCCGCTCGCGTTCATGCGCGGCCGCACGCTGACGCGGAGCTGCATTCTGCTCGACGAGGCGCAGAACGCCAGCTCGATGCAGATGAAGATGTTTCTCACCCGGCTCGGCGAAGGCTCGCGGATGATCGTCACCGGCGATCCATCGCAGACCGATCTGCCTCCCGGGCAGAAATCCGGCCTCTCGGAAGCCGTAAGCCTGCTCGCCAATCTCGACGTCGTCGGCCGGGTAAAATTTTCGGAAGGCGACGTGGTGCGTCACGATCTTGTTCGGCAAATCGTTGGGGCCTATGAGCGCGCCGCGCGCGCCAACAAGCAGACGCGCGGGGACCCCTGACGTTGGAGATCGACGTGAATGTCGCGGCGCCGGCATGGCGGCGCGTCGAGGACCTGGAAGATTTGGCCAAAGCATGCGTGCGTCAGAGTCTCGCAATGAGCGAGGCCAAGCTCGCGCCGGAATGTGAAATCAGCGTCACATTTTGCGACGACACGGCGATCCGGGAGCTCAACGCCGAATGGCGCGGCAAGGACCAGCCGACGAATGTGCTGTCTTTTCCGACGCCTGGCCTGCTCGAGCGCAAGCCTCTGCTTGGCGACGTTATCGTCGCCTTCGAAACCGTCGCCAAAGAGGCGGAGGAGCAGGGCAAGCTTTTGCGCGCCCACACGGCGCATATGATCGCGCATGGATTTCTGCATCTAATCGGATATGATCACGAGACCGCCGCCGAGGCCGAGCGGATGGAAGCGCTGGAGCGTAAAATCGCGACGGCGCTTGGATTTCCCGACCCCTATGCGGACGATGCAGACGGGCCGGCCGGCGGAGCGAATTGAACAAAGCGCATGTCGACGCGATCCGATAACGCCGACGATCCAATTTCTTTCAGACGCGCTGGCGATGGACCACGCATGAGCCTCGTCGACAGGCTGCGCGGGCTGCTCGGTCTTTCGCCGGCCTCGGTGCGCGAGGACATCGAGGAGAGGCTTGACGAATCTGCGGGCGACGTGACCCCGCATGAGCGGGCGCTCTTGAAGAACGTCCTCGGTCTGCACGACATGCGCGTCGACGACGCGATGATCCCCCGCGCCGACATCGTCGCCATCTCGCTTGACGCGCCGCTGCGCGAAGCCTTGGAGCTGTTTCGCACCGCCGCCCATTCGCGCCTGCCGGTTTACGCCGATACGCTCGACGATCCACGCGGGATGATCCATATCCGCGATTTCGTCAATCATATCGCGTGCTGCGCCGATCGGCCCCAAGGCGCCGACGTTACGACCGTCGAACCAAAAAAGATCGACTTCGACACGCCGCTGTCGCAGGCGAATTTGCTCAAGCCGGTGCTCTTCGTGCCGCGCTCCATGCCGGCGCTGGATCTTTTGATCCGTATGCAGGCGACGCGCACGCATCTGGCGCTCGTCATCGACGAATATGGCGGCACCGACGGCCTCGTCACCATCGAAGACATCATGGAGATGATCGTCGGCGACATCGAGGACGAACATGACGTCGTCGACGAGTCGGGCTTCGTCGAGCTTGAGAACGGCGATTTCATCATCGACGGGCGCGCCGATCTTGATGAAGTGACGGCGCGGCTCGGCGTCGACTTCAGACTTGAAGATACGCCCGCCGAGGTGACGACGCTGGGCGGTCTGGTCGCGTGGCTCGCCGGCCGGGTGCCGATGCGCGGCGAGATCATCGCGACGCCGGTCGACTCTCACGAGTTTGAGATCGTCGACGCCGATCCGCGCCGCGTCGGCAAGCTGCGCGTGCGGTCGCGACGGCCAGTGTGAGACATCCTTCGCGCGCGCATAAATTTGTCTGATAAATCCGCTGTAAAGTCGGCCTGCCGATTCGCAGCGCTTCGAGGATCGATGGCGCAGATTGCCGAAATCGCCGGCGCGCGCGCGTCGGCGCCAGCTCTTTTGCAACGTATTGTCCTCGCCCGCGGCTGGACGCGCCGCGCGATCGCGTTCTGCGCCGGCGCGGCCGGCGCTCTCGCCCTCGCGCCTTTTGATTTCATCCCGGCCATGTTTGCGCCGCTCACCGTCGCCGTCTGGCTCATCGACGGCGCGGCCTACGGCGAGAACGCGCCGCGCTTCGCCCTCGCGCCGATTCTCTCGGCGGCCGGCGCCGGCTGGTGGCTGGGCTTCGGCTATTTCGTCGCGGGCCTCTGGTGGATGGGCGCCGCGATGCTCGTCGAAGCCGACCAATTCGCCTGGGCGCTGCCGCTCGCCGTATTCGGCTTGCCGGCGGTTCTCGCGCTCTTTCCCGCCGCGGGTTTCGCCGTTGCGCGCCTCTTGTGGTCGCCCGGCGGCGCCCGCGTCTTCGCGCTCGCCGCGGGACTGGGGGCCGCGGAGTGGCTGCGCGGGCATCTGTTCACGGGCTTTCCCTGGAACGATTTCGGCATGGCGCTCACAAGCGCCGGGCCAATGGCGCAGACGGCCTCTCTCGTCGGCCTGCACGGGCTAGACATCATCGCGATCGTGATTTTCGCCGCGCCTGCGACGCTGATCGATCGCGCGCACCGCGACGTCCGCCGCATCGGCGGAACGATGTTCGCCGCAGCGGCGTTCGCCATGCTGATGTTCGCCTATGGCGTGTTTCGGCTGGGCGCCAATAAGACGGAATATGTCGACGGCGTGGCGTTGCGCCTGATGCAGCCCAATCTCCCTCAGGATGCGAAATTTCGCCCCGAGAACGGCGCGAAAATCTTGCGTCACTATCTCGACCTCTCGGAACGCGCGACTAACGCGCGGCCGTCAGGGCTCGCCGAAACCACCCATCTCGTCTGGCCGGAATCGGCGTTTCCTTATGTCATTTCACGCCACCCGGAGGCGCTCGCGGCGATTGCGCGCGCGCTCAAGGGCGGCGTTCTTTTGACCGGCGCGGCGCGGGCCGAAAGCGATGGCGACGGACGGCCGGGCAAGATCTTCAATTCGATCGAGGCGCTAAAGGGCGAGTCGATCGTCGCCTTTTACGACAAGGTTCATCTCGTCCCCTTCGGAGAATATCTGCCGCTGGAGGACCTGCTCCGGCCGCTTGGAATCAATCACCTCGTTCCGGGCATATGGGACCGCGGCGCGGGTCCGCGCCTTCTTGCGGCGCCCGGTCTGCCGCCCATTGCGCCGCTCATCTGCTACGAAGCGATTTTCTCGGGCGAGACGATCCAGCGCGACGCCGCCGATCGCCCTCGGTTGTTTCTCAACGTCACCAATGACGGATGGTTCGGCCGCACGACCGGCCCCTATCAGCATCTGGCCCAGGCGCGCCTGCGCGCGATCGAAGAAGGGCTGCCAATGATCCGCGTCGCCAATACCGGCGTTTCGGCGATCATCGACGCCTACGGACGCATCCTTCAGTCGCTGCCGCTCGGCGAAGAAGGCCTCATCGACGGGCGTCTGCCGAGGGAGGCGGCGCCCACCGTCTTCGCCGCTTACGGCGCGCTGGCGTTCCCGGCGCTCCTCGCCTTCGCGACGGCCATGGCCTTCTTCGGCGTCGCCAGGCGCCGGCCATAAAGTCGCTCCCGCATCGTCGGGCGTTCGATGATCCGCCCGCGACGAAAGGACGCCGCTTGCATGCTGGCCGAGCGCTTTCCTCGCTCCCTGAATCTTGCATTTTTTGCGGTTCCACGGGCCGCGCACCTATCGGGCAGGCCGGGAAATGTAGACGGTCCTGGCCGCGAAGATCGCCGCCCCTCCGCGCTTAACTGAAATCTTCTTGAAATTCATGCACCTAACTGCGATGTAGCTTGCGCGCCCGACGACAATTCGGCTACAACTGTGCAGGAGGCGGTAACGTTGAAGAAGGCGCCAGACCCGATCGATCGTCACGTCGGCAGCCGCGTTCGCATGCAGCGAATTCTCATGAAAATGAGTCAGGAGAAGCTTGGAGACGCGCTCGGACTCACTTTTCAGCAAGTTCAGAAATACGAGAAGGGCGCCAATCGTATCGGCGCGAGCCGCCTGCAGCAGATTTCGAAGACTCTGAACGTGCCGCCGTCTTTTTTCTTCGAGGGCGCGCCGACCAGCGGCGCGCCAGCGCCGTCCGACGGATTCGCGGAGGAGTCCTCGTCGCAATATGTCGTCGATTTTCTATCGACGACGGAAGGCCTGCATCTCAATCGCGCCTTCGCACGCATCCGCGATCCCAAGGTGCGAAAGCGCGTGCTGGATCTGGTGACGACGCTCGCAGAGCAGCCCGAGCCGCCCGGAGAATAAGAGAATGTCGTTCTCCAAAACGAACGAACTGGCCTTTTCGGCTTGACGCACCGAACGGGCGCTGGCAGATGACTCCCCCTGCTCCGCAGTTATTCACCTTTTCCTCAAAGCCAACGGAGATTTGGAAGTGACCCGGAAAAATTATCTTTTCACGAGCGAGTCCGTTTCCGAAGGCCATCCGGACAAGGTTTGCGACCGTATTTCAGATGAAATCGTTGACGAGTTTTTCCGTGAAGGCCCCAAGGCGGGCATCGACCCCTACGCCATTCGCGTCGCGGCGGAGACTCTCGCGACGACAAACCGCGTGGTCATCGCCGGAGAAGTGCGCGGGCCGCATGTTCCCTTCGATCGCATCATCGAGATCACGCGCGGCGCGATTCGCGCCATCGGCTACGAGCAGCGCGGGTTCCACTGGAACACCGCCAATGTGGAAGTGCTGCTGCACGAGCAGTCCGTCGACATTGCGCAGGGCGTGGACGCCGCCGGCAACAAGGACGAAGGCGCGGGCGACCAGGGCATCATGTTCGGCTACGCCGTGCGCGAAACGCCCGAACTGATGCCGGCGCCGATCTATTATTCGCATAAGATTCTGGAGCTGCTCGCCCAAGCGCGCCATAGCGGCAAGGAAAAAGGCCTCGGTCCCGACGCCAAGAGCCAGGTCACGGTTCGCTATGCCGACGGCAAGCCCGTCGAGGCGACGCAGATCGTGCTGTCGCATCAGCACGTCGACGAGACCCTGTCGCCCGCCGACATTCGCAGCATCGCCGAGCCCTATATTCGCAGCGCGCTGCCCGATGGCTGGATCACCAACACGACCGTCTGGCACGTCAACCCGACCGGTAAATTCTACATTGGCGGCCCCGACGGCGACGCCGGCCTGACCGGCCGCAAGATCATCGTCGACACTTATGGCGGCGCTGCGCCGCACGGCGGCGGCGCGTTCTCCGGCAAGGATCCGACCAAGGTGGATCGTTCGGCCGCTTACGCCGCCCGCTATCTCGCCAAAAACGTTGTCGCGGCCGGCCTCGCCGACCGCTGCACGCTGCAGCTGTCCTACGCGATCGGCGTCGCCGAGCCGCTCTCGATCTATGTCGATCTGCATGGCACCGGCCATGTATGCGAGGAGAAGGTGGAAGAGCTGCTGCCTCAGCTCATTCGCCTATCGCCGCGGGGGATTCGCGAGCATCTTCAGCTCAATCGGCCGATCTATGCGCGCACCTCCTCCTACGGCCACTTCGGCCGGACGCCTGACGCGGACGGCGGCTTCTCCTGGGAGAAGACCGATCTCGTTGACCAGCTGAAGTCGCATTTCGCGTAAGTTCGGCTGGTTCGGCGAGCGGCTCTGAAGGCGAACGCCGCAGCGGGGAAATGTTCTGTCCGTCGCGAGATGGCTCTGTTTGTGACGCAGGTGCAAGCCAGCGCCACAAACTGGACGACGTTCCAAATGATCGCGGCCAATTAGCGCTTATGAGCGAGACCTCTCAGCAACGCGGCGCTCACGCCCGTCTTTATGGCCGCTCGAAAGGCAAGGCGCTCCGAAAGCGTCAGGCGGCTCTGATCGACGAGCTCTTGCCGCGTCTGTCGCTCGACCTTGCGCAGCCGCCGGAGCCTACGGCCCGCGAAAGGCGCCTCGAGATCGGCTTTGGCGGCGGCGAACATCTGATTGCGGCGGCAAGCGACAGCCCCGAGGTTGAATTCATCGGCTGCGAGCCCTTCCTCAACGGCGTGGCGAAGCTCCTCGCCCGGATTGACGAGCGTGGACTGACGAATATCCGCCTGCATCAAGGCGACGCCGCAGATGTGCTCGACTGGCTGCCAGAGGACAGCCTGTCGCGCGTGTATTTGTTTTACCCAGATCCCTGGCCAAAGAGGCGCCAGCGCAAGAGGCGGTTCGTTGCGCGTGAAAATCTCGACCGTCTGGCGCGGGCGATGCATGCGGGCGCGGAGCTGCGCTTTGCGACGGATATCGACGATTACGCCGCCTGGACCTTGGCGCGGCTGCGCGCCCACCCAGCCTTCCGCTGGCGCGGGCAGCGCGCGGAGGACTGGCGAACGCCATGGCCGGGCTGGACCCGAACCAAATATGAAGCCAAAGCCATGGCCGAAGGCCGCAATCCGGTCTATCTGACCTTCGTCCGGGCGCCGCACTGAGCCGCCTCCAAGCTGCAAAGCCTTCACAAAATCACACGGCCGACGATGGCGACTAGGGGAGAAGCGCATGGTTGAGACGGCGGGAATGGCTAAGGCGCCGACGACGCCGGTCGAAACGACCACGGATCGTTTCCGCGCCGACGTTCTTGACGCTTCGATGCGGCAGATCGTGCTCGTCGATTTTTGGGCGCCATGGTGCGGCCCCTGTCGCCAGCTCGCGCCCGTCATCGAGCGTCTGGCAGCCGCCTCGGGCGGCAAGATCGCGCTCGTCAAAATGAATATCGACGCCGATCCGCTGATCGCCGATCAGCTTGGCGTCAAGTCGATTCCAGCCGTCGTGGCGTTTCAGCGCGGACGACCGGTCGATGGTTTCGTCGGCGCGCTGCCCGAAAGTCAGATCAAGGGCTTTCTGGAACGGCTCATCGGCCCGATCGATGACGTGGGCGATGCGTTCGAAGCCGCGCAGGCGATGATCGCGGACGGCGATCTCGCCGGCGCGGAATCGCTGCTGAGCGAACTCGCCGGCGGCGAACCGCCCAACGCCAGGGCCGCAGCTGGCTTGCTGCGTCTTTATATCGACTCAGGACGCTTCGATGATGCCGGGGCGCTGTTTGACGCCCTCCCCGACGCCATACGCCGCGACAGCGGCGTCGCGGCGGCTGGGGCGGCGCTTCAGAACGCCCAACAGGCCCAGGATCTCGGCGAACTCGATGAACTGAGAAATCGCGTCAATCGCAATCCAAACGACCTGCAGGCCTGTTTCGATATTGCGCTCGCGCTCAACGCCAAAGGACTGCGCGATGAAGCGGCGGATGCGCTGCTTGAAATCATCCGCCGCGACCGTAGTTGGAATGACGATGGGGCAAGAAAGCAGCTCATTCTGTTTTTTGAGGCGTGGGGGCCGATGGATAAGGCGGCCGTGAATGCACGGCGGCGGTTGTCCACGCTGCTCTACTCCTAGGGAGGCGTTCGCCGATATGAGCCTGAACCGTCCCTACGCCGACATCGACGAATTGCCGAGGGTTCTACCGCTCTTTCCGCTTGCGGGCGCCATATTGCTGCCGCGCGGCGAACTGCCGCTCAATGTTTTCGAGCCGCGCTATCTCGCAATGGTCGACGACGCGATCGCCGGCGCGCGCCTGATCGGCATGATCCAGCCGCTGCCGGGCGACGAGACCGTCGGCGAAGCGACGCAGCTCTATGATGTCGGCTGCGCCGGACGGATCACGCGGCTCGCCGAGACCGGAGACGGCCGCTATCTCGTCACCCTCACCGGCGTGGCGCGGTTTCGCGTGCTCGAGGAGCTTAAAGTTCGAACGCAATACCGGCAGTGTCAGGTCGGATATGACGAATTCATAGAGGATTTGACGACGGGCGCCGGCGCCGACGCGGTCGATCGCGAAAGCATGGTGTCAATGTTGCGCAACTTCGCCGAATGTTCGAAACTTGAAGTCGACTGGGCGAGCATAGACGCGGCGCCGACGGAAACGCTCGTCAACGCGCTCGCGATGATGTGTCCCTTCGGCGCCAACGACAAGCAGGCGCTGATCGAAGCCATCGATCTGAAAACCCGCGCGGAAACGCTTATCGCGCTCGCGAAGCTCGATCTCGCGCAACGAAACGGCGACCGGCCGCAATGGCATTGAGGAAATTGACGACCATGACTGACGAACGCGATTCCGGCGCCGAGAGATTTGAGTCCCCTGCGGAGCCGACGCGGATTGATCCGCGCCTGCTCGAAATCCTCGTCTGTCCGCTGACCAAGACGACCCTCGAATATGACAGCGCGCGCCAGGAGCTCATTTCGCGCTCGGCGCGGCTCGCCTATCCGATCCGGGACGGCATTCCGATCATGCTGCCGGAAGAGGCGCGCCAGGTCGACTGACCGGCTCGTCCGCTATGGACGAAACCGCGCCATCAAAGCTTCCGGCGCTTCTCGATCTCGAGGAGCTCGGACCAGACCTCTTCCGCGGCCATAGCCCGGCCTCTTCCGGCCGTCAGGTCTATGGCGGTCAGGCCGTGGCTCAGGCGCTCGTGGCCGCGACGCGGACGGCGCCCGAAGACCGCCCCGTTCATTCACTGCACGGCTATTTCGTCCTCGCCGGCGATCCCTCGATTCCAATCGACTTCGCCGTCGAACGCGTGCGCGACGGCAAGAGCTTCACGACGCGGCGCTGTAACGCCACGCAGCGCGGACACACGATCTTTTCAATGGAGGCGTCGTTTCAGCGGCGAGAAGAAGGTCTTACCCACGCCGCCCCCATGCCCGACGCGCCGGACCCAGAGAGTCTCGACGACATGCATGCGCTCGTCGAACGTTTTCGGGCCTTCCTTCCGGAACAGGCCGAGAGCTGGCTGCAGCGGCGAAGCGCGCTCGACATGCGCGTCGTCGCGCCCGACGACGTATTCTTTCCCGAACGTCGCGCAGCCGGCCAGATGATCTGGTTTCGCGTGCGCGGCGCGGTCCCAGACGACCCCGCCATTCACACAGCGCTGCTCGCCTATCTTTCCGATATGACGCTGCTCAATACGGCGCTGCTGGTTCACGGGCTTACGATCTTCGATCCGAAGATTCAGGTGGCGAGCCTCGATCATGCCCTGTGGGTTCACGGGCCGCTGCGAGTCGACCAATGGCTGCTCTACGCGCAGCAAAGCCCGTGGGCCGGCGGCGCGCGCGCCTTGACGCGCGGGCAGATCTTCACCCGCGAGGGACGCCTCGTCGCCTCGGTGAGTCAGGAAGGCCTGGTGCGCCAGCGCGACTCGGCGCGATCCTAATACTGCACACATTTTAGGCAGCATACCAAAGTCTGCGTAATTTCTAAGCGAATAACCGGCGGGCGGCGCCCTAAGCGAAAGCGCTCTGGCGAACCGCGGCCGCCGCATACTCTCGCGCATAGTCGAGGCGGACAAAGGCAAGAGCCAACCCGCTGCAAGCTGCGGCGCAGTCGGTGTCACAGCAGTTACGCTTCCGGCCAGTAAATTTCAGGCGTCAGCGCGGCTGGCATGGCATTTGAAAGCGGCAAGTCGCCGACGCGGCGGCGTCCTCCCCGCGAATTGCAAAAAAGAGACGCCGCCGTCACGCGAGCGACGCTCGCCAACGAGGTCGATAACCAACAGGATTGGCAGATGAAAATCGTCACAGCGATCATCAAGCCGTTCAAGCTCGATGAGGTCCGCGACGCGCTGACCAACATCGGCGTGCACGGCCTTACCGTGACTGAGGTCAAGGGCTACGGACGTCAGAAGGGACATACGGAAATTTATCGCGGCGCAGAGTATGCGATCAGTTTCTTGCCAAAGCTAAAAATCGAAGTCGCCGTCGACGCCGCCCTCGTCGATCAGGTGATCCAGGCAATCTCCAACACCGCGCGCACCGGACAGATCGGCGACGGAAAGATTTTCGTCACGCCGCTCGAACGCGCCATTCGCATCCGCACCGGCGAAACCGACACGGACGCGCTTTGATCGCCTCCCCGCAACATCAGGAGCTTTTACACATGAAACTTCCTTCGCCTCGAAGCGCATCTGTCGCTTCGGTCATCGCGGGAGCGGCGATTTCGGCATCATTGGCGTTTCCGGCCTTCGCCGCGAACGATCCCACCCCCAATCCCGGCGACACCGCCTGGCTGCTGACGTCTTCGCTCTTAGTGTTGATGATGTCGATCCCGGGCCTCGCGCTGTTCTATGGCGGCCTGGTGCGCTCCAAGAACATGCTGTCAATCCTGTCGCAAACCTTCGCGATCGTCGCCCTCGTCGGCGTGATCTACACGGTTTACGGCTACTCGCTGGCGTTCGGCGACGGCGGTTCGCTCAGCAACTATATCGGCGGCTTCAACAAGCTGTTTCTCAAGGGCGTGACGGCCGCCTCCAATGCGGCGACCTTCACCCCCGGCCACGTCATTCCGGAATATGCTTATTTCGTCTTCCAGATGACCTTCGCGATGATCACCCCGGCGCTGATCATCGGCGCCTTCGCCGAGCGCATGAAATTTTCGGCCGTTCTGCTGTTCGTCGCCTTCTGGGTGACGGTCATCTACTTCCCCATCGCGCATTGGGTGTGGGGCGTCGCCGATCCGAACGCGCTCGTTGATGCTGCGACCCAACTCGCCGCGGCGGGCGACGAAGCGGCGAAAGCGGCCGCGCAGGCGAAGATCGACGAGATCAACGCCGCGGTGGGCTGGCTCGCCGGCAAGGGCGCGCTGGACTTCGCGGGCGGCACGGTGGTGCACATCAACGCCGGCATCGCCGGTCTCGTCGGCGCGATCATCGTCGGCAAGCGCATCGGCTACGGCAAAGAAGCCTTGCCGCCGCATTCGCTCACCCTGTCGATGGTCGGCGCCTCATTACTGTGGGTCGGCTGGTTCGGCTTCAACGCCGGGTCAAATCTCGAGGCGAACGGCACGACGGCGCTCGCCTTCGTCAACACCATGGTGGCGACGGCGGCTGCGGCGCTCTCCTGGATGATCGTCGAGTGGTTGGTGAAGGGCAAACCGTCAATGCTCGGCCTCATCACCGGCGCGGTCGCGGGCCTCGTCGCGGTGACGCCGGCGTCGGGTTATGCAGGCCCGGTCGGCGCCATCGTCCTTGGCCTCGCCGTTTCGCCGATCTGCCTCTTCTTCGTTGATTTCGTGAAGAAGATGGCGGGCTATGACGACGCGCTCGACGTCTTCGGCGTGCACTGCATCGGCGGCATCACCGGCGCCTTGGCGACCGGTATTCTGGTCAGTCCCGATCTCGGCGGCGTCGGCATCACCGACTACACCAATCTGGAAACCTTCGCCGGAACCTACGACATGATGGCGCAGATGAAAGCGCAGGGAATCGCCGTCGTCGCGACTCTCCTGTGGTCCGGCATCGGATCGGCGATCCTCTACAAGCTCGTCGATCTCATCGTCGGACTGCGGCCGACGCCTGATCAAGAGCGCGAAGGCCTCGACATCACCGACCACGGCGAGCGCGCTTACAACTACTAAGTTTAGTCTCCTGACACGATGCGAAGCGGCGCCCACGGGCGCCGTTTCTTTTTGTGTAGATGCGCTGGCTCCCAAGCGAGGGACTGGAGAAGAAGGGCGGCATACCTCCCCCTTGCGGGGAGGTCGCGACGCGAAGCGGCGCGGGTGGGGGTGATTACGGTTCCCCCCGGCGCAAGTCACCCCACCCGGTTCGCTTCGCGAACCACCCTCCCCGTCAAGGGGAGGGATTTCGCCTCCCACCAAGACGTATTGCCCTCGTCATCGAGGGCAGGCAGATTGCGCGTTTCCAATCGGATCAGGGCTGGCCTATGTCGCGGTTTGTTAATCGGCGCGTTTTCCTTCTTTTCTTAGCTGTCGCGCTCGGGATCCCGATTCTTTCCGCCCGCGCCGCCGAACGCGTCGTCAATCTCACCTTCGTCGTCTTCAGCGACATCTACGAGATGGCTGAGAGAGACGGACGCGGCGGCTTCGCCCGGATCGCCGGCGGGCTGAAAGCCGAGCGCGCGAAAAGGAAGAACGTCATCGTCGCGCACGCCGGCGACACGCTGTCGCCCTCGCTCACCTCGAGCGTCGATAAGGGCGCGCATATCGTCGAGCTCCTCAATCGCATCGGCGTTGACGTGTTCACGCCCGGCAATCACGAGTTCGATTTCGGCGAAGCGGTTTTTCGCCAGCGCATGGGCGAAGCGACCTTCCCCTTGCTCGCCGCGAATCTGCGCGACGCCTCCGGCCGCGCCCTCCCCGGCTTTGCCGACAGTAAGATCATCGATGTCGACGGGGTGAAGATCGGCGTCTTTGGTCTGACCGACGACGAGTCCGCGAGACGGTCCAGTCCCGGAAGCCTAAAACTTCTGCCCGCGATCGAGACGGCGAAGCGCGAGGCGCAGGCGCTGCGCGACGCCGGCGCCGATCTTGTCGTCGTCGTCACGCATTCCGAATGGCAGGACGATCTGCGCCTGGCGAAACTCGGGCCGATCGACATTGTTCTGTCCGGACATGACCACAATCTTCTGGTCGCCTATGACGGCCGCGCCGCCGTCGGCGAGACACAGGCCGACGGCGTCAATCTCGTCGCGATCGATGTCGAGATGCGGATCGCCGACGATGGCGTAAAGCGCTGGACGCCCAAGTTCCGCATCATCGACACGGCGGACGTGGCGCCAGACGCCGCGATTGCGGAGCGCGTCGCGCAATATGAAGCCGAGGTCGACAAGGCGCTCGACGTCGATATCGGACTCGCAAAGACGCCGCTCGACAGCCGAAAGGCGAGCGTGCGCGGTGAAGAAACCGCGATCGGCGACTTTTTCGCCGATACGATGCGCGCCGCCGCCAGCGCTGACGTTGCCATCATCAACGGCGGCGGCATTCGCGGCAATCGCAGCTATGCTCCTGGGACAACGCTGACGCGCAAGGACATCGCCAGGGAGCTGCCGTTCAACAATCAGCTGGTGACTCTGGCGCTTACAGGCGCCGATCTTCGCGCGGCGCTGGAAAACGCCGTTTGGCTGATCGGCAAGGACGCGGGGCGATTCGCGCAGATTTCCGGCGCCCGCATTGTCGTGCGGCGCGACGCGGTTCCTGGCTCGCGGCTGGCTTCGATCGAGATCGGCGGCAAGCCGCTCGACGACACGAAGCTCTACAAAGTTGCGACGATCGACTTCCTGGCGCGCGGCAAGGACGGCTATGTCGCGCTTGCGCGAGGGAAACCGCTGGTCAGCGACCTCGAGGGTCCGCTGCTGACGAACGTTATCATCGACGCGGTCGAAAAGACCCGCGTGATTGCGCCCGTCGTCGACGGCCGCATCAGGATCGAATGATCAAAGTCCGCCGAGGCAGACATATTTGATTTCGATGTAGTCATCGACGCCGTAGCGCGATCCTTCGCGTCCCAGGCCGGAGTGTTTTACCCCGCCAAATGGCGCCACTTCGGTCGAGATCAGCGTCTCGTTGACGCCCACCATGCCGAATTCCAACTGCTCGGAGACGCGGATGACGCGCGCGACGTCGCGACTGTAGAAGTAAGCGGCGAGACCGTAAGGCGTGGCGTTGGCGAGACGCACCGCTTCAGCGTCGCTATCAAAGGAAATCAGCGGCGCGACGGGACCGAAGGTCTCCTCGTTGAAGATGAGCGCGTCGGCCGGCACATTCGCGAGCACGGTCGGCTGAAAGAAAGCGCCGCCGAGCGCATGGCGGGCGCCTCCGGTGAGAACCTTTGCGCCGCGGGCGACGGCGTCGGCGACGTGACGCTCGACCTTTTCGACCGCAGCTTCTTCAATCAGCGGACCGATGGCGACGCCCGCCTCAGTCCCTTCGCCGACCTTTAACGCGCCAGCCGCCGCCGCGAGTTTTTCGGCGAAGACGTCGACGATCGACGCATGCACGAGGATGCGGTTCGCCGAAACGCAGGTCTGACCGCTGTTGCGGTATTTGGTGGCGATCGCGCCTTCGACGGCGCGCTCGAGATCGGCGTCTTCAAAGATGATCAGCGGCGCGTTGCCGCCAAGCTCCATCGAGCATTTCTGGATGTTCTCGGCCGCCTGCCGCAGCAAGATTTTCCCGACCTCGGTCGAACCGGTGAAGGTCAGCTTGCGCACGAGGGGATTTTGCGTGAATTCGAGCCCGACCGGCGCCGGGTCCTTCGCCGTCACCACGTTGATCACGCCGGCGGGCACGCCGGCCCGTTCGGCAAGTTCGGCCAGCGCCAGCGCGGAGAAGGGCGTCAGCTCAGCAGGCTTCACCACCATCGTGCAGCCGGCGCCGAGCGCCGCGCCGACCTTGCGCGCAAACATGGCGGAGGGGAAATTCCACGGCGTAATCGCCGCCGTTACGCCGATCGCCTGTTTGAAGACCAGCAGGCGACGATCAGTCGGACCCGGTATCACGTCGCCATAGATGCGCCGGCCCTCCTCCGCGAACCACTCGATGAAGCTCGCCGCATAGGCGATTTCCCCGCGGGCTTCGGCGAGCGGCTTGCCCATTTCAGCGGTGATGATGCGCGCGAGCCGCTCTTGATCGGCCATGATCAGCCCGAACCAACGGCGCATGATATGAGCGCGCTCTTTTGCGGCGCGATCGCGCCAGCTTGGCAGCGCCCGCGCGCAGGACTCGATCGCCCTGCGCGTTTCGGCTGCGCCCATGTCGGGAACTTGGCCGAGGACCGCGCCTGTCGCCGGGTTATTGACGGCGAAGGTTGCGCCGCTGTCGGCGCCGACCCAAACGCCGCCGACGAATGCTTGCTCGCGAAGGCCTAGGCTGACAGAGTTCATTCGACTTCCCCTGGGCGCGCGTCGCGCATTTTTGCTACAAAGGGCCAAAGCGGCGTGACGGTCCTTAACGGGCCGCTCGCGAACCCGCAAAAAAACCGACATAATCGCGGTTCATGGGCAAGCGCCCGCCGCCGCCTGAGGTCACATTTGGCTCATTCCACAATCGTCGATCTGACGCGCATTCGCCTGTCCCGTCGCTCTGTTATCGGCGCCGGCGCCGCCGCCTTGATCGCACCGCGCGTGCTGGCCAAGCCCGGAGCGCCGACCGCCGCCTCCAACCGCTTCGGCCCGCTCGCCCAGGGCGAAACCGAGAGCCACGGCCTTTCGACTTTTGGCGACCTTGCCGAGCCGGCCGACTTCAAATATTTCGGCTACGTGAATGCGAAAGCCCCCAAGGGAGGGACCTTGGCGCTGTCGCCGGCAAGCTCGACCTACGACAGTTTCAACGCCTATGTGCTGCGGGGCAATCCGGCGACGGGCATGACGCTCGTCTTCGACAGTCTGATGAATCAGAGCCTCGACGAACGCGACGCCTACTACGGCCTTGTCGCCAAGAAGGTGCGCATCTCGCCCGACAAGCTCACTTACGCATTTCTGTTGCGTAAAGAGGCGCGCTTTCACGACGGCTCGCCGCTCACGGCGCATGACGCGGCCTTTTCCCTCAACATTCTCAAGAGCAAGGGCCATCCGGTCATCAGCCAGATGCTGCGTGACCTCGAAAGCGCCGAAGCGGAGGCCGACGACGTTCTCGTGCTGCGCTTCGCGCCCGATCGCACGCGCGATCTGCCGCTCAGCGTCGTGGGTCAGCCGATCTTTTCGCGCGCCTATTACAAGGACCGCGACTTCGCAGCGACAACGATGGAGCCGCCGCTCGGCTCCGGGCCCTACAAGGTCGGCGCCTTCGAGCAGGGCCGCTACATCGCCTATCATCGCAATCCCGACTATTGGGCGAAGGATCTGCCGATCACGACAGGTCAGGCCAATTTCGACGTCGTGCGCTTCGAATATTTCGGCGATAGCCAGGTCGCCTTCGAAGCCTTCAAGGCCGGCGCATTCACCGAACGAGAGGAAAACATCGCGCGCGTTTGGGCGACGGGCTATGATTTTCCGGCGTTCAAGGACGGGCGCGTCAAGCGAACCACGACCCCGAACAACAATATTCCGCAGATCCAGGGATGGTTCTTCAACACGCGGCGCAAGATGTTCAAGGATCCGCGGGTGCGCGAAGCGATCGGCTACGCCTTCGATTACGAATGGACAAGCCGCAACCTGATGTATGACGCCTACAAGCGCATCTCGTCCTATTTCGAGAACTCCGAGCTTGAAGCGAAAGGCTTGCCGAGCGAACAGGAAAAGGCGCTGCTGGAGCCCTTTCGCGCTGATCTGCCCGCGGAAGTTTTTGGCGAGCCCTTCGTCGCGCCGATTTCCGACGGCACGGGTCAGGATCGCGTCCTGCTCAAAAAGGCGAATGATCTGTTCGTCGCGGCGGGCTGCACGCGCAAGGATGGCGTTCTATGCTTGCCCGACGGATCGCCGCTGGAATTTGAGTTTCTCGACAATTCCAATGTCTTCGAGCGGCACACCCAGCCCTTCATCAAGAATTTGAAGCTGCTCGGAGTTAACGCCCACATCCGCGTCGTCGACGCCGCGCAGTACAAGCAGCGACTTGAAAACTTCGACTTCGACGTCGTTCATGACGTGCTGATGATGAGCTGGAACCCCGGAGAGGAGCTTCGCGCGTATTTCAGTTCGAAGACCGCCAATGTGCCCGGCTCGCGCAACCTGCCGGGGGTCTCCAATCCGGCGATCGACTCGCTCGTTGAAAAAGCGCTCCAGGCGCAAACACGCGAAGAGCTCGTCACTTGCAGCCGTGCGCTCGACCGCGCTTTGCGCGCGCAGCGCTATTGGGTCCCGCACTGGTATAATCCGGTGCATCGCTTCGCCTATTGGGATCTCTTCGGCCAGCCCGAACGCCCGCCGAAGTTCGACACCGGCGTGCTGTGGACCTGGTGGTGGGACGAAGATAAGGCGAAAAAAATCAACTTCACGGGACGCTAAGGGGATTTCCCGGCGCCGTCCGTCGGGAGCCAAAATGCGGCCGATGCAAAAGAACGCGAGACGTTAATGGGAGCCTATATCGCCCGCCGCGTGCTGCTGATGATCCCGACGATCCTCGGCATCATGCTCATCTCTTTCGTCATCGTGCAGTTCGCGCCGGGCGGTCCTGTGGAACGCATCATCGCGCAACTGCAAGGCTTCGACGTCGGCGCAACCGGACGCTTTTCCGGCGGGGGCGGCGACGTCGGACAGGGCGGCGCCAGCCAGACCGGAACGATGGCCGCCGAAACCGCCTCGAAATATCGCGGCGCGCAGGGGCTCGACCCGAAATTCATCGCGGAGCTCGAAAAGCAGTTCGGCTTCGACAAGCCGGCGTGGGAGCGATTCCTGCTGATGGTGAAGAATTATGCGATGTTCGATTTCGGGCGCAGCTACTTTCGCGACGAGAGCGTCCTCAAGCTGATCGCAGAAAAGCTTCCCGTCTCGATCTCGCTCGGCCTCTGGATGACGCTTCTCTCCTATTCGATTTCAATTCCGCTCGGCATCGCCAAAGCGGTGCGCGATGGAACGAAATTCGACATGTGGACGTCCAACGCCATCATCGTCGGCTACGCCATTCCGAGTTTTCTTTTTGCGATGCTGCTGATCGTGCTCTTCGCCGGCGGCTCCTTCTGGCAGATCTTCCCGCTGCGCGGCCTGACCTCGGACGATTTCTGGCAGCTGTCGCTGTTTGGCAAGGTGAAAGACTATCTCTGGCACATCATTCTGCCCGTCTCCGCGATGACGCTTGGGGCCTTCGCAACGCAGACGTTTCTGACAAAAAACTCTTTCCTCGACGAGATCCGCAAGCAGTATGTTCAGACCGCGCGCATGAAGGGCCTGACCGAGCGGCGCGTGCTCTATGGACATGTGTTTCGCAACGCCATGCTGATCGTCATCGCCGGCTTTCCCGGCGCCTTCGTGCACGCCTTTCTCACCGGCTCGGTGCTGATCGAAACGATCTTTTCGCTTGATGGGCTGGGCTATCTGTCTTTCGAGAGCATCGTCAATCGCGACTATCCGGTCGTCTTCGCCAACCTCTACATCTTTGCGCTGCTCGGACTTGTGGTGAACCTCATTTCCGATCTCACCTATACCTGGATCGATCCGCGCATCGATTTCGAAACGCGCGAGGTATGACGGTGAGCGCAGCAGCCGACGCCGAAACGCATCTCGCCCCGCCCCTTCATCGCGAGGGCTGGCTGCGGCTCACGCCGCTCGACCGGCGACGCCTCGACAGTTTCAAGGCGAACAAGCGCGGCTATTGGTCGTTCTGGATCTTCATGACGCTGTTCATTATGGCGCTCGGCTCGAATTTCCTCGCGAACGACCGGCCGATTGTGGCCTGGTATAAGGGCGAATTGCTGTTCCCCGCCTTCGTGTCCTATCCCGAAGATAAATTCGGCGGCTTTTTGGCCCGCACCGATTATCGCGACCCTGTGATCGCCGACGAAATCAAAGCGCATGGCTGGATGCTTTGGCCGCCAATTCGCTTTTCCTATGACACGCATAATCTGGAGTTGCCGACGCCCGCGCCCTCGCCGCCGACCTGGATGCTGACGCAGCAGCAATGCGAGATCGCCGCGGCGAAAGGACTGCGGCCCGGCGAGATCAATCGCGGCTGCGCCGCGCTCGAATATAATTGGCTCGGCACCGATGATCAGGGCCGCGACGTCGTCGCGCGCCTGCTTTATGGATTTCGCATCTCGGTGCTGTTCGGACTGATCCTGGCGACGATCTCGTCGATCGTCGGCGTCGCCGCAGGCGCCATACAGGGCTACTTCGGCGGGCGCGTCGATCTTGTGTTCCAACGCTTCATCGAGGTTTGGTCGTCGCTGCCGCAGCTCTATCTGCTCATCATCATTTCATCCTTCCTGACGCCCGGCTTTTTCGTGCTGCTCGGCATCCTGCTGCTCTTCTCCTGGGTGTCGCTGGTGCATGTCGTCCGCGCCGAGTTCCTGCGCGCGCGCAACTTCGAATATGTCAACGCGGCGCGTGCGCTTGGGCTGAGCAATTTCAAGATTATCGTCAAGCACCTGCTGCCGAACGCCACCGTGGCGACGCTGACGTTTCTGCCCTTCATTCTCAACTCGTCGATCACCACGCTTACCGCGCTGGATTTTCTGGGGTTTGGCCTGCCGCCGGGCTCGCCCTCGCTCGGCGAACTGTTGCTGCAGGCGAAGTCCAATCTCCAGGCGCCATGGCTGGGACTGACCGGCTTTGCGATCATCGCGCTGATGCTGTCGCTTCTGGTCTTTGTCGGGGAAGCGGTCCGCGACGCCTTCGACCCGAGGAAGAATTTCCGGTGACGGCGTGGTAGATTGCAGGCGGAGCATCACGATGAACAGAATTGTGCGTGAACATTATCCGGCGGCCAACCTTCCCGACGACTTACGAAATGAAATCGGCGCCGAAAAAAGGGTGACAATCACCATTGAAGTCGAGAGCGTGGGCTCCAGCTCGGAAGCGACCGGGTCTGCGGACGACTGGTTTTCCAAATATGAGCATATACGCCGCGCAACTTTTCATTCGCTGGAGGAAGTGAACGATCATGTTCGCTCGCTTCGCGACGAGTGGGACCATCGCGAGCGATGAGCGCAAGAATCTATCTCGACGCGAATGTTTTCATCGACGCATTTGAAAGTGACGATATTCCGATCACGCGAGGGAGGTTCGTGCTGGATCACGTCAGAGGTGGCGGAGCTGTCGGCGTGATTAGCGAACTGGTTGTCGCCGAGCTGCTGACGAAACCTCTGGAGATGGGAGGATAAGGAATTGTGCGATGCACATGAGGCGCTATTCGAATCGTCTTCGACCATAGAAACCTTTCCAATCGACCGGAATGTGCTGGTGCATGCGGCGAGGCTGAGAGCGACCGTCAAATCCATGAGAATGCCGGATGCGATTCACGTTGCAACGGCAAAACTCCATAATTGCGCGGCCTTTGTCACGGCGGACAGGCGACTTTTCGTCCCCGACGGAATTCGGACGATTAATCTCGACGCCTCAACCATCGACGAATTGCGCGCCTTGTCATGAGCTTCACTCCCCTCCTCAACATTCGCGATCTCTCGGTCACCTTTCGGCAAGGCGGGCACGAGACCAAGGCCGTCGACCGGGTCTCCTTCTCCCTTGAGCGGGGAAAGACGCTGGCGCTCGTCGGCGAATCCGGCTCCGGCAAGTCGATTAGCGCTCTGTCGATCGTACGCCTGCTTCCCCCTGGCGCGATCGCGTCCGGCGAGGCGCTGTTCGACGGCGAGAATATGCTCACGATCGACGACAATCGTCTGCGCGCCATTCGTGGCGCAGGCATCACAATGGTGTTTCAGGAGCCGATGACGTCGCTCAATCCGCTGCACATGATCGAGCGGCAGATTGCGGAGATTCTCGAACTGCACGGCATGCGCGGCGAAGACGCGGTTCGGAACCGAGTCATTGAGCTTCTGGGCGAAGTCGGCATCCCTGATCCTCAGGCGCGACTGAGCGCCTATCCGCATCAGCTTTCGGGCGGCCAGCGTCAGCGTGTCATGATCGCCATGGCGCTCGCCAACAAGCCGGATCTGCTGATCGCCGACGAGCCGACCACCGCGCTCGACGTCACCGTTCAAGCGCAGATTCTCGCGCTGCTCGAGCGGCTTCAAAAAACCTACGGCATGGCGATGCTGTTCATCACGCACGACCTTAGGCTCGTGCGCCGTTTCGCCGATACCGTCTGCGTGATGCAGCAGGGCCGCATCGTCGAGCAGGGCGAGGTGGGAGAGGTCTTCACATCGCCGCAACATCCCTACACCAAAGCGCTGCTCACCGCGGAGCCCAAGGGCGCGCCGATTATCGAAGACACGCAAGCGCCAGTCGTCGCATCGGCCGAGCAACTGCGCGTCTGGTTTCCGATCCGCCGCGGCTTCATGCGTCGGATCGTCGGCCATGTGAAGGCGGTGGACGGCGTCACCCTTTCGGTGCGCGAGGGCGCGACCGTTGGCGTGGTCGGGGAGTCGGGCTCCGGCAAGACGACGCTGGCGCTGGCGATGCTGCGGCTCATTCGCTCGGAAGGTCCGATCGTCTTCCTCGGAGAGCGCATCGACGGCAAAAGCGTCGACGCCATGCGTCCGCTTCGCCGCGACATGCAAATCGTCTTCCAAGACCCTTACGGCTCTCTCTCGCCGCGCATGTCGGTGGCGGAGATCGTCGCCGAAGGACTGACCGTTCAGCGGCCCGAGCTTACGCTCAATCAGCGCCGCGAAATCGTTGCGCGCGCGCTGCAGGAAACCGGGCTCGATCCATCGACGATGGACCGCTACCCGCACGAATTTTCCGGCGGCCAGCGGCAGCGGATCGCCATCGCCCGCGCCATCGTGCTCGAGCCGAAATTCGTCGTGCTCGACGAGCCGACCTCGGCGCTCGACATGTCCGTGCAAGCGCAGATCATCGATCTCTTGCGCGACCTGCAGCGACGCCGCTCGCTCGCCTATCTCTTCATCAGTCACGATCTGCGCGTCGTGAAGGCGCTCGCCGCCCATCTCATCGTCATGCGCTATGGCAAGGTGGTCGAGGAAGGGCCGGCGAGCCAGGTGTTTTCGCAGCCCAAGAGCGAATACACGCGCGCGCTCTTCGCAGCGGCCTTTCGCAATGAGGCGGAGCCCATTCCGGGCAGCTCAGTCGCCGGAAAATGATCCCGGAATCGCCGTGGCGCCGTTTGAACTTACGCCTGCCCGCGCAGGGTCGCGGAAGGCGATGACCGTGACGCTCTGCGTCAGCACGACTTCGCCGCGCTGATTATAGGTCGCCATATCCATCGAAACGAAGCCGCGATCGGCATAGCGGCGCGGATGAACAATCCGCGTGACTTCGGCTTCCACTCTCAGGGAATCGTCTGGCCGCACCGGAAGTTTCCAGGCGATATGCGCCTCAACGCCGACGAGCCCGCCAGCAAAAGGCGGGTCGGCTGAGTCGATGAGGAGTTTCACGCTCAGCGCGCCGGTTTGCCAACCGCTGGCGACGAGCCCGCCGAACATGCTGTCTCTGGCCGCCTCTTCATCGAGATGAAAATACTGCGGATCGCTGTCGCGCGCGAAGCGGATGATGTCCTGCGCGGTGATCTTGACGCTCGCTGAGCGTAACCGCTGCCCAATGCGAAGATCTTCCAGATAAAGCCTTTTCGTCATGCCAAAATGTCTCTCGGCAACCGCTTCAAGCTCGTGACCGGTCCAGCCCCCGCGGCCTCGTTGCGCGCGCGCACGGCGTCGAGCGGCTCGCTGGTGACTTGCATATGTGTGGCGTTGGCGTGAAGCAGCGTCACGGCGTCGCGCATGACGCCGACATGCCCCTTCCAAAAGACGATGTCGCCGCGCATCAGCGGCACGCCGGGATCGAGCGTTGCGCCGAGCGCGGCCTCCTGCATATCGGTGTCGCGCGGCGCTTTCATCCCCGCCATCAGCAAGGAAACCTGCACCAGTCCCGAGCAATCAACGCCCATCCAAGACTTGCCGCCCCAGAGATAGGGCGCGCCTAGAAGCGTCTCGGCCACGGCGACAAAGTCCGGCGCTTTCGCCTCGCATGGCGCGAGATGTTTGCGATAGATGAATCCGAGCTCCGGCGTCACCCCAAAGCCGCCGCGCTCCTCGGCGATCGCGACTTCGGCGCCGAGCGGCAGCGCGTTGAGCGGCGGCAATTTGATGTTCGGACCCGGATAAATGAAGGTTCGCGGAACGCAGATTCGATGCGTCGGCGCGCTCAATTCGCGCCAAAGCGTATTCGCCGCGATCCAGCCGACATAATCGTCGCGCGCAAGTTGCGCCCACGCCCAGCCTTCCTCCTCATCGTAAACGGTGACGCGCTCGCCATAGATCGCCTGAGTGTCGACGGCGGCGTCGGGACGTGGTTCGCGTCGAAGGTCGACGACGCAGTCCCTGACCTCCATCGCGACGCCTTCGACATAGCGCTCGGCGCTCACCCGTCCCTTGAGATAGGCGGCCGCGACTTCCGGGCGCGCGGGCGTCAGCCGCCGATCAAACTCTTCGCTCACGGCTTCGCGTTCCTCTGCTCGGCGCGCGCCTCGATCAATTCATAAAGCAGGCGCGCCGCCTGCACCTCGCCGCCCTCCGGGCGGCCGGGCTTCGTCGACGGGTTCCAGCAATAAACGTCGAAATGCGCCCAGCGCTTTGGGTCCGCCACGAAGCGTCTCAGAAACAGCGCGGCGGTGATCGATCCGGCGAAGGGGCCGCTTGTGACATTGACCAGATCGGAGATCTTGCCGTCGAGACCGCTATCGTAACCGTCCCATAGAGGCATTCGCCACACGGGATCGTTCACGGCGCCAGCATGCCCGGCGATCTCTTGGGCGAGCGCGTCGTCGCCGGTATAGAACGGCGGAATCTCCGGACCGAGCGCGACGCGCGCGGCGCCCGTCAGCGTCGCGAAATCGAACAGCAGATCGGGCGGCGTTTCGCTCGCATAGGCGAGCGCATCGGCAAGGATAAGCCTGCCCTCGGCGTCGGTATTGCCGATTTCGACGCTCAGCCCTTTGCGGCTGCGATAAACGTCGCTGGTTCGAAACGCCGACGCCGAAATCGAATTTTCGACGATCGGAAGCAGCACGCGCAAACGGACCGGCGCATTTCCCTCAAGCAGCATCGCCGCAAGCGAGAGGGTTGTCGCTGCGCCGCCCATGTCTTTCTTCATCAGCGCCATCGCGCTCGAAGGCTTGATGTCGAGACCGCCGGTATCGAAGCAGACCCCCTTGCCGACCAGCGTGACGCGCAGGCCATCCTCCGGGCCGTGCTCAAATTCGACGAGCCTCGGCGCCTGAGCGGCCGCGCGCCCAACGGCGTGAATCAAGGGAAAGTTTTCGGCAAGCAACGCGTCGCCGACAATGACGCGAGTCCTGGCGCCATGTTTCGCCGCCAGAGCGAGCGCCGCTTCGGCGAGCGCCTCCGGCCCCATGTCATTGGTCGGCGCATTCACGAGATCGCGCCCGAGGGCGACGGCGCCGGCGATGCGCTCGATGCGCGCGCGGTCGACGCCCTGCGGCGCGCACAGACGCGGGGCTTCCCTCTTTGGGGCCTTGTAGCGCGAGAAGGAATAGGTCGACAGAAGAAACGCCAGCGCCGCCTGCGCCGGCGCCTCGACGCCATCGCCAAACCGGTAGAGTCCCTTGGGCAGCGCAGTCGCGAGCTTTCCGGCAAAGAACGGATCGCGCGCCTTTGGCGCCCTGCCCTGCGCGCCGAAAAAGACCCGCGGCGCGCCGTCGCCGTCAGGCGCGATGAGCAGCGCGCCGGGCTTCGCCTCAAAGCCCGCAAGCTCCGCGAGACGCGCTGTAGGCTCAGAAAGCTTCGCGCGGCGTTCGGGCCAGTCTTCCCTATTAACGAAATCGATGGCGGTCGCCTCGGGCGACCAGTCTTCAAGCTTCATCCGCTTCCGCCGCTTTCTGCGCTGCCGACGATCGGCTTTTACCTCTACCGGGCGCCCGCATCACACAAAAGCGAAAGATCGCTCATCTCAAGCGGCGCGGCGGACGAAGGCGGCGAGCCGCGCCCATATCAGCCGACAATGTACGCATAGTGTACAAAACTTAGCCGCACGGCGCCTCACGACTGGCCAGACTCGAACTCGACGCCAGGATGCAAAACGATTATTTTATGCGCATAATGGCATGCCAATTGCTGAGACAATGTTCAATCCGCCATCCATGAGGGCATGTCTGCGCAAATGAAGATCATCACGGCGATTATCAAACCCTTCAAGCTCGACGAGGTGCGCGAGGCGCTGACGGAAATCGGCGTGCACGGAATGACCGCGACCGAGGTGAAAGGCTATGGCCGACAGAAGGGCCATGCCGAAATCTATCGCGGCGCCGAATATATCGTCGCGTTCCTTCCCAAGGTTAAGATCGACATGGCGCTTCCTGAAGCGCTCGTCGATCGCGCCATCGAGGCGATCAGACTCGCCGCCTATACCGGCCATATCGGCGACGGCAAAATTTTCGTCTCGCCGCTGGAGCGCGCCATGCGCATCCGCACCGGCGAAACCGACTCCGACGCGCTCTAAGCGCCTTCCCCATCATCAATCAGGATTCACGATGCAGAGCTCGTTTGCGCGCGCGGCTATAACATTCGTCGGCGCGAGGATGCCGCGAGTCAGGTGGGATCGTTTTGGCGCGGCGCTTGGCGCAACCCTTGTGGCCTGCCCAGCCCTCGCGCAGGACGGCGGGGGCAAGATCGACGGCGCCGACACCGCCTTCATGATCGCCGCCACCGCGCTGGTGCTGATGATGACGCTGCCCGGGCTCGCGCTCTTTTACAGCGGCATGGTGCGCAAGAAGAATGTGCTCGCCACCATGGCGCAGAGCCTCATCGCCACCGCCCTCGTCTCGCTGCTGTGGATCGGCGTCGCCTACAGCCTCGCGTTCAGCGGCGAGGGCGCCTTTATCGGCGACGCGTCGCGGTCGCTTCTCGCCGGGATCGGGATCGACACGGTGAGCCCATTCGCCAAGACGATCCCCGAAATCCTGTTCATGCTCTATCAGATGACCTTCGCGGTAATCACCTGCGCGCTGGTCGCCGGCTCGGTCGCCGAACGCATGAAGTTCTCCGCCTTCATGCTGTTTTGCGCGCTGTGGCTGTTCATCGTCTATGTGCCTTCCGCGCATTGGGTCTGGGGCGGCGGATTTTTGCAGAAGATGGGCCTTCTCGATTTCGCCGGCGGCACGGTCGTGCATATCAACGCCGGAATCGCCGGCCTCGTCTGCGCGCTCGTGCTCGGAAGCCGCGTCGGATTCGGGCGCGAAAATCTCTCGCCCTTCGATCTCTCGCTGGCGGTCGTCGGGACGGGGCTGCTTTGGGTCGGCTGGTTCGGCTTCAACGGCGGCTCGGCGCTCGCCGCCAATTCCCGCGCGGTCTTCGCGATTGTGGCGACGCATCTTGCCGCCTGCGCCGGCGCGCTGGTGTGGAGCGGCCTGGAATGGTTTCAGCGCGGCAAACCGTCGGTGCTCGGCGTCATCTCGGGCGCCGTCGCCGGCCTGGGCACGATCACGCCGGCCTCGGGCTATGTCCTGCCTTGGCACGGCGTCGTCATCGGGATGATCGCCGGCGGCGTCTGCTATTGGTTCTGCACCGTCGCGAAATACAAATTTCGCTACGACGACACGCTCGACGTTTTCGGCGTGCATGGCGTCGGCGGCATCATGGGCACGCTGCTCGCCGGAGTCTTCGCCACGCGCGCGATCACGGCTTCGGAAGGCGATCCGGGCGTAGCGGGCCTGCTCGAAGGCGATCCGCACCAACTTTACGTGCAGGCGATCGGCGTCCTCGTCACGATCGTCTGGGGCGTGATCGGCACTATGGCGACGCTGAAAATTGTCTCGATGATCACGCCGCTTCGCGTGACTTACGACGACGAACGCGAAGGCCTCGACATCGCGCTGCACGGCGAAGCGCTGCATCAGTAGCGTTCCGCTGAAACGCAGGCCTCCTATGGCGTCATGGCCATGCTTGTCCCCGCCATTTCGCTATTAGCCGGACTGCTCGCGCCGAATTGCTTCCGCCAAAACGCTCTCATCCATTTGTTCGATGGTCTTGGCGAGGCCATCATAGCAAAGCATCCCGACGACATCATCGACACACGTCGTCTTCAAAACCGACGCCTCGGCAGGCGCGCCGTTCTCGATCGGCTCGTCATGGCCGGGCTTGTCCCGGCCATCCACGCCGTGGAGCTTATGCGAGTCCCTCATAGAGGTCCCCGATCAGGATGCATGTCGAGTATCAACCGCACTTTCCAAGCCCGCTTCCAATGCTTCATGTTCCGCTCACGTTGGGTCGCGTCGCGAATTTCCTCATGGGCTCGTAAAAAACGAGGAGCTTCGTCCGTATTGATTTGAATCCTTCGATCCGGACCTCTCGGTGTTCCATGCGCGGCTCTACAGGTGGCTCGTGACGCCGGTGTAGGCGTGCCGTTCGGCCTGCTCGTCATGATGTAAACCCCACCCGCCCGCAGGGGCTGCCTTACAAGGCGTGGATGGCCGGGACAAGCCCGGCCATGACGGCCTAAGCCTTACAACGTCAATTATTCAAGCGAAGTCCGCATCTTTACGCCCCCATATTTGGCGGCCATGTCCAACCACGCAATAGCTTCAAGTTTGCTGTTGTTGGTGCCTATCCACCAGCCATCCATCAGTTGTTCTGAATATTTGTCGCAAAGATGAGCATTGTCAAAAAGCTCATATCGATTGCGAGATACTATTCTCTTGGTGCGCTTTTTGGCCGATGATAGCTTTTCCAGCGTCCCGGGACGCAGTTCCTCAATCATTCGCAGTCCGCTTGAGAGGAGTTCCTTCTGCGAGTGACAAGTGGCGTTTTTACCCTCGACTTCAATCGAGTATAATCCGGTAATTCGCGATGAAGTGCTTCGGGCCTCGGAGGCTTGTGCGACCGGCGAAGGTCTCTTGGAAATCGAACCATCCTCCTTATAAGGAAGCGCGCGTTCCTTCGACAAATCAATTTTAATTGTCGGATTGAAAAGGTCACGGCCCAGCAGCAAAGTGCTGTCATCCAGAACACACACTTGCATGAGCCCTGACGGATCAGCCCCCTTAAGAAGATTGCACAACCTTCCACTTTCAATTGTTGTGAACGTCGCCACCCTCGCCTCCTCTTACCAAGCCACAGCACCTTATAAGGTTACTTATAAGCAACGTCGACGACCAACTAACTCAAGCGCCGCACACTTCAATTTATGGGGTAACATAATACCTTGTATCATTCTCCCAAGTACTTATTGGCTTTGACGGCCTATCGGGAAACAATTCCGCTTGACCCCTGCTGCCGCATCCCTTATCCAACGGCCTCCGAACACACCGTTCATACGGAATTCTCATTCATGTTTGGCAAGACCTATTCGGCGACCCCCGCCGACATCGAAAAGAAGTGGGTGCTGATCGACGCCTCCGGGCTCATCGTCGGCCGCCTCGCCTCCATCATCGCGCTGCGTCTTCGCGGCAAGCACAAGGCGACGTTCACGCCGCATATGGATGACGGCGACAACATCATCGTCATCAACGCCGAAAAGGTGGTGCTGACCGGCCGCAAGCGCGACCAGAAGGTCTATCACCACCACACGGGCTTCCCCGGCGGCATCAAGGAACGCTCGGCGAAGTTCCTTCTCGACGGGCGCTTCCCGGAGCGAGTCCTGGAGAAGGCCGTGCAGCGCATGCTGCCGCGAGGACCCTTGGGCCGAAAGCAGTTCGGCAATCTGCGCGTCTATAAGGGCGCGGAACATCCGCACGAGGCGCAGAGCCCACAGACGCTCGACATCGCCGCCCTGAACGTCAAGAATAGCCGGAGCGCCTGACCATGGCCGAGTCCACTCTTTCCTCGCTTTCCGACCTTCAGGGAAGCGTCGCCACGGCGCCCGAGTCGCCGCGCTATGTGCAAAAGCTCGACAAGCAGGGCCGCGCCTATGCGACCGGCAAGCGCAAAAACGCCGTCGCGCGCGTCTGGATCAAGCCGGGCCCCGGCAAGATCACCGTCAACGGCCGCGACGTCGAAGTCTATTTCGCCCGTCCGGTGCTGCGCATGATTCTGGCCCAGCCGTTCGGCGTCACCAAGCGCGCGGGTCAATATGACATCGTCGTTACGGTCGCCGGCGGCGGACTTTCGGGTCAGGCCGGCGCGGTGCGCCATGGCCTCGCCAAGGCGCTGACCGCTTACGAGCCGGACCTGCGTCCCGCGCTCAAGAAGGAAGGCTTCCTGACGCGTGACTCCCGCGTCGTCGAGCGCAAGAAATACGGCAAGCGGAAAGCCCGCCGCAGCTTCCAGTTCTCGAAGCGCTAAGCTTCGCGATCTTCAAGGCAAGCACTTTCAAAGCGGCGCTTCGGCGCCGCTTTTGTTTTGGTCAGTAGACGCAGATCTTGAAGTCGCTTCCGATCCAGCAGGCGGGGTCCTCCTTGGAGCGCTTCGCCTCTCCCCAGCGGGAGTTGATCCCGTCGGGGGTCAATCCTCTCACTTCCGCCACTCCTGGCAAGGTGACGGAGACGCTGATCAACGTCGCACCGTCGAAGGCGCTTTTTCCAACTGGCGTGATCGAAAAGCTGCCGCCCGTTTCAGGCGAAAACTCGCATCTCCCGTTATATGGCGCCGCGCCGGCGCCATTAACGACGCATCTCGCGGGTCGGGCGATCGCCTCGGCGAGCAGGAGCTGCTGCGCCATGATGAAAGACGCGATCCAAACAGCAATTTTTTTCATCAAATCCTCCCGTCGCTCCAAACTCAATCAATAGTCGTTGCAGCAAAGCCAGGGCTAATTTCCGCTCACTTTCAGTCGTCATGCCCCCGCTTGTCGCGGGCATCCACGCCAGACGATCGCGAAACGCATCGCGCGAAGACGACATGTGCGGCTCATGTTCTCACATTTGCTCTTGTCGTTGCGTGGATGGCCGCGACAAGCGCGGCCATGACGCGGTGAAGTGACGCCTTGTTATTCGACGTCCTGCCAGCCAAGCGCTT
The DNA here is from genome assembly GCF_003855495.1 of Methylocystis rosea. NCBI lineage: Bacteria > Pseudomonadati > Pseudomonadota > Alphaproteobacteria > Hyphomicrobiales > Methylocystaceae > Methylocystis > Methylocystis rosea. The sequence goes on along the minus strand of NZ_CP034086.1, from coordinate 963,370 downwards.
TCAATCGAGCCATTCATGTCGCCGCTCGTGTAGACCCGCGACGCCCATCAGTCCGACGACCGCCCCGAACATCAAATAGAACGCCGGCGCGATCGGCGTCGCGAGATAGTCGATCAGCCAGGCGACGATGAAGGGCGCGAAGCCGCCGAAGATCATGACCGCGACATTATAGGCGATCGCGAGTCCTACGGTGCGGACATGCGTCGGGAACTGCTCGGCGAGCGCCGTCGAGAGCGCGCCAAAGAGGCCCGAGAGAATGGCGCAGAAGGCCGTCTGCGCCACTGTCAGCGCCAACAGCGTGCGCTCGGCCTGCAGCCAGATGAACAACGGATAGACGCAAAGAAGCAGCATCCCGTAGGACGCGAGGAGCAAGGGCCGCCTGCCGATGGCGTCGGAGAGCGCGCCGATCAACGGGGTCAGCACGATCAGCAGCACAAGACCGGGCGCCTGGGCGATAAAGGACTGTGCGAGGCTCAGCCCCATCTCCGTCTTTCCATAGGTCGGCATGTAGACGAGGATCACGTAGAAGGAGATCGTCGCGCCGATCGTGGCGGCGAAACAGGCGAGAAGTCGATCGCCCCGCCGCCGAACGAGGTCGAGAAAAGCGCGCGCGGCGCCTTCTTCCTGCGGCGACGCCTTGAAGGCCGGCGTTTCGTCGAGATGACGTCTGACATAGAGCCCTACCGGGCCGATCAGCAGGCCGGCGAAAAAGGGCAGCCGCCAGGCCCAGTCGTGCAGCGCTTCAGCGGAAAAGACGCCAGCCACGAGCATGCCGGCGAGCGTCCCGAGCAGGATCGACAGGCCCTGCCCGACCATCTGCAGAGAACCGTAGACTCCACGCCGACCGGCGGGCGCGACTTCGATCAGAAATGCGGTCGAACTGGCGAATTCTCCGCCGGTCGCAAAGCCCTGCAGCAATCGGCCGATCACGATGAGCATGGGGGCGAAGAGGCCGATCGTCGCATAGGTCGGAGCGAAGGCGATGACGGCGATCGCGACGGTCATCACGAACATGATGAGTTGCAGCGCCGCCTTTCGCCCTTTGCGATCCGCGTAAAATCCGAAGAAGAGGCCGCCGAGCGGCCGCGTGCAGAAGCCCGCGCCAAAGGTCGCGAGCGCCAGCAAGAGAGAGGCTGTTTCATCTCGGCTTGGAAAAAACGCCTGCGCCAGAACGGAAGCAAAAAAGCCGTAGACGACGAAATCGTACCATTCCAGCGCATTCCCAATCACGGCGGCCGCGATCTGTTTGGGCGCTGGCGCTCTCACTTGGGGGAAGTTTTGGCGCACATGCATGCAAATTTCTCGATTGTCCGCGCGCGTGGCGTCGTCGCGTCCGCAGTCGCGAACCTGCTCTAGCGGGAAGACACGAGGCCGCCAAGCGGTCGCCGCGCAGCCTCGACGATCAGCGCGCCGACGACGCCGAGCGCGCCCATCAGCAGGAAGAAATACACGCTGGCGACGCTCGACCACAAACTGCCGAGCCATCCCGCCAGGAGATTGCCGAGAAACATCGATGTGAACCACACGCCCATCAGCGCCGAGCGCGAGCCTTCCGGCGCGACATGCGATACGAGCGACAGAGCGATCGGAGAAAAGTGCAGCTCCGAGACGGTGATGACGGCAAAAAAGGCGAGGAGCCAAAGCCAGCTCGCTGCGCCGCCGTCGCTCGTCCAGGCCGCGAACGCCATAACGCCGTAGCTCACAGCGACGCCGAGACAGCCAAGCGACATTTTACTGATCGTCGAGGGTTCGCGCCCAGCCCGAGAAAGCCGGCTCCAAAAAGAGACGAGCGGCGGCGTGAAGAGAAAGATCATCAGCGGATTGAAGGCCTGGAACCATGTCACCGGAATTTCAGCGCGCCATCCGAAAACATCGACGCTGCGGTCGGTGGACTGCGCCGCCCACAGCGCGATCGTGTTGCCCTGCTGCTCGAAGGCGGCCCAGAACAGCGCGGAAGGCGCAAAGAGCAGCATCAGGATGGTGAATGACCGGCGAAACTGCGCGCGCGCCTGCGCCGTCGGGGCGCGCCACTGGCCGCGCATCGGCTCGGGCGGCAGACTCGGAAGGCCCATCACATACGTCGCGAGGCCGATCGCCATGCCGACGCCGGCGCAGGCGAAGCCATAATGCCAGCCGATCGTCTCCCCGACCGTTCCGCAAACCAGCGGCGCGAAGAACGCGCCGATATTGATGCCGACATAAAAAATCGAATAGGCGCGGTCGCGACGGGCGTCGGTCGGCGCATAAAGCTCTCCGACCTGGACGGAGATGTTCGGCTTGAAGCCGCCGCAGCCCAGCGCGATGCAAAGCAGCGCGATCAGAAACAGGCGATCGTAAGCCATCATGAAATGGCCGATGGCCATCAACGCCGCGCCGATGACGATCGTGCGTGTGCGCCCCAACCAACGATCGGCGATCGCCCCGCCCAGAATCGGCGCGAGATAAACGAGGCCGGTGTAGAGACCGTAGATTTGCGAGGCGAAAGGCTGCGGGCCGAGCGGACCGGAAATCGTCTCGAGCCCGCGCTTCAAGGCGTCTAGCCCGAGCGCCGCGTCCATGCGCTCTGGCGTCAGCAGATAGTCGACCATGTAGAGGACGAGAAGCGCCCGCATCCCGTAATAGGAAAACCGCTCCCACATTTCGGAAGCGAAGAGAAAACCGAGCCCACGCGGATGGCCGAGAAAATCGTCGCTTCGCTGCATTCGCCCTGCCGGACCATCGTCGCGCCGGCCTGCGGCCCGCGCGGTTGCTATAGACGATGGCTTGATCGGCTCAAATGGCCCCGACGTCGAGGCCTGCCGCGACGAGCATCCCTAGTTCACGGCATTCCTCGACGAAGTCCTCGCGCCATTCGCCCCGGCAGATGAGCGGCTCGCGAACCGCGCGCCAGCGCAGGCCGGTCACGATCGTCTCGACGCCGCGCCGCGTTCCTGTTCCGTCGTGTCCGGCGCGAATGTAGAGCGCGTAAGGCAGGCCCTGCGTGCGCTCCAACAAGGGGTAATAGCAACGATCAAAGAAGTCCTTGAGCGCCCCGCTCATGTAGCCGAGATTTTCGGTGGTTCCGAGAATGACCGCCTGAGCGGCGAGAACATGCTCGGGCGTCGCCGCGAAAGGGCTGAGCGTCTCGACCTCGACGCCCTCGATCTCGGGCGCCCGCGCGCCGGCGGCGACCGCGTCCCGCAGCCGCTCGGTATTGCGCGACGGCGCATGCGCGACGATGAGCAGGCGCTTGGGCAATGAGCGCGGCTACCAGGGATGAAATTCTGGCACGTAAATAATTTTCATGAAGATCGCCAGGCCGATGACCGCGAACACAGCCAACAGCGCGCTGTATCCGATCACCGAATAGACCGAGACGTTGTAGACCGAATCCAAAAATCGCAGCGCGAACGCTCTCAGCGCGCCGTCTGTTTCCGTTACCTGTTTCGCCATAATCTCCCCTCCTCCTGGAGGCGGTCAAAACTCATTTCCTGAAAATCAATATAGAGCCCAGAACGTCGCCGTCAGGCCCTACTCGCTGGACGCGATTAGACAATCGCCTTTGTGGCTGGCGCTCCAAGCGCGTTTGCGCTTTTCCGCCAACTCGACGACCTGGGCTTTTTGCGCATCTGCCATCGATATCCAGCCGGCGATCTCGGCGCGCGTGCGGCCGCAGCCGACGCACACGCCGTCGCCATTGAGTTCGCAGATCTTTATGCACGGACTGTCGACCATTGGCTCCACTTTTGACTGCGCTTCGCCCGGATTGCGGCGGATGCGTCCCGCCGCGCTATAGGACGCAGCGCCGCTCGGGTCAAAACGCCCATGGATAACGCCCATGGATTTCGCGACAATCTTTTTATCCTGGTCCAAATCGATTAGATGCGGGCCATGACGACGAGAACGAAGATCTTCATCGACGGCGACGCCGGCACCACCGGGCTCGAAATCCGCGACCGGCTCGCCGGACGCAAGGACATTTCGCTCGTCTCGCTCCCGCCCGAGACGCGCAAGGACGCCGCCGCGAAACGCGACATTCTCGCTTCCGTCGACATCGCGGTTTTGTGTCTGCCCGACGACGCGGCCAGGGAAACCGTCGCGCTCTGCGACGCGCTCGGCGATGAGAGCCCGCGCCTGCTCGACGCCTCCACCGCCCATCGCGTGGCGGAGGGTTGGGTCTACGGCTTCGCCGAGCTTTGCAAAGGACAGGCGGCGGCGATCGCCCGCGCGCGCCGCGTGGCCAATGTCGGCTGCTATGCCACGGGCGCGATCGCGCTCATTCGCCCGCTCGTCGACGCCGGGCTTATCCGGTCGGACCAGCCGCTGACGATCAACGCGATCTCGGGCTATTCGGGCGGCGGACGGCAGATGATCGAAGCCTATGAGCGCGGCGAAGCGCCGGCCTTCGAGCTCTACGCGCTCGGGCTCGAGCACAAACATGTGCCGGAAATCATGGCCTATTCGCAGCTTTCCGAGCGGCCGCTTTTCGTGCCCTCGGTCGGCAATTTCAGGCAAGGCATGCTGGTCTCGATACCGCTCGCGCTCGACGCCTTGCCCGGCAAGCCCAAAGCCGAGGATTTCGAAGCCGCCTATGCGGGTCACTACGCGGAGGCGAAACATGTCCGGCTGGCGGCCGCGCCGACAAGCGGCAAGCTCGACCCGCTGGCGCTGAATGGCGCCGACGACATGGAGGTTTTTGTCATCGGCAATGAGGCGCGCCGCCACGCGCTTCTCATCGCCCGGCTCGATAATCTCGGCAAGGGCGCGGCTGGCGCGGCGGTGCAAAATCTCGACCTGATGATGGGAAAGACCGCCGTCGTCTCAGCCTAGACCGGCGGCGACCTCGGGCGCTCGCCTATTCGGCATAGGCGGTGGCGCCGCCCGGCAGTTTTGCAGCGACGTCCTCATAGCGGCTGGTGCGCTTGTCCATCATCGTCTCGAAGGCCTCGTGCACCTCCTGGACAGAGCGAACTTTGAGCCGGCGGCCTTGCTGCTCATAGAAGATCGGCCTGTTGGCGCGCGCCGGCCTCGGCAGTAGCGACGCCGCCGACGTGTGCGGCGCCTCGTCCATGGTCCGCATGAAGCGCTCGGCGTCGTCCGGACCCAGGAAGTGGATGAGGTAGGTTTCGCCGCGGGTCAGAGGACGGCCGATCTTCTCGGCGATCCTGGTGCTGTCCTTCTTAAGCATTTCGGCGGCGAGAACCGCGGAAAGATAGGGATCGTTGCGCAAGCCCAGGATTTGCGCCCGCTTCTGTCCGCTGACGCGCGCCGAATCGTCGCTGGCGATCACCGCCGCCGTCTCGCCGTGCCCATGGCGCCAACCGAAGGTTTTCATCGCCTTAAGCCAGGTCTTCTCGACGAATTGGAAGAGTCCGCTGGCGGAAGACGTCCGCGCCTTCGCGGTGGAGGAGAAATTCGACTCCTTGTCGGCGATGGCCATGAGCAGCGCCGGGTCCATTTCGGTCGTCTGCGCCGCCTTGACGACGCGCTCGACAATCGACTGCTGCACCTTGACGGACCCGAACCGCATCACGCCAGGCGTATCGAAGGCGTCGTCACTTCCCAGCCGATGCGACCAGGTGAGCGCCGCCTGCTCCAAAGAGAAATCCGAGTCGAGCGCCGTATCGTCATCGGCGGATTGCGTCAGCGTCGCCAGCGTCGTCAGCGGAGATGCGGCGACGCGGGCGCGTGCAGCGCGCGCGGTCCGCTCCGGACGACGAGTCTCGTCGCGCTCGGCGGTCATCGCCAGGACGGCCAGCACCGAAAGCAGGGTCGCGACGCAAAGCGCGCGCAACAAAGGAGAGCAGGATTGATCAAGTAGCAAGCCCGGGAGGGTCGCCTGGGGCGACGCCTTGGACTGCCGGCCTGAGCGAGGCGACGCGGCCTTCTCGTCCTTAGAAGGCGGCGGGGCGTTCGTCACCGTGACGGTCATGCTTCGCGGTTTCTCCACAATTACGCAAAGTTTGCGTAAACAGAAGGTTACCTGCGATGCGGGGCGAAAGATCGGCGGCCGAGGCCATGCTCGCGCCATATTTAAGGTCGCGCCACGAGCGCGCTGCAGCTGAAAAGCTTGTTAGTACAGGGCGTTACGCAGACAGGCTCTTCGCTGTCGCCACAATGACGCCACTAGCCGAGACGCGAACACGCGGCGTCCGCGTCTCGAAACGAGGCGAGTGTCCCTAAAAGAGATTCGACACTTTGGAGAGCATGCCCTGGAGCAGATGATACTCGGGGCCGGCGCTGGGCGTCGTGCGGGTGATGAAGTCGATCGGCTTTCCGTCTTCCATGCCGTAATCCGCCACACGCTGAACCTTCTTCGACTTGTCGAAGTAAACCGCGTAGACGCGCTGATCGGTAATATTCTGAGGCATGAAGGCGAACTGACGCTCGATACGCTGACTGACGTAATACCAAGCGTCGCCGCCGACAGTCGACGTCGTCGAGGGGGTGCCAAGGACCGTCATCACCTGCTGCGCCGCCATGCCAGGCTTGATTTGCCCGGTGCTACGCGAATCGAGGATGGCGCCGCGGTTGACGACGCCCTCATACCCGAGACAACCTGCAAGCGAAACCGCGAGGCCGGCCACAGCCGCCAAACGAGAAAAGACGCGCAAAGCTTGCGCCATGAATATCTCCGAAATCTCCCGCCGCAGCGCGCCTGCGCCCGGTCGATCGTCCTTCGCCAAATCCGTAATCTTCGAACGCAGCGAAAGCAAGACGGCTGTTCTCGGGCTGCGCCGCGCTGGCGTCCGTGCGCCAACGCACATATTTGATTATTGAACGCGCGCGACCTGGAGACGACGCCATGAACAACACTTTCGACTCGCATCCACCGCTTTCGCGCCGTCTCGCTGTCTCTGAAGTGCCGCCCGAAGGTCTCGACGTCGACATCCGGGCGACGCCGGCCGAATGCGCCGCACTGGCGCAGCACAATGCGCTGCCCGCTGTCCATTCGCTCCAAGCAGAACTGCGCGCGCGGCAACGGCGCGGCGATGGATTGGAGATCGAAGGCGAGCTTCGCGCCAGGCTTCGGCAAACCTGCGTCACGACGCTCGAGGAGTTCGACTCGGAGCTTGTCGAACCCATTCAAATGCGCTTTGCGCCGCCACCGGACGAGGCGCCGCGCAGCCGAAGACGACACGAAGAGTCGACTGAAATCACGTTGGATGAGGATCCGCCTGACCCATTGATCGGCGGCGTCGTCGATCTCGGCGCCGTCGTTTCCGAGTTCTTCACGCTGGCGCTTGATCCCTATCCGCGCAAACCGGGGGCGAATTTCGTCGAACCGCAACCTGGGGACGGAACGCAAGTAGTCTCGCCTTTCGCCGCCCTGGGACGGCTCAAACCGCGCCGCGAGGCTTGAGGCGAGACAGAATAGGCACTTGCGCCTATGGCCAGCAAATGGCAAGTCGCCCGCAAGGGCGGGAGCGCGAACGCGCTTCTCGGACGCGTCACAAAGGCCGGCCAAGATTTAAGGCGGCGAATCCAGGCGCGCAGTCGGGAGAAACGGGTTAAATGCCGCAAACTATTCGGATCGCGCTCGACGCGATGGGCGGCGATTTTGGTCCGAAGGTGACCATCGCGGGTGCCGCCAACGCGCTCGAACGGCGTCCCGAGAGCCGCTTTCTGTTGATCGGCGACGAGCCGGCGATTCGCGCGCAGCTTCAGCGTCATCCGCGCCTCGCCGAATGCGCCGACGTGCGCCACTCTTCGGTGTCGATCCGCATGGACGACAAACCGAGTCAGGCGCTGCGCTACGGGCGGCGGGTCTCGTCGATGTGGCTCGCGATCGAAGCGGTCAAGAAAGGCGACGCCGACGTCGCCGTCTCCGCCGGCAACACCGGCGCGCTCATGGCCATGGCGAAAATTTGCCTACATACGATGGCGCGCGTCGATCGTCCCGCGCTCGCCTGCCTTTGGCCGACGCTAAGGGGACAGTCCGTCGTGCTCGACGTCGGCGCCTCGATGGGCGCCAACGCCAGCCACCTCGTCGATCTTGCGATCATGGGCGCGGCGATGGCGCGAGTCATCCTGGGACTTGAGCGGCCGACCGTCGGCCTGCTCAACGTCGGCACCGAAGAAATCAAAGGCATAGAGGAAGTTAAGGCCGCATCGACCCTGCTGCGCGACCTCAACCTGCCGGGCTTCGATTACCTGGGCTTCATGGAGGGCGACGGCATCGGCAAAGGCGTCGTCGATGTTGTGGTCACCGAAGGCTTTACCGGCAACATCGCCCTTAAGACCGCCGAGGGAACCGCTGCGCAGGTCGGCGTCTATCTCAAACAGGCGATGAGCGGCTCTTTGCTCGCCAAGCTCGGCTATGTTCTGGCGCGCGGCGCCTTCCGCGATCTCCGGGCGAAGGTGGACACGCGGGCGACAAATGGCGGGGTGTTCCTCGGGCTCGAAGGAATCGTCATCAAGAGCCACGGCAGCGCCGATTCGATCGGCTTCGCGCGGGCGGTCGAGATCGGCCACGAGATGGCCGGCAGCGATCTTCTCAATCGTATCCGCGACACTGTCGCGCTGGCGCACCGCCTCGAGGGGCAGGACGGCGCCGATTCGACCAGTCCTCCCCGGGAAGCCGCTCAGTGACCACAAGCATGCCTCCATTACGTTCCGTCGTTCTTGGCGTGGGCGCTTATTTGCCGGCGAAGACGCTGAGCAACGCCGAACTGTCCAAGCTCGTCGACACGAGCGACGAGTGGATTGTGCAGCGAACGGGAATCAAGGAGCGCCACATCGCCGCGGAAGGCGAGACGACGTCGATGCTCGGAGAAATGGCCGCGCGCGACGCGCTCGCCAACGCTGGAATTACGGCCGACGACATCGACCTGATCGTCGTGGCGACATCGACCCCCGACTGGACCTTCCCGTCAACAGCGACGCAGATTCAAGCGGCCCTCGGCATTACGCATGGCGTGGCGTTTGATCTGCAGGCCGTCTGCTCGGGATTCGTTTTCGCCGTCGCCACGGCGGAGAAATTTTTGCGCTCGGGCTCGCACAAGCGCGCGCTTGTCATCGGCGCCGAGACATTCTCTCGGATCATCGATTGGACCGACCGAACGACCTGCGTGCTGTTCGGCGACGGCGCCGGCGCAATGGTGCTCGAGGCGCGACCCTCGCAGGGCGGGTCAGAGGAGCGCGGCGTGCTGACGACACACCTGCGCTCCGACGGACGCCATCGCGCGAAACTCCATGTCGACGGCGGCCCTTCCGCGACTCAAACCGTCGGTCATCTGCGTATGGAGGGGAAAGAGGTGTTCCGCTTCGCGGTTGGCCAAGTCACCGACGTCGTCAAGGACGCTTTCGCCGCGACGGGACTGACCCCCGAGGATCTCGACTGGTTCGTGCCGCATCAGGCGAATCGCCGAATCATCGACATGTCGGCGCAAAAGCTTGGAATTGCGCCGGAAAAGATCATCGCTACCGTGCATTTGCACGGCAACACCTCCGCCGCGTCGGTGCCTCTGGCTTTGGCCGTCGCCGCGGCGGACGGACGAATCAAACAGGGCGATCTCGTCATGCTTGAAGCTGTCGGGGGCGGCTTTACCTGGGGATCCGCGCTGATACGCTGGTAAGCTGGCGTAATACAACAACTATTCCAATGTAAACAACTATTGTTAAGAATATTGCACACGCGGATACAAGCTGCGCTTGATTTCCGCATTCAATTCTGAAAAATTCCGACAATAGCCGGTGGCGAATACCCGCTGTGGGCGGGTTTCGGAGCGCTAACGCGCCGCCCCTGATCGCGCCCCGTCGTCCCTCCCGGCGCGCTCCGGACAGCCCACGAAAGTCGTTTTTGATGAATTGTAGGGCAGAAGATGGCCAAGGGGGACGCGACCGCTAAGCCAATCGGCGAAGCGATAGAAGAGCGCATGGCGAGCGGGAACACCGTGACCCGTTCGGACCTTGCAGACGCAATCCATCGGAAAGTCGGAGTGCCGCGGGCGGAGTCCGCGAAATACGTCGAAATGGTGCTGGAAGAGATCTTCGAGCGGATCGTCGCGCGCGAAGACGTCAAGCTCTCGTCCTTTGGCGCCTTTGTTGTGCGCTCGAAGAAGGAGCGGCTGGGACGCAATCCGAAGACTGGCGCAGGCGCCAAGATTTCGGCGCGGCTGGTCGTCTCCTTCAAGCCGTCCAACATCATGCGCGCAAGAATCAACGGCGACGAGTGACGCTTGCGCCGGCGGGCGCGCTTACCCGCTTGACAAGCGTCGGCGCGTCATGCGCCAAGCATGCATGGCCAAAAGCCGTGCGGTCTACGTCTGTCAGAACTGCGGCGCCGTCGCGTCGCGGTGGCAAGGCCGCTGCGACTCCTGCGGCGAGTGGAACAGCCTCGTTGAAGAGTCGGAGGCTGGCGCGCCGGCCGTGTCCCGCCGCGCCGCGCGCGGCCGCGTCATCGAACTCGAGGGGCTGGCTGGCGAAGGCCGGGCGGCGCCAAGAATTGCGACAGGAATCGACGAATTCGACCGCGTCACCGGCGGCGGCTTCGTGCCGGGCTCGGTGCTGCTGCTCGGCGGCGAGCCGGGCATCGGCAAATCCACTCTGCTCATCCAGGCCTGCGCGACTCTGGCGCGCCGAGGCGCGCGCGTCGTCTATATTTCGGGCGAGGAAGCCGTCGCCCAGGTGCGCCTGCGCGCGACCAGGCTCAATCTCGCCGATGCGCCGGTGGAGCTCGCCGCCGCGACTCAGGTCGAGGACATTCTCGCCACCTGCGCGACAGGCGCCCGCCCGGCGTTGATCGTCATCGATTCGATACAGACGATGCACACCAACATGGCGGAGTCGGCGCCTGGAACGGTGACGCAGGTGCGCGCGAGCGCCCAGGCGCTCCTGCGCCACGCCAAAACGACGGGTTCGACGATCGTTCTCGTCGGCCATGTCACCAAGGACGGGCAGGTCGCAGGTCCGCGCGTCGTCGAACACATGGTCGACGCGGTCCTGTCCTTCGAGGGCGACGGCGCGCATCATTTCCGCATGCTGCGCGCCTCCAAGAATCGCTTTGGCGCGACAGGCGAAATCGGCGTCTTCGAGATGACCAGCCTCGGACTCGCCGAAGTCGCCAATCCGTCGGCGCTTTTTCTCGCCGGCCGCGATTCTGGCGCGCCGGGCGCGGCGGTCGTCGCCGGCATGGAGGGGCAGCGTCCGCTGCTGATCGAAATCCAGGCGCTCGTCGCGCCGACCTCGCTGGGCACGCCGCGACGCGCCGTGGTTGGTTTCGACCAAAATCGGCTGTCCATGATCCTGGCCGTGCTCGAAGCGCATGGCGGGCTGAAACTTGGCATGCACGACGTCTATCTCAACGTCGCGGGTGGATTTCGAGCCCATGAGCCGGCCGCCGACCTCGCCGCGGCCGCCGCGCTCGTCTCGTCGCTTACCGGCGCCGTCCTGCCGCCCGACATGTGCTTTTTTGGCGAAATCGGGCTCTCCGGCGCCGTGCGGCCCGTCATTCACGCCGGCATGCGACTGCGCGAGTCGGGCAAACTCGGTTTCCATCACGCCGTCGTCCCGCAATCCCAACAGATTTCGGATGACGGGCGCGGCTCCGGCGTCACCATCCGTCCCTGCGCGGACGTCGGCGGCCTTGTCGCCGCCATCGCCCGCATATCGACGCGCGAAAGAACGATCGCGCGCGGCTAGCTAGGTCGCGCATTAGTGTTTCCGGCTGGCCTCAAGATGCGTTAGAAGGCTGCCAGTGCGAAAGCGAGACGCCTGCCGGACCGACGCTTGCCTACCCGCGGCGGCGCAAAGTTGACACAGGTTCTGGAGAGGGTCGTGCGGATGCCGCCCGGAAGGCGGCCAACAGCCCATTCAGAAGCGTTCAGAGCTCGGGGCGAACAAGCAAGGGGCTAGCGATGCCATCATATCTTGATTTGGCTGTGATTACCGTCGTTCTGATTTCGGGGATGCTCGCTCTTTTGCGCGGCTTCACCCGTGAAGTCCTTGCAATCCTGTCCTGGGTTGCGGCCGCGGCTGCGGCGTATTTCTTCTATCCGGTCGCCCTGCCCTACATCAAACCATACGTCAGCAAGGACGAGATCGCTCTGGCGGCTTCCGTGGCATCCGTGTTTTTCGTCTCTTTGATCGCCGTTTCTCTTGTCACGGTGAAGCTCTCGGACGTCATCCTCGATTCGAAGGTCGGCGCGCTCGATCGCACGCTCGGCTTTCTGTTCGGCGCGGTTCGCGGCGCCCTGCTCGCCGTGGTCGCCTTCGTCTTTTACAGCTGGCTCGTGCCCGAAACGAATCAGCCGGAATGGATCAAGGACGCGCGCGCCAAGCCCTTCCTGACGGCTGGCGGCGAGAAGCTGCGCGAAATGCTGCCCGACGACATCGACAGCCTCGTCGCCAAGATCAAGGCGAAGAAGGGCGCTCCGACGAATGAGGAGCCGCCGGCCGACGTCGAGCCGGACAAGATTCAGCCCGCGCCGTCCGACGCCAGCTCCGAGGCGCCGGCTGAGGCGGCGCCAGCATCGGGCGACAAGCCTGAATGATGGTCTTGCGGATGGGCCCCGCCGCTGGCACATATGACGGGAATACGACGCCCGGTCGTTTGGGAATGCTGAGCGGCGGCGCGTCACGGGGGACGAAGCATGACCGAGGCCGCCGAGGATCTTCAGCGATCCTCATCGCGCGAGATTAACGCGACAGACGATCTCGACGGCGACAGGCTTCGCGAATATTGCGGCGTTTTCGGCGTCTTCGATCTGCCGGACGCCGCGGCGATCGCCGCTTTGGGCTTGCACGCCCTGCAGCATCGCGGCCAAGAGGCGGCCGGCATCGTCAGCTTTGACGGCGGCCGCTTTCATGGCGAGCGCCGACTGGGCCTGGTCGGCGATCACTTTTCTCAAGAAAACACGATCAAGCGCCTGCCCGGCGCCGCCGCGATCGGGCATGTGCGCTACGCCACCACCGGCGAAACCATGCTGCGCAACGTGCAGCCGCTGTTCGCGGAGTTGAACACGGGCGGCTTCGCGGTCGCCCACAACGGCAACCTCACCAATGCCCAGACGCTGCGCCGCGAACTGATCCGCGAAGGCGCGATTTTCCAGTCGACTTCGGACACCGAGGTCATCCTTCATCTCGTGGCGCGCAGCCGCAGGCCGCAGCTCATCGACCGTTTCATCGAAGCGCTTCGCTCGATCGAAGGCGCCTATTCGCTTGTCGCGCTCACCAACAAGAAGCTGATCGGCGCGCGCGATCCGCTCGGCATCCGGCCGCTCGTCATCGGGGAATTCAACGGAAAATATATTCTCGCGTCGGAGACTTGCGCGCTCGACATCATCGGCGCGCGCTTCGTGCGCGACGTGATGAATGGCGAGATCGTCATTATCTCCGAGGACGGAATTCAGAGCTTGCGGCCGTTTCCGCCGCAGCCGATGCGCCCCTGCATCTTCGAATATATCTATTTCGCCCGGCCCGATTCCATCGTCCATGGCCGTCCGGTCTATGAGGTGCGCAAGGCGATGGGCGCCGAGCTCGCGCGCGAGCGCATGATCGAAGCGGACGTCGTCGTGCCCGTGCCGGACTCCGGGGTGCCGGCCGCGCTCGGCTATTCGCAGCAGTCGGGCGTGCCGTTCGAACTCGGCATCATCCGCAATCACTATGTCGGGCGCACCTTCATCGAGCCCACGCAGATCGCCCGCGATTTTGGCGTGCGCATGAAACACAGCGCCAATCGCTGCGTCGTCGCTGGGAAGCGCGTGATCCTCATCGACGATTCCGTGGTGCGCGGCACGACGTCGGTGAAAATCGTGCAGATGATGCGCGACGCCGGCGCGACGGAAGTGCATTTCCTGATTTCATCGCCGCCGATCACCAATCCGGACTACTACGGCATCGATACGCCGCAGAAGGAGAATCTGCTCGCCGCGACGCATACGCTCGAGGAAATGCGCGAATATATCGGCTGCGACTCGCTGGGCTTCCTGTCCGTCGACGGCATCTATCGCGCCATGGGCTACGAGCGCCGCGATCCCATCCGGCCGCAGTTCACCGACCACTGCTTCACCGGGGATTATCCCACCTCGCTGACCGACCTTGTCGGCGAGAACCGCGCGCAACTGTCGCTGTTGGCGGAGGCGAGCTGATAGGCGCCGACGCGAGATCCGCGTGCTATGAGAGGCCATGAGCGCAACGGCCCAGAGACGCATCAACGCAACGGAATTTCTCGCCTGGGCGCAATCTCAGGAGAATGGCCGCTATGAGCTGTTTCGCGGCGAAACCTTCGCTATGGCGCCGGAACGCGCGGAGCATGTCGCGGCTAAGGCCCGCATTTGGCGCGCGCTGGCCGATGCAATCGCGCGCGTCGGGGCGCCGTGCGAAGCATTTGTCGACGGGCTCGGCGTAAAGATCGACGACCACACCGTTTACGAACCCGACGCATTGGTCAATTGCGGCGATCCTGTGCCCGCGGATTCGCTCCTGGCGCCTACGCCCATCGTCATCGTCGAAGTCATCTCGCCCTCTTCTCGGAGCTTCGATAAAAACTCAAAGCTCAGCGATTATTTTCGGCTCGCCAGCGTCATGCATTATCTCGTCGTAGATCTTAGCCGACGGCTGATCTTGCACTATCGCCGGCAAGCCGATCAGATCGTCGTCGCCATCGTCAAGGAAGGTCGCGTGACGCTCGATCCTCCAGGCCTGGATGTCGCTGTTGACGAGATGATTCCCGAGATCTCTGCGTGAAGCCCATGCGCATCGCACTTGTCACCGGCGCCTCGCGCGGCATTGGACGCGCGCTCGCCCTGGAACTCGCGCGCGACGGCGCGCATGTCGTGGCCCTGGCGCGCACGCAGGGCGCGTTGGAAGAACTCGACGATGAAATCCGCGCGCAGGGCGGGCAAGCGACGCTCGTTCCCTGCGATCTGGCCGACTTCGACGCGCTTGACCGTCTCGGCGCCGCGTTGTTCGAACGCTGGGGCAGGCTCGACGCCTTCGTTGGCAACGCGGGGATTCTGGGACCTCTATCGCCGCTCGCGCACGTCGACCCGAAGGACTGGAACCGCGTCATGGCGGTCAACGTCACCGCGAACTGGCGGCTCATCCGTTCCATCGATCCGCTCTTACGCGCGTCAGGCGCCGGACGCGTCCTCTTCATCACTTCAGGGGCGGCGCATCGCGAGACGATGAAGCCATTCTGGGGCCCTTATGCGGTCTCGAAGGCGGCGCTCGAAGCGATGGCCCGCACCTATGCGTCTGAGAGCGCCGGCGATGGCGTGACCGTCATGCTCGCCAACCCGGGTCCCCTGCGCACGCGCATGCGCGCTCAGGCGATGCCGGGCGAAGATCCGAGGACGCTCAAGACGCCTGAAGATTTCGCACAAAAAAGCCTCGCGCTGCTGGCGCTGGAATGGCGCGAGAGCGCGAGGCTTTACGATTTCCCCACCGACCGGCTGCTGAGTTTCTCCGCGCCTGCCTAATGGGGAGGTTTACGCGAAGACTTAGCCGTGATGGTGGTGATAATGGTGATGATGGTGGAAGTGATGGCGGCGCGGCATGGGCGGGGGCGGCGGCGGGACATAAGCGAGGGTCAAGCGCTGGACGCCCGCTGTCCATCCCACGCCGGAGCCGGCTTCAACGCTAAATGGCTGCAGCGAGAACGTGTTGTTGGATCCGCCGACGAGCGCCGCGCCGCCGCCGCCCACCAGAACTTTGGCTGAGAAGCCCGGGCCATAATAGGCGCCTGCGAGGGCGCCCGGTCCGATATGGCTGGTGGCGGAGACGACGCCCCAGGCAAGCTCGCCAGCACCGTTGATGGTCACATTGGCGCCGACCTTGGTGAGCGCGCCGACGTAATGAGCAGGAACAGCGCCTTCAGCGTCGTCGCGATACATGCAGTCGATCTGCTGATTTTCGACCAAGACGCTGATGCCGTTGCCAAGCAGCCGGCACTGCAAGGAGCCGATGCGGTCGCCCGCGAAAGCGCTCGCCGGCGCCAGCAGGGCCAGAGCGAAAACGCCGCTCAGCGCGCGACCCAATCCAAACTTCCGCATTTAGTTCTCCTCTACCTGATCTGCGCCCCGTCTGACGCGGAGCCGCAAACGCACGTCTTGCAGTACAGTACGATCGGGGAAATGCAACAGCGCCGCTCCAGCCACGCAGATATAGCGTCTGGAGGGCGGATCATGTGCGCGGACGCATGAGCGTGCGCGCCTGCTGCTTCGCCACACCTTGCCGCGCTTGCAAAGGACGTGGAAGAGTCCGATTTCTAAAGGTGATCTAAAGAACCGAGGATTCCGTGGCGAACTCCTATCCGCTTCCCGTTCTCGTGGACCAGGGCCTGTCCCAGTCCGACGTCGAAGCCCTCCGCGCCGCCGTGGTGGCGCTGGAACGACAGAGTTTTGCATCGCGGCTTACCGGATTGGCGAGCCGGCAGCTGAGTTTTGGCTCGATGACGCTGCCGCCGCGACTGCAGGCGGCGGTCGCGGTCGCGACCCAAAAGGCGCTCGCCGCGGCGATGAAGATGGCCTTGGCGAGCCTCGACGCGCAGCCGGCGAAGGATTCCATACGCATTCACCGTCGTCTCGCGGCCCTCTCGGGAGGCGTCGGTGGCGCCGTGGGCCTTGCGAGCCTGCCGATCGAATTGCCGGTGTCGACGACGATCATCCTGCGCTCGATCGCGGAAATCGCGCAGGCGGAGGGAGAGGACCTGCGCCACCCGGGCGCCGCGCTCGCCTGTCTCGAAGTTTTTGCGCTGGGCGGCCCTTCCGCCGAAGGCGCTGTTCTAGAGGGCGGCTATCTCGCGCTCCGCGCGCTTCTCGCGAAATCCGTGTCCGACGCTGCACGATTTATGACTGTCCATCAGATCTCCAGCGAAGCGGCGCCCGCCCTGGCGCGTCTGATCGGCGCGATCGGGGCGCGCTTCGGCATGGTCGTGTCGCAAAAAACCGCCGCCCAGGCCATCCCGGTGATCGGCGCGATCAGCGGCGCGGCGATCAACGTGGCCTTCACCGAGCACTTCCAAAGCCTCGCGCGCGGCCATTTCGTCGTGCGCCGACTGGAGCGGCTTTACAGCCCGGCCCTGGTGCATGCCGAATACGCCAAAATCGCCCGCTCAGAGGGCTATTGGGATGATCCGTCGCAGGCGGCGTGAGCAGCGAGCGTCTTGATCACGCTGAGTTTGGGGAATGTCTCAGTTTGAATTTCGCTTTTGGGTGAACCCCGGAAACATTTGGCTGGCAGGCGGGCTGTTCGCTTCGCGCCATAAAAGGCAACGTTCCATAATGGCGCGTTATGCGAATGCTATGCAAGATCGCCGCTATCGTTAAGCCGTGGCCTCAACGTGGTTTTTGAAGTTGTTCAAAATTGTTTGCCACCCATCGCGCTGCTGTTCGATCGAGTGTTCGGTTTCTGCATCGAAGGTGCTGCGCACTGTTACGCCATTCGCACTTTCCAAAAATTCCACGGCGCCGCTACGGTCTCCGAAGGAATATTCGATCAGCTCGTGCCGAACGATCTTGGTGTAAGTTCCGGCAAAGTCGAAACCAAAGCTGCCGTCTTTGGCCTCCATGCGGGAGGAGAAGGCGCCGCCCTCGCGCAGATCGACTGTGGCGCGCGGGCAATGCCAAGTGTCGATCGCGAAGTTCCACTTCGTGATGTCGGCCGGTGTGGTGTAGGCAGACCAGACTCGGGCGATCGGCGCATGGACAAGCGTTTCGACAGTAAGTTTCATTGATTGTGATCCTGCGGCATAGTTTTCTCGAATTAGCGATTTCCCTGGGTGAACTTTCCCTCTCCCCGTGAACGGGGAGAGGGGGCTCGCCTAATCGATTCACTTAATTCCGCATCTTCACTAAGGCAAACGGCGCAGCGCCTCGGCGAGGTGGCCGACCTGCTTCGTCGTGGCGATGCTCGATTCATTTTCTTCGAGCAGGATGAAATCAGCGCCCGCGAGGTTCTCGTCGAGCTCCTCTGTCGTGGCCGACAGCCGTTCGCCGTTCGAGGCGTCCCCTGGCGCGCGCCGGTAATGACCGAGTTCGACGCTGTTGTCCTCGGTCCGCATGTAGAACCAATAATCGATCTGAGGCGGACAGGGCGCGAGGGTCGCCGCCGCCAGAACTTCATGCAGGAAGCTCCCGCCCAGCGCCAGCAGACGCGGCGGGCGCATGCAATCGCCCTTCTCCCCTGCCCGGCCGATCGCCGCCGTGGGGTAATGCGCGTCCGGCGATAGGAGATTGAGGAGATCCAGCAGGTCGCGGTCGGTGCCGAGGGCTTCCGGCGCCGGCGCAGACGCAAAGGCCAGCACGCCGACAGGAGAAGCGGGAAGCGCGCGTGTCGCTTCACGCATGGCGAGCGCGCCGCCGACGCTGTTCCAATGCGTGCCGCCGCGCGGAAAGATCGGTATTGGCTGCTTGGATTTTTCCGCCGCAATGAGCGCCGCGCCGTCCACATAGCGCACATGCGATTCGTCGAGCGCCCCGCGGTAAGGCGCAAGCTTTTCGGGCATCGCCGTCGCGCGCTGGGCGCAAGCCGCGGACTTTGGCAGATCTTCCGGGTAGCGCGCCGCCTTTGACGGCGAAATGAGATAGACGAAGCTCTTGCCGCGCACCTGCGCCCTCTCCTCGATTTCGCGCAGCGTCGAAGACCACGCACTAAGTCGCGCGGAATCGAAGGCGCCGTCGCGGGCGCAAAATTCATCGATGTAGAACTGCTCATAGAGTTGGCCATTGCGGCCGATCACGACTCCGGGCGCCGCCGAGCCGCCAAAAAGCGAAAAGACGAGCTGATTTTTCGCGCGCACCGAGATCGGAAACACCGGCGACATTCGGCCGAGATTGATGGAGACCGCCTTCTGCGTTTCTCCTGAAAGAAAGGCCTCGAGAGTCCAGGACGCGGGCTTTGGCTTCGCGACGCCGTAAAGCGGCCAGGCGCTGCGGATGCGCAGCTTCGGCCAATCGCCTTCAACGGCGAAATTCCACAAATTGGCGAGAAAAAGGAAGGCGATGAAGCCGGCGCAACCGAAAATCGGCAGGCGCGCGAGCGTCAGCGACTTCAAAAAGGCGATGACGCCCTCGGCCCGAACGCGCGACTGCAACGCCGCTCCAAATTCCGCCGCATGTTTCTCGATGCGCTTATCCATTTCGACTAAATTCGCTCATCCAATTCAAAACCGGAAGTAGATGAACGGCTTGAAGGGATCAGCAAGTCCCTTCGCCAAAGCCGCAAGGAAAAGCATGGAAAGCGCGCTGTTCGACGCCAGGGCGAAGCGCTGCGCCGCGACGCCCCAATCGAAGTCCTTGACATAAAGCGACAGGCGCTGCGCGACGCAGATTCCAGCGGCGATCAGCGCGACGACAATATATTCGGGCGGAATGGCGACAGGCGCGCTGGCGTGCGCCCATGGAGTCGCCATCAACGCGAGCAGCGCGCCGGCTTGCGACAGAGAGGTTGCGCGAAAGAATGTCCAGCCGACGATCACGATGATCATCGCAATGATGTTGGCGAGCCAGTCCGGCAACCGCTGCAGCCGATTGACCAGAAAGAGCCGGTCGAGCACGAGGAACACGCCGTTATAGGCGCCCCAGGCGATATAGGTCCAAGCCGCGCCGTGCCAGATTCCCGAAGCGAAGAAGCAGATCCACAGATTGAGATAGGTGCGCGCGTCGCCGCGCCGATTGCCGCCGAGCGGGAAATATAAATATTCGCGAATCCAGCTCGTCAGAGAGATGTGCCAACGCCGCCAGAAATCGGTGATGCTCGTCGCGACATAGGGCATGTTGAAATTTTCAAGCAGCCGAAAGCCGAACATGCGCGCCAGCCCAATCGCCATGTCGGAATAGCCGGAAAAATCGAAATAGATCTGGAAGGTGAAGAACAGCACGCCCGCCCAGGCCTCCGCGAAGCCAAGGGAGCTGACGTCATGCGCGAAGATCAGATCCGCGCCGCTCGCCAATGTGTCGGCGAAAAGCAGCTTCTTCACGACGCCGAGCATGAAGCGGGAAAAGCCCACGATAAAGTCGTCGACGTCGGCGTGCGGCATCGCCTCGAATTGGCGCGCGATGTCGTGATATTTGATGATCGGGCCGGCGAGGAGCTTGGGAAAGAAAAAGACGTAAAGCCCGTAGAGCAGCGAACTACGCGCTGGCGCCGTGACGCCGCGATAGACGTCGACGAGATAAGTGATCTTTTCAAAGACGATGAAGCTGACGCCGATCGGCAACGCGATTTGCGGGATGTTGATTCCCGGCAGCGTCAACGCCTTCAGCAGCGCGTCGAGATTGAGCGCGAGGAAGCCCGTATATTTGTAATAGACGAGGATCGCGAGATTGGCGACGACGCCGAGCGCCAGCCAGCGTTTGGATGTGTCGCTCGCGGCCGATGTCGCAATCTTCTGCCCCACGTAAAGGTCGAGCCCGACCGACGCGAAGACAAGGAGGATGAAGACCGGCTCGCTCCAAGCGTAAAAGACGACGCTTGCCGCAAAGAGGATGACGGCCCGCCGCGCGCGGACTTCTCCAAAGAAGAGATACAGGAGGTAAACCGCCGGGCCGAAAAGGAACAGGAACAGCGGCTCGTAGAAAAGCATGATTGTCCTGCGTTCGTCGGCGCGCTGGCGCGAGCGCGAAGGCCTGCGGTTTTTACCAAAAGCCCGGCAGTGGGGCAAGAAAGCGGCCTCGGAGGTTCTAACGTGCTATCGCGAGGCGTGACGACGGCCCGCTCTCTTTCCCGCGGCGCGAAGCGCCGGATGGAAGAACTCGCCGACAAGCAAGAAACACCGACCCCTCCCAACCCTCCCCCGCTTCGCGGGAGAGGGGACGGATCGCGCCCATCATTAGGGCCGCGGACCGCTCACCGGCCGAGCAACTCGACGCCGGCGAGTCGGGCGAATTTGCGGTCGAACGTCACCGTCATTTGACACTGTCGTGACCTGCCCACCTCGTGAATGATCGCGTCGACAAGATCGACGCTGGAATGATTCAGCGCCGCACGCACGGCGTTTGCCTCGCCGATGACAATCTGCCGCGTATCGAGAAGCGCTTTGATGATCGAAACAACGTCCGTCCTTTTCAGATCATAGCGGCTTTCGAGCACCCAAATGATCTCGCAAAGAACGATCGCCGAAATGAACCCTGGATCGCCGGCCGTCAGCGCCTCTTCGATAAATCGCGTCGCGGCTTTGGCTTGCTCGCGGTCGTCCTGGGCGAGGTAGCGCACGAGCACGTTTGTATCGAGTGCTATCACTTTTCGCCGGCCCGGCTTCGGATCGCCGCTTCCATTGCCTCGAGCGTGACTGGCGTCGCGGGCGCCGGAACAACGCCTTTAAGGCGTCGTATGTCTCCAGAGGCGGCGCGAACGAGAAAGGCGTCGCCGCTTGTCTGTTCGAAAACCAGACTGTCGCCAGTATCTACCCGCAAGGCTCGGCGTACTTCGGCGGGCAGAGTGATTTGACCCTTGCTGGTTAGGGTCGCCTTCGACACGGCCAAGCTCCTTCTCGTTAGAACTCCTTACATATCGTAAGGGGCCATTAATTTCAACCAGAACTCTCAAGCCAGGGTCGCTTGCGCGGGCGCCGCGTTGCGCCTATCACCCCGCCATGACCGTTGATTTTACGCCCACGTCCGATTTCCTGCGCGCGCTGATCGAGCGCGGCTTCGTGCATCAATGCTCGGATTTCGAGGGGCTGGACGAAAAGGCGCGCTCCGGCACGCTCTCCGCCTATATCGGCTTCGACTGCACGGCGCCCTCGCTCCATGTCGGGTCGCTCCTGCCGATCATGATGCTCGCCTGGCTGCAGCGCACCGGCGGCAAGCCATTGCCGCTGATGGGCGGCGGCACGACGCGGGTCGGCGATCCCTCCGGCAAGGACGAGAGCCGCAAGCTTTTGACCGTCGAACAGATCGACGCCAACAAGGCGTCGATCCGGACCGTCTTCGAACGCTTTCTCACCTTTGGTGACGGCGCGAGTGACGCGCTGATGCTCGACAACGCCGATTGGCTGGCGGGCTTAAACTACATCGACTTCCTGCGCGACGTCGGCCGCCACTTCTCCGTCAACCGCATGCTCACCATGGATTCGGTGAAGCTGCGGCTCGAACGCGAGCATGAACTCTCCTTCATCGAGTTCAACTACATGTGCTTGCAGGCGTATGACTTCGTCGAGATCAACAAGCGCTACGGCGCGCTGCTGCAGATGGGCGGCTCGGACCAGTGGGGCAATATCGTCACCGGTCTCGATCTCGGCCGCCGCATGGGCTGCCCGCAACTCTATGCGCTCACCTCGCCGCTGCTGACGACGGCGTCAGGTGCCAAGATGGGCAAGACCGCCGCCGGCGCCATCTGGCTCAACGCCGACATGCTTTCGCCCTATGACTACTGGCAGTATTGGCGCAATACGGAAGACGCCGACGTCGCCCGCTTCCTAAAACTCTTCACCTTCCTGCCGATGGAAGAGATCGCGCGCCTCGCCGCGCTGCAAGGCGCCGAAATCAACGAAGCCAAGAAGACTCTGGCGACGGAGGCGACGGCGCTCATTCACGGCCGCGCGGCGGCGGATGCGGCGGCGGATACGGCGCGCACGACATTTGAAGAGGGCGCGCTCGCTTTGTCGCTCCCCAAGGTCGCCGTTTCGGCTGAGGAAGTCGCCGCCGGCCTCGGCGTGCTGACCGCCTTCGTCAAAGCCGGTCTCGTCGCGTCGACCGGCGAAGCGCGACGCCAGATCAAGGGCGGCGGGCTGCGCGTCAATGATGCGCCGGTGACGGACGAACGCAGCGTCATCGGCGAAGCGGAGTTCGCAAGCGACGGCGTCGTCAAACTCTCGCTCGGCAAGAAGAAGCACGTATTGCTCGAACGCGCGTAAGCTCGAAGACTACCGCTGCTGCGGCATGCGCGTCGTGCCGTCGATGACGCCCATGATCTTGCGCATCAACCCGGGCGCGATCGCCGAGAGCGGATTGACGCTGATCGAGGGCGATGGGAGCGCGCCATAGAGGCGATAGCTCAGCGCAAATACGCCTTCATGCTGTCCGCCGGCGAGCACGACGCCGACCACCGGAATATTCGACAACAGATTGTTCAACGCATAGGCGGGCACATATGAGCCCACAAGGTCCAGCCGCTCGCGCGGGAAGTCGATGTAGCCGTCGAAAGTGAGGCCGATCTCGGGACCCGACAGCACGCCCTCGCGCACGGTAAGCTGTCCGCCCGACCAGCTGAAGTCGCTCTCCAATCTGCCGACGCGAACGAGGTCGGGGTCGAAGCGGTAATTGCCGCGATCGTCCGGGCGCGCCGTTCCGCTTTGCGCCATCAGCTGGCGCACGGTCGGTTCGCCGCGCACGAAGAAGTCGCGAATGCGCAACGCGCCATCGGCGCGGTTTTGACTAAGCTGCACGGTCGCGGTCAGCGCGCCGCTGTCCATCTTCCGATAGATGTCAAAGAAGGAGAGCAGAGAGCCGCCGTCGTTTGTCGCAATTTCGAGTTGCGACTGGTTATCCTGACCGCGCCCCATGCCGACCGTGAGCTGCTCGCGGCCAAAAAAGCCTTTAAGCGCCACTGCGCGGGGCTTGCCGCCGCGACGCTCCAATTTCAGTTCGACGTTTGCGAGAATTTGCTTGCCGTAGCCGGTGACGATCGGCGACTTGAAGTCGAGATCGAGGTCATCAACGCTCCCCTTTCCTCGGTCCGCGCGCAGCAATCCCTGCATGATCGGACGCGCGTCGAAATTCGCGCCGCGCGCGACGATCTTCACGAGCTCGCCGCTGCGCTGCACGTCGACGCGCATGTCGTCTCCGGGCGAGAGCCGCGCCTGCGAGAGACGGGCGGCGCGGAACGCGCCTTCGCGTCCGAACTCGATGACGCCCTGCGCCTGCGTCGGTCCCGCGTCGAAAATGAATTGTTCGAGCGACATCGCTTCGCCGTGCCGCGTCAGCGTGAACGAAGACTTTGCCGGCTTTCCCGCCGGCTTGACGAGGCCCGGGAGCGGATTGTCGAAATTCGTCCGGGTGAGATCGAGATCAATCTGCGTATCGACGTTCTCTACCGGGAGGGGCGTGCGTATCGTCGCCAGAATCGGGCCGCTGACGCCGGCGAGGGCGTAGCCAGCGCGCTGGCGCGCCGCATCGTCAAAAGTGAATGCGACCTGCGCCTGTGCGGGCCCCTTGTCGCCAAAGCCGCGGCGCACGTCGAGGGTGGCCGGCGCGCCAAAGAGTCGGCCGGTTCCGTTCACGCGCAGTCCGGCTGGATCAGCGACGATATGCAGCGCGCCGCTCTCGAGCTTCTCCCTGCCGATCAGCTTCTCGATCACAAGGTTCGACGTCGTCGCGTCGATGGCGAACGTCGTGGCCGCATCGCGCGCGGTCGCCCCTGTCTCGAAATCGACGCGCAGCCGACCTTCGAGGGTGCCTTTCAGCGCGCCTGCTTCGACGGGGATAGACGCGTGGTCGGCGATCGCCGGCAACGAAAGCAGGTCAGAGACGGCTTCAACGTCGCCGCCCACAGCGACCTCGACCATCGCGGGCGTCGGCCGCAGCGCGCTGTCGGCGACCAGGAAGCGGCCGGACGACAGTGCGAGGCGTCGACCGGGCCCGGTCTCCATGGCGCCTGAGGTCGCGTCGAAAGACGCCGTCTGTCCGGTGATCCGCAGTCGCCCGTTAATGCCGGTGAGCGGCGCCATGCCCGGCAAGATGTCGGACACTGTCGCATCGACGATGTCGCCCTCGGCGAACAGCGAGCGATCCGGCGGCGCCTGCTCGTAGCGCATCGCGTTCAGCGCCGCGCCGTCGAAGTCGGCGGCATATTGGGCGCGCTTTAAGACGCCGACCGGCACATGATCGACGAACCAGGTGCGCACGGACGGCGCGACATGGGTCGGCCATAGACGCGCGAGCGCGCGTATCTGCGTGTCCTCGATTCCCATCTTGAGTATGACGCGGATGTCGTCGCGCCAACTCAATGCGCCGTTGAGGTCGACGCGCGCATCGGGACCGGCAAAGGCGAATTTGTCGAAGACCATCTGACGTTCGTCGCGAAACAGGCGCGCGTTGAGCAGCCCGTTGTCAATGCGGACATTTTTCTCTCCCGCGCGCTCAGGCGCGACCACGGTTGGGGCTTTGAGCCGCAACGCGATCGTCCATGGCCCATCCAGGCTCGCCGCATCGGCGATGGTCTTTGCCCCGTCAGGTGGGCGCGCCTCGCCGACGATGGTCATGTCGAAACCGCCGGCCTTGAACACGAGCGGCGCGATTGCGACCTTGCGCGCGGCCCTGTCCCAAACCGCGACGCCGGCGATCTTCTCGATCATCACCGGCTCATGATCCGGCTCATCGAAGCGGAAATAGCCCCGGCCGATTTCCATTTGGCCCGACGCTTCCAGAACCTCGTCGCCCGGGCCGAGCGCGAATCTCAGGTCGAAGGAGAGCGGCGCGTCGGTGTCGAAGCGGGTTGTGCGGAAACCGCCGGCAAGCGAAATCTCATCGATCGAAAAATTGCGAAACTGCGCGTGGAAGTCGCGCCGTCCTCCCGGCGCGCCCTTTGCGACGGCGACCGCCGTCCAGCGCCCCGAGGGACCATTGGCCGCCGCGGAGAAGCGCATGCCGTTGCCGCCCTTGTCGAGGCTGAGCGTCACGTCTTCATAGCGGATGGCGCGATCGATCGTGCGGTCGTCGATAGTGAGCCGGCCGTGCGCCACGCCGAGGCGATCAAGCGCGGCGATTGGACTGTTCGGGCTCGTAGCGAAGTCCATGAGCCCGCGCAGGGCCCCCGCCGCGTCGCGCAGCAAAGTCACGCGCTCCGACCCGGCGCCGTTCGCAGCTGACGCGGCCCCGTCGGGCGCGGGCGCAGGCGCCTTGGCCGGAACCGGATGCGCGCCCGCGGAAATGGCCACCGATCCATCCGGATCGACGGACAGGCGCAAATCCAGATCGAGAACCTCGAGGCGGCGCAGCTTTATGCGGCCGATCAACAGGGAGCGAAGGTCGAGCGACAGTTCCGCGCGCGGCGCCGCCACGATGGGACGACCGTCTTTCTTGACGATGAAATTGTCGACGGACAGCGTCGGACCATGATCGCCGTTGCCGATCGCGGCGGCGCCCAGCGAAAATTCGTAGCGGCCGCCCGCGAGTTCGTCGAGTGACTCGACGATGCGCGGCGCGAGCCAAGCAAAGGTGATGGAGCCCTGCGAAAGCAGCAGGAAGAAGCCGCCGAACGTCAGCGCGCACAGCAGCACAGCGGCAAGCCCGCTGAGCATGATCAGGCGGGGAAGTCCGCGGGGCGGCGCCCAAAAAACTGGCGATCGCCACGCCGCGCGACAGGCCCGCTGAATCGCGCGCCGCGCCCTATCGACGACGATATCGCCGCCGCTAGGCTTGCGCCCCGTCCTGTCGGTCAATTGGCCTCGCTCTCGGCTCGATCGCAGCGCGGACGCGGGCGGTTACGCCGGTCTTGCCGGCTGGCGCGCAGTCTGCATTCTACGCACCGATTTTAGCTGCAGATGCGACGAAAGGAAGGCGCCATGAGCACGACCGTCGGCAAGGCCGAAACTACACTTAAGGAGGGGGCTAAGAAGGGAGGCTTGAAGGAGGGAGATTTGGCGCCGGCCTTCGATCTCCCCGGGGCTGGCGGCGACAAGATCTCCCTCGCCGCGCTGAAGGGCAAAAAAGTCGTGCTCTATTTTTACCCCAAGGACGACACGTCGGGCTGCACGAAGGAAGCAATCGATTTCAATGGCTTACGCGATGATTTCGCGAAGGCGAAGGCCGTAGTTGTCGGCATGTCGCCGGACCCGATCAAGAACCACGACAAATTCCGCGCGAAATATGAATTGTCGCTGCCCCTCGCGTCAGATGAGGAAAAGGACACGCTTGGCGCCTATGGCGTCTGGGTCGAGAAAAGCATGTATGGCCGCAAATATATGGGCGTCGAGCGCACGACGGTGCTCATCGGTCCGGACGGGCGCGTCGCCAAGATTTGGCGCAAGGTGAAGGTTCCGGGCCACGCCGAGGAGGTTCTGGCGGCGGCCAAGGCGCTCTAACGCGCCTTTTCGCCGCCAGGGCTTCAGTTGTGGTCGTGTTCGGCTTCGGCAGGCGCGGAGTCGGCCGGAGTCGCCGCGCCCGAACTCTTCTTGGCGATGAGCCTGGCCATGTCCTCCGATCCCTTCTTCGCCGCGGCGAGGTCAGGCTTGGCCGCCAGCGCCGCGTCGTAATCGGCCTTGGCGCGCGCGAAGTCCTTCTTGGCCCGCCAGGCGTTGGCGCGGTTGACAAGCGCGCCGACGTAGCTGGCGTCGATTTTCAGCGCCGCGTCGAAGTCGGCGATCGCCTTATCGAATTCGCCCTTGGCGTAGTGGCAGGCGCCGCGTCCATTGCGCGCCGCGGCGAGTTTTGGATCGCGCTTCGCCGCCTCGGAAAATGCGGCGATGGCCCGGTCATGATCGCCTTTCCCGTGATAGAGAGCGCCTGCGGCGACGTCCGCCGCCGTTGATTTTGGGTCGGCTTTCGCGGCGTCCCCGAGATCGGCGAGAGCCTTCTCGACATCTCCTTTCGCGCGCCAAACATAGGCGCGCGCCAAAAGCGCGGCGGCGTTCTTTTTGTCGGCGGCGATCGCCCGATCATAGTCCGCGAGCGCGCTGTCGAGGTCGCCCTTGGCATGATGCGCGGCGCCGCGCGCGGCCAGAATCACCGATGATTTGGGTTCAAACTCCAGCGCCTTGCCGAAATCCTCAAGCGCGTGCGCGTAGTCGCCTTTCGCCTGGTAAGCGCCGGCGCGGTTGACATAGACGGCCACCTTGTTGTGCGGGGTCTCCTTGTCGATCTCCTGAATGACGAGCGTGCAGCCTGCGATGCGCGCGTCGGGGTCAGGCGCGCGGCACTGACCCCACGCGGGGCTGACGCCGCCCTTATGCGCAGCCATGGCGGGCGCGCTGACGACGAGAAGTGAAGCGGCGATGACAGCCGCCGGACACCGCGCCCGCGCGGCCGCGCGCGCTGCGAGAGTGAGACGCTCATGCATGAATTGGGTGGCTCCCCGGATAGAGTGGCGCGGCATGCTACCCCATCAGGCATCGGCCGCAACTTGGAAATCTTGGAATTCCAGAGGCCGGGGCTGTCTTTTGCGACAGTTGAGCGGTCTATGCGCCCCCGCTGCTGGACCGCATCGGCGCCACGTTGCAGCTTTTCGCGCTGTCCAGTGCGGACGTGGCGTCCGATGGTCTGCGAATTTTCGGCAAAACCGTGTATTTTGGTCGGGCCGAAGCCGTCCGAGCGCCGCTGAGACGTCCTAAGTCGCTCCTTGGGACTTCAGACCGAGACCAAAAACGTTTAGAACCAAGTCAAATGAGTCTTCTTACCACCAATCCCGAACTGACGGCGGTCTGCGACCGTTTCGCTCAGCATCCCTTCGTCACGGTCGACACCGAGTTTTTACGCGAAACCACGTTCTGGCCGCAGGTCTGCGTGATCCAGCTGGCGTCGCCGGAAGAGGCTGTGGCGATCGACGCCCTTGCCGAGGACCTTGATCTTTCGCCGTTTTTTGGCCTCATGGCCAATCCCGACGTCGTCAAGGTGTTCCACGCGGCGCGCCAGGATCTCGAGATCATCTGGCGCCTCGCCCGACTCATCCCCGCGCCGATCTTTGATACGCAGGTCGCGGCCATGGTCTGCGGATTCGGCGAACAAGCGTCCTATCTCGAGCTGGTGAAGGCGATCACGCGCGCCAGTCTCGACAAATCGTCGCGATTCACCGACTGGTCGCGCCGACCGCTGTCAAACGCCCAGATCGAATACGCCATCGCCGACGTCACCCATCTTCGCGACATATACACCGCCTTGCGGGCGCGGCTCGAACGTTCCAATCGCCTCGACTGGCTCGTGGACGAGATGCAGACGCTCACCTCGCCCGCGACCTATGAGCAGCATCCCGAAAACGCCTGGGAACGGCTGCGCCATCGTGCCCGCAAGCCGCGCGATCTCGCCGTTCTGATGGAGCTGGCCGCCTGGCGCGAGTTCGAAGCGCAAACGCGCGACGTGCCGCGTTCGCGCGTCCTGAAGGATGACGTGCTCCTCGAGATTGCTCAAGCCGCGCCGCGCTCTGTCGAAGCGCTCGGCAATTTGCGATCGTTTCCAAAGGGCATGGAGCGCTCCCGCGCGGGAACCGACATCATCGCCGCTGTGGAGCGCGGCCTTGCGCGCGATCCCGCCACAGTGCCGCGCATCGAACGCGACCGACGCAATTCAAACGGCGCGACGGTCGAGTTGCTCAAGGTCTTGCTGCGTCAGGTGTCGGAGGAGACGGGCGTCGCCGCCAAGATGATCGCGACGGTCGAAGACCTCGAAGCCGTCGCGCATGACGATCACGCCGACGTTCAGGCG
This sequence comes from Methylocystis rosea, assembly GCF_003855495.1. Lineage (NCBI taxonomy): Bacteria > Pseudomonadati > Pseudomonadota > Alphaproteobacteria > Hyphomicrobiales > Methylocystaceae > Methylocystis > Methylocystis rosea. Next base: position 934,094 of record NZ_CP034086.1, on the reverse strand, counting down.
CTGAAGGGCTGGCGCCGCGCGATCTTCGGCGAAAAGGCGTTGGAGTTGAAGCGGGGCCGCCTCGCGCTCTCGGTGGAAAACGGCCGGGTCGTCACCTTTGACTGGCAGGCCGCGGACGAACCCGCGAACGCCGAATAAGCCTTACGCTTGCGCCGCAGCGTAGCAATGCTGCTGAGCAATTTTGCTTCAAGCAAGCGGCTGACCAATATTTGTGCTCCATAAAATACCGTTGAATATCATATAGATAATCAGACATTACGATAAGTTATTGCACTGCGATATTGTCGTGCTGCAATGCAGTAACTACCTTCCGGTCCGAGTGGGGCGCAGTTCGCTGCGACGGTTTCGCGTTAAGCCGGCCCTGCTTCGAAACGGAAGGATAAGATATGACTACAGGAAATCGAATTGTCGCGGCGGCGTTCGGCGGAGCGCTGTGCCTTGCAGCAAGCTCGGGCCTGTCCGCAGCTGATGCTTCCTTGACGATGAAGCCGCTTATGGCGGCGAGCTTTGACGCCGGCCCGAAACATGTCGTGAGCTATTTCGTGGGCGGCGAGAACGGCTGCCGTCTGACCATGATGGTCATCGATTCCGCGTTGGAGGAGGATCCGACGCCCGTGACCCCGGCGACGCGTCTCGTCGTCACCGTCGCGGACGGAAAAGCGGCGTTTTTCGACTCTGCCGTCGGCACGTCGTTGCGCTTCAATTGCGCCAATGGCGCAGAGACCATGCGCGTCGACAAGATCAATCGCGTCGCGCGCGCTCCGGGTGAATAGTGCCCGGGTGAATAGTGTCAGAGAGCGGCGCGTCCTATGACGCGCCGCCAAATCCCAAAAAATGCCCTGCGCGTCAGTGCGACAGGAATTTGAACGGTTCAGCGGGAACGAATTTGTCCGAGACTTCGCCCGCAAGAATTGGACTGCCCGTAAGGTCGAGCTTCGCGGGCTTGGCGCCCGGTTCGAGCTTCAGTTTCGTCAGCTCGACCCAGAAAATCGAAGGGTTCAGCGTCGGCTCGAAATAATAGAGCCGATCCTTGATGTCAGTGACCGAACGCCATCGCGTCGAGGCGATGTTCGGCTCTAAGGGATCGGTGATGCCGAGCGGCACCGAGACGTTCCGAATGATGGAAAAGACGGTGGCGATCGCCACGCGCTTGTCGTCGACTTTCGGCGTCGCGTCTAAATTCCAACTGGCGCGGGCGAAGCGATCGGACGCGCGATGCGTGCCGGGAAGGAATTTCGCTCCCCCGATCTCGACCCAGTAGGTGTTGAGCGCAAGCTGCTGATCGAAGGGCGGCGAATTGGTCATCACCGTGTATTTTGGGTTGTGATGAATGACGAGCTTGCCGCCAAGATATTCGAGTATCGCGCTGTCGCCTGATTGATCGGCCAGCGCCATGTGGCTCGCCGCTTTGACGCCGCCGGGAAGATCAGGCGCGACGATCGCGAAGGGCTCCTTTTGCAGCGCCTTCACTGCATCAGCGACGTTCGCGTAGTTGTCGAGAACATATTGCGCCCAGCCGCCGACGGACAGCAGCGGCTTCTTGGAGGCCTTAGGGTCTCCGTAATCCGCCTCCGCGAGATAGAGAAGATTAACCGCGAGCCCTGCGTCATTCATGCCTTCAGCCGTGGCCGCGTTGTAAAAGTCGGCGATGAGCGACCCATGTTTCGAGGTCCATTTGATCGACCCCGGACCAACGCCGCCGTCGCGCGCCATGCCGCGCGGGAACGACCACAAACTTGTTCGCGGATCGACGTCCCAATCCATCGTCCGGCCCACAAGATAGTCCTTGTCGGCGGTCCCATAGAGCACGCGCGTGCAAGCCTCGGCGCTCACGCTCATTGATGCGATCGCGACGGCGACCGCCAGAAGCCCTTTGGCGAATTGCTTGTCCATATCGAATTCCTTTCAAATAAGTTCGTTTGGAGAGTGAGCCGCTTTTGGTTCAGGGCGCGACCTCGATCTGCGCGTCGGCGCCCATGAGCTTGCCGAGCGCCTTCAGACGATTGAGCACGCGCTCGCTCGCAAGATCGGCGTAAGCGGCAGGCAAAGTGAGCGTCGCCGCGCGATCGCAGACCCGCAAGCGCGTGCGCGGCAACACGCCGGGCATCGACGCTGACAATAAATAGGCGACCCGCATGAGCGCTCCCAGAATGCGCGCGCGCGCGAAAAGACGGGTCGTCAACAGGGTGCGCAGATCCGCAAGGCCTTCCGCCCCGTCGAGTCCTTCGTGACGGAAGACGATAGCAAGCGACAGGAAGGCGCGGCCCGGATGATCAATGGCGACGAAGGGCCCCTGCGTCACGATGTTCATGGCGCGCTGCGCGCGATATTCGGGATGAGCGCGCCACGCGATGTCGGAGAGCAGGCAGGCGGCGTGGCGCAGCCGGCGCTCCTCGTCGGTTTCGTCTATGCCGCTCTTTTCCATATAGGCGTCCGTCCAATCGATGAGATCGTCGCCATAGCCCGGCGCGCGGGCGAATGTCGCTTCCAATTCGCGCGTCGCGGCGAGCAAGGGGTCGACGCGCCGCTCGGCCGGCGACAGGCGCTCATACAACAAGCCTTCACGCACGCCTGCGGCTGAAATGACGATTTCGCGAGGCTTGGCGCGGCGGATGATCTCGTCAAGCACGATTGCGCCATAGGCAAGCAGAGGCCGGCGCGCCGCCGAAACGAAGTCGATGTCCTCAAGCGCCTCACTGTCGATATGTTCGACAAGTTCAGCGAAGTCGGCGGCTTCGCTCGTCTGGATGCGGTAATGATGCATGACGCCGAGCGCATAGTTGCGCTGACGCATGTGGAGTTTGGCGAGCGATCGCCAGGTGCCGCCGACCGCGTAAAAGGTGCGGCCCTTGAGATGATCGAGCGGCTTCGCGTCGGCGATCGCCTTGCGGGCGATGCGCGTCGCCTCGCGCATGGAGCGCCGCGAGGCGTCCATCAGCGCGAGTCCGCCGAGCGGCAGGGTGATCCCCTTGCCGAGCGCTTCCTTGTGGACGTCGATCAGTTCGAGCGACCCGCCGCCGAGATCGCCCACGACGCCGTCCGGCTCATGGATCGCCGAAATGACGCCTAGCGCGGAAAGCTCCGCTTCGCGACGGCCGGAAAGCAGCGAAATGTCGCGCTGAATGGCGTCGCGCGCCGCGTCCAGAAAAACGTCGCCGTTCTTGGCGCCGCGCACCGCCGCGGTGGCGATCACCTCGATGTCGTCGACGCCCATCGTCTCGCAAAGCGTCCGATAGCGGCGCAGCGCCTTCATCGCCTTGTCGACGCCCTCGTCGGGCAGTCGACCTGTCGTGACGACGCCCTTGCCGAGACCGCACATCGCTTTTTCGTTGAAGATCGGGGTCAGCGCGCGCGCGAGCGCCTGATAGGCGACGAGACGCACCGAATTCGAGCCGATGTCAACGATCGCGACGGGTTTTGGCGCGGAGTCGGAGCGCTGCGTCGCGCCACGCGCCGCAGCCTCAAGCATTTTGGCCGCGCTTTAAGAGCGAGCGCGGCCGCCAATCCTTGAGCGACTTGCCGCGTCCCGAAAGCGAGGGATTGGTCATGAAATATTTGTGCGCGTTGAATCGCTCCTCGCCCTCGGGCGGAACGATGCGCAGCGACGAGCCGTCCGGCAGGACGCGATAGCTCTGCTCATTGTCGATCAGATTGGCGAGCATGATCTGATCGAGCACCTGCTGATGCACCGTCGGATTGACGATCGGCATCATCACCTCAACCCGGCGATCGAGATTGCGCTGCATCAGGTCGGCGGAAGAGATGTAGACGTGCGCACGTGGATGCGGCAGCACATGGCCGCCGCCGAAGGCGTAGACACGCGCGTGTTCCAGAAAGCGGCCGACGATCGACTTCACGCGTATGTTGTCGGAAAGTCCGGGGACGCCGGGGCGCAGACAGCAGATGCCGCGCACGATGAGTTCGACCGAGACCCCCGCCTGCGACGCCGCATAAAGGGCGTCGATGATTTCGGGATCGACAAGCGCGTTGCATTTGGCCCAGATGACGCCGGGCTTGCCGGCTTTCACAAAGGCGATTTCCTGTTCGATATGTTCGAGAAGCTTCTTCTTGAGCGAAATCGGCGACACCGACATGCGCTCGAGCCCGGCGGGCTCCGCATAGCCGGTGATGTAATTGAAGATACGCGAGATGTCCCGTCCGATCACCGGATCGGCGGTGAAAACCGAAATGTCCGTGTAGATGCGCGCCGTCACCGGATGATAATTGCCCGTGCCTACATGGCAGTAGGTGACGAGGCCGCTGCCTTCCCGGCGCACGACGAGCGACAATTTGGCGTGCGTCTTGAGCTCGATGAAGCCGAAGACGACTTGCGCGCCGGCGCGTTCGAGATCGCGCGCCCAGCGAATATTCGCTTCCTCGTCAAAGCGCGCCTTCAATTCGACGAGCGCGGTGACGGATTTGCCAGCCTCGGCCGCCTCTACAAGCGCGCGCACGATTGGGCTATTGTTGGAGGTGCGATAAAGCGTCTGCTTGATGGCGATGACATTGGGATCGCGCGCCGCCTGTTGCAGGAACTGCACGACGACGTCGAAAGATTCGTAAGGGTGATGGACCGCGAGATCCTTCTGCTTGATCGCGAGGAAACAGTCGCCGCCATTGTCGCGCACCCGTTCCGGAAAGCGCGGGTTATAGGGCTTGAATTTCAGTTCCGGCCGGTCGAGCGCGACGAGTTCGGAAAGATCGTTGAGCGCCAACATGCCGTCGATCTCGAAGGTCTCCGGCTCGTTGACGTCGAGCTCCTCGGCGACGAGCGCGCGCAAGGTCGCGGGCATATCCGCCGCCACTTCGAGCCGGATCACCGAACCGCGCCGGCGCCGCTTCAACGCAGTCTCAAAAAGCAGCACGAGATCTTCGGCTTCTTCCTCAACTTCGAGATCGCTGTCGCGGATGACCCGGAACAGCCCCTGCGCCCGCAGCAAATAGCCAGGAAACAGCCGCTGCGCGTTCATCGCGATCAGCGTTTCGAGCAGCATGAAGCGCTCGCGGCCGGCGACTCCCGCCGTTGCCGGCAAACGCACGAAGCGATCGATCTTCGGCGGCAGGCGGACCAGCGCCTGCAGCGTCTTGCGATCGCCGGGGCGCACGAGTTCGAGCGCCAATGTGAAGCCGAGATTGGGGATGAAAGGAAACGGATGCGCCGGATCGACCGCGAGCGGCGTCAGCACCGGAAACACGCGGCTGAGGAAATATTCCTCAAGCCACTCGCGGTCGGCCTTGGACACGTCCGCGGGTTCGACGATAATAATGCCGACGTCTTCAATCTCGGCGCGAAGCTCGCGCCAGCGCCGCAATTGCTCACTGGTCAAGAGCGTGACGCGTTCGGTGATCTTCGTCAGCTGCTCGGCGGGCGTCAGGCCGTCCTCGGAGCGCGCCGTCACGCCGGAGCGCACCTGCCCGCGAAGGCCGGCGACGCGCACCATGAAGAATTCGTCGAGATTATTGGCCGAGATCGACAGGAAACGCAGTTGCTCAAGCAACGGGTGACTGCGGTTGGAGGCCTCCTCCAGCACCCGCCGATTGAATTCCAGCCAGGACAGCTCCCGGTTGATGAAACGCTGTGGAGAGACCGCAAGCTTGGCGGGATCCTCCACGAGAATCCCGTCGGCGCAATCCATGACGGCAATATCGGCGCCCGTGCGCTGGGCTGCGAGTTTATCCTGAATATGCGGCTTCATTTCCACTTCCCGGTCCCATCCATCATGCCACAGGCCTGTGCGGCGGCGAAACCGTTTGGCCAACCATCAAGTAAACTTCTCAATAACCTTGGCCGCGAGCGCCCGTGTGACAGGCCGCCCCTGCGCCAACGCCTCGCGGTCGAGAGCGGCGACAAAGGCGCGTGCGGCGGCAAGAGAGCGCTCCAGCCTCAGCGCGGCGAAAGCCAGCGCCGGCGGTTCCACGAGGAGCTGTCGATCCGCGAAGAGCTTCACCAGAACCGCGCGCATCAACGCCTCGTCCGGCGCGCCGATTTCGACGATCGGGGCGCGGCGGAGCCGCGACAGCAGGTCGGGAAGCCGCGTGTCTTCCGCCCGCGGCGAGCGGGCCGCGCTCATCAGCAGGAAGGCGCCGCTTTCGTTCACGAAATTCAGGAGGTGGAACAGCGTGGTTTCGTCAGCCGCCCGGTCGACATCGTCGATGACGATGGCGCGCGGCGCCTGCGCAACCAGAACTTCCAGGGTCGGCAGGGCGTCGGGCGCAACGACAAGCGCGCCCGCGCGCGCCGCCCAAATGGCGCAGAGGTGGGATTTGCCCGCGCCGGCGGGCCCGATCAGCGCGAGAATGCGATCCGGCCAATCCGGCCAGCGTTCGATCATTTCGAGCGCCGCGAGGTTCGACTCGGCGGGCAGAAATTCTTCGCGTCCGAAGCGCGGCGTCGTCGGCAGGTCGAGCGGCAACTGACGTCCCGGCTCGCATGTCTCCGGCGCGCCGGCCTTGCTCATGCGCGGTCGGGGATCGGGTGCTGATAGAGCGCGCTCCCGCGGTAGCGTTTAGCAAGGAAGCGCATGAAGGCGCCGAGCGCCGCCGCGACAGGCACAGCGACGATGAGGCCTGTAAAGCCGAACAGCGCGCCGAAGGCCAGCAAGGCGAACATGAGCCAGACCGGATGCAGCCCGACGGAAGCGCCGACGAGCCGCGGCGACAGCACATAGCCGTCCATGATCAGGCCGGTCGTCACGATCGCCACCGCCTCGATCGGCAGATTGATATGCGGCCAGCCCTGAACGATCGCGACGATGATCGATAAAACGAAGGCGGTGACGGAGCCGACGTAGGGGATGAAGCTCAGAAAACCCGCGAGAACCCCGATAAGGAAGCCGAAATTCAGCCCAATAGCCGAAAGCCCTCCCGCATACCAGACGCCAAGAAACAGGCAGACAAGCGACTGCCCGCGCACGAAGCCGGCAAGCGCGCGATCGATGTCGCGGGCGAGCGAGCGCACGTCCTCGCGATGGCGCGGCGGGATCAGATCGTCGATGATGGCGACCATGTGATCCCAATCGACCAGCATGTAGAAGGCGACGACCGGCGTGATCACAATGAGCGAGATCACATTGATGAGGGCATAGCCCCGCCACAACAGCGATTTCACGAAATCGCCGAGCAACGTCGCTCCCTGGCTGGTGAGATCGTTTATGTATTTTTGCGCATCGAAGGAGGCGGCGGCGCCGCCCAGCCCGAATTCCTGCAACCAGCCATTGATGGAATCGCTGGTGAAGCGCTCGCTCCATTGCGTCAGGAGCCCATGCAGCGTCTGCAAATAGCCCGGCAGCGAGGTGATGAAGCCCGCAAGCTGATGCGAAAGAATCGGCACCAGAATAACGGCCGCGGTCCCGACGACCAGAAGAAAGACGACGAGCAGGAGACCGGCAGCGCCCAATCGCGACAGGCCCAGCCGCTGCAGCCGGTCAGCCACGGGATCGAGCAGATAGCCGAGCGCGGTTCCGGCGACAAAGGGCGCAAGCACCGGGCTCAGGAAATAGAGCGAGAGTCCTAGCGCCAGAAGCGTCAAGCCCCAGAGCGCAAGCTGCCTTTCGAGGCTCAGCCCCGCCCATTGCAGCTGCCGCATCTCGGCGCCGTCGTCCGCGTCGAGCGGCGGCGGAATGACCGCCGGCTGCGCAGTATCCGAGCTGAGCGACGGTTTTCTCTGTGACATGTCACAGCCTCATATGCTGGACCCAAAGCCACAGATAGACGCAGGCGGAAGCAACGGTCAATCCGGCGACGAGGGCGATGAGCGTTACGTTTAACAGCGGAATATGAAGTCCGTATGCCTGAACGGCCAAAACGACGCCGGCGAAAAGCAGTTGCGCGGCGGTGGTCGCCTTGGAAGAAAAGTGGGGATGCACCTTCATCGGCCGGCCCATGAGCCAGGACAGCGACACCGCGCCAGTGATCATGACATCGCGAAAGACCACCATGATCGTGAGCCACGCCGGCAGCGCGTCGACAATGGCGAGCGTGACGTACATTGAAACGATCAGCGCCTTGTCTGCGATGGGATCGAGAATCGCGCCGAGTTCAGATTGGAGGTGGTACGTCCGGGCCAGCCAACCGTCGAGGGCGTCGGACAGGCCGGCGACGGCGAAGAGCAGGAAGGCGGCGGTCCATTGCCGCTCGACGATCAAGATGATCGCCGCCGGCGTCAGCACGAGACGGCCGATGGTGATGAAATTCGGAAGAGAAGCGAACCAATTTTTTGTCATGATGCATTATCTGGCGCGCGCGCCAAGCTTGTCATCACTTGGCCATCGCGCCGCGCGCGCCTGGAAGAAACAAGCGCCGCGAGTCCGAGCGCTACGGCGACGATCGCCAGCAGCAGCGTCGAAATGGCGTTGATCTGCGGCGAAACGCCGAGACGCACCTGTGAGTAGATGCGCATCGGCAGCGTCGTCGCGCCAGGGCCCGTCGCAAAACTGGCGATGACAAGATCGTCGAGAGAAAGCGTGAACGCCAGGAGATAAGCCGTGACGATCGCCGGCGCGATCTGCGGCAACGCCACGCGGACGAAGGCCCCGAAAGGCGTCGCTCCCAGATCCATCGCCGCTTCTTCGAGCGCCGGATCGCCATCGCGCAACGCCGCGAGAATCGCGACCGTCGTGAAACACATTGTCAGCGTCACATGACCGATGACCAGCGTGATGAAGCCTCGTCCGACCCCGAACGCGACGAAACACGTGAGCAGCGCGAGGCCGAGCACGACCTCCGGCAGAACGAGCGGCGCGTGCACGGCGCCAAAAAACAGGAAACGCGTGCGAAAGCGCCCGAAACGCGTGAGCGATATGGCCGCCAGAAGGCCCAGCAGAGTCGAGAGCGTGGCCGAGGTCAGCGCGGCGGCGAAGCTGATCTTCGCCGAATGTAGAAGCTGCTCATTCTCCAAGAGCGCCGCATACCATTTCGTTGAAAATCCGCCCCACACCGAAACGAGACGCGACGCGTTGAAGCTCATGACCGCGAGAATGACGATCGGCGCGTAAAGGAAGACGAAGCCGACAAAGAGAGTCGCGCGCTGCGCCCAGGAAACGACCGCGCTCATCGGGCGTCGTCCTCATCGGCAAGCCGCGCCCGCTCCCACAGCAGCAGCGGAATCATCAACACAGCGACGAGCACGATCGCCGCGGCCGAAGCCGCCGGCCAGTCGTGATTGGAGAAGAAGTCGTTCCACAAGGTTCGCCCGATCATCAGCGTCTCGGAGCCGCCGAGGAGATCCGGAATGACGAATTCGCCGACCGCGGGAATGAAGACGAGAAGCGCGCCGGCAACGACGCCTTCACGCGAAAGCGGCAGCGTCACGCGCAAGAACACTTGCGCCGGGGACGCCCCGAGATCCGCCGCCGCTTCGCGAAGGCTGGGATCCTGGCGCTCCAGCGCCGCATAAAGCGGCAGCAACATGAAGGGCAGATAGGAGTAGACGATGCCGACGACGACAGCGCCGGGCGTCGCGAACATCTGCAGCGGCGCGGTAATGAGCCCCAGCGCCATCAACGCATTGTTGATCAGCCCCTCATCCTTCAACAGCGCGATCCAGGCATAGACGCGGATGAGAAAGCTCGTCCAAAATGGGGCGGCGGCAAGGCCGATGAGGAGTGGACGCAGCCGCTCGGGCGCGCGCGCCATGGCGAGCGCGAAAGGATAGGCGATGATCAGCGTGATCAGCGTCGAGACCGCGGCGATGGTGAGCGAGGACAGATAGGATTCGAGATAAAGCGTGTCGCTGACGAGGGCGCGATAGGCGTCAAACGTAAAGCTCTGCGCCTTGGCCCAGATGTCGGCGAGACTGTCGGAAAATTCGAAAATCGGCCGATAGGGCGGACGCGCCAGCACCGACTGTGAAACGGAAATCTTGGCGATGAGCAACATCGGCGCAAGAAAAAAGGCGCCGATCCACAGATAGGGCGCCGCGATCACGAGCCGCTCGCCCAGCGAGAGTCTGCGGCGCGCGCTCATCCCACAGGCCCGGTGAAAGCGCCCTCATCCTGAGGAGCGCCTGAAAGGCGCGTCTCGAAGGACGAGGGCGCGGCTTCTCGCGCAACTGGATTTCCTCGTCCTTCGAGACGGCCTCTCCGAGGCCTCCTCAGGATGAGGAAATCCGCGTTGCGCCGCGCATTCATTGTTAACCTCACCCTATTTCCCCTCCGCGAGAAGCGCGCCCGCGCCAGGCGGGAAGCTGAGCCTCACCGAGTCGCCGATCGCGTGGCGCTCGCCATGGCTTGCCGTCGCCCGCAGAACGATGTTGCTGGCGACGCGCACCCGTAGCAGCGTCGTTTCGCCGCGAAACACGAAATCTTCGACCACGCCTGCGATCCCCTCGCCGTCGCGCGCAACGCCGATCCGCTCGGGGCGCACGCTGAGCGTCGCCTGCGCGCCGTCCGGAAGATTTCCGGGCTCGCAGGGGATTCGTCCATACTCGGTGATCAGCGCCGCAGCGCCATTGCGATCCAGGCGTCCCTCGATGAAATTCGTTTCGCCGACGAAGCCGGCGACGAAACGCGTCGCGGGCCGGTCGTAAATTTCCATCGGTCCGGCGATTTGCTCCACCCTGCCCGCCCGCATCACTGCGATGCGATCGGCGAGCGCCAGCGCTTCGTCCTGATCATGCGTGACGATCAGAAAGCTCGTCTGCGTCCGCCGTTGGATTTCCTTGAGCTGAAACTGCGTCTCTTCACGCAGCTTGCGATCGAGCGCGCCGAGCGGCTCGTCGAGCAGCAGCATTTTCGGACGCGGCGCCAGCGCCCGCGCCAGCGCGACGCGCTGTTTCTGTCCGCCTGACAGCTCGGCGATTCTCCGATGGCCAAAAGCCGAAAGCTGCGTCATCGCGAGCAATTCGTTGACGCGCGCGTCGATGGCGTCTCTGGTCTCGCCCTGCCGGCGCAGTCCGAAGGCGATGTTCTCAAAGACATTGAGATGCGGAAACAGCGCATAGGATTGAAACATCATATTCACGGGTCGCCGATAGGGCGGCACGCCAGAAAGATCGACGCCGCTCAGCGCGATCGTTCCGGCGTCCGGCGACTCGAAACCCGCAATGCAACGCATCAGCGTGGTTTTGCCGCAGCCCGACGGGCCGAGCAGCGCGAAGAATTCGCCGGCCCCCACGTCGAGCGACACGTCCTCGAGCGCAACGACCGCGCCGAATTTTTTGCTGACGCTTTTAATCGACAGCAGCGGCACGCTCACCCGCCAGCCTCGTCGCGACGAAACTCCGCGCGCCAATGGCGAGCGAGATGACCGCTCGGTGGAATATCTTCCAGCGAAACAAGCCGCAGGCCGTCGACAGCGAACGCCTCGATGTCCTGCCTCGCGAGCGGCCAGGGCGGCCCGCCAATCTCCTCATTGTCATCGCGCGCCCGCGAGATGACGAGCAGCGTTCCGCCCGGCGCGACAAAGGCGGCGAGCGCCCGCGCGGCGTCAGGCAGAAGCGTCTCGGGAAGCGCCTGCAACGTATAGAGTTCGTGCACGAGATCGAAGGCGCCGCGCCATTCCGATGGCGCATCGAAGAGATCGGCGACGTGATAGTCGACGCTGCTCTGAGGAAACCGCTCTTGCGCCCATTGCACGGCGCGCTCCACGAGATCGAAGGCGACGACATGCGCGCCGGCGCGCGCCAGCGCTTCGGCGTTGTCGCCCAATCCGCAGCCGACGTCGAGCGCGCGAAGGCCGACGATCGAGCCCGCGGCCAGCCAGTCTTCTAACAGCGGGCGCGGCTCAAGATGCGCCCAAGGCACGCCCGCTGGATCGTCCTCGGCGAGAGCGTAGACCGCCTCGAACCATTCCCGGCGCTTGGGATCGGCCTCGATCCCGCCGGGACGCTTATGCGGATCAACGGCGTCGAGCTTTTCGCGCGCCCGAGCGCGGCGCTCGGCGAAATCTTCGCTAAGAGCGCGCTGCGAAAAAGTGGAATCCGGTTTTTCGCCAGGAGCGCGCTCTAAGCCTCTGGAATCGATCACGTCATCCGCATCTTGGCGATCTCGCCCAGATGCGGCGTGATCTATGCTTTCGGTTCGCGCGCCTTCTCTTCCCATCCGCCGCTCTCGCTCTGCTGGTGATAGACGAGGCTATAGCCCAGATCGCGCAGTTCTTTCCATTGCGCGCGCGCGTCGGCAAGTTCGGCGTCGTCGCGTCCGTCAAAGACCAGCGCGGCGCGTTCGCGCGGCGCGCCAGAGCCGGCGAGCGCTGGAACGATGCGCGCGCCCTCCACGAAGAATCGCACATCGGCGTCGTTGGGATTATCGTTCTCGCAGGTGAGATAGATCGGCTGCGCCTCCGGCGCGCCATCCGCTTTCGTCCCATGCGGGAGAAAGCTTTCCGGACGGTACGACCAGAGATCGGCATCGAGCCGCTGGAGGCGCGTTTCGCTCATCGCCTGCACGATGGCGCGCCAGCCGCGCGCCCGTGAACGCTCTAGGAGCGTCGGCAGCGTTTGCTCCACCGTGGCGCGGGTGAGATGATAGAAGGCGATCTCGGGCATGGCGGGGCGCCTTTCGACCCCGCTATGTCGGAACTCTCCGCCTCACGCAAGTTTTAAGGCGGCCGCCCTTCCTACAGGCGCCCTCAGCCCGGCGTCCAGGAGGGCGGATCGCTTGCGGGGAAGGATTCCACCCCGGCCTGGTAGACGTCGTCTTTCGGCGCCTCCCAAACCCCGCTGATGGTCAGGGCGTTTTTGACTTTGAGGGGGGAAGCGGCCGTTGAAGCGGCGTATTCCGCCTCCATCCATTCAGCCGATGAGGCGACGGACCCCTTCAACACGATTTCTTCGTCGACGATCTCGACCGAGATCGACTTGGCGTCCGCCAGCGGGCTTTTATCGAGGGCTTCGCGGATGGCGTCGCGAAGCTCCATTGTGTCCATACCGGTCATCGCAGCCTCGGCGTAAAGCGCCGCAGCCCGAAGGCTGCGGCGCGGCGCTTTGCAGCCTACATATGGGCCGTGGTGACCGAATGTTCCATGGGCTTCGTAAAGCCGATGGCGAGCAGGACGACAGCGAGAACCGCATGCAGCCAGTGATCGGCGTGGTTCATTGCGATCAATCCGCCGAGTTCAGCGACGTTCGGCGCAATGAAGCCCAGGATGGCGATCGCCGTATAGACGATGGCCACTGTGCGAATCATGAGGACCGGGACGCCGAAATAGGGGCTGAGCAGCAAGAGCGCTCCGGTGATGAGGTGCACGAAGTTGTGGGCTGTATTCACGTGGAAGTAGCCGCCGTCCGAGACGATCGGATTGGGGACGAACCCCAGCAGGCCGACCGCGACAAATACGACGCCGAGAATGGTCGCGATGAAGTCCGCGTTCCATCGAGATTCGATCATGATGCGTTCCTTTCAGTCCAGGACAAACTGAACTGACCATCAGATTGGGCGCCGCAAAATCATTTCCATTAAATTTGCGCAATATACTAAGCTGCAAAGCTATAGTGAGAGCGCAAAGCTATAGCGATCTGGAAATAATCCCCTCGTTTCTTGCACTTCGGCTTGACGACGCAAGCGAAGCGGTTAAGCATCGAGTTTGATTGCTATTGTGGGATGCGGAGAGACCGGACGTCGTGTTGGCGGACCAGATGCGACCGAGCGAGCGGGACGACGACATCGCCGACATCGAACCGCTTTGGGCGGTTCGCGCGAACGCAAGGCTCTATGCCTTTCGATGGCCTAATATCGTGCTGCTCACAATGATTGTACCGTGGTTATTTCTGGCGGCTTCTGGGGGAGCCGTGACAGATCTAGCAGTTACAGCAGCGATTGTAGCCGTGTCGTACCCTATCTTGTTGCTGCTACACTACTATATGGTGGGCAAACGCCTCATCTACGTTGGAAGTCGTCGTGGCATATCATCGTGTTATTGCGTTCAGGAAAATGCTAATGTTTTTTTTGTTAAATATTCTTTGGAGAGCTATGACTATGACATTGCTACGTCTGTTAAACTATTTGAATTCAATAGTGGTTTCGCGATATCGCTTGGGCGGTCTTTCGCTGCATCATCTTCCGGAGGTGGGGCGAGTTTTTTTAAGCCTGTTCCGGCCGGTCCTCTCGCAATCGACAAGAATCCATATTACAGTTTTGTCTTTGAGCTCGATAAAACGGGTGTATGGATAAATAAGGCCCGTTCGGCGATTCAAGACATAAGCATCGACAAGAACATTGTTAGCAGTTTTATTTCGATGAAAGTGAAGAGCGCACCCAATGTGCCTATACTATTTATGCTCGACACGATTTTTTGTGACAAAGAACATGCGGAGATGATCGCTGGAAGCATTTTGAGTTCCGACCGATTCGTTGAACTGCAAAAAGGCCGGAACAGCGCTATAAATAATAATTTGGAGCGGGGCGCCTGAGGCGGCGACATCGCCGTCTCTAGACGCGTTCGCAGGCCCCGAGCCGCTACCCCTCATAATAATCCCGCACCAGCCGGTCGAGCAGCCGCACGCCCCAGCCGGCGCCCCAGCTCTGGTTGGTGTCGCTCATCGGCGAGCCCATGCCGGTCCCCGCGATGTCGAGATGCGCCCAGGGCGTCTTGCCGACGAAACGCTGTATGAAATGCGCGGCGGTGATCGAGCCGGCATGCCGCCCGCCGGTGTTCTTCATATCGGCGAACTTCGAGTCGATCAGCTTGTCGTAGGCGGGCCCCATCGGCATGCGCCACAGCTTCTCGCCGATATGGTTCCCTGACTTGGTCAGGCGTTCGGCGAGTTCGTCGCTATTGGTGAAAAGTCCGCAATATTCCTGGCCCAGGGCGACGAGAATGGCGCCGGTGAGCGTCGCCAGATCGATGACGGCGGCGGGCTGATGCTTCTCTATAACGTATGTCAGCGCATCGGCGAGGACGAGCCGACCTTCGGCGTCGGTGTTCACGATCTCGATCGTCTGCCCCGACATGGATTTGACGATGTCGCCCGGCCGCTGCGCCTTGCCGTCCGGCATGTTCTCGACGAGGCCGAGCACGCCGACGACATTGGCCTTCGCCTTGCGGGCGGCGATCGCGTACATGGCCCCGGTCACGGCGGCGGCGCCGGCCATGTCGCCCTTCATGTCCTCCATCGAGGCGGCGGGCTTGATCGAAATGCCGCCAGAGTCGAAAACAACGCCCTTCCCGACGAAGGCGATAGGCGCCGCGCCCTCGGCCCCGCCGCTCCAGCGCAGCACGACAAGACGGCTGCCCGCCTCCGACCCCTGCCCGACGCCGAGCAGCGCCCGCATCCCGAGTTCGGACATCGCCTTCTCGTCGAGGACTTCGACCTCGACGCCAAGCTTCATCAGCTCCGACGCGCGGCGGGCGAATTCCGGCGGAGTCAGGACGTTCGCCGGCTCATTGACGAGCGTCCTTGCGAGCATGACGGCTTCCGCCAAATGGCCGCCATCCGACATCGCGGCGCTATGGCCGTCCGGATCGGCCAGGGCGACGACGACCTCCATCGGCCCGTCGCGATCCGCCTCGTCCTTCTTCTTTGTCTTGTAATGGTCGAACTTATAGGCGCGCAGCCAGCCGCCGAGCGCGAATTGGCCGACCGAGTCGTGAGCGGCGGAAATCCCTTCCGGCAGGTCGAACAGCACGACCGCCCGCGCCCCGGCGCCCATTTTCGCCGCGGCTTGTCCGCCAAGCGCCACGAAGTCCTCGAAGGGCTTGGCGGCTTCGCCGCCCTCGGTCTCCTCCGCGGCGCCGAGGCCGATCAGAATCACTCGGCTCGCCGGCGCGCCGGGCGCCGCCAGAACCTCAAGCGACGTTCCCGATTTGCCCTTGAATTTCGCCGCCGCGGCGGCGCGCGAAAGATGTGCGGCCGCATCCTTGAGCACGCTGGCGGCGCGCTCGCCCATGGCGAGATCACGGCCCACGAATACGACGAGGGTGCGCGGATGCGCGGCGTCCTCGGGCTGGCGCAGCAGCGCTTCAGCGGCGTCGAAGGGCTGGAGTTCATATTTGGCGTTGACGAGCATCAGGGCCTCTTGCCTCCTCCGCCGAAGCGGAAGTCGTTCCGGCGCGAAAGCGTCGGTTTTTGAGAAAGTTAGCGCCGGCGGCGCGCCAGGCGCGCAATTTAACGGGAGCGGCCCGCAATATCTTCCCGCGGGCGACCGCGGTCAATCGCGGCTCTGGTCATTTTTTGAACTATTCCAGATTCGCATCCCGCCGCGGAATCGCCGCGATCTTTACGCAGAAATCCGGCGTGGCGCAAAAGCAACGCTCGCGAATTGAATATGTCGGGGCGGCTCACAGGAGCCGCGCAACGCTTGCGCGCAAAGATGCGAGCGTCTAGCGATCGTTAACAGGGCTTTAACTGCTCCCGCCTGGGGCGGCGCGCCAGAACACTAAGGAGGACAGCCGCAGCCATGATCGGGGCGACGATCACGCGCTATTTTGCGCTGCGGTTTATGCGTACGATTCTGGCGATCTTTTTTACGATTTTCTGCCTGATGTTCGTCGTGGTGTTCGTCGAGATGCTGCGGCGCGCCAGCGACAATCCGCAGGCCGGCGCGGCGACCGTCGCGCTGATGACGGCGATGCGGGTGCCGGCGGCCGCCGAGATGATCCTGCCTTTCGCCGTTCTCTTCGGATCGATGGCGACCTTCGTCGACCTCACCAGGAAGCTTGAATTGATCGTCGCTCGCGCCGCCGGCATGTCGGTTTGGCAGTTCATTGCGCCGCCGGCGCTCACCGCCCTGCTCATCGGGGTTGTGTCTGTGGCGATTTACAACCCGCTCTCGGCGTCGATGAAACAGCGCTCCGAGCAAATGGAGTGGGATCTTTTCGGCGTGCCCGGCAGTTTGCGCATCGACCACGGCGTCTGGCTGCGCCAGCACGGCGTCGACGGCCTCGCGATCATGCACGCCATGAACTCCTCGAATGGCGGCTCGGAGCTCGCGGAGGTCAGCGTCAACATTTATGCGGCGCGCGGCGGCTTCCTCGAGCGGGTCGAAGCGCGTCACGCGCGACTCGAGCCCGGGGTCTGGGTGCTCGAAAACGCGCAGGTCAGCCTGCCCGGAGAGCCGGCGCGCAGCGTCGGTTCTTACATGCTCGCCACCGACCTGACGCCCGAGCAGGTTGCGGCGGCGACGACGCCGCCGCAAGGCACGCCGTTCTGGTCGCTGCCGGAAATGACGGCGCGCACCGCCGAAGCGGGTCTCGACGCGACCGGCTATCGGCTGCAGTTTCAGACGCTTCTTGCGCGACCGCTGCTGCTCGTCGCCATGGTTCTCGTCGCCGCTTCCTTTTCATTAAGATTCTTTCGATTTGGCGGGGTCGCAAAAACCCTTTCGGGTGGCGTGGCCGCGGGCTTCGTGCTTTACATCGTTACTAAAGTCCTCTCGGATCTCGGCGGCGCAGGCATGGTCAGCCCTGTAGTGGCCGCATGGTCGCCTGCGCTTGTCGGGAGCATGTTGGGCACGGTCATTTTGCTCTATTCGGAGGACGGCTGATGGCGCTCACCAGCTCCTCCCGGCGCCTATCCATTCTTGCGGGCGCGCTCGCTCTCGTCGAGGCGGCCTTCGCCACGCACTCCGCCGCTGCCGCGCCGCCGGCCGCGGGCGCCGAGGCGCGCATGGTCGTCGAGGCCAAGGAGCTCGTCTATGACGAGAAAAAGAACACCGTCACGGCGCGCGGGGCCGTTCAGATCTATTACAAGGGCCGGCTGCTCGAAGCCGACCGCGTCACCTATGACCGCAACACGTCGCGCGTCTTCGCCGAGGGCCACGCCACGCTGACCGAGACCGACGGCTCCATCGCCAGGGCCGAGCGTTTCGACTTCACGGACGATTTCAAGAACGGGTTCATCGAGAGCCTGCAGGTCGACACCGTCAACAACACGCATTTCACCTCGCCGCGCGCCGAGCGGACCGGCGAGACGACGACCTTCGAAATGGGCACCTACACCGCCTGCGAGGCCTGTCGAAACGATCCCGCAAAGCCGCGCACGTGGTCGGTTCGCGCCAAACGGATCATTCACGACAACGTCGAGAAGATGGTCTATTACGAGGATGCGTCTTTCGAACTTCTTGGCGTGCCCGTCGCCTATGTGCCGTTCTGGTCGTCGCCGGACCCGTCGGTGAAGCGCAAGTCCGGTTTTCTGTCGCCGGTTTTCATCTATCGCCAGCAGCTCGGCGCCGGCGTCGGCGTGCCTTACTTCTGGGCGATTGCGCCGGATTACGACCTCACCGTAACGCCGATTTATTTTTCCCGGCAGGGCCCGTTCGTCACGGCCGAATTCCGTCAGCGCTTTGATAATGGCGGCTACACGATCCGCGGTCAGGGCACGCATGTGGGAGACACAGGCGCCTTCGCGCAAGCCCCGCTCGGCGCTGGCAACAAGCAGTGGCGCGGCGCCCTCCAGTCTTTCGGCGAATTCTGGCTCAACGACCGTTGGCGCGCTGGCTGGGACATCACGGCGCTGTCCGATCGCTACTTCCTGCAGGACTATCAGCAGTACAACTATCTCCTGCAGAACTATTTCTTCCGCGAAGCGTCATCGACGATCTATCTGACCGGCCAAGGACCGCGCAGCTATTTCGACATGCGCGGCTATTATTTCCAGCTGCTGTCGCCCAATGACGTGCAGGCGCAGCAGCCCGTCGTCCATCCGGTGATCGACTATAACCGCGTCTTCGACATCGATCCTGCGGCGACGGTAGGGGTCGGCGGACAGGTTGAACTCGACGCCAATGTGACGAGCACTTCCGCCAACGTCGCGAACTTCGAGTCCATTCAGCCGCGAACGCTCGACCGCATCTATAGCCTGTACAATGTTTGCCAGATTTACGGGCGGGCGCCCGACCCGGCGCAGAGCGGCTGTCTGTTGCGCGGCGTCGGCGGCGATTACCAGCACGCGACGATCAGCGGCGCCTGGAAGCGTAAAATCATCGATCCGGTCGGCGGCGTGTGGACCCCGTTCGCGTTCGCGCGTTTCGTCGGAAGTTATCTCGATTACGACCGGCAAGGCTTGTTCCCGATCTATAACCAAAGTCTGTCGGCGATCCCCAATGCCGCGCAGGGCCAGTTCTTCAACGGCGCCGACAACCGCTTCCGCGGCCAGGCGCTCCCGGGCTTCGGCGCCGAATGGCGCTACCCGATCCTCGCCAGAAGCTTTATCGGCGACATCGTCTTCGAACCGATCGCGCAGGTTATCGCCCGTCCCAACGAGACTTCAATTCCATCGCTGGTGAACATCGACGCGCAAAGCCTCGTTTTCGACGATTCAACGCTGTTCGAGTGGAGCAAGTTCTCTGGCTACGACCGGTTCGAGACAGGCACGCGCCTCAACTATGGCGGCCAGGCCACCCTGTCGTTGTCCAATGGCGGCTTCATCAACGCGATGATCGGCCAGTCGCGGCAGATCGCTGGCGCCAACTCCTATGCGCAGGCTGACGCGGCGAATGTCGGCCTCGATTCCGGCCTCGACTCGCGCGCGTCGGACATCGTCGGGCGGTTCGCCTTTGCGCCTTCATCCGTTATCAGCCTCGTCGCCAAGGGCCGCTTCGATAAGGGCAGCTTGCGCGCGCGCCGGCTCGACGTGTTCGCGACAATGAATCTGGATCCGATCTCGCTCCAGCTCCAATACGCGAATTACGCGTCACAGCCGGCGATTGGCTTTGACGTGCGTCGTCAGGGACTTTCCGCGACCGGAAAATACGACATCACCAAAAACTATTTCCTGATGGGCACCGTCACCTTCGATATGAGCCGCTACCTCTATAACTCGCTCACCAATCCAACGACCACCTACTACGGAACGACGCTTACGGGCTCAAATCTCACCGGCACGGCGCCCCTATTCTCGGTCGCAACGCTCGGCGGCGGCATCGGTTATCAAGACGAATGCACGACGCTGTCGATCAATTATTCGCAGATCTATCAGCCGCAGTCCTACACGGGCCTGCCGGCGCGCAACCAGACCGTGATGGTCACGCTCCAGCTACGCACCCTGGGCGAAGCGAAGTTCAACTATGGCGTCGGTTCGATGCTGGTGAACGATGGCGTGGGGACCGCCGCCGCCCTGCCCCGCTGAGCTGTTCTAGATAATTGTTCTATCCTCGGTCGGGAGGACGCCCGCCGCCCCCTGTGCTAAAAGCGCGGCGACGAAGGGACCCGACACGAATGCGCTGTCGCGCAAAGGAGAATGCAATGAGCTTTTTTATCTCGCTCGCCGCCGGCGCATGTCTCGCTCTAGGTGCGGCGACGCCGCTCTTCGCCGAGGAGCTTTCAGGCAAGCAGAAGGTTGAGATCGAGAAGGTCGTGCACGACTATCTCATTGCGAACCCGGAAGTGGTCCGGGAAGCAATTGACGAACTTGGAAAGCGCGAGAAAGTCGCCGAGGCCGCCACGCGCGAAAAGGCCGTCGGCCAGCACGGTGATAAAATCGTCAACTCGCCCAACCAGGCCGTCGTGGGCAATCCGAGCGGCGACGTCACGCTCGTCGAGTTCTTCGACTACAACTGCGGCTACTGCAAGCAGTCGATGGCTTCGGTCGCCAAGTTGATCGAGGCGGACCCCAAGTTGCGGGTGGTGCTCAAAGACTTCCCGATTCTCGGCCCCGATTCCGTCGAGGCGGCGCAGGTCGCGACCGCTGCGCGCATGCAGCTCGACAGCCAGAAGTTCTGGGAGTTCCATCGCAAGCTGCTCTCGACTCGCGGCCACATCGGCAAGCAGCAGGCGCTGACGGCGGCGAAGGACGTCGGCGCCGACATGCCCCGTCTCGAGAAGGACATGTCGAGCGCGGAGACAAAGGCCGCACTGAAGGAAGTCGCGACGCTGGCCGATGAGCTGCGGTTCGATGGAACGCCCGCCTGGGTGATCGGCAAAGAGGCGATCGTCGGCGGCGTGCCCTACGCGCAACTGAAAGCCAAGATCGAAAACATGCGCAAATGCGGCAAGTCCGTCTGCTAGCGCGGCGACGGGCTTTCTTTGCGGCGACAACGAGGCTAAGACAGGCGGCCTGCCGCCTTTGAGGTTTTTCGGGGAACGTTTTCGGAAGCGCTATGTCAGCCGTCCATGTGCTTAACGGTCCCAATCTCAATCTTCTCGGCAGGCGTGAGCCCGCGATCTACGGCACGGCGTCGCTCGACGATATCCGCGCGACGCTGGAGAAGCGTTGCGCCGAGCGCGGCGTGTCGCTGGTTTTCCGGCAATCCAACCACGAAGGCGATCTCGTCGACTGGATCCATGAAGCCGGCAGCGCGGGGGCGCCTGTCATTTTGAACGCTGGCGCGCTGACGCACACATCGATCGCGCTCTATGATGCGATCAAGGGCGCGGAAGCCGTGGTCATCGAAGTGCATCTATCCAATGTGCACGCGCGCGAAAGCTTTCGGAGCCATTCCTACATATCGCCCGCGGCGCGCGGCGTGATCTCGGGCTTCGGCCCGCTCTCATATATTCTTGCCCTCGACGCTGTGTTTGAAAACGAACTGAGAAAGAGCTGAGACACTAATGGCGCGCAAAGCTCAACCGCCTCACACCGCTTCCTCCCGCAAACCGGCGTCGGCCTCCGCGCCAGCGCCCGTCATCGACGCGGATCTGCTGCGCACGATTGCGGAGCTCGTCGCAAACTGCAATTTGACCGAATTTGAGGTTGAGAAGGGCGATTTGCGTATCCGCGCGGCGCGCACGCCTGCCGCAGCGATCGCGAGCGTCGTCGCGCCGTCGGTCCAGCCCCTGCCGCCGCCAACGGCAAAGCCGGTCACATCCCCGGCTCCCGTCGCGGAGCCCCCCGAATACCTGGATGCGGTGAAGTCGCCCATGGTCGGCACCGCCTATCTTCGGCCGAACCCCGACGCAAAGCCCTTCGTCGAGATCGGCGCGCGCGTTTCGCTCGGCGACAAGCTCTTGCTGATCGAAGCGATGAAGACCTTCAACGACATCGTCGCCACCAAATCCGGCATTGTGACGGCCATTCTGGTCGAGGACGGCCAGCCAGTGGAATACGGCGAACCTCTCCTCGTGATCGAGTAGGCGGCGGTAAGAGATGTTCGACAAGATCCTTATCGCCAACCGCGGCGAAATCGCGCTGCGCATCCTGCGCGCAGCCAAGGAATTAGGCGTCGCAACGGTCGCTGTGCATTCGACCGCCGACGCCGACGCCATGCATGTCAAGCTCGCCGACGAGTCCGTCTGCATAGGGCCTGCCCCCGCCCGCGACTCCTATCTCAATATTCCCGCCCTGCTCTCCGCCTGCGAAATCACCGGCGCGGACGCCGTGCATCCGGGATACGGCTTCCTTTCGGAGAACGCGCGCTTCGCCGAGATCCTCGAAGAGCACAACATCACCTTCATCGGCCCGAAATCCGAGCACATCCGCCTGATGGGCGACAAGATCGAAGCCAAGGCGACCGCAAGGAAGCTTGGCATTCCTTGCGTGCCAGGGTCCGACGGGCCGATCCTGAGCGAAAAAGAAGGGCTGAAGATCGCGGAAAGGATCGGCTTTCCCGTTCTGGTGAAGGCGGCGTCCGGCGGCGGCGGCCGCGGCATGAAGGTCGCGCGCGACGCACATGACCTTCCCATCGCGATCGCCACCGCGCGCACCGAAGCAAAGGCCGCGTTCGGCGACGATACGGTCTACATCGAGAAATTTCTCGAAAAGCCGCGTCATATCGAGTTTCAGATTTTCGGCGACGGCAAGGGCCAGGCGGTTCACCTCGGCGAGCGCGATTGTTCGCTCCAGCGCCGACACCAGAAGATCTGGGAAGAGAGCCCCTCGCCCGCGCTCAACGACGCCCAGCGTTCGGAGATCGGCGAGATCTGCTCGCGCGCCATGCGAGACATGCAATACGCCGGCGCCGGCACAATCGAGTTTCTCTACGAAAACGGCGAATTCTATTTTATCGAGATGAATACGCGCATTCAGGTCGAGCATCCGGTGACGGAGGCGATCACCGGCGTGGATCTCGTCTGCGAACAGATCCGGGTCGCGGCAGGCTCCCCGCTCTCCCTGCGACAGCAAGACATGTGGTTCTACGGCCACGCCATCGAATGCCGCGTAAACGCCGAGCACCCCGCGAGCTTCAGGCCCTCGCCGGGGCGCATCGCTTATTACCATCCGCCCGGCGGCGTCGGCGTGCGCGTCGATTCAGCGGTCTATCAGGGCTATACGATCCCCTCCAACTACGACTCGCTCATCGGAAAACTGATCGTTCACGGGCGCAACCGAACGGAAGCGCTGATGCGACTGCGTCGCGCGCTCGACGAATTTATCGTCGACGGCATCGATACGACGCTCCCGCTGTTCCGCACGCTCGTGCGCAACGCCGACGTTCAAAACGGCATTTACGACATTCATTGGTTGGAGCATTTTCTGGCGACGGGCGGCATCGAGCCCGGTTTTTAGAGCGAAGGGTGGAAGAAGATGAACCGATCCTTGGTCATCGTCGCAGCGGTTCTGGCGGCAGCTGCGCCGCTCTCATCCGCCCACGCGAAAACCACCATGCGCGGTCCCTTCGTCTTCACTTGTTCGGGCGATCCCAACGCCGCTCTGAGCGTCACTTTCCTTGGCGCGAACGCCAATCGGGCCAAACTTGTCTTTAAAGGCGAGACTGTGATGGCCAAACAGGCCATGGCCGCGAGCGGCGCGCGCTACGTCGCAAAGAATATCGAGTTCTGGAACAAGGGCGACGACGCGATGGTCGAGTGGCGGGGCGAGAAGCTCAACTGCACGACGCATAATTAATTCGATTTCTTTAAAGAAACTCGCCGCCGAGGGTGGCGCGGCGTCCTCGCGCCGCTATCCTTGAGTATATGTCCCGCCTCAACGCCCCCTATGCGATCACCCCGCATCTTCTGCTCCGCGCCTATTCCATCGGGCTTTTCCCGATGGCTGAGAGCGCTGACGACGATCAGCTTTACTGGGTCGATCCGGAGCGGCGCGCGATCTTTCCGCTCGATGACTTCATCGTGTCGCGCTCCCTGGCCAAGACCGTAAGGTCCGATCGCTTCGAGGTCGTCGTCGATCGCGATTTCGACGCGGTGATCGAAGCTTGCGCCGCTCCGGCGTTTCGACGTGAGCGGACCTGGATCAACGCCGAAATTCACAGGCTTTATCGCGAGCTGTTCGATATCGGCTTCGCACATACGGTCGAATGCCGCCTCGATGGGCGTCTCGTCGGAGGGCTCTACGGCGTCGCTCTCGGGAGCGCGTTTTTCGGGGAGAGCATGTTCCATCTGGCGCGCGACGCCTCAAAGGTCGCGCTTGTCCACCTGATGGGGCGATTACGGGCGGGCGGCTTCCAGCTGCTCGACACGCAATTCATTACGCCGCATCTCGCCTCGCTCGGCGCGATCGAGGTTTCGCGCGAGGAATATCATCGCGCGCTTGAACAGGCGCTCCCAGAGAAGGCCAACTTCAATGTCTGGCCGAAGAACGCGCCCGTGAGCGGCGCTCAGGCGCTGGCCGCGCTCGCGGATTAGAAGGGAAACAGCGGGCTGCTGGCTGGAGGCGGCGCCGCTGCGGGGCTGGGCTGTTCGGCGCGCCGCTTCTTCTTCTTGCGTCCGCCCGGCGAGGCGGCTGGATCTTCCGCTGGCGCAGGAGCCGCCTCAGGCTCGACGGGCGCCGGAGCGGCTTGATCTACGGGCCCGATCGGCTGATTTTCCATTGGCGGCGGCGCCGTCGGCTCGACTCTGCGCGAGCGGCGCTTCTTGCCGCTGGCGCCTTCGGGAGCCGCGGTCGCCTCGGCCTCGGCAGGCGGCGCCGCCGGCGCGGCCGCCTCAGCGGGCGGCGCGACCGTCTCCTTGCCGCCTTTGCAGTCGACCAGCCAGACGTCATAAACCGGATGTTCGACCCCGTGGAGACCGGGACTTGCGGCGAACATCCATCCCGAGAAGACGCGCTTCGCTTCTTGTTTAGCGTCGGTCTTGACCGATTCGGGCTTGGGGTCGCCCCGGCGTTCCGGCTTGAGGATGAGTTCGTCCACCTCGACGAAGCTCGTCGTCTGCGGCGTTTCGGTCTGCGGTCGCGTGTTGCACACGCGCGGCGTCACCTGAAGGGCGCCGAACTGCACGGTTTCGTCGATCGCGACGTCAAAATTGATGATGCGGCCAGTGGTTTTGTCGAGGCCGGCGAAGATCGCGGTCGGATGCCGGATCGGCTCGGCTGACGCGGCGACCGCAAACAAAGCCCACGCGCCGACAGCCGCTGGCGTCAGGGATAAGGGCAACTTCATCCGATCACCGCGTGATTCTCCGCCCGCCTCAAAAACAAGCCGGGGACGAAAGCAGGCAAGAAAGGCCTTTCCAAGGAGAGCGCCGCTCAGCCTTCGGGCCGCCAGGGGGCGTAGTCGCCGCCGGCGGGTGGCCGCTCGCCCAGCGCAAGCTGAGAGCCCGGCGGCCGATAGGCCTGCGGCGTACCGGTCAAATTGGCCTGATGCGGAAGCTCCCAGCCGCGCGGCCGATAGGTCTCGTCGGTCGGCGGCGTATCCACCGTGTGGTGCAGCCAGCCATACCATCCGGGCGGCGTGGCCGAACCCTCGCAATAGCCGTTATAGATCACCCAGCGCCGTTCAAACCCCAGCGCCGGATCGATCTTGCCGCCGCGCCGACGGTAATAAACATTACCGAATTCATCTTCGCCGACGCGCTCGCCGTACAGCAGCGTCCACAGGCCGGTGCTGAGCGTGGCGCGGTTCCACCAGGTGAAGAAGCGAACGATATAGGACATGTATTTGGCGTCCTCGATTTTGTGGCCCCTTATTGCGTCTGATGGCGCCAATGTCCAGCCTTGCCGCAACCCCGCAATCGAAGCCGCTCGCGCTTCCGCTTGCGACGCCCCCAGCCGGAGGACTGCATGTCCGCGACCCTTTCGACCCAATGCTGCGTCGTCGGCGGCGGCCCTGCCGGGCTCATGGCCGGATTTCTGCTCGCGCGCGCCGGCGTCGACGTCATCGTCCTCGAAAAACATGCCGATTTTCTGCGCGATTTTCGCGGCGACACGATTCACCCATCGACGCTGCGCATCATGGACGAACTCGGCCTGCTCGATGAATTCCTGCGGCTTCCGCACCACAAGACCTATGAGCTTTCGGCCTGGATCGGCGAGCGTCAATACAAGGTCGCCGACTTTTCGAGCCTCCCCGGCGCGTGCAATTTCATCGCCTTCATGCCGCAATGGGATTTTCTCGATTTCATTGCTGAGCATGCGCGCGCGCTGCCGAATTTCCGCCTTCTCATGCAGACCGCTGGCGACGACCTCCTGTTCGACGGCGATCGCGTCTGCGGCGTTTGCGCGAATGGGCCAGAAGGAGAATTGAAGATCGAGGCCAAGCTCGTCATCGCCGCCGATGGGCGCAGCTCGCGGATGCGAGCGGACGCGAAGCTCCCCGTCGAAGACTTTGGCGCGCCGATGGACGTGCTCTGGTTCAAGCTGCCGCGCAAGGAGAGCGATCCCGACGAAAGCTTCGGCCGCGTCGCACCGGGGCGCATGCTGGCGATGATCGATCGCGGCTCCTACTGGCAGTGCGGCTGCGTCATCCCCAAGGGCGACGCCGAAAATTTGCGCGAGAAAGGCATCGAGGGGTTTCGCGACTCAATCGCCGGCTTAACGCCGTTCCTTGCCAATCGCGTCGATACGCTCAAGGATTGGACCGACGTGAGCCTGCTGACCGTTCAGGTCAACCGCCTCAAGATGTGGAGCCGCTCCGGATTGCTGTGCATCGGCGACGCCGCGCACGCCATGTCTCCGGTTGGCGGCGTCGGCGTGAATCTCGCGATCCAGGACGCCGTCGCGACCGCCAATCTCCTTGGCGCAAAGCTGCGCGACAACGCGCTGAGCGATGAGGACGTGCGCGCCGTGCAGCGCCGGCGGGAGTTTCCAACCCGCGTGACGCAAGCCCTTCAGCTCGCCATCCAAAATCGCGTGGTGCGCAGCGTGCTCTCTGCGCAAAAACCCTTGGACGCGCCGCTGGCGCTGCGACTCCTTAACGCCATACCTTTGCTGCGCCGGCTGCCGGCGCGTCTCATCGGACTTGGCGTGCGGCCCGAGCATATCGAACGCCGTGATGAATTCCCTCTTGTCATTCCCGGCAGGCCGAAGGCCTGACCGGGAATCCAGTGCCGATCCAAGAACGCTGGCTTTACTCTGGATTCCCGATCACGCTTCGCGCGTCGGGAATGACATCCTAACCGTTCAAACGAATGCTGTATGGCTGCGATCACTCGGCGTCGCGAATAAAGGCGCCGAAAGCGCGCGGGCCGTCGCCGGTCTCGGCTTTCCCGAGAACTTTCAGCGTCTGCGCGTCGAGCGCCCAGAGTTCGTTCGAGAACCAATTGGCGACATAGACGCGCGCGCCGTCGCCGCTGACCGCAAGCCCTTCCGGATATTCGCCGACCTTCAGAGTTTGAAGCGGCGCCAGGGTCTCGGCGTCGAAGACGCTGACGCTGTCGGCATGCTGATTGGCGACGAAGATTCGGCCCTTGGCGAGCGCCACCGTGTAAGGCCGACTGCCGCATTTGAGCGTCGCGACGACTTTGCGAGAAGCGAGGTCGACGACGCTGAGGTCATCCGACTCCACGTTCGCCGAATAGGCGCGCGCGCCCGCGGCGTCGATCGTCACGCCAAAGGGATGCTTGCCGACAGATATAATCGCGACGCGTGAAAACGTCGCCGCGTCGATCATGGAAAGCGCATTGTCGTCGCGGTCGGCGACGATGATCGTCTTGCCGTCCGGCGTGATGGCGACTCCCGACGCCATTGCGCCGACGCCGACGCTGCGCTGCGCGCCATTCGCCAGATCAATCTCGACGAGGCGCCGGCCATAGAGATCGGCGACATAGACGCGTTTGCCGTCCGGACCGGCGGCGACGCCGAGCGGCCCGCCTTCGACCGGAATGCGCTTTTCGATGGTGCGGGTCGCCGCGTCGATGACGGTGAGAAACTTGCCTTCGGGGCTGGTGATGAAGGCGCGCGCGCCGTCGCGCGACACCGCGACTCCCGCCGGCTTGCCGCCGATGGGCAGAGTCGCGACGGTCTGCATTTTGACGAGATCGACGATCGAGAGGGCGTCGGCGCCTTGCGCGGTGACGAAGGCCTCGTCGGCCATAGCGGGTGAAGACAGGAGAGCAAAGAGACCGGCGAGTAAGGCGCGCGCCCATCCCCTCTCCCCGTTTACGGGGAGAGGGTTAGGGTGAGGGGCCGGGGCATTTGTCCTATACATCCGTCATGCGCCATAGGTTCGGAAAATCACCAAGCCCCTCACCCTAGCCCTCTCCCCGCTATTGGCGGGGAGAGGGAACGCTCGCTTCCACCTTCGCCTTCAACGCCGCAAGATAGGCGCGCTGCATCGTCCTCACCGCGGCGATGGCGACGTCGTCGTTCAATTCCGGCGGCGGGTCGTTGTTGGGATAGCCGCGGTAGAAGCGCGCCTTCCATTCGAGTTGCGTCTTGCCGTCTTCGGCCGGCCGCAGCGTAATCAGCGCGGTGTAATTCGTCGCCGGCAAGCGCTTCACATCATCGCCTTCGCGATGCACGCCAAGCAGCATCCGTTCGGCGTCGCGCTTCGTCAGCAATTCCTCGATGACGCCGCCGTCGGCCATGATCAGCCTGCGCCGCGCCTGATCAGGAACATCGTCGCCCGACGCTTCGACGCGGACGACGCCCGGCAGCCAGTCGGCGTGAGCAAAATCGCTCACGACCGCCCAGACTTTGTCCGGCGGCGCATCCACGATCGTCGTCTCGACGACTTTCAGCGGCGATGCGCCATGCGCCGCGAATGCGATGACCGGGGAAAAGACGGAAAGCGCCGCCACCGCGCCGAGCAGTTGGCGGCGCGTGACGGCGATCGTGACCAACGCTTGGCGCATGGCGCGGCGCTTACTTGCTCTCCGCCTTGGCCTTCAATGCGGCGAGGCCGGATTTGTATATGTCGCTCACCGCCTTCAGCCCCGCCTCGTCGGAAAGTTCCGGCGGCGGATCATTGTTCATGAAGCCGCGATAGAACGCGCCCTTCCATTCGACGACGCTCTTGCCGCCGTCTTCCTTCACGCTGATCGTCGCAGCGTAGTTATTGACCGGCAGGACTTTCACGTCGACGGCGTCGATCTTGTAGCTCAACGACTTGCCGTCGGCGTCATATTTGGTCAGCGTCTCGTCGATTGTGCCGCCGTTCTTAAGGGTCAGCTTGCGCTTGGCGTCGACGGCGTTGCCGCCGGTCCCTTCCGTCTTCGCAATGGCGGGATGCCAGTTCCAATCCTGGAAATTGCCGACGATCTCCCAGACCTTCGCGGCCGGGGCGTCGATTTCGATCTTTTCGACGACCTTCTGGCGCGACGGGCCGTGCGCGAAGGCGGGACCGGCGAGCAGCCCGGCGGAAAACAGCGACAGGGCCGCAACGACACATGCGCGGCGCGCAAGCACAAACGTCATTAGGATCTCCCAGAAAGCCTGATCTTGGCCGCCAGTGTGAGCGGGCAGGCGCACATAAGGGCGCCTGAAGCGGCGGCGTCAAGAGTAGCGAAGAACTCGACCGGGCGGTCGCAGTCGTCAGGTCGACGATGGCGTAAACGTCGTGTGCGCCACTTGCGCCCCAACCTGCGACCATCCATATACCATCCAGACAGATGGTAAGAGGATGGCCATGGCGGACCTACACAAATTACGCGAAAGGCCGCCGGAGGCCGAGAAAATCACGATCAATGTCGGATATGTCGATCTCGGCCATATCGATCTCTTGGTGCGCGAAGGCTTCTACTCCAACCGCACCGACTTCATCCGCACGGCGATTCGCAATCAGCTCGGCGCGCATGCGGACGCGGTCAAACAGTCCATCGTGCGCAACACGCTTGATCTCGGCCTGCGCCACTACAGCCGCGAAGATCTCGAGACCGTGAAGGCGGCCGGCCGCAGACTGCGCATCCATGTCCTGGGACTGGCGTCCATCGCCGAAGACGTCACGCCGGAACTCGCGCGCGAAACCATCGAATCCATCACCGTGCTCGGCGCGCTGCAAGCGAGCAAATCCGTCAAGGCGGCGCTCCAGGACCGCATCAGTTGACCTTCCCCATTCTCCCGCGAGGCGTAGACAAAATGAAAAACCTCCTGACGAGCGCCTTCAACCGGGCGACGCAATTGACGCGCGAGCGAAATCTCGCGGAAGCGACGCGCGTGCTGATGGGCGCGCTGACGGCTGACGGCGCTGCGACGCCAACGCCGCAGCCCGCGGCGCATGCCGAGCCGCATCCCCCGACGTTTCGCCTGCGCCGTCCGCTCGGCGAGACGGTGGAGTTGCTGCGTCACGCCGGTCTTCCAGGCCTCAATCAAAGCGGCGCGCCGCTCGTCGGCCTGCGACAAGCCCCCAAAATCGACGTTCCGCCGGGCGCCGCCTATCTCTCGCGCAGCTATGTCGGCCCGGCCGGCGCCCGCGACTATAAGGTCTATGCGCCCAACGGCGTTGGAGACGGCGAACGGCCTTTGATCGTGATGCTTCACGGCTGCTCGCAGAACCCCGACGACTTCGCCGTCGGCTCGCGCATGAATGAGCTGGCTGAAGAACATGGTTTCATCGTCGCCTATCCCGCGCAGTCGACCACGGCCAATCAGATGGGCTGCTGGAACTGGTTCAACCCGGCGGATCAGACCCGCGAAAAGGGCGAGCCCAGCCTCATCGCCGGCATGACCCGCGCCATCATGGCGGAATGGCGCGTCGATGAGTCGCGCGTCTATGTGGCGGGTTTGTCGGCCGGCGGCGCCATGGCGGCGACAATGGCCGCGACCTATCCGGAGCTCTACGCCGCGGTGGGCATACATTCCGGTCTCGCGCATGGCTCGGCCAGCGACGTCGCCTCCGCCTTCGCGGCGATGGGCGGTAAATTCGAGCTCGGCGCGGCGCGCAGGTCGCTGTCTGACGACTACGTGCGGACGATCGTCTTCCACGGCGAAGCCGACCAGAAGGTGCATCCGACCAACGGGGAAACGATCATTGCAGGGGCTCGGCTCGATCTTGCCGATGCGCTCGCGCGCGAAACGCGCGAGACTGGATCGGCGGGCGGGCGAAATTACAGCCGAACCGTCATCGCTGACGCGCGCGGCGTGCCGCAGCTGGAGCATTGGGCTGTCGAGGGGCTCGGCCACGCCTGGTCGGGCGGCAATCCCGACGGCTCCTTCGCCGATCGCCATGGTCCTGAGGCCTCGCGTGAAATGGTGCGGTTTTTCCTCGCGGACGCGACGCCGTAGCGCAGGCGCTGTGGAATCTATTGCACACTGATTTTACGAAAATTGCCGTTACTGCTCCAATCAGAAGGCGGTAGGGAGAGACTTTGTGTCCTATAAAGCCAGAGGCCCTTTTTCGAAAGCTTGAAGGCCGCTACTTGATGTGCGCCTCCGACCGGCTTGGTCCACAGCGGTTTAACGAGTTCCAATTTTGGGTTGTTTGGATCCTGATAGTAGATGAATTGCCATCCGAGACCATAGTTCGGGTCTGATTGGACTTTGATGTCGAATGGCTGATTAACGATGATGCCGGCGCCATCATCTGGGCTGACGATTATGGGCGCATAAGCCTGAACGATAAGCGGTTGCGCTTTTGCTTCGGCAAGAAGCTGCTGTTTCTGCTGGACAGACAAGGCGTTCGCGGTACGCGGATAGGGCGGAACGCCCCAACTGTCCTGGATTGTATCTTCCAAATTGTAGGAGAAATCCTCGCCGCTTTTTATCACGTCCGCGCTGCATGTGACGCTGTTAAGCCAGGGGTCCACTCCCCCACAATGAGCGTGCGTCTTCACTGTCCCGTATTTTCCGAATTTCGCGATCTCCTGGACATCTTGGCCACTCCACATGCCGTCCACCGTGTAGGGTATGTTGGAGGCTGCGCCATTGCTCAACGCGCATTGGCCCTGGAAAAAATAGATGTGCGCTCCTGGACTGAATTTGTGAGACCTCAGCGTCGGCGTCGCGCAACTGACCGACGCCTCTCCCTTTGTGTCGAGAGAACAAAGAAAATGCGTTGGCCAATCGATTAAACAGTCCGCGGCCGCTGGCGATACAAACGCAACCAGCGAACCAGCGACGATGGTTGCCAACAGCGCGCGCCTCCCCTTCCGATCGCGCTCAAATGAGGCAGATTCACAGTGGCAGGTTTCGGATAGGCGCATCTTGACGAACTCCTAAACTTTGGGGTTGAGGCTCAAATTGCGTTGGCGCCACAACGCTCTACAATGTCCAATTGTCGCAACTCTCCCACGCCAGTGAAACAACCCCCATGCGACTATTCATCGCAAAGCGAACTGTCTTTCCCCCTGACAGGGAGTGGGACGTTCAAGATTTGTGGATCGATGATCGGGTTTCGGGAGACTTCAACCTGGCCCTTAGCTGAGCCCAGCCGCGCGTGTCGAACTGAACGACGCAAACTGTCACACGTCCGTCTCATAAGGTCTCCATCTGCGCGCCATGCCTTACGTCCGCGCGCTCGCCTTCGTCCTCACGATGACGGCGGCTTTTGTCTTGCTCGTCCCGCTACAGGCGCTGGCGCGCCGGCGCGGCTGGCAAATTCAGCATACGATCCAGACGCGCTTCTGCCGCGTGGTCTGCGCCGTCATCGGCATAAAGGTCGCGGCGCGCGGCGCCCTGCCCTCGACGGCGCCGCGCCTTGTCGTCGCCAACCATGTGTCATGGACCGACATCATCGCGCTCGCCAGCCTTTATCCATTCATCTTTCTGGCGAAGAGCGAAGTCGCACGCTGGCCTGTGCTCGGACTGCTCGCGCGGCTGCAAGGCACGGTCTTCGTCGAGCGCGGCGCGAGGCAGGATGTCTCGCGCGTCAATGGCGCGCTCGCTGACGTGCTGCGCGCCGGCGGCGATCTCGTCATCTTTCCCGAAGGGACGTCCAGCGACGGCGCGGCGGTCCTGCCCTTTCGCTCGGCGCATTTCGCGCCGCTGGAGGCGATGGCGGCGCGCGGCGAAGCGCCGACGCTCGCGCCCGTGGCGATCTCTTATTCCGACGGGGTGGAGAGGATAGACGTCGGCTGGTATGGCGACATGACCTTCCTGCCGCATCTGTGGAGCCTGATGAAGCGCGGCCGCACGCAGTGTCACATCGTTTTCTGCGACGCGATCCAGACGACCGGCAAGGATCGCAAGACGCTCGCGGCGGAGACGCGCGCGAGCGTGCAGAAGCTGCGCGCGTCGGTTGGTGGGGCTGAGCGAGTAGGACGCGCCACTTGCAACGACAATAAGCAGTCCTCATCCTGAGGAGCCGCCGAAGGATCATTGGCGAAGAACTATGCTTTCAAAGCCGCCATCAAAGATAGGGCGTGTGATTTGGTATCAATACTTCTGGAGACGATGTTAATTCCGCGAGAATTCGCTTTGCTTGCACCATGCGGTGAGCGCCTACTTTCTTTTTGGGAAATCTCGTGATCGATGACAGGGTTCGAAAATCCACGCCGCAATGCGTTCCATATAGCGGCGGCTGTATAGAGATGTGCATGTCACGGGTAAATAAAAGATAGGCTAACGCATCTCGGTAGCCCTCTGCATAGGAAGCGTTCCAGTAATCTCTCTTTCGTCTGAACTCCTTCGCACGCATTTCATATGCTTGTGCTAACTGCGAGACGTGGCAACAACAATGATATTCGCCCGTGCTTTTTCGCCTAGATATTCGTCCTAGTCCGTGAATGAGCCCGTCCTGGTAACTCAGCGCGAACACAAGAAGGGGATGTCGACAAGAAGATAACGCGTTGGCAGCGCTGCTATGTTCATCGACAACTCGATCCAGCAGTTCCTCGCAGGACTCAAATGCGTGATCAGGAAGTATGCCAGCCCTGCTCTCTACGTGCACGCGTAGCTGTTCAAAAAAATATGCACCGTCTGTTTCAATTGGCGTCATCGGAATTGGAAATTTACTCAACCTATCAACGTCAATATGTGGTGAAACAAAATATGAATGGCGCAAGTTAGGATAGGTAATTTTTGCAAGACGGTGAACCAGTTTCAAAAAAGTGGAGTCTGACAAAGAATATCCAGTATAAATGAACGTTTTCTGAGCTAGTAGCGCTTTGAGTTGGGCTCCCATAACGCCGTTATTAAGCCTTCGCTCCGAGGCTTTATAATCTTCTTCTGTTGCGACAATCGACCCAAGATTTCGAATTGATCCGTGGATCTTCATGAGTCTGCGTTTTGAGGCGTTCCAGAGCGGCATGTCGCTGTCGTTGACAAACGCGTCTAATACACACTCCCGTTCAAAAAAATCGTCCCAATTCGTTGTGATCACGTCCTTTATCATAAACATTGGGGAAATTGCTCTGTGAAACCGCGTCATCCGGTTGTAAAACTCTCCAAATGAAACGAAGTAGTCAAATCTGGCCTTTATAGATTGGATTAGCTTTATGCGTCCGTCCGGTTGACTGCAGTATTTGCTCATCAACTCTGGAAATGAGCTGTTGTGGTCTTCTTTCAATTCCGCAGCAATTCGTCTGTAGAAAGTGTCGCGCGCGTGATCAGGGTTCTCGGTGCTTATTCCGCCACCCGCGAACACGACGACGTTACCGTTCAGAAGTTCATCAACCAAATGGTTGGGAATCGAAAATGGTAGGTCATTTTTGCAAAAGGCGCAGCGGCACTGCTCGTCTGCTTCCATCGATTGTGCTCAAGCCAGAAACCACGACGAGCGAGGACTCGTCGTGGTTGAATAACACGGGAGGTCGAACCGAAAGCTGCCAATCGCTGATCTCACGAACACCCCGTGGTCGCCCCACACGTCTCGCACTTCAGACACGTGCCGTTCCTCACCAGCGTAAAATTCGCGCATTCGGGACAGGCTTCGCCGACATAGCCCTTCATGCGCGCTTCGGCGCGTTTCTCGGCGACGCCGGTGACGGTCTTCGTCGGCTCGGTCCAGCCGAGCGTCGAGGTCGGATCGTCCGCCTCATGCGCCGCGTCCGGCGTCTCGCGTAAAGCGACCGCCCCGCCGCCCTGCACCACCATCAGCCTGTCGGTCTTGGAGCGCAGCAGACCGCGCGAGACGACGGAGTTCGTCTCGGGCGCCTTGCCCTCATGCTGGCCCTTGCCGAGCACGTCATGGCCGACGTCTTCGGGCGACACATGCGCGAGATCGTTGCGGCCGAGATAGGAGACGGCGAGCTCGCGGAACACATAGTCGAGGATCGAGGTCGCATATTTGATCGCGTCATTGCCCTGCACCGGACCCGCGGGCTCGAAGCGGGTGAAGGTGAAGGCGTCGACATATTCCTCGAGCGGCACGCCATATTGCAGGCCGAGCGAAATCGCGATGGCGAAATTATTCATCAGGCTTCGGAAGGCCGCGCCTTCCTTATGCATGTCGATGAAGATTTCGCCGAGCCGCCCGTCTTCATATTCGCCCGTGTGCAGATAGACCTTGTGGCCGCCGACCGTCGCCTTCTGAATGTAGCTCTTGCGCCGGTTCGGCAGCTTCTCGCGCTCGCGGATCACCTGATGCACGACGCGCTCGACGATGCGTTCGGCGATGGCCGCGGCGCGCGCCGGCATGTTGGCGGTCACGAGTTCCTCGACGACGTCCATCGCGTCGATGTCGTCATCGCCGGCGATGAGCTGCGCCGAGAGCGGCTGCGAGAGCTTGGAGCCGTCGCGATAGAGCGCGTTGGCCTTGAGCCCGAGGCGCCACGACAGCAGATAGGCCTGTTCGCAATCCTCGATCGAGGCGTCATTGGGCATGTTGATGGTCTTGCTGATCGCGCCCGAGATGAAAGGCTGCGCCGCCGCCATCATGCGGATATGCGAGTCGACCATGAGATAGCGCTTGCCGGTGCGCCCGCAGGGATTGGCGCAGTCGAACACCGGATAATGCTCGCGCTTCAAATGCGGCGCGCCTTCCAGAGTCATCGCGCCGCAGATATGCACATTCGCGGCGTCGATGTCGGCGCGCGAGAACCCCAGATGCGTCAGCAGATCGAAGTTCTTGTCGTCGAGCGCGGCCGCTGGAACTTTCAACACGCCGGTGAGAAAGTCCTGCCCGAGCGTCCATTTGTTGAAGACGAATTTGATGTCGAAGGCGCTGCGCAGCGCTCCTTCCACCGCCGCGATCTTCTCGTCCGTGAAACCCTTCGCCCGCAGGCTCGTGGTGTTGATTGCGGGCGCGTTGGAGAGCGAGGCGTGGCCGACGGCATAGGCCTCGATCTCGGCGATGTCGCTCTCGCGATAGCCGAGCGAGCGCAGCCCTTCCGGCACGGCGCGGTTGACGATCTTGAGATAGCCGCCGCCAGCGAGCTTCTTGAATTTGACGAGCGCGAAATCGGGCTCGATGCCGGTCGTGTCGCAATCCATCACCAGGCCGATGGTGCCGGTCGGCGCGACGACGGTGACTTGCGCATTGCGATAGCCGTAGAGTTCGCCTTGCGCGAGCGCTCTGTCCCAGGCGGCGCCGGCGCGTTCGACCAAGAGCTGATCGGGGCAGGACGCGACGTCGAGCGGCACGGGCGCGATCGCCAGCTGCTCATAGCCGACGCGTTCGCCATGCGCGGCGCGGCGATGATTGCGGATGACCCGCAGCATCGCTTCGCGATTCTCCATGAAGCGCGCGAAGGGGCCGCGCTCCTTGGCCATTTCGGCGGAGGTCGCGTAGCACACGCCCGTCATGATCGCCGAAAGCGCGCCGGCGATGGCGCGGCCGGCGTCGCTGT
This sequence comes from Methylocystis rosea, assembly GCF_003855495.1. Classification (NCBI taxonomy): domain Bacteria; kingdom Pseudomonadati; phylum Pseudomonadota; class Alphaproteobacteria; order Hyphomicrobiales; family Methylocystaceae; genus Methylocystis; species Methylocystis rosea. The sequence continues at coordinate 897,509 of NZ_CP034086.1, read as the reverse complement.
CATAGGCGACGCCAGACGACATCAAGAGGCCGCCGACATTGGCGAAGCCGAGGCCCAGCGTGCGGTAGTCATAGGACAGCTGCGCGATTTCCTTTGAGGGAAACTGCGCCATCAGCACCGAGATTTCGAGCACGACGGTCCACAGCCGCACCGCGTGCTCATAGGAATCGACGTCGATGCGCTTGGTCTCGAGATCGCGGAACTGAAGCAGATTGAGCGAGGCGAGATTACAGGCCGTGTCGTCGAGGAACATATATTCCGAACACGGATTGGACGCGCGAATGGCGCCGCCCGCCGGGCAGGTGTGCCAGTCGTTGATCGTCGTGTGGAACTGAATGCCGGGATCGGCGGACGCCCAGGCGGCGTAGCCGATCTTCTCCCACAGATCGCGGGCTTTCAGCGTCTTCGCCGTCTTGCCGTCGAGGCGCTTGATGAGGCTCCAGTCGCCGTCCTTCTCGACCGCCTGCAGGAACTCGTCCGTGACGCGCACGGAGTTGTTGGAGTTCTGACCCGAGACGGTGAGATAGGCTTCGCTGTCCCAGTCCGTGTCATAGGTGTCGAAGTGAATGTCCTTGTAGCCCTGCTTGGCGAACTGAATGACGCGCTTGATGTAATTGTCCGGCACGTCGTTTTTGCGCGCGAGCTTGATCTCGCGCTTCAGCGCCGGATTGATCTCGGGGTTGAAGCAGTCGTCGCCGGGCCCTTCGCAGTTCATGCAGGCGCGCATGATCGCCTTCAGATGCTTCTTGACGATCTTGGATCCCGTGACGAGTGAGGCGACCTTCTCTTCCTCCTTCACCTTCCAGTCGATGAAGGCTTCGACGTCGGGATGATCGATGTCGACGACGACCATTTTCGCCGCGCGCCGCGTCGTGCCGCCGGATTTGATCGCGCCCGCCGCGCGATCGCCGATCTTGAGGAAAGACATCAGGCCCGAGGACGAGCCGCCGCCGGAAAGCTTCTCCTTCTCGCCGCGCAGCTTGGAGAAATTGGTGCCGGTGCCGGAGCCATATTTGAACAGCCGCGCCTCGCGCACCCAGAGATCCATGATGCCGCCGTCATTGACGAGATCGTCGGCGATCGACTGGATGAAGCAGGCGTGCGGCTGCGGATGCTCATAGGCCGATTTCGACTTCACCATCTTGCCGTTGGCGTAGTCGACATAGAAATGCCCCTGGCTCGGCCCGTCGACGCCGTAGGCCCAGTGCAGGCCAGTGTTGAACCATTGCGGGGAATTGGGCGCCGCCATCTGCATGGCGAGCATGTAGCGAAGCTCGTCGCTGAAGGCCTGGGCGTCTTCCTCGGCGTCGAAATAGCCGCCCTTCCAGCCCCAATAGGTCCAGGCCCCGGCGAGACGGTCGAAGACCTGCTTGGCCGAGATTTCGGAGCCGTTGCGCTGGTCCTTGGGGAGTTCGCTGAGCGCTTCCGTATCGGCGACGGAGCGCCACAGGAAGGACGGGACGGAATTCTCCTCGACGCGCTTCAAGCGCGCCGGCACGCCGGCCTTGCGGAAATATTTCTGCGCCAGAACGTCGGCCGCGACCTGGCTCCACTGGTTGGGGACGTCGATATTGTCGAGGGAAAAGACAATCGAGCCGTCGGGGTTGCGGATCTCGCTCTTCGTCGTGCGGAACGGAATGTTCGCATAAGGAGATTCGCCCGCCTTGGTGTAGCGCCGCTCAATTTTCATCGTCTCATCCCCTCAAAGCGCAGGCGTCCGCCCGCACGCAGCCGTTCGCCGGCCCGCGACGCAATTTCTTGCCAATTCTGAACTCGAAAGACGCGCGCCCCGCGCTCGCGGATGGATACGCCGCGATTGAAAGCACGCCGAAAACGAGGATCACGCCCACGCAAAGCAACGCTCACGTCCGGCTGTCGCCGAGAGCCGCCGAACGTCTTAAAGATCGTTCGCCGCGTCGCCATTGCGTGTTGCCTCCAGACTGCGTGAGTCCTGCGACGACGTCAAGATATAGTGATGAAAATTAAAAAAGCGACAACATGTGGATAAGTTAGTGGATAAGGGGGAAAATTCCAGTCGGGCAGGATTGAACGTCCGGCATCTGCGCAGATTCGGCAAGCGGGACTTTTTGAGCTGCATCAGCGCGCATCAGCCCTCGCCCTTCGAGACGCCTGCTATCGCAGGCTCCTCAGGGTGAGGGCATGGGGGTGGACGTTGCGTTTGGTTAACTGCGCATTGCGCTTGAGCTCACGGTGCGCCAGCAGTCCTCATCCTGAGGAGCCGCCGAAGACGGCGTCTCGAAGGACGAGGACTGCCCGCCTCCAGAACTGGCTCGGCTCTTACGGAAGATGGCTTCTCATCGTTCGAGTTTGACTATCCTCACTACTTGCAGGCTTTCGCGTCCGCCGGCTGGAGCAGAAAGGCGTGGTTCTCCGCATTGTCCGGGCTCAGATAGAGATAGCTGGAGCGCCCGCCCGCATCGGGCCCCGGCATTTCCAACCGCTCGACGACCGTCACGAGCACACGCTCGGCCAGCGCTGCGATCCGGAAGGAGCCGGACTCACTGTAGCCGATCCGGCAATGATGCACGCCGTCGTTCTTGGCCTTGCAGAGGTCGGTTTCCTCGGCGGAGACCGAAGCGTTGCATAGAAGACCGCCGCGGTCCTCCTTGCAGGCGCCGAAGGTGGAAAAGGTTCTCTTGGCGCGCCCCTTCGTCGAAAATTGCAGCGTCGCCGAAAAGGGATAGGGCGGCGTGTCCTTCCGCGTTTCGATCGACAGCCACGCTTTGTCGACGATCTGATTCTTGTGAGCGGAAAGATGCGCCTTGTCATAGGCGCGCGCGTAACAGCCGAGCGAAGGGAGCGGCTCCGCCTGCGCCGTGACCGTTGCGAAAACAAAAGCGCAGATCGCCGCGCTGACGATGAGATGAGATTTGAACATTCGGACTCCTGGAGCGAGAAGTTCAAGTGTAAACCGCAACTGGTGCGTCACAGCAGCAATTCTCGCGTCACAAAAGCTTCGCCTCCCCGTGATCTTCAAGCGGGGAGATCGCAGCGGAGCGAGTCGCACATGTGGACGGTCAACGCGGATTTCGGTCAGACGATCTTCGCCCTCGTCAATTTTCCGCAAGCGGATGCAAAAAAGCCGAAAGCGGCCAAGAAAACGCTCGGTGAAACGCTCGGCCGTCTCGGCGCGCTGGAAGTGCGGCTCGCGCGCGGCAAGAGGGAAGTGCGCAAGGCGCAGCGCCTGCGTTACGACGTCTTCTACAAGGAAGGCGGCGCCATTCCCGATGCGCGCACGGCCTTCACCCGGCGCGACGCCGACCGTTTCGACAAATATTGCGATCATCTCATCGTCATCGATCACGCGGCGCAGACACGGCGCGGCAAGATCAGGCCGAAGATCGTCGGCGCCTATCGGCTGATGCGCGACGACATGGCGAAGAAGGCCGGCGGCTTCTATTCCGAAAGCGAATATGACGTCGGGCCGCTGCTCGCCCGTCACGCCGGCAAGCGTGCGCTGGAGCTCGGGCGCTCCTGCGTGCTCGCGCCCTATCGCAGCAAGCGGACGATCGAACTCCTGTGGCGCGGGCTTCTCGCCTATGTGCGCGCGCACGACATCGACGTGATGTTCGGCTGCGCAAGTCTGCACGGCGCCAATCCGCTCGCCCATGCGCAGGCGTTGAGCTATCTGGCGCATTACGCGCCGGCGGAAGAGGCGTGGCGCGTCAGCGCGCGAGACGAGCTGCACACGCCGATGCGGATGCTGGCGCGCGACGCGTTCGATCCGCGCAAGGCGCGCGACGCGCTCTCGCCGCTGATCAAAGGCTATCTGCGGCTCGGCGCCCGTTTTGGCGACGGCGCCGTCGTCGACCGCAAATTCAACACGACGGATGTTTTCGTGGTGATGCCGGTCGCCGAGATCGACGCGCGCTATCTGGAATTTTTCGGCGGCGCGCCGCACCGCCGCGCGGCGTAGCGTTTCCATCATTCCCGACGCGCGCGCCGCCACTCGGCGCGCTGCGCAGTCCAAGGCCCTGAACCGGCTGGGCGCCGGCAGCGCCGCCCCGCTCTGGCCCCCCCCCCCGCTGTCCGGAGTCTCCCTAAAGATTTTTCCCTGCCCGCCGCCTCTTGAAGACCGGGCGCGCCGCTCTGTTTAATCAAGAGCGCGGCCGCGCGCGAAAATCGCCGCGCAGGAGCAAAAACATGGACGCGAAGAGAGCCACCACACCTGAAGAACGCCATGAGCTGCGCGAGGTCGTCGGCCTGTTCGACACCGTCGACACGCTGCAGTCGGCGATCGACGATCTTCTCACTGGCGGTTTCGACCGCTCGGAGATCAGCCTACTCGCCGAAGAGGACACCGTGCGCCAAAAGCTCGGCGATACCGACGTGAGCGCCGACGCGCTTGAAGACAGTCCCAGAGCGCCGCGCACGCCATACATCGATCGGGAGTCGCTCAATATCGGCAAGGCCTCGATCGTCGGCGTGCTGTTCTACGTCGGCGTCTTCATTGGCGCCGGAGTCGCCCTTGCCTGGGGCCTGTCGCTGACCAGCGCCATCGCGGTTGGACTGTTGACCGGCGGCGCAGCCGGGGTTTTGGGCCTGCTGGTTTCCAAGCTCGTCGGCGACCGTCAGACCAAATGGGCGCAGTCGCAATTGAAGCATGGCGGACTGCTGCTTTGGGCTCGCGTCTGGAACGACGAGCGCGAACGCGCGGCGATGGAAATCATGCAGCGCCACGGCGGCCGCGACGTGCATGCGCATGTGGGGGCATAAGCGCAACCGTCGGTTGTCAACAGCTCGGATCGCTTCTAGCATCGCCTTGTAAGGCCCGCGGCGGATCGGCGGCGGGCCGGTTCTTGTGCGTGACGCCATGCGTATCGCCGTGCGTGTTTTGGCGGTTCTTATTGTTTTTTGCTTTTGGGTCGTTGCGGCGCAGTCGGCCTTCGCTGGCGCGTGGCTCATGCCGCCGGGCGAAGGACAGGCGATCGTCACCACGACTTTCGCCGACGCGCGCAAAGCCTATGACGCCAGCGGCCGACTGATCCAAACGCCCTCCTATCGCAAGTTCGAGACGCGCCTATACGTCGAGCATGGCCTTCTTGACTGGCTGACGATCGTCGCTGAAGGCGGCTATATGAATTTCTCCGGCGCCGCCGGGCCTTACGATCACCTCAACCTGCTCGTCGAGGAAGCCAAAGCGGGCCTGCCGCTATCACTCCAGGGACCGGCGGGCGCGCGCTATGACGGTCTCGGATTGGGGGCGCTCGGCGCGCGGTCGCTGCTCTTCACCTGGGGCGATTACATCGTCTCGCTGCAGGCGGGCGTGCGGGCGGCCTCGCCCGCGGCGCGGCGGTTCCTCGATATGCGCGATCCCGTGCAGGCCGACCTGCGGCTGCTCGTCGGCCGACCCTTCGAGCTTTTCGGCTTTCCCGCCTTTGTCGACGCGCAACTGGGTTATCGGTCGCGCGGACAGAATGGCGACGAGATCCGCGCCGACCTCACCGCTGGGCTGCGACCCCTGCCCCCCATCCTGTTTCTCGCTCAAAGCTTCTCCGGCTTTGCGCCGAGAGGCGGCCCGGCGGGCGTCGTCGCCGCGCAGAAATTTCAGTTGAGCGCTGTTTACGACATGACGGCGTCGCTTTCGTTGCAGATCGGCGCGATCGCCGCGCTTGGCGGCGTCAACTCTCCCGCCGAGCGCGGTCTGATCAGCGCATTCTGGTAGCGAAAATTTCTGTGAATAAGCGTCCGCTAACGTTCGCTGAAAGCCAGTTAGAACACATAGATAGCGATTTTATGTCCGCTTGCGTTCGTGGGCGTGTCTGGGTATTTATTTGATGGATATTCGATGATTTCTGTCTGGCGGTCATGTCGAAAACGCTCAAAGAAAGCCCACTAACAACCCGCAACTCACGTGCTGCCCTGCCGATCGGACTCCATTGGCGTCGTATCGACGCCGAGGGGCATCTCGGGTATCGAAAGGGGAAACGCTCAGGCACTTGGTTCGCGCGCTGGCGCCACGGGAAGGGGTATCGGCAAGCGCCGCTTGGCCCGGCTGACGACGCCATCAACGCCGGCACGCTCTCCTTTGAGGCCGCCATGAAGGCGGCACGCGAGCTTCTCGAAAAGGAGCGCGCGGCCGCCGCCGCAGAAGCCGCGGGGCCCGTTCTCACTGTTCGCTTGGCAGTAGAGGCTTATGTTGTGATGCGCGACGCTCGCGACAGTCGCCGGGCAGGGCGAGCGAAACGCAGCGATGCGGCCTCAAGGCTCTCCCGCTACGTCATCGGATTCCGCGCATACGGCAAGCGGGTGGCGATCTCCGCTACGCCGCTTGCCGATGTGCCGCTGAATGCACTTGACGAGAAGGAGCTGCGTCGCTGGAGCGAGACGCTGCCCGAAATCCTCAAGGCGGCGACCAAGAAGCGGCTAATGGGCGACGTTCGCGCTGCGCTCAATGCCGCTTACGCGCACGATCGAGACCGCCTGCCTGCCGCACTGCCCGGCATCATCAAGCACGGCTTGCGCCCTTCTGCGCGCGACGACGACGCCGAGCCGATCGCGAGAGACAATCAGATCCTTTCCGATTCCGAAGTTGCGCGGATCTTGATGGCGGCGCGTGAAATCGACTCGGAAGAAGGTTGGGACGGCGATCTGTTTCGCTTCATTCTCGTGCTTGCAGCTACGGGGGCACGATTCTCGCAGGTCGCGCGGCTGAAGGTCGGCGACTTACAGATCAGCGAACGCCGCCTGCTTATTCCACCAAGCTATAAGGGCCGGGGCGTCCGCAAAGCGCCGGCGATAGTAGTTCCGGTAGGGGCAGATATCGTCGAGGCGCTCGCGCCTATCACCGAACGCCGGCCGAAGGATGCCCCGCTACTCGAGCGCTGGCGACACGTGCACGAGCCCGGAATCTTGGAATGGCGCAAGGATCGCCGAGTGGCGTGGAGCGATGCCAGCGAGATAGCGCCTGCGTGGCGTGCAATCCGGCAGCGCGCCGGCCTGCCTCTAGTCGTCGCCTATTGTCTGAGACACAGCAGCATTGTGAAGGGCCTTCGCGCAAACCTTCCATTGAGGCTCGTCGCCGCGCTCCATGACACGAGTAGCGAAATGATCGAGCGGCATTATGCCAAGTGGATCACGCACGGACTCGAGGAAATGGTCCGCGCCGCGATCGTCCCGCTCGTTCCGTCTGACGCTGACAATGTTGTGAGCCTGCACGAGCGCGCCAAGAGATAACGAACGCGCAGGGATAGGCCGACGGGCCGACAAGTCGGGGTGCACCTCCTGATTTCCCTGCGCACTGCAAGGTGCAACACTCGCGAGGTGCGCGATGAATGAACCACTCAACGTCCTGCGTATGCTAGCCTTGCTGGCCGTTGGCAAAATGACACCAGTCGACGCCGATAAATGGTCCAGCGAAACCGGCGAGCCGCTTCCCTACGGCAGGCCGGCGCCGGTCTTTTATGACCCAATGGGCGAAAGATACTGGTCGCCACTACAGGGCATCGCATGGATTGCGACGCGCGACGTGGAGCGGGTCCGCGACGTCTCGGAAGGATTTCGTCGATGGTGGACTGAACTGCGCGAGCGCGACGCTGATGCTGTCGACGTAGCCGATGGGCCGCGCTGCGTGTGGATTCGAGAGACGATCGGCCCCGCGACTTTCGCTGAAACGGCGGCTAATTGCCGGGAGGCCCACAAAGCGCGACACGAGTTATGGCTCGAACTGGAAAAAGGTAATATTCCAGCCTCAGGCTTCAAGGGCATTGTGCCAGACGGCCTGACGCTGCAGGGAGCCAATCTCACCGCCATCACGCCGGCGCGTGAGCGTGCGCCGATCCCGCCTTATGCCTGGGCTGATTTGAAATTCCCTGGCGAAAATTCCGATCCTTCGCAGTGGCGCGGTAGCGCCGACGAGGCGGTCGCCCTAGCGTGCATCCGCGCCGATGACCGATATAGCGACGGGCCCGATCGTGTGCGGAGCGACGCAGGGCTCGTTTACACGGGTGTGCGGATTCCGCGCGATGAGGTCCTGAAACTTTGGCGTCCGAATGTCCACGTTTCTAGACCCAGCCGCACCCCAGGCAGGCCAGGTGGGATAGCGGACAGAGTCGAAGCAAAGATGAGAATTGACGCCGCGGCAGGCTACGATTTAGCAGGCGCCACGCAGTTCGAGCTCCAAAAAAAATATGGGACCAAATCGCGCAATCCAGTCGTCGCCGCGAGGAAAAAAATTCTGTCTGAAAACAGTAGAGACAATTAGAGACCAAGGACAATTAGGGACAGTCACTAGCCTCATGCATCTTCACGTCATCGCACGGACGCGACGATTGGAGGTGCAAAATGCAGCAGCAAGACACAGGCAAAAAGATCGCGGCCCCCCTGGGCAAGGTCGCCCACAGCATCGATGGCGCATGCGAAGCAGCGGAAGTAGGCCGGACATCAATTTTTGAAGCTATTCGCGCAGGCGAACTGAAAGCCCATAAGCTCGGCCGCCGGACGATCATCCTCGATGAAGACTTGCGCGGTTGGCTCGCGTCACTCCCGCTTGTGTCAGGCGCTGCGTGAACGATGACACCCGAGCAGCGCGCCATAATCTCGACCCGCACGCGCGAAGCGATGGCGCCGCTCGAGGTGCGGCGGAGGATTTCCGAAGCGACAAAGCGCGGAATAGCGGCGCGCGCTGAATGGGCTCCGGAACTCATCGCTTTGCGAAGCGCCTGGCGGGGCGCCAGTCCTGAAGCCCGCGAGCGATTTCTTGATGAGCTGCTTCAGCCCTTGCGACGTGCTCATCTAACCTGCGCTGAAATATCAGAGAAGGCGTGAGATGAACCGAGAGTTCGCCGCGCTGAAATTTAGGTGGCTCGAAAGCATCGCCGCAAATCACCAATTGTCAGCGAGCGCATGCCGGCTCGCGATTGACTTGAGTCGTCGCTTCAACTCGGAAACTCGCACGACGTTCGTCGGCATCGACACACTCGCGAAGGACACCGGCCTTTCGCCGAGCAGCGTCAAGGGACTGCTGGCGGCGCTGGTCACCCACGGCCATCTCAGCAAAAAATCAGGGGGCGTGGGTAGGGGCGCGGCCAACGAATACAGCCCTATTGATCCGCAAAAAAAGGGGGCCAGCTCATTGACCCCTTTTCCAACGAAAGGGGCCAGCTCATTGACCCCTTTTCCAACGAAAGGGGCCAGCTCATTGACCCCTTTTCCAACGAAAGGGGCCAGCTCATTGACCCCTTTTTCTGACGAAAGGGGTCAATTTTCCCCTCAAAAAGGGGTCAGCCAGCTGGCCCCCTATCCTATAAGTATTAATCCTAATACGCGCGTGCGCGCGCGAGATCGCGCTGTCCTAGCAAGGCCAATCGAGAAGTCGACGATCGAAAGATCGCGCCAATACGATCATCAACCTGGCCCCACAGTTTTTGTCGAGAAAGGATCTTCGCAGTGGACTGCGTGGGCTGAATATTTAGCAGACCGTGGCGGCAGGCCACTAACCGCGATCCAAACACGGCTCGGCTTCGGGACATATCGATCGGCCGAATGGCCACCCGGATGCGCTCCGGCAGGCCCGCTCGTCACTGCGGAGGCGGCGGAATGATCGCGACTTCGTCGGGCCTTTTCGAACTCGCCGCCGGTCTGCGCCAGCGCGCGGATGCCGTCGAAGAGCTGGCGCGCCAGTTTCACGTCTTTGAACGCAACGCGGCCATCGTCTCGGCGTTGTGCCTTTATCCGGGAAAGCCCTCTCGTTGTGCGAAGGCTCTCGCGAGCGACTTGAAGTCGTACGCCGGCAATCAATGGCTGCGTGACCGTCGTCATGAGTCGCTGCCGGCTTTAGCCTCAGACAAGCATCGGGCCTGGTTTCGAATCTTGCGCAGCCGCAGCGGCGAGCCGATTGGCTGGCGCCAAATCCTCAACATCGCCGATTTTTGCAATGGCCAGCCGTTGAAACTGCAAAACGCGCTGTGTGACTCTGAGCACGATAGGAGCGAGATGCATGGCGATTTTTGACTTTCTAAAACCCAAAACCGGCGACGTCGCCAGTCTCGAAACACAGCTACAGCGGCTGCTCGCCGAGAAGGCACAGGTAACGGCGGAAGTCGAAGCTTACGGCTCGAGGCGCGCCGATCTGTTGCTATCCGACTCGGATGACGACGCGATCGTCAGATTTGATACTGAGCACGCTAAAGCCTGCGTGCGCTTGGAACGCTTGGAGGTCGGCGAGATCGCGCTCCTCGAGCGTATTGCCGTTGCCAAAGATGCCACGTTCCGCGCGGCCGAAGCGCTACGCCGTGAAAAGTCGGCGGAAGATCTGACCCAGCGCGCCGTCGTGATCGATCGGACGTTTGGGACGCTGTGCGCGCAGCTCGAAGAATTCATCGCCGCGACGCCGCCTGATTGCATCGACATCAAAGGCTATCGCGAGTTTTACGGCATTGGCAGCGCGCTCACGCCGACACAGGTCGCATCAGCGCTTTTGACCGAAGCATTGTATCAGCGAATGCCAGATTTATTCGAACAGGAAGGTCGCGACATTGTCGGAAATTTCTGGTCCTGCAAACTTCCGCTTCGCTACCGAAAGAAAGGAAGCGGGGTCAGCGCTGAACTTCCGAAAGGCAATGTAGAAATTCGGTTCTTGCCCTTTTCGGGTGCGGCCGATGAAACCTTGATCGCGCCTATGAGGGACAAGGCGCTCTCGCTTCGCGCCAGCGAGGAAATGCGCGAGGCCGCCGAATGACGACCGCGCCGTGCGCCTGCCTGTCCGTCAAATTCGATCACGCGCCACACGACGCTCCTGCCGCCGCGCACGACATGTTGTGCGAAGAGATCGCCGAGCTCGCCAAGACCTTCGATTTTTTTCCACTGGCGGCGCATGAGGCCGGCCACGCTGTTGCGGCCGCCATCATCGGCCGGCCGGCGAAATACGTAACTATCTCGTTGTCCGGCCCCCACACGATGTATTCCGACGTTCCGGGCGACACGCGCGTTCTCGCGTCTATCTTTTGCACCGTTGCGGGCAAAGTCGGCGATGCCGTCGCAACAAGCTCGGGCTGGTTCCCTTCGTGGCCGCTGCTTGCAAGCTATATCGAACGCGCTCGTGCGGGCGAGGGTGTAGGCCACTGCGATTGTTGTCAGGACGCCCGCCTACTGGTCGAATCCTTCCAGCATATGGATGACCAAGCGCTGGTCGAGAACTGGCGCGAAATGTTTCGCTTGGCCTTCGACGTCTTCTACGACGACGATGTGCGTGGCGCGCTGCTCAGCGTCGCCAGCGCGCTGATCGACAAGACGATCCTACATCAGGACGAAATAGCACAAATTTGCGATCGCTATTCGCTTCCAACCTTCAAGGAAATCATACCATGCAACGCTTCCTAGAGCTGCCCCGCCAGTTGCGCGGGGCGCAGCTGCGCGCCGAATCCTTCGATGGGGCGGCGAACACGGTTGTCGTCATTTGGACGACCGGCGCGAAGGTAAGGCGCTATTCGTGGCGTGACTCGACCTATTATGACGAGGAACTTGTTGTCGAGCCCGGCACCGTGCGTCTCGACCGTCTTAACGCTGGCGCGCCCTTCCTCAATACGCATAGCGACTGGTCGCTCGAGGATGTGATCGGTTCCGTCGTGCCAGGCTCCGCCCGCGTCGAGAAGGGCAATGGCTATGCGACAATCAAACTCTCCGGAGCCCCAGGCGACGCCGATAATGTCGCCAAGATCAAGGACGGCATCATCCGCAACGTCTCGGTTGGCTACATCATTCATCGCGTCGAAAAGATGGAAGCCGATGATGGGATGGTTCCGGTTTGGCGCGTGACCGATTGGGAGCCGATGGAGGTGTCCGCCGTTCCTGTTCCCGCCGATCCCGGCGCGACGATCCGCAGCGCCGCCCGCAAGGAAGACACCGAACGGCTCTATCGCGCCGTTCTAGTCGAGCCTCGGCCGTCCGTCGTGCGGAGCCGTTCATTGGCGACGCAAGACGCGCCTGGCTGGGTGGCTCCGTTGAAATAGAGGAGGCGGTCGATGGACTTCAATGACCTGCATGCTCTCGATAAGCAACGCCTGATCGATTTGGGCGATGCCTGTCGAGCGCTACCAGACCACCAAGCCACAAAAGATGCACGCATTCTGCTAGGCGTGCTGATGCGTCGTTATCGTGCTGGGGATGACTCTCAGCTCGGCGCAGTGGTCACTCGGCTTCGGGTTATCGCTGCCACCGCGGAGCGAGAGGAGTTTCCACAGCTTGCGTTGAACGCGATCGTTGGCGCGAAGGCGAGAGCAGCATCAAGCGATATGAAAAAAGCCTCGCGGGTCCTTCCTAGCCTCGCTCCGCCTGCGGGCGCGTAGCTCCCGATAAATCCCTAGAGAACCTGCCGAAAATTAGGGTTCACAAAGGTTCACAGTTAACAGATGGCCGTTAACCGTCCTAATCAGCTTGTCTCTCCTGCCACGTTCGCGCGGTCCATTGGCGTTTCGCGCCCGGCAATTAGCAAGGCGATCAAGGTTGGGCGCGTCCCCGTCTATGACATTTCCGGCGCCAGCGTGCCCGCTGATTACACCGGCCGAAAGTTTGTCCGCCGCGATGAGGCGCTCATCGCCTTCCGCTTGTCGCGCGCCCGCATTGATGACGATGTCGTCGCTGAGGCCGATGCCACTCTCGCCGCCTTGGAGCAGGAGGCGTCACCGCCGAAGACCATTGCGCTCGGATCAAATCCCTCCAGCGCTTCGTCTTCGCTGGCTTCCGCTAAAACCGAAAAAGAAGAGCTTGTGTCCGAACTCTTGCGCATGCGCTTGGCGCGCGAGCGTGGAGAACTGATCTCGCGTGGGGCTCAGCTCGCCGCTTTTGAAGCCGCAGGCTCTGCCGTGGCTCGGTCATGGCAAGCGCTCCCGACATGGGCGGAGGAATTGTTTTCCGTCGCGCAGCAAGGCGGCGTCTCGGCGCTTACCGCCTTGCTGCGCGCTAAGGCCGTTGAGCAATGCGCTCATATCGCGGATCTGATGGCCGCGGCCGCCGCCGATGAGTCGGAGAGCAGTGACGATGAATGGACATGCGAAACTGCCAAGGGCGCGAACTGATGTCCGAACAGGCGGCAGAATTCGCCGGTCAAAACGAGAGATAGCATCACCGCATGACCAAAAACTATTTCGAACCATTCGGAGGCGGCGTCTTCGCTTCTGGCCGTAAGACGATCACGGGCGGTGCGATCGAGTTCAGCATTAAGCTCGAAAACAATCTCGCGCCGCTGTTCGAGAAAGCGGGCGCGAAGTCGCTTTATGCGCTCGGCAAGGCGATCGACGAGGTCGGAAGCAAGACGAAGACACAGGTGACGCGCGCCGTCGCCAAGCAGGCCGGCGTGAAATACGGCGCGGCGAGGGGCGTGATCGTCTCGCGCCAGGCGCTCGGGCGCGGGCAAGGCGAATACAAAATCATCGCCCACGACGTGACGCTGAGCCTCAAGGAATTCTCGCCGAAGCAGACGGCGAAGGGAGTTTCGGCTGCGCCCTGGGGCAAGCGCAGCGTCTTCCCTCACACCTTCATCGGGCCGAATGGGCACGTCTTTGCGCGCGAGATGGTCGGAAACCAGCGCGCCGGCAGGCTTCCAATTTCCAAGCTGTTCGGTCCGGCGATCCCCAAGGAACTCGTTAAAGGCGAAACCGAAGCGACATTCTATCGCGTCTCTGCGAAGCTTTTCGATCAGGCGGTCGAAAAGTGGCTCACGCGCGTTTTGGAGAAATGAGAAATGGTGAAGACGCTTAAATCTGAACTCGTCCTTGGGGCAAAGGATCAAACCGGATCAACGTTTTCTCAGATCGCCGCGAAAATGCGGTCCGTTGGCGATACAGCGGCCCAGGTTTCGCGCCGAATGGACGGCGTGTCGTCGCGCATGTCGTCGGTTGGCCGACTGAACCTCCAGCGCTTGGAAGCACATGCCGCGATCGCACAGCGCATGTCGTCAGGCTGGGGCGCGCCCATCGCCGCCGCCGCCGTCAGCTCCAAGGTCGCGGCGATCAATCAGAAGATGGCGGGAATTCGCTCTGGTCTTTCGGATTTCACCGCTGCCGCCGCGCCGGGGACGGCGGGAATGATGCTCGGCATGGGAGGCGCCGCGGTCGGCGGTCTTGCTGTTGGCGGCGCTGCAGCTTATGGCCTGCGCCAGGCCGTGTCTTTCGATAAGGCGTTCGCCGACGTCAAAAAGAAGGTTGAGCTTCCGGCTGGCGAGTCGTGGGACACAGTCGAGCGGATGATCAACAGCGTTGCGCGGCGCTTCGGCATCGCGCGCGAAGAAATGGCGGCGCTGACAGCACAGGCGGGCCAGTCGGGCGTAGCGTTCAAGGACCTCGCTGGATTTATGGAATTGACTGCGAAAGCCTCTGCCGCATGGGATATGCCCGCGCAAGAGGCGTCCGAAAAATTGGCCAAGATTCAGGCTCAAACGCAATGGACAATTCCGCAGCTGAAGGAATGGGCCGATCAGGTCAACGAGCTTGGCGACAAGTCCGCGGCAGCGGAGCGGGATATTGTCGAAATGTTCGGGCGATCTGCCGCCGCGGCGAAAGCGGCGGGTGTGCCATTCGCGACGACGCAGGCGATTTTGACGTCTCTCTCGGGCGTCGGCATGCAGCCGGAAGTGTCATCTCGATTCTTGAATTCGCTGACGGGAACGCTCGCGACCGCCTCCGCGCCGAAGAAGGGCTTGGATCCCTACAAAGCGCTCGGGCTTAACGCGTCCGCCGTAGCAAGCGGCATGAAAACCGACGCGACGCATACGATCATCCAATTTCTTGAGCGACTTGGAAAGAGCAAGAACCGCGTTGCGATCGCTCAGGCACTGCTCGGAAAGGAATGGTATGACGAAGGGCTGCGCAGCGGTCAGGCGCTACCCGAGATCGTCAAGAATTTGAAGCTCATCAATTCCGGGTCTTGGCAGGGATCCCTAGATCGCAACATGGTGACGACGCTCGAAACCACCGAAAGCCATCTGAAGCGCTTCGGCATCCTCACGTCAGAAATCGGCGACCGACTGTCTCGTTGGGCGCTGCCCTCGATCAACGAAGGCATCGAGCGCACGCTCAAATCCTTCGACAAGATGCAAACGAAGGGGGTTTTGCCTGTCTTGGGCGAAAATGCATCGTCTGCCTGGTCGCATTTTCTCGCGAACAGCCGGCCGCAGCTTTCCCTCTCGATGGGCGGCGACGTTCCCGAATCCGTCGCTCGTGCGCCCCGGCCGCTATGGTCGCAGTTCATGGCGAACAGCCGGCCGCAGCTTTCCATGCCGCTCGGGTCCGACATTCCAGAATCCGCCGCCCTGCCACGCAAGCCGCTCGACCTATCCGGCATGCGCGCAATTCCAGCCGGGCCTGCGAAGTTCGGCTTTGGCCCCGCCGGGTTCGGCGCCAACTGGGGCGCGCTCGCCGCGGGATTAAATCCACACGCGCAGATTGAAGCAAAAGCGAAATTGGAAGGCTCAGCGCAGATTTCGAACAAGCTTGAAATAGGCCTCGCGCCGGGTTTCGCGCTCGTGCGCTCCGACTCCACCGTTCGCGCAGACGGCGCTTTGCGCGGCGACGTCGGCGTGACCATGCCTCATGAGTGATGCGCAAAAGCGAGCGAGGAAAAAATGACGACTGAGACAATTTTCACCGAAGACGAGCAGGCGGCGATCTTTTACCAGAAAGCTCGCGACCTCGCCGGAGACCTCGCCGTAGAGTGGGAAAAAACGCTCGACAACCCCGGACTCGCGCCGGCGATACATATTGGCGCAATCGAGGGCTTTATCGACGCGCTCGCGCGCTTGGGCGACCTCGAGCCGACGATTGAATTCCTCGAAAAAACCGCCGCCGGCCTTCGCGAGGCGGCCCAAAAACTGGAGGCCGAAAGCAAGAGCCAAGCGTCGGCGCCCGAAGATGTCGGAACGCCGCGCGCGTGACGAAAATCGTCATAGAGAATCGCTTGCTCTTTGGTCAGTTCGACGATCACGCCGCGTCGTCGACTGCTCATTCCTTCGCGAGCCTGTCGCCGCCATCGGCGACACCCTTGCTCGACGAGCGGCCAATCGACTTAGGCGCGCCGTCCGTCGAGCGCGGCGATCGCTTGTCGCCGACGACGCCGAAAGCGACGCCATCCGCGCCGACGACGCGCCGCGCCGTTCCACATATGCCCGCGACGTCTGCGCCGGTCGCGCCGCAGCCACAAGGGCGATCGCCGCCAAGCGTCGGGCCGCATGATTTCGCCCGCGGCCTCGCCCTGCGAGGTTCCGCGTTCTCTGTCCCGCCGCACGCGCAGCGCGTCCCGGCGGGGCGCGGCCGTAACGCGATCATGCAGCGCGCCGCCGCTCTCGCGCCGCCCAGCGGAACGCCTGCGCAATGGGAAGCCGCTGCGGCGCAAAGGCGTCATGACTTCGCTGAGCAGATGCGGTCGCGGTTGCCTGGACGGGCGCTGCTGCCCCGCCGCGCCCGTCCAAACGAGTTCTTCACTGGCGAGAACGCGCGGGCGCTGAAAGAGAGCGCCGCCCGGCTGAGAATTCCGCCGGAGCGTCTGGCAGAAGTCATCGCCCATGAAACGATCGGCTCATTCTCCCCACGCAAATGGGGCGGCAAGCGCGGCCGCTATATGGGGCTGATCCAGTTCGGGCCGCGCGAGCGGCGCGAATATGGCGCGCACGATCGGCAGTCATTCAAAGAACAGCTCGGCTCCATGGAGCGTTTTCTCCTCGGCCGCGGTTACAAGCCGGGGATGGGGCAACTCGACCTTTATTCGACCGTGCTCGCCGGCCGCCCGGGTCTCTATCGGGCGCGCGACAAAAACGGCAGCGTGGCCCAGCATGTCGAGCGCATGCGCAGCATATGGGGCCCGCAGGTTAAGCGATTTCTCGCTTCTGGATCGACCGGCGCTTCGCCAAGGGCAATCGCTGGCGGGGAGACGCCCCAGGGTCCGGTTCCGCCCACGTCGACGGCAGAAAAATGGTGACCGTTATGACTGCTGTGAAAGGCCATAGCGCCGTTCGGGCGATGAAGAAGCCGATCAAGCTGTCGCAAGGCACAGTATGGGAGAACTTGGAGCTGTTTCCGACGCCACCATGGGCGACGCGGGCGCTGTTCGATATCGCCCTGCCACGCGCCGACGCCGAGCTCCCCACCTTCGCGTGGGATCCATGCGCCGGCCTCGGCCACATGGCGTCGCCGCTGTCGGAATATGCCACCGTCCACGCGAGCGACGTTCACATTTACGAACTCGCGCAGCTGCCGGCCGAGCATGATCCGCGCGAGCCGGAGTTTCGCGGCGCGCCGCTGACGACGACGTCGTTCGGAAT
Source organism: Methylocystis rosea (assembly GCF_003855495.1). Classification (NCBI taxonomy): domain Bacteria; kingdom Pseudomonadati; phylum Pseudomonadota; class Alphaproteobacteria; order Hyphomicrobiales; family Methylocystaceae; genus Methylocystis; species Methylocystis rosea. The sequence continues at coordinate 880,240 of NZ_CP034086.1, read as the reverse complement.
CGATCGCGTCGATTTCTTCGACGACGAAGCTGTCTGGCCGTGCCGCGGCGGGGGCTGGATCATCGGCAATCCGCCCTTCGTTCCGGCGGCGCGCATGCTCGCCAAGGCGCTTGCGCTCGACGGCGTTGAGGGCGTCGCGCTGCTCTTGCGGTTGCAATGGCTGACAACGGAAGAGCGCTGGGGCGAAATCTACTCGAAAATGCCGCCGAGCGTCGTCGCGCCCTTCGTCGAGCGCGTGCCAATGTGTCTCGGAGGCTACGATCCGGACGGGTCGACGGCCACAGATTACGCCTGGTTCATCTGGAGCGAGCCGAAGCGCTGCAAGCTTCTCGTCAGAGCTGATCCCTCATTTCCACTCCAGCATATTCCGCCCTGCCGCGCGCGCTTAACCAAGCGCGAGGACCGCGCGCTGGCGCTGCGCTGCGTGCCGGGTTTCGTTCCGCCGTCAGTGCTGAGGAAACAATCACCGCGTCAGGAGGCGCTGGCTCTTGCGTGATCGGGGCGCGCCTCCCGCCAAATCGATTGTAAGTCGTTTCGAAGAAAGGTAATTTACGGTGCTCGCCCTTGTCGCTGAGCGTATTGCGTTATCTGAAGTATTAGGAGGCTGGCCTTATGCAATTTCAAGTCACGATCGACTGTAGCACCGCAGCGCTTAGCGGGGATTCAATCTCGCGCAACCAGGAACTCGCCAATATTCTAATCGCCGCCGCCGCGGATTTGTTGGACCAAGGCTTGGCACATGGCGACAAACTGCCTTTGCGTGACCGCAATGGCGACTCTGTTGGAATAGCCCATCTGATCAAACAACCTGACGTGATCGCTTCCAGTGCGCCCCTAAAGCAGGACGTGGGAGGCGGCGCTGAACGTCTACGCCTGATAGGCGGCCAAGCGCGGCCCTTGCGTCGCGAGCTTTTAATGTCCAGACGCTGACGATCGCGGCCTTAACAGCGCGGGCATCGCTCAGAGGCTAGCGGGCTGATACATTCTCTCCCGCCTTGGCGCGTTCGATGAGGGATTTGCGCTCTTGCTCTGACGTCTTGGCAAGCGCATCGAGTTCGACGCCCTTGCCTAGGCTTGTGCCGGCGATATCGGAGAGATCATCGCCAAGAGCAGCGCCACGTGCAGCGGCGCGCTCGATTGAACGCTTATCTTTGCCTGTGGCCTTCGATGTTTCAGAACAAAACGACAATTTGTCGTTTTGATTTTCATGCACCGCTTGTGACCTGCGATCGCCACCATGCGTCGTCTCCGGATGCAGCTCTTCGTTATATAGCCTTGCGCCTGGCGATCGCCGCCGCCAAGGCTCGTTATCCGAGCACAAAAGCTTTTGGCGCATGATGGGATGCGCAGGGGTTCGAGATGAATCATCAAACGCGCGCTGCGCTTGTCGCCATGGGGCAGGATATGGCCCGCGCGCGCGAAGTGCTGGCGGCGACGGAGCGCCGGTCGATCCTCGAAATGTATCGGCATGAGTTCATGCAAGTTGGAGGCGCCTCCAAGTCACCGAAGGCGGACACTTCAAAGACGACGAAAAAGCCCGAAGACGCGATCTCTCACGACAACCGCGTCGCTGAGATCGCCGACGTTCTCTTGGCTGATTTCGACGGGTGCCGGAAATCAAAAGCTCGCTGAGACCGCGCATATAAGCGTTTCGATAAGATCGCCCGCGAGTGCTTCAATGTCCAAAACGCGCCCCGACCGATTATCCGGATAGCGTGGCCAGTGATCCGCGTGCATGTCCTCCAACACATCAAGCGCTGCAATCGAGTCTGATGACAGCGAAAATCCATGCGCCGAAGCGATGGCATATAGATTTTTGAGCGAGTGTTTTGGCAAACGCACGCTCGGCGCGTGCCGCAGGCTATAGGCCTTAAGAGCGAGCTCGCAGCCATGAAGCACCAGCATATAGGCAGGCCAATTAATTTGGCCGCCGCTTGTGCATCCCGAAAGCTTGATAGCTGCGGCCTGATATCGACGGGCGAGGCTTAAATAATCCAACGCCGTCGATCCCGACGACGATTGCGGATAGATGGGAACCATCGGTCTCATGCAAGCCTCGAAATCGTGCGCCGCGACACGTTGCCCACGGCGCGCCGAACCAAATCATCGCCTCGCCTCTGACTTCCTCAGCCGAACGCCCGGGCCCGCCGCCGTTCTCGTCGATGAATTCGACGCCGGCCGATTCGAGCGCGGCACGGATGGCAGCCTGTGGCACCGGCGTTTCAAGAGGCGGCGGCGATCGCTAGACGGAAAGCGATTTACGAAGAGCTCTACCCGGAGACGAAGGCGGGCGCGGCTGGCGCGGATGCAAGATGGAATGCAAACGACAAATTGTCGTTTGCATCAGCGACCGCTTCCGCCACCGGCAAGGATAAGCGCTCGATCGAGCGCGCCGCCGCCCGCGGCGCCGCGCTCGGGGAAGATATCAGCGCCAGAGGAAGAGCGCAGGTCTCTCATCGCGCGCGCCAACGTCTCAGCTCGGAAGGCGGACGATGTGACGCCTTACGAAGCAATTCGCTGCAAGTCTCACGACTTGTCGCTGGTTTGATACCACCTGCGCGCGCGGCGACGATCCTCTTCCGTGGGTTCCTCATACACGAACCATCCGCGCTCATTTAGCCTAACAGACAAGGGAAGTTTTGCCATAGGACGACCCCCGTCCCATTTGCCTGGAGGGAATTCGGAGCCTTTTATGGCAAAGAGGAGCCGATCAGAATCGTGCTCGGTGTGAACTAATACAACCTTCATCCTCACTCCCGGATGTCCTCCGTTGGTGAATTCTACGCCAGCGGCCTGTAGCGCGGCCTTCAACGCATCAATCGTTCTGCCTTGCGCTGCCAACGGGCCCGGAATTGTCTCAAGCCTTTTGATGGCTGGAAGAGAGATGCCGGAGGCGGCAGCTAGGTCCTTTTGTTCCCAACGCAGGAGTGCCCTGGCGGCTCGTATCTGGTCACTCGTCACGGACATTCTCTAATTCCTATGGAACATTTTTAGACCTGAGGTATTTACATTCCTCAGGACCATATGTATACCACAGGTATCATAACTGGATCCCCGTGGCAACGCCGAGAAACCCCTTTTCGGCGCACGTCGACTGCTTATCCAAAGGAAGGGCATGAGAAAATGAAACGCGACACAACTCGCCGGGCCATCATAGCCGGCCTTGCCGCTGGGCCCGCCGCCGCGCTTCCCGCTATTGCCGGCGCGGCTCCGGACGCCGATCCGATCTTGTCCGCTCTCAAGGAAGTCGAGTTCTTGGAGCGCGCTTTCAACCGCGCCAGCTCGAAGCTTGCTCAGATGGAATCCGACGCTGAAGATCGACTTGGCCATTCTCGCCCAACAGAACTCATTGTTTGGCGCGATTATTTTATAGGCGGACATGAGATCGAGCTGAGGCGACAAGCGCTCCTCGCAGCGCGAGGATTAGATCCAGCGAAGATCGAACAGGAATACATCGACGCTAAGAAACGCGAGCGTGCTGCCATCCACCTGGGGCGGCAGTGGGACGAGAGAGCGGGAGTGGCCGACCTGGTTTCGTCGGTGAGCGATCTTCGCGAGCGCTTGATGGATTCGAAAAGGCGTTTGGCGTCGACCAAACCGACCACAGCTAAAGGCGCCGCGGCGTTGATCCGCTTTCTCTATCGCGAGCTTCGTGACGAAGCCACAAGATCACACATGCGAATATTCAAGAATCTGGCTTCGGCGTTGGAGCAATGGGAGGCGCGGGCATGAGTGCGCTCGCAAACCCAGCCGCCCACCGACTTTTGGTTCGTATCGTGCGCGTTGGCTTGGCGCTGTGGGTTATGCGCGTCGCGCAGGCTCTCGACGCGCTCGCTGAACGGCTATTGCCTGAAGATTTGCGGCGCAAGCCATGATCACCTACGATGTTTACAAGCCGACGGTTTCTCATGCCGGCAAGCGAGAACGCCCCGACCGTGGATGTAACGGCGGGGCGTTTTTTTTCGCACGCCCGCCGTCGGCGTGCCTGGTGCCCTATCTCAAGCGAGGGGGCGCGCTTTGGAGGCGCAAGCTATGCGAAATCTTGCTGCAACAGTTGCCGGCGCGGCTATCAGCCTCACGGCGTTAACCGCCCTTGCGGAGGACTCCGCCGGCGGTTTTGCAGCGATGCCCTCGGAAGTCGGCCATTGGGCCAGTTTCGACGATGTGCCCACGAAAAAGCCGACCGTGTCCACTCAAAATATCACCGACGGGAATTTCGAACAGGAAGTGCTCAAATCCGCCAAGCCTGTCGTGGTCAGTTTTTGGGCGGAGTGGTGTGCGCCCTGCCGGAGGATTGCTCCGGCGCTCGAAGAGATTGCCGCTGAAATGAAGGGCAAAATCAGGATCGTCAAACTCAACATCGACGAAAACCCCATAATGCCGAAGAAGCTTGGCTTCGTATCAATTCCGACGCTCATTTTGTTCAAGGACGGCAAAGCCGCTACGCAAAGGGTTGGCGCCGCGTCTAAGGGCGAATTGTTGCGGTGGATCAGGGGGGCCCTGTGAGCGTCTCATACAAGCGACATGAGCGGCCGGGTATCAGTGGACCCAAGTCGCAAAAGGACCCCCTGTTTCGTGGCTTCAGTAATTTGCTGACTTCATTTCGAACCGACGACCCCTTGTCCCCTGATCAGCTCGTCGCTGCCGGGTCCACTTTTCAAGCATACCTGTGCGCAGACGTGCGCTGACGTTTATTTGACGTATATTCGACGGTTTTGCTTTTTATTTTGTAAGCTATTGATTTTTTACTTTTAATACAAGCTGGGCGGGCAAGTCATCTCCGCCTTCTGGTGGCGATATTAGTTCGCGACCTGCTCTACCCTGACATGCGCCACGCCTGCCGATCTGAAGCCGAGGCTGTCGGCGGCCGAGACGGAAACGTCGATCACCCGCCCGCGCGTGAAAGGTCCGCGATCGTTCACCGTGACGACGACCGAACGATTGTTATGCAAATTGGTCACCCGCACCTTCGATCCGAAGGGCAATGTTCGATGGGCGGCCGTAAGGGCGCCGACGTGCACGCCGCTCGCGGTCCGACCCTTCAGCGCGTAATAGGACGCCTTGCCGACCCACTCGCCCGCTTGCGCCGCAGTCGACGCGAAGAGGCTCGCGAGCCCGAGCGCCAGAACTCCCGACATATGTTTTTTCACAACATTCTCCTTTGCAGAGGCCGCAGGGCGACTTGGCGGAACTCTGGCCAATAGAAATCGCTCGTGACCAAACAATGGCGAGATCAGAAGCGTCACGCCGCCATCCGCTGAGCACTTAGGATAATGATGAAACCGCGCTTAAACCTACATTGTTCCATTACTGCTTATTCTTGTCTTTGATCGACATGACAACTTTGCATAAACGCGTGTTTTAGGTTTGCGACATAAGCGCAACACTCCAGAACTATTTTTAGCAGCAAGCTCCTTCCCCTACTCGAGCGTAGAGCGCAGCACTTCTTGAAGTGCGTGCGCCGCGCGCGATTTAGTGACGTTGGGCGGGGTTGGCGGCGAATATTCAGCGCGCCAGGACCGCGCATGGATTTTCGCCTGCCAGCGCAAACGCGTTGAGACCACGATCAGGAGCTGGAAATGTCTCAATCGGTCAAGACGGCGGTCGCGACGGCCGCGTTGGTTATCGGGTTGCTGGCGCATACGGACATCGCCGAGGCGCAAAGGGGCGGCTTTGGCGGCCGAGGCGGAGGATTCGGCGGCGGCGGATTCGGCGGCGGGTTCGGCGGCGGCGGGTTCAGGGGCGGCGGGTTCGGCGGCGGACTTGGCGGGTTCAGGGGCGGCGGCTTTGGCGGCGGACTTGGCGGCTTCAGGGGCGGCGGGTTCGGCGGCGGTTTCCGTGGCGCGGTTCTGCCCGGCGGGGGCTTTAGAGGCGGCTGGGGCGGCGGCGGCTGGCGCGGGCCCGGCTGGGGCGGCGGTTGGCGCGGCGCGGGCTGGGGCGGCGGCTGGCGCGGCGGCTGGGGCAGGCCTGTGATCGGCGGTTGGGGCGGCGGCTGGGGCTGGCGACGCCCGTGGGCGCGTTCTTATTGGCCGTGGTATGGCGCAGGCCTGATCGGAGCGGGGTACGGCTTGGGTTGGGGTTCGTCCTATTATTCCAACATCGGCTACGGCAGCTGCTATCAGCTTCGCAACGTGTGGACCAATTGGGGCTGGCGGCCCCAATGGGTGAACGTCTGCTACAGCGGCTGGGGCGGCGGTTGGGGCGGCTGGAACACCGGCTGGGGCTGGTAAGCCGATCGCTTCCGCCGACATTTTGAGACTCACGCGCCCTCCCGGTTCGGGAGGGCGTTTTCGCATCGGGAGAGGAGCTGAAGATGTCTAAAGCAATCAAGGCGGCGGCCGCGACCGGCGCTCTGCTTGTTGGCTTAATCGCCCATTCCGGCGCCTCGCAGGCGCAGCGATGGGACGGATGGCATGGCTTCGGATGGGGCGGCGGAGGCTTCCGCGGCGCGGTTCTGCCCGGCGTTGGCTGGGCCGGCCGTTGGGGCGGTCGGGGCGGCTGGGGCCGGCCCGTGGGCTGGGGCCAGCCTTGGGGCTGGAGCTATTACCGCACAGACCTACCCGCCTATTCCCCGGGATACGGCGCGGCCGACGGGGGCTGGCCCAGCTACGCCAACGCCGGCTATGGCGACTGCTATCAGATCCGCAGGGTGTGGACCCATTGGGGCTGGCGACGCCAATGGATGAACGTCTGCCCGGGCTGGGGCGGCGACGGCGGCTGGGGCTGGTAAGCCCTTCCGATTTTCCGGGAGGCCTTATGCATTGGCCGCCTGCCCGGCAGCCCGAGCGGTTGCGGCGACGCTGATAATGGCTAGATTGCGGGCTTCGTCACTCGCGAGGCCACCTCATGCCGCATCATGCGCGCGTCATCATCATTGGCTCCGGCCCGGCCGGCTATACGGCGGCGATCTACGCCGCCCGTGCCCTGCTCGAGCCGGTGCTCATCGCCGGCTTCGAGCAGGGCGGTCAGCTCATGATCACGACCGAGGTGGAGAACTACCCCGGCTTCGCCGAGCCGATCCAGGGGCCCTGGCTCATGGAGCAGATGCGCCTGCAGGCCGAACATGTCGGCACGAAGCTCATCTCCGACCATATTGTCGAAGCGCATCTCGACGAGCGGCCTTTCAGGCTCACTGGAGATTCGGGCAAGTCATACACCTGCGACTCGCTCATTATCGCCACCGGCGCCAAGGCGAAATGGCTGGGACTGCCGAGCGAGGAAAAGTTCAAGGGCTTCGGCGTCTCCGCCTGCGCGACCTGCGACGGATTTTTCTTTCGCGGCAAGAAAGTGCTTGTCGTCGGCGGCGGCAACAGCGCCGTCGAGGAAGCGCTGTATCTTTCAAATCTCGCGTCGCATGTGACGATCATCCACCGCCGCGACGAATTCCGCAGCGAGCGCGTCTTGGTGAAGCGTCTGCTGGCGCAGGAGAATGTTTCAATTCTCTTCAATCACGTGATTGATGAGATCGTCGGCGACGAAAATCCGCTGAGCGTCACCGGCGCGCGCGTCAAGAACGTCGCGACCGGCGCGATTCACACGCTTGCCGCGGACGGCGTCTTCGTCGCCATCGGCCATTCGCCCGCATCCGAACTGTTCCGCGGCCAATTGACGATCAAACCGTCGGGCTACATCGCCGTCGAGCCAGGAACGACGCGCACCAGCATGCCGGGCGTCTACGCCGCCGGCGATGTCGCCGACGAAGTCTATCGCCAGGCGGTCACCGCGGCGGGCCTCGGCTGCATGGCGGCGCTCGAAGTCGAGAAATTTCTCCTCGATGCGCCGACGTCGGCGGTCAAGGAAATCGCCTGAGAGAATTCCCCTCCCCCCGCTTGCGGCGGGGAGGGGCTAGGGGTGGGGGGTCGCGCAATGAACGATAAGACAGATCGTTCAGACCCTCGAACGCCCCGCGCCCGAGAATTGCGACGCGAAGCGACGCCGGCAGAACGTAAGCTTTGGACACAGCTCCGACAGCTCGAAATCAACAACGTTCATTTCCGCCGACAGGCGCCGATCGGCCCCTATTTCGCGGATTTCGCCTGTCATCGCACGCGCATCGTCGTTGAGATCGACGGCGAGCAGCATGGCTTCGACGCTGAACGGCTGCGTGATGAAAAGCGCGCGCGATTTCTTGAGACAAGCGGCTATCGCGTGCTGCGATTTTGGAATCACGAGATTTTGCGCAATCCTGAAAGCGTTGTGGACACGATCTGCGCCGCGCTCTACCAAACGTTAGAGCCCCCCACCCCTAACCCCTCCCCGCCGCAAGCGGGGGGAGGGGAATAGACTGCGCACATGTCCGATCTCCTTTTCGAACTCTTCTCCGAAGAAATTCCGGCGCGCATGCAGCGGCAGGCGGCTGACGACCTGAAGCGGCTCGTCACCAATGCGCTCGTCGATCGCGGCCTGACCTATGAGGGCGCCGCCGCTTATGCGACGCCGCGCCGTCTCGCGCTGCAAGTGGTCGGCCTGCCTTCGCGCCAGCCCGACATCCGCGAAGAGCGCAAAGGCCCCCGCGTTGGGGCGCCGGAGGCGGCGGTCGCCGGGTTTCTGAAAAGCGCCGGCCTCGCCTCGCTCGATCAGGCGAAGATCGCGAAGGACAAGAAGGGCGCAGAGTTTTATCTCGCCGTCATCGAGCGCGCCGGCGCCGAGACGATCGACGTTCTGGCTGAAATTCTGCCGGCGATCATCAAGAGCTTTCCCTGGCCGAAGTCGATGCGCTGGGGCGCGGCGTCCGAGCGCGGGGATTCGCTGCGCTGGGTGCGGCCGCTCCATTCCATTGTCGCGACCTTCGGACCGGAGACTGAATCTCCCGAAATCGTCCGCTTCGAGGTTGACGGAATCGCGTCTAGCAATGTGACCCACGGCCATCGCTTCCTGGCGCCGCAGCCCATTCGCGTGAAGCGCTTCGAGGATTATGCGCTCTCGCTCGAGCGCGCCAAGGTCGTCATCGATGCGGCGCGCCGGCGCGACATCATTTTGCATGACGCGAAAGATCTCGCCTTCGCGCAAGGGCTGGAGCTTGTCGAGGACGCAGGCCTGCTCGAAGAAGTCGCTGGCCTCGTCGAATGGCCAGTGACGCTCATGGGCGCGTTCGACGAGAGCTTTCTGTCGATCCCGCCGGAAGTCATTCGCGCGACGATCCGCGTGAACCAGAAATGTTTCGTGCTGCGCGAGGACAACGCGCTCACCAATCGCTTCATCCTCGTCTCCAATATCGAGGCCTCGGACGGCGGCGCAACGGTCGTCGCCGGCAATGAGCGCGTCATCGCCGCGCGGCTGTCGGACGCGAAATTCTTCTACGAGACCGATCTCAAAACGAAGCTTGAAGATCGACTGCCGAAGCTCGACGCCATCGTCTTTCACGAAAAGCTCGGGACGCAGGGCGAACGCGTGGAGCGCATCGCGGCGCTGGCGAGAGAACTTGCGCCGATCATCGGCGCCGACGCTTTTCTCGCCGAGCGCGCGGCGATGTTGTGCAAGGCCGACCTCGTTTCCGAGATGGTCGGCGAATTCCCCGAACTGCAGGGGCTGATGGGCCGCTATTACGCGCGCGCGCAAGGTGAAGACGCCAGCGTCGCCGCGGCGATCGAAGAACATTACAAGCCGCAGGGGCCGAACGACCACATCCCGACCGATCCCGTGTCGATCGCCGTCGCGCTTGCCGACAAGCTCGACACGCTCGTCGGCTTCTGGGCGATCGACGAAAAGCCGACCGGGAGCAAGGACCCTTACGCGCTGCGCAGGGCGGCGCTGGGCGTGATCAGGATCGTGCTGGAGAATGAGCTGCGCTTGCAGCTCCACGGCGTCATGGCCGGGCTTGTCCCGGCCATCCACGCGCGACGTGAAGGCGTGGATGCCCGGAACAAGTCCGGGCATGACGTCGCGGCGGACCTCCTCGAATTTTTCATCGATCGTCTGAAGGTCTACTTGCGCGACAAGGGGGCCAGACACGATCTGATAGATGCGGCGCTCGGGGCCTTACCCTCTCCCCTTGCGGGAGAGGGTGGCTCGCGGAGCGAGCCGGGTGAGGGGTTATCGCCCTCATCCGATCCGGCTTCGCCGGACCACCTTCTCCCGCCAGCGGGAGAAGGGAATCCGCCGCTACAGGACGAGCTGCTCATGATCACGCGTAAAGTCGAGGCGCTCGACACATTCCTCTCAACCGACGACGGCAGGAACCTGCTCGCCGGCTATAAGCGCGCCAGCAACATCCTGAAAGCCGAAGAGAAGAAGGACGGGCCAGACGCCTATACGCATCGCCATGCGCCGAACCTGCGCATCGAGCCGCAGGAGCACAAGCTTGCCGCGGCGATCGCCCGCGCGCGAGAAGAGACCGCCGAACATCTTTCGAAGGAAGATTTCGCCGGCGCCATGCGCGCGCTGTCGAAACTTCGCGAGCCGGTCGACGTCTTCTTCGACGATGTGACAGTCAACGCCGACAACGCCGATCTGCGGTTGAACCGGTTGCGGCTTCTGGCCGAACTGCGCCGCGTGATGATGGGCGTCGCCGATTTCGGCAAGATCGCAGGCGAAAGCGCGACCGCCTAGAGCGCTTCCCGATCACATGGAATCATGTGATCGATATGGAATCGCTCGAAATCAAAATGGTGGAGCAGGTTCTCATCGAAAAAGTCTGTCAACTTTTTCGGAACCTGCTCTAAGCGTTTGTCAGGGGCAGGCGCTGCAATTCAGCATGCAGGTGATCTGCGCGAACGGATCATCCGGCGGAAGAACGATCAGCGTGCAGGCATGTATGCAGTCGTGGCACGCGTCGCGCAGGCCCGCCTCTCCCGCCGCTTGCAAGATGGGCGTCACCTTGCGCATCACCGCGAAAAGCGCGGTCTCCATCCCCTTGAAGAAGGCGGCGAAGGCCTGACCTTCGGGCGAACTCGGATCCTTCATGCGCAGGCGGACATGCGGATAGCTGTCCGCGCCGCACTTCGCGTCTCCCAAAACTTCGACGTTTTCGACAAGCGCGATTGGCACGTTAATCCAGACATCCCGCGCGACATCCAGCGCGAACAGAATGGAATTCTTGTCTGCGCCCGGCTTTGAGACGCCGACGACGGTCAGCGGGAGCAGACAGGCGTCACCGCTCTGGCGTTCCAGGAACTCGGAGGGCGAATAGACGTTCGTGCGGTTGGTCGCCATGATATCCTCCACTAGAAATCAATGAATGCCGACTGAGCCCACTCTACTTAGAGCGCCGGAATGGCGCGTCGCGAAGGATGAGCGAAACGAACCGCTACGCGCCGTTGCCGGTGAAATTGCGCGGCGCGGGCGAGATGATCTTCGCCGAACCGCCGCCGATCTCCAGCACCGACAATCCGCGTTCATTGCCGCCGTCCGGCTTGAAGCGGAAGACGCCGTCGGCGCCGTTGAAACCGGAAGGGTTGGTGAGCACGCTTTCCGAATAGCGCTGCGACCCTTGCGAACGCGACAGCGCGATGGCCAGCGACACCGCGTCATAGGCGAGCGTCGCGACGCGCGCCGGGTCGGAGCCGTATTTCGCTTTGTAGCGCTGCGCGAAAGCGTTGAAGCCGGCGTTCTCCGGCGCCGTGAACCAGGCGCCCTGCAGCGCCGGCAGGCTCAGCGTGCGCGCATCATTCCACAGGCCGGTGCCGAAAATCTGCACCTTCTTGGAATCGATGCCGTTCGCCACCAGCTCCTTCGACACCGCCTGCATCTGCTCGGCCTGCTCGGGAATGAACAGCGCGTCGAACTGATCGCGCGCGGCGGCCAAACGCTTCACTGACTCGCCGGGCGCGCCGGGCTTGTAGCGCTCGATGACCGGCACGCGGATGCCGTAAGTCGCGGCGCTTTGCTGGAACTGCGCCATCGCCAGCGTGCCATAGTCGTTTTCGGGCACGAGCGCCGCAATCGACTTCTTGCCGTGCTGCGACGCGAAGCTGACGCCGCGATCGACATAACCCTCGACCGGGAAGGACAGCAGATAGCTGCCGCGGCCCGCGGCCGAAGAGTCGGTGGAGAAGGCGATCATCGGCTTGTTGGCGGAACGCGCAACGCGGCTGGCCTCCTTGACGCCGGCGCCAAACACCGGCCCCAAAATGACTTCGGCGCCCTCGTTGATCGCGGCCTGAGTCGCCGCGGCGGCGCCCGACGGCGTCGAGCGATCGTCCTTGACGAGGATGGTCACGTCATTGGCGCCGCTGTCGGCGTAGGCGAGCTTTGCGGCGTTGAGCAGCGACGCGCCGACCGAGGACGGACCTGAAGGGCCGGTCAGCGGCACGATCAGCGCGATTTTCACCGCGCCTGTTCCGATCGTCTCCCCCTCCGCGGGGGCGACCTGGGTCGCGCCGCTGAGCTTTAGATCGCGCACGCCAGGCGCCCACGGCCCGCTCGTGGGACTGCAGGCGGCGACAGTGGCCGCAAGGCCGACGAGCGCAGCGCGCATCGTCACGGCCCCGCCGCGCGTGAACGCGCCGGCCCGCGCGCGAGAAGACAATGTCGACATGAAAACCCCCTGCGGCGCCGAGGCTCTCGCCATGGCGCGGCTATTTTGCGCTAAGGGTCCGAGTCCCTAGCCGAAAGTCAATAGACGGTCCATTTGGAGGAATTGCGGCTGGCGCGCAGTTGGCGCTTGTCCTCTTAAACGAACATCTAATATCTTAAAACGAACAAAGATCGGCGACGCGCATGACCATCGAGGCCCTCTCTCCGCCTGCTGCGAGCTACACCGCCTTTGGCCTGCGGGCCGAAGCAGAGAGAATCGAGCCGGGACTGCACCTTGTCGCGACTCCGATCGGCAATCTGAAAGACGTTTCGTTTCGCGCCCTCTCCACCCTCGCCGCAGCGGACGCGGTAGTCGCCGAAGACACGAGGGTCACCAAGACGCTTCTTGCGCATTACGGGATTTCGACGCCGCTCATCGCCTATCATGAGCACAACGCGAGGGTGATCCGGCCTCACCTTCTGGCGCGTCTGGAGGCAGGGGCGAAGCTCGCGCTCGTCTCCGACGCCGGCACGCCGCTCGTCTCCGATCCGGGCTTTCGCCTTGTCCAAGAGGCGCTCGAGAAAGGCGTGCATGTGACGTCGGTGCCCGGCCCCTCCGCCGTGCTGGCGGCGCTGGTCGTCGCCGGACTGCCGACCGACCGCTTCTTTTTCGAAGGCTTTCTGCCCCACAAGAGCGGACCGCGGCGCGCGCGGCTCGCGGAACTCGCGCCGATTCCCGGAACGCTGGTGTTTTTCGAAAGCCCGCGGCGGCTGGCCGAAACGCTCGCCGATTGCGCGGCGATTCTCGGCAAGCGCAATGCGGCGATCGCCCGCGAACTGACCAAAATGTTCGAATCGGTCCGGCGCGGCGCGCTCGATGAGCTCGCGGCGACTCTCGCCGAAGAGGATCCGCCGAGGGGCGAGATCGTGCTGCTCGTCGCCCCGCCGGGAGCGGACGCGGCGCTGACCGCGGCCGCCGATCTCGACGCCAAAATCGAAGAGGCGCTGACCGCGCATTCGGTGAAGGACGCGGCGAGCGTGGTGTCCGCGGCGACGGGCCAGCCGCGCCGACAGGTCTATGCGCGGGCGCTGGAGCTGGCGGCGGGACGGGGGAAGTGAGATGAACTTGCGCCCCCTCCCCAACCCTCCCCCGCTTCGCGGGAGAGGGAGTTCGACTCGGGTCCCTGCAATGAAACTGCACAATCTGCGTCGTTAGGGTCCCCTCTCCCGCGCAGCGGGGGAGGGACAGGGAGGGGGCATAGTGATCGCGCCCGTTTCATTGTGAGCGAGACAAAGGACGACGCCCGCCGCGCCGCCTATGTCTACGGCCTTCGCGCCGAGACGGCGGCGACGCTGTGGCTGCGGGCGCGGCTCTATCAAATTCTGGCGCGCAATTTTCGCGCGCATGGCGGCGAAATCGACATCGTCGCGCGGCGCGGCCGCACCATTATTTTCGTCGAAGTGAAGGCGCGCGCCGATCTCGAGGACGCGGCCATCGCCATCACGCCGCAAAAACACCGCCGCTTCTCGCAGGCTGTGGGCCGCTGGCTCGCCGCGAACCCCTGGGCGATGAATTATACGCTGCGCGCCGACGCGGTCTTCGTTGCGCCCGGCAGGCTGCCGCGCCATCTCGAAAACGCCTTCGAGCTGCGCGTCGGATGACGCCTCACGCGGTCTGAATAAACCGCCGCTCGGCGCCGTCCAGCGCCACTGCCGTCAACACGCCGGTCTTGAACGCATGCGTGTCGAGATTGATCCGGTTGGGCAAATCCTCGACGTTGTTATGCGGCGTATGCCCATGCACGATCACCTTCCCGAAAGGCTCGCCGCAGTCGAGAAACCCCTCGCGGATGTTCATCAGATCGTGGGAGGCCTGCATATGAAGCGGCGCGCTGCGCCGTATGCCGGCGTGGCAGAAGAAATAGCCGCCATATTCCGCCCAAAGCCGCGTTTCTTCGATGAAGCGGCGATGTTCATCCGGGAAATGCGCAAGAAATTTCACCCGAACCTGTGAGGCTCCGCCTTTCGCCACCTCCTCGCCAGCGTCGACGCCATAGGAATGCAGCGTCATCAGCGCGCCGCTGCTGACCCAGTCGTCGAGCGCCGCCGCGTCATTGATGAAGCGCAGCATCGTTTCTTCATGGTTGCCGCGCAGGGTCACGACGGGCGTCGGAAAATCCCCGGTGGACAAACGTTTCAAAACGCCATTCGAGCCAAGACCGTGGTCGACGTAATCCCCGACGAAGACGGTGACCGCCTGATCGCAGCGGCGCGCCGCAAGATCATCGGCGATCGCTTCGGCGAGAACGTGCAGAAGATCGGCGCGGCCATGAACGTCGCCGATCGCATAGATGCGCATGCCGGGCGGCGCCTCGGCGGTCGTCAAAGCTGAGGGGAACCAACGCGTCGTCATGGCTTCTCCTAAAGTCATCATTTATCGTCAGGCAGCGTTTTGACGAGCCACATAGGGCGCCTGAGGGGGTGGCCTCATCGGGGGGGAAGCCTGTGGTCCTTTCCTCTGGCCGCCTCGGCCCCGACAATGCAGCCAGACGCAGAAGGGGCGAGGGAGAGCATGCTGAATTCACAAAGGGTTTCTCATTACGCGGCTCGCCTCGCGCTGATTCTCGCGTTCGCCGTGACCTTTGTCCTCTGCACGCCGGCCCTTGCGGATACGCCGGATGAAACCTTCAAGGCGCTGGGTCTTGCGAAGACCGCCTCGCCCAAGGAGCTCTATGACGCGCTGACCAAGCGCTACTATGACGAATCGCAAGGCGCCGGCAAAGGCTCGCTCTCGAAATATTGGGAGCCGATCCCGATCTCGAAATATCTCAATCCGCACGACTTCTATAAGCCGCCGCAGACGATCGACGTCGACGCGCAGCGCGCGCAATGCGTCGAATGCCACAGCCAAGTGACGCCCGGCTGGACGCACAGCTGGAAGGGCAGCGTGCACGGCAATCTCGACGCGATTCGCAATCTGCCCGACTCGGATGCGCGCGCCTATAAGAAGGCGATGATCACGGAGGTCGAGAATAACCTCCGCTCGATCGGAACGCTCAAGAACGGCGAACCTCTGAAAGAGGTCGGCTGCATCGACTGCCATATGGGCGTCGGCAAGGACCATGGCCAGCATAAAACTGAATTGCGGATGCCCGACGCCGCCGCCTGCGGACAATGCCATGTGCAGCAGTTCGCCGAACGCGAGTCCGAGCGCGACACCTTCACCTGGCCGCAAGATCAGTGGAAGCCCGGCCATCCCTCACACGCGCTGTCGATGAAAGCCAATGTCGAAAATGCGGTGTGGGCGGCGATGGAGCAGCGCGAAGTCGCGGAAGGCTGCACCTTCTGCCATACGCCGCAGACGACCTGTAACTCGTGCCACACGCGCCACGAATTCTCGGCCGTGCAAGCGCGTAAGCCGCAGGCCTGCGCCATCTGCCACAACGGCGTCGATCACAATGAATTCGAAGGCTACATGCTGTCGAAGCACGGGACGATCTATCAGACGCGCGGCGACACATGGGACTGGAACGTCCGCCTCGCCGACGCGATGGAAAAGGGCAATATGAACGCCCCGACCTGCGCCTTCTGCCACATGGAGTATCAGGGCAAGTTCACGCACAACATGGTGCGCAAGTCGCGCTGGGCCTTCGTGCCGATGCCGAAGATCGCGGAGAACCTTAACCACCCCTGGTTCACGCAGCGCAAGGATGCGTGGGTTTCGACCTGCTCCAACTGTCACTCCGACAGCTTCGCGCGAGCCTATCTCGACGGCATGGACAAGGGC
Organism: Methylocystis rosea; assembly: GCF_003855495.1. Lineage (NCBI taxonomy): Bacteria > Pseudomonadati > Pseudomonadota > Alphaproteobacteria > Hyphomicrobiales > Methylocystaceae > Methylocystis > Methylocystis rosea. Next base: position 864,000 of record NZ_CP034086.1, on the reverse strand, counting down.
ATCATCTCCGGACTGGACATCACCGAGAGGGCGCGCAGCGTGTTGGTGAAGCTCTACAACGACAAGCTGTTGCCAGGTCAGACGACGAACCGTCCGGCGCCGCCGGCGCCCGAGAAGGACGACGCCGGCGGCTTCTTCCAGCTGTTCTGGCAGAAGGGCAATAATCCGAGCGCGATCGAATATGTCTTCGCCGACATGTGGGAGCACCATCAGATCAAGCACTATAAGGGGCTCGCGCATATGAACCCCGGCGGCTACACCTATACCGAAGGCTGGTCGCAGCTCATCGGCGCGGCGGCGAAGATCAACGACGAGGATACGAAGCTGCGTGAAGGCGCGGAAATTCGCGCCGAACTGAAGCGCATCGCCGGCCAGAAGCGCGGCGACCTCGATCTCGACTCGCCGGCGCGCCGCGCCTTCGCGGGCGGTCTGGGCGTCCTCGCCATGCTTGTCGGCGCTGGCCTGCTGATGCGCCGAAAACGCAAAGGCGGGTAAACGGTTCGCCTGTCATTCCCGGCGCGCGAAGGCGCGACCGGGAATCCAGGGGGCCTTCTCCGAAGCATTTGGCTGTTGCTCTGGATTCCCGCTTTCGCGGGAATGACATTCGGGTGCGGCAATGACCTCTGGCAGTGGACGCGCATGACTCCCCGCATTCGGCTCATCGCCGGCGTCGCCCTCATCGTCTCCGGCTTCGCGCTGCTGGGCTGGGCGATCTACGCCGGGCTCAATCCCACCGCGCCGTTTGAAACGCGGCTCGCGCCGATCTCGGCGGACGCGGCGAAGGATGTCGAAGGCTTCGGACTCACGCCCGAGCGCCTCCAGCAGATCGAGGTGTCGGCGAAGGACGAGCGCCGCCCCATCGCCACGGGCGTCGTCGCGCGCGATGAAGCAGGGCGACTGACGCCGCTCACTTGGCGCAATCAGGTGACGGAGCCGATCTTCTTCGCAGAAGTTTCCGCGGCCGACGCGGCGAAGGTTCTTGCCGCAATTCGCGAACATACGCCGCAGGACGCCGTCGTGCTGGCGTGGTGGGACTTGTCGCGCGCGATCCGGCTTGTCGCCGGGCGCGCCGCGCCGCTCGACGACGCAGAGGCGCGTGGACTTCTGTTGCCGGCCGCCTGGTCGGCTGCGGGGGCGGCGGAGCGCGCGCGATGGAGCGCGGGAGTCCCGACCTCGTCAGCGAACAGCTTCACGCGTTTCATGGACGCGCTGCTCGAGTCCGATGAGACGCGCGCGAGCGAGGCGTTGAAGAAGCTTGCGGACGGCAAGCCCGCCTATGTCGCCGTGCGCATTTCGGACGCGTGGATGCTCGCCGCCGCACGGCCGCAACAGCTCTCCATCGCCTATAAGGATTTCGCCGCGACCGGCGTTTCGCACGGCCTCATCAAATCCGCGCAACAATGGATGCACGATCAAAAGATCGGAAGCGGCTTCGCTGTCGAACCGATGGGCGGCGCGACGCGGCTGCACTATTTCCAGCGCAAGAGCGACGGCGACAGGCTGATTGCGCGGCTATTGCCGTTCTCCACCTCCCTGCCCTCGCCGCTGACGCGATTTTCCCTTGTCTATCAGCACAAGGGATGGTGGATTTATCGGCTGAATGAGTGAGCCCTGCCCCTATGAAATTCCGCACAGCACATGCAGCGGAAAATGCAGGAACGACCAGTTGACGCTCGTCACCAGACGCGGCGGAATATTCTTATCGATGACGCGGTGCAGTGTCGGCAATTCGCTCCAATGCGCGTGCGGGTAAAGATGATGAGCCGTATGAAATCCTAAATTTCCGCTGCGGCGGTTGAACGCCGCATGGGTCGTGTTATTGGCGATAACAAAAGGATTGCCGGACGACTCCTTGCATCCGCAGTGATTGAGAAAATCGACATACCGCGTGAAAAAGAACACGGCGAAATGCCACGGCAGAACGAAGCCGAGCGTGAGCCACGGCCGCCACGCGAATAACGCGGCGATCAGAGTGAGATAGAGGCACTGCTCCACGAAGGCCCAGCGGTAATCGATCGGCTCCCTGATGTTTTTGAGGAAGCCTTGCTCGTAGGCTTCACGAAACGGGCCCACGATCGTCGGCCACATCGAGCGCCAGCAAAACGCCAAAGCGCGGCGGCCCGAGAAAGCTGCGCTCATCTCAAAATCCCGCGCGCGAAATTTCGTCTCGCGGCCACAATGGTGGCCGTAGACATGCTGGATGCGCCAGTTCGAGGCGGTGATCCCTGTCGCCGCGCCGAGCATGAGATCGAGCAGAAGATTGAATGCGGGCGAAGTGGTGAAGGGGTAGTGGACGTGCAAATGCAGCAGATAATTGGCCGAGCCGTTCACGGCGATGAGCGCCAGCAGATAAGCTGACAGCTCGGCGAAGGAGAGAGGCAGAAAATAGGGAAGAAAAAACGCTGCAGGCGTGATAAGCGCCTGAAGAATTTTGCAAATATCCTCTCGCCGGCAGAATGGCCGGCCGTCAAAAACCGCAATGCGCATCACGCAAACCCAGCAAAAAAGTCCGGAGTCCGCCTCTAGAGAACCCCGCCCTTCTGACCTTCCAAGCTTTGCTTAACCCTTACGGCTTGTTAACGCATCCTCACTATGGTTTGTTGCGCGACGCACCGCAGCCCCACAAATGGCGAAATTGCGGGCGATAGACCGGGCGTCGCAGCCAAAGCCGCCGCAGAGCGCCTGCCGACTCAAGGACAAATCATGAATCCAGCCGAGATCGCCGCGAGCCCTCTCGCCGCTCCTGCCGCCGACATCACGATTTGGAGCATGTTTTGGGGCGCCCATATCGTCGTCAAGATCGTCATGGTCGGACTGCTCGCCGCCTCGGTCTGGTGCTGGGCGATCATCATCGACAAGACGCTGCTTTTTGCGCGCATGCGCCGCGCGATGGACCGCTTCGAAGAAAGCTTCTGGTCGGGCAATTCGCTGGAGGAGCTTTACGGCAAGCTCTCCGAGCGGCCGCAGACCGGCACGGCGACGCTGTTCGTCGCCGCCATGCGGGAATGGAAGCGCTCCTTCCAGGCGGGCGCCAGCGCCTCCTTCATGGGCCTGCAGGCGCGTATCGAGAAGGTGCTCGACGTCTCGATCGCCCGCGAGGTGGAGAAACTTGAATCCAATCTGCTCGTGCTCGCGACCGTCGCGTCGGCAGGCCCCTTCGTCGGCCTGTTCGGCACGGTCTGGGGCATCATGACGTCGTTCCGCTCGATCGCGGCCTCGAAGAACACCTCGCTCGCGGTCGTCGCGCCCGGCATCGCCGAGGCGCTGCTCGCCACCGCGATCGGTCTTTTCGCCGCCATTCCCGCGCTGATCGCTTACAACAAGATGCAGGGCGACGTCGCCAAGGCGCAGGCGCGCATGGAAAGCTTCGCCGACGAGTTCTCGGCGATCCTGTCGCGGCAGATCGACCAGCACACGGCCTCGTCGAACCGCGACCGCGCGGCCTAAGGAGCGAGCATGGGCGCTTCCCTCTCGACCCCGGGACGCAAGGGCGGCAGGCGTCGACGCGGCGTGCCGCGCTACGGCGCCATGGCCGAAATCAACATGACGCCATTCATCGACGTCATGCTGGTGCTGCTCATCATCTTCATGGTGGCGGCGCCGCTGCTCGCAACCGGCGTCGCCGTCGATCTTCCGCAGACCAAGGCCGGCGCGCTCAACATCGATCAGAAGCCGGTCTCGATCGCCATCGACGAGAAGGGACAGGTGTTCCTGATGGATCAGCCGGTCGAGACGACGCAACTGCTCGACAGGCTGAAGGATGCCGTGAAGCAGGGATTCGACGAACGCATCTATGTGCGCGGCTCCAAGGCGGTCAACTACGGCCGCGTCGCCGAAGTGATGTCGCTTGTCATCAGCGCCGGCTACAAGAAGGTCGCGCTGGTGACGGAGCAGGAGAAGAAGTGAGCTGAGCGGAAGTGAAAATTTCGCGCTCCGAACCCGGTTTTCCCCTCTCCTCGGCGATCCACGCGGGATTGCTTCTGGCGGCGTTCGTCCTGTTTTCCGACGCCCGCAAATTCGATGATGCGGTGGAGACGGTTCCGGTCGACCTCGTCACCGACAGCGAACTCACCCAGATCATGAAGGGCGAGAAAACCGCGCGAGAGATCAAGCCCACGCCGCGCGTGGACAAGGTCGCGCCGGAAGCCGAGACGAAGCCCGAGCCGCCGCTCGCACAGGCGAAGAAGGACATAGCGACGCCGCCGCCGCCCGCGCGTCCGCTGCCGCAGCCGACGGCCGACGATGCGCCGCCGACCCCGCCCAAGCGAACCGCCGCGCTGCCGCCGAAGCCGGAGCCGCCGCAAAAGCCCATCGAAAAACAGCCAGAGCCGAAACCGGCGGCAAAGCCTAAAGCCGCAGCCCCGGCACCGGAAAAGCAAGAGCCCGAGAAGAAAGAACCTGAAGAAGCCGAAGTCGTGAAGCCAAAGCCGCCCGCCCGCACGAAGCCGGACCACACGGCAAAGGACGCGGCGGCGACGGAGAAGCCGAAAGAACGGCTCAAGATCGACGAGGTGGCGAAGCTGCTCGATAGCAAGAAGCAGCAAGACAAACCTGAGCCCGAGACATCGATCGGCGAACTCGCCGAAAAGGCCGTCAAGGAATCGAAACCGAAGTCGGGCGAGGAGAATGCGCCGAAGTCCAAATTCGACGCGGCCAGCATCTCGAAATTGCTGAGCCACGAAGCGCCGCAACGAAAGGCCGCGACCGGCCGAGCGACGCAGGCGGCGGCGCTCGGCGCGCCAACGGGAGCGGCGGCAACGATGTCAGCTTCGATGGAGGCGCGCATCGCCGCCTATATCCACGATCACTATTATCCTTGCTGGGCGTCCGGATTGTCGCTCGGCGGGCAGACCTATACGCCGATCGTGGAGTTCCATCTTTCGCGCGACGGCGAACTCGAAGGGCGTCCGAAACTGCTGAACGCCTCTGCGAGCCCGACCGAACACGCCCGCGGCGAACAGGCGATGCAGGCGGTGCGCCGCTGCAGCCCGATGCGGATACCGCCCGAGTTCATGCCCTACTACGAAGAGGCTCTACGCGAAGTCACGATCCGCTTCCAGGATTCGAATTAGTGAGCTGGTTCGTTCGTGGCGAAAGGCTTCACCCCCTCCCCAACCCTCCCCCGCTCTCGCGGGAGAGGGAGCAAACACTTTGCTTCATCGGCCTCGCGCAAACGTCGATCGTGACCGTCCCCTCTCCCGCGAGCGAAGCGATGCGGGGGAGGGACAGGGAGGGGGCTGAAACGCCGCATCCAACAACTTCGTCCATCGCGGCAATGCGCTACGCTTTCTTCACGCCGATGCCTGAAAGATATCGCCTATGACACGCTACATCACCCGCCGCGCCGCCGCCGGCCTCCTCGCCGGCGCGACGTTCGCCCCTTTCCTTCCCGCTTCTCTGGCGCGCGCCGGACGCATCATCGATCTCAAGGGCGGCGGCTTTCAGCCGGTCAATATCGCCGTCGCGCCTTTTGTCGGCGACGACGCCGCGCGCACCGTGACCTCCGTGACGCTCAACAACTTCAAGCGCTCGGTGTTCTTGAATCCGATCGACCCGGGCGCCCTGCCCGCGAACGCCGCGCCGCCGGACGGCGCCCCCTATCTCGCCGCCTTCAAGGCGGTGAACGCGCAATTTGTCCTCACAGGTCGCTCCCAACGCGCCGGCGACGGCAGGCTGAAGACGGAGTTCCGACTCTTTGACGTGACGACGGGCGAACAAGTCGCGGGCCAGCAATATGTCACCGAGGCCGCCAATATGCGGCGCGTCGCACATCTTCTCTCTGACGCCGTTTTCTCCCGCATCACTGGCGAGAAAGGTTTTTTCGACACGCGCGTCGTCTTCGTCGATGAAACCGGCTCAAAGGACAGGCGCCGCAAGCGCCTCGCCATGATGGATCAGGACGGCGCGAATGTGCGCTATCTGACGCGCGGCGACGAACTCGTCGTCACGCCGCGTTTTTCGCCCAATTCGCTCGACGTCACCTACATGTCGTTTGGCGCCGACGGCGACCCGAAAGTCCTGTTGATGAATATCGAGAACAGCCAGCGCGAAGTGGTCGGCAATTTTCCGGGCATGACCTTCTCGCCGCGGTTCTCGCCCGACGGACAGAAGATCATCATGTCGCTGGCGCAGGGCTCGACGACCAATCTTTACACGATGGATCTGCGCTCGCGCACGACGATGCGCTTGACCGACACCGGCGCCATCGACACCGCGCCCTCCTACTCGCCTGACGGCGCGCGCATCGTCTTCGAGAGCGATCGCGGCGGTTCGCAGCAGATATACGTCATGGGCGCGCATGGCGGCGATGCAAAGCGCATTTCATTCGGCGGCGGGCGCTATTCGACGCCGGTCTGGTCGCCGAAGGGCGACTACATCGCCTTCACCAAGCAGAACGGCGGCAACTTCTCGATCGGCGTCATGAAGATTGACGGTTCCGGCGAGCGCATTCTTACCGAGGGCTTTCACAATGAAGGTCCGACCTGGGCGCCAAACGGTCTCTTCCTGATGTTCTTCCGCGACTCTTCGGGCGGCGGCGGACCGAAAATCCACATGGTCGACGTCTTCGGTCGTTCGGAGACTCAGGTCCCGACGCCAGGCTATGCGAGCGATCCCGCGTGGGGCCCGCTGCAGGATTGAGCATAGGCGCGCTTTTCGATTAGACTGCCTTTATGAAACGTGTCGAAGCGATCACACGATTGCAGGAATACGCGCCGGCCATCAAGGCGCGCGGCGCGACATCGTTGTTCCTCTTTGGCTCCGCCGCGCGCGATGAAGCGGCGGCGGATAGCGATCTCGATCTTTTCATCGACTATGATCCCGCCAGCCGATTCAACGCATTTGATCTTGTCGGCATTAAACTTTTTCTCGAGGATGAGTTGAAGACTGCGGTGGATTTGACCACTCGGGACGGCCTGCATCCTCGTCTGCGCCATGCGATCGAGAAATCGGCGGTCCGCGTTTTTTGAAGGCGACGCAGCCAAACATCCCATGGCGGAGCGTTCGCGCTATCGGCAATGTACTGCGTCACGAATATCAAGGGCTATCCGATCAAATCATATGGAATGTGGTGGTCGATGAATTGCCGAAACTCAAAGAGGCGATTGCGCGCATTCGGAATAAATTCGATACGACCGGCCCTTCAAAATGACCAAACCCGTCCGCATCGAAGAAAGCTGGCGCAAACATCTCGCTGCGGAATTCGACCAGCCCTATTTCCACGCGCTGCGGGAATTTGTCCGCGGCGAATATGTCGCGGGCCGGATCTATCCGCCGGCGTCGCAGATTTTTCGCGCCTTCGACGAGTGTCCATTCGACACGGTGAAAGCCGTCATTCTGGGGCAAGATCCCTATCACGGCGCCGGGCAGGCCTGCGGCCTTTGCTTCGCCGTGGGCGCCAACACGCCGCCGCCGCCTTCGCTGCAGAACATCTTCAAGGAAATCGAAGCCGATCTCGGCCGTCCGGTTTCGCGCGATCCCGATCTTTCGCGCTGGGCGCGCCAGGGCGTGCTGCTCCTCAACGCCACGCTCACCGTACGCGAGAACGCCGCCGGCTCGCACCAGAACAAGGGCTGGGAGCAATTCACCGACGCCGCCATTCACGCGCTGTCGCGCGAACGCGAAGGCGTTGTGTTCATGCTGTGGGGCGCCTACGCCCGGCGCAAGGGCGCGAGCATCGATCGGCGCAAACATCTCGTGCTCGAATGCGCGCATCCGTCGCCGCTTTCGGCGAACAATGGCTTTTTCGGCTGCAAGCATTTCTCGAAGGCGAATGATTACCTGATCGCACACGCGGAAACGCCGATCGATTGGTGAAGTTCGAGCGCGCAAAAGTCGTGCGCGATCCCTCTCCCGATGGGAGAGGGAAGACGCCTCATTTGCCCGCCGCCGCCTCATGAATCTTGAGCAGCGCTTCGTCCGTCTGGGCGACGCGCGCAAAGCATGGACGAGACGTCACGCGCTCGACATAGGCGGAGATGTGCGCGCTTTCGGGAACAAGGCCGAAACCGACTGTCCACCGCAGCGCGCCGCCCCAAAGAATGTCGGCGGCGGTGAAGCGCTCGCCGAAGAGATAAGGGCCTTGCGTCAATTGCGCGTTGATCAGCGCCATGACGCCATCAAAATCCCCGTAGGGACTTCTGCTTGCGGGCGCCGGCTCGCGCTTCATCGAACGATCGACGATCGCCGGCTCGAACGCCGACCCGTAGAACACGAGCCAGCGCAGGTAAGGCCCGCGTAAGGCGTCGCCAATCGCCGGCGCGAGACCTTTCTGTGGAAAGGCGTCGGCAAGATAGATGAAAATCGCGCCAAGCTCCGTCACAAGCGCGCCATTGTGAACGATGGCCGGCACTTTTCCGAGCGGATTGACGGCGAGGTATTCCGGCTTGCGTTGTTCGCCAAGCTGGAAATTCAACACGCGCAGCTCGTAGGGAACGTCGAGTTCCTCAAGCAGAGTCAGCACGCTAGAGGCGCGTGTGCGCGGCGCGTAATATAGGATCGGATTGTCGTCGTTCATTGGCGCTCTTTGCGTGAAGATTAGGGGACGAACAACAGAAAAATATATGTCGCAAAAACGACGAGATGCACCAGCCCGGTCATCAGATTCGTGCGGCCGGCGCCGAAGCTTACAACGCTCAGCAGCAATGTCAGCAGCAGCAAGACGGTGTCGCGTTTTTCGAGACCGAAGACGATCTCCCGGTTCGTGGCGACGCTCAACAGCGCTACGGCGGGAACCGTGAGCCCGATCGTCGCGACGACGGAGCCGAGCGCGCCATTCAAACTTGTCTGAAGCGCGTTACGGGTCGCGGCGCGGATGGAATTCATGGATTCTGGAAGCAGGACCAGCATCGCCACAGCCGCGCCGGTCACCCGGTTCACGTCGTCGACGCCCCCCCAGCGAAGCGCCTCTTCAAGACCGGGAATGACACGCTCCGCGAGAAGCGAGACGCCAAGCAGGCTGGCGCCCAGTCCCACAACTGCGAATATCGTCACCGCGCGCGAAGGCTTCGCCTCGCCGTGGCCCACGGCCGCGACATGCACGTCGATAAAATAGGACCGGTGCCGCACGGTCTGAATGAAAAGAAATGCGCCGTAGAGCAGCACCGACAGAACGCTGACGAAAATGAGCTGAGTTGTAGACAGAGTAGGTCCGTAGCTCGACGTCGTATAATCAGGCAGAATGAGCGTAAGAACGGAAAGAGCGATCAGGATGGCGAGATAGGCGCTTGTCGCCATCGGCTGGAGTTCCTGCTCGTGATGACGGAAGCCGCCGAGCAGGAGGCAGAGGCCGACGAGGCCGTTGCAAACGATGATGATTGCGGAGAACACCGCCTCGCGCGCTTCGGTCGGATCCTCGTCGCCATGTTCGATCATCGAGGCCATGATCGCGACCTCGATAAATGTTACGGCGATGGTGAGGACGAGCGTGCCATAGGGTTCGCCCGTCTTGGCGCCGAGAATTTCGGCGTGTTGCAAGGCGGCGAAGACGGCCCCGATCAACAAGACCGCCGCGAGAGTCGACGGCATAAAATCGATGGACGCTGGAATTTTCGAGATCCAGCGCTCGCCGAACAAAAAAACCCCGGCCAGCCCCAGCGCCAGCGCCGGAAACAGGACCGCGCCAACGGTGATCCTCGCCGCCTGCATGCCGTCCCCTGATCGTCGCAGCCCAAGCTTTGCCGGACTGTGGCCAGACGGTCAGGCGGGCGCAAGGCGGGGCGCCGGGGAAATGCGCGCTGGCTCGAGGTTCTACACAGAACTTTGGTCCGGGCGGCCGCCTCCAGCGAGTCTTTCCATCGCGGCCGGCGGCGAATAGATCTAGGTGAATGACCGCTCACGCAAATCCGCGCGATCTCCCCCCTGAAGAAGACGATGTCTTTGATGCGCCCGAGGTCGCGGCGGAGGCAGAGGCGGAGCTGTGCGATTCGGGAGCCGAAGCGCCCGAGACGCCCGAAAGCGTCAAGCGCGGCGTCGACGTCATCAAGAAGCATTGGCGGCACGCGCCGAACGGCCCCGGCGTCTATCGCATGATCGCCGAAAGCGGCGAGGTGCTCTACGTCGGCAAGGCGAAAAACGTGCGCAAGCGCGTCGCAAGCTATACGCGTCTCGCAGGCCATGTGAACCGCATCGCGCGGATGATCTCGGCGACGACGACGATGGTGTTCATCTCGGTCGAGACCGAAACCGACGCGCTGCTTTTGGAAGCCAATCTCATCAAGCAGTTGAAGCCGCGCTTCAACGTGCTGATGCGCGACGATAAATCCTTCCCTTACATTTTGATCGCCATGGATCATGACGCGCCGCAGATCCTCAAGCACCGAGGCGCCCGCGCGCGCAAAGGAGACTATTTCGGTCCCTTCGCCAGCGTCTGGGCGGTCAATCGGGCGCTGAACGCCCTGGAGCGCGCATTTCTCTTGCGATCCTGCTCGCAAAGCTTTTTCGACAATCGCACGCGTCCGTGCCTGCTCTATCAGATCAAACGCTGTTCGGGCCCGTGCACCGGCGAAATCTCCATGGAGGAGTACGCCGAGCTCGTGCGGGAGGCGCGGGATTTCCTCTCTGGCAAAAGTCGCAACGTCCGCGAACAGCTGGCGCGCGAAATGACCGAAGCCTCCGAGCGGCTGGAGTTCGAGCGCGCGGCGCGGCTGCGCGACCGAATATCGGCGCTTTCAGCCGTTCAAGGCGCGCAGGGGATCAATCCGCGCAGCGTCGAAGAAGCCGACGTCTTCGCCATCGCCAAGGACGCCGGACGCTTCTGCGTCGAAGCGTTCTTCTTTCGCGCCTATCAGAACTGGGGCAATCGCTCCTACTTCCCGCGCGCCGACGCGTCGCTGTCCGAGTCCGAAGTTCTCGACGCCTTTCTCGCGCAATTCTATCAGGAGCACCCTTCGGCGCGCTGCGTTTTTCTCTCGCACCCGATCGAGGACGACGAGTTGCTCGAAGAAGCCTTGACCGCGCGGCTTGGCCGCCGCGTCGAGGTGCTCGCGCCGCAGCGCGGCGAGAAACGCGAACTCGTGGACCACGCGCTTCAGAACGCGCGGCAAGCGCTCGGCCGCAAGCTTGCCGAAGACGCAAGCCAGCAGCGCCTGCTCGGAGCGCTCGGCCAGGCCTTTGGTCTCGTCTCGGCGCCGCGGCGTATTGAGGTCTACGACAATTCCCACATCGGCGGCGCGCAGGCGATCGGCGCGATGATCGTCGCGGGGCCCGCCGGATTCATGAAAGCCCACTACCGCACCTTCAACATCAGAAGCGCGGAGATCACGCCGGGGGACGACTTCGGCATGATGCGCGAGGTGCTCACCCGCCGGTTCGCGCGGCTCGCCAAGGATGGAGAAACGGAGCAGGATCGCGAGGCTTTTCCGGCCAAGCCCGATCTTATTCTGATCGACGGCGGACGTGGCCAATTCGACGTGGCGCGCGACGTCTTGCGCGAACTCGGAGTCGAAGGGGTGGCGATCGCGTCGATCGCCAAGGGCGCCGACCGCAACGCCGGGCGCGAAACATTCTTCGTCGAAGGCCGCGAGCCGTTTCGCCTGCCGCCGCACGATCCGGCGCTCTACTTTGTGCAGCGCCTGCGCGACGAAGCGCATCGTTTCGCGATCGGCACGCATCGCGCGCGGCGCAAAAAGGAATTCACCAAGAATCCGCTGGATGAGATCGCCGGCGTCGGGCCATCACGCAAACGCGCGCTGCTCCTGGCGTTTGGGTCGGCGAAAGCGGTGTCAAGGGCGGCGCTTTCGGATCTGGAGAAGGTTCCCGGCGTCAACAAGACGACGGCGCGGCTCGTCTATGAGCATTTCCAGCGCGAGTAACGCCAGCGCGCTACTGGCCGCCGCAGGAGACGTCGCCTTCTTGGCAGGTGAGCTGATGCTGCAACCGTTTCGTCTGCTGCTCGGTCACATCCGCGAGACATTGCGCCGCGACCATGCTGTGAATGCTGCCGTCGATCGTCCCCAGAGTCTCAAAGGCGCATTGCGCATCCCGGTATTTGATCCAGGAGTTCTGCGCCTCCCGCAGTTTCGGCTGGCCTGCCGCGCTGATCTTCTTCAGCAGCTTTGCGTAAACGACGTTGAGTTCCGCGTCCGCCTGTTTGAAATTGTCGCCCTCGCACAAATTCATTGCGGTCTGCGTGTCGAGGCGGCTGCAGTCCTTTGCGAGCGCCGAGCTCGACCCATACAGAAACACAAACGCCGCGCTGATGGCGCTGAAACGTCGTAAAAGATAGGTTTTCACCGACCGATCACTCCCTTGCGCCATCGCTATTCCCAGTTGGCACGCTATCATGGGTTGTCATGCGAAAGCTTTTTCGAATCTTTTATCACGCCTATCTCAAGTTTGACCGCGACGACGGCTGGGCGGTCACGAGCTATATCGCGCTCGCAATCCTGACTTCGATGTTTCCGTTTCTCATCTTTCTGACGGCGCTCGCCGGCTTTTTCGGCTTGGGTCAGGAAGCGGACGCCGCGAGAAAACTGCTCTTCGACACATGGCCCCCGGATGTGGCCGGTCCGATTTCCCGGGAGATCAGCAATGTGCTGACGCAGCCGCGCGGCGGGCTGCTGACGCTGGGCGCGATCTTCGCCATATATTTCTCCTCTACCGGCGTGGAAGCGCTGCGCGTCGCGCTGAACCGCGCCTATGACCTCAAGGACAAGCGCCCCTGGTGGCTGACGCGCCTCGAATCAATTCTTTATGTCTTTCTCGGCGCGGCCGCGCTCCTCGCCGTCGCTATTCTGCTCGTGCTGGGGCCTCTCGCGCGCGCGATCGCCGAACGCTACATCCCCGCCCTCGTGCAGGATCTTCAGCCCCTTTACGCGCCGGTGCGCTATGGCGTCACCACCGCCCTGTTGGCCATTGCCCTGTATGCGGCTCATAAATTTTTGCCCGCGGAGCGGCGCAACCTGACCTTCATCGGGCCAGGCATCGCGCTGACGCTGATCGCGTCGCTCGCGCTCGGCGCCGGCTTCGGCGCCTATCTCGCGAGATTCGCCGGCAGCTATGTTTCGACCTACGCCGGCCTCGCCTCGATCGTGATCGCCATCGTTTTTCTCCAGATGCTGGCGGCGATCTTCATCTATGGCGCCGAACTCAATCAGACGGTCGCGACGGGCGGCAACAGCCCAGAAAACCAGGGTTAAGCGCACCTTAACCGAGATTTTTTACGCTGCCCGCATCCGCGCGCCGTTGGCGGCGCTGCGATCAAGCGAGGCTTCTCCTCATATGCGCAGCCATGCAAGGGGCCATTTTACCGAGCAGCTTCGCGAGTTTGCGGCGCGCAGGCTGGCGGAAATCCTGGGCGCCGCCTTGCTCGTGAGCGCCGCCGCCCTCACACTGGCGCTCGTCAGCTGGTCCGCCCGCGATCCTTCGCTCAACCACGCGACCTCGGGCCACGTCCGCAATCTGCTCGGCGGACCGGGCGCGATCGTCTCCGATCTATTGATGCAGCTCGTCGGCTTCGGCGCCATCGCCGCCATCGTGCCGATCGCCACCCAGGGACTGCGTCTCATGCGGCGGCGCCGAATCGGCCGCGTGATGCTGCGCGTCGGCCTCTGTGTCCTTGGCGTTTTCGCAACCGCCGCGACCGCATCGCTTTTGCCCGCGACCAACCGCTGGCCGCTGCCCACCGGCCTCGGCGGCGTCGCCGGCGACGCCATCCTGACCGTTCCACGGCTGATCTTTGCCGGCTCCGGCGTCCTGACCGCGCTCTTTGGCGCCGGCGCCGCTCTCGTCGCGATCCTCGCCGTGACCGGCGCGGCGGGGCTGGGCTTCGAGTCCGAAGCGGATATGCGCAGCCGTTCCTCTGAAGATGACGCGAAGATTCGTCCTGGCGCCGACGATGACGACGACGCCGGCGGTGAACCTGGCGTCGCGTTGATCTCGCTCGGCGCGCTGATTCATCTTGGACTGGCGCTGAAGGCCTGGATGCTGCGCGCCGCCGCAAGATTCAGACGTCGCGCCGCCACGACGGACCGGCCGCCGCCGCCGCGCTATCCGCGCGTCGAGCCGACCTTCGAGGATCTGGACGTTTTTCCCGGCTTTGCGTCGTCGGGAGCCCAAGATCTCGACGAGCCGCCCTTTGAACCCGCGGTCTCCCAGCCCGCGCCTGCGCCCCGCAGGACGCGTGCGCCTGCCCGCGCCGCGCAGCCCCGCTTCAATACGCGCTATGAGACGCCGCCCCTGACCCTTCTCGCCGAGCCGAAGAAGCAGGCGAGCGGCGTCAAGCTCCCGCAGGAGGCGCTCGAGCACAACGCGCGTCTGCTTGAGGGCGTGCTCGAGGATTTTTCCGTCAAGGGCGACATCATCAACGTCCGCCCCGGGCCGGTGGTCACGCTCTATGAGCTGGAGCCGGCGCCCGGCATCAAGAGTTCGCGGGTCATCGGCCTCGCCGACGACATCGCCCGCTCGATGTCCGCCATCTCCGCCCGCGTCGCGGTCGTGTCGGGGCGCAACGCCATCGGCATCGAACTGCCGAACCAGCGTCGTGAGATGGTCTATTTGCGCGAACTCATCGCCTGCGAGGATTTCGTCCGCTCCAACCACAAGCTCGCCATCGCGCTTGGCAAGACGATCGGCGGCGAGCCGGTGATCGTCGACCTCGCCCGCATGCCGCATCTCTTGGTCGCCGGCACCACTGGCTCCGGCAAGTCGGTCGCGATCAACACCATGATCCTGTCGCTGCTCTATCGGCTGAAGCCCGAAGAGTGCCGGCTCATCATGGTCGATCCGAAGATGCTGGAGCTCTCCGTCTACGACAACATTCCCCATCTGCTGACCCCCGTCGTCACCGACCCGAAAAAGGCGGTCGTGGCGCTCAAATGGGCGGTGCGCGAGATGGAGGATCGCTACAAGAAAATGTCGAAGCTCGGCGTGCGCAACATCGACGGCTACAATGTCCGCGTCGCCGACGCGCAGGCCAAGGGCGAGACGATCACCCGCACGGTGCAGACGGGCTTCGATCGCGAGACCGGCGAGGCGATCTTCGAGCATGAGGAGATGACGCTCTCCACGCTGCCTTATATCGTCGTGATCGTCGACGAGATGGCGGATCTCATGCTCGTCGCCGGCAAGGACATCGAGGGCGCGATCCAGAGACTGGCGCAGATGGCGCGCGCCGCCGGCATCCATCTGATCATGGCGACGCAGCGCCCCTCCGTCGACGTCATCACCGGCACGATCAAAGCGAATTTCCCGACGCGCATCTCCTTCCAGGTGACCTCAAAGATCGACAGCCGCACGATCCTGGGCGAACAGGGCGCCGAGCAGCTGCTCGGCCAAGGCGACATGCTCTACATGGCGGGCGGCGGCCGCATTTCGCGCGTGCATGGGCCTTTCGTGTCCGACCGCGAAGTCGAAGACATCGTCGCGCATGTGAAGACGCAAGGCGCGCCGCAATATCTCGACGCCATCACCGCCGAGGACGATGTTGGCGAAGACGGCGAAGCGCCCCTGCCCGGCTCGATGGACGCGGAGGAAGGCGGCGACCTTTACGACCGCGCCGTCAACATCGTGCTGCGCGACAAGAAGTGCTCGACGAGCTACATCCAGCGCCGCCTCTCGGTCGGCTACAACAAGGCCGCTTCGCTTGTCGAACGCATGGAGCAGGAAGGCGTCGTCTCCGCTCCTAACCACGCCGGAAAGCGCGAAATTCTGGTCGGCGGCGGCATCGATCGCGGCGCCTTCGATATCGAGGCGGCGGAGTAGGCTTCGCCCCCAATTCCGCCAACTTATGCTAGGAAGACGGCGACAGCTTCCCCAGAATCGGAACCCGCCGTGACATACGTTCACTTTGCCGCCCTGCTCGCCGCGCTTTCATTCGCCGACCCGGCCGCCGCTGCGACGATCGCGCGCGCGGCGCCGCCATCTCAGGGAAGCGCTCCGGCGGTCGCCGAGAATAAAGCAGCGGAGGCGAAGCCCGCTCAAGCCAGTCCCGCGGAAGCAAGGTCGAAATCGGCTGAGGTCAAGCCTGAGGACGAGAAGAGCGTCGACGCCAAGGCCGTGACGGTCAAGCCCGCGCCTGCCAAGCCCGGCGAGGCGAAGCCTGTGGACCCCTCGTCAGCCGGGAAGAAGGGCGCCAAGCCATCCGCGCAGGGGTCCTCCCCCTCCTCTGCCGCCGCCACGATCGCGCCGCCGCCCGCGCCGGAGCCGGAGAAGCCGCTCACCCGCGCCGAAGCGCTCAAGCGCGCCAACGCATTTTTCAACGCTTCGCCGGTGATGACCGCCGATTTCGTGCAGATCGGCGGCGACGGCAAGCGTTCGGAAGGCAAGCTTCACGTTCAGCGCGCCGGCCGGGTGCGTTTCGAATACGCCCAGCCGGCGACGATGGAAGTCGTGGCCGATGGCGCGCAGGTCGCGGTGCGCGACCGCAAGCTCAATACGCAGGATCTCTACTTCATCACCCAGACGCCGCTCAAATTCCTGATGAAGGACAAGATCGACCTCGAAAAGGACGTCATCGTCGAAGATGTGAAAATCGACGATTCCGGCGTCACCGTCTCTATCGAGGACAAGGCGACCTTCGGCGGCACTTCGCACGTGCGTCTGATCTTCGACCCCAAGACCTTCAAATTGAAGCAATGGGAGGTGAAGGACCCGCAAGGCTATGAGACCTTGATCTCGATCTTCAACATCGACCAGGCGAAGGTGCCGGATCCGACGCTGTTCAAGATCAACAAATAAGCCGTCGGCGATTCGCTTTCGGCCGCGATCGCCCTGTTGGCGCTGGCGCTCGGCCTATCTAGCGGTGGTGACGCCTTCGGGCGTTACGCCGCTTTTTTCTTAGGCGCGAGCAGCTTGCGGTTCATCAGGACTTCCGCGATCTGAATGGCGTTGAGCGCCGCGCCCTTGCGCAGATTGTCGGAAACGCACCACAGAACCAGCCCATTATCGACGGTCGGGTCGGTGCGGATGCGCGAGACATAGGTGGCGTCTTCGCCCGCCGCTTCATGCGGCGTGATGTAGCCGCCGGCTTCGTGCTTGTCGATCACCAGCACGCCGGGCGCCGCGCGCAAAATGTTACGCGCCTCGTCCGCCGAAATCGGCTTTTCGAATTCGATGTTCACCGCTTCCGAATGGCCGATGAAGACCGGCACGCGCACGCAGGTGGCGACAAGCTTGATCTTGGGATCTAGAATCTTCTTTGTCTCCGCGACCATCTTCCACTCTTCCTTGGTGAAGCCGTCCTCCATGAAGACGTCGATCTGCGGAATGAGATTGAAGGCGATGCGCTTGGGAAATTTCTTCGCTTCGACAGGGTTGGCGACGAACACCGAACGGGTCTGCGCGAAGAGTTCGTCCATGCCCTCCTTGCCCGCGCCGGAGACCGATTGATAGGTCGAGACCACGACGCGCTTGATCGTCGCCGCGTCGTGCAAGGGCTTCAGCGCGACGACGAGCTGCGCCGTCGAGCAGTTGGGATTGGCGATGATGTTCTTTTTGGAAAATCCCGCCGCGGCGGCGGCGTTCACTTCCGGCACGACCAACGGCACATCGGGGTCCATGCGCCAGGCCGAAGAATTGTCGATGACGACGCAGCCCTGCGCGCCGATCCTGGGCGCCCATTCCTTCGCGACGGAGCCGCCCGCCGACATGAGACAAATATCGACGTCGGAGAAATCGTAGGAGTCGAGCACCTTGCACTTCAGCGTCCTGTCGCCGAAGGAGACCTCTGTGCCAATCGAGCGCGGCGACGCCAGCGCAACGACCTCCGAAACGGGGAAGCGGCGCTCGGCGAGAATATCGAGCATCTCGCGGCCTACGTTGCCCGTAGCGCCGACGACCGCAACCTTATACGCCATGATCAACTCCAGCCGGCAATCCCGGCGCTAAGATTTCAGAAGGGAAGACCGACCGACATATTTCCCGACGGCGAAACGCCAATAGGCAATTTCCCGTTCGGCGAGTTCGGCGTCTCGTCTTCCTTCTCCTTCTGCTTTCCTCCGGGGGGCGCCGCCTTGCCGGTGGACCATCCCTCAAGCTCGCCAAACTGGCGGCTGCCGCCGCCTTGCTGCTGCTGCTGGCCGGCGCCGGCGCGCGGGGATTGCTGCGCCTTCGCTTTCTTGGCCTTCGGCTGCGTCGTGACAGAACCCGAAGCGTCCAGCGCTCCGGGATCGACCTGAAGCTGCTGCGCCGAGGCGGCCTGAGGGCCGGCGATCAGGCAGGCGGCAATGATAAGCGAAGCGCAACTACGACGAGCGCTGGTCGACATGACGCAGATCTCCCAAGACGTTTGGTCCGTCCTAAACCGGCGGCGCGGCGGGATCAAGGCGGCCCCGCGCTCAGCGCGACTCCGCTTCGTCCTGGGCGATGGCCATGTTTTTAAGCTCAGCGATCGCCTTCGCCGGCGATAGACCCTTCGGGCAGACCTGGGTGCAATTCATGATCGTGTGGCAGCGATAGAGGCGGAAGACGTCGTCCACATAGGAGATTCGATCCGTCGTCGCATCATCGCGCGAGTCCTGCACCCAACGGAACGCCTGGAGCAGCGCTGCGGGACCAAGAAACTTGTCGGCGTTCCACCAATAGCTCGGACAGGCCGTCGAGCAGCAGGCGCACAGGATGCATTCATAGAGCCCGTCGAGCTTGGCGCGCTGCTCCGGCGACTGCAGCCGCTCCTTCTCGGGGTCGGGTCCGGCGCGCAGCCAAGGTTGGATCGCGGCATATTGTTCATAGAAGATCGTCAGATCCGGCACGAGGTCTTTGACCACGGCCATATGCGGCAGCGGATAGATTTTGATCGCGCCGTCGATTTCATCCATGCCCTTGGTGCAGGCGAGCGTGTTCAGCCCGCCGATATTCATCGAGCAGGAGCCGCAGATGCCTTCGCGGCACGAGCGACGGAAGGCCAGCGTCGGATCGATTCGGTTCTTGATCCAGATCAGCGCGTCGAGAACCATCGGCCCGCAATCGTCGGCGTCGATGAAATAAGTGTCGATGCGCGGATTTGCGCCGTCGTCGGGATCCCATCGATAAATGCGCAATTCGCGCAGGCGCTCGGCCCCTTCGGGCTTAGGCCAGGTTTTGCCTTCGGCGACGACGGAGTTCTTGGGGAGGGTGAATTCGACCATCTTAATACACCCGCGCCTTCGGCTCGATGTAGGCCACCTCATTCGTCATCGTGTAGCTGTGCACCGGGCGATAATCGATGGAGGTGGTCTTCCTCTCGCGATCGATCGTCGCGAGCGTATGCTTCATCCAGTTCTTGTCATCGCGACTAGGAAAATCCTCGCGCGCGTGCGCGCCGCGCGATTCGGTGCGGTTGGCGGCGCTTTCCATCGTCGTGACGGCCTGCACGATAAGGTTGTCGTATTCCAGCGTCTCGACGAGATCGGAGTTCCAGATCAGGGAGCGATCGGTGATCTTGACGTCGGCGCCGTCGCGCCAGACGGCGTTAATCTGTTCGACGCCTTCGGCGAGGACCTCGCCGGTGCGATAGACGGCGCAGTGCGACTGCATCGTGCGCTGCATCCTGTCGCGCAATGTGGCGGTCGATGTCCCGCCGTTGGCGTTGCGGAAAAAATCGAGACGCGATAGCGCGAGATCGGCCGAATTCGCGGGGAGCTCCGGCTGCGTATCGTTGGGCTTGATGAGTTCGGCGGCGCGCTGCGCCGCGGCGCGGCCGAAGACGACGAGATCAATAAGCGAATTTGAGCCGAGGCGATTGGCGCCATGCACGGAAACGCAGGCCGCTTCGCCAAGCGCCATCAGACCTGGCACCACCTCGTCGGGATTGCCGTCGCGCTTGCGCAACGCCTCGCCGTGATAATTCGTCGGTATGCCGCCCATGTTGTAATGCACGGTTGGAATGATCGGGATCGGCTGGCGCGTCACGTCGACGCCGGCGAAAATTTTCGCGCTTTCTGAGATGCCCGGCAGCCGCTCGTGCAGAATCTGCGGATCGAGATGCTCGAGATGCAGATAGGCGTGATCTTGATTCTTGCCGACGCCGCGGCCCTCGCGAACCTCGACGGTGATGGCGCGCGAAACCATGTCGCGCGGCGCGAGATCCTTCACTGAAGGCGCGTAGCGCTCCATGAAGCGCTCGCCTTCGCTGTTCGTCAGATAGCCGCCTTCGCCGCGCGCGCCTTCAGTGATCAGGCAGCCCGCGCCATAGATCCCGGTCGGATGAAACTGCACGAACTCCATGTCCTGCAGCGGCAGCCCCGCGCGCAGCACCATGGCGTTGCCGTCGCCAGTGCAGGTGTGGGCAGACGTCGCTGAGAGATAGGCGCGGCCATAGCCGCCGGTCGCGAGCACGGTGAGCGCGGCGCGAAAACGATGGATCGTTCCGTCATCGATCTTCAGGCACACGACGCCCCGACAGGCGCCGTCCTGATCCATGATGAGGTCGAGCGCGAAAAATTCGACGAAGAACTTCGTGTCCAGCTTCAGCGCCTGTCCATACATCGTATGCAGCATCGCGTGGCCGGTGCGATCGGCGGCCGCGCATGTGCGCTGCGCCGGCGGGCCGTTGCCGAAGTCCGTCGTCATCCCGCCGAACGGACGCTGGTAGATCGTCCCTTCGATCGTGCGCGAGAAGGGGACGCCCCAATGCTCCAGCTCATAAACGGCGGGCGGGGCGTTGCGGCACATATATTCGATGGCGTCCTGGTCGCCGAGCCAGTCGGAGCCTTTGACGGTGTCGTACATGTGCCATTTCCAATTGTCCGGCCCCATGTTGCCGAGCGCGGCGGCGATGCCGCCCTGCGCCGCCACGGTGTGCGAGCGGGTTGGAAAGACCTTGGTGACGCAGGCGACGTTCAGTCCCGCCTCGGCGCAGCCGACGACGGCGCGAAGGCCCGATCCGCCCGCGCCGACGACGACGACGTCAAAGGTGTGGTCGACGATCGCATAGGCGCGACCGCCCACCGACACATTTGATGCAGGACCCTTTGCAACCATTGATCAAGCCTTCTCGAATCTCATTCGCGCCGCGCGCAGCGTCGCTGCGTCGTCACAGGACGGGATCATTGCGATCAAAGCAGCGACGTCGCGCTGCTTCCTGCTCTCGCCTGTCACGTCGACGTCCGTGGATTGCATCGTCCGACTACTTCGGCGCAGCGATGAGGAGGATCGCGAGGACCCAGATCACTGCGATGGCGCGCGACGCCCATGTGTTGGCGACGATCGCCTGCGCCTTCAACACTTTGTCGTGCACGTAATCTTCGATGATGTCGTCCATGCCTTGTCGCGCATGGATCATGCCGACCACGCCGAACGCAAGAAGCACGAGTGCGGGAAACGGTCTGCCGATTTCGGCGCGCACGCCCTCGAGCGACTTGCCGGCAAGTCCAAGAATCCACCAGGCGCTTAACACGCCAAGCGGGACCAGCGCATAAGACGTCAACCGCATGAAGCGTGCGTGAGGCGAACCGCTATGGTCGGAGACATAGGCGTCGCCGGGTCCGGTTCGACCGCTCTTGAACCTTGTCGCAACCGTCATGAGTTCGCTCCGCTCAGCTCGCCAGCGTCTTGAAGATGAAGACGAGCAGCGTCAACAGGATGCCGCCAACGAGCGTCCCCTGCGCCAGCAGTTCCCGCCCTTTCGCGTCCATGTAAAGCCCGCGGTCCCAGAGCGCGTGACGCACGCCGCCGAGCAGATGGTGGAAAATCGCCCAAACGATCATCAGCACCAGCAGATTGCCGATGAAGCCCGACCCAATCCAGGAAACGGCGGAGAAAGCGCCGCCGCCAACCGCGGCGCCGAGCAGGAATAGCGCCAGAAGCGCCATGCCGACGTAAAGCCCCGCCCCGGTGATTCGATGCGCGATCGACATCATCATCGTCAGGATGGGCTTGAAGACCGTCAGATGCGGCGACAGCGGCCGCCGCGCGGCGAGCCCGTCAGTGTCGGCGTCTGCCATGTAGAACCCTCTCGCATGCGGCCGATTTCTTCTCGGAACGCTTCCAAAGCAGATAGTTCAAATGTTGCGGCGCCGCAACTACGCGGGCGGCGCCTTCGACGGCCACATATGCAAAAGCCCCGTCTCCGGGGCTTTTGTCGCTCATCCTTGTGGCGTTCGCGTTCAGTAGGCGGCCATTGGCGGGCCGGGAGGCGCAAGGAGCCAGTTAAAGCGATAATTGACGCCGGCGCGCACAGTATTGAGATGCGCGCGCTGCTGGGATTCGACGATGAACGGCGCAACGTAGATAGAGTCGTAATTCGCGCCGATGTTTGTGTAGAGATATTCGACCTTCGCCGACCAGTTCGGGAGGAAGGCGTATTCGAGCCCTCCGCCCGCCGTCCACCCGGTTCCCACGCGGGCCTGAGAGCCAAGCCACCCGTAGTTGAGACGCAGGTCGCCATAGGCGAAGCCGCCGGTGCCGTACAGGAGCAGCTGCGCGTTCAGCAACGACACGCCCGCGCGCCCGCGCACTGTGCCGAACCAGTCGACGCTGCGCGTTGCGCCCCACCCCTGATTGCCGCCGCCGCCGACGCTTGATCCTTGAAAATCGGTTTCGAGACCGACGACGAAGAGCGGGGTCAGCTGATAATTGTAGCCGATCTGGGCGCCGCCGACGACGCCGCCACTGTTCGACGCGCTCGAGGGCGCCAGCCAATGTCCATAGTCGTATCGATCAAGCCACCCGCCGCCAAGATTGAGACCGGCGTAGACCCCGGTCCAGGTGAAGATTGGCGGCGGCGGATAATAGACCGGCGGCGGCTCTTTGCGCGAAGGCAGGTCTGCGGCCGACGCCGACAGGACGGAGAGGCAAGCCGCGACGGCGACGCCGAAAGCTCGTTTTTTCATTGGTCCCTCAATGGTGCGTTCTTGAAACGCCAGCGCCCCCGCCAGTTCTGAAATGAATGATCAACAATGGCGCAATTGCGATAATTTATCGTTCATTTTCAATGTTTAATTGACATGCTTAGCCATCCCTTAACCGGCCTGAATTCCGCCCTGAAGTTGTTAACGCGCCAGCTCACCCCGGCCTGGGGACCGGCCGATCCGACCACCGCCGGCCGCGAGCCCGACGAGCGCCAGCGACGCCAAGAGCGCGCCCGCCCAGAAGGCGGACGCGGACCCAAAGGCGTCCCAGAGCGCTCCGGCGCCGGCGCTGGCCGCAAGTAGCGCGACCCCGCTTGCCAGGTTGAAAACGCCGAAGGCCGAGCCGCGTAACGCCGCCGGCGCGACGTCGGCGACGAGCGCGGCGAGAAGTCCCTGGGTAAGACCCATATGCAGACCCCAAAGCGCCACGCCAAGCCACACGAGCGGCATATGATCGGCGACCGCCAAGGCGGCGTCGGCGGCGATCAGCGTGACAAGGCCCGCCATCAGCGGCGTTTTTCTGTCGCCGCGATCCGAGAAGACGCCGACGGGATAGGAAGCGCCGGCATAGACGACGTTCATCGCCACGAGCGCCAGCGGCGCGAGCGCCACCGGCAGTCCGACGTCGCGCGCCTTCAGGATCAGAAAAGCCTCGGAAAAACGCGCCAGACTGAAGACGACGCCGATCGCCACAACGATCCAGAAGGGGCCGCCGAGCCGACGGACTTCATCGATATGCAGCGGAAAACGCGCCGGCCGCGGCGGGCGGGAGGCTTCCGGCTCGCGCACGCCGAGCGCCAGGACCACAACGGCGAGACCCGCCGGAATCGTCGCGATCCAGAACACGAAGGGGATGCTGTTGGCTGAGAACCACATCGCGGCGACCGCGACCGCCGGCCCGAGAAAGGCGCCGATCGTGTCGAGCGACTGGCGAAGTCCGAAGGCCGCGCCGCGAATCGAGGCCGGCGCGATATCGGCGACGAGCGCATCGCGCGGGGCGCCGCGTATGCCCTTGCCGACGCGATCGATGAAACGGGCGGCCATGATCCAGGCCACATTCGGCGCCAGCGGGAACATCGGCTTGGTGAGCGCCGCAAGCCCATAGCCGATGATCGCCAGCTGCTTGCGGCGTCCGAACCAGTCCGATAGCGCGCCCGAAAAGATTTTCACGATCGAGGCGGTCGCTTCGGCGACGCCTTCGATGATTCCGACTTCCGCCATCGAGGCGCCCATCGCGCCGCCGACAAGATAGATCGGCAGCAGCGCATGGATCATCTCGGAAGAGAAATCCATGAGCAGCGAGACGAGCCCGAGCGCCCAGACGCCGGACGGTATGGCGCGCAGACGGGAAGCGCTGATGAAACTATTCATGACGCCTCGAACAAACGCGCGCCAACCCTCTCTCATAGGCAGGGAGTTAGAACAAGCGCGCGACGACCCTCTCCCTTTGGGAGAGGGTCGGTCCGAAGGACCGGGGTGAGGGGTTATAGCCTCGTAATGACTAGCCGAAAGAGATTCCCTTCATCGCAATACGCAAACTCGCGGGAAGCGGAAACCCCTCACCCGGCTGCTCCGCAGCCACCCTCTCCCGACGGGAGAGGGTTGGCGCGCGCTACGCCTTCAGCGCCTGCGCCAGCCGCGCGATTCCAGTCTCGATTTCTTTTTCGGTGAGCGCGACGAAGCCGAGCATCAGCAGCCGGTCGCCACCGTCATTGTCGTCGAAGCGCAGCGCCGAGCCCGTCGCCAGCGAACAAACGCCAACGCCGACGGCAAGGCCCTTCTTCTCCACCTCGGCGGCGTCCGGAAACCCGTCCGGCAGCTTCCAGACGAGATGCATGCCGGCCTGGTCGCCGTAGATCTCGCAGGCGCCGAAATGATTCCGCAGCGCGCCCAGCAGCGCGTCGCGCCGATCGCGATAAAGCTGGCGGATGCGCCGCAAATGGCGCCCGAACTCGCCGCTCGACATGAAATCCGCCATCGCCGCCTGTTCCAGCCAGCTCTGGCCATTGTTCATCAACATTTTCATGCGCCGCCCGGCTTCGGCGAGACGGCGGGGCAGCACGACGTAGCCGAGCCGCAGGCCGGGCCCCATGCACTTGGAAAATGTGCCGAGATAGATGACGCGCTCGTTGCGATCGAGCCCCTTCAGCGCCGTCAACGGCGAACCGACAAAACGGAAGTCGCTGTCATAGTCGTCTTCCATAATGTAGGCGTCGTACTGCGTCGCCCAGGCGAGAAGCTCGAGCCGCCGCTGCAGGCTCATGGTCACGCCAATCGGATATTGATGCGACGGCGTCACATAGGCGACGGCGCCCCTGGTTTTCGGCAGCCGCGACACGTCGAGCCCGTCCTGGTCCACGGGCACGGGATAAAGCGTCGCCCCAAGGCTTTCGAGCACGAAGGCCGCGCCCTGATAGCAGGGCGATTCGACCACTGCGGTTGACCCCGGGGTCACGAGCAGCCGGCCGACCAGATTGAAGCCGTCCTGGCAGCCGCCGACGATAACGATCTGCTCGGGATCTGCGACGACGCCGCGCGCCGGCGCGAGATGTTTGGCGACGGCGCGCCGCAGCTCCATCAGTCCTGCGGCGTCATTGTAGCTCGTGAGATTGGAGCCGACCGCCTTCAACCGATTCTTGATGTGATGCGACCAGGCCTTGAGCGGGAACGAACGCGCATCGGGCCGGCCCACCCAGAAATCGGCGACGAGACGACGGCGCTCCGGATCGGCGAGGCGATGGGTGCGCAACGTTCCACAGGCCGGCGGGACATCTTCCGCAGCGCCCTGCTCTTCCTTCTGCGGCGCGCGGTGATCGGCCGACAGAAACGCCGTGTCCGGCAGATCCGGCGAAACGAAGGTGCCGACATATGGCTTCGTGCGGATATAGCCTTCGGCGATCAGCCGCTCATAGGCCAGCACGGCCGTGTTGCGCGAGACGCCAAGCTGGCTGCTCAGCTCGCGCGTGGTCGGCATCGGGTCGTCGCATCTGAGCTGGCCGTTGAGGATCATCGACCGGATCTGGTCGAAGATCTGGTTCTGCAGAGTGTTCTTGTCTGACTCAGCCAGAATGATCGACAGTTGCACATGCCCGCTCTTGACGATGGGCGTCGGACGATCCGTGGTCGTAAAGGTCATCGCTGCAATCTCCCCTGGGCGGAAGCTAATGCGCTTCTAACCCGCGCGCATAGGTCCACAGGGAACGTAAGCATTGGCGCCAACTTTCGAGCCCATTGCTAACTAGCACGCCAGCCAGAGAGGAGAACTGTTTCGATCTGGCGCCATCAGGTTGCTTGCTCCTGGCGCTTTTACTTGGACGCACATTGGGGAAAGCTGCAGTTGACCAATCAGAGGCGCCAAGAAAAATCGAGGGAGACTAAAATGTCGTTTTCGAACTCGCGCTTCGTGCCCCTCGCGTTTTGGGTTGGTTTTCTCGCCCTGGGCCTCGCCACCAACGTCAACCACGAGCAAAAGACCCGCGGGGTCGCCCACAGCAGGCAGGAAATGAGCGTCGCCAGCGCCTCGGCCAAGCGCCTGCCCCTGCTGATCCAGGACCGCACTCAGATCGTTCGCGATTAAGCGCGTGACATATTGCTCCTCTGCGCCGCGCGAGCGGCGTTTTTTTTTACGCTGAATTCCTATGGTTTGCGCAGGGGCACGAGACGGTTCAGCACGGTGATGGACAAGAAGCCGCCGATCCAGGCGCCCACCGCCGCGAACGCCACATAGGCCCAGTTCGACGTATAGCTGATCACCGCAAAGGCCGAGAGCAGATACCAGATGCTGCTCCAGCTCGCGGCGGCGACGCGCCGACGCTCCGACACGGCGGCGTTGAAGAACACATAGACCGCGTCGGTGATGGCGGTCGAGACGGCGACGCCAATTCCGATCAGCGGGTCAATCGCAGGCAGGTCCATGGTCTCCTCCGCTTTCGCCCCGTCAGGGCGAGAGCAGCTATGGGCGGGGAGACAATCTAAGGCAATCGAGACTGGCGAAGCAGTTCGCCAAACGATCGATAGGACCACACACTCCGCGACGCTTGCGGTTGAAAAATCAGCCAGACGCCGATCCAAAGAGAATACCGCGATCCAATCATCATAGTGACGTCGGAACGATCCCCATGACAATTCAATCCTAGAACGAATTCTCTCGCAGCGGCCTTGGGAACTCTATCATCTCATCGCTTCCATAGGGGTCGGGCCCGTAGCGATTTGAACCAGTTTGCCCTCGCCTGAAAACGGTTTCGAGCAATAACCACAGCTGTATCAGCGCAAGCACAAAAACGATGACGTAGAGCGGTGTTGATTTAAAGTCTTCAAGCGCTCGGCTGAATACTGGAATTCCTAAGGAGACGGCGGCGAACCACCCGGACAAACCACGGTCATGGAGCCGCCTAACGAATGTGCCCAAGCTTGAAATGAGCACTAATCCACACGCAGCAGCAGTAACAAAGGCTCCATAGCGAAGCCCGTGCGCTGCTAGGAAGATAGCAATAACGATCAAAGCGAGGGTAACAAATACAAGTCTCATACTTATTCGCAAATAGGCACTTCTGCTAAGACGTCCTTTAGGCGAGAGATAACTCGCAAGATTTTCGGAAAAAGAACCCATTTGTAAAATTCACTCCTATCAGTAGCCCGCCTTCTATTTTAAAACGATGCTTATTTAGCGATACCTAATGACGACAGCTTGTCCGTCTCTCGAATTATCCTGCGCGAGAGCGCCGGCCACCCAGGAAACTAGGGCCGCGCCTCACGCCTATTTCCTTTAAAGAATGACATTGATCTTAAATGGTGGGCGCGACAGGGATTGAACCTGTGACCCCTACGATGTCAACGTAGTGCTCTCCCGCTGAGCTACGCGCCCCCAGGCCCGTGGGCCGGAGCGCCCGTCTATACTGACGTACGCGGCGAGGCGCAAGCGGGCTTTGCCTGCGACCTTGGGAATCAGCCTCGACCGCAAGTCACGGAAAGAATTGACGTTCCGTAAAGACCGTGGGCTTCGCGTGCAAAAGTTTTGTGACGTGGGGCGATTTCGAGTCTTGCGGCGCGCCCGCTTTGTGGCAGACTTAACGCCGCTCCCGCTTGTCGAGCGGAGAGCAGTTAAGGAGGTTTCGCATGTCCTTGCAGGGCCATATCGTCGAACTCCAGCGCCGCCACGACGCGCTCAAAAAGGAGATCGAGCAGGAACAGCTGCATCCCCAAGCGGACGAATTGAAGATCCTGGAACTCAAGCGCAAGAAGCTGCAGATCAAGGACGAACTCGTCAAATTGTCGATTAGCGAAACGCGACATTAGCGTTTCCCTTCGCTCACTTTCTGCTTCACGCCATGGGCGGAGAGAGATCTCCGCCTTATTTTTTTGGCATTCGCGCCGCGGCGCGCGATTTGCGAGACCTCGTCCTTATGCCCGTTACCGAGCTTTATCGCCCCGAGACGTTACACGAAGGTCTGGGCGAGCCCTTCTTCGACCGCGTCGCACCCGCCACGTTCCCCGAACATCGACTCCGCTACCGCAATCAGCGCTGGGCGGCGCGGGTCGGCCTCGACGGGCTGAGCGATGCGGAGTGGATCGAACATTTGGGGCGTTTCTCGCCGCTCCCGGGCGGGTTCGCGCATCCGCTGGCGCTGCGCTATCACGGCCACCAATTCCGCGTGTACAACTCGGATCTCGGCGACGGTCGCGGCTTCCTCTTCGCGCAGTTGCGCGACGCCAAGGACGGCCGTCTGCTCGATCTCGGCACCAAGGGTAGCGGCCAGACTCCCTGGTCGCGGCGCGGCGACGGGCGGCTGACGCTCAAGGGAGGCGTGCGCGAGATTCTGGCGACGGAGATGCTGGAGGCGCTCGGGGTCGACACCTCCAAGACCTTCAGCCTGATCGAAACGGGCGAGGCGCTGATGCGCGGCGACGAACCCTCGCCGACGCGCTCCAGCGTGCTGGTGCGCCTGTCGCATTCGCATATTCGAATCGGAACGTTTCAGCGCCTCGCCTTCCATGACGACGCCGCGGCGATCGAGAGGCTGCTCGACCACGTCTGCCGCCACTATTTTCCCGCCATCGCCGATCTGCCGGCGGCGGAAAGGGCCCTCGCCTTTCTCGAAGAGGTCGTCGCGCGGGTCGCCCGGCTCGGCGCCGGCTACATGGCGTCAGGCTTCGTTCATGGCGTGCTGAATTCCGACAATATCAACGTCACCGGCGAAAGCTTCGACTACGGACCATGGCGCTTCGCGCCGGTCTACGACCCGACTTTCACCGCCGCCTATTTCGACGAAAGCGGGCTCTACGCCTTTGGCCGTCAGCCCGGCGCGCTCGGCTGGAATCTGTCCCGTCTGGCCGAATGTCTGATCCCCCTTATCGGGCTAAAGACCGCCGAAAAGGTTCTGGCGACCTTTCCCAACTCTATCCAGCGGGAATTTCGCGCGGCGCTGCTCCATCGGCTCGGGCTCGCCTCTGCCGGCGACGAAGTTGACGCGGCGCTGGCGAAGGCCTTTGTCGATTTTCTGACAGTGACGCAGGCCCCCTTCGAGCGGACCTTCTTCGACTGGCGCGGCGGCATGGCGTCCGCGGCGCGCGCCAAACACAGTCCGTCGGCGGCGCATTACGAAGCCGAAGCTTTCACGCCGCTGCGCGCCGCTTTGGCCGAACACGAGCCGGCGCCGACTGCGCGCCTGGATCACCCCTATTTCAAGGGCGCGGCGCCCTGTACGATGCTGATCGACGAGGTCGAGGCGCTTTGGGCGGCGATCGCCGAGCGCGACGATTGGGCGCCGCTCTACGCCAAGATCGCTGCAATCGAGGAGATGCGGAGCGCCTATGAATGACGACAGAGCAATTCGCTTGAACGCGCCATCGCTGCGGCGCGATAATTGCGCTCCAGAGCCATCGATTCCCCAGCGTTCAATGGCTAACGGCGGCTGTCAATGAACGATACGAGCGAGATCGACATGAGCGCGACCCGCGCTGAAGTCGCACGGCTTCGGCTGGAGCATCACGATCTGGAAACCGCGATCGACGCGTTGCTGGCGGTCGGCGTCGCCGATCAGCTGCAGATTCAGCGGCTGAAAAAACGCAAGCTGCTGCTGCGCGACCGCATCGCCTATCTCGAAGACCAGCTCACGCCCGACATCATCGCTTAAGCTGGATTGGCTTCGTCCCTCCCGCCGCTCGGTAGCCGGATCGCCGCTTACGGCCGCCCCCCCGCCACGAAGCCGAGGGCGCGAAGCAGCAGCGGCATGGTGAGGCCCTGAACCACAATCGAGAAACCGACCACGGCGAAAGTGATGGCGAGTATCTCGTCGCGTTGCGGCAGATCGCCCGGAAGCGACAGCGCCAGGGCGAGCGCAAGCGCGCCGCGCAAGCCGCCCCACCAGAGAACATGCTGCTCGCGAAAAGAGATCTTCCATCGCGAAATGAAAAACAACGAACTCAATGGATAGACGACGACGGCGCGCGCGAAAAGCACCGTCGCGATCCCCACGGCCAGCGCCGTCGCCCCGACGGCGCCGAACGGGGTCGACGCCACATCCGCGCCAATCATAAGGAACACCATGGAATTGGCCAGGAAAGCCGCGAAATCCCAAAAGGACAGAACGAATTCGCGCCCCTTGAGGGTGATGTAGCCGCCTTCCTGCTCGCTCAGCAGGCCCAGATTGCCCATGACGAGACCGGCCGTCACCGTCGCCAGCACGCCGGAGACATGGAAATATTCGGCGACCAGAAACGAGCCGAACGCGGCGATGGTCGTCAGCGCCGCTTCGATGAGATGTTCCGAGGTGCGCAGCGAGGCGAGGATGGCGGCCCCGCCGAACAAGGCCCCGACAACGACGCCGCCGAACACGACTTTCACAAGAGTGAGGGCGGTCGCCGCGGCGCTCTGGTCCGCGCCGCCGCTTTGCACAAAGGCGAGCGCCATGACGAAGAGCACCGCCGCAGCGCCGTCGTTGAGCAGGCTTTCGCTTTCGACCAGCAGCCGCATGCGGCCTTTGATCCGGTTGTCCTTGAACATCGCGATGATCGCGACCGGATCCGTCGCCGCGATCAGCGCGCCAAACAGCATCGCCGAGAAGAGAGGCCAGCCGAGCAACGTCGTCATCGACGCCGTGACGACGGCTGCGGAAACGACTGTTCCGATTCCCGCGAGCGCGAGCAAAGGCAGCGAATCGCGCACCAGTTCGCGCCAGGACAGGGTCAGCGCCGCCTCGAACAGCAGCGGCGGCAAGACGAGGTCGAAAATCAGATCATGAGTCAGATGCGGCGCGAAGTCAGCGCCCGACAACGCGACGGCGGCGCCGACGATGACCAGCCCGACGGTATAGGGCAGTCTGATTTGACGGGCGGCGATCGCGACGATCATCGCCACCGCCAGCACGGCGACCGCTTGCCTCAGGCCTTCATCCATAATTCAACCACGCCGATCGAGAGAATGCTGTGGAGTCTTAGCGCGGGCGCCGCACTCTCGCGAAGCGAAATCGGTCCGCGATCGACGCCGATCGCGCGCTTGCCTATCGAGAAGCCATCGTCTATGCCGCATGGCTTCCCTTTGTAAAGGAATGCAGAGTGGGGAAGTCGAAACCGCCCGTCGCCGTCATCATGGGGTCGCAATCCGACTGGGCGACGATGCGCCACGCGGTCGAAACTCTCGCGGCGCTCGAGATCGGCTACGACGCGCGCATCGTTTCGGCCCATCGCACGCCCGATCGACTGGCGGCGTTCGCGAAGGGCGCCGAATCGGAAGGCTTCAAGGTCATCATCGCCGGGGCTGGCGGCGCCGCGCATCTGCCGGGCATGACAGCCGCGATGACGCCGCTGCCGGTCCTCGGCGTGCCCGTCGAATCTGAAGCGCTGAAGGGCCTCGATTCGCTGCTCTCGATCGTGCAGATGCCGGGCGGCGTGCCCGTGGGAACTCTCGCCATCGGCAAGGCCGGGGCGATCAACGCCGCGCTGCTCGCCGCCGCAATTCTTGCCCTCGCCGACAAGGCGCTCGCCGCGCGACTCGCGGACTATCGCGCGCGTCAGACGGACAATGTAGCGGCGACGCCGCGCGACGGCGCTTGATGCTCGCGCCTGGCGCGACGATCGGCATTCTTGGCGGCGGCCAGCTGGCGCGCATGCTGGCGCTGGCGGGCGCGCGGCTCGGCCTGAGGACGCATGTCTTCTCCCCCGTCGCCGACGACCCGGCCTTCGACGTCTGCGCCGCCCGCACGCAAGCCGGCTTTAACGACGAAGCCGCTCTCGCCGCCTTCGCCGAATCTGTCGACGTCGTGACGTATGAATTCGAGAACGTGCCCGCCCGCACGGCGCAAGTGCTCGAGGCGCATCGGCCGGTGCGCCCCAATCCCAGGGCGCTGGCCCTGACCCAGGATAGGCTCATTGAGAAGCAGTTCGTGCAAAGCCTCGGAATCGCGACGGCCGATTTTGTTCCGGTCGACAACGCCGGCGCGCTTGCGCGCGCCGTCGCGCAGCTCGGCCGCAATTCGATCCTAAAGACGCGGCGCCTCGGCTACGACGGCAAAGGTCAGACCCAGTTGCGTGACGGCGGCGACCTCGCGGTCGCCTTTCGCACGCTTGGCGGCGCGGCATGCATTTTGGAGAGCGTCGTGCCGTTCGAGAAAGAAGTGTCGGTTATCGCCGCGCGTGGACTGCACGGCGAATTTCGCGCCTATGACGTCTCCGAAAACCTCCACGAGCATCACATTCTGGCGAGGACCTTGGCGCCCGCCGAGATCGCCGACGAAACGGCGACACAGGCGATCGACATCGCCCGTCGCCTCGCCGAGGCCGCCGACTACGTCGGCGTGATCGCGGTCGAGATGTTCGTGGTCCGCGATGGCGACCGCGAAACCTTGATCGTGAATGAAATTGCGCCGCGCGTGCACAACTCCGGACATTGGACGCTCGACGGCGCGCTGACCTCGCAATTCGAGCAGCATATGCGCGCGGTCGCCGGCTGGCCGCTCGGCGCCACGCGCCGGCACGGTCGTCGCGTCGAGATGCGCAATCTCATTGGCGACGACGTCGACGCATGGCCGGAGCTGGCGCGTGAGGACGGCGCCTGTCTGCATCTTTACGGAAAAAAAGAGACGCGCGCGGGCCGCAAAATGGGTCATGTGACGCGCGTGTTCAACGATTAGACTAGCCAGTCCCGCGCGCTCTCGAGAATGGCTGCGACTCCCGCGTGCTTGATTTTCCTTTGCGCGGTGATCGCATAGAATCGCTCGCTGACGCCGTCCAGCGTCGCGATATATCTGACGCCATATTGCTCCTCGACCTGGGCGCGAACGGCGGTCGGCGCCATGAAGACGCCGGCGCCCCCCGCCCCGAATGTCTTCAGCAGGGCGCTGTCCTCGACTTCCGCGACGACTCTTGGAAAGAGACTGTTGGCGTCCAGCCATTGGTCGAGCGAACGGCGCAACGCCGTGTTGGACGTCGGCAGCAAGAGCGGCGCGCCGTCAAGGCAACGCGGGAAATTCTTCCGATAGCGCTGCTGCAGTTCCAGCGTCGCAAAGGCCGCCACGCCGCTTTCGCCGATCGGATGATTGTAGATCCGCGCATCCGCGGCGCCTGTCGCAGGCCAGTCTGAAAACACGAGATCGACTCCGTGCACGGGCAGTTCGGCCAGGAGACGCTCGGTTTTATCCTCATGACAGACGACTTGATTATGCGCGGCGAGAGCGGGTTGGAGCAGACGATAGACGAGGAGTTTCGGCAGCGCGTTGGAAACGCCGACGCTCAGCCTGACGCTTACCGCCGCCGATCGATCCTTCAAGGCGCTGCCGAGCTCGCGGCCCAGCGAAAATATTTCGTCGGCGTAATTGAACACCGTGCGGCCGGTTTCGGTCATCACCAGATTGCGGCCTTCCTTGCGGAAGAGCTGCGCGCCGATCGACGCCTCGAAAGCCGCGATCTGGCCGCTGATCGTCGGCTGCGCCAATCCGAGCTTTTCGCTCGCGCGGGTGACGCCGCCCTCCCGGGCGACGTTCCAGAAGTAGAACAAATGTTGATAGTTAAGACGTTCCATGGTTCCATAGCTTTTATCGATGAAACTAATTTATATATCCTTATTTTCAATCTCAACCCCTTACGCCATCTTTGATGACGTCAGCGCTGCGGCGGCGCTCGACCAAAAGGAGGACAGGCAATGGCGCATCGCTCCGCACTCATCGCCCTGGCCTTGGCCGGTGCGCTGGCGTCGCCCGGATTCGCCACCGGACGCGAATTCATCGACGGCGCTCCTGGACACTGCCTGCTCTGCGACCTTTTTAGCCAATTGCGCAAGCGCAGCGCAGATGCGGATTGCCGACCGCCCTCGGCCGACGACGTGGGCGCATCGGAGCAGACGGATGAAAGAACCGGCGGCCTGAATTGACGCGACCGCGAGAGAGACGCTCGGGCTGTTCTCATGCGGTTGGCGCGCGATGTCGCGCATAAGCAATAGGAGCTCAAGGTGCAGCGGTTAATCGAAGGCCTACACCACTTCCAGTCGCGGGTGTTCGGTAGCCAGCGCGAATTGTTCGAACGCCTGGCCCAAGGCCAGGCGCCGGAGACGCTGTTCATCACCTGCGCCGATTCGCGCATCGACCCGTGCCTGCTCACCCAGTCGGCGCCTGGAGACCTTTTCATCCTGCGCAACGCGGGCAATCTCGTCCCGCCATACGGCGCCGTGCGCGGCGGCGAAGCGGCGACCATCGAATTCGCGATCGCCGGCCTTGGCGTCAAGGACATCATCGTCTGCGGCCACTCGCATTGCGGGGCGATGAAAGGCCTGCTCGATCCGCCGCCAGCCACAGCCTTTCCCGCGCTGAGCGACTGGCTGTCGCACGCCGAAGCCACACGGCGCATCATGCACGAAAAATATGCGGACAGAACCGGGGCAGATCAGCTTAACGTCGCCATCCAGGAGAATGTGCTCGCGCAGCTCGAAAATCTGCGCACGCATCCTGTCGTCGCCTCCGCCCTCGCTCAGGACAAACTGAGGCTGCATGGCTGGGTCTACAAGATCGAGACAGGCGAAGTCTTTGTCTATGACCCCGCGACGCGCCAATTCGCTCTCGCGCCGACGCCGTCGGAAATGCCTGCGCGCGAGGAGAGAGAACGCGTCAGCGTCGAGGTTTGACCTCGCGCCGCTTCCGCGAACCTGAACCATTAAAGGATGCGAAAATGTCTGTAGAACTTGATGTCGCGCCTTCTCGTCTCTCGACGATCAAAGACGACGTCTTCGCTTCCGTCGTCGTGCTGCTCGTGGCCCTTCCCTTGTCCATGGGTCTCGCGCTCGTGGCCGGTTTTCCCTTCGAGAACGCCGCCGCCGTCGGCCTCATCAGCGGCGTCATCGGCGGCATCGTCGTCGGCATGCTTTCGGGCTGTCCCCTGCAAGTGAGCGGCGCGGCGAATGGCGCGGCGGTGATGGCCGCCGTGTTCATTAAGGACCTCGGCTTCGAAGTCTTCGGGCTCATCGTAATACTGTCGGGCCTGATTCAGATTGCCGCTGGCGCCCTGCGCTTCGGACCGGTGTTCCGGGCGGTCGCGCCGGCGCTGATTCAGGGCATGCTCGCCGGAATCGGCTTGCTGATTTTCGCGTCGCAATTTCACGTGATGGTCGACGATACGCCGCCCGGGACGGGACAGGAGTTCGGCGGCGTCATCAATCTCTGGTCGCTGCCGCTCGCCGTTTGGAAGGGCGTGACGATGGAGGCGCACCAATCCGCCGCCCTGATCGGACTGCTCACGGTCACCGTAATTCTCTCGTGGCGCCGCTGGGCGCCGAGATGGCTGTCCTTTCTCCCTGCCCCGCTCGTCGGCGTAGGCCTGGCGACGGCGGCCGCGGCGTTCTTTGCCCTCGACATCAAATATGTCCCGGCGCCGGACGATCTTTTGGCCGCGGTGAATTTGCCGACAACTCACACCCTTGGCAGGATCGGCGAGGGCGCGCTGTGGGCGGCGGCGTTGTCGCTCGCGTTCGTTTCGAGCGCGGAATCGCTGCTGACGGCGACCGCCGTCGACGCGATGCAGCGACGCACGCCCCGCACCCGCTACAACAGGGAACTGGTGGCGCAGGGCGTCGGCAATTTCCTTTGCGGCGTTCTTGGCGTGCTGCCCATATCGGGCGTCATTGTGCGCAGTTCGGCCAATGTCACGGCAGGCGGACGCACGAGACTCTCGACCGTGCTGCACGGCCTGTGGATTCTGCTGTTCATCACCCTCGCGCCCGACGTGCTCCGCATCATCCCCGTGGCGAGCCTCGCGGCAGTGCTGGTCTACGCGGGGATCAATCTGATCAATCTCAGTTTCGCGCGCTTTCTCTGGGGTCAGGACCGTATCGAGACCGGCATCTACGCGGCGACGTTCGCGACCGTGGTCGCGACCGACGTATTGACCGGCATTGCGGTTGGCGTCGGTCTGGCGGTCGCGCGCTTGCTCTACAGGTTCTCGCATCTCAAGATCCGCAGGGAACAGATCAACGGCATGACCGTGATCCACCTGGAGGGCGCCGCGACTTTCATACGGCTGCCGCAACTCGCCGCCGCTTTCGAAGCCCTGCCGCGGGGCGCGCGCCTCCATGTGCATCTCAACGAGCTGACGTATATCGATCACGCCTGTCTCGATCTGCTCGCGAGTTGGGACGAGCAACTTCGCAGCGACGGCGGCGAACTGGTGCTCGATTGGGATGCGCTGCACGGCCTGTTCCGGGAGCGGGCCCGCCCCACGCCAACATCGGTCGCGGCCTGATCCACCTTCTCTGTGGCGTTTGACTAGCGTGAGAGGAGTCGCTCCAATGCGCTGGGTGCTCGATTTCCACGGAGACGGCGGTGTCAGCGGCGACAATTCAAAGGACGAGGCGGCTCGCCGTTTGCGGCGGGTCCTTGCTCGGAATTTTCGTGACGACCGGCCCGGCGGCGGCTGTCGACGAAGATTTCAGGATCTGGGAAAACGTCACGACCATCGCCAAGCTCGGCTCGATTGATCCGAGTTTGGAAAAATGGCGGCTGTGGTTGGAAAGCCAGGGGCGCTTTCGGAACGATGGCGCCACCGCCGATCAGGCGCTGGGGCGCGCCGGCGTCGGCTATGCGCTATCCGACAAGGCCAGCCTGTGGCTCGGCTACGCGCATATCGCGACCTTTCCGCAAGACGCCAAAACGCAACATGAAAATCGGATCTGGCAACAGGTCCTGCTGACCGACAAGGCCGCCTTCGGCGACCTGACAAGCCGCACGCGCCTTGAGCAGCGCTTCATTCAGAACGTGAATACCGTCGAATGGCGCCTGCGCCAATTTGTGCGCTTTTCGCATCCGCTCTGGGAAAACGCCCCTTTGAGCCTCGTGCTCTGGGATGAGGTGTTTGTCCGGCTGAATTCAACGACGCCCGCAACGCGGTTCGGCTTCGATCAAAATCGCGGCTTCGCCGGCCTCGGCTATAGTTTCAGCGAGAAGGCGCGCGTGGAGATCGGCTATATGAACCAGCTCATCCAATCGCGGGCCGTCTCGCGGCGCGCGCAGACGTTCGATCACCGGATGAATCATATTTTATCGGTGAGCATGTTCCTCAACCTGTAGCGCGCCGTCAGCGCGCGACGCCATTTAGGCGAACTCCATGATCACGGCGTCGACAGCAAGGCTGTCGCCGGCCTTCGCCAGGATCTTCTTCACGGTCACGTCGCGCTCGGCGCGCAGCACGTTCTCCATTTTCATGGCTTCGACCATGCACAAAGCCTCTCCGGCCTTGACTTCCTGACCCTCCGTTACGTCAACGGTCTTCACTAGGCCGGGCATCGGACACAACAGGTGCTTGGAGGCGCCGGCGTCCTTTTTCTTGGGCATGAAGGCGACAAGTTCCGCCTCGCGCTTGGTGTAGACGCGCGCCGTGACGTCGACCCCCTGATGCGACAGGCGGTAGCCGTTGAGGATGGGCCGCGCCTGCACATAGACC
The DNA here is from genome assembly GCF_003855495.1 of Methylocystis rosea. NCBI lineage: Bacteria > Pseudomonadati > Pseudomonadota > Alphaproteobacteria > Hyphomicrobiales > Methylocystaceae > Methylocystis > Methylocystis rosea. The sequence goes on along the minus strand of NZ_CP034086.1, from coordinate 826,321 downwards.
GTGCGGCCGTCGACATCGCCTTCGAGCACGAGTTCGCCCGGACGCCACTGGGTCGAAACGCGATGGGCGCGCTGATCGCCCTCGGCGAAACGTACGATCAGCGCTTCGCCTTGCGCCTCGACGCAGACGTCGAATCTCTGCTCGCCGAGCATGCACACGCGTTCGCGCTCGAATTCGACCGGCCTTCCGCCGCGCAGCTGCCCGGAGATCTTCCGTTTACGCTCATTGCCGATGTGGTCCATGAGCGTCGCGACCGCGGCAAGCGTGTGCGCCAAATCTCCCCGAGGCTCGGGCGGAGAAAATCCTTCCGGATATTCTTCGCTGATAAAGCCGGTCGAGAGATTGCCCGAGCGCCAGCGCGGACTCTGCATGAGCGACGACAGAAACGGAATATTGTGGCGGATTCCATCGATCACGAAGCGATCGAGGGCGTCGGCCTGCGCCACGATCGCCCGAAGGCGGTCTGGCGCATGCGTCACCAGCTTGGCGATCATCGGATCATAGTGGATCGAGATTTCGCGGCCTTCGGTGACGCCGGTGTCGTTGCGCACCGTAACGCCGCCTTCGCGCTTCTCTTCCGGCGGCCGGTATTTGACCAGTCGCCCGACCGAGGGCAGGAAGTTGCGCGTGGGGTCCTCGGCATAAATACGGCTCTCGACCGCCCAGCCGTTGATCTTGACGTTTTCCTGCTTGAGTTGCAGCGGCTCGCCCGCCGCGACGCGGATCATCTGCTCGACAAGATCAATGCCGGTGATGAGCTCCGTCACCGGATGCTCGACCTGCAGGCGCGTATTCATTTCAAGGAAGTAGAAGCTTTTGTCCTGACCGGCGACGAATTCGACCGTGCCCGCGGAATCATAGTTCACGGCCTTGGCGAGCGCGATGGCCTGCGCGCCCATTTCGCGACGAGTCTTCTCGTCCAGCAGCGGCGACGGCGCTTCTTCAATCACCTTTTGATTGCGGCGCTGAATGGAGCATTCGCGCTCGTTCAGGTGGATGACATTGCCGTGCTTGTCGCCGAGCACCTGAATTTCGATGTGGCGCGGATTGACGATGAATTTCTCGACGAAGACGCGGTCGTCGCCGAAGGAAGACGCCGCCTCCGAACGCGCGCGCGTGAAACCTTCGATCACTTCGGCGTCGGTGAAAGCGACGCGCATGCCCTTGCCGCCGCCGCCAGCCGACGCTTTCAGCATCACCGGATAGCCGATGTCCCTGGCGATCGTAACGGCCTCTTCGGCGTTCTCGATGACGCCAAGGTAGCCGGGCACGACGCTGACATTGGCGGCCGAGGCGAATTTCTTCGACTCGATCTTGTCGCCCATCGCCTCGATGGCGCGAATATTGGGGCCGATGAAAACGATATTCGCCTCGGCGAGCGCATTGGCGAAGGCGGCGCGCTCGGACAAAAAGCCATAGCCCGGATGCACCGCTTCGGCGCCGGTTTCCTTACAGGCGGCGACGATCTTATCGATCAGCAGATAGGACTGGGCGGCGGGCGGCGGGCCGAGACGGACGGCCTCGTCGGCCATTTCGACATGCAACGCGTCGGCGTCGGCGTCGGAATAGACGGCGACGGTTGCAAGTCCCATGCGCTTCGCCGTCTTAATGATGCGACAAGCGATCTCGCCGCGATTGGCGATTAGAATTTTACGAAACATGCGCGCCCCAGTGCCCCAATCCCTCAAGCAATTGGCGCCGGACGCTCAGAAAACGCGGCCGACGCCTTCGGCGTTTATCGCTTGGCGTCGCTCTCGTCGTCGGGCCGTCGCTCCTGAACGGCGTCGACGATGCCGAAATGCCGCGCCTCTTCCGCCGACATGAAATGATCGCGGTCAAGCGTGTGCTCGATCGTCTCATAATCCTTGCCGGTGTGACGGACATAGATGTCATTGAGGCGCTTTTTGACTTTCAGAATGTCTTCCGCGTGGCGCTGGATATCCGACGCCTGACCCTGAAAGCCGCCGGACGGCTGGTGAAGCATCACGCGCGCGTTCGGGAGCGCATAACGCAGACCGGCGGCGCCCGCGGCCAGCAGAAGCGAGCCCATCGACGCCGCCTGCCCCACGCAAAGCGTCGAAACCTTCGGCTTGATGAACTGAATCGTGTCGTAGATGGCGAGCCCGGACGTCACCACGCCGCCCGGCGAGTTGATGTAGAGCGAGATTTCCTTTTTGGGGTTCTCGGACTCTAGAAACAACAGCTGCGCGATGATGACCGACGCCATGTGATCTTCGATCGGCCCGGTGATGAAAATGATGCGCTCGCGCAGCAGGCGGGAATAGATGTCGAAACCGCGCTCGCCGCGCGAAGTGTTCTCGATCACCTGTGGGATGAGATATTGGCTGTAGTTTTCGATTGGGTCGCGCATCGCGTATCGCCTCTGTGGTCCGGCGGAGGCGGATGCGCCTGCGCCGGGAACTCTTGACCGTCATATATCTGCGCCCGCGCCAGACGCAAAGACTCGATTGCGGCTGTCACGCCACGATCTCCGCAGCGCGCCGTGCGCATGAGCCTGAGATGCCGGATTTCATCGCGGCGCGCCGCCGCCTGCGGGAAGAAGACAGCCGGACGACCGACTATTCCTCGTCTTCCTTGAACAGCTCTGCGCGGGAGACGGTCTTGTCGGCGATCTTGATCAGTTTGGAGAGGTGGTCGACGACGCGCTCCTCGTAGATCGGGGCACGGAGCTGGGCGAGGGCCTGCTCATTGTTGCGGTAATAGTCCCAAACCGCCTTCTCCTGGCCTGGGAACATGCGCGCCCGCTCGACCAAAGCGTCGGTCAGATCCTTTTCGTCCACCTTCACGTCGGCGCTTTTGCCGATCTCCGCCAGAACCAGCCCCAACCGCACGCGTCGTTCGGCGATCTTGCGGAACTCGGCCTTCGTCTCTTCCTCCGTCTTGCCGTCTTCGGCGACGGGTTGGCCCGCCCGCTGGCTTTCCTGCTCGTGCTGGCCCCAGATATTGGCGAATTCCTGCGCGACAAGGCTCTCCGGCAGCTCAAAGGAATAGCGTCTGTCGAGCGCGTCGAGGAGCGCGCGCTTCATCTTTTCGCGCGACGCCTTGTCGAAATCGGCTTCGAGATTGCCGCGAACGGCGGTCTTCATCGCCTCGAGCGACTCGAAGCCGTATTTCTTGGCAAGCTCCTCGTCGAGCCCGAGCGTCTTGGGCGCCGCAACGGCCTTGACCGTCACGTCGAACTCGGCGTCCTTCCCCGCGAGCTGCTTGGCCGCATAGTCCTCCGGGAACCGGACCTTGACGACGCGTTGCTCGCCGGCGGCGGCGCCCTCGAGCTGCTCCTCGAAACCGGGGATGAAGGTTCCCGCGCCCAGCACCAGATCGACGTCCCCGCCCGCGCCGCCCTCAAAGGGCTCACCGTCGAGCTTTCCGGTGAAATCGATCGTCAGTTTGTCGCCGTTCTCCGCCTTGGCCCCTTCTGGCCTCGCCTCGAATTCCTGAGCACGATCGGCGAGAGACTGCAGCGCCTTCTCGATATCGTCATCCGCCACTTCGGCGACGGGACGCTCCAGGGAGATGTCGTCGAAAGCGCCGATGTCGAACTTGGGCAGCGTTTCGAAGGTGACGACATAGGAGAAATCGCCCTCTGCCGTCAGCGCGCGCTCGACTTCCTCCTGCCCGCCGGGGAAATCGATCTTCGGCTCGAGCGCGATGCGCAGCTCGTTTTCCTCGACGATCTTGCGGTTGGCGTCGTTCACCGCCTCCTGCAAGACGTCGCTCATGATGCTCTTTCCGTAGAGCTTCTTGAGATGGCCAATCGGCGCCTTGCCGGGGCGGAATCCCTTGATCTGGCTCTTCGCCTGAATCTCGGTGAGCTGGGCGGCGAGCTTGGCGGCGAGTTCGCCGGCCGGCAGAACCACCTTGTATTCCTGCTTCAAACCCTGCGAGGAGGTCTGCGTCACTTGCATCTCAATAGCCTTCTTAATGATGACTGCGCGTCGCCGGCGCGCGACGACGATTATTCGACTGCCACGGTCGGCGGCTCTGGTGCGGGCGGAGGGAGTCGAACCCCCACGACTTTCGTCACCGGAACCTAAATCCGGCGCGTCTACCAGTTCCGCCACGCCCGCGATCGGCGGAAGGGCCGCCTCATCCCCTGCCCGTGAACCGGGATCGCTTGAGATGAAATCGCACTGTTCGACTTCCTCTCAAACGATCCTGTTCCCCCGAAAAGGCGCAGTCCCTTGCGCGTTTTGAGGGCGCGCCAAGGCGCTCCCAAGCGCGAACTCGATTCGTCGGGCGTCGCTCTATAGCATGGTCGCGGCGGGATGCCAGCCGCCGCTGTCTATTGTGGCGCCACGCGGTGATCCGCCCCCTCGAGGCCGCGGATCAGCGTAATGACCTTTTCATGACCCTGGGGATCGCGCCATTTGGCGTTGCAGAGCGTCGGACCGCAGACGACTTCCGGAAACTTATAGAGGGGCTTGCCGCGGGCGGTTTTCAGCCCGTAGCCGACATTGGGCTTCCAGCCGCCGGCGATCAGCGACTGGCGATAGTCGGAATAGCCTTGCGAAGCCTGCGCCCACGCGGTGAGCGGCAGAAACCCGCACGCGCTGCAGAAGCCCAAAATTGCGGCAGTCTTCTTCATGCGCGGCGCGCTCATGTCTCTAGCCTCCTCGTGTTTTGGCCGTTCTCGCTCCCCTCACGGCGCGCGAGACGTTGAAGCTCTCAATCATTGCCCAACGGGCCGGGCTGCGCCATAGCTAGATGGCGATGTCACAACTCCTCTCCCGCCGCGTCGTTCTTTCGGGCGTCGCCGCCAGCCTGGCGGCGCTTCCGGCGGTGGCGCAGTCGCCGCCGCGCTCCCTGCGGCAGCTCGAAGCCCGGCCGGGGAAGGCGCGCCTGTCCGGCGGCGAAACCAGCATTCTCGGTTTCGACGGAAACACGCCGGGGCCCGTCCTGCGCTACCAGCAGGGCGACGAACTCGCCGTCCGTTTCTTGAACAAGCTTGACCAACCCGCGACCATTCACTGGCATGGCTTGCGGGGCGACAATGCGATGGAGGGCGTCGCCCCGCTGACTCAGGCGGCGGTCGCGCCAGGCGGGTCCTTTGATTACCGCCGCACGCTCGCCGATCCCGGCCTATTCTGCTACCGGCCGAGCGTCTACGGCGCGACGCCGGAGCTTGTCGGGCGCGGCCTCAAGGGCCTGCTGGTCGTCGATGAGCCGACGCCGCTGCCCGCAGACGCCGACCTGCTTCTCGTGCTCGACGACTGGCGGCTTGATGACGCGGGCCAGGTCGTCGGCGGCTTCAACGATCCGGCGGCGGCAAGCGGCGTCGGCCGGATCGGCCCGCTGCTCTGCGTCAATGGCAAGGCTGCGCCGGCCCTGCAGAGCCTCGCGCCCGGCGCTAGGGTGCGGCTGCGCCTGGCCAATCTCAGCAATGCGCGCATCATGGTGCTGTCCCTCGCGGGCGCGCAGCCTTTCGTCATCGCCATCGACGGCCAGCCGTGCGACGCCTTCGAGCCGATCAAGCGGAGCATTCCCGTCGCGCCGGGGGCGCGCTTCGAGCTGATGTTCGACATGCCGGAGACCGAGGGCGCCAGGGCCAATTTGATCTTGCGCGGACCAAATGGCGAGGATCGCGACCTTTTCGTCGCGGACGCGAAGGGCGCAAAGGCGTCGAAGCGCCCACCGATAGCGTCGCTCCCGCAGAATGCGGCGCTCCCTGCCGAGATCAAGCTTGCGAGCGCCAAGAAGGTCGATCTAGTGATCGAACCGCGCAGGAACGCGGCGGGCGCCGCCTGGACGATCAACGGCGCCTTGACGAAAGGCTACGAAGGCCAGCCTCTCTTCAAAGTGGCCCGCGGAACCCCGGTGACGCTGGGCTTTGTCAACAAGTCGGCCGCGGCGCTCGCGATGCATGTTCACGGGCAGTGCATGCGTCTCCTGCATGACCTCGATGACGGATGGGAGCCCTATTGGCGCAACGGCGTGATCGTTCCCCCCGGAAAAACCAAGCACGCCGCCTTCCTCGCCGAATCGCCTGGAAAGTGGGCCATTCATGATGATATTCTGGAGCACGAAGCGGGCGGACTGGCGACTTGGTTCGAAGTCGCCTAGAGCAAGCGTCACAAAGGTTAATAGAACGCCGAAGTAGAACCACGTTTTTTCCGTCTGTTCAGACCTTTGTCTGAACTTCTGTGACGGAAAATGCTTCGAATACGAGTTGAAGGCATTGCCAAATGCTGGATCAAACTCACTTGAAGCTTGGCGGCTTAGCCCGCCCGCGCCGCCGCGCCTTGCGTCGGGACCCGGACGGCTCGTTTTTTTGCGTCATCGAGGGGGGAGGCCTTGGCCCCGAAGTATCGGATATGATCGGCGCCGCGCACCTACGGCACCCTCCCCAAGATTTTCCGCACTGGCGCTTCGAACACCTAGAAATTGAATATGACGCGCCGACGCAATCGGTGTGGATGAACTATCGCGCAGACTCGCCGCACTGTTACACTTTGCGGATGTTGCAGGAGGCGATCGAGTTTCGCGACGCGATCAAACGTCTGGCGCAGACGGAGGGCTCGAAGTGGCCGATCCGCTACATCGTGATGGCCTCCAAGAAGCCAAATGTATTCAGCTTGGGCGGCGATCTTGCGACATTCGTTTCCTGCATCAGGAACAATGACCGTGATTCCCTGTTAACCTACGCCTACGCCTGTATCGAGGTCATGTACACGCTGACATCGGCTTTCGATCTTCCTGTCCTGACGCTCTCCGTCGTCAGAGGACAGTGCATGGGGGGCGGCTTCGAAGGGGCGCTGGCCACCGATTTTGTCATCGCCGAGGAGAGCGCGCGTCTTGGAGTGCCCGAGATCGCCTTCAACACCTTTCCGGGAATGGGCGCGGTGACGTTTCTCACCAGGCGCGTGGGGCCGGCGCGAACACAACAGATTCTTTCGGCCGGCCGCGTTTATACGGCGCGCGAACTGTTCGATCTCGACATTATCGACGTCGTCGCGCCGGAAGGCCGGGCGCTCGAAACCGCCCATGAGTGGATGCTCGACCCGGACGGCGCGAACTGGCGGCGCCGTCAGGCCCTCGTCAACTTTCGCAAGCAATGTTTCCCCGTGCGCAAAGAAGAATTGCTTCGGGTGGTCGAGCTTTGGACGGATTGCTCCATGGCCATTTCACGGCACGACCTGCGTTATATGGAACGGCTTGTTTCGGCGCAGTCGCGTCTTCCCCGCGACGAGCTTCCCTCCGGCAAGGGCGAGGCTTTGAAAAAGCCGCCGCCTTTGAAAGAGGATTAGCTCATGCTCGTCCGCGCGAAGCCAGCCGCCAGCGAAAGCTCCGATCTTCAAATCCATAGCGACCTGGTTGAAACCCTGTTCGGCACCGCCGGTTCGTTTTTTGCGGGCCTTCTCGGCGGCCTCATCGCGCCTGCGCTCGCTTGGCTCCTTCTCGGCGATCGAATCTACCTCTACTTCGTGGCGCTGATCGGCGTTCTCGGCGCCTTTCGCCTTTACGTTTTCTTTGCGCATGCGAGCACGCCGGTCTCGCTTCGCCGACGGGATTCGCTGGAATGGGAGAGGCTCTACGCGATTGGCGCGGTCGGCTTCATGACGGCGGTCGGTGTGTCCGTCGCGGTCTTGTTCTACAATCACTACAACGACGTGCTCGGCATTTACAGCATCGTCATTATGATGAGCGGCCTTAGCGGACTCGCGGGTCGCAACGCCGGCCGTCCCTGGATCGTTCTCGCGCAATCGCTCGGCCTCGCGCTTCCGCTTGCGATCGCCGCGATGATGCATGAAGAACGGCGCTACCTCGGGCTTGCGCTGATTGTCGTGCTGCTGATCGTCTCCATTCATTCAACGACGAAATTTCTGCACGGCAATCTGGAGTCGGCGCTGCGCAACGGCTTGGACGCCACCCGCCAGCGGCAGAAATTCAGCCTCGCGCTGAACTCGATGACGCACGGCCTGTGCATGGGCGACGCCGACCTGTCCGTCACGGTCGTGAATCGGCGCGTGATCGATTTCTTCGGCATCGTGGCGGCGGCGACGCCGATCCGGCTCGAAGCGCTGGCGCATGCGATCGGCAAAAGCGTCGGCATGTCGCCGCAGGAAGGCAAAATTTTTTTTGAGCGATGGAAGCGGCACGTCACAATGCCGCGTGCGAACATCTTCACGCACAAGCTCGGCGAACGTTTCTTTGAGTTTCACTGCGAACGCGCCGAAGCGGGATCCTTCATTACCGTCATCGAGGACGTGACGATACAAAAGCGCGCGCTCCGTGAGATCGAGCGCATCGCGCATTTCGACGATCTGACCAATCTCCCGAACCGCTATCAATTTCAGGAGACGCTGGAGGAGGAAATGGTTCAGCTCAGGCAACGCGGGCTCCACGCCGCGCTGCTCAACATTGATCTCGATCGGTTCAAAGACGTCAATGACACGCTGGGCCACTCCATCGGCGATCAGCTGCTGTCCGCGGTCGGAGCGCGTCTCGCCGCCTGCGTGCCGCATCCGCATGTCGTGGCGAGGCTCGGCGGCGACGAATTCTGCGTGCTGCTGCGCGCCGGCGACCACCTTCCTGACGTTGATGAACTCGCCGCCAACATACTTGCCGAGATGCATCGCACCTTCATCGTCGAAAATCACGTCATCAACATCGGCGCGAGCATCGGCATGGCTGCGGCGCCCAAAGACTCGGAGACCTCCGGCGGCCTGCTCAAATGCAGCGATCTCGCACTTTACCAGTCGAAAGCTGAAGGGCGCGGCAAGGCGATTTGGTATTCCCAGGAGATGCAGGATGCGCTGACCCGAAAGCGGGTAATCGACACCGAACTGCGTCACGCGTTCCTGGCGAACGAATTGATCGTCTACTATCAGCCGGTCGTCGATTCCCGCACCGCGACCATCGTTTCCATGGAGGCGCTGCTGCGATGGCGCCACCCGACCCGGGGAATGATCTCGCCGGGCGAATTCATTCCTGTCGCCGAAGAAACCGGCATGATCATCGAACTCGGCGCCTGGGCGCTGCGGCAGGCGTGCATGGACGCGAAATCGTGGCCTTCGAACGTCCGTGTCGCCGTCAATATCGCGCCGAGACAGTTCCAACAGAAGGATCTCGCCGAGATGGTCGCGGCGACGCTCCGCGAATCTGGATTGGAGCCCGATCGTCTCGAGCTCGAAATCACCGAAACGACGCTCATGGTGTCAGATGACGTCGACAGTAAATTACGCGAGATCGAAGCGCTCGGCGTCCGTCTCTCGCTCGATGATTTCGGAACCGGCTACAGCAGCCTCGGCTATCTCAATCGTTTCCCGGTCAAGAAGGTCAAGATCGATCGCTCCTTCGCGCGGCAGGCGATCGAGTCGCCGAAGACGCAGGCGATCATTTCGGCGATCTCCGCGCTGGCGCGGGATCTGTCCATCGATCTCGTCGCCGAGGGCGTCGAAACTGACGCTCAGCTCGCCTTCATGGCAAGCAAGAATATTTTTCTCATTCAGGGATATCTATACACGAGACCTCGGCCAATAGAGGAGCTGAGACCGCTCCTCAAGTATTGGCGCGACGCGCCGCGCCTCGTCAGCGCGGCGTGATTTTTCGATAACAAGCATCAGTTGCGCTCAAGCGCCACCAGGCTCCGCCGATCAACCCCAGGTTGCACCATGCGTTGCGCGCGAAAAATCGCGTGCGAGGCGTTATAGCGTCGGCCGAACTGAGCGAGGTAGCGCTCTATCGCAGCGGCGCCAGGCTGCGGCTCGACGACGTCTCTAACGATCAGCATTTCATGGGCGTCTTCGGCGGGGAGCGCCGTATTGCCTTCCATGAGACGTTCCGCCTTGACGAAGCCGAGCGTCCGGCCAACCGCCGCGTAAAGTCCCAGAAGATCAGAGGGATCTCCCGAGAAGGAGAATTGCGCGTCCCTTTCGGCGACGATGGCGGAGCAATGCATCGCGAAGTCGAAATCGGAGCCGCTCATCAGGCCGCGCGCCCAGGCGAGCGTGATCACCGGCGTATCGACGATCAGCTCGGAATTTTCGGCAGCCATCTCTCCGAAACCCTCCGCCGGCCTCGGCGCCTCTCGCACGCCATGCGCGAAATCATAGACGAGGTAGCGGAGCTCGTTCAGCTCGCCTCGGTCAATCGCCGACAAAATCTCGGTAATTGTACGGATCGTCAGCGCGTCAAAACCCGGCCGAGTCTTGCGCAATACTAGAGCCTGGTGGTCTTTCAACCAGATGGTCGAAAGACAGCCGCCGATGACAGAAAGTTCAGCTTCGTCGCGCAGATAAGGAAAGTTCAACATGTTTCCCGCCATAGTTTGTGAAGGCTGGATTAAGTTAAATGAAAAATTAACTTCGCCAACCCTGGCGCTCATGATTGCCTTGAAATTGCGCCGAAGTTAGGCCAAGTGCATGACGCTTAAGCAACTTCTCTAACGGCAGGCCTTATGAAAAATCATCGTCAGGCGACGAGTTTGTACAATAAAAGGGCCGCGCATACTTTTTTGCGCGCGTGTGGCCGTTGGTCGCGGGACAAGTGAGCGCAGCTAATTTATATTAACTCAAGCGCTGCTGGAGGTTCCGGAATCTCGCCCGTCGCAGCTCGCCTTCGCTCAAAGGGTGTGCGAAAACTGGCGCGTCGGAACCGGGACCTGCGCGCCAAGAAGAGACCGCTCATTGCAGAGCGGCCGGTTCAGAAGGGAGAAAACCAGATGATCATGCGATTTTTCGCCGTTGTGCTGTTCGCGGCGGCCGGCTGGGTCACGCAAGCACACGCGCATGGCGACGTCGGCATCAATCAGGGCCAATGCCTGATGAAACTCGGCCCCGATACGATGACTTTCACAGGGTATCAGCCGCAAAAGTCGCGTGAACAGTTCTGCGACGACATTCCGGACGCCGGGCCCACCATTATCACCCTGGATGCGCAGCAGGACGAACTGCGAGACATGAATCTCGAAATGCGCGTCGTCCGCGACGTCGGCCAGAAGGACGACACCGAAAATCTCGAGGCGAATACAGAGTATTATTCTCCGCCCAAGAAGTATAAGTCTGGCACACTCACCTTCGAACACGTCTTTCCGCAAGAAGGCAAGTTCATCGGTCTGGTGAAGGCGAAAAGCGACGATGGCGCGAAAGAATATGTCGCTCGCTTCCCCTTTTCTGTCGGCTTGACCCAATCCAGGGAAATAACGATCGCCGTGTTCTTCGCGGGTCTGGCGCTGGTTGGCTTCGGGCTCTGGTACAAGAATCAGTTCATCGACAAAAAGAAGTCCGCGCCGAAGGCTTAAATCGGCTTCAACTTAGCAGCTCTATTCGACCGTCGCGTAGGGTTACGCGGCGGTCCATTTGTTTGGCGAGCTCCAGATTGTGAGTGGCAATGAGCGCCGCCAGTCCGGTGCTGCGCGCAAGCGCCAACAAAGTCCCGAAAACATGCTCCGCCGTGCGCGGATCGAGATTGCCCGTCGGTTCGTCGGCAAGCAGAAGATGCGGCGCGTTCGCGACCGCGCGGGCGATGGCGACGCGCTGCTGTTCGCCGCCGGAAAGCTCCGAGGGCCGGTGCGACGCGCGCGGCCCCAGCCGCAAATAGTCGAGCAGCTGTTGCGCCCGCAGGCGCGCTTCATTCGCGCTTAGGCCATTGATCATCTGCGGCAGCGCCACGTTCTCGAGCGCCGAGAACTCCGGCAGCAGATGGTGGAACTGATAGATGAAGCCGACGGTGGCGCGCCGCAGACGCGTGCGCTCGGGGTCGGACATGCGCGACGTCGGCGCATTTGCAATCAGCACTTCGCCGCCGTCCTGGCGCTCCAAGAGTCCGGCGATATGGAGGAGCGTCGACTTGCCGGCGCCAGACGGCGCCAGCAGCGCGACCGTTTCGCCCGGGTAGATGGACAGATTGACGTCCATCAGAATGTCGAGCCGCGCCTCGCCCTCGCGATAGTGGCGCGCAATGCTGCGGAATTCGAGAACGGCCTCGCTCATCGCGACTACTCGTGCCGCAGCGCTTCGATCGGATCGAGCGATGCGGCTTTCCAGGCTGGATAGATCGAGGCGAGTACGGCGAGCGTGAGCGTCATGGCCACAATCGCCGTCACCTCGCGGGGGTCGACGATCGCCGGCAAGCGCGAGAGAAAATAGAACTCCGCGGGGAAGAGATTGGCGTCAAAAAGCTTATTAACGCCGAGGCGGATGGTGTCGAGATTTTTCGCCAGCGCCAGACCTAGCGCAAAGCCGGCCAGCGTGCCAACGACGCCGATCGAAGCTCCGATAATCAGGAACACGCGCAAGATCGCGCCTCGCGTCGCGCCCATCGTGCGCAGTATGGCGATGTCCTGAGTCTTGTCCTTCACGAGCATCGTCAACCCGGAGATGATGTTGAAGGCCGCGACCACGACGATCAAAGCGAGAATGATAAAGAGGATGTTTTTCTCGACCTGCAGCGTGTCGAAGAACGTCTTGTTGCGCTGGCGCCAATCGGTGATGATCAGCGGCCGGTCGATCGCCTTTTCGACGTTGATGCGAAAATCGTCCATCTTCTCGGGATCGGTGACGAAAGCTTCGACGACGGTCGCCTCATTCTCCCTGTTGAAGAAGAGCTGCGCCTCGGTAAGCGGCATATAGACGAAGACGCTATCGAATTCGGACATGCCGATAGAGAAGATCGCGACGACTTTGTAGGCTTTGATGCGCGGGGCGACCCCGAAAGGCGTCTGCACGCCCTTGGCGATGAGCAGGCTGACCGAGTCGCCGACGCCGACGCCGAGCGTCTCCGCCAACCGCTGACCGATGGCGACGCCGCCGGCCTTATCGAATCCGGCAAGCGCGCCGCTCTTGACGTTGCCCGCCACGCCGGGAAGCCGCGTCAGGTCCTTCTCGCGCACGCCGCGCACAAGCACGCCCGATTGGCCGAACTGAGTCGATATGCCGGCCGCGCCCTCGACCATGGGAATTGCAAGCTGGACGCCGGGCAGCTTCGCCGTCTTCGCGGAGACCCTGTCCCAGTCCGTGAACGGAGTCTCCACCGCCTGCAGAAAGGCGTGGCCGTTTATGCCGATGATCTTGTCCATCAGCTCGCGATGGAATCCGTTCATCACCGAAGTTACGACGATGAGGGTCGCGACGCCCAGCATGATGCCGAGGAACGAAAAGCCGGCGATGACCGAGACGAAGCCGTCGGCGCGACGGGCGCGCAGATAGCGCAGCGCCACCATCCGCTCAAAGGTCGAAAAGGCGCCGGCGCCTCTTGCCGGTTGCGCCGCTTCGGTCATGCCTGAGCCTGTCTCATCGCGGCGACGATGCGCGTGACGGCGTCCTGAGGCGCGAGAAGCTCCCGCTCTCCGGTGCGGCGCTGCTTCACTTCCACCCTGCCCTCAGCCAGGCCCTTGGGCCCGATCAGAACCTGCCAGGGAAGGCCGATGAGATCGAGGGTCGCGAATTTCGCGCCGGGACGTTCGTCGCGATCGTCATGCAGCACGTCCAGTCCCGCGTTCTCGAGCTGCTCGACGAGATCGGCGCAGACCTTGCCCGTCGCCGGGTCTCCGACTTTCAGATCGGCGACTCCGACATGGAAGGGGGCGACGGATTCGGGCCATATGACGCCATTGTCGTCATGGCCAGCCTCGATGATGGCGGCGGCGAGGCGCGACGGTCCGATGCCGTAGGAACCCATTTGCACGACGACCTCCTTGCCGTCCGGTCCGTTGACGACGGCCCTCATCGGTTCGGAATATTTGGTTCCGAAGTAGAAAATATGGCCGACCTCGATGCCGCGCGCCGCGACCCGCGCGTCCTCGGGAACGGCGGCGAAGGCGGCGGCGTCATGCATCTCGCTCGTCGCCGCATAGCGGCTGGTCCATTTGTCGACGACCGCCTGCAACGCCGCCGCATCGTCGAAGTCGATCGAAGCGGGCGGCGGCGCGAAGGACAGAAAATCTTTGTGGCAAAAGACTTCGCTCTCGCCGGTCGAGGCGAGGATAATGAACTCGTGGCTGTTGCCGCCGATGGGGCCCGACTCCGCCGCCATCGGAATGGCGGTCAGGCCCAGGCGCGCGAAGGTGCGCAGATAGGCGACGAACATCTTGTTATAGGAATGCTGGCCGGCTTCGGCTGTGAGATCGAAGGAATAGGCGTCCTTCATCAGGAATTCGCGCGAGCGCATCACGCCGAAGCGCGGCCGCACCTCATCCCGGAACTTCCACTGGATATGAAAGAGATTGAGCGGCAGATCCTTGTATGAACGCACATAGGCTCGGAAAATCTCGGTGATCATCTCTTCATTGGTCGGGCCGTAAAGCATCTCGCGGTCATGGCGGTCGGCGATGCGCAGCATTTCCTTGCCATAGGCGTCATAGCGCCCCGACTCGCGCCACAGATCGGCGGGCTGGATGGTCGGCATCAGACATTCGATGGCGCCGGCGCGGGTCTGCTCCTCGCGGATGATGGCGTTGATCTTGTTGAGCACGCGCAGGCCGAGCGGAAGCCAGGCGTAAATGCCGGCCGATTCCTGTCGGATCATGCCCGCCCGCAGCATCAGCCGGTGCGAGACGATCTCCGCCTCTTTCGGCGTCTCGCGCAGGATGGGCAGGAAATAGCGGGAAAGGCGCATGTGGGATCCAGTTGGGCGAATCGAAGGAGCGGCGAGCATAGCCCGTTCGCCGCCCGGAAAAACGGCGCGGGCGGAGCTTTTGAACCCGGCGCGGCCGAAAACGCAAGCCATAGACGCCCTTCCCTTTTCGCCGGGCCTAGCCATTTCGGGATCATGAACGCTTGAGGAGGCCGGCATGGGCGAGGTTATGGGCAAGTCTAAAGGTGAGCCTGCGAACAGACATCCCTGGGGAAGCGTACGCGACAATCCCGAATTCAGTCGCTTCGAACTCGACATCGATGGCGAGACGGCGCTCGCCTATTACCGCATCGACAATGACGTGATGGTCTTCACCTCAACGCAGACGCCGCCAAAGCTGCGCGGTCAGGGCGTCGCCTCAGAGCTCATCCGCAACGCGCTGGAATTCGCGCGGGCGCGCGGGCTGAAGGTTCAGGGCGATTGCGCCTTCGTCGCGGACTATGTGGAAAAACATCCGGAGTACCAGGATCTTCTTCCCTAAGCGAAACGAGATCGCTGGCGGCCCTTCTGTTCTCCGTTCTCAAAAAAGAGGCCTCGACACATGCGTCGAGGCCTCTTTCAATTTGTCGCCCCGCTCGACGGCGCTGGCTTATTTCACCACCGGCATGGTGTAGGACAAAGCCCCGATATTGCCCTTGTCGCCTTTGAAATGCGCATGGCACATCACGCAGTTCTCGGACACGACGGGTATCCCGGTGGCCATCCGCAAATAGCGCTTGCCGTCCTTTTCCATGATTTCTTCATAAGCCTGCTCGCCGCCGCCGCGCAGCCTTTTCGCCGCCGTCTTTTCAAAGGCGTCTTTGGGCTCGTCGTCGGGATCGCCAACTTTGTCGGTCAGCCCGATCAGCCTGACGTCGTACCAACCGTTCTTTTTCATCGCGGCGAAGAGCGCCTTGGCCGCCGACGCGGCGGAGGGGTCCGATGGGTGTTTGACGTAAGTTTCGTCGATCAGCACCACCGCCGTCTTGAAGACGTCATCGAGCATTTTGATGTGCTGCCGCGTGCGCTCGATCTCGGGATCCTTGATCGGGGCGGCGTTTTCAGCCGATGCGGCGAGCGTCACGCCGGCCAATCCGCCGACCATCGCAACCGCCATAACAATCTTTCTGTTGATTCCCTTGGTCATCTCTTCCTCCCGGCCCCCGGCGACCGCCTGTGGGCGCATGGGCGCCAACTTCGCTCACGACTGCTGCGTGACGGTCATTGGATGAGAGCGGTCGGAAAAGGTTCCCGAATTTTTGTTTCGCGATGACAATCGCGCCAAAACGGCGCGCACGCTTTGCGCGCAGCGCGCGCCTCCGAAAGGAAACGCCTCCATGACGAACGGACCGATGTCCTTTTCCAACTGATCGCGAATGAGACGGCGGGCGCGATGCAGGCGAGTCTTCACGGTCTCGGGCCGCAATTCGAGGATCTGCGCGGTCTCGGCGACGGTGAGCCCCTCAATGGCGCGCAGGACGAAAACCAGGCGAAAATCCTCGGGAAGCCTCTCGGTGGCCTGCTCGACGAGCCGCAAAATTTCGCGTTGGGCCAGCGATCTCTCGGGATCGTCGCAGTCTTTCGCCTGTGAAGAAAAAATGCTGTCCGACTCACTCTTCTGCGCGCCGAAGACATGAATGAGCTTCGCCCGGCGGCGGACTCGCAGCCGCGCCGCGGCCTCGTTGATCGTGATCCGTGCGAGCCAGGTGGCGAGCGCGGCCTCGCCGCGAAATTCGTCGAGATGGGTGAAAGCCTTCAGGTAGGCCTCCTGGACCACGTCCTCGGCCTCGTGACTGTCGAGCACGATGCTGCGCGCGATCCGATAGAGACGGCGATTGTTGTCCGCCATGATGAGGCGCAGCGCCTCTTCTTCGCCCGCCAGAGCGCGCGCCGCGAGCAAGCGTTCGTCTCGCCGATCGGTCTCCGGCGTCATTTGCGCCGCATGCGCCGTCCCGTCCATTGATTGGTCCTTTTCGTCAATCAAGGATAGGCCTTCTCGCGCGCGACCATAGATCCAGTGGAGGCGCATTCATGCGGGCCAGCGGACCGGAGAATTTTACGCCTCCGCCTCGGCGGCGAGATCGAGCCACTGTTCCTCAGCGGCGGCGAGCGCCTGCGCGAGTTCCTCGCGCTGCGACGCGAGGCGCGCCGCCTCCTGCGGATTGCGCGCGAAGGCGTCGGGCGCGGCGAGCGCCTCGTCGACGCGGGCGATAAGCTGCGTGAATTTCTCGACGCGCGCCTCGGCGGCGGCGAGCTTGCGCCGCGCCTGCCCAGCGTCGCGGCGCTTGGGCGCCTCCTGCTTTGATCCCTCTTGCGCTGGCGCAACGGGGACGCGCCTCGGCTCTTCGTCGCGCGATTTCGAGAGCACCAGCCGCGCATAATCGTCCATATCGCCGTCGAAGGCGCGCACGGTTCCGTCGTCGACCAGCCACAGGCGATCGGCGCAGGCCTCGAGCAGATAGCGGTCATGCGAGACCAGAACGACAGCGCCCTCGTACTCGTTGATCGCCTCGATCAGCGCGGCGCGGCTGTCGATGTCGAGATGGTTCGTCGGCTCGTCGAGGATCAAAAGATGCGGCGCGTTGAAGGTGGCGACGCCGAGCAGCAGCCGCGCCTTTTCACCTCCCGAAAGCTTGGCGATGAGGGTTTCGGCCCGCGCGCCGGAAAATCCGGTCTGCGCCGCGCGACCGCGAATGCGCGCCTCGGGGGCGCCCGGCATCAGCCGCGCGAAGACGGCGTAAGGCGTCTCGCCCTCATTCAGATCGTCGACCTGATGCTGCGCGAAAAATCCCGCCTCCAGCTTCGGCGCGCGCACCATCTCGCCGGCGCAGGCCGAAAGCCGCCCGCCGAGCAATTTGGCGAAGGTCGACTTGCCATTGCCATTGGCGCCGAGCAGGCCGATGCGATCGTCGTTGGAGATCGACAGCGTGAGCCGCGACAGCACGACCCGATCGCCATAGCCGACCGCCGCTTTCTCCAGCGCGATGATCGGCGGCGATAGCGGCTTCTCGGGCGACGGCAGACGGATCGGCAGGACCGAATCGTCGACGATCGCCGCGATCGGCTCCATTTTGGCGAGAAGTTTCAAGCGCGACTGCGCCTGGCGCGCCTTCGTCGCCTTGGAGCGGAAGCGATCGACGAAGGCCTGCAGATGTTTGCGCTGCTCTTCCTGCTTCTTGGCGCCCTTGACGGCGAGGAGCTGCGCCTCGCGTCGCTGTTTTTCGAAAGAGGAGTAGTCGCCCTTATAGAGCGTCAGCTTTCCGCGCTCGAGATGCAGAATATGCGTGGCCACGTCGTCGAGCAGATCGCGGTCATGGCTGATGACGACGACGCTCGCCGGATAGCGCGACAGATAATCGACGAGCCACAACGTCCCTTCAAGATCGAGATAATTGGTCGGCTCGTCGAGAAGCAGCAGGTCGGGCTGCGCGAACAGCACCGCCGCCAGGGCGACGCGCATGCGCCAGCCGCCGGAGAATTCCGACAGCGGCCGGCGCTGCGCCGCGGCGTCGAAGCCCAGCCCGTGCAGGATGGCGGCGGCGCGGGCGGGCGCCGAATGGGCGTCGATGTCGGCGAGCCGCGTCTGAATGTCGGCGATGTCATGCGCATCATGCGCGGCTTCGGCCCGCGCCAGCAGGTCGGCGCGCTCAAGGTCAGCCGCCAGCACGAAGTCGATCAGCGCCGTCGGACCGCCCGGCGCCTCCTGCTCGACGCGCCCGAGCCTTGTGCGGGCGGGAATTGAGATCGCGCCGCTTTCCGGGGCGATTTCGCCGCTGATCAGCCGGAACAGCGTGGTCTTGCCGGCGCCGTTACGGCCGACGAAGCCCGCGCGGGAGCGCCCCGGCAGGAACACCCCGGCGTGGTCGAACAGCAGCCGGCCGCCGAGCCGGTAGACGAGATCGTTGATCGTGAGCATTGCTGCGATGCTTTAGGGCCTCCCCCGAATTGGTGCAAACGCGAGGCCATGCGCGGCGATCTGGCGCCGCCGGTCGGTCTTGTCTTGCGCCGCCCGCGCCTCTATACACGCCCTCGCGCCGCCGCAACGCGGCCGCGCAGCCGCGCCCATCGTCTAGAGGCCTAGGACGTCGCCCTTTCACGGCGAAAACAGGGGTTCGAATCCCCTTGGGCGCGCCACCTTTAAAATCAGTAGCTTACGCCGAAAACTTCGAAGTCAAAATCTGTGCTTTGTCCAATATTTGGCCAATAAGCTCTTGTGGATTGAAGCGCAGAAATGCGCAGTTGAGCGGATAGATTTCTAACACCAATCGCACCGCTTTCTCGCCCCGCGATATGCTCTCCGCGAGCCAACTGGTCAGTGTGTTCGGTGCCGTGACTGCGAACCGAGGAGATAGTCCATGCGCGTCATGGTTCTCGTGAAAGCGACGCTGGAGAGCGAGTCCGGTCTCCTGCCGTCGACCGAGCTCCTGGAGGCGATGACGAAATTCAACGAGGAACTGGTCAACGCCGGCATCATGCTCGCCGGCGAGGGCCTGCAGCCTTCCTGTAACGGTAAGCGCGTGGCGTTCAAGGGTGCCGATCGAACCGTCTATGACGGGCCATTCGAAGAGACGGCCGAGCTAATCGCCGGCTATTGGCTCTGGGAGGTCAGGGATATGGCCGAGGCGGTCGAATGGGTGAAGCGATGCCCCAACCCGATGCCCGGCCCGAGCGAGATCGAAATCCGCCCGCTCTATGAAGCGGCCGACTTCGGCGACGCCATGACGCCGGAGATCGCTGAAGCGGAAGATCGGATCCGCAAAAGGATTTCGGACCGCTAGGCCGGCCGGAGCGCCTCGCGTCATGCACCTTGCCCTCCCACGCTCGAAAGCTGGATATCCACTGAGGGGTAGATTAAGGGAGTAAAAGCCGGGATTGTTCGGTCGAAAAAAGTTGTTTTCATAGGGGCACCAATGAAACTAGTCAGTTTCCAGATCAAGAATTACAAAGTCATCGACGATACCGGACCAGTTAAAGTAGACGAGCTCGTAACTGCGCTTGTTGGCAAGAACGAAAGCGGCAAATCGTCCGTCATGAAGGCCATGTGGAAGAGTCGCAACGTGGCGGACGCCAAATTTGATAAACTCTACGACTACCCACGTGATCGCTATTCTCGAGAACGCAAGGAAACCCAGGAGGTCACACTACTTGTTTTTGATTTGACTCCCGAGGAAGCAGATGCGCTCGTCGCACACCTTCCTGGTTCCCCTCCCCAGAAGCCGACACAAATAACTTATGCGACCTCTTATGATGGCGAAGACCAAGTTCGTCACGAGATCGCGTTCGACAAGGACGTAAAGACTAGCGCCTCCGCCGCAGAAATCCTCTCTATGATCGAGGCCATTGCCAGTTCAGCCACCAATATCGATGTCGATGGCGCTCCAGCACTACAAACCGCGCTGAATTCCGCCATCGAGCGGATCAAAGTCGACACGCCATTGTGGCAGCCGGAAAGCGTCAAAGCGATTGAGGCATTCAGTGGAGCTCTAACCGCTTGGCTTGGTATTGACGCCGCGCGGCAGTCCATAGCGATTGGGGAGCGTGAACAACTGCAGCGCCTGCTCACCGAGGCTAAGCAAGGCGATCCTTTAGTAGCTGCGCGCGCCTGGGCCGAGCAAAACTTACCCATCTTTATCTATTTTGATGATTACGGTCAGCTCGAAACGCGCATTCACTTGCCGCTGTATTTACAGCGCAAAGATTCGCCAGACCCGAAAATCCGCACGCAAACTGCGTTGTTCGAGTGGAGCGGGATTGATCCCAAAGAAATCCTTGAACTGGGCCGCGCGCGCCAGAGCGGTGAAACGGACGACGAGGTTCACCGGCGTCACGAAAAACGCCGCGCACTCTTGGATTCCTCGTCATTTTCGCTGACCGGGGACTGGATCGAGTGGTGGAGCGAGAAGCGTCACAAGATGCATTTCGACGCCGACGGAGAAGACCTAGTGCTTCGAGTGTCGGACCAGCACAACGAATTTCCAGTGCCTTTTGAGGAGCGCAGCCATGGTCTGCAGTGGTTTTTTTCGTTCTATCTAGTATTTCTTGTCGAATCTCGTAAGGCGCATATGGGGGCTGTCCTGCTGCTCGATGAGCCGGGGTTACATCTTCACCCGACCCTACAGGCAAGGCTAATTGCCCTGTTCGAACGCATTTGTAAGGCTAACCAACTGATCTACAGTACGCATCTGCCGTTTCTCGTAGACGGTGGTCACCTTGAACGGGTGCGCACCGTTCATTTGTACGGTCCCGAGCCGCAAAAAACGATGATCTCTAACGACGTGCGGCCAACTGGTGACCGGGACACATTGGTCCCGCTACAGGCCGCCATAGGCTATTCGATCGCGCAGACACTATTTCTCGGCAAACGATCAGTCATCGTCGAGGGCATCACCGATTACTGGATCATTAAGGCGCTCAACGATTGTCTATCCCGAAAGGATACTCCTCCACCGTTGCATCGGGATACCGTGCTAATTCCAGCGGGAGGCACGTCACGCCTCATGCCGCTCGCTTCGATAATGATGGCATCTGCGGGAGTGAACGAGGGCCATCTCTTGGTGCTGCTCGACAGCGACAAGGAAGGAGAACAGGCAGCGAAACGGATGAATGAGGTTTTCAGCGGAGAGTCGCCGGTGCTCATGCTCGGGTCCGCGATTGGCCTGACAGAAGCAACGATTGAAGACCTCGTTCCTCGCGACGTTTATCTGGCTGCCATCGAGCACGCCGGTTACAGCGTAAGCTTGAACACCTGTGAAAAAGCCGCCGCCACAAACGTCAAAGCCATGGAACGTGCATTTGAACGCATGAGCCAGGGAAAATTCGGCATGGCAGAGAAAGCGGCGGCTGCCCTTGTGCTGATTAATTCCTGGGGTGCTGATCCATCAGCAATTAATGATCCGATTAAAGAGAAAGCCTATGCGCTATTCGAGGCGATCAACCGGCATTTCGACGTGTTGTCATGAGTTTCCATCTTTTCGTTATCTGACAGCGGTGATGAGGCAACCAGCGAATTGGCGCTAAGGCCGACGAGGGCACCTCAGCGCGCTGTCGTATTGAAACGATCGGAATACGGAGGGCCTATTGCCGCCAACGGGAAAACAATATCTCGGCGCGCGTTACCCTTGGGTACCGGAGCACGGTTATGTGCTGTCGATTGGGACAGACCGGCTTAAGGAGCTGGAAAGCGACCTCGCGGGGCAGAGCATCTGCAGCCAAGCTGTTCCAAAAATTCCGGCGGCACTCCGCAGACGCTGGATGCTATGCTTTATCAGTGCCAAGAAAGGATATCTCACACATGTAGCGCGAAGCGTAGTTTATTACCCGGCCGAGTCCGGGAGGGACAAGCTTGATATCTGGAACGTCATGCCCTTCGGGAAGGCCGTGCGCGTCTCGGCGATCAAGACAAGTCTCCGGGGCAAGCAGGCGTGGCGAGCGAAGCAGGCGCTCGGCGGAGGCCACGTTTCGGCCGCCGCTTTCGGGCTAATCATGGAGGCATTGCGTCGGGTTGACGACAAAGCGTTCAAAGTTGCTGCAGGGTTGGTGAATCGCCGCCCGCCTCCACCAGATCCAAATCCGACCCCCGCTAAGACCAATTGGGCATATCAGCGCGACGCCGTCGTCACGGCGCTCGAGTTCGCCCGAATCCCCACGGAGCAATTGAGAGTCCCGCCGCAGCTCGACGAGGACGCAACGCCTGGCCTGACATCGATCTTTGACGGCGATGAAGACGTGACGTCGATAGAAGACTTGCTAATCTTACAAGATCTTGACGAGGGCAGCGAGGGTTGGCAGTTCATAAAACGCCAGCGCTATCCCGCCAAGCTATTCACCAACGGCGATACCAAACTCACGATCATTCTGGCCAACAAACTGCCGCTCGAAAGGCAACTCGGAGTCGACCTCATCTATGTAAATGAGACGCTAAAGTCGGTGGTCTTCGTGCAGTACAAGATGTTCTCAGGAGTTGATGGCGAACTCGGCTATAGGCCAGACGATCAGCTGAAAACTGAGATCGCGCGGATGGAAGCCGCGGCGGCGAAGCTGGCGTCGGTTGCAGCAGACGAAAGTTGCGAAGGATATCGCTTCGGCTCGGACCCGTTCTTCCTCAAGTTCTGCAGCAAGCTCCTATCGCATGACGCCAAAGGTCATGTGCCAGGCATCTATGTTCCGGTGAGCTATTGGAAGAAGTTGGCGAAAACACCTGCTGCTAAGGGTAAAAAGGGGGGTGCCATCGTCTACGCGGAGACGTTCGGTCGACGATATTTCACTCCGACGCATTTTGTCGACATGGTCGGTCGTGGTTGGATAGGGACAACAGCGCTGCAAACGGATATTCTAGTCTCCTATTTGAGTGACGCGATAGAGGGAAAGAAGAGTCTCGTACTGGCAATCGAGTCGTCGACGGACGCGGGGCCGGATGACGATTTCGAGGACGGCTATGAACCACTCCGCCAGACAGTAGCGCCACCGAAACCCAGGCATCCAGGGAAGAAGCCGAAGATTATCCAGTTGTGACAAGGATGGTCGCAGCATTGCAGCGATCAGCTGCGCTCCCGCCGTGCGCGGTCACTTCACGCAGCGTCTATTCTGGGAAAAGCAGCACGTCGGCAACGAGAGCAATTGTCTATTCAACCTGGCCACTGGTCGGTCAGCTCAAAAATGCTTGCCAAGCTGTCTCCGTTAGTTCGGCGGAATCTGCCTCCATCAGGATTGAGCTCATCGACCCTCAATGAAACAGGTGGAAGTTCTCTCACAGCCCATGGATTGCGCATCAAGCGCGCGTGCCGCTGTGCGAAGTTCCAAGGATCGATCCGTTCTGTCGAGAAGACGGCGCTTATCCGCCTATTCTGCGCGCCACGCGGCCCATTCCAAATCCCATCAGGATTACGGCTAATTTCTCCGACGCGCTCTCCGTTGGGCATTGGACGTACTACGACGCGTTCCGATCCTAAAAGTGCGTCGATACAATTTCCCTCATGCTGAAATACCCCGAGCGCGTTCACGGCAACGACGTAAGGATGATCAAGGCAACCATATTTGGATGCCTTTCTTTTTAAGGCCGCTCGAATGTCGTCATCCGGCGTAATTGTTGTGGCACCAAAACTTCTTACGCCTATGGAACGATCGGCTTCGTGACGATTCTGGCGCGGCCAAGCGCGGATTACTATCTGCGCACCATGCTCCTGATAAGTGAAGGGTGCCGCATCAGGAGCGCTTTCGCCCTCTGGCAGCCTTCCAATCCAGGCGCGGAGCTCGCGTGTCATCCTCCGGATTGTAATGGGGGCTGTCGGATTGTTTCTGATTTCCAGATCGAGGAAGTGCGCCGGACATGGCACTGCGTCGATCGCAGCGAGCGCCTGGTTCAATCTGGCCTGCTCGCCACGCTCTTGTTGAGATCGACCTGTGGCTAGCGTACCCTCGAAATAGAACCGGCTTCCATCATTGCTCTCGATCAGAAAGTCTGGCGAGCTAGGTGTGTGATCGAGACTTGGTTCAATGGCCACAACCCGATGCCCGCACCGCAAAACAAGCTCGTGAAGAAACAGTTCGAAGAATGCACTCAGATGATCTGGGTCGCTACCAGAGCGGAATCGTGCCACGAGGGCATTGCGGTGCTGTGCGGGATAATTGTCTAACCAATGATCGACCAATGCACGAACGCGAGCGGCCTCGATTCGGTTCGAGCGGTTTAGGTAGGCGAACGCGGTTTCGTCCTCGCGTGGAGGATCTTCGTTGTTTTGGTCAATGTTTTCGAAAATGCTCATTTTTCGCGGTCATTCGATATGCGTGATTGAGAGCCTGACAAAACAAATGCCCCGCCGCTACATCCACGGTCGGAGCGTCGTGACGGCACAAAATCGCCGTCGGCTGACGGAAACACTACGAACAAAATCGCGCGCGCGAAAGTCCTGGGAACACCCCTACTCCCGTCAATGCGCTGCGCCTTGCATGTTGCGAATCGTGTCGGCGTGCACGCGCTTCTGGATGCCGGCGATCGACCGCGCCGTCACTCTGGAAGTAGAGCTGCGTCTATATCCCGCGCATATGTTCTCGGATCATAGCCATCCGTTCTCCGCTGAAACCGAATGAACCACTGAGGTGGGGGAGAAAAAACCAAGGACGTGTTCCATCGGTCTTAGCGATCAAAAGTCGGGCGCCGCCGCTTTTAAGGTCTAAGCTGCCGTCATTCAGAGGAACCAAACCGTATAGATCCGAGACAATATCCATATCCCCCAATCCCGAGACGACGACAGCCTTCGGCTGTCGCTCTTCGAACATCACTTCGTTTTGCTCTTTGCAAAACGAGAGCACGTCCTTTTTGAGATCCTTCAGCCTGCCGAACTGAGCTTCCAATTTGCTTCGATCCGGCGAACTCCAGAAAAAGAGTTCGGTATAGAAAATATCCGATGTTCCGAGGAGTTTCCTTGAGCGGGTGTCCCAGTTTTTAGCGCTCCGGTTCTTCTCAATTTTTTTGGCAACCCGAAAATCGTATGAGGAGCTTGCTTCCGTTGGATAGATTTCTCCCAAGTCCCTTGGTGCAAGCGTCCAGTCCGCATCTGTCTCGCCGGGATTGATTCCCATCAATATGTATTCACAACCTGTGACATTGTTGTCGATCGGAAGATCGAACAGGAAGTGATGAGATTTCATTAGCGAAGGGTGTTTGTCAGGGAATGTCCTGATCGCTTCGAGCGCTTGCTGGATCCGCTGGTTGTTCGTCATTTTTTCCTGTCGAGATGTTTTCGCTTTAGCTGACGCGACGACTCGCCGCGTCGAAGATGCTCAGCATTTTAAGGCCGAGGTCAAGGACGGCTGAGCTTTCCGCGGTCACCTGGCGTGACGCCAGAGTGGTTTGGTCTCGTCACCACTGCTGCCGTATGCGCCTGGCCCCAGGAAAGCGACGTTCGAACGCATCGGGCTTGCTGCGTCCCCATGCGCTGTCCATCGCCGCCTTCTCTCGCCCGCCCCCAGCGTCGCCAGCGTCCGCGGCCTCCCGCAGCGTATCGGCGAGCGCACGCATTTCGTCGCCCGATAGGTTTTTCGACGCCCAGCGGACAAAGAGGGCGACGCCATCGCCATCGGCGTCGTCGACGCTCAAAGGCGAGCCCGGCCCCGTCGCGGCTTTCGCGATTGATGTTCCAGCTTCGACCGCTCCGCCGATCAGGGCCGTCCCCAGCGCCACGAGGGCCGGGTTGTCCTGAGCAAATTTTCGCGTCGTCATGACCAATTCTCCATTTGAAAGAGGATCGGCGCCCCGGCCGCAAGAGCCGGAGCGCCGTGGATCGTCGCGCATACAAGAGGGGATACCGACGATCCTGCGAGGGTTTTTAGCCACCGTCCGCTGGGCCATCGCCGCCGGAGAAAGCAGCCGGCGACAATCTCAAATTCAGTCCGGAAGGCGGGCGTCCGGATCGCGCTCGAGCAACGCCAGCGCGTCCGCCCACGCGGACGTCGTCGGATGACGACTCCAACCAAAGAAGTCGCCCCGATCGGCGCTGGTCGGCAATGCGGTGGCGGAGAGGAGTCGTTCGACCGTCGCTTTCTCGCTCGCGGGAATGGCGTCTTGCGCGAGGAGAAATCTGAGGCCCAAACGGCGCTCGACGACTTGGCGTTCAAGATCGAGGAGGCCGTGCAACAGCCGCTCCGTTGCGCCGCTTGTGCGCAGCACGGCAGCCGCCATGCGGCGCGTGCGCATTTCAGCGAGACCGACTGCGCTCTTGCGTCGCTCGACTTCGTCCTTGGCGGTTTGACGGGCTTGGCGCACAGCTTCCAATTCGTGCTCGAGCGCGTTGATATCTTCCTGAACCCGTTGCGCCGGGGAGCGCTCAAGTTCGAGAAGTTCACCGCGCGCAAGAGCGGCGACTACGCTGTCTGCGGCCCCGGTGCGGCTTTTCATTAAAGCGAGGCGCTCTTTGAACGCGTCGACGTTGTTGCGCAAATCGATGCAACGGTCATCGGCGAGTTGAACGGCCCGCTTCGCTTCGGCGAGCCGATCTCGCGCCACGTCGACGGCGGCGATCGCGTCAGCCAATTGCTGGCGCGCCTGCGCGCGAGCGGCGAGAGTGTCGTTCTCAATTTCGGCGACGGTCATCGCAATTCTCCCTCAGACTGAACGAATGCCGCGCGCGGCAGGAAATCTCGCGAAGAAATCCCCCATGCCCGCAGAATCGGCGGCAACCCGGGGACGACGATCGGCGGCAGGCTGCCGCGGCGTCTCCGGCTCCTGAAATCCATTGACGTATTGCCCAAGCGCGGTTTCGACCTCGGCAAACAAGGCGGGAGGCAAGGCGCCGCTGAGAAAATCCAAAATCGCCTGCAGGTTTTCCTGGCGCGAAGGCGAGTCGACGGCGGGCTTGCGCGCGACCGAGGGCGATGGCGAAGCGCTGGGCTTTGTCGACGTCGCGGGCTTGCGGGCGAGCGCGGACGGCGCGGCGTCATAGGCGAGGCGGGCCCCCGCAATGGGGTGACGCTCGTATGTCAGACGTGATGAATGCTTCATTTTTTTCGCTCCTCTAAATCAGCCCCATCTCGAGCGCGCGGATCATCGATTCCGAAAACTCGATCAGCCGCACACCGGCGAGCGCTTCGCCGAGCGCGCCGGCGGCGCTGTTCGCAACGTCGTCGTGCCCGCCCTGCGCGTGGTCGACGCTGTCTTTCCCGCTGCGCGCGGTCCGACGTTCCAAGCCGCATAACTGCGCGATGAGGCGCTGACTATCGAGGAGCTCAACGCGCCCGCTGTTCAGCGGGGCGAGCAGTTCACGAAAAAGATCGGACTTCGGCCGCGCACTCTGCTCAACTCTCACGCCGTGCTTTGCGAACGCTTCTGCGACCCAATCGGCGCCCCAGCGATCTGCCGTTGCACGCGAGATCCCATAGCCCCTGATGATCCCTGCGAATTCTTGGGTGACGACGTCTGGTGAAAACGGCGGACGAACTTCACGCACAACGTCCAAGACAGCAACATCGCGCTCGCCGATGCGCTCGCGATGCGCGAGCGCCAGCGTCATGCTGTCACCACCCGAACCGCCCGCAGCATCAATGAACGCGACGTATCGGACGCCTGAGACGCGCGGAAGCTCGAAACGGCCAGGGATGACGCATGCGGCAACCGTTTCTGGCGACACGAACGTGTCAATGTCCGAACGCCATTGGGCGCCCCACTCAGCCGATGCCCGGGCGGCGTCCTCCTCGTAAGCAGCCGCGATCTCGTCGGCCGGCACCGTGTGGTTAAACGCCCGCGTCGGACCCCAGGCGACAAGGATGCGAGGATTGCCTGCGGGGCCGAAGTGCTTGCGCCAGACCTGAAAAGCGAAGCCCCGCTTGGCATGGGGCGAACCCAGCGAGATCAGTTGACCGCGCGTCGTGACGAGACTTGGCCGAACTGCCGCGATGATTTCCGTATCAGGTGAAGCGCTTTCGTCTGAACGCCAATGGCAGATTTCGTCGGCGAGCGCAGCGACAACGGTGGGGCCGCGTAAGCCACGATGATCGGCTGCACGAACTTCAATGTCGATGCCGGTGCCCAGTGACAGCGCCCACTGTGTTCGACCGGTCACCAACCGTGAAAGCGCGGGTGAGGCATCGAAGCAACCCGAGACGTAGTCGAGAATGGTGCGCGCCTGGCGCGTGCTTGCCGCGATGCAGAGAACCAGACCGCGTTCGCCAGCCTGAAGGGCGTCGCTGTAGTCACAAAGCCCGCTGAGATAGCAAGCGAGCGCGGCGACGCCGCTGCTCTTCCCCGATCGCCGACCGGCGAGAATATGCATTTCGCGCACACGCTGCGCCGGCGGCACCTCGCGCTGCGTAAGCTTTCTGAAATGCTCCAGCTCCGATGACGTGAGCGCCTCGCCCTGCGAAGCGAGGAGGAGTGCACGCATCGGTTCGCGACTTGCGCCGGCCATGACAGACCCGAGCAATGCCGGATCGTCGAGCGCTGCGCGCAAGCTGACGAGAGGCCTCAAGACAGCGCCTCCGCTGACCAGCGGGCGCCGTGGGCGAGGACCTCGACATAGGCCAGCTCAATGGCTGCGTCGCCGCCCTCGCGATAATCCACCGTTCCCACAAGGCGTCGCGCGATAGCTTCGACGTCCGCGGCCTCGCAACCGGGGCGCAGCGATGCCATCAATTCACCAACGTGCGAGCGAACCGTCGGGAACGCCGCCCAGCGCCGCTCGCCGAGCGCGGCGGCGCGGTGCAGTTGCTCGCCCAGTGCGTATAGCTTGGAGCGATCAGCAGAGGCGAGAGCTGCGAGGATCATCAGCGCCCATCCCCATTGTCGCCGTCGCCGGCGGGCGGTGCGGGGGTGGCTGCGGCGGCCCGGCGCGCGGCCTCATCAGCGGCGCGGTGTCGCGCGATGATGTTCGCCAAAGAATGCGCTGGCGGCGTTATCGCTGTCCGGGCAGCCTTGCGGCGGCGCAAGTCTTTCTCCACGCGCCCAATCAAATTGCTCAGCCGAACGAGATCGTCAGTCTTCGCAAGATCGCCGGCGATGACCTGAGCCTGAATCATCTCATGGCTGAACTTCAAACTCGCAAGTTCGCGGACTCGCGTCACGTCGGCATCACCGCCGAACTCGACGAGAATCGCGTCGACGATATCCTTGAACCGACGCCCCTCCGGCGTGTGCATCGATACACCCGCAAGACGGCGCGGATCGTTCGTGAGCACGCTACGAAGTTTCTTCGTAGTAGTGTCCATTGCCGCTGCGGCTTGCATCGTGCGCCCCTTCAACAAAATTGCGTCGCTCTCGCATGGCGGACGGGCGGCTGACGAAACGCGTTCGTCATGTGCGCGTCCGCGGCCCTTATTGGACAATTCTTGGACAGCATAATTTCCAGCGCACGCAAACGCATTATATTTGTTGCTTCGTATGGCTGCGCCTAGCTGTTATTTTCGCCGTGCCAAGGCGACGTGATGCGAAATGGGCGCTCCGAATGACGCGATTTCTGCACCGCCCGCCGGACACAAAAAGTCGCGATTGGTGGATGAGTCGGCGCGCGCTCTGAAGCCTCTGCAGCCTCTTTCGCGCCTGCCTATCGTGCGGTGCGGTTCTTTCTCCCGGACGGGCAGCAACGTCGGCGGCGACGCTCGCGCGCCTATGGGCGCTCACTTCGGCAGTGACGGCTGTGACGGCTTTTCTATTTTACGCGTTATACGCGCGCGCACGCGTGCGGGAGCAAAACCAGAATTGGTGTCACAGGCGTCACAGGCGTCACGGGGACGGGGCGCGCGCTCCGCGCGCACCAGGTGGTGGTGGAGGGTCTGCAAAGCACCTATGGGATAAGTGGCGCTCGATCGCTGCATGAGGGCGAGAGGGCTGATGCCGGGTATCACGGGTGAAGGAGCGAATGCGGACGCGCTCGCCGTCAGCGTGGCGAGCAGTGCGGCTTTAGCCAGAACAAGTGCGAAGTGCGATGCCGCGCAACCCTCGTGCGGTGCTTGTTCGAAAGGCCTTTGCCCCGCGCTTCTCTAGTGCGCTCACGAGGTCGTTCATGCGACCGGGTGCTTTCGCATTGGAAGCCGCATAGCGACACCACGACTTCCAAAGATCGCAACTGGGGGTGCGCATCAGTTCGTTTGCGGGATCGAAAACGCATTCTTCGTCAATCCAACGCCCGATGACGTCCTGGTCCCGGAAATACGATTCCGATGCAGCGATGACAGCGGCCGGGCGGCGAAGCCCGCCCGCCTGCCATTCGCGGCAACCTTCGATCGCCCATCGAAGAATGTTGGGCCATTCGGAGCGAAGGCGCTCTTCGAGTAGCGCATCGGGCTTGGCCGGTTTGTAATCGAACGCCACGATGCTGATGCGTCGGCGCATCGCTTCATTCACGCCGCGCAGATCCGGTTTGAAGTTTCCGGTGAACGTCAGCTTAAAGGTCGGATCGAAGTTGAAGTAGTTGCCCCGCATGAAGCGGGCCGATATCGGATCTCCGCCGGTCAGCGTTTTGAGGCGAACCTCATCCCAGGCGCGTCCACGTTCGGTCTCGCTGGCGGTGACCAGGCGAGCGCCATGAAGGGCGGCGAGGTCAGCGGGATGCTTGTCGCCGTAGGCTGCGGTAAAAGCGTCCATCGCCGCGTTGACAGCATAAGTGCCCATCACTCCGCGCAATGTATTGAGGAACACAGACTTTCCGTTCCCGCCGTCGCCGACGATGAAAAGCAAAGCGTGCTCCCGAACGTCAGCCGTTAGGCAATAGCCCGCCCAGCGCTGCAAAAAGGCGACCACCGACGCATCCCCGTCAGTGGCGTCATCGAGAAACCGAAGCCATAGCGGGCAGTCACCCCTCACGGCCGGAGCGACGGCGGTGGCTTTCGAGATCAAGTCGGCGGGGTTCGGCTCACGCAAGTTTCCGGTCCTAAGGTCGACCGTTCCGCCCGGCGTGCCGAGCAAAAATGAGTCGTGGTCCCAACACTCCGACGTTACCGCGATGCGCTGGTCGACGCGGGCCAGGGTCTCGACACCTTTAGCGAAGCCCGCGCGCCCAGTGATGGCGCGCGTGCGTTCATCATTGATGCGGCGCGCGAGTTCTCGGCCAATTTCCCGTGCCCATTCTAAAGCGCAGCGGGTGCCGTCCCGACGCCATGTCGCGCCATCAAATTTAAACCAGGCGCCGCGGCTGTGATCGAAGCGCAAAGCTTCTTGGAAGCGCTCTACGAATTCGAGCGCGGCAGAATCTTCCGTCACAGCAACCCGATCGCGCGATTTGGTGACCGAGCGGGGCCCGCTCATGGGGCGCACGACGACCGTCATGCAGCACCCCGCATTTCCTGAAGGCGGCGAAAGATCCAACCTTTTTTATATTGACACGCGGACGCAACGGCCCGCAGTCGGACTTCGTTCGCGCCGGCCCAAGCGATGCGCTGCGCGTAAGTCATCGAACGAAGTTGTTCGCCAAGCCGCGCCGTCTCCTCTGAGCGCAGCTTCATGGCGACTTCCATGCGCTCGAGCGGCGTCATCAGGCTGGCGCCGCATTCCAGACATTCGCGCGCGTTCGCCGGATTGACCGCGCCGCATTCGTTGCAGCGGCGAACCGACGCCGAGGACGTGGGGCGTTCGCGCCGCGGCTTAGAAGCCAGCGACCAAGTGCGGCTGTCGTCCGGGAGGCCGTGCCTCAAGGAATTGCGGGCGAAGTCCAAAATCAGCGCGCGGTCTTTTCCGGGCGCCGGCCGAAGCGAACGGCCGACCTGTTGAAGGTAGAGCGCAAGGCTTTGTGTCGGGCGCAGCAAAATCGCGGCGCCGATCGCGGGAACGTCGACGCCTTCGCTGATCAACCCGCAATTGGTGAGGACGTTTAACTCGCCCGTCCCGAGCTGGGCGATGAGACGGCGGCGTTCCCGAGCGGGCATCTCGCCATCAACGTGCGCTGCGCGGTAGCCATGCGATCGGAAGCGCGCGGCAACCGCCTCGCTGTGCGCGATGTCCACGCAAAAAGTGACGGCCGGCGTTCCGGGGCAGATGCGCCCATATTCGGCGGTTGCCGACTCGATGATGACGCCGCCCATCGCTGCGCGAAGGTCGCCGATCTCATAGTCGCCCATGCGAGTCCTGACGCCCGTCAAGTCGGGCGCCGAAGTGGGCGCGAATACGGTGGGGCGTGAAAGATGACCTTCCGCGATAAGATCGCCTGTCGACGGCCCTTCGATCATTGTTTCGAAGACGTCGCCAAGTCCGCGCCCGTCGAGACGTTCGGGCGTCGCCGTCACGCCGAGAATGTGCGCATTTGGCATGGCGGCAAGGATTTTTCCCCATGAGCCAGCGACGGCGTGATGCGCTTCGTCAATGACGATCAGGTCAAAGGCGCCTGCCCATCCGTCGATCCGGCGCGCCAGCGTCGCCACGGACGCGACCTGCACCGCATGGGAGGTCTCCGGAGCATCCGGCGCAATCAGCCCATGTGCGACGCCCTCACAGTCGAGGGCGGCGCCGATCTGCTCCACGATCTCGACGCGATGCGCAAGCAGTAGAACGCGCTTGCTCTTCGCCGCGGCGCCGCGGACGACTCGCGAAAAAATAACGGTCTTACCGCCGCCGGTCGGCAACACCATGAGCACGCTGCGCGCGCCGTCGCGGTAAGCGGCGCCGACGCCGTCGACGAGAGCGGCTTGATAGTCGCGGAGGACAGGTCCGGCATGCGGACGTGAAAAATATTGCGCGCCGTCGGCGCGGGGATTATTTTCGCGATCGAGCCGCCGGCCAAGCGCTCGAATTTGACGCCCGCTCCCTGAGCTATCAGGGGCGGGCGTCGCCGCGTTTGAAGGCCGCATTCACGCGGCCTCCTCTTCCGATGACGCCGATTCCTCCGCGTCCTTCTCTTTCACGTTCGATGACGCGGACTCCGTGGCCGCGATCTCTTCGGCCGCGATCTCTTCCATGCGGCGGCGCCACTCTTGGGCGGCTTCCCTCGAAATTCGCACGCCCTTCGATCCGATCCGCATCTCCCGGGGGCCGCGACCCTTGCGCTTCAGCTCGTAGTAAGCAGACTGCGACATGTCATGATCTTTGCAAAACTCCGGGACTTTATACGCCGCTCGGTTTTCCATATCTCTGCGCTCCTCGTTGTTGACAACGATGCGCAGTGTGGCGACGTCACCACCAAATCGTAGTGTCCAAAATCAATTTCGATTGGACAGGATAGAATCGAGGGGGGTCTGGTCGGCCGAGCGCCGCTGCTTGCGGTCGCGCGAGCGCATCGCGCTAACGAAGCCCGCTGGTGAGACGTTCATCTCAAAGACGTGGTTCACCGTTCGCGTCGCCACGACGACTGAAGCGCTGGCCTCGTCGCTCAGACTCTTAGAGCCTCGGTAGCCCAGCTGCGTCAGGCAGTTTTTGATTACTTCGCCGATTTCTTTCGCGGGGTGGTGCCACGGTGTGCTGTGATCGCCGCGTGAGGGGCCGGGTTCTGGATCTCCATGGCCGCCGAGCGCCATGAGATCGAGCTTGAATTCCAATATCCGCGCTTGAAACTCGCTCACGCTAAGGTCGCCAAATCTATAGCCGCAGCCGTAGAATTTTTCGATTTCGGTCAACGACCGACTGAGCTCGTTGAGCTGCACGTAAACCGAGACCGCATGATCCGCGACCTTGCTCCGCTTCTTTGCCTCAACGTCGCTCGGTGTGACGTCCTTTAGTTGCGAAAGGGGAACCTCTTCCTTCTTCTTGGAATAGCTTGCCCGAAGCCGGGCATTCTCGTGCGCGTTCACAATTTTTCTGATTTCTGTAGCCAATTCCACGCATTGATCGATCGATCGAATCGGATTGCCGCTGCCCAGTTCTTCGCTGAACCACCGATGGAGTTGCGAGGGCAGTTCACCCCATCGCTTCGGGGCTAACTCGTTCCTGCCTAAGTGCTCTGTCATCGGGCGCCGCCTCGGCGCACTTCGACGACGTTGCTGGGCTCCACAGTTCCGAACGTCGGCGCGAACTTCCGGATCGTTTCGGCGACATAGCTCGGCGCAAGATGTGCATAGTGTTTCTCGCACATACGGGTGTCGCTGTGTCCGAGGTTCTGCGCCACGACATTGAGCGGCGCGCCGGCCATCGTTAACAGCGAGGCGTAGGTATGCCTGAGGACATGGATGCCGGCCGCGGGTTTGATTCTCGCACCCTCGCATGCGTCCTTCATAGGGCGCAGCTGATGCGACTGGCCCCAAGCCCCGCCGCCGTCCTTCTCAAGCATGGGCGCGTTGGCTTCTCGCCCGGCAACGAGCTGGCGGAAGAACCGCTGCCCTTCTTCAGTCAGGACGACGTGTCGCGCTTTTCCCGATTTGCTCTTACTCACGAAAACCGTCCCAGCGTCGGCATTGAAATCCCCTACGCGTAGCCGCGCCAGCTCACCGTAACGTGCGCCGGTCAGCAGGGCGGCGTTGACGAGATGGCAAAAGGCGCCCTGCGCCGCATTTACGAGCCGCTGCGCTTCGTCGACGGTGAAGTAGCGAACGCGCGCCGCTTCCACTTCGCGGAATGGCTTGACGGCGCGCCATGCCGCGTCTGAATCGGTCTTGCCGTCCCGAAATGCTTGGTTCAACGCCGCGCGCAGCACGGTTAGCGTCCTATTTGCGGTCGCTTGGCGTCGCCGCTTTTCCTCTTCAGTCTGCGGCGCAGCGAGCGCTCGAGATTTCTTGCCGGCCTTGCCGCGCACATGCCGTGCGCGAGCTGCGACTCCATTCCGCCATTTCGTGATCACGTCGCGATCCAGATCGCGCACAAGCAGATCGCCCAGCTTGGGGCGGATCAAGTTGTCAGCGCGGTTCTTCGCATCGGTGAGGCTTTTCGAGTGTTCGGCCTCAAGCCGGGCGAGATAATCGTCCATCGCGGCATTGACAGTGAATGGCCCCGTGGCCTTGGTCCCTCGCGCTTCCTGCGCGCGCTCGCGCGCCGCGGCCTGCGCCTGGCTAAAATTCAGAATGGTCTTGCCGTCGGCGTCCTGAACGTCGTCGGCGGTCCCGATAGTCTCGACGGTATATTGTTCTCCGCCGAGATAGCGGCGCACGACCCATTTCCCCCCGCTCTTGCCCTTTCGATAGCCAAGATGGAGGCCGCTATCGAGCGCGCGAAAATAAGGCTTAGGCGCGCGCTTCAGTTTCTCGCGCGCTGCGCGGCTGTCCAATTTGGCGTCGCGGACCGTCTTTGCCACGGCGAAAACCCCCTCTTGTCCAATATGTGTCCAATATATCGGGGCACAGCACTGCGCACAAGAGTGAAGCGATATACAATTAACTGCAGGAGTTTCAGAAGGATATGGAATTGGCGTGGAGCGCTGTGGAGCATATTCTATGCCCTTTCACGGCGAAAACAGGGGTTCGAATCCCCTTGGGCGCGCCACTTCGGCACAAAACTGGGAACGCCAATTCCCGCCGATTTCCCATCGGCGGCGGCGGCGAGCGTGCGCAGCGGCGCTGCTTTCGACTCCATGATGCGGACCTGCGGTTCGTCGACCTCGACTCGCTGGGCCAGCCCGTCGAGATGGTCGCGCCGGTGTTCGCTTCTCGCTCTGTGGACTCGCGACGCCGGCAGTGGGAGGCGATTGGCCCGGCTCGACGAAGTCGGCGACGAACTTCCAGACCCGCGCATCCCCTTGCGCGGAACTCACAGCGCCAAAACCACGAATATTGGCGTTGTCAAAATCTCGGCGGCGGTTGCGGATGAGGCTCGGGATCAACCCATTCCTCCCACTCGATCGCGAAGAGAATATTTTTCTCGTAGAGAAATTCCGTCACGCGCTGCTCGATCTCGTCTCTCAGCGCAAAATCGGGCTTATAGCGCAGACGTCGCCATGGCAGGATGGGCGGCTCCAGCGTGATGGCGACGATATATTCCTCCACGCTTTCGTCGTCTTTAGGGCTGCCGGCATGGGCGATGGCGACCCAGACGGGGGAGAAGGCTTTCTCCCGAAGCCAGAAACCCCAGCCGTAATCCTCGCCGATCGGCTTGCTCAGCGAGACGGCCTTATCCTCGCGCCTCGCGATGAAATGCTTCAGTTCATCAGCAAACGCGCGGCCCCGATGGCCGTGAATATTCTGCACGCCGCTTGGGTCATCCACATAGCGGCCGGTCCTCACTTTGATGATGCGACCGGCTTTCGTGTCGCGGGACATGACGACGGCAAGCCGGACGTTGGCCGCCGAGATGAGAACGGCGAGAACAATGAAGGGGACGAGAAGCACCTCTTCCGGCACGAATTCGTACATTGCGAGCGACGGATCGAGGACGACCGACAGGCCGGTCAGAATCCCCATCGGAACGAGAAGGATCAGCGCGGCAAGCAGCGGCCCGGAAAGCAGGCCGAGCAGAATGTTCTGAAGGTGTTGCTTTCGCTCCATTCAGCTTGCTCCGACGCCCGCAAAGCAACGATGCCCGAGTCCCCGCCGGGTCCGTTTAACGCAAAGGGCGGCGCCGCTGCGACTCATTTCATCGCGACGGCGCAGGCTTCCGCCGCGTCCGGCGCGTCAAGCAAATTGTTCTTGATCACGGCTTCGGCCCGCGCCCTTGCTTCAGCCAGATCCTTGTCGAATACTTCGGTCGTATATTCGCTCGTCGCCGTCTTGACGATCGAGTCATTGGGCGACACGGGCGTGCTGTTCACGTCGATCGTCGTGATCGTCGAAAGCCCCGGCCGCAGCGGCTGCTTTTTCAGCTCTTCTGGGTCGATCGCGATGCGCACCGGGATGCGCTGCACGATGCGGATGAAGTTGCCGGTGGCGTTGTCCGGCGGCAGCGTGGCGAACACGCTGCCCGAGCCGGGCACGACGCCTTCGACGACGCCATGATAGGTTCGCTTGCTCCCGTAGAGATCGACAATGATCTCCGCCTTCTGCCCCGGCCTAATGCTCTCGAGACGGTTCTCCCAGAGATTGGCCTCGACCCAGAGATGGTCCAACGGCACGATATTCATGATCTGGTCGCCGGGCTTGACGCGGAAGCCGACCTGAACGCGGCGCTTGGCGACATAGCCCGTGGCCGGCGCGCGAATGCTCTGGCGCAGCGTTTCGACATAGGCGTCGTTGAAGCGCGCCCTCGCCGCCTCGATATCGGGATGGCTGACGCGCGTCGCATTGACGAGGCGCGCATCGAACGCCTGCAGCTCGGCGCGCGTCTCGCGCCAATCGGCTTCCTGCGCGGCGAGCTGGTCTTCGGTGTTCTGCAGAATCTGGCGCGAGGCGGCGCCGCTCGGCGCCGCCGACCGATAACGGGCGAGATCGTGCCGCGTCCGTTCGCGTGTCGCCGTACGGGAGGCAAGTTTCTGGCATACCTGCTGCCGACTGGCGAAAAGCGCGCCGACGGCGCGCACGGCGCGACCGAGTTCCGCCTCGGCTTGTCCCAACACCGCGCGCGCGCGCTGGGCGTCGAGGCGAACCAGCACATCGCCCTTTTTGACGAGCTGAGTTTCTTCGGCATTCACAGCGGCGACGACGCCCGTAGCGTCCGCCATCACCGGAATGATGTTGCCCGTAACAAAGGCGTTGTCCGTCGTGACGCGGTCACGGTCATAAGTGAGCCATTTGAACAGCGCTAGGAACGCGGCGACCGCAATTGCCAGGAAGACGACTTTAAGAAGAAAGGACCTTCTCGCGCGGATGCTTTTTCTCGACAGAGACATGGACTGATCACACCACCGCTTGCCGCATCAACATTGTACTCCCCGCGCAATGTCGTCTCAGCCGCCGGTCAGCGACTGGATTCCCTCGACGACGGGCGTGATTGGATCGGTCTCGGGCGCGGGCTTCGGATAATCGGGCCCCGGCCCGCCTGCAAAGCCGCCTCCAAGCGCCTGATAAAGATCGACAGCGGCGATCAGCCGGTCGCCTTCGAGCCCGCGCTGGGCAAAAATCGCGTCCAGCAGGTCGGCGCGTTCCTGCAGGATTTCTCGCTGGTCGCGCAGGCCGTCGCGCAGCCGGACCTTCGACAACGCCAGTTCGGTTTGGCGCGCGCGAACGAAGCGGCTTTGCGCATCGAATTCCGAGCGCGCACGCCTGAGATTGGCGATCGCATCAGCGACCTGCTGCGCAGCCTGCAGCAGCGTGTCATTATAGGCGTCGACCGCCTGATCATATTCGGCGCGCTGCACTTCAAGATTGCCGCTCAGCCGACCGCCCTGGAAGACGGGCAGGCGAATGGTCGGGGCGGCGACGTAGCCGAGCGCGGAAGGATTGAAGAGAAAACCCGCGAGCTTGCTAATCTTTGTCGAAGTGACGGAGGCTTCGAAGCCGCCGCCAAATGCAAGATCGACGGAGGGCAGAAACAGAGTTTTCGCGGCGTGAACGCGCGCCGCCCACGCCTCGGCCCGCGCGAGCGCGGCCGCGAGATCTGGACGTCGCCGCAACAATTCGATTGGCAGAGCTTTCGGCAATGCGGGCTGCGCCGGCACGACGCTGCTGCGCCCGTTGAGAACCGTGAGGCCCGCGTCAGGCCCTTCGCCCATCAGCCGCGCCAGCGCGTCGCGCTGCAGCGTGATCGCCGCCTTGACCGTCGCCTCGCGCCGCACGGCGACCTCTTCATTCGTGCGCGCGATCTGAACGCCATCGAGCGTATCAAGCCCGGTCTGGTAGCGGGTATCGGCAAGCGCGCGCAACTCTCGGCGCATTTTCACCAACATGGTTGCGAGGCCCGACTGCTGTGTCAGCGCGTAGCCGCGCAAATAGGCTCGCGCGACTCCCGTCGTCAGTAAAAGCCGGCTTTGCTCCGTCTCGCCCGCCTGCGCCGCCACCTCGCCGATCGCGGCGTCGAGCAGCGCGCGATTCTTCTGCCAGAAATCCAGCTCCCAGGTCAGCGCCAGCGGATTGATGAAGGCCATGGTCTTTTCCAGACCGCCTTGCTCCGGATTGTAGGAAGCGACGACGCCATGCAGCGGATTGCGCGACTGCCGCATGCCGAAAGTTGAATTGACTTCCGGCAGGAGACGGGCGCCGAAAATACGAATGGCGGCGTCGGCCTCTCGCAGCGCGTTTTGCGCCTTACGGTAGTTCTGATTGTCGGACAGCGCTTTGTTGATGACCGCGTCGAGTTCGGCGCTGCGGAAGGCGCGCCACCACTCCTCCCGCGGCCAGGCCGTCTCGCCCTCTACAACGGGAAGGCCCGCTTTCGAGAGCGTGCGGGTCATCGCGGGCTGCTCGATGAATTGTGAGCGGTCCGCTCTGTCGATGGGCAAGCACGCTGCGAGCAAAGCACCGGAGACCGCGGCGACGCTGACGCGGGTCGCGCGCCTGAGTTTGGCTGCGAGCCAACGCATTTTACGAACGAGAACCATCAATGCTCCGCCGCCATCGTCTGATGGAGCGGAGGCGCCGAGCCGCCCGCCAGCTTTGCTGGATATTTTTGGAGTTTGGCAAACCAGACGACACCGCCAAGCAGGAACATAATGACGGCGCCGAGCAGAAATGCGTCATCCATGGCAAGAATGCCCGCTTGTTGGCGGATGGCGCGCGCAATCACGCGACGCGTGACCGATTCAGACAGGCCCAACGACTGAAGCTGCTGCGTCAACGCCGCCAGCGTGTCCAGCGAGGCGTAGCGGCGGCCGCCGAGATATTCGGATAGGTTGAGTTGATGCCACGGCGTGCGGCGGAAGTAGACGACGCTCTGAAACGCGATGCCAAAAGCGCCGCCGACGAGACGAAACAGCAGGAACTCTTCCGCCGCCCGCTTATACGCGTGTCCTGATAACCCGTACGTCGCGAGGGTCGACGTCGGCGCCGATAGCGCGGCGACACAAAAGCCCAGGAAAACAACCGGTATAGCGAGCTTATCGTATGAAGCGTTCTTGTCGAAGAGCCCGAGCCAGGTGAGCACGACCGACGAGCACACGCACATCATGCAGATCACGAAGCGCACATCGAGCTTCTTCGAAATCTCGTACATGAAGCCAGCGAGCGGCAGGCCCGCGACCATCATCGCCAGATAGACATGGCCTGCGAGCGAGGACGTGTAGCCGAGCAAAAGCTGCATCTGCACCGACAGCAGCGACATCAGCCCCTGTATGACGAGAAAGCCGAGGAAGCCGCTGAGGACGCCAATGGCGTAACTCGAGCGCGAAAAGAGCCGCACATCGACGATCGGGTGGCGTTCGCCCCATTCCCAGATGATGAAGAGAGGTAGAGAGAATATGACGGTGATCAGCGCGACCGACAGCAGTGACGAGCCGAACCAATCGAAATCATTGCCCAGGCTCAGCATCATCTGCATGGCGATCAAGGTGATCACGAGCAGCACATAACCCACGGCGTCGAAGCGCACGATCTTGCGCTTATATTCGCGGCCATAGAGCAGCGCGCCAATGATCGCCGAGATGAGAACGCCCAGCGTGGCGTTGGCGTAGAACAGCCAACGCCAGGAAAAATACTCGGCCCAGAAGCCGCCGAGAAACACCGCCAGCGTATAAGGCAATATGCCGAGCGCGGCCCAGTAGCCGAGGCCGATCCTGTACTGTTTTTCCGGCAGTTCGCCGAGCGCCGCCGACTGACTGACGACCGCAAGGAAGCCGCCGAAAACCCCGAAAGCAAACCGCGTTGGGGCGTACATAAAAACGCTTTCGCTCGAGACGCAAATCAGC
The DNA here is from genome assembly GCF_003855495.1 of Methylocystis rosea. Lineage (NCBI taxonomy): Bacteria > Pseudomonadati > Pseudomonadota > Alphaproteobacteria > Hyphomicrobiales > Methylocystaceae > Methylocystis > Methylocystis rosea. Next base: position 785,705 of record NZ_CP034086.1, on the reverse strand, counting down.
GAGGCGATCGCGTAGAAGAAATAGCCGAACGTCAGCACGCGATACTCGCCGAAACGACCGGAAAGGATCCTCGCGAACGGCACGCCGAGCGCAACCCCGATGAGATAGAAAGTTGTTCCCCAAGCGGCGAAGCTCGGCGTAACGCCTTCAAGCGATCCGGCTGAGTATGGCGTCAGCACGCTATGGCCGGAGACATTCGACAAAACGTCGACGTATCCAATCCCCAGCGCGCCAAGAAACAGAAGCAGCTTGCCGCCAACCAGCCTATCGAATGATACGATCATGCTGGCCGCCGTTTGCGAAAATGCGGCTCGACGTTCGCGAGCGCATCCATGACGGCGAGCACAACTTGTCGCACGATTGACTCAGATGAACGATTCACTTCCACACAAGGTGTTTCCGCAAGGCTTTCTTCGTTAGCAAAACGCCTACCGCGCAACAAATTCGAAAAACCAAACGTAACATTGCCTTTTTCGATACTTTCGCGTCTGTGCGCGCGTGGGGAGGGATCCTTCTAAACGACCTCCCGAGCGCGCCATCTAATGGACGACTCTGTCTTCGGGCGGCGCGAACACACGCTTCCCATCGAGTAGATCTTGTGGAAAACGAGGTCGGATTCTGGCTCGGGCCGACGTTGTCACAGTCCTTTAACAAAAGCGAACGGCAGGTTCGCAAATGCGAAATTTTCCCTCCCATGCCCGCGCTGTATGAGATTCGAGAAACAGACTCCAGGCTTTCATATTGGACCGGCTCAACTATCAGCACCTGTATTACTTCTGGATGGTCGCGAAGACGGGCTCGATCAAAAGCGCCTGTGAAGCGTTGAACCTCGCGCAACCCACGATCAGCGGTCAGCTCGCCCTGTTCGAGAAGGCGATCGGCTCGAAGGTGTTCAAGCGGGAGGGCCGGAAACTCGATCTAACCGAGCATGGCTGGCTCGTCTTCAATTATGCGCATGAAATATTCAGCGTCGGCGACGAACTGACTAAATGGCTGAAAGGCGCGTCGGGGGAACCGAGCCGCAATCTTAAGGTCGGCGTCTGCGACGGCGTCGATATGTCGATCGCGCTGCGACTGCTGTCGCGCGTACTGAATGCTCAGCATCCGCCGACGCTCTGCTGCGCCAGTAGCGACGCGGAAAGCGTGCTGCAGAATTTGCGACTGCGCGCCTACGATCTTGCGATCCTGACTGCGCCCCCGGTGTGTTCCGATCCCAACGCCACGTCCAGCCACCTACTCGCGACCCTCGAAATCTCGCTGTTCGGCCCGGCGGCCAAAGTGAAGAGCCATAGCAAGGGCTTTCCGCAGTCGCTTCATCGCGCGCCCGTGGTATTGCCAATTCAGAAAAGCTCCCTGCGACAATCGCTGGATCATTGGCTCCAAATTCATGGAATTGAACCGGACATCAAGTCGGAAATCGGGAACAGCGAACTGCGAAAGAGCGTCGCCGCGAGTTGCGACGCACTGACTTTCGCGCCGACTGACGCGCGGCAGGAAGTCCGCCAGCGCTATGGGCTGGAAGTTATCGGCGCGATCCATGGCGTGGAAGAGAGAATCTACGCGGTGACAACTCAAAGGAAAATAAGGAATCCCGCCATCGCGCAGATCATCGGGAGCATCGACGCCCACGAGCTAATCCCTTGACGATCGCTGTCGCTCGACGCCGAGGAGCTCTTTCAACAGCGGGTGTTCGAACCGGCGGCTTCGGGTAATGGCGTAAAAGGACTCCGTGATTTGACCGAGGCGACAAAGCTCGACCAACGCGCCGGACGCGAGCTCGTCCTTAACCACGACCGGCGGCGCCAGCGTAACGCTATGGCTCTCTCTGACGATCAGACGCAGCATCGCCATGTCGTCGACTTCGGCAAGCACGATCGGCTTTATGCCCGCTTCGTCAACGATGCGATCGAAAGCGATCCTGATCGCCTCTCCGCGCCCGGGGAGAACAATTGGCACTCTTGCGAGATCGTTCGGAAATCGAAAAGAAGCGCCTCTGCCTCTTCCTTTTCTCAGCAGCTCGGGATGACCGATGATGCTGACCGCCTGCTCGGCGATGAGCAGATTCCGCCATTCTGAATTCAGCTCCATGGTCGCCGGCTGATTGGCGAGCACGAGATCGAGCGCATGCGTTTCCATCTGGGGGAGAAGCTCTCCGAGCGCCCCCGACTTCACGACCAGTTCCACATCCTCGCGGTCGATCAGCGGCTTGAGAAACTCGATCTGGAAGTTGCGGGACAGCGTGGCGACGGAGCCGATGCGCAGCATCTGACGATGGCCGAGACTCATGCTCTTGAATGTGCTCAGCAGCTCGTCGCCGGACTTGAAGACCACCTTGGCGTAGTCGAAGGCGATGCGCCCCGCTTCGGTCAGGCGAAGCCTGCGGCCATCTCGCTCGAAAAGCGGCTGACCGAGCTGCTCCTCTAACGACTTCAGTTGAACTGACAGCGACGAGGGCGATACGTTCAGCAATTTCGCGGCGCGCGTCAGGCCGCCTTCATTTGCGATTGCCCAGAAGTATCGAAGGTGATGGTAGTTCAGAAAGCTCATAAATCTATCTATGATCGGAACGACTTGCTCCATCAATCGAATTTTTTTTGCGCCGCAGCAGCGACAGTCTCGCCCTCGATTGAATGGGACCGACATCGGGCGATCTGAAAAAGCTGGTTCGGCCATTTCGTCGACGTCCTGCTCCTCTGATCGCATCAGACGATCCGCCCGCCATCGGGCGACCGGCCAGTTCGCTCCTTCCGTTCTCTTTCTTCGAACGATTCATTCTGAACTTCGAATTTTTCACCTACTCGAAGTATTCATAGTCTTTTCTGACAGTTGGATTGAGGAGAAATGATGCTCAAGGATCTCTATGAAATTGGTGAATTCCCGCCGCTCGGACATGTGCCGAAGAAGATGTACGCCTGGGCCATCCGACGCGAGCGTCAGGGTCCGCCGGAAACCGCCATGCAGATGGAGGTCGTGCCGACCTGGGAGCTCGACAGTCACGATGTGCTCGTGCTCGTGATGGCGGCCGGCGTCAACTACAATGGAATCTGGGCATCGCTCGGCGAGCCTGTGTCCATGTTCGACGGACACAACAGTCTCCATCACATCGCCGGCTCCGATGCATCCGGCATCGTCTGGGCGGTGGGCTCCAAGGTGAAGCGCTGGAAGGTCGGCGACGAGGTCATCATCCACTGCAATCAGGATGATGGCGACGACGAGGCGTGCAATGGCGGCGACCCGATGTATTCGACGTCGCAAAGGATTTGGGGTTATCAGACGCCGGACGGGTCCTTCGCCCAGTTCTGCCGCGCGCAGGACCGACAGCTCATGGAGCGGCCCAAGCACCTGACTTGGGAGGAGTCGGCCTGCTACACTTTAACGCTCGCCACCGCCTATCGCATGCTCTTCGGCCATACGCCGCATGAGCTCAAGCCCGGCGACAATGTTCTCGTCTGGGGCGCCTCGGGCGGCCTTGGCGTTTTCGCCGTGCAGATTTGCGCGGCGGTCGGCGCCAATGCGATTGGGATCATCTCGGATGAGTCGAAGCGCGACTATGTGATGTCGCTCGGCGCCAGGGGCGTCATCAACCGAAAGGATTTCAACTGCTGGGGTCAGCTGCCGAAGGTCAATTCACCCGAATACCATCAATGGACCTTGGAAGCGCGCAGATTCGGCAAGGCGATCTGGGACATCACCGGCAAGAAAGACGTCGACATCGTCTTTGAACATCCGGGCGAGGCGACCTTTCCGGTCTCGGTGCTGGTCGCGAAGCGAGGCGGCATGGTGGTGTTCTGCGCCGGCACGTCCGGCTTCAATATCACCTTCGACGCGCGCTATGTGTGGATGCGTCAAAAGCGCATTCAAGGCTCGCATTTCGCGCATTTGAAGCAGGCAAGCGCCGCGAATCTGTTCGTGGTCGACCGCCGCATCGATCCCTGCATGTCTGACGTCTTCTCGTGGGACAGCATTCCCGCAGCGCATATGAAGATGTGGCGCAACGAACATCCGCCGGGAAACATGGCGGCGCTCGTTATGGCGCCAAAGCCCGGGCTGAAGACATTCAGCGAGACGATCGCCGCGGCGCGCGAAGGCGCAAGCGTCTCCGAAGCGGCATGATCGGCAACAGTGGCGACCGGCGCCAAGTCGGCGGAACGCTTGGCGGTCGACCGCACAGGACTCCGCTGAGGGTGAGAGGAGACGCGTTGTTTTGACGGGTCAGCTTTCTCATCTCTCCTGGCTCGAGGCGGAGTCCATCCATATTCTTCGAGAAGCGGTAGCGGAAGCCGAACGACCGGTGATGCTGTTTTCGGCGGGCAAGGATTCAACGGTGCTTGCGCATCTCGCGCTCCGCGCCTTTTATCCGTCCAAGCCGCCATTCCCGCTGCTGCATATCGACTCGACCTGGGAGTTCCGATCCCTCATCGAATTTCGTGACTTCTTCGCGCGAACGCATGGCTTCACGCTGATCGCTCATGCTAACGAAGACGGTCGCGCCGCGGATATAAACCCGTTCGATTACGGCGACCGATATACGCTGCTCATGCGCACCGAGCCGCTGAAGGCGGCGCTTGATCACGGAAAATTTGACGTGATTTTTGGCGGCGCGCGGCGGGACGAAGAGCGGTCGCGGGCAAAGGAGCGGATCGTTTCAGTCCGCAGCGACAAACATGTCTGGGATCCGCGCCAGCAGCGGCCCGAGTTCTGGCGTCAGTTCAATCTGCGTTTCGGCAAAGGGCAATCGGCCCGGGTGTTCCCGCTGTCAAACTGGACCGAGGCGGATTTGTGGCATTACGTGCTGATGCACAAGATCGAACTGGCGCCGCTCTATTTCGCGTCGCCGCGGCCCGTCGTCGAGAGAAAGGGTTCGTTAGTCGTCGTCGACGACGAAAACAGAATGCGATTCCAGCCCGGCGAGAGTGTCGTGACGAAGACAGTACGCTTTCGCACGCTAGGTTGCTGGCCGGTCACCGGCGCCATCGAGTCCGAAGCGGCCGATATCGAAACCGTCGTCGAGGAAACGTTGCGTTCAAAATGGTCCGAGCGGCAGGGGCGCGTCAGCGACGGCGAGGACGGCGGTTCGCTCGAGCAAAAAAAGCGTGAAGGCTATTTCTAGCAACACCCGCTGATAGAGAAGGCGAGAATGTCAGCATCCGGTTGTCAGTGCAAAAAGCCGCTAGTAATTGTTTAGTCGCCGTCCAGCTGTCCGCACGCGATTGCGGCCTCTCATTAAAGGCGACGTAGCGCAGCGTGCGAATGATTCCCGACCTCTACGTCTCCGCGCCATTTATAGAGTTCAATCCTAGAGAAAGCGCATGATCTGCTCCAACGACGGGCACTCGTATGGTGAGGAGGATGGGGGAGGTCTCGATGGCGCCAATATTTGGTTGCCTTACACCCAAATGAAAACCGAGCCGCGGCCTTTGCTCGCTGAGGCGACACGTGGCGCACGCATTCGGCTTGCAGACGGACGCGAGTTAATCGACGGCGTCGGTTCCTGGTGGACGGCATGTCATGGCTACAATCATCCGCATATTCTGGCTGCCATGCGCACGCAGATGGAGCGTATGCCACATATCATGTTTGGAGGAATAACCCACGAACCGGCGCTGCGTCTCGCCAAACGGATCGCCGCGATTTCTCCCGGCGATCTTACCCGAGTGTTTTTCGTCGACTCAGGTTCGGTCGCGGTAGAAGTTGCTCTCAAGATGGCTGTGCAGCACTGGTTGAACAAGGGAGAAACGGGGCGTACAAAATTTGTCCACTTTCGTCATGGCTACCATGGGGACACAACTGCCTGCATGGCGGTCTGCGATCCGAATGAGGGCATGCACAGCCACTTCGGGAATTACCTTCCAAAGAATTTTTTGGCGGATCTCCCTCGCGACAAGGAGACAAAGACGGCACTAGATGATTTGTTGAGACGTGAGCGAAATCGTATCGCTGCTGTTATCATCGAGCCGATTGTGCAGGGCGCGGGAGGCATGAAATTTCATGATGCGGCGACCTTGCGGAGTGTGCGAGATCTTTGCACAAAACACGACATCCTTATGATCGCCGACGAGATCTTCACCGGCTTTGGCCGAACCGGTAGGATGTTTGCCTGTGAACACGCGAGCGTAATTCCTGACATCATGTGTATCGGGAAAGGGCTGACTGGAGGCACAATTACGTTGGCGGCCACGCTCGCTCGTATTCATGTTTTCGAGGCGTTCTGGTCGGATGATCACCAGAAAGCCCTCATGCATGGCCCGACCTATATGGCAAATCCCCTCGCTTGCAGCGCCGCGAACGCATCTCTGGATCTATTCGAGAGCGAGCCCAGGTTGGAGCAGGCGCAGCGAGTAGAGTTCGCGCTGAAGCGCGACCTTGAACCGTGTCGTGATCTACCAAGAGTCATCGATGTACGAGTGCTAGGAGCGATTGGCGTAGTGCAATTCAATCGGGAGTTGGATCACGGAAGGGCCCGAGCCAGTCTTCTCGCGCAGGGCGTATGGATTCGCACGTTGAAGGATTGCATCTACCTCACTCCCGCGCTGAACATTCAGGATGCAGAACTGCGGGAATTGACGGATGCGGTCGTCGTGACTGCCAAAGCTTTATAGGAACGATCCTGCATTCAGGTCCTCGCGGGGCTTCCGACCGGTAATCTCGCCTGGCGAATATAACGGCCGTCGAGATCGACCCGGCGCCAGCGCGCAGCGGACCGATCGAACCCGCCGCACACCACAAGCGCCTGCTTGTGAAGCTCCCCTCCGGCGAACCTAAAGTTTCCCGCCCCGAGTCCAAAACGGCCCGGGTCCGCGCCACGCGCCTCACCAGCCCCAATGATGGCCGCCATGTCCTCGCGGGCTGAAGTGATCGTGACGATGGCCCGAACGCCGGCCATGGTCTGCGCCCCAGCGTCCGCGGTCGTTATCGATCCAGGCGCCGCTGTGGCGATGGCTCTTGATTCCATCAGCGCCGAAATGAGCGCGCGGACTTCTAAATTCAAAGTTGTCGCGCGCCGCCGCGGGCTCCGGCGGGAGGAAGAGTCCGGCAAGCGCGACCGCCGCGGCCGACATTTCTCTTATTCTCATTCGGTGCTCCTATTCGTCGCGCCCAGAACTCCGGCGCTGATCACGCTGCGGATAGGCGGACTGGCCTATCCGCGGAAAACGCGATCAATTCATAAAGTTTAATTCAGATCAGTCGTCAACTTCGCTGCTGGCCTCTGCGTGCTCGAATTCGTCCACACGCCGTATGGATCCACTCGTTCTGTTCCATGTGAGGGGCTCGCCAATTAACTCCGGAAACAATATTCGTAACCGCTCGGTCTGAAGCCAAATATGCGCCAACCCATCGGCTGCATCGAAGACTGGAGCGAACTGCGGAGCAGTATGATGTTGGTGAAATGTCCGCTGTTCAATCAAGGCTAACACCAACGATTCACGTAAAGCTCCGAGATCCACTGAACTGCTTCCAAGTGCAGCATCAAACCAACACAATAGCCATATGCCGCTCGAACCAAATGATCCGCTGGTCCGGAATACACGATGACCAGATGCCGAGGTGCGGCCCAACAGCTCTGGGGGTGTATCGACCCCTAAGGGGTCGACCCATATTCCAACAAACTCGTCGTCATGCTCTTCATGAATTGTCGGGAATGGGGCGTCCCGAAACGCTAGAAACTCTCCAGCTTCCTTGCAAGCGCGGGGAATATCATTGTCAGATCGAACCAAGAGCAGAAGGCACTTGTCGAACTGTCCCATCGAGCAGCATCCTCTTCATTCACTTCTAAGGTCCTATCGGGCACTCTCGTGTGGCGACCGAAACGCGCCCGTTGATTACAAGCGCATCCTTGTCTCCACGCCCCTGTCCCGCGAGTGCCGCCGTCGTCGATAGCATCACGCGCATGCCCGACTTTGGCAGTTTAGGCGGATTTCCATCGTTGCAAAAATTCAAAATCTGCAAGCATTTGTTTCAAAATAGCTCGCTTTGTAACCGGCCCCAGTCTCGCTAAGACGCGCCATTCGGTGAAGAGAAAGTTCGATCTTCTGCGGATGCAGCGCGCGCAGCGCTTCAGTGCGACGTCATGCGGCCGAAGATGGTTCGACAAGAGGGTCGATCCCGCAAGACCACAGTTCCTCTTGCTGAAACGGTGCGCGTGACCGCGTCACCGGCGAAGCTTGCTCTTCGCCTCATGGAGAATCCTGCGAGGAAAGTTACACTGCGTCAGTGTCAACAACAGAAGGTCCGGGAGCTGGGTATTCTCTCAATGCATCATGGGTTGCACAAAGGGCAGTGCTGAGGCGGCGCGCGCTGCAATCCATCTCTTCGAAGGCGCTCTTCCGTGTAATCGCATGCGGGACACCCTAATATCTCAGCAACGACCAACGCAGTGGGCGTCCCGCAGGCTTCGCAGAGCAAGCCGGCGCGAGATCCGGTTCGACCAAAGCCCGGCGCGCCGCAGGCCGGGCATTGCCGCGCCAAGCGCTGCGCCAGGCGTTCGGCCAATATGGCAAGACTCCTCATCCGCGTCGGGTTGAAGTGGGCGCGCATGTCCGTCTCCATGCGCGCCCGACCATCCGATGATACAGCAGCGGCTGCTTCAATGGCGCGCCTTAAGCTGTCGGAGTCGACAATGCCCTTAGCGAGAGCAGACGCCGCCTCACCTTCGTTCGGCCGCACGATCAGCCCATGGGTCGGAAAACCGATCCGTTGCAGAAACGCGTCGGACGCTTCCCCCGGCGAAATGACCCGATGATCATAATTCGTTTTCTCCGTGACTAAGCTTTCGGTGACAAAAATTCCGCTCTCGTCATCTACAAAAACCAGAAGCTCCATGCCTGCAGGAATATACGGAATGGCGGGATGCGGACCGAATGAACCTTCACTCGCAAGCCCAAGCGGCGCACCTGCGGCGCTCATACCCAGACGCGCTTTGCGCATGGCGACGTCGAGCATCGCGCCATTGCGCGGAATCTCTCCAGAGAACGTGCCAAATTGATCAGTATCTAATCCAGGCGTTGAAGTGACGATTAGACCGAGCGTAGACATGAGCGCGGGCGCAACGGCCTCTTCCTTGCGGTGCATCGTGGCGATCACAGCCGTTCGATTGCTCGCTTGGGCCATGCTAGTAAGCGCCGCTCGAGCGACCGCGAAGGGTCCAGGCGAGGGTAGCGTTCGCCTGAAACGGTATGATGCGAGTGTTGGCGACAACCATGGTTGAGGGCACTCTTCTGGGTGTCCGTTCGAGGACGATGGCGCCCGTGTTGAGGGGAAGACCGTAGAAGCGGGGGCCATGTTCAGCCGCGAAGGCTTCCAGTCTCTCCAGCGCGCCTTCCTCCTCGAAAACCGCCGCGTAGGTTTCCAACGCGACGGGAGCGTTGAAAATGCCGGCGCATCCGCAGTCGGATTCCTTGTTGCCGACCGCGTGCGGCGCCGAGTCCGTGCCTAAGAAAAACTTCGGATTGCCCGACGTCGCCGCGCGGCGCAGCGCCAGTCGATGCCGTTCCCGCTTGGCGACGGGAAGACAGTACAGATGCGGGCGGATACCGCCTTCGAACATCGCGTTTCGATTGATGACCAGGTGATGCGGCGTGATCGTCGCGCCGAGGTTCGGTCCGGCGGTCTCGACGAATGCGACGGCCTCCTCGGTCGTTATGTGCTCCAAAACAACTTTGAGCGCCGGGAACGCTGCGAGAAGTTTCGCGAGAACGCGCTCGATGAATACAGCCTCACGATCGAATACGTCGACGCGGTGGTCAACGACCTCACCGTGCACCAGCAACGGCATCCCAAGTCGCTGCATCACCTCGAGGACAGGATAGATGCGCTCGATATCGGTCACGCCTTGCGCGGCATTGGTGGTCGCGTGCGCCGGATAGAGTTTGGCCGCCGTGAAGACGCCAGATCCGAAGCCCCGCTCGATTTCGCCAGGTTCAATAGTGTCGGTGAGGTACGCGGTCATGAGCGGCGTGAACGCGAGACCCGGCGCGAGCGCCGCCTGAATGCGCGAGCGATAAGCCTCCGCAGCGGCAACCGTCGTCACCGGCGGAACGAGGTTTGGCATTACGATAGCCCTCGCAAATTGCCGGGCTGTTTCGTTGACCACTGTCCCCAGCATGGCGCCGTCACGCAGGTGCACGTGCCAATCGTCCGGCTGTCGGATGACCAATCTGGTCGCCGCGCCGGGCGTCGGAGTCTTGATCGTCACCGGGTCGCTAAAACGAGACATGACAGTTCCAAAGGACCTCGCCATCGCGATCGATCAAAGCAGCTTCACCACCTCCCCAATGGCGGGGGGCGTCACGGTTCGGTTCTCCTGATAGCGCAAGGCGATGACCTTGGACCGAGGAGCAAACTTGCCCTCTCGCCAATCGCTTCCCTCGTTCGGATGGATCAAGCGTCGGCGGACCAAGATCGAGGCTCCAATCCCCCTTCGCGTGAAAGAATAAGAAAGGACGGGTGGGGCGCCCGCCCTTTCTATTCGCGGCAATGGAGTTACGGGGGCAGGTAAAAATTCTCCATAAGCCGCTTTGGTCAAGCCTTCGGCGGTCCGTAATAGCCGGGCTTGGAATGGGTATCGTTCAGCAGCAGTTTCGCGCCTTCGACGACATGGGGCGCGAGGCCCGCGCCCCCCGTCTCGATCAGCGCCAGCAACTCGGCGCGCATCCTCGGATCCCAATAGGTCCGCAGATGATTCCTGATGCCTTCCGCGCGCCTTTCGGGCGGATAGGGCGCGAAGAAATCGCCGATCTGATTGGCCATGAGAACGATGCGGTCGAGCGCCATGACAGGAGTGTCGGCGCCCTGCGAAGGCGACTGCGTCATGCGCATTCCGCCGGCTCCAGTTCCTCGATGCGCGGCTTTTCCGCCTCGTGCGAGCTGTCCGCGGCGGGGCCGTTGGTGCGCACGACGTCGACCGCCGTGACCTTGTATTCGGGACAGTTCGTCGCCCAGTCGGAGAGGTCCGAGGTGACGGCGTTGGCCTTCGACTTCGCGTGGTGGAACGTTGTGTAGACGACGCCCGGGTTCACCCGCTCGGAAATCTTCGTGCGCAGCTCGATCTCTCCGAAACGGCTCGACAACTTCACCCAGTCGCCGTCGCTCACGCCGCGTGACATCGCGTCCTGCTCGTTGATCTCGAGCACGTCTTCGGGATGCCACATGGAGTTCGGCGTGCGCCGCGTCTGCGTGCCGACATTGTATTGTGAGAGAATGCGGCCCGTTGTCAGCAGCAGCGGATATTTATCGTTGGTGCGCTCCGCTGTCGGCACATATTCGGTGAGCATGAAGGCGCCAAGCCCGTTGGCGCGCGGAAACTTCCCGATGTGGAGCACTTCAGTGCCCTCGGGCGCGTCCTCGTTGCAGGGCCATTGCGCCGAGCCGACGCGGTCGATCAGCGCGAAACTTATGCCGCGATAGTTGGGCGACAGCCGCGCAATCTCGTCGAGAACCTCGCCGGGATTGTTGTAGGTGACGTTGTAGCCCATGGCGTTCATGAGCTTTACCGTGATCTCCCAGTCCTGAAGGCCGGCCAGCGGCTCGATCACCTTGCGCACGCGCGAGACGCGGCGCTCGGCGTTGGTGAATGTGCCGTCCTTCTCCAGCGACGAGGAGCCGGGGAAGAAAATATGGGCGTATTTCGACGTCTCATTGAGGAAGAGATCATGGAGCACGACGCACTCCATGTTCTTCATCGCGGCGATGACGTGGTGCTGGTTCGGATCGCTCTGCACCGGATCCTCGCCCATGATGTACATGCCCTTGAAGGACCCCGCGACGGCGGCGTCGAGCATGTTGGGCAGGCGCAGGCCGGGCTCGGCGTCGAGCGTCACGCCCCATTCCGCTTCAAAGCTCGAGCGGGTGGCGTAATCCGTCACGAAGCGATAGCCGCTGAACACATGCGGCCAGCTGCCGAGACAGCTTCCCCCCTGCACATTGCCCTGACCCCGTAGCGGATTGACGCCCACGCCCTCGCGTCCCAGCATGCCGCAGGAGAGGCCGAGATTGCCAAGGCACATCACGCCCGTCGAGCCCTGCGAATGTTCGGTGACGCCAAGGCCATAATAGATGGCGCTGTTGGGGCCGCCGGCATACATCCGCGCCGCCTTGCGGATGTCCGCCGGATCGACGCCGGCGAGCGGCCCGATGACTTCCGGCGCATATTTGTCGGAGCCGACAAGCGCCTTCCAGTTCTCGAACTCGTTCACCTCGCAGCGAGCGCGCACGAATTCTTCATTGTAGAGCTGCTCGCGCACGACGACATGCGCGATGCTGTCGAGGATCGCGACATTGGTGCCGGGCCGGATCGCAAGGTGGACGTCGGCCTTGCAATGGGCGGATTCCACGGTCTCGGTCTTTCGCGGGTCGATGACGATGAGCTTCGCGCCCTGGCGGATGCGCCGCTTCATCAGCGAGCCGAAGACTGGATGGCCCTCAGTCGGATTGACGCCGACAACCATGATGACGTCGGCCTGAAGGATAGAATCGAAGTGCTGGCTGGCCGCGCCCGCGCCGATCGTGTTGGTCAGGCCGAACTGCGTCGGCGAGTGGCAGATGCGGGCGCAGTTGTCGATATTGTTGTTGCCGAGCACCGCGCGCGCGAATTTCTGGACGAGAAAGATTTCCTCATTCGTGCAGCGCGAGCTGGAGACCGCGCCCACCGACTTAACGCCGTATTTGGTCTGGATGCGCCTGAATTCGCTCGCCGCGTAGTCAAACGCCTCCTGCCAGCTCACGGGCTTCCACGGGTCCTCGATCGAGGCGCGGATCAGCGGCATGCGGACGCGGTCCGGCGCAATGTAATAGTCGTAGGCGAAGCGGCCTTTAATGCAGCTGTGGCCATGGTTCGCCTTGCCTTCTTTCCAGGGCGTCATGCGCACGATCTTGCCGGCGCGCGTCTCGGCCTTGAAGCCGCAGCCGACGCCGCAATAGGCGCAGGTCGTGACGACCGATTTCTCAGGCTTCAGCGGGTTCGGCATGTCTGTACTCTCCCTCGAAGAGGCTCTTCTCGACCAGCGCATGGCTCGGGCAGGCCTGCACGCAGGCGCCGCAACTCACGCATTCCGATTCGAAGAACGGCTGATCCTGGCTTGCGACGACTTTGGATTCGAAGCTTCTGCCGGCGATCGTGAGCGCGAAGGTCCCCTGCACCTCTGCGCAGGCGCGCACGCATCGGCTGCAGACGATGCACTTGGCGGGATCGAACAGGAAGTAAGGGTTGGAGGCGTCGACGGGCGCGTCGAAGTGATTGGCGCCGCCCTTGCCGTATGGATGGGATGCGACGCCTTCGGCCTTCAGCGTTTCGTGGAGTTCGCTCCACCCCTCCACCATCTCGCTTTCGGGGAAGTCGGAAAGGTAAAGCTCCAGAACGCCCTTGCGCAGGCGTTGCAGCGTTTCGGTCTGGGTCTTGACCTTCATGCCCTCGACGACCGGCGTCGTGCAGCTAGCCGGGAACCCGCCGCGGCCTTCGATCTCTACGAGACAGACGCGACAGCTGCCAAAGGGCTCGAGCATGTCGGTGGCGCAGAGCTTCGGGACTGCGCGGCCCGCTTTCGCGGCGGCAAGCATGATTGAACTGCCGGCCGGAACCGTGACGGTCACGTCGTCGATATCAAGCGTTACGGGCGATCCATCACGTGGTGGGGTGCCAAAATCGATCTCGTCTTTCAGTCCGCGCAGTTCAGACCACATTCGCTGCCTCGCCAATCTAAAGCTGCCTTTTCTTGTTCCTTCAAGAGGTCACGACCCACTCAAGAGTGGGTTTTCCTTCCCTCGCACAGTTGCTCGATCTGCGACGACCTCAACGTCGCAACATGATGCAACCAGCTGGCATGGTCGCAGAGCTCAGCGCCTTTGGTGCTTCCGGCGGCGCCAGGAGCATGGCGTCAGGGTCCCAAGCCCTGCGACGTCGCGATCGGGATCGGGTCGGCGAGGCAAAACTGCCATCGCCGAAAATATGCCAACGGCGCTATATTTAGTCGAACGCGAACATCTCTCAATTTCAATTTGTCGAATAGCTCGTTCTATTATGGCAAAACGCCAGCGAGCACGGGATTTCGCCGAAAAATTATGGACTTTCTGGCGACTCGGGCTGGACTAACGGGGGAGACATGACGTTCGCCAGAAGCAAGCGAAGCGGCCAATGGCGCAGTATGGACAGAGCATCATAGCGGCGTAGCGTAGGCGTAGCCAGAGCCGCCTCAGATACGGAAATTTTACGGAAAACCCCTCCCGGAACGCCGGTGAATTTCGGTTAACGCAGCGCCTATCCTTCCGACGCTCGCCGGTCTTCGCGCTGTGGGCGTCCGGGGTGCGCACATATGGTGCTTGGACCCCGGACCATTGCATTTTGTCATTGCAAACGGTGGCGCTTTCTCATTCCGGGCTCTGATCGGGATTGTCAGCTTGAGAGCTTAGCGCCGCGCGCGGATCGTCGTGCAAGACGACGTTTAGTAAGGAACTGTGGACGGTAAAATGTCCATTATATTCGATGAACCCCAATCTCCGAAATTTATTCAAAAAGAAACTGACGCGCGATCGCGTTGTGCCAATCATGTCGGCGAGCGTTTCCTGAGTGATCGACGCCAATATCGGCTGCGGACTGCCTTCCTGGCCAAAATTAGCGAGGAGCAAAAGGAGACGCGCGAGTCGTTTCTCGCTTGAATTAAAGAGCTGGTCTATGAGATCGGCTTCGATACGAATGTTGCGTGCGAGCAAATATGTCATGAAAAGCGCCGAGAAATCGGGATTGTCATGCAAAAGACGGATGACCGTCGCCTTTTCCACGCGCGATAATGTGCAGTCGGTGATCGCCGTCAGTGTCGAGATGCGCAGCTTCTGACCGGCGAGACATCCCTCCCCGAAGAAATCGCTTGCGCCAAGGATGGCCACTACAGCTTCCTTGCCTTGCGTGGAGAGAGTCGTGACTTTGACTTTGCCTTCCTGAATAAAGAATAGCGCATCCGCAGGATCGCCCTGAGAGAAAATGACTTGGCCCTTATTCCAGTTTGAGGTGCTTCTTCCGGCGCCGGCGATGGCGAGAAACGCCTTTGGGTCGAAGACCGATTTGGAAACATTCGACATTCAACATGCTCGGCTAGAGTTCTTCGATTATTTATAGCGCTATTTCTAGTCTCTCTTTTTTATCATTGCAGAGCTGTTTTGCACAGACTCTGGCCCTGCGGCTGCTAACTTTGCCTTCGCCCGAGAAACGCTCGCGCTGGTTGAAGCGGACCTCCGGAAATTCCCGCTTCTTTTCGGACAACAGCTTCAACCAAAGCGTTTCCTTGCGGCCCGACGCCTGGTCCGAACTTCCTCCCCCCAAGGGCCAGGCGTCGCAACCAAATGAACACTGGTCGTTGGCTATGGAGATTCGCGCTGCCGCCAAACATCATGGCAAAGGCGACCGTGCAAAAGGTTCGCAGCATTCTGAAATGGCGCATTCACACTCTGAGAAGGCACATGGCATATTCAAGGAAACGAGAAGCAGAATGAAACGCTTCGTTCTCGTTGATAGGAAAAGAAGTCGAATCTGCTGTGATACGGCGGCAGTGGGTTGGCATGCGCCGATCTGGACAACGATTGCGGCCCATCTTGAAAATGTGCCGGTCCTATCTGCCTCAGCCGCACGTCTTGTAGACCAAAGTCTACGCAAGGCCGCTGAGGATTACATCTTCACCCCTTTTGCGGCGGACCAAGATTCAGAGGGCTATCTGGTTTTTATTTGTAGCCGCGAAGAAGCTTTTAATCCGCCGATGGCGTCTGAATCGCTCAGTTCTGATGAGGCGGTTACATCAGTCACAACAAGCTGGAAATATGTCGGTTACGTGCGCTGCGCTCACTGAATTTGACGCGCGATGCGGGGCATCGGCGTTATGTCCAGAGCGCCAGCCGAGCGAGTCTGACGCCGTTCACATAGATGGGCCGGAGGCGTCGGCATAAAGCGTCGCGAGCTGCGTCACGTCATCGATGCGCAGCGCGCGGCCGTCGCAATGCTCAATGCCCGCGGCATCAAAATGTCGCCGCAGCATTTTCACTTTTTCAGCTGGCGCCAAAACTTGCCGCAGACTCGGCCATCCGCCGATCGGTCAAATGTCGAGCCAGGATGAGAGCGCCGCCGGCAGTTCGCGGCGCCAGATCGCCAGATGATCTCTGAACGACGGATCATCCGTAACACGCTGGGTTGCTCTCCCTCGATGCGACAGCTTCGCTCATCTCAGGCCAGCCGCCTTCAAAATGGCGTCGGCGTCCGCCAGCCATACAGCGTCGTCTTCCTTGAGGCGCAAAAGAACCCGCCGCAGCGCGAGAGCTCCGTCAGGCGCGCCGACGACAAAGGGGTGAATTCCGATGACCACAGTCGTGGCGCCTCGCGCGGGGTTGGCGCGCGCCTCAATGACCAGTTCCGATACATAGTCCAACCAGAGCGTCTCGATCTCGCGGGTCGTCTTCATCCGCGCCAGATATTGCCCCATGTCGACGGTAACGGTCGGATAGGGCAGCAGGATGAGCGAACCTTCCGGCGTCTTCAAACGTGAGATGACATCCGAATCCATCTGGTCGAGCGTGTAGGCGACGCCTTCGGCGGCCATCGCCCGCATCGTGTCGCGATTGGCGTAGACGCTCGGACTCGACCAGCCCGTCGGCCTGACGCCGGTCGCTTCGGCGATGAGATCTAATGTGCGGCGAATGTAGGCCTTCTGCGCGCCGATGCCACTCCGGAGCGGCAACATGCGGCTTGTGTTGTTCATGCCATGCGCGATGATCGGCGCGTTCGGCAGCATCGTACGGAACTCCTTCCAGACCGATGGATGCTTGCCGAAAAACTCCGCATTCACCACGATGGTGAGCGGCACATTCAGTTCTTGGAATAGCCGGCCGACGCGGACAACGCCCCAGTCGATCGCGTATTGACGGAACGCCTCGTTCACGAGGTCAGGCTTGCGCGACGCAAGATCCGGGCGGAAGATCGGACCTTGGCCGAAGCCGAACTGCTCTACGAAGAACGCAAAGCTGACAGCGACCTTTTTGCCAGCCGGCCAGGCGGCGGTGTGGATCGCTTCGCGCTCGTAACCCGCGACGCGATCAACTCGATCTTGGGCGCCGCTCTCGAGGGGAAGCAGAGCGGCGAAAAGGAGCGCAACTCCGACGATAAGGCCAAACTCGGGAGCCTTTCGCGCCGTGATCCAGTTTACAGGATTCGAATTCAAGGAAGATCGCTCAAGCTCTTGGCGCCGGGCCCGGGCGTGATCAGCGTCGGCCATTGACGTGAGCCGAACGGCACTTGCGGCGGCAGGACCACATTCATCTTGCGCTTCGCGTCTTCGTCGATGATCGCTTGCCGGGCGTCTCCGCCCATCAATTCAAAATCCATAAGATGGTAATCGCCGAAGAATGCGGCGCCCACCGATCGGTCGGCGATGATCCGCGTCAGCGACTCCAGCATATCGTCGGGCGTCGTGGTGAAGGATATCGTCTCGATCAGCATCAAGCGATCATTGATGGCCTCAGGGCCGAAGAACTGCGCGAGCACGCTAAACAGGACATTGTTCTGGCGGGCGACATAGATCGTATTGCTGGCCGCATAGGTTTTGTCCCAGTCGGCGCCAAGCATCTCTTTCCAACCGCCGATGACATCCATCCAATGCGCGACCTGGGTCTGCGCCGCCCAAGCGATATTTTTCTTCAGCAGCGGCGACTGCTTCTTGGCGAATTTTTGCAGGCCTTCCGCTGAGATCGCGTTGTTCTTCAGGCACTCGTCCATGAAGGCGATGTTGTTTTGCAGAATGCTTCGATTGTTCGTTCGCCAGTCTTTTTGCATGCCGCTCGCGTCAAGCGTGTCGAGCGCGGATTGCATGCGGCTCCTATACGCCGCCAAGGCGCCGCGCCATGTCGTGTCCTTGGGACTGTTCAGATACGGAACGACGACTTCGGCCAACGCCATGGTGCTGTGGCCAACCGATTTCAGCAACTGATAGACGATCGGCGCCTGCGGCGCCTCAATCGGCGCCATGCCGGGTCGATAAAGGATAAATCGCCCGCCGGCGCCGGAAAAGAGTCCCAGAATAATTGGATGCTTCGCGAGGATGTTTTTCTTGAAGATCTGCGCGGCGTCGCCATACAGCTGGAACATCGACGTATTCAGCTGCAGCAGATTTTTGTTGGCGATTTCGGCTGGGCTGGCGGTCTCGGCGCCGACAAGTCCTGTGAAGTAGCTTGGCAATTCCGTCGCGCACGCGGGCGAAGCCGATAATCCAAAAACGACAACCGACGACAGCAGCGTGCGAAGACGGCTTGTCGTGAGCGTGGTGGGCATCATGAGACTCTCCAGTGAGATGGGGACAGCATAGGCGCGGCGTGGACGGGCGACTGTGTCGACGATAGATGCGGGGGCGTCGTGCGATCGCCGCCGGAAGGCGCACAGGGTTCGCTTATCCTCCGCTATTTCGGGCACACTGCCCCGGTGTTGATCCAGGCTTCGACGAGCGCCCCCGCCTCCTTCTGCGTTCCCGGCGCGGGTTGGCGGCCAAATCCGGGCGACCAAGCCCAGCCTACGAGCGTGTCGTCGCCAATGTGGCGCGCGAGCGCGTCCAGCGAACGGCCGCCATTGCGCGCCTGATCCTTGATCTGCGCACAGATCTCACCGAGCGTTTTGCCTTCCCAGCCCATCTCTCGCGGCGCGAGACGCCATTCGTGGTGACCGGGAACGCGGCCGGGATCAAAATTGGCGTCCTGATGGCAGATCGGACAGCGCATCGCCGTGAGGCCTCGGCCATCCGGTCCCCGCTCGACCGGCGGCTGGTGAACGCGGCCCAGTTCACCCTGATGCGGGCGATCGCCGGCGGGATGGCAATTGACGCAGCGGGGGTTGGTCAGGACTTTGCCGAGTTCGGTAAACAAGGCCGCGGACCGCGTCGCTGCGTCGCCGATGCCGGCAAATGTTTCTGGCGTTGCGAGCGTCGCCGATCGGCTGTCGCATGTCACGCATGTCGTCAGTCCCACGACCGCTGCGAGAACCGCAAATTTCATCTTCGGCTCCCCTCCCGCGCCACACTCATGCGAACTTTTGCTACGTCAGATATCGTCCCGGATCTGCGAGAACGACGTCGCGCACAGCCTCGTGATATTTGAAGTAGCCCGTGCAGCGGCACAGATGTCCGTCAAACGCGTCCGCGATCGTTTTCTCGAGATCGTCGCGCGCCACCGGCGTCTTCGCCAGACGCTCAAGCAGAACCTGTCCCTCGTTCAAGAAGCCGGCTGTGCAATAGCCGCATTGGAACGCGAAATGGTCGATGAAGGATCTTTGCAGCGCAGTGAGCTCGCCGTTCGTCGCATGCCCTTCGACGGTGCGAATGGATTTCCCGTTGAAGCTCGTCGCCGGAACGATGCAGGTTGGACTGGTGTGGCTCGTCCCGTCCGGATCGTCGATGATCACCGCGCAACTGAGGCACTGCCCGGCGCCGCAGCCAAATTTGGTGCCGGTGAGCCCAAGGCGCTCGCGCAAAAAATCATTCATGGTCAGTTCGTCGCGCACCTTCACCGGGCCGTAAGCGCGCCCATTGATCCTCATGCGCACAGTCGTCACGTGAGCGCTCCCTTGAGCATTTGTTGAGTCACCGGCAAGGCGTGGAAGCGACGCCCCGTCGCGTCGAAGATCGCGTTCAACAACGCCGGAACAATGGGAATCATGACGACCTCAGCCATGCCCTTTGGCGGATCGTTCGGCAGCGGGGGCAATATTTCGATCTCGAGCGCCTGCAAAGGCAAGTCCGACCCGCGCGCAATCAGATATTGCCCGAGATTCCATTGCCCATTGCCGGGCCCGTCTTCATAGAGCGGCAGCGATTCGAGCAGCGCGTAGCCGACGCCCATCGCGAAACCGCCCTGCGCCTGGCCAAGCACGATTTCGGGCGTCAGCGCTCGACCACATTCGAGGACAGTATATGCCCGGTCGATGCGCAAGGCGCCGGTGTCGCGTTCGATCTCGACACGAACCAGCGCGCCGCACAGCGATGTGTAGGAGGTCCCGATCCGGTTGAACACGGTGGGCGGGTATTTGACGTCGGCGCGATCTAAGCGAACGAATTTTCCTGAGCCTTTTCGCACCGCCAGCGCATCAATTTCCGCCGTCCACCCTTGTCCGTCGATCCCAAACGTCGCTTTCGACCATGACCAGCGCGAGAAGCTGTGCGCCATCGCCGCTGTCACGCCTTTGCGCGCATGGGCCCTTGCAGCGATCTCCGATAGCGGCAAAGGTCTCAACGCCGGCATCACGAGGCGCCCCTGCTCCCAACGCGCCGCGTCCAATTTCGTGGCTCTCGGATCGGTTGGCGCGAGTCCCCAAAGTTCGAGCGCCGCGGGCCACAAGCCGAACCGGAAGATGACGCGGGCGGCTTCGGACGCCGAATGAGTCCCGACGTGCGCGCCAATCGAGGAGCTGGTTGGCGAACTGATCGCCGGAACCCAGCGCGGATCGCGTTGCGCGGCGTCCTGCGTCGCCTGGTCCATCGTGTAAGGGTCGCCGGAGGTGACGAGCCCGAGCGCGGCGAAACGGTCGACTTCCGCGACGGCAACTTCGTCGGCCACGGCGCCGAGATGGGCCGCGACTCGGTTCGCAAGGGCGGTCCCTATGCCGTTCCCCATCTCGACGTGATCGCAGCGGATCGAGATCCGACCCTTTGGGTCGACCTCAACTGACGACAAAGAAGTGTCGGCGCCACTGCCGTAATCCTTGGTGACGCAAGCCACGCCCGTGCCGACAACGCTCCCTGGGCGCCGACCACGCGCTTTCTCTTCGGCGCGCTGTCGCCAGATCGCATGCTTTTCCAGTCTGTCGAGAATCTCGGGCGTGCGAACCACGACGTCATACGTGTTTCCCGCCATCGTCCGACCGCCGGTCTTCAGCGCGTTGCGTCGGCGAAATTCGATCGGATCAATCGCCAGCGTCGACGCCGCCTCGTCAATCAACACTTCCAGCGCCGTCATCGTCTGCAGCGTGCCATAGCCGCGCATCGACCCGGCCGTCACGCCGCGTGAATGCAGCGCGACTGTGGTGACGTCGACTTTTGGCACATCGTAGATGCCGATCGCGGCGTTGGCGGAAACCGCCGCCACGCTCGCCGAATAATTGGCGAGGCCGCCGCCATTCAGCACATGGTCAGCGGCGAAGGCGGAGATTTTGCCTGTCGCTCGATCGACGCCGATGCGTGTGCGCATCTTGAACGCATGCCGCTTAATTCCCCCCTGGAACTGCTGATAACGATCTTGGGAGAGCCGCACGGGGCGACCGGGAAGGAACATCGCCGCCAGCGCAACGTAAAGCGGGAATGGCGTGTGGTCGCGTCCCCCAAATCCGCCGCCCATATAAGCGAAATGCGCGTTGATATGCGCCGGCTTGAAGTTGGCGCGGGCGTTGCCCAGCAGAGTTGCGACGGAGGTTGCGGCGTCGTACGGCGACTGCACGCCGAGAACGAGTTCGAGGTTTTTGCGCTCAGCATCATACCAGGCGAGACCGCATTCGGGCTCGAGAAACATTGGATCAACGGATTGGGTCTCGAATTCGCGGTCGAGAACGAGAAGATTTGGAGTGTCGGCCTCAAGTTCCGCGCGGATCTGTTCGCCGTAGCTCGCCGCATTGGCGTAGGCGGCCCCTGTCGGCACGGGGAGCCGCGCCCATATTGGGCCGCCCCCCTCTTGAAAGAACCCTGGACTGACCCAGCCATCCTTGACCGGCGAGTAAACGTCGGGCGCGTCAGGCGTCGCGCCGGCGACGCGCGTGAATCGAAACGCGCCGTAGTCGCGCTCGACGACGGGACCCGTTTCGGCGCCGAATTTCAGGAGCGTTTCATTGCGTAAGGCAAGCCGCGCCTGATCGAAATTGTCGAAGCTTTCATAGATCAACAGAGCCGCCGGCTGACCAAGATACAAGGGCGTCTTGCCGACGGGGCAGAACAGGTCGCCGGAATAAAATTTAGGAACGCGAGCGCCGATGCGCGCGAGATCAGCTGCGGTCACGATCACGGAGGGTTTCAAAGCGCCGCTCAAGCGCGCGAAATCGACGCCCTCGTAGATGTGCGTGGCGTTCGCCGTCCGAATGAGCATGGCGTGCGCGGTATGCGTCGGCCATCCCGGGAGATCCGCGGCGCGGAAATCGGACGCGTATAGCTTCGCCCCTGTGACTTTGGCGACCCCATCAATCCGGCCTGCGCCCGTGGCCGCCGGATTCCAGCGTTGTCTTCCAGGCAGCGTCTCACGCGCTTCAAACCCGCGTTCCTTCGCTAGCGCGAGACGCGACAGGCTGAGCGCAATGCCGCTCGCGGTGACCAGCTTGGCGAACTCGCGTCGAGAAGCATTCACGCTCCGACCTCTTGGTTCCAGCTCGGCGACCGCCAACGGCGATGCTTTCATTCGCACGGGCATAGATCGCCAGCAAGCCCGGCTCTCCGCGCCTTGGTCTCTACAGGCGCTGATCCCAGGAGATCAATCCGACCAAATTGACGATGCAGTCGCCGTAAGTGCTTCGCGCGATGGGTTCGCATCGACTGCGACAGCTTTATCGCCGTCGTCGACCGCACCGAAGGGATCGCCGCCGTAACGAAGTCGCGGCCGACGAGCCTCGCGCCCGCTACGCCGCGGCGCGCAGTTGCGCGACCCGCACCGGCACCGGCGGATGCGAGAAATAGAAGGTGGCGTAGAGGGGATCGGGCGTCAGCGTTGCGAGGTTGTCGCGCGTCAGCCGGGTCAAAGCCGAGATCATCGGCTCCTTGCCGACAATATCGCGGGCGAAGGCGTCGGCTTCGAACTCCGCCCGGCGCGACCGCCACGCGAGCAAGGGCGACAGGACATGCGAGATCGGCTCTCGCGCAAGCAGCAGCGCGACGAGCACCACGCCGGGGTCGTTCGGCAGGCCGAACCAGCCGGCGAAGACATCCGAAGCGAAGGCCCACCACAGCACCGCGAAACCGACGAAGGCGATCGCGGCCGCCAGCGCCAGCATCTGCCGCACATGGCCGAATTTGAAATGGCCGAGTTCATGCGCGAGAATCGATTCGATCTCGTCCGGCGAATGTTTCTCGAGCAGCGTGTCGAAAAAGACGATGCGCTTGGCCTTGCCGAAGCCGCTGAAATAAGCGTTGCCATGCGTGGAGCGCGTTGAGGCGTCCATCACATAGAGGCCTTTCGACTCAAAGCCGCATCTGGCGAGCAGCGCCTCCATGCGCCACTTCATGGCGCCGTCCTCAAGCGGCGAAAACTTATTGAAGAGCGGCGCGATGACGGTCGGATAGATCACTGTCATCGCAATCGCGATAGCGATAAAGACGACATAGGCGATGAGCCACCATGTGTCGGGGGCGGCGCTCAGAAGCCAGAACATGCCAAAGAGCAAGGGCGTCGAAATGGCGAGTTCCAGCGCGCCGGACTTTGCTTGGTCGACGAGAAACTTTTGCGGCGTCAGCCGATTGAATCCGAACCTGTCTTCGAGCCAGAAGGCGCGCGCTGCGGCGAAAGGCATGTCGATCAAGCTGCCGATCACGCCGAAGACGAGAACGAAAAGAACGCTGCGAACGAGGCCCGGTTCGACGAAGGCGGCGATCGCCGCATAAAGCGGCGCGAGCCCCAGCGCCAACCACGCGATAGAAATCGCGGCGTCGAAAATCGTTTCGGCGACTGAAAATTTTGTTTTTGCGATCGTATATTCGGCGGCGCGGCGATGATCGTCGAGCGTGACTTCCTGCGCGAAATCCGGCGGCACCTGATCGCGATGGGCGTCGACCGTCGCCGTCTGCCGCATGCGCAGATACACGCCAAGTCCGGCGGAGGCGGCGATCGCCAGACAAATCACGACGCCCATTGCGCTCATTCTTCTCTCCCGCAAACTTTCATGCGGCAATATAGGAAAGTCCGCCCGGCTTTGCGAGAGCGCCGCCTTATGTCGCCGCCGAGCTGGACCGCTGTGCGCTTGCGCTCTCCTCGCTAAAGCTGATCTCGCCTTTAGTGCAGACGACGTCTTTCTCTTGACCGTTGCAGTGTGAACCCAAAGCCTGGACACCGCTATGTTGCGACACGACGGTTTGCAGGGGGCGATCTACCAATGAAGAACGCTGGTCGATTCTGCTCGATGTCTATAATTTGGCAATGACGCCTGCGACTCTTCTTAAGGTTGAGAACGCCATCCAGCGGAGGCGCGAAACGGAGTTCGCCATATTGAGACTGTCGTTCGCCATCGCGACCATCGCCGCTCTTCAAGGAGCGGCCGGCGTGTCTCTCGCCGCCGCCGCGGCCCATGCCGACGCGAGTCCTTTTCTCGCCACGGCAAGCCAATTTCTAATGATCCACGCCGCCGCCGGCGTCGGACTCGCGGCGCTTATCCGCACGACGCCGCGAGCAAAGGCGAAATGGCTCGCCGCTATCGCGCTGGCGCTCCAGGCGGGAGTCACGCTGTTCGCGAGCGACCTTGCGGCGCGGGTCTTTTTATCGGGAAGACTGTTTCCTCTCGCCGCGCCGATCGGCGGCGGGCTGACGATCCTGAGCTGGTGCGCTCTGGCCGTCTGGGCGGCGTTCGCCATGTTCGCAGCAAATTCGCTGCAAAAGCCGCCCGAAAGCTAGACAACTGCGGCATTCCGCCCCACCATTTATTCATGTCGGTTTCCAGCTCCGGCCTTTCGTCTTCGGCCGCTCCGAGAGATGACTCCCAGCGCACGAGCGATCCTTTGCTCGGGCGACGGCTGCTGATTGTCGAAGACGATCCCTATATCGCGCTGGCGCTGGAAGAGACGCTCGCGGAATTCGGCTTAGTTATCGCGGGGATGGCGCGCAGCGTCGACGAAGCGGTGCGGCTGTCCCGCGAGGATGGAGTCGATCTGGCTTTGCTCGACGTCAATATCGGCCACGAAAGGATTGATCCGGTCGCCGACGCGCTCGCCGCCCGCGGCTGCCCCTTCATTTTCACGACGGGATGCGGGCGCGCAGGACTGCCCGAGGCGCATCTTGAGCACGCCATGGTCGAAAAACCATTCTACGTCGAGGAGATCCTGACCGCGCTCCGCAGCGAACTGTCGCGCGCCGAAGCGCGCTAGGCTCGGCCTTTCGCCACTATATCGCCGCCCTTAGCCGCGACAAGCGACGTCCGAAGACTTTGCTTCAGGAGCACGGCTGCTGCCCTCCGCCATAACCGACAAGGCTTCCGCATCGTTGAAAGCGCGCCGCCCTTCAGGCGCTGCGCTTCGGCTATTGGCGACGGCCTTGGCGGCGGGGGCAACCCTGGCGGCGATCGCCGCCGTTGTTGCACCGTGGCTGTTCTCGCCCGGCGCTCTCATGGACGCCGTCGCCGACCAGCTCCAAGGCTCTTCGGGGCTCTATGTCGCCGCGCGCGGCCGAACGAGCTTCTCGCTTTTTCCGCGTCCGAGCATCGCCGTCGAAGGCGTCGCTTTCGCCGACCGGAATGGCGCGCTGCTTATCGAGTCGAGCGAACTTCGCGGCGACGTCGACGTTCTGCCGCTGATCGCAGGGCGCCTCAAAGTCGCCTCGGTGAAGCTCGTCCGGCCGCGCGCCCGCATCGATCTTGATAAAAAGCCGGCCGGCGTGGCCGGCGCAGCCGCCCGAGCGGCCGCCGCAAAGCCGGCGACGCTGGAAGCTGCGGCGGCCGATAATGTGCGGTTTGGGGTGGTGTCGATCGTCGACGGCGACGCTCGGATCACCTACCGCAGCCGCGTCTATGCGCTGGAGCGAATCAACGCGAATTTTGAATGGCGCCGCATCGGCGAGGCGGCGGCGCTGACGGGCGCGTTCGATTTGAACGGCGAACGGCTCGAGGCGATCTTATGGGTCGCGCGTCCAGGAGCGCTGTTGCGTGGAGAACCGTCCGTCGTGACGGGCCGGCTTGACGGCGAGAGTCTTCGTGTTGAAGCGCAAGGCGTGGGACAACTCGGCGCCAACGCCCGCTTTGAGGGGCGCGCGGCGGCCAGCGCGCCTTCGGCGCAACAGGCGCTGCAGCTCTTTGGCGTCGCCGCGCCCCTGCCCGGCCCCTTCACCGACGCGCAATTCTCCGCGCAAGCGACGCTCGCGCCCGGAGAGGCGCACTTCAAGGGCGCACGTCTATTTGTCGACGGAAACGAATTTCGCGGCGATATCGACCTTCAGAAGGAGGATGGCCGCCCGACGCTGACGGCGGCGCTCCAAAGCGAGTTCCTCTCCCTGCGGCCGTTTCTCGCCGACGCGCCGCCGCTTGTCGCCGCGAACGGACAGTGGAGCAAGCAGCCGTTCGATCTCCCGGACCTCTCCGGCGCCGACGTCGATCTGCATCTCGCCGTCGGCCACGCCAGACTTGGCCGGCTGAAGGTCGAAGACGCCGCCATCGAAGTCACGTTGCGCGATGGCGCCGCGGAGTTCGCGATAACGCAGGCGCACGCCTATCGCGGCGGACTCAAGTTTCGGGTTTCCATCGCGCCTTCGCCCGACGGGCTGTCGCTGCGCGCCAATGCGCAAATGACGGCGGTCGAAGCGGGCCCGCTGCTCTGGGACGCTTATGGAAAACCTGTTCTGGCGGGATCGCTTAATGCGACTCTCGCGGTGGACGGCGTCGGCGACCGGATGGCGACGCTGATGCAGAGCCTGAACGGGCGCGCCAACCTCGCTCTTATCGACGGGGAGATCTCCGGCGTCGATCTCGAAAAAGCGCTCCGCCGATTGGAGACGCGGCCTCTATCGAGCGCCGTCGACATCCGCTCGGGCCGCTCGACGCTCGACGCCGCGAGCGCGGCCGTAAAGATAGAGAACGGCGTCGCGGACATCTCCGAGGGCGCCGCGCGCGGACCCGGCTTTACGCTTGCCTTCGGCGGCTCGGCGCGCCTCCCGGAGCGCAGTCTCGCGGTCAGAGCCGTTGCGCGAGAAGCCGACAGCGCAGGACAGACCGCCGACTCTGCGCCAGGCATCGCGCTCGAACTCGCCGGCCCCTGGGACGAATTGGCGTTGGGGCTGGACGCGCAGGCCTTCATCCGTCGCTCAGACGCGGCCGCTCCGCTGCTGCCGCGACTAGACCCGCCGCCCCGGAAGGAACCGGCGGGGCGATGAGGCGAGAAGGTTACACGTCCTCCAGCTGCGTCTCGTGCAGCAGCCTCGTCAGTTCGTCAGGGATATCGAGATAGCGGAAGCGGCGAAGCTCAAAACCAACCTCAACGACGCCCCAGGGCGGCGCATAGGTCCGCCAGGGCGAAACTTCCCCAAGAATGACAACGTGACCGCCATCTATGCCGCGGGCGATCCGCGCAACCGTGTAAATTCCGCCACGGGCCAAGCCC
Source organism: Methylocystis rosea (assembly GCF_003855495.1). Taxonomy (NCBI): domain Bacteria; kingdom Pseudomonadati; phylum Pseudomonadota; class Alphaproteobacteria; order Hyphomicrobiales; family Methylocystaceae; genus Methylocystis; species Methylocystis rosea. The sequence continues at coordinate 758,430 of NZ_CP034086.1, read as the reverse complement.
TCGCAATGGCCATAGGGGCCCGCAGTCGCGTCTACGCAAACTACCTCGGCGCCGGGAGGCGTTTCAGGACTAATCATCTGGCGACCTCGTTCTGCGGCGCGATGAACGCGCGCTCCTAAATTAATTATGGAGCGCGCGTCGGCCGACGAAAGAGCCGACGCGCCGCGGAGCGATCACCAGACTTTCAAAAAGCCCAAAAAGCCTCTCTTCAGCTTCTTGCGGTCGAGAGCGCTGAGTTCGTCATAGACGCGGCGCGCCGACGCCCGCAATTCCAGAAGCCTGTCATCTGAGACGTCGAAATCAAGCACGGCGGATTTCAATTCGCGGCGCGCCTGGTCCAGCCGCGCCTGCGCATCCGCAATCAACGCATTCAGCATCGTTACCCTCTTCGATGTGATGTCGCCCCAACTATACCGCAACTGCGAAGAAAACGAACCCAAATGCAGCGCGTATTGACCGCGCGGCCCGCTTCTTCTGCGCTATCGTTAAGTGCGCGCCTTCAAAATATGGCGCCGATTTCTCGTGTGAGAAAGGCGAGGCCTCGGAGGGAATCGAACCCCCGTACAAGGATTTGCAGTCCTCTGCGTAGCCACTCCGCCACGAGGCCTTAGCACGGCGTGCGCCGCGTGCGACCGCTCATACAGGAGGGCGTCATGGCGAGCAAGCCAGCTCGCGCTTCCGCGCATCAATAGGGACGGCCGTCCTTGTGCGTCATGATCCAGCGGCCGTCCGGGCCGAGCGCCGCAGCGAGGTCGTCGTCGGGATAGGTCGCCGCGTCGCCTGCCGACCGGTCGCCAATTTCCAGATAGACGACGTCGCGATCGGTTCTGTTGACGAGGCAGTGGGCTGCGCCCAGCGCGGGGAAGCCCGCGCACATGCCGGCGCGCAGGAGGATCTCCTCATCGTCGCGCAGCAGCGTCGGCTCTCCCTCGAGGATAAAGACGAATTCGTCCTGCCGGCTGTGGCGATGCTTCAGCGCGGACTGCGCGCCGGGGGCAAGCGTCGTCAGATTGACGCCAAAATTGGTCAGGCCAAAAAAGTCGCCAAGCGACCGTTTCTCGCGGCCACGAACCCGCGCCGCGAATGGGTCGGGGTAGCTCGAGCGCTTGGCCCGAGGGGCGACATCCGCCGCCACGACTGCGGCCGACAGGCGCCTGATCGGCTTTTCCATGGCGCAGCTTTCCTTCCGGCCCCTGGACTGGCCAATTTGACAGGGGGCGCCCATTTTGACCATCTTCCGCCGCTCGCCAAGCCGGCGCGCCTCCTGGAATGATCACGAAATGAATGTCGTCATCGTCGAATCAGCGGCCAAAGCGCAGACGATCAACAAATATTTAGGCAAGAATTTCAACGTGTTGGCCTGCTACGGCCATGTTCGCGATCTTCCCGCCAAGGACGGATCGGTCGACCCCGACCAGGATTTTCTCATGGTCTGGGAAATGGACGCCAAGGGCGCGAAGCGCGTCGCCGCCATCGCCGAGGCGGTGAAGGGCGCCGACAAAGTCATCCTGGCGACCGACCCGGACCGCGAGGGAGAGGCCATCTCCTGGCACTTGCTCGACATTTTGAACAAGAAGCGCGTGCTCAAGGATAAGAAGATCGAGCGCGTCGTCTTCAATGCGGTCACCAAGGCGGCGATTCAAGAGGCGATGGCGCATCCGCGCGAGATCGATCAGGCGCTGGTCGACGCCTATCTCGCCCGCCGCGCGCTCGACTATCTCGTGGGCTTCACCCTGTCGCCGGTGCTGTGGCGCAAACTGCCCGGCGCCCGTTCGGCCGGCCGCGTGCAATCTGTCGCGCTTCGCCTAGTCTGCGACCGCGAGCTCGAAATCGAGAAATTCGTCGCACGCGAATATTGGTCGCTCGTCGCCCATCTGACGACCAAGGCGGGCGAACCCTTCACGGCGCGCCTCGTCGGCGCCGACGGCAAGAAGATTTCGCGGCTCGACATCGGCGCGGGTCAGGAGGCCGAGGACTTCAAGAAGGCGCTAGAGACCGCCGCGTTCGTGGTGCGCTCGGTCGAAGCGAAACCGGTGAAGCGCCACCCTTACGCGCCCTTCACGACCTCCACCCTGCAGCAGGAGGCCTCGCGAAAGCTCGGCCTCGCGCCGGCGATCACGATGCGCATCGCCCAGCGGCTCTATGAAGGCGTCGACATCGGCGGCGAGACGGCGGGTCTCATTACTTATATGCGAACCGACGGCGTCGACATGGCGCCCGAGGCGGTGGCCAGCGTGCGCCGCGTGATCGGACGGGAATATGGCGAGCGTTTCGTTCCCAAGGTTCCGCGCAAATATACGACAAAGGCCAAGAACGCGCAGGAAGCCCACGAGGCCATCCGCCCGACCGACCCGGCGCGATTGCCCAAGGATGTGGCCAAATATCTCGAACCCGAGCAGGCCAAGCTCTATGAGCTGATCTGGACGCGCACCATCGCCAGCCAGATGGAGTCGGCCGAGATGGAGCGCACCACCGTCGACATCGACGCCAAAGCCGGCGCCCGCGCGCTCGAGCTGCGCGCGACAGGTCAGGTCGTTCGTTTCCCGGGCTTCCTTGAACTCTATCAGGAAGGCCGCGATGACGGAGAGGACGAGGACGGCGGTCGCCTGCCGGCGATGGCGCAGGGTGAGCCCTGCGCGCGCGAAAAAATCGACGCCACCCAGCATTTCACCGAGCCGCCGCCGCGCTTCACGGAAGCGACGCTGGTCAAGCGCATGGAGGAGCTCGGCATCGGGCGCCCTTCGACCTACGCCTCGACGCTCGCCGTGCTGCGCGACCGCGACTATGTGCGGATCGATAAGAAGCGCCTCGTGCCCGAGGACAAGGGACGCCTCGTCGTCGCCTTCCTCGAAAGCTTCTTCTCGCGCTACGTCGAGTTCGACTTCACCGCCGACCTAGAAGAAAAGCTCGATCTCGTCTCCAATAATGAGATCGACTGGAAGCAGGTGCTGCGGGACTTCTGGAAAGATTTCTCGGCGGCCGTCGACGGCACCAAGGATCTGCGCGTCAGCGAGGTGCTCGACAGCCTCAACGAGCTGCTGGGTCCGCATGTCTTCCCCTCAAAGGAGGACGGAGGCGATCCGCGGCTCTGCCCCGCCTGCAACAGCGGTCAGCTCTCGCTCAAGATCGGCAAGTTCGGCGCCTTCGTCGGCTGCTCTAACTATCCCGAGTGCCGCTACACGCGAACCCTGTCGCCGCCGACGGGCGACGCCGCCGACGCGGCGAGACCGGGCGTGAAGGTCCTGGGCGTCAATCCCGAGACCGGCGCGGAAGTCACCCTGCGGGATGGCCGTTTCGGCGCCTATGTGCAGGAAGGCGAGCAGGAGGAAGGCGGCGAAAAGCCCAAACGCGCGTCGCTCCCCAAGAGCATCAGGCCTGACGATCTGACGCTGATGCAGGCCATCGCCCTGCTCGCGCTGCCGCGCGAAGTCGCGAAACATCCGACGAGCGGCGATCCGATCGTCGCCGGCATCGGGCGCTTCGGGCCCTATGTCCAGCATGGCAAGACCTACGCCAATATCGGCCGCGACGACGACGTGCTGAGCATTGGCGCCAACCGCGCCATCGATCTCATCGTGCAGAAGGAGTCGGGCGGCGGAGGCTCCCGTTTCTCGCGCGGCCCGGCGGAGCCGGCGCGCGTGCTGGGCGATCACCCCCAGGGCGGATCGGTGACCGTCAACGCTGGCCGTTTCGGTCCTTATGTGAACTGGGGCAAGATCAATGCGACGATCCCGCGCGCCATCGATCAGGCGTCGCTGACGCTCGAACAGGCGCTCGAGCTTCTCGCCGAGAAGGCCGCCGGCGGCGGCGCGACGGGCGGCGGGGGACGCTTGCTGGGCGAGCATCCCGAGGGCGGCAAGGTCACGGTGCGCCCCGGCCGCTTCGGCGCATACGTTAACTGGGGCAAGATCAACGCGACGCTGTCCAAGGGCGCTTCGGCCGACGACGTGACGCTCGAAGAGGCCCTGCAACTGATCGAAGCCAAGGGCGGCGCGCCGAAGAAATCGGCGAAAAAAGCGCCGGCCAAGAAAGCGGCCGGTAAGAAGGCGCCGACCAACGCCAAGAAGAAAATCGAAGACAGCGACGAGGCGCCCTTCGATGAATCCCAGCCCGTAAAGGTCGCCGGGACGGTCGCAAAGAAAGCTGCAGCCAAGAAGGCGCCCGCGAAAAAGCTGGCGACGAAAAAAGCCGCGGCGAAATAAGAACGCTCTCTCGAATTTCGCCGATCTTGAAGCAGCGTTTCAACTTTGCCGCCGGCGTCCTATATGTGTGATGCCGAGTCCGGTTGAAGTGCGCGCGCGCCGCGTCGAACGGCGATTTTATTGCCTCTTTTGAGCGAGCCCTTGGCGAAAGACGACACAGCAAAACACACGCCCTCCCGCGAAGACATCCTCGCCTTCATCACCCGCGAAACCGAGGCGGGCGGCCCGCGCAAGATCGGCGTGCGTGAAATCGCCCGCGCCTTCGGCGCTGCCGGCGACGACCGCATCGCCATCAAGCGCCTGCTCGCCGAGATGGCGGACGAAGGCATTCTGGAAAAGCGCGGCAAGCGCGTGAACCGCAAGGGGACGCTGCCGCCGGTGGCGCTCGTCGACATCATCGCGCGCGACCGCGACGGCGAGATGATCGCCGCGCCGGTCGAATGGGACGAGGACGAGCTAGGGCCGGCGCCGCGCATCCGCATTCACGCGCCGCGCCGCGCCCGGCCGGGCGAGCCCCTGCCCGGCGTCGGCGACCGCGCACTCGTTCGCGCCGAGCCCGACCGCGACGCCGGACCAAACGAGCCGCCCTATGTCGGACGCGTCGTCAAACTCCTGTCGCGCCAGCGGCAACGCGTGCTCGGCGTGCTGCATATCGAAGCGAATGGCGCCGGCCGCATCGAGCCGATCGACAAGAAGCAGGCGGGACGCGAACTCGCCGTCGCGGCGGCCGACATTGGCGCAGGCAAGCACGGCGATCTCGTCTCGATCGATCTCGTCGGCAAGACGCGCTTTGGCGCGCCGCGCGCCCGCGTGCGCGAAACGCTCGGCTCGGTGACGGGCGAAAAGGCGGTGAGCCTCATCGCGCTGCGCGCGCATGACATTCCCGACGTCTTTCGCGCCGAGGCGACGGCGGAGGCCGAGCGCGCGCAGCCCGCGTCTCTGCACGGCCGCGAAGACTGGCGCGATCTGCCGCTTGTCACCATCGATCCGCCGGACGCCAAGGACCACGACGACGCGGTTCACGCGGCGCCCGACAATGCGCCGGACAATGACGGCGGCTTCGTCCTGACGGTCGCGATCGCCGACGTCGCGCACTATGTGACGCCGCGCTCGGCGCTCGACCGCGACGCCTTGGAGCGCGGCAATTCGGTCTATTTCCCTGATCGCGTCGTGCCGATGCTGCCCGAGCGCATCTCCAATGACCTGTGCTCACTGCGGCCCAATGAAGATCGGCCCGCGCTCGCTGTCCGCATGCGCGTCACCAGCAAGGGCAGGAAGATCGACCACAGTTTTCATCGCGTGATGATGCGCTCGCACGCCAAGCTCGCCTATGCGCAGGCGCAGGACGCAATCGAAGGGCGCACGGATGAAACCACGAAGCCGCTGCTCGCTCCGGTGCTGCGGACGCTTTACGCCGCGCATGAAGCGCTGCAGCACGCCCGCAATCTGCGCGCGCCGCTCGATCTCGATCTGCCCGAGCGCAAGATCCTTTTGAAGAAAGACGGCTCTTTCGACCGCGTCATCATTCCGCCGCGGCTCGAAGCGCATCGGCTGATCGAAGAATTCATGATTCTGGCGAATGTCGCGGCGGCCGAAACCTTGGAGCAGCATCGCCAGCAGCTGATCTACCGCGCGCATGACGAACCTTCGCGCGAAAAGGTCTCGGCGCTTTCGGAGTTCCTGGCGACGATCGGCGTCAAGCTCGCCAAGGGCCAAGCGCTGCGCCCCGCGCATTTCAATGTGATTCTGGGTCGCGTGAAGGGCCTGGAGCACGAGAACATCGTCAACGAGATCATTCTGCGCACGCAGGCGCAGGCCGAATACACGCATGAAAATTACGGGCACTTCGGCCTCAATCTGCGCCGCTACGCGCATTTCACCTCGCCGATTCGCCGCTACGCCGATCTGATCGTGCATCGCGCGCTGATACGCGCCTTGAAGCTCGGCGAAGGCGCCTTGCCGGAGATGCCGGTTGGCGAACTCGCGGAGATCGCCGCGCGCATCTCCGCGGCAGAGCGGCGCGCCATGGCGGCGGAGCGCGAGACGGTCGATCGGCTCATCGCGCATCATCTCGCCGATCAGATCGGCGCGCGCTTTGCCGCGCGCATCTCCGGCGTCACGAGATCCGGTCTGTTCGTGCGCCTCGCCGAGACAGGCGCCGATGGATTCGTGCCGGCGGCGACTCTGGGCCGCGAATATTACGCCTATGACGAGGCCGCCCATGCGCTCACCTCGCGCTCTGGGGTCAGCTACCGGCTGGCGGATATTATAGAAGTGAAGCTGATCGAGGCGGCGCCGATCGCCGGCGCCTTGCGTTTCGAGGTCGTGAGCGGCGGCGAACGCCGCGCGCCGCCGCCTCGGGCGAGCGCCAAACCAAAGGATCGGCGGACGTCAGCGCGTTCCAAGAAGAACCGATAGGCCGGGCGCTCACGCGCCCTTCGCGCAGATGAAGACCTGGCGGCGCCTGCCCCAGCATTCCCCGGTCCGATAGACCTTGCCGAGGCTGCGGCCGCCGAGGCTCGCCGTCCACGTCCGTCCATGATCTTGCGTCAGAACAACGGCGTCGTCTCCGGCGTTGAGCGTCACCGTTGAGCGCGTGGGCTGGCGGAGCATGCAGCTGCGCTCGAAGAGAACCCGTCCATCGACCTTGACGAAGCATTTGGCGCGGCGACCCTCGTTCGCGGGCTCGTCCTTGCGCTGGCTTTCGCGCGCCGCAGTCCGCGCCGCTGGCGCCTCGTCGCCCGGCTCCGCCGTCGCGGCCGTATCGACCGGCGGCGCGTCGTCGAAGGCGGTCTTCGGCAGCGCCGCGTCAAGCGGCGGAACCGCCGCCGCGCCGAGCGCCGACGTTGGAATGTCCGCTTTTGGGGGCGGCGCCAGCGGCTCGGGCAAGGGCTCCGCCGCGGCCTGAGCCTCCAGAAGCCGCTCTTTCAGCTCCTTGGAGCCGGGCGTCGGCGGCATGGGAGGCGCAATTGTGTCCGGCGGGGCGCTCACGGTAAGCGCCGAGGATGGCGCGACGTCGGCGGCTTGCGCGGCCTCGGTCACGGGCGCCGGCGGCGGCGGCTCGATCCGCACAGGCGTCGTCGGCGTTTCGACCTGACGCAGCGTCGCGCCATCAGCGCGCAGCGCTGGCGCGCCTCTCATCGCGAAAGTCGCGACGACGCCGCCGCCTCCAAGCAGGATCATCCCCGCGACGACATAAAACCAGACCGGCGCTCTGAATGACGCGGTGCCCTGAACCGCGCGCCACTCGCCAGCGACGTCGCTCAAAAAATCCTTGATCCAGCCCATCGCGCGCGTGTTGCGGAAGGGCCTCTCCAAGCTTTCGAGCTCTCTTAAGAGGCGCCGCTTCTCTTGGAGTATCCGCCGTTCAAAATTCTCCAACTCCGCGACTTTGCGCCGCTTTTCGAGTGTTACGCTCATACTACTCACTCCAAGCGCGTTCGCGTGAAGGCGAAGGAAGTACTTCTTCACGACGATACATGCAGGCGCTGCGCTCGACGGCGCGCGCGAGCACCAGCTACTTACGAGATAGTTTCCTCCCGCCCGAGTATTGCCGCGCAATTCGCCGGAGTCGTTCCGGCCCTACGCTGCTCGTCTTGTGGACTAATCAACAAAATTATGGCTGTTCTTTGCCGCATCCTCTTGACGAGGCGCGAATCGCGTTCGACTCAGGTCGGCCCCGCGCGCCTTCTTGACATCGTTCGCACCGCACGTATGTTGCCGGCCAATTCGCTCCCGGCGCGCTCAGCGACCGGGACGATTTCATTTCTCTGATAGACTGGGATGAGCGATGGCCAAGTCCGCCATGATCAAGATCAAGCTCCTGTCCACGGCGGATACGGGCTATTTCTACGTGACGAAAAAGAACGCGCGCACCAAGACGGAAAAGCTCGTCTTCAAGAAATACGATCCCGTCGTGCGCAAGCACGTGGAATTCAAGGAAACCAAGATCAAGTAAGCGCGCGCAGATAACGCGCGCGCCTTGCCGTAAGCGCGCAGATAAAGCGCGCGCCCTGTCGAGGCGTTCGTCACAACCGCTGGTCTAGCCAGGAGGAGCGTCGCCGCAGGGGGACGCTTCGAGAATTTTTGGCTGGAGAGAAACCGCTTGGGGAAGGCGGCCGACTGACGATGGCTTCAAGGAGGCCACTCCAACCACCGCCAGTCGGCCAACCCCACGGACCCAGGAGATGCGGCGGACCTGAGCACTCCGCAGGGTATTCAAAGTTGTGCCGAATACGCATCAAACGCTTACGCACGCCATGGGTCTTCTTACAGGCCCTTCGACGCCGCCAGACGCGCAACTCATTTGGCGCAGTCACGTTACTCCGGCTGCACAAAAATGCAACTATCTGATATGAATTTTCACAGACGCTGAGTTGCGAAGCGTTTGTGCGATATCGAAACAAATAACATCGCGCTGCGATGAACGCGGCGCCGGAGGAGTAGATGGCTTCTGGATTCCGCTTTGTTCTCGGCGTCATGGCCGGCGTCTCGATCGCCCTGACGCTTTCCGGTTGCGGCGATCATATGCCCGGCGACGCCACGGGCGCGAAGGTCTTGCGCAATCTTCTGGAGAAGAACCGCGTGGACGCCAAGCTCGTGTCCTTCAAGAAAGTGCAGGGCCGCGAAGTGAAGCGCGAGAACGTCGACGCTTACGAATTGATGTATGAGGCTGAAATTCTGTTTCCCGAGGGTTTCGAAGCCAAATGCGCTGATGAGCGCGAGCGCGGAACCTGCGCCTTTCTCGGCCTCGACAACGACCGGACATTCACCAAGGCCGAAGTGCACACGAGCGAAGGCACACTGCATTTCGTGAAGAGCGAAAAGGGCTGGATGGCCGAGGACAGCAACGCCTATTAGCGCCGTGCAGGCGCTCGCGCCGATCGTCATCATTCCGGCGCGTCTGCGCTCGACGCGTCTGCCCGGCAAGCCGCTCGCCGAAATCGACGGTCGGCCCATGATCGTCCATGTCTGGGAGCGCGCATGCGCAGCGGCGCTCGGACCTGTCGTGGTCGCGACCGACTCTCCTGAGATCGCGCGCGCGATCGAGTCGGTCGGCGGACACGCGGCGCTCACGCGCGGCTCTCACGCCTGCGGCAGCGATCGCATCGGCGAAGCCTTGCGGGCGCTCGACCCGCAATGCCGCCATGGCGCCGCCGTCAATCTGCAAGGCGACCAGCCCTTGCTTCCTGACGGGGCGCTCGAAGCGGCGCTCGCGCTTCTCGACGATCCAGCCGTCGACATTGGCACCCTCGCCTGCCCGGCGCGCGCCGAAGAAGCCGGCGATCCCAACGCCGTCAAGCTCGTGGGAGCTCCGCTCGCGCCTGGTCGGGTTCGCGCGCTTTACTTCACCCGAGCGCCCGCCCCCCATGGCGATGGGCCGCGTTTGAAGCACATCGGCGTCTACGCCTTTCGCCGCGCCGCTCTGGAACGATTCGTCTCGCTGCCGCCCTCCTCGCTTGAACTGCGCGAAGGGCTTGAGCAGCTGCGCGCGCTCGAGGCCGGCATGCGCATCGACGCTGCGCTGCTGGACAAAGGCGCCCCTTCGGTTGATACGGAACGCGATTTGACCGCGCTGCGCGCCGCGGCGCGCGAACAGGACCCAAAGTGACGCAATATATCGCCTATCAAGGAGAACCCGGCGCGAATTCCGACCTCGTCTGCCGTCAGGCCTTTCCCCAACTGACGCCGCTTCCATGCGCAAGCTTTGAGGACGCCTTCGCATCGGTGACCGAGGGGCGCGCCGTGCTCGGCATGATCCCGCTCGAAAATTCCATCGCCGGACGCGTCGCCGATATTCATCATTTCCTGCCGCATTCCGGTCTGCATATCGTCGGCGAACACTTCCTGCCGATCCATTTTCACTTGATGGCGCCCAGGGGCGCGACGCGGCAGGGGCTCAACAGCGTTTACAGCCATGTCCACGCGCTGGGTCAGTGCCGCCGCGCCATCCGCGAACTCGGCCTCGCGGCGCATACCGCCGGCGACACCGCCGGCGCCGCGCGCGAAGTGGCCGAATGGGGCGATCCGACGAAGGCCGCGATCGCGCCGCGACTCGCCGCCGACATCTACGATCTCGACGTGCTGGCCGAGAATATCGAGGACGAAGCGCATAACACGACGCGCTTCATCGTGCTGTCGAAGACCAAGCAATGGGCGGCGCCGAACGCGGGTTCGACCATCACCACCTTCATCTTTCGCGTGCGCAACGTGCCGGCCGCGCTCTACAAGGCGCTCGGCGGCTTCGCCACGAATGGCGTCAACATGACCAAGCTCGAAAGCTACATGGTTGACGGCGAATTCGCCGCGACGCGCTTCCTCGCCGACGCCGACGGACATCCCGAGCAGCCGGCGATGGCGCGGGCGCTCGAAGAACTGCAGTTCTTCTCCAAGGAAGTCGAAATTCTCGGCGTTTATCCCGCGAGCGATTTTCGACTCACCAATATTCGCGCCTTCGCCTTTAGGGATTGACAGGCATCAAGGGCAATTGCTTTCCTTGTCGGCCTTCTTCAGCGAGAACGGACTGTCGCCCAAGCGACGCTTCGTTCGCGCCATGAGCGACGTCCCTTAAGACGCAAGCGCCCGTCGGAACGGCCAAAATGAATTTCAGGAGCAAGCGCTCGAAGGGAACAGCCCATGGCCGTCGCCTATGATCCCAATAATATTTTCGGCAAGATCCTGCGCGGAGAAATCCCTGCGCATAAGGTCTACGAGGACGACGTCTCGCTCGCGTTCATGGACATTATGCCGCGCGCCGAGGGACATGTTCTGGTGATTCCGAAGGAGGGCGCGCGCGGCCTCCTCGACGTCTCGTCGGAAACGCTCGGTCAATTAATGAAGCGCGTGCAGCATGTCGCCAAGGCGATCGAAAAGGCGTTCGCCGCGGACGGCCTGACCCTGCATCAATTCAACGAAAGCGCCGGCGGACAGGTGATTTATCACCTGCATTTCCACCTGCTGCCGCGTTGGGACGGCGTCGCCTTGCGACCTCCGGGGACCATGGCCGACGATGCAAAGCTCGCTGAACAGGCCGAGAAAATTCGCGCCGCCATGGCGCCTTTCGAAGGATGAGGCCGCCGCGGCGACGGCTTGCCTGATCGGGCAAGCCTTTGACCAGGCGAGCCTTGCTGGAAGACCTATTCTTCGCCGACTTTCGCCGGCCTCAGCGCCACCGGGCGCAGCAGGAAGGACGGCACGTGGTCGCCCAGTCCAATGACGGGGGGCCCATCGTCTTCATGATGGCGCGGGCGGCGCTCACGACGGTCTGCGACAGGCGCCCCTGCCGGCGCCCCATAGGCCGGAGGCCGGAGACTTTCTCCCTCCGCCTTGGCGCGGCCGCCGCGGGACCGGCCCATGCTGACGGGCGCCTCGCGTTCGGCGGCTGGCCGGCGGTTGACAGGCGCTTCGCGCTCGGCGGCGGCTGAGCGGCGGTTGACGGGCGCTTCGCGTTCGGTGGCGGCTGGCCGGCGACCGCGTTCCCGGCGGGGTCCGCGTTCGTCGCGCTCGCCGCGGCGCTCTTGCGGGCTCGTCTCCATGGGCGGCGGCAAGGCGTCGAAGCCCGGCCCCTCCCAGTCGATCGCCTTGCCGATCAGGCTCTGGATCTGGTCGATATATTTCATGTCGTCGCCAGTGACGAGCGTGATCGCCACGCCCGATCGGCCGGCGCGGCCGGTGCGGCCGATCCGATGCACGTAATCCTCGCTGTGCGTGGGGACGTCGAAGTTGAGCACATGACTCACGTCCGGAATGTCTAGGCCGCGGGCCGCTACATCCGAACACACGATCAGCGACACATCGCCATTCTTGAACGCGTCGAGCGAGGCCATCCGCGCCAGCTGATCCATGTCGCCGTGCAGGGCGCCGGCGGAAAAGCCGTGCTTGACGAGCGAGCGATGAAGGGTCGCCACGTCGCGCTTGCGGTTGCAGAAGATGATCGCGTTCTTGAAGTTTTCGGCGTCGCGAATGAGCTTGCGCAACGTCTCACGCTTGTCGGCGTGGCCCCGCGAAGCGACGAGAACCTGCCTGATCGTGGTCGCCGTCGTCGCGGCGCGCGAGACTTCGCAACGGATCGGATTATGCAAAAAGGCTTCAGTCAGGCGCGTGATCTCAGGCGGCATGGTCGCAGAGAAGAAGAGCGTCTGCCGCGTGAACGGCACCAGCTTGCAGACGCGCTCGATGTCGGGAATGAAGCCCATGTCGAGCATGCGGTCGGCCTCGTCGATGACGAGAATTTCGATGCCGGTGAGCAGCAGCTTGCCGCGATCGAAGAAGTCGAGCAGTCGGCCCGGCGTGGCGATCAGCACGTCGGCGCCGCGCATGATTTTGGTTTCCTGCTCGCCGAAGGCGACGCCGCCGATCAGCAGCGCGACGTTGAGACGATGGTTCTTGCCGTATTTGGCGAAGCTTGCTTCGACCTGCGCGGCAAGTTCGCGCGTCGGCTCGAGAATAAGGGTTCGGGGCATTCTGGCGCGAGCCCGGCCGCTTTCGAGACGGCTCAGCATCGGCAGGGTGAAAGCGGCGGTCTTGCCGGTGCCCGTTTGGGCGATGCCGAGAATGTCGCGCCCCTGCAAGGCGGGTGGAATGGCCTGCGCCTGAATTGGCGTGGGGGTCGTATAGCCGGACGTTTGGACGGCTGCGAGAACCTTTTGGGAAAGGCCCAGTTCTTCGAATGTCATTAATTATCCTGAATTACGGCTCGCATGTGCGGAAATTCCGCTTGCGCGCTAGCCGTAAAGAAGCGCGCGTGGATTGTTGAGAGAAGTCGCCGTCGTCGCCGCAACGGTATCTGGCCCGCCGACGGTCCGCCGCAAAGAAGCGCGGGCGATAGCCACGGGAATGCTTTAAGGGCAATTGCCAGATTGTCAATAAATATATGCGTCTGTCGGGCTGCGCACACGAGGGCTGGTCGCAAAAAAACTAATGATTGGCGATTTCGCCAGCTTCGCCGCAAGGCGTCAACGCCTTCCGCCCTTTGCGCCTGTCTGGAATCGCGCCTGTCGGCAAACGGTCGATGTCGACCTCGCGTTGTCCGGTCGGCGCTGGCGCCTCGGTTTGCGGCGCCGGCTTGGCAAGACCGGGCAGATCGGCTCCTGCTCCCCGGGAAAGGCCCGCGGGCGCTAGCGCTTCGGGAGGCTCAAACATATTTGAGAGCAGCTTGGCGCCGAGCACGCTGCACAAACAAGCGGCGATCGACAGCGCCGCGAGACTCCAAACGCCCGCCGGAAGGCCGGCGCGGGGGTGGCTTAAACGGCGATGCTCGACGGTTCGACGCACTTGAATGCCTGAAGGTTAGCGGTGTGACGCTAATCTTGCGTAGGTAAATTTTTTATTGATGCGACTTTCGACAAACTCGGCGACGGCGCGTCGCGCGACCCCTTGCCAAGCCGGGGGGAAAGCTCAAAACTAGCGATATTCTTGATTTCCCTCACTGTGGAAATGGCCCAGATTCTGCGAGGCGACCCTAAAAGAACCACTGTGCCGACCTACATGAAAAGGATCGAAAGGGTGAAGACGTGGCGGCGGAGGATTTAACGCTAGCGATGGCGGCCAATGCGCCGCGAGCGGCCAAGGAGCCGCGCAAGGGAGGCGACGTCGGTCCCGGGGCCGGAACCGCGCTCGTCACGCGAACGCGTCCTCAGACGCGCAAGCCCAATATGTATCGGGTGCTTTTGTTGAATGACGACTACACGACGCAGGAGTTCGTAGTGATCGTGCTGCGGAAATATTTCAACAAATCCGTGGAGGAAGCCACGCGCATCATGCTCCACGTTCACAATCACGGCGTCGGCGAATGCGGCGTTTACACCTACGAGGTCGCTGAGACCAAAGTCACCCAGGTCATGGATTTTGCAAGGAAGCATCAGCATCCCCTGCAATGCATCATGGAAAAGAAATAGGACGAGCGCATGCCGACCTTCTCGCGCAATCTCAAGCAGACCCTCGACCGTGCGCTCGCCTCCGCCCGCGAGCGGCGCCATGAATATGCGACGCTCGAGCACCTGCTGCTGAGCCTCGTCGAGGACGTCGACGCGTCGGCGGTGCTCCGCGCCTGTTCCGTGGATCTCGACGTGCTGACCAAGAATTTGCGCGACTATATCGATCGCGAGCTCGACAACCTCGTCAACGAAGACGCCGATGAATGCAAGCCGACCGCCGGGTTCCAGCGGGTCGTGCAGCGGGCGATTATCAGCGTCCAATCGTCCGGCCGCGAAGACGTCAGCGGCGCCAATGTTCTTGTCGCGCTGTTCGCCGAGCGCGAAAGCCACGCCGTCTATTTCCTGCAGGAACAGGACATGACGCGCTATGACGCCGTCAATTTCATCAGCCATGGCATCGCCAAGCGTCCCGGGCTTTCGGACGCCGGCCGGAGCCCGCGCGGCGTCGAGGACGACGGCGAGCGCAGCGAAGGCCGCGAGGGCCGCGACGGCGAGAGCCGCAAGAAGGAAGGCGCGCTCGAGGCCTATTGCGTCAATCTCAACAGGAAGGCGCGCGACGGCCGCATCGACCCGCTGATCGGCCGCGAGCCGGAAGTGCTGCGCACGATTCAGGTCCTGTGCCGCCGGCAAAAGAATAATCCCCTGCTCGTCGGCGATCCCGGCGTCGGCAAGACCGCGATCGCCGAAGGCCTCGCGCGTAAGATCGTCTCGAACGAAGTGCCGGAGGTTCTCGCCGGCGCGACGGTGTTCGCGCTCGACATGGGCGCGCTGCTCGCCGGCACGCGCTATCGCGGCGACTTCGAAGAGCGCCTGAAGCAGGTCGTGAAGGAAATCGAGAATCACAAGAACGCGATTCTCTTCATCGACGAGATCCATACGGTGATTGGCGCGGGCGCCACCTCGGGCGGCGCGATGGACGCCTCGAATCTTCTGAAGCCCGCGCTGGCGCAGGGGGTTCTGCGCTGCATCGGCTCGACGACCTACAAGGAATACCGGCAGTATTTCGAGAAGGACCGCGCGCTCGTTCGCCGCTTCCAGAAGATCGACGTCAACGAACCCTCGATCCCCGACGCGATCGAAATCGTGAAGGGGCTCAAGCCCTATTTCGAGGAGTTCCATAAGATCCGCTACACCAACGACGCGCTGAAGGCGGCGGTGGAGCTCTCGGCGCGTTACATTCATGACCGCAAGCTGCCGGATAAGGCGATCGACGTGATCGACGAAACCGGCGCGGCGCAGATGCTGGTCGCGGAAAACAAGCGCAAAAAGACCATCGGACTGAAAGAGATCGAAACGACGATCGCCACCATGGCGCGCGTGCCGCCGAAGACCGTCTCCAAGGACGACGCCGAAGTTCTCGCGCATCTCGACGAGACGCTGCGGCGCGTCGTCTATGGGCAGGATAAGGCGATCTCGGCGCTGACGTCGGCGATAAAGCTGGCGCGGGCGGGTCTGCGCGATCAAGAGAAGCCGATCGGCTGCTATCTCTTCTCCGGACCGACCGGCGTCGGCAAGACGGAGGCCGCGCGCCAGCTCGCGACATCGCTCGGCATCGAGCTCGTGCGCTTCGACATGTCGGAATATATGGAGCGCCATACGGTGAGCCGGTTGATCGGCGCGCCTCCCGGTTATGTCGGATTCGATCAGGGCGGACTGCTGACCGACGCCATCGACCAGCATCCGCATTGCGTGCTGCTGCTCGACGAGATCGAGAAGGCGCATCCCGATCTCTACAACATCCTGCTGCAGGTGATGGATCACGGGAAGCTGACCGACCATAACGGCAAGACCATCGACTTCCGCAACGTCATCCTCATCATGACGACGAATGCGGGCGCGCAGGATCTTGCCCGCACGCCGATCGGCTTCACGCGCACGCGCCGCGATCTCGACGACAGCGAAGCGATCAATCGGCTCTTCGCGCCGGAGTTCCGCAATCGTCTCGACGCCATCGTGCCTTTCGGTCATCTGCCGGTCGACGTCATCAAACGCGTCGTCGACAAATTCATCATGCAGCTCGAAGCGCAGCTCGCCGACCGCAACGTCACGATCGAGCTCACCGACGAAGCGCGCAGCTGGCTCGTCGAGCACGGCTATGATGAAGCCATGGGCGCGCGGCCGATGTCGCGGGTCATCCACCAGCACATCAAGACGCCGCTCGCCGACGAGGTGCTGTTCGGCCGCCTGAAGAACGGCGGCGCGGTGCGAGTCGTCGTCGTCGGCGACGACAGCGGAACGAAGTCGCTTGGCTTCGTCTTCCCGGAGGGTCCGGTGTTGCCGCGGCCTGAGCGCGACATCTTCGAGGCCGGCAAGAAGCGCGCGGCGGAGGAAGCCGCATCCGGAGATGATTCGGCGATTCGCGCTGCGGATGCGGAACGCGACGAACGTCCGGCGCCGCTGAAGAGCTAACTCTAACGGCGGCGCGTCGCACAACAAACAGGGGCCGCTTCGCATGCGCTGCGAGGCGGCCCCTAATTTTTTGAGCAGAAGACGTGGCGGCGGCGCTGGGCGCGACGGGCTTTTAAACCGTTCGCGCTTTCTTGGGTTTCGCCGGCGCCGGCGCCGCCACGGATGGTTTGCGCGCCATCGCTTCGGCGAGATAGCGCCCCGTGTGGCTGCGCGCTTCCTTGATGATCTGAGACGGCGGTCCCGCCGCGACGATTTCGCCGCCGCCGTCGCCGCCCTCCGGCCCCATGTCGATGATCCAATCCGCCGTCTTGATGACTTCGAGATTATGTTCGATCACGACCACGGTATTGCCCTGTTCGACAAGCTCATGCAGCACTTCGAGCAGCTTGGCGACGTCGTGAAAATGCAGGCCCGTCGTCGGCTCGTCGAGAATATAGAGCGTGCGGCCTGTGGAGCGGCGCGACAACTCCTTGGAGAGCTTGACGCGCTGCGCCTCGCCGCCCGACAGCGTCGTCGCCTGCTGGCCGACATGGATGTAGTCGAGGCCGACGCGTTTTAAGGTTTCCATCTTGTCGCGGATCGAGGGCACCGCCTTGAACAGGGTCGCCGCCTCCTCGACCGTCATGTCCAGCACGTCGGCGATGGATTTTTCGCGATATTTCACTTCGAGCGTCTCGCGATCGTAGCGCTTGCCCTTGCACACGTCGCAGGTGACGTAAACGTCGGGCAGAAAGTGCATCTCGATCTTGATGACGCCGTCGCCCTGGCAGGCTTCGCAGCGGCCGCCCTTGACGTTGAAGGAGAAGCGTCCCGGCGCATAGCCGCGCGCCTTCGCCTCCGGAAGACCCGCGAACCATTCGCGAATAGGCGTGAAGGCGCCGGTATAGGTCGCCGGATTGGAGCGCGGCGTGCGGCCGATCGGCGACTGGTCAATGTCGATGATCTTGTCGATCTGCTCGAGGCCTTCGAGGCGATCGAAGGGCGCCGGGTGCTCATGCGCGCCGGAGAGTCGCCGCGCGACGGCCTTGTAGAGCGTTTCGATGACGAGCGTCGACTTGCCGCCGCCCGAGACGCCAGTAACGCAAGTGAAAAGGCCAAGCGGCACTTCCGCCGTGACCTCCTTGAGATTATTGCCGCGCGCGCCGAAGAGCTTGAGCCAACGCCCGGCCGTCGGCTTGCGCAGCTTGTGACGAAGAATCACCTGCTTCTCGCCGGTCAGATATTGCCCGGTGAGCGAAGCTGGATCGTTCATGATCTCCTGCGGCGTCCCTTGCGCGACGATTTTGCCGCCGTGAATGCCAGCGCCGGGTCCGACATCGACGACATAGTCCGCGGCGAGAATCGCGTCCTCATCGTGCTCGACGACGATGACGCTGTTGCCGAGATTGCGCAGACGCCGCAGCGTGTCGAGCAGACGGTCATTGTCGCGCTGATGCAGCCCGATCGACGGTTCGTCCAGCACATAAAGGACGCCGGTCAGTCCCGAGCCGATCTGCGACGCGAGGCGGATGCGCTGACTTTCGCCGCCCGAGAGCGAGCCTGAATTACGCGACAGCGTCAGATAGTCGAGGCCGACGTCGACGAGAAAATTTAGCCGGTCGCGAATCTCCTTCAAGATGCGGAAGGCGATTTCATTACGCTTCTTGTCGAGCGCGTCGGGCAGCGCGCGAAACCAGTCGAGCGCGGCGCGCACCGAAAGCTCCGATACTTCGCCGATATGTTTGCGCGCGACTTTGACGGCGAGCGCTTCGGGCTTCAACCGAAAGCCTTCGCAGGCGAGACAGGGCGTCGCCGACATATAGCGGCCGATCTCTTCGCGCGCCCATTCGCTGTCGGTTTCGAGATAGCGCCGCTCGAGATTGATGACGACGCCTTCGAACGGCTTCTTCACGTCATAGGCGCGAAAACCGTCGTCATAGGAGAAGCGGATCTCCTCCTCGCCCGAGCCGTAGAGAATGACGTTTCGCGCCTTGTCGGAAAGCGTCTCCCACGGGACGTCGAGCCGAAACTTGTAATGCTTGCCGAGCGCTTCGAGCGTCTGCTGATAATAGGGCGAGGTCGATTTCGCCCAGGGCGCGATCGCGCCTTTGCGCAGCGTCAGCTTCGGATTCGGGGCGACGAGGTCGGCGTCGACCTTCTGCTCATGGCCGATGCCGCCGCAGACCGGACAGGCGCCGAAGGGATTGTTGAACGAAAACAGCCGCGGCTCGATCTCCGGGATGGTGAAGCCCGATACGGGACAGGCGAATTTCGATGAAAACAAAATGTGATGCGGCGCGTAATGCGTCGAGACGTTCGCCGCCGGCTGCACGGGCGCGAGCAAAACGTTCTGGCCCTTTGGCGCGTCGGCGAATTCGACGACGGCGAGGCCGCCGGACAAGTCGAGCGCGGTCTCAAAACTGTCGGCCAGTCTCGCGCTCATGTCGGGACGCACGACGATGCGATCGACCACGACATCGATGTCGTGCTTCAATTTCTTGTCGAGCGCCGGCACGTCGGCGATCTCATGATAGGCGCCGTCGATCTTGAGGCGCTGGAAGCCTTTCTTCGTATATTCGGCGATCTCCTTTCGGTATTCGCCTTTGCGGCCGCGAACGACCGGCGCGAGCAGATAGAGCCGCGAGCCCTCAGGAAGCGCCAGCACGCGATCGACCATCTGCGAGACGGTCTGGCTCTCGATCGGCAGCCCTGTCGCCGGCGAATAGGGCACGCCGACGCGGGCCCAGAGCAGACGCATATAGTCGTGAATCTCGGTGACCGTGCCGACGGTCGAGCGCGGGTTTTTGGATGTCGTCTTCTGTTCGATGGAGATCGCCGGCGATAGCCCGTCGATCTGATCGACGTCGGGCTTCTGCATGATCTCCAGAAATTGCCGCGCATAGGCCGACAGCGACTCGACATAGCGTCGCTGGCCTTCGGCATAGATGGTGTCGAAGGCGAGCGACGACTTGCCCGAACCGGACAGGCCGGTGAACACCACCAGCTTGTCGCGCGGAATCGTCAGATCGACGTTCTTGAGATTATGTTCGCGCGCGCCGCGGATGGAGATGGATTTCGAGTCAGCGAAAGCCTTCTCCACCACTAGGGCCACGGATTTTTTGCTGTTGCTCGCCATTGATGAGGGCTGGTGGGGAACGGGAAGCGCTAATTTAGGCGCTCGCGGGGGGGAAAGCCACTTGTTGCGCTGCGCAAATCACAAGCTGCTTAATTGCCAGGTAGACCGTCTCCTAGGTAGCGAAGTGGGGCAATTGGGCAGCCTTTGATCTGGGTGCGCTTTCGCCCTCGGTCCTCTCCGCCCAAATAATGAATTCTTGAGCAGCCGACGACTCCGACGCCAACGATCATTAGGGCAGCGCTGCGGCAGTGCTAACCAAGCATTTTCCCCATGGTAACAATATGTCATTCACTACTTGCAACATCGGAGACGCACGGTTTCTCGGGCTCCCTGGAAATTACGATTTCTCCCTGCTCCAACCTACCGGCAACCGACTCGTAATACTCGCCATCGAAGCGTGTCTTTTTCGTGCTTGACTGTGAGGCGATCCGCACGAAACCTTTGATTGGTTTGAACTTTAGATCGTAATGATAGATGATATCCTCATCAAGATAGGCAGAGGGGTCGCTGTACCACGAGTCGTTGGAGCAGGTTATCTTCCCGTCCGGCGCCTTTTTCCAGTTTCGAACGCCGATCGCTCTAAATGCATTTTGATAGCTGCCTTCGAATTGGACGATATTCATGGTACCGCCCCAAGAAGAACCGTCGCTTCCCCTTGCCCAATAACTCCATTGACCAAGTACCGTAGGCGGGCAGAAAACGCCAAGCATAGTGCATGTCAGGCCAGCAACGTCTTTCTTCGCATCGTCCCACTTGCCAACAGTGAAAACGTACAGGCATGCGCCCCCGAGCAGCAACACGAGTAAGATGATCGTCATCTGCGCTGCAGCCAGTAGCCGGCTACCGCCACCATGAATCAGCACTTTAAAATTTTCGAAAAGTCGATGCAGTAACAGCCACGCAAGAGCCCACGCGTTCTTCGGCAACCCAATCAACTGATCGTGCGCTACTCGTGTTACTCGTCTGAGCCTAGTTTCTTTGGGGGGAACATTCTTTTGAGCGTTGGCTCCGTCGATTACCGCAACCGCATCGTGGCTCTCTGGGTCCCTCGTTTGGAGGAGACGCTGAGTAACGACATGCCAAATTGATTCGCCGATCCGGCGCAAAAACGTCGCTGCCATGACCTACCACTCCAGTCAAAGTTCCACTCAAACCAATACTGGAAATGCTCGCATATTTTAGATTGAGGCAAATTGATGTCAAGAGAACAGATAATATGCCCTCTCGCTACCTTGCCAAAAAAAGCGTTAACTCAGCCATATCAGGGCGTCTGTCTCCACTACTAATCCCCCATGACCGAAAGCCATCTCGAATCCAGGGCAAAGCCTTTTTACCGGCACCTCTATGTCCAGGTGCTCGCGGCCATTGCGCTTGGCGCGCTGTTCGGCTGGCTGGCGCCGCACGCCGCCGCGCAGGACTGGGTGAAGGCGCTCGGCGACGGCTTCGTCAAGCTCATCAAAATGGCGATCGCGCCGATCATTTTCTGCACGGTCGTCTCCGGCGTCGCCCATATCGAGGACGCGCGCAAAGTCGGCCGCGTCGGGCTCAAGGCGCTCCTCTATTTCGAGATCGTCTCCACATTCGCCCTCGCGCTCGGCCTGCTGATCGGAAATCTTGCGCAGGTCGGCTCCGGCTTCGCCGGAAAACCCGACCCTTCCGCCATCGCCAAATATACGGCGCTCGCGGAAAAGCGCGGCGGCGTCGATTTTCTTCTCGACATCATTCCCGACAGCGCGATCGGCGCCTTCGCCAAGGGCGATATTCTACAGGTCCTGTTGTTCTCGCTGCTCTTCGGCTTCGCGCTCTTAGCGCTCGGCGAGCGCGGCCGCGCGCTGCGGGTGATCATCGACGACGTCGGCCACGCCATGTTCGGCGTCATCGCCATCATCATGAAGGCGGCGCCGATCGGCGCCTTCGGCGCCATGGCCTATACGGTGGCGAAATATGGCTCAGCCGCGCTTCTGTCGCTCGCCGGACTCGTCGGTCTGTTCTATCTCACGGCCGGGCTCTTCGTCGTCTTCGTGCTGGGTGCCATCGCGCGCGCGGCCGGTTTCAACATCTTCAGCCTTATCGCCTATCTGCGCGACGAGCTGCTCATCGTGCTCGGCACATCCTCGTCGGAAAGCGCCCTGCCCGCTCTGATGGAGAAGCTGCAATGGCTCGGCTGCTCTAAGTCGGTGGTCGGACTCGTCGTGCCGACCGGCTATTCCTTCAATCTCGACGGCACCAACATCTATATGACGCTGACGACGCTGTTCATCGCGCGCGCGATGGGCGTCGAACTGGATCTGTCGCATCAGGCGACCATCCTCATCGTCGCCATGCTAACGTCAAAAGGCGCGAGCGGCGTTTCAGGCGCGGGGTTCATCACCTTGGCGGCGACCTTGACGGCGGTCGATCCGCAGCTGGCCCCAGGCATGTCGCTCGTGCTCGGCGTCGATAAATTCATGAGCGAGTGCCGAGCCTTGACCAATTTCATCGGCAATGGCGTCGCCGCCATCGTGGTCGCCGCCTGGGAGGGCGAGCTGGACCGCGCACGGCTGACCGCAGGGCTCGCACGCAAGATTGATCCTTCCGATGTCGCGATCGGCGTCACGACGGAGTGAGGCCAAGGGCCGCCGCCGCCCGCAACCGCTAAGCTTCGGAAAAAGAGAACAAAATTCCGCTGTGCTTGCACGATGTTACGAGCGCTGCTAGAACAAAAATCGAACGTTCTGGGGTCGAGAGGCGCGACAACATCAGCTGTGGACAAGCCGAGCCGGCGCCCCCCGGGACCGGCCTTTGCACTAGAGTGCCACGCGTCAAGCAAGCGGAGAGCGACATGGCGGGCAGCGTCAACAAGGTGATCCTGATCGGCAATCTCGGCCGCGATCCGGAGGTGCGGACGCTGCCGTCCGGCGATCGCGTCGTCTCCTTCTCGGTGGCGACCACCGAGTCCTGGCGCGATAAGAACACCGGCGAGCGCAAAGATCGCACCGAGTGGCACAATGTGTCGATCTTCAACGAAAATCTCGGGAAGATCGCCGAGCAATACTGCCGCAAGGGCTCCAAGATCTATCTCGAAGGCCAGTTGCAGACCCGCGAATATACTGACAAGGACGGCAATCAGCGCAAGGCGACCGATGTCGTGCTGCAGCGTTTTCGCGGCGAGCTGACTCTGCTCGACAGCAAGGGCGGACGCAGCGAGGGCGACTACGACAGCGGCTACAGCCAGAGCGGCGGATCCTTTGGCCGCTCCTCGCCGATGGAGCGCGGTCCCGCCGAGCGGCGTCCCGCCCCGGCCGGCAAGCTCTCCGACCAACTCGACGACGACATTCCCTTCTGATCCCAGACGCGCTCTAAGAGCGACCGTGCGACGCATATTGGAGGATGATGTCGGCCGCCCGAGCGCTCGGCGTTCGACCTGTCTCGAGCAGGCGCGTGCGGACGCGCTTGAAGGCCGCGAGCTGCGCTTCGCGCGCGGCGCTCTCGCGCAAGAGCGGCCTCAGCGCCTCGGCGAGCGCGCGCGGCGTCGCCGCCTCCTGCAGGAATTCCGGCACAATATTCTCGCCGATGACGAGATTGGGCAGCACGATCGATTCGACTTTGACGAGAAAGCGCAGCAACGATTCGACGCGCGAGACCTTATAGGCGACAGCCATCGGAACTCCGGCGAGCGCAAGCTCCAGCGTCGCGACGCCGGACGTCACAAGCGCGGCGCGTGCATTTCGGAACGCGGCGAATTTCTCCGCCTGGCCAATCAGACGCGGCGTCAGCGGCCATCCCCGCAGTTCACGTCGCAAGGTCTTCTCAACATTCGGCGCGACAGGAATGACGACCTCGAAGTCGGCGCGTTCGCGCAAAAGAAGTTCGAGGGCCTCGCCGTAAATCGGCGTCATGCGCCGCACTTCCGCCAGACGCGACCCGGGCAGAACGAGCAGCGACCGCGCCGCGCCGCGATCGTGAGAAGGCCGCGTCAGCTCGTCGAGCCGCTCGACGAGCGGATGGCCGACATAGACGCATCGCGGCCCGCCAAGGCGAACATGCGCCTGCGGCTCGAAGGGCAGCAGCGCCAGCAGGCAATCGACATAGTCGCGCATGGCGCGCGCGCGGCCGGGCCGCCACGCCCATACGGTCGGGCTGACGTAATCGATGATCGGCAGGTCAGGTCGGGCGGCCCGCACGCGACGCGCGACGCGATGGGTAAAATCCGGCGCGTCGATGATGACGAGACAGTCCGGCGCCTGATCGACGACCGCTCGCGCCGTCTGGGCGATGCGCCGGACAAGGCGCGGCAGCCGCGCTAAGACCGGAATGAGGCCCATCACCGCGATGTCTTCGAGCGGAAACAGCGAAACGAGGCCCTCGCGCGCCATCGCCTCGCCTCCGACGCCGGCGAAAACGGCCTCCGGACGCGCGGCGCGCAAAGCCCGCATCAGCGCTGCGCCGAGTTGATCGCCAGAGGCTTCGCCAGCGACAAGGAAGATGCGCGGCGCGCTCATGGTTCAGCGCGCGCGCGAGGCGCGCAAAGCGGCCGCGTCGAAGGCGCCCGCAAAAATTCAACGATCGCCGCAACGTCTGCGTCATCCGCGAAATCTCGCGACAGACGGTCGATGCGTTCGCTCAGCGCGCGCGCCTCTCGTGCGAAGAGCAGGCCATACGCCCGGCGTAGCCGCTCGATGCGCTCCGGCGCAAAACCGCGCCGCTGCAGGCCGACGCGGTTGAGGCCGAAAAGATGGGCGCGGTTGCCCGACGCGAGCGTAAAGGGGATGACGTCGCCTTCAACGCCGGAGAGGCCGCCGACGAAAGCATGCGCGCCGATGCGCACATTCTGATGGACCGCCGTCGCGCCGCCGATCATCGCATGGTCCCCGATCTCGACGTGGCCGCCCAGCAGAACCTGATTGGACAGTATCACGTCGTCGCCCAGCCGACAGTCGTGAGCGACGTGCGAAGCGGCAAGAAAGACGCAACGCGCCCCAATACGCGTGCCCTCGCCCACGCCTGCATTGATGGTCACGCCTTCGCGAATGACGCAATCGTCGCCGATCGTCAGCGCGCCCGGCGCGAGCGCAGCCTTGATGTCCTGCGACGCCAGTCCCACGGCGGCGAAGGGGAAAATACGGGCGCGCGCGCCGATGCGCGTACAGCCGCCGACGACGACATGGGAGTGGAGAGTCGCGCCGTCGCCGATCTCGACGCCGGCGCCGATATGGCAAAACGGGCCGATGGCGACGCCGGCGTCGAGCCGCGCGCCGTCTTCGACGACACTGGACGGATGAACCGAAGGGCTCAATGTCGCACTCGCCGCGTCGACGCTAGAGCGCGTTGCGAAAAAGTGGGAACCGGTTTTTCGCATAGAGCGCGCTCTAAACTTTGGGAATCGATCACGTTATCTGCATTTGGGCGATTCCGCCCAAATGCAGCGTGATCTAGGCGCCCATCATGACGCTGATCTGCGCCTCGCAGACCAGCGCGCCGTCGACTAACGCGCGCCCAGAATACCACCAGATGTTTCGCTTCTGCGCGGTTTTGGCCATGTGGAATTCAACGCGGTCGCCGGGCGTCACCGGCTTGCGGAATTTCGCATTGTCGATCGTGACAAAATAAACGAGACGCGACCGATCCGCGCCTTTCAGCGCGCGGATGGCGATGACTCCGGCGGTCTGCGCCATCGCCTCGATGAGCAGGACGCCGGGCATGATCGGACGCTCGGGAAAGTGCCCTTGAAACTGCGGCTCGTTGACCGTGACGTTCTTCACGCCGACGCATGATTCGTCGCCGCGGATGTCGAAGATGCGGTCGACCAGCAGGAACGGATACCGATGCGGCAGTTGGCTCATGATCTGCATAATGTCGGCGCTCTCCAGAGTCGCGCCAGCCGCGGCCTCGGGCATTTCTTCCTCCCTCTCGAGGGCATGGCGAGCGCCATCCCAGTTTTTGCTTGTTTTCGTCGGCTTGTCTTACGTCGGCTTGTCCTTGCGCGCGAGTCGGTCGAGCAGCGCCGCGCCGCGCAAGAACCGCCGCAATGGGCGCGCTGGCGCGCCGCCGACCCGCGCCCCGGCCGGCAGGTCGCGCATCACCCCGGATTTGGCCGCTACCGCTGCGCCTTCGCCGATCGTGAGGTGGCCCGCGACGGCGGATTGTCCGCCAAGCGCGACGAAATCGCCGATCTCACAGGAGCCGGCGACGCCCGATTGGGCGACGATGGCGCAAAAACGGCCGATCACCACATTGTGGCCGATCTGCACGAGATTATCGATTTTGGTTCCCTCGCCGATGATCGTGTCGCGCGACGCGCCTCGATCGATCGTCGTATTGGCGCCGATCTCGACATCGTCCTGCACGATCACGCGACCGACCTGCGGCGTCTTGAGATAGCCTTGGCGCGTTGGCGCGAAGCCGAAGCCATCCTGCCCAAGCCGCGCCCCCGGGTGAATGACGACGCGGTCGCCGATCAGCGAATGGGTGAGGCTCGCATGCGCGCCGATTGAACAGTCGCGGCCGATGCGCACATTCGGACCGATCACCGCCTGCGGCCCGATAATCGTTCCAGCGCCTATCTCGGCGCCCGGCCCGATCACGGCGCCGGGATCAACCACCACGCCTGGTTCGAGTCGCGCCTGCGGATGCACCGCCGCTCCCGGAGAAACGCCGCTGGATTGGAATAAGGAGCCGGGCCGCAGCGCGTCCGGAAAGAGATGCGCGGCGGCGAGCGTCATCGCCCGCTGCGGATCGTCGACGACGAGCGCGACGACGGACTTGGGCAGCAGATCAATATGGCGCGCGCGCAGGAAGCAGGCGGTCGCTCGGCACTCCAAGAGGGCCTTGCGATAACGCGGGTTGTCGTAGAAGCAGAGGTCGCCCGGCCTGCTCCAATCGAGCGTGGCCACGCCGATGATAAGGGGCGGCGGCGCAAGCTCGGCCGACGCTTGCGCGCCGTCAGGACCGCCGCGCATCTCGGCCCCGGCGATCTGCGCAATTTCGCTCAAAGGGGCGGGTCGCGCCAAGGGAAAGAAGGCCGCTGCGCTCACGCTACAAAATCCAGCGCGGCAGCCCAAGCCAAGCCTTCAGCCGTCCGCCGGGCGCGGTTCGCCCGGCGATCGTCTCCGATCATCAGAAGTTGGTGCCGCCGCTGAACCGGAAGTTCTGAGTGATATCCTCTTTCGCCTTCGAGGTCACGACCGCATAGTCGAAGCGGATCGGCCCCATCGGCGAATTCCAAAGCACCGAGGCGCCCACGGACGACCGAACCCTGAAGGAGTTGGCATTCGGCACAACGCAATTGCCCTGCCCGAAACCCGCCTCCGGCGTATAGGCGCCGATGCAGGTCACGCCGGGAATCGTGGGCAGATTGTTGGCGTAGTTCGTCTTACCGCTAAAATTCCATAGCGAACCGGCGTCGGCGAAGACCGCCCCTCTCAGCCCCAGATCCTTGGGCAGGTACCAGAAGGGGAACTGAACTTCGAGCGATGCGCCAACATAGTTGGAGCCGCCGAGTGAGTTGCCGCGATTGTTGTTGAAGCTCGTCAGAATGTTCGAGTCGCGTGGGCCGATGCCGCCCGGCGCGAAGCCGCGCACCAGGCTGGGGCCGAGGTTGAAGTTGTCCTGAATGCGCGGCTTGTAGCCGCCGAAGGTCGACAGATCGCCGCCCTGCAGACGGGCGATGCCGACCACATCGTCGATATAGGGAATCTCACGGAAGTAGCGAATGTCTCCGGTCGTGCGCAGATAGCGCGTGCCGCCGCCAAGACCCGCGACGTCCTGATTGAGCGAGGCGAGCCAACCATTATGCGGGTTCTTGAAGTTGTCGATGGTGCTGTAGTTCAGCGAATAGCCGACGAGCGACGTCAGCAGCCCACCCTGCGACTCCTTGATCGCGAGCGACGCCTCGCCGTTCGACTGACAGTTCACGAAGAGGCTCGTCGTCGGCATGAAGGGACTGAACCCCGGCGTGTAGCCAAGTATCGGCACCAAACAGTCGTTGTAAGGACGATTCTTGTCGTTCGGGATTGAGATCGTCGTTTGATAGATCGAGTAGTGGGGCGAGAAGCTGAGCTCTTCGGTGATCGGGATGCCGAAGCGCAACGTGCCGCCGTAGGACGTCGAGCTGTAGATCGAGTAGTTATAAGCGTCCTGTTGACGCACGAAGACGTCGAAGCCGGCGGCGATGCGCTGGTCGAGGAAATAAGGCTCGGTGAAGCTGAACGTCACGCCGCGGGCGATCTGGCCGCCCTGCACCGAAAGGCGAACCGCTTGGCCGCGACCCATGAAGTTGCTTTCCGACACGGACACTTCGGCGATAAAGCCCTGGTTGGTCGAATAACCGCCAGAGACGCCGAAGTTGCCGGTGGGCTGGTCCTCGACGTCAACGTTGAGGATCACGCGATCCGGCGCCGAGCCCGGCTCATTGGTGATTTTCACCTTTTTGAAATAGCCGAGGCCATTCAGCCGGCGTTCGGCGCGGTCGATCAGGACGCGGTTATAGGCGTCGCCCTCGCCGATATCGAACTCGCGGCGAATGACGTAGTCGCGCGTGCGCGTGTTGCCGCGAATGTTGATGCGTTCAATATAGACCCGGGGTCCTTCCTCGAGCAGGAACTGGATCGCGACCGTCTGATCGGCCGGATTGCGTTCGCCGCGCGGGCGCGCCTGGGTGAAGGCATAGCCCTTCCGGGCGATTTCGCGGGTCAGCGCTTCGACGGTCTTCTCGACCGCGTCGCCGTTGTAGACGTCGCCCGGCGCAAGCCGCAGCAGATCATTCAACGCGGCGCCGTCGACGTCGGGGAGATGGGATTCGACGCTGACCGTTGACACCCGATACTGCGGGCCTTCGTTCACGACGATGCTGATGATGTAGCCGCCAGCCGCCGGATCGAACTGCACGTCGGAGCTGATCACGCGGAAATCGGCGTAGCCGTTCTTAAGATAGAATCGACGAATGAGTTCGAGGTCCGCGGCGATGCGGTCGGGATCATAAACGTCGCTTGTCTTGAGGAACGACAGGAAGTTCATTTCCGTCGTCTCCATCATGCCGACAAGACGGCGTGTGGAGTAGACCTCATTGCCGATGAAACGGATCTCCTTAACGCCGGTCTTGTCGCCTTCAACGATGCTGAAGACCAGGTCGACGCGTCCGTTCGGCAGATCAACCGTCCGAAAGCTCACTTTCGCCGCAGCGCGTCCCGACCGGCGATAGACTTCCGTCAATCGCGCGACGTCGGCCTCGGCCATCTGCGGGTTGAATTCTGTGCGGGCGCGCGAACGCACCTGCTCCTGCAAGATGTCAGTCTTGACCTTGCTGTTGCCCTCGAACGCGATGCGATTGATGTCGGGCGCGGCGAACGCCGGAACGCTAAACGCCAGCAGAGCGGCCACAACCGCGAACAGGAACGATGATTTCCAAATGCCGCTGATAGAGCGCATATAGTGCAGGTCCTCGTCGCAACGTCGCCGCCCGGGCCGCGGCACGAAACTCATGTAAATGCGCCGACGATCGGCGCTTCGCCAGCGTTGAGCGATTCCTTCTACAAGGTTTACCCGACCCTGCAAATGCAGAATAAATGTTGTCGCCGCAATTTGTCGAAGGCGTGACGTTAAAGCCACGATTCATGGTCAGCGCATGGTTAAGACGTGGCGCCGCAAACGTCATCATGTCCAAATTACGACAGGAATCGCGCGCTTACACGGCGTACTGCACGCCACGTCGTTGGAGCAGCTGCGTGCGCGAAAGCAGATCCGAAAAAGTTGGCGGACTTTTTCGATGAGAACCTGCTCCAGCATTTTTATTTAGAGCGATTCCTATCGATCACCTGATTCCAATTGATCTTGGAAGCGCTCTAGGAGCCTGAGCCGGTGAGCTTGTGAATCAGCCGCGCGATGTCGTTGTAGGTCGAGAAAATCATCAGCGCGCCGACCATCGCGAGACCCACTCGGAAGGCGACTTCCTGCGCGCGCTCGTTGAGCGCGCGGCCGCGCGCCGCCTCAATCGCGAAGAACAGCAAATGTCCGCCGTCAAGCAGCGGCACCGGCATAAGATTGAGCAGGCCGATCGAGACTGAGAGAATCGCGATGAGGCTCAACAGCGGCGCGATGCCGACCTTGGAGACCGCCTGCGCCATTTGCCCCGAGACTTGCGCGATGCCGATCGGTCCGGAGAGCTGATCGGCGCTCTCGCGTCCGGTGACGAGTCCGCCGATATAATTTCCGGTGCGGCGCACGACCGTCCAAGTTTCCTGCACGCCCATCGCCACCGCGTCGGCGGGTCCGTAGCGTTCCCGACGGATGTCGGCTGCGGCCTTTGAGGCCTGAATGCCCAGCATGCCGATTCGGATTTTGCCGATCGCGCTCTCGACCTCGCGCAGGGCGGGAACGACCGGAAGCGTCAGCTGCTGATCGCCGCGTTGAATCACGAAAACGAGTTCTTTGTCGGCCGAGCTCGAAACGATTTCCTGCAGATTCGAAAAGGAGTCGACCGGCGCGCCGTCGACAGTCAGCACCAGGTCGCCGGCCATGAAGCCCGCAGCGGCGCCAGCCCCGCCAGGCGTCAGCGAGCCGACGCGCGGCGCATAGACCGTCCGCCCATAAACGCCGAAGAGAATTGCGAAAATCGCGATCGCCAGAATGAAATTCGCAAAAGGACCGGCGAACACGATGGCGGCGCGCTTCCATACCGACTGCGCCGCGAAGGTTACCGCGCGCTCGCTTTCAGGCATCGCGCGCACCGCTTCGGGGTCCGGCGCGCTGGCGGCGTTGGCGTCGCCATGGAAGCTGACGTAGCCGCCGAGCGGAATGCTGGCGATGCGCCAGCGCGTGCCGTGACGATCCACCCGAGACCACAGTTCCGGTCCGAAGCCAATGGAAAAGGCGTCCACCTTCACGCCGCACCACCGGCCGACGATGAAGTGCCCAAATTCGTGCACGAACACGACGAGCGTGAGAACGAGCACGAAGGGGATGAGATAAAAGGCGAAGGTCGTCAGGAGGTCTAGCAAAGCGCTGTCTCGCAGGTCTCGCTTGCGCCAACCCTGTCGGCGGCGCGCGCCATGATCACTGAAGCAGCATGCCTGATGCGGCGCGCCCGGCCAAGGCCGATCGTGATCTTTCTCTGACAATATGGTCCACCGCGAGGGCATCCTCAACTGTTGCGGGCGCATTTGCGGTTCCATCGCGCAAAGCGGCCTCGCAGGCCTCGGCCACATGGCGAGCGATTCCGTCGAAGGAAATGCGGCGATCGAGGAAGGCTTCGACGGCGATTTCATTGGCGGCGTTGAGCACGGTCGGCAGGCCGCCGCCGGCGCGCAGGACGTCGAGCGCCAGTCTGAGCGCCGGAAACCGGTCAAAATCAGGGGCTTCGAATGTCAGGGTGGCGATTTTCGCCAGATCGAGGCGCGGCGTCGGAGTCGTCAGCCGGTCGGGATAGCCCAGACAATGGGCGATCGGCGTGCGCATGTCCGGCACGGCGATTCCCGCGGTCACCGAGCCGTCGGAAAAGGCGACGAGGCCGTGGACGATCGACTGCGGATGGACCACGACTTCGAGCTTTTCCGCCGGAATGCCGAATAGATGATGAGCCTCGATCAGTTCGAGCCCCTTGTTCATCATGCCGGCCGAATCGACGGTTATCTTCGGGCCCATCGCCCAATTGGGATGGTTGAGCGCCTCCTCGACGCTCGCCTCGGAGATGCGCTCCTTGCTCCAGGTGCGGAACGGGCCGCCGGAGGCCGTGACGATCATGCGTTCGATGCGGGAGGCGTCCTCGCCGCCAAGCGCCTGGAAAATGGCGTTGTGCTCGCTGTCCATCGGCAGCAGCCGCACGCCCATTTCCGCCGCCATCCGCATGAAGGGCACGCCGGCGCAGACGAGACATTCCTTATTGGCGAGCGCCACGTCGCGGCCGGCGGCGAGCGCGGCGTAGGTGGGCTCGACGCCGGCGGCGCCGACGATGGCCGAGACCACGAGATCGGCGTCGCGCAGCGCCGCCTCGATGACCGCCTCGCGGCCCGCGGCGACCTGAGTGTTGGTCCCGGCGAGCGCTTCCTTGAGCGCCGCATAGGCGCTCTCGTCGCGGATCGCGGCGAATTCGGCTCTGACCGCGCGGGCGACGCGCGCGAGCGCCTCGACATCGCGGCCGCCCGCCACCGCCGACACCGAAAATCCTTCCGGATCGCGTTCGAGAAGGTCGACCGTCGAACGGCCGATCGAGCCTGTCGCGCCCAGCAGCACGATGCGGCGCGGGACCGGCGCCCGCGGCTGGACCGGGGCGTGCGCGTGAAACTGTCCGTTTGCTAATGCCATTGGCTCCGCCCTACCAGAAGAAAAGACCGGCCGCCACCGACGGCGCGCCGCGCAGCAAGCCCACCGCCGCCGCGAAGGCGCTGGCGAAGATGAAGCCGTCGAGCCTATCCATGGCGCCGCCATGGCCGGGAATGAGCTGGCTCGAGTCCTTCACCCCAAAGCGGCGCTTGACCGAAGATTCGAAAAGATCGCCGACTTGCGAAAAGGCGGCGGCGGCCAGTCCGACCAGGAACACGCGCCAGTTCGCAAGTTGCGGGCCGGCGCCGAGATAAACGGCGACGAGGCCAAGCAACGCGCCGCAGAGCACGCCGGTGATCGTGCCGGACCATGTCTTACCGGCCGAGACGCGCGGCCAAAGCTTGGGTCCGCCGATCAGCCTGCCGCCAAAATAGGCAAAGATATCGGTGCCCCAGACCACGGCAAACAGGAACGCGATGGCGAGCGCGCCGACGTCGGGCGACTCGCGCAAAAGGCATACGGAGAAGGCGAGCGCGCCGGCGTAGACGACGCCCGTCGCCGCCCAGAGCCGACGCTCGGCCCCCGCCAGCGCCGCGCCTGCAATGGCAAGGAGCGCAATCGCGAGCGCGGCCGCGCCCGGCATGGAAACGCGTCCGAACGCCATTGCGGCGGCGACCGCCGCGCCGCCGACGGCGATTCGGGGGGCGCGACCCTCGCCGCCGATCAGGTTCTGCCACTCCCAGCTCACCGCGAAAGCGGCCGCCAGCCAGAAGAGCGCAAAAACGTCGCCGCCAAGATAGAGCGCGCCGAGCGCGGCGATGACCATCGCTGCGGCGGAAGCGACGCGCGGACCAAGGTCGGCGAAGCCTCCGGCAGACGGCTTTCCGGAAGATTGCCCGGCGCTGCTTATGTCTCTTCGATCCGCCGTCATGACGCGGTCTTGGCGCTGCGCGCCGCAGCTTCAAGCCCGCCGAAGCGCCGATCGCGATGCGCGTATTCGGCGATCGCGGCCGCCAGCGCCCCCTCGTCGAAATCGGGCCAAAGAATCGGCAAGAAGACGAATTCGGCGTAAGCCGCCTGCCACAGCAGGAAATTCGACAGCCGCTGCTCGCCCGACGTGCGGATAATCAGGTCGGGGTCGGGAATGTCCGCCGTGTCGAGCCGCTGCGCGATGGCGTCGGCGTCGATCTCCTCAGGCCTCAGTCGGCCTTGCGCCACCATTTCCGCGAGCGCGCGGGCCGCCGCCGCGATCTCCTGCCGCGCGCCATAGTTGAACGCGACGACGAGCGTGAGCCCGGAGTTCGCCTGCGTCATCTGCTCGGCCTCGCGCAGCAGGTCCGAGATGTCAGGCGCGAGCTCGGCGCGCGCGCCGATGACCCGCACGCGCACATTGCTCGCGTGCAACTCCGCTAGATCGTTGCGGATGAAGCGATGCAGCAGCGAGAGGAGGCTTTCCACCTCCTCGCGCGGGCGCGACCAGTTTTCCGCCGAGAAGGAATAGACCGTCAGATAGCCGATGTTGAGCTTGATCGCCGCCCGCACCGTGCGACGCAGCGCCTCGACGCCGCGCCGGTGCCCTTCGAATCGCGGCAAGCCCCGCTTGGCCGCCCAGCGGCCGTTGCCGTCCATGATCAGCGCGACATGACGCGGCGCCGCGCGCGCGCGCTGCGCGTTCGTTTGCGCCTCCAGAATGTCGCTTTCCGTCATATTCGGGTTCCGAATGGCCATGGGACCTGCGCCAGGCGACGTCGCAGCTTCCTAGACCTGCATGATTTCCTTTTCCTTGGCGGCGAGCGCGGCGTCGATCTCCTTCACCGTCTCGTCCGTCGCTTTCTGCACCTCTTGTTCGTGGCGCTTCTCGTCGTCCTCGGGAATCGCGTGATCCTTTAGCAACTTCTTGAGAATGTCGAGGCCGTCGCGGCGCACGTGGCGCACGGAGACCCGCGCCTCCTCGGCGTATTTATGCGCGACTTTGACGAGTTCCTTGCGGCGCTGCTCGTTCAGCTCCGGCATGCGTATGCGCAAGTTCTGACCTTCAACCGTCGGCTGAAGACCGAGATTGGCCTCGCGGATCGCCTTGTCCACGGCGATGACCAGCGCCTTGTCCCACACCTGCACCGAAAGAAGACGCGGCTCGGGCACGCTGACGGTGGCGACCTGATTGAGCGGCGAAACCTGCCCATAAGCTTCCACATGAATCGGATCGAGCAAGCTCGTCGAGGCGCGTCCTGTGCGAAGCCCGCCGAATTCGTGCTTGAGCGTCGCGACCGCGCCCTGCATGCGGCGCTTCATATCCGCAAGGTCAAAAGTTTCCGCCATGTTCACAACCTGTCTTTGATCTGTCGCCGCTCTCACGAACACTCGCGCGGCTCGGCTTCTTATGTTTTCCAATGTGGCGCGGCGAAAAGGCGCACGCCGCCGCCCTCGCCGGCGCTGCGGCTCCGCGGCGCAGGATTTATTGCACGATTTCCCGTCGTGCGCGAAAGGGTCTTACGGCGCGACGAGGGTGGCGCGCGCCCGACCCGAAAGCGCCCCGTCGATGGCGCCGGCCTCGGCGATCGAAAAGACGAGAATTGGGATCTTATTCTCGCGGGCGAGCGCGAAGGCCGCCGTATCCATCACCGCCAGGTTTTTGGCGATCGCCTCGTCATGGCTCAAGCTGTCGTAGCGCTGCGCGGTCGGATCGCGCTTGGGATCGGCCGTGTAGACGCCGTCGACCTGAGTGGCTTTGAGCACCGCGTCGGCGGAGAGCTCCGCGGCGCGCAACACCGCGCCGGTGTCCGTCGTGAAGAAGGGGTTGCCGGTGCCTCCGGCCGCAATGACGACGCGTCCCTTGGCCAGATGATGCAGGGCGGCGCGGCGCGAAAAGGATTCGCATATGGACGGCATGGTGACGGCGGAGAGGCAGCGCGCCTGTCGCCCCTGCCCTTCGACCGCCTGCTCCAGCGCTAGCCCGTTCATCACCGTCGCCAGCATGCCGATCGAATCGGCGCGCGCGCGCTCGATCCCGGTGTCGGCCCCCTTGATGCCGCGAAAGAAATTGCCGCCGCCGACGACGACGGCGATCTCATGTCCCGCGTCCGCGGCGGTCGCGAGGTCGGAGGCGATGCGGGCGAGCGTGACGGCGTCAAGCCCGTGCGGCGCCGACCCCTGCAGGGCTTCCCCGGACAGCTTGACGACCACACGCTTGAATCGTCGCGTCGACGTGAGGTCGGACATGGGGCGGATCTCGCTGACTGAGGCGGGGCGCGTTCTTCTTACGGACGCCGAGCGGCGCCCGCAAGTGAGGCAGTCGTGACACTCAGGCGCTAAGCGGCCATGAGCAACGTTCTGCGGACGCGGCGACGACCCCCCACGTGAATGCAAACAAGCGCCACGCGTCAGTCAGGACATTATTCACGGCATTGATTACGGCCCCACCTCGCCGCCCGTCGCGCCAAACACCTGGCCCGTCGTGAAACTCGCCTCGTTTGAGGCGAGCAGCACATAAAGCGGCGCGATTTCCGCCGGTTGTCCCGGACGCCCGAGCGGCGTGTCGGCGCCAAATTCGGCGAGATGATCGGGAAATTGTCCGCCGCTTGGCTGCAGGGCCGTCCAGAACGGGCCGGGCGCGACGGCGTTGACCCTGACGCCTTTGTCAGCGAGCTGCTTCGCCAAGCATCTCGTAAAGTTGAGGATGGCGGCCTTCGTCGCAGAATAATCCAGAAGCTGCGGCGAAGGATCGAAGGCGACGATCGAACTCGTATTGATGATCGACGATCCCGGCTGGAGATGCGGAATCGCGGCTTTCGTGATCCAGAACAGCGCGTAGAGATTGGTTTGAAACGTCCAGTCGAGATCCTCGGTCGTAATGTCGAGGATCGATTGGCGCGCATGCTGACGCGCGGCGTTGTTAACGAGAATATCCAGGCCGCCGAGATCGCGCGCCGCATCGTCGACGAGCTTGCGGCAAAAGCCTTCATCGCGAATATCGCCCGGAAGCGCCACCGCATTGACCTCGGCCTCGCCCAGGAGAGTCATGACCTCCTTCGCGTCCGCCTCCTCCTCCGGCAGATAGTTGATCGCGACATCGGCGCCTTCGCGGGCGAAGGCGATCGCCGCGGCGCGGCCGATGCCGCTGTCGCCGCCGGTGATGAGCGCCTTGCGGCCAAGGAGACGCCCCGAGCCCCGGTAGCTCTCTTCGCCATGATCGGGACGCGGCGTCATGAGGCCGGCGAGACCCGGCCAGGGCTGGGTCTGCTTCTCGAAGGGCGGCTTGGGATAGAGCTCGCGCGGATCGCGCAGTCCCCGCGCGGACGGCGCGTCATCGAAGCCGAGCACGGAGGTGGCGGTTTCGATCGCGCGCCCAACGCGCGGTCCGCGAATCATTTCGTCTGCGGCGGTCTTCTTGGCGCGCATCTAATGCTCCTCTGCTTGATCTTCGCCATGTGCGAAGATCAATGTCAGGAGCTAAACGCCGCCCGCCCGCGATTGTTCGCGCGGGGGGACGACCAAAGCATCGCCAACAGCTGTTGCATCCTTCTTCGCGCACGCGGCCCCAAGGAGGATGGGGCGAAGGCGAAGGTCGCAGGCGGCGATGCGTGGGGAGTGACGGCGCGGCCTTTCAGCCGTCATGGCCGGGCTTGTCCGGCTCTCCACGCGGCGCCGCTGAGTAGACTCGTGGGCGCCCGGCACTAGCCCGGCATGACGCGGAGAGGTTCGCGGAAACAAAAAAGGCCGGGGTAAACGCCCCGGCCCGCACTGACCTTTTCACCTCAAGCGGAGGGAATGACTTACCCCTTCACAGCGGCCGCGACCTCGGCGGCGAAGTCGCTCGTCTGCTTCTCGATGCCTTCGCCGAGCGCATAGCGCACGAAGCCCTTGATGGCGATCGGCGCGCCGGCCTTGCCTTCGATCTCCTTGACCGCCTGGGCGACGCTCTTGCCGCTGTGGTCAGGATGGTTGGAGACCTGATCGAGCATGCAGACCTCCTTGGCGTAGGTCTTGATGCCGGAATCGATAATCTTCTGCAGCACGTTCTCAGGCTTGCCG
The DNA here is from genome assembly GCF_003855495.1 of Methylocystis rosea. Taxonomy (NCBI): domain Bacteria; kingdom Pseudomonadati; phylum Pseudomonadota; class Alphaproteobacteria; order Hyphomicrobiales; family Methylocystaceae; genus Methylocystis; species Methylocystis rosea. The sequence goes on along the minus strand of NZ_CP034086.1, from coordinate 721,504 downwards.
GCGTTCTTCTCGGCAAGCAGCTTCTTTTCGCGCTCGACCGTCGCCGGGTCGAGGCCCGAGGCGTCAAGCGCCAGCGGATTCGCCGAGGCGACATGCATGGCGAGCTGGCGCGCGAGCGTCGCCAGCACGTCCTTGTCGCCCTTCGATTCGAGCGCGACGATCACCGCGATCTTGCCCTGGCCGTCGACGACCTGCGCATGCACGTAACGGCCGACGACGCCCTCGCTGACGCTGAGCGCGGCGGCGCGGCGCAACGTCAGGTTCTCGCCGATGCCGGCGATCGCCTGGGTGATCGCTTCGCTCACCGTTCCGCCGCCGGGATAGGCTTCCTTGCCGAGCGCCTCGACGTCGCTCTTGCCGCTTTTTAAGGCGACTTCGGCGATGTTCTTCACAAGCGACTGAAAATCGGCGTTGCGGGCGACGAAGTCCGTTTCCGAATTCACCTCGACGACGACGCCGGAATTGTCTGAAACGAGCGCGGCGACAAGCCCTTCGGCGGCGACGCGATCGGCTTTCTTCGCGGCCTTGGAGAGCCCCTTCTTGCGCAGCCAGTCGACCGCCGCTTCAAATTCGCCGTCCGTCTGGGTGAGCGCCGCCTTGCAATCCATCATGCCCGCGCCGGTGCTCTCGCGCAGTTCCTTCACAAGGGCGGCGGTGATCGTAGCCATGGCTGAAATTCCTTCTTAAGGGAGTCATGCGACGACGCCGGCCCATTGGACCGGCGCGCGCGTCTTAAGCATTGGACCTGACGGATCGATTAGGCGGCGAGAAGCGCCTTCGCCTGATCGACCCAGCCGTCGCGCGCAATGCGGCCGTTCAGCTTCAACTCGCCGTCGAGTTTTTCGACGTCCGCCGAAGTCATCGCGGCAAGCTGCCAATAGTGATAGACGCCGGCGTCGTTCAGCTTCTTGACAAGCTGCGGGCCGACGCCGTGCAGCTTGGCGAGATCGTCCGGCGCGCCGCGCGGCGCCGACAGCAGTTCGAAGGCCTCGAGAGGCGTCTCCGCATCCGTCCCGGCGGCTTCGGCGGGACGCAAATCTTCGCGCACCACCGGGCGAGCCTCGAGCGCGGGCTCAAGCGCCGGCGACTCATCGGCGCCGATATCGATTCCCACCGAGCCTTGGCTGCGCGAAATGCCGTCGATTGCGGCTCTCGCCACGAGATCGCAGTAGAGCGCGATGGCGCGGCCCGCGTCGTCGTTGCCGGGGATCGGATGGGTGACGCCGTCCGGATCACAATTGGTGTCGAGCACGGCGACGACGGGAATCTTGAGGCGATTCGCCTCCTTGATCGCGAGCTGCTCTTTGTTGGTGTCGATCACGAAGATCAAATCCGGCGTGCCGCCCATATCCTTGATGCCGCCGAGCGCCTTTTCGAGCTTGTCGCGCTCGCGGGTCAGCAGCAGGCGCTCTTTCTTAGTGATGCCCGAAGCGCCGGCCGAAAGCATCTCGTCGAGCTTGCGCAGACGGGTGATCGATCCGGAAATCGTCTTCCAATTGGTGAGCGTGCCGCCCAACCAGCGGGAATTGATGTAATATTGAGCGCTGCGCTTGGCGGCGTCGGCGATCTGCTCCTGCGCCTGGCGCTTGGTGCCCACGAACAGCACGCGGCCGCCCTTGGAGACGGTGTCCGAAATCGTCTTCAGCGCCTGATGGAGCAGCGGCACCGTCTGGGCGAGATCGATGATGTGGATGTTGTTGCGGGCGCCAAAGATGAAAGGCGCCATCTTCGGGTTCCAGCGATGCGACTGATGGCCGAAGTGAGCGCCGGCCTCCAGGAGGCCGCGCATGGTGAAATCGGGCAGAGCCATAGTGTCTTTTCTCCGGTTGAACCTCGGCGAGAGAGTAAAGAGGCCGGAGATCCGGCCACCGGAGCGACGTCTTAAGGCAGACGCCGCGTAACTCTCGCCTGTGGAATGGCGCGCTTATAGGCGATGCGCCTACATCCGGCAAGGGCCGCCGCCGGCCAACCGGCGCGGACGCTTTAGTCGTTCGACGCCTGGCTGGCGCATCGGCGTTCGGAAGGGAAACAAGGACAAGGAAATGCGCTTAATTTTTTGAAATGCCCGCGACGTTCTGTCGCATGTTAACGGTTTGAATTTCAAAACTAATATTGCTTTTTTGGCGGAGCTTTGAGCCCTCGCAAGAGCGCATTGCCATCCGATCGGAAACAAGCTAGGCTCCCTCTCGATGCGGCAAGCATTCACGTAAAATCAAGAACAGGGGGAAAACGCATGGCCGTCAACGTTCACAATACCGGCGATATCGGCAAGATGCTGCTTTGGATCGCCGCCTTCGTCGCGTTCGTCGTCGTCGCTCTGACCTGGGTTCCGGATTGGATTTCTCCTGAAGGAACCAACGGCACGGGCAACCGCAACGGCATCCAGGGCGATGGCGTTGGCTCTACTGCCCGCATGATCCAGTAAAACATACCCCTGCCGAAAAGACTCGCCGGGCGCGCAAGCTCCCGGCCCTTGTCTTTCTGGCGGGTGATCGGCCGGTTACCGCGCAGATCATTTTGGAGCCGACGTTCTCGACGTGATCGAGCGTCGGCTTCCACTTTTTCGGACGCTTAGAGCGCTTCCTGGCTGGGGTTCTGAAAAAGTCTGTCAACTTTTTCGGAACCTGCTCTAGCGCGCCCGACTCCACACTTGCGACAGCCGACTCCAGTACTGCGACGCCCATATATTTTGCGCGGCCGGTCCAGCTTCGACGAGCACGGCGCTGAGCAAGATGAGCAACCCGCCCAGCATCGCCGGCGTGGTGAGGCGCTCGGACAGCAGGATGGCGCCCGACAAGGCCGCGAAAACGCTCTCCAGCGACATGATGAGCGCGGCTTCGGCCGCGGGCGTATATTTGAGCGCCACGATTTGAAGCGTGAAGGCGATCCCTCCGGAGCAAAGCCCCGCATAGAGAATCGCCGGCAGCGCGGCGCTCAGGCCCTCGAGCGAAAAAGGCTCGCCGCCGAGGCCCACAACGGCTCCAAGAACGCCGATGACGCCGAACTGCGCGAAAGCCAAAAAATACGGCCGGTCGGTCCGAGCGAGAAAGGTCGGGACGAGACTAATGCCGGCCGCCCACGCGATGTCCGCAATCAAAACCAAGGCGTCGCCCGACGTCCAACTCTGGAGCTGCGCGCTGTCGGTCAGCAGCCAAGCGCCCGCGATGGACCCGACGCCCGCGAAGAGAACGACCTGCCGGGGTCTTACGCCGGTCTGCGCAAAGACGAACACCGGAACGAGCACGACATACAGCGCCGTGAGAAATCCGCCGTTGGTCGCCGTCGTCGTGGCGAGGCCGACTTGCTGCAAAGCCGCGGCGAGGAAGACGCACAAGCCGATCAGGCCGGCGAGAGGCAAATCGCCCTTTTTCAGCGGAGAGTCACTGTAACGGCGTTCATAGAGCGCCAGCGGCGCGAGCGCGGCGCAGGACAGTAGAAAACGGACGCCGACGAAGGTGATCGGCCCCATAAGCTCGCCGGCGTTTTTTTGCGCGATAAAGGCCGTCCCCCAGATAAACGCCGCAAGCACAAGCAACAGATCGGCGCGAACGCGGCTCATAATATGCCTGTGCTCTTGAGCCTTTGACGGCGCTGCTCCAGTCGCTCAGTCCCTGCATTCCATGCCTCGGCGGACGCGCGCCAGAGCGCGAGGGCGGCTCTATAAATCGGGGTCGCCAATAATCCGAAGGACGAATGCGGGTCCGCGGCGTCTTCCTCGACCCCGTATTTAAGGCGCGGGTTCTTGGTCGAGGGCATCTCGAGCGATCCGAACATCCAGTCCCAAACGGCGAGAACGCTGCCGAAGTTGCGATTGAAGTGCTGAGGATCTGTCGAATGATGAATCTGGTGGTGCGCGGGGCTTAGGACGACGTGTCCCAAAATCCCGCGAAACGGAATCCAGAACTGCGAATGTTGAAGATGCCCGATCGTCCAAAGGAAGAAGATGAAAAGGATGTTCTTCCCGTCGACCGTGAAGGATTCAGTGGTTCGCCCAAAGACCCACGCCAATACGCCTGACGCGCCGCCAATGAACATCGCGAGCATGTAGCCGAAAAAGATGTTGTCGATCGGATGATTGCGAAAATTCGTCACCGGGGTCAGCACCTCGGCGGTGTGATGTACCTTGTGGAACTCCCACAAAAACGGGATCCGATGCTTGAGATAGTGATCGACCCAATAGCCGATCTCATAGGCCAAAAAGAGCACGGCGGTAGAGAAGAGCCTTATCGAAAGGTCACAGCAAGAGGTCGGCGCAAAAGCGCCAAATGAACTGCGCAGCGCGGCGCTCACGGCGGTCGCAACGCCGTTCGTCGATAGAACGAGCGCGCCCACCACGACCGGCATGAGAACGACGCTCAGGACGAAGAGCTTGACGTCCGCGGCAAAAGATTTGGATAGCAGGAGTCTCTTGTCGAAGATCGCCCGCGCGATGGCCCGCAGGTTGACGCGCCCCCGGCGCATCTTGCGCTGATAGGCCAGCGCGCCAACGGCGATGAGAAACGTCGTCGCCAGCGAATAGACCGAAAAAATCGATCCCGCCGAAAACAGCTCGTTGGAGATCTTCGCAGCGGAAAAGCGGAGCGCGTCGTAAACGTCCATCGAGCTTTCGGGTCCAGATGATGTTGAGAGTCCAGCCAGGACTGACGCTGCTCGCGTCGCTGGCGCGCGTCCCTGTCCGCCACGGAACTGCCTGCCCGCAAAGCGTATTCTCTACGCGAGCCGCTGCCAAGAGCGATAGGCCGGCGGGCTTCAGAACAGGTTTCAGGTTAGAATTCGATTCCCTCCTGCGCTTTGACGCCGGCGCCGAAATGATGCTTGACCAGGGTCATCTCGGTGACGAGATCGGCGGCGGCGATGAGCTCCGGCTTGGCGTTGCGTCCGGTCACGACGACATTGAGGTCGTCGCGCCGCGCGGCGAGCGCATCGAGCACCTCGTCCAGCGGCAAATGCTCGTAGCGCAGCGAAATGTTCAATTCGTCGAGCACCAGCAGGCGAATGTGGGGGTCGTCCATCAGTTCGCACGCCTTCTCCCAGGCGCGCCGCGCCGCCGCCTCGTCGCGCGCGCGGTCCTGCGTCTCCCAGGTGAAGCCCTCGCCGAGCGTATGCCAGGCGACTTGACCGAACTCTTGACCGAACTCTTGGCCGAGCTTTTCGAGCATGTTGCGCTCGCCGGTGCGCCACTGGCCCTTGCCGAACTGAACGACGCCGATCTTCCAGCCATGGCCGAGCGCGCGCAGCGCCAGCCCGAAGGCCGCCGTCGACTTTCCCTTGCCGGCGCCGGTGTGGACCATCAGCAGGCCTTTGCGGGCGACCGTCTTGCCGGCGACCTCGGCGTCCTGAACCGCCTTGCGCTTCTCCATCTTGAGACGATGGCGGCGCGCCTCGTCGTCTTCGTTCATCTCGGTCACAGGCGCTCCTCGGCCGGTTTGACGGAAGCATGAGCCGCGCATATGACTAGTCGGGACGGTCCTTCGCAAGAAGTGAAAAGGGAACGCGGCGCGGGCATTAGGTCCCGTATCCGCGGCTGCCCCCGCAACTGTAGCCGGCAAGGTCCGCGCCATCTGCCACTGAGCGAGATGCTTGGGAAGGCGGCGCGGTCCGACGACCCGGGAGCCAGGAGACCTGCCGTCAGGGCGATCAATTTGGATCGCCGCGCGCATCGCATCGCCGCCGGTGGGGCGGCAGGGAGACCGATATGAACGCCAAATCATCCGCCAACGCCGCCGCCCTCCCCGCTTCGAGACTCGAGACGCTGAAGGCCGCCGTTGTTGCGCTCACTCTCGGCTTCGGGCTCGTTTGGCTTGCGGGCTTCGCCTATCCAGAAAGCGTCCATGACGCGGCGCATGACACGCGCCACGCGCTCTCCTTCCCCTGTCACTAGGCGCCAACGCGCTTGATCGCGCGCGTTTTGACGACCGGCCTGATCGCCGGCCTTGTCGCCGGGCTTGCGGTCGCGGCCCTGCAGCACTTCACCACGACGCCGCTGATCCTCGCCGCAGAGGTCTATGAGGCGGCGCAGCATGCGCATGACGGCGCCGACGCGGGCGCAGCGCTTTCCGGCCTGAGCCGCACGGCGGCGACGAGCGCCGCAACGATCGCCGTCTCGATCGGCTACGCGCTCATACTGCTCGCCGCGATGCTTCTCTCCGGCGACGCCATCGCGCCGCGCCGCGCCGCGCTGTGGGGCGCCTGCGCCTTCGCGGCGACGGGACTCGCGACGAGTCTCGGCCTCGCCCCGCAGCTTCCCGGCATGGCGGAAACCGAACTCGCCGCGCGCCAGATCTGGTGGCTTGCGACCGCGCTGTCGACCGGCGCCGGACTCTTCGCCCTGTTGCGGCTTGACTCGACCGCGGCGAAGATCGCCGGCGTCGCGCTGATCGCCCTGCCGCATTTCTTCGCGCCGCAGCCCGCGACGCCCGAGAGCACGGCGCCGGCGGAGCTCGCCGCGCGCTTCGCGGCCGCCTCGCTCGCCGTTCAGGCGATCAGCTGGGCGCTTGCCGGCGCGCTCGCCGGTCTCGTCTGGCGACTCCAGTCGCGCCAACAGGAATCCTCATGAGCGCCAAAATCCCTGCAACGATTGTCACCGGCTTCCTTGGCGCGGGGAAGACGACGCTCATTCGCCATGTGCTCGAGAACGCCAAGGATCGGCGCCTGGCGCTCGTCATCAATGAATTCGGAGACGTCGGCGTCGACGGCGAAATACTGCGCGCCTGCGGCGTCGAAAACTGCCCGGAAGAGAACATCGTCGAACTCGCCAACGGCTGTCTGTGCTGCACCGTCGCCGACGATTTCATCCCGGCGATCGAAGCGCTGCTCGCGCATGAAAAGCGTCCCGATCACATCATCATCGAAACCTCGGGATTGGCGCTGCCCAAACCGCTGGTCAAGGCGTTCGACTGGCCGGCGATCCGCTCGAAGCTGACGGTCGATGGCGTCATCGCCGTCATCGACGGCAAGGCCGTGGCGGAGGGCCGTTTCGCCGACGATCTCGATGCGATCGCCAAGGAGCGCGAAGACACGCAGACGATCGACCACGACAATCCGCTTGAAGAAGTGTTTGAAGATCAGCTCGCCTGCGCCGATCTCATCATCCTCAACAAGACCGATCTGCTGGGCGCCGACGAAGAACGCGACGTCGCAAACCGCTTGGCGCTCGGCGCCCGGAAAGCGGCGAAGATCGTGCGCGCCAGCGGAGGGCGCGTCGATCCGCTCGTGCTGCTCGGCCTTTCGGCGGCGGCGGAGGATGATCTCGCGACCCGTCCGTCGCATCATGACGCCGAGCCGGAACATGACCATGACGACTTCGACAGTTTCGTCGTGTCGCTCTCTGCGGTCGCCGATCCGGCCGCGCTGATCGCGCGACTCGCCGAAGCGGCGCGCGCGCATGACGTGCTGCGCATCAAGGGATTCGTCGAAGTCGTCGGCAAGCCGATGCGCCTGCTCGTGCAAGGCGTCGGCGCGCGCATCGAACATCATTTCGATCGGGCGTGGAGACCCGATGAGCAGCGCATGAGTCGCGTCGTGATCATTGGCGAGAAAGGCCTCAATCGCGACGCGGTGATCGCGACGCTGGCGCAGCCGTGATACGCCATGCATCTTCTCCCGCGCGATCTCCATAATCTCGACGACGCCGGCGGCGCGGTCGATCTCGGTCAATCTCCCGCGGAGATCGTGTTTCTGTCCTTCTCTGATTCAGAGCTGCGTTTGCTGGCGCGGCTTTATGAGCAAAGCGGCGCGACTCTCCCGAGCTTTCGCTGCGCGTCGCTCGCGCAATTGAAGCACCCCTACTCCGTCGATCTCTATCTCGACACTGTGGCGCGACATGGGCGGCTGATCATCGTGCGGCTGCTCGGCGGCAAAGACTATTGGCCCTATGGCGTCGAGCAGCTCGAGGCGCTTGCGCGCGCAAAGGGAATCGCCCTCGCGATCGTTCCCGGCGATGCGCACGACGACGCGCGCCTGAAGCAGGCGTCGACGCTCGGCGCGGAGACGCTCAATCAAATTTGGCGGTTCTTTCAGGACGGCGGTCCTGACAATCTGCGTTCCTTTCTCGGTTACGCCGCGACGATCGCCGGCCATCCGGCGCAGTGGCGGGAAAGCGTTCCCGTCGCTAACGCCGGACAATTCGAGACCGCATGCCGCGCCGGCGGCGAATTGCGCGCGACGATCGTCTTCTATCGCGCCATGTTCCTCGCCGACGACGTCGCGCCGATCATCGCGCTCGCCGACGCGCTGGCTGAGCGCGGGTTCTCCGTCGAGGCGATCTATGTCGCGAGCCTGAAGGAGGCGGAGAGCGAAGCCTTCGTTTCGGGCGCGCTCGAATCCTTCGCGCCCGACGTCATCCTCAACGCCACGGCCTTTTCGGCGCGTCGCGATGCGGGAAGCGTGCTGGATCGCGCGGACGCGCCGGTGCTGCAGGTCGCACTTGCCACCTCTTCACGCGAAGCGTGGGAAGGCTCAACGCGCGGCGCGAACGGCGCCGATCTCGCGATGAATGTCGTCTTGCCGGAAGTTGACGGGCGCATCTTCACGCGCGCGATTTCCTTCAAGGAGGAAGCGCCGCTGCGTCTTGCGGCGGAATTCAGCGAGACGCGGCATGCGCCGGAACGCTCGCGCATCGATTTCGTCGCGGACCTCGCGTTGAGCTGGGCGCGGCTGCGCCGCAAACCAAACGCGGAAAAAAGCCTCGCACTCATTCTCTCCGACTATCCGACGCGACGCGGCCGTGGCGGCTACGCCATCGGCCTCGATGCGGAAGCGAGCGTGCATGAGATCGTCTCGGCGTTGATCGATGCGGGATATGACATTGGCAGCGATGCAGAAGACGCGCTCCCCTCTCCCGCGCGCGGGAGAGGGTGGCCTTGCGAAGCAAGGTCGGGTGAGGGCCCTCATCCGTCGCCACTTCGTGGCGACACCTTCTCCCGCCGGCGGGAGAAGGCGGACGCGCCATCTTTGCTGCGCTATCTGGAAGACCAGACGTTTGTCGTCACTTTTCCGCTCGACGACTATCTCGCGCTGCTTTCAACCCTCCCCGCATCTTTCGTCGCGAGCGTCAACGACGCCTGGGGCGCGCCGCAGGATGATCCTGCCGTCGTCGACGGCGCCTTCCACTTTTCCTGTCTCGAAGCCGGCAAGCTGATCGTCGCGCTGCAGCCCGATCGCGGCGCGCGCACAGATCGTTACGAGACCTATCACGACGTGCAGCGCCCGCCGCGTCACGCCTATCTCGCCTTCTATCTCTGGCTGCGAAATGTGCGAGGGATCGACGCGCTCATTCATCTTGGCGCGCATGGCACGCTCGAATGGCTTCCCGGCAAATCGGTCATGCTGTCTGAGACCTGCGCGCCGGAAGCGGTACTCGGTCCGACGCCGCTGATCTATCCGTTCATCGTCAATGATCCGGGCGAAGCCGCGCAGGCGAAGCGCCGCACATGCGCCGTGACCATCGGCCATCTGACGCCGCCGCTCGTCGACGCCGAACTTTTCGACGCGGCGGCGAAAGTCGAAACGCTGCTCGATGAATATGCGACGGCAAGCGCGCTCGACGCACGCCGCGCGAAACTCATCGCCGGCGCGATCATCGACGAAGCCGAGCGCAGCGGCCTTGCCGCCGAATGCGGCGTCTCGCGCGAGTTGGACCTCGCCGAGACTTTGACGCGACTCGACGCCTGGATGTGCGATCTAAAGGACATGCGCATCGGCGACGGACTCCATGTCTTCGGGCGCGCCGAAGAAAATTCCGACGCGGATCCTGCGCGTGGCGCCTGCGCGCGCGCCGAACGCCAGGCACTCATCGCCGCGCTTGGGGGCCGCTTCGTCGAGCCCGGCCCGGCCGGCGCGCCGTCGCGCGGGCGCGCCGACGTTCTGCCGACGGGACGCAATCTTTATTGCATCGATCCGCGCCACGCGCCCACGCAAACGGCCTATGACATTGGCCGGCGCGCCGCCGCCGAGGTGATGACGCGCCACGCGCAACTGCATGGCGAATTCCCGCGCCGCATCATGCTCGACCTGTGGGGAAGCGCCACAATTCGCACCGGCGGCGAAGATTTCGCGCAAGCGCTCGCGCTTCTCGGCGTCGCGCCGCGCTGGGATACGGCGAGCGCGCGCGTCATCGGCTTTGAAATTTTGCCGCAGGCGCGGCTCGAGTTTCCGCGCGTCGACGTGACGCTGCAGGTTTCGGGGCTGTTTCGCGACATGTTCGGAAATCTCATCGCGCTTTTCGACGACGCTGTGCGCGCGGTCGCCGCGCGCGATGAAGACGCTGAAATCAATCCGCTGAAGACGGCGGACGATCTGCGCCGTGTCTTCGGCGCCGCTGACGGCGCTTACGGCCTTGGCGTGAGCGATCACGCGTTGCGCGGCGAATGGTCGGACCGCGATGATCTTGCGCGCGCCTATCTTTGCGCCGCGGGTCACGCCTATGATCGCGCGGGCGACAGCAACGAAGCCGTCGCGGCGTTCAGCGCGCGCGTCGCTGACGCCGATGCCCATGTCCATGTGCAAGACATGGCCGAAGTCGACGTTCTGATCGGACCCGCCTTCGCCGATTACGAGGGCGGTTTCGCCGCCGCTAACGCCATGCTTGGCGGCGACGCCGATTTGGTGCATATCGATGCGACGCGGCCGGAACGGTTACGGCCGCGCGCTCTGAAAGACGAAATCGCGCGCGTCCTGCGCATGCGGCTCGCCAATCCCCAATGGCTTCAAGGCCAGAAGCGGCACGGCCACCGCGGCGCCGGCGAAATCGCCGAGACGATAGACAATCTCTATGCTTTCGCCGCGACAAGCGGCCTCATTAGCGATGCGCAATTCGATCTCGCTTTTGACGCCACCTTAGGCGATGATGCGACACGGGATTTTCTCGCCATAGAGAATCCCCGCGCGCTCACCGCAATCGCGCGGGTTTTTAGCGAAGCGCTCGTGCGCGGCTTGTGGAATACGCAACGCAACAGCGTGCGCGGCGCCTTAAGCGATATCGAACGCCAAGAAGGAGGGCGTCTTGCAGCCGAGGCCTGAGATCAAGGGCTGGTGTCCCGGAGCTTTCGCGCCGATGCCGAGCGGCGACGGTTTGCTGATCCGCGCCAAGGCGGTCGGCTCTCGCATGAGCGCGGCGCAGGCGCGCGAGATCGCGAGGATTGCGGACAGCTGCGGCAATGGGCTGATCGATCTCTCGCAGCGCGCGCAACTGCAGCTGCGCGGGATCAGCGAGGCGACGATTGCCGAAGCCCTGCGCGGCCTCGAGGCGATCGGCATGCTCGCGCCGAGCGCCGACGCCGAACGCGTGACGAATGTCATCACGTCGCCGCTCGCCGGCCTCGTCGCTGGCGCTTTCGACGCCAACGCCGTGGCCGTGCAGCTTGCTGCGGAAGTGCAGCGCGACGCGGCGCTGCGTGCGCTCCCGCCGAAATTTCTGTTTCTTCTCGATGATTGCGGCGCGCTGTCGCTCGCCGACGTCGAAGCCGACATTCGGATCGAAGCGATTGCAGACGGCGACGTCGCAATTCGCATCGCCGGCGTTTCCAATCGCGCCGTCGTCGTCGCGACCGATGACGCGCTCGACGTGGCGTTGCGCTTTGCGCGCGCCTTCGTGGAGCTGCGCGACCGTCATGCAAATAGCTTCAGGCGGGTCCGCACGCTGGTCGAGGCGCTCGGCGCCGACGCGCTGCCACGCGCGGCCGGACTCGTCATGCGGGTCTCTAGGGAAGCGCCCGCGCCTGCGCGATGGTCGCAAATTTTTGGCGCGCAACGACGCGGCGCCGTCGCTTTCGCGGGCGTCGGCGCGCCTTTTGGCCGCTGGCGCGCAAGCGAACTCGCCGCCGTCGCCGATTTTGCACAAAGCGAGGGAATAGGCGAACTGCGCCTCACGCCGTGGCGCGCCCTGCTGATCGTCACGCCCGATGAAGAACACGCGCGACGCGTCGTCTCGCGCGCGGAAAGCCGCGACTTCATCACATCGGCAGACGACAAGCGCCTTGCCGTCATCGCCTGTCCCGGCGCGCCGGAATGTCCGCAGGCGTTCGCCGAGACGCGCGCGCATGTGATGGATCTCGCGCCGCTTGCGCAAATGATCGGCGGCGCGGATGGCGTGGGCCTACATCTTTCGGGCTGCGCAAAAGGCTGCGCCCGGCAGAGCGCCTCGCCCATCACGCTGCTTGCCTGCGCTGAAGGATTCGATCTCATCGAGAACGGCGGCGCCGACGGCGCGCCGCGCTTCCGATCGCTGACCTTCGAGGCCGTCATGCGCGAACTCTCCGCGCGCGCAAGCGGTAGGACGCAATGAGCCGCCGCTTCGACTATATCCACGAAGGCGCGCAGATTTATGCGCGCTCTTTTGCGACCATTCGCGCCGAGTCGAATCTCTCGCGTTTCACGCCCGAGCAGGAAAAGATCGCCGTGCGCATGATCCACGCCTGCGGCATGGTGGAACTCGCCGACGACATCGAATTCTCGCCGGACTTTGTTGCGGTGGCGCGCGACGCGCTGCAGAAGGGCGCGCCGATTCTATGCGACTCCAACATGGTCGCGCATGGCGTCACGCGTTCCCGTCTGCCCGCGGAGAACCAGGTGGTTTGCACGCTGCTTGAGCCGCGCGTGCCGGCGCTCGCCGCCGAGATCGGCACCACGCGCAGCGCCGCGGCGCTGGAGCTATGGCGCAATCGTATGGATGGCGCATTGGTCGCGATCGGCAATGCGCCCACCGCGCTGTTCCGCCTCCTCGAGATGATTGACGAAGGCGCGGCGCCTCCGGCCGCCATCATCGGCATGCCGGTCGGCTTCGTCGGCGCGGCGGAATCGAAAGACGCGCTGCGCGAATATGGCCGCGTTCCCTTCGTGATCGTGAAAGGCCGCAAGGGCGGCAGCGCCATGGCCGCCGCCGCCATCAATGCGCTGGCGAGCGAGCAGGAATGAACGCGCTCGCCTCGACATCGCATGAAGCCGTCGCGACGCTCGGCGCGCTGATCGGCGTCGGACTCGGTCCTGGCGATCCGGAGCTTGTGACGGTGAAGGCCGCGCGCCTGATCGGCGCGGCCAACGTCGTCGCCTTCTTCGCCAAGCGCGGACGCGCAAGCCACGCGCGCGCGATCGCCGCGCCCTATCTCGCGCCGGGCTGCGAAGAGATCGCGCTGCTCTATCCAGTGACGACGGAGATTCCTTTCGATCAGCCGGAATATGTCTCGTCGCTTCAGCACTTCTATGAAGATTGCGTGATGCGCATTCGCGCCGTGCTCGAAGCCGGCCGCGACGTGACGCTGCTCTGCGAAGGCGATCCGCTGCTTTACGGCTCCTTCATGCATATGTTTGCGCGGCTCGATGCGCGCTTTCGGATCGAGATTTGCGCCGGCGTCTCGGGCATGTCGGGATGTTTCGCCGCGGCGCGCCAGCCGATGGCCTGGGGCGACGACATTCTCACCGTTCTGCCGGCGACGCTCGACGAAGACAGGCTTGCGTCGCGCCTCGCCGAAACCGACGCCGCGGTGGTGATGAAGCTTGGCGGCAATTTCGCCAAGCTGCGCCGCGCGATGACTCGCGCTGGCGTCATCGATCGCGCGATCTATGTCGAACGCGGCGCGATGCCCGGCGAAAAGATCATGCGCTTCGCCGACAAGCGCGACGATGACGCGCCCTATTTCTCGATGGCGCTTGTGCCGGGGCGAGGCCGGCGCCCTTGAGCGGCGCGCTTGACATTGTCGGCCTTGGTCCGGCCGACGCGCGATGGCTGACTCACGAGGCGCAAGAGGCGCTCGGCGCCGCGCAGGACATTATCGGCTATGCGCCTTACGTCGCGCGCGTTCCCGAGCGCGCTGGTCAGACACGGCTTGCAAGCGACAACCGCGTCGAGATCGACCGCGCCCGGGAGGCGCTGGCGCGCGCCGCGCAGGGTCGCCGCGTCGCCGTCGTCTCCGGCGGCGATCCCGGCGTCTTCGCAATGGCGGCGGCGGTGTTTGAAGCGGTCGATTGCGGCCCGCGGGAGTGGCGCGATCTCGATATTCGCGTGCTGCCTGGCGTCTCGGCGATGCAGGCGGCGGCGGCGCGGCTCGGCGCCCCGCTCGGCCATGACTTTTGCGCGATCTCGCTGTCCGATAATCTCAAGCCGTGGGACGTCATCGCCAAGCGGCTGGAGCATGCCGCGCAAGGCGACTTTGTCATCGCGCTATATAATCCTGCGTCGCGCGCACGGCCGACGCGCATCACTGACGCCTTTGCGCTGCTGCGTCGTTATCTTCCCGGCGAGACCTTCGTTGGCCTCGCGAAATCCGTCGGTCGCGAGAATGAAGAGATCATTCTGACGCGACTCGACGAAGCCGAGGCCGACAAAGTCGATATGTCGACGCTTGTCGTGATCGGCGCCAGCGGCACGCGGCGCATCGCGCGCGATCGCGCGCGCGACTGGGTCTATACGTCGCGGAAGGCGACATGAACGCGCCATGGCTGTCGCTGATCGGCCTCGGCGAAGACGGCGCCGACGCCTTCACGCCGGCGGCGCGCGCGCTCGTCGCGCAGGCCTCGCTGATCGTCGGCGGCGCGCGTCATCTCGCGATGATCGACGCGCCGGCGGAGCGCCTGCAATGGCCCTCGCCGCTCTCCGACGCCTTGCCGCAAATTCTCGCCCAGCGCGGCAAGCCCACAGTCGTTCTCGCCTCAGGCGATCCCTTCTTCTACGGCGTCGGCGATCTCATCGCGCGCCATGTCGCGCCTGACGAAATTTTCTGCATTCCGGCGCCTTCGGCGTTTTCACTCGCGGCCGCACGGCTCAAATGGAGCCAGCAGGATTGCGCCCTCCTCTCGCTGCACGGCCGCGCCTTTGAGCGCGTGACGCCGCATCTGCAGCCGCGCGCAAAGATCATTGCGCTCTCCTGGGACGAGACGACGCCCGCGCGCCTGGCGCGCCATCTCGCCTTGCGCGGCATGGGCGGATCGCGCGTCCATGTGTTCGAGCGGCTCGGCGGTCCACATGAGCGCGTCCGCGACGCGCGCGCCGACGCCTTCGCGCTCGATGACATTGCGCCGCTCAACACGGTCGCCGTCGAAGTGGAAGCCGGCGGAGACGCAGTGGTCATTCCGCTTGCGCCGGGTCTGCCCGACGATTGGTTCGAGCATGACGGGCAGCTCACCAAGCGCGACATCCGCGCCGTGACGCTCTCCGCGCTCGCGCCGCGCAAGGGCGAATTGCTGTGGGACGTCGGCGCCGGCGCCGGCTCTGTCGCCATCGAATGGATGCTGAGCGATCCCGCGAACCGCGCCATCGCTATTGAACGAGACATGGAACGCGCGGCGCGCATCGCGCGCAACGCGCTGTCGCTCGGCGTTCCGGATCTGCGCGTTGTCAATGGGGACGCGCCGCAAGCGCTCGTTGAACTCGAACCGCCGCAGGCGATCTTCATCGGCGGCGGCGCCGATGCGGCGACGCTCGCCGCCGCGTGGGACGCGCTCCCTCTTCTCGGACGCATCGTCGTCAACGCCGTTACGATTGAGACTCAGTCGCTGCTCGCCAACGCCTATCGCGACAAGGGCGGCGAGCTCATACATCTGCAGATAGCGCATGCGCGTCCCATCGGCCGCTTCCATGCGCTCGATCCAGCAATGGCGGTCACGCAATGGCGAGCGACAAAGAGATGAATGCGACATATGCCTTTGGGCTCGGCGCAAGGCGCGGCGTCGCCGCGAACGATATCGTCGAACTCGTGCGCCGCGTCGCGCAAACGCATAACGTCGACCTCAGCGATGCGAGGCTCTACGCGCTCGAAAGCAAGGCGCAGGAAGCGGGGGTGCACGAGGCGGCGCGCGAACTTGGGCTTGAACTCGTCTTTCTGCCGCTCGCCGCGCTGCGCGCCCGCAAGGCGACCGCGGCGACGCATTCGCCGCGCGTGCAGGCGATGTTTGGCGTGGGCAGCGTCGCCGAAGCCGCGGCGCTTGTCGGCGCCGGACAAAACAGTCGCCTCGTCGCGCCGCGCGTGACGACGCCGGTCGCCGCCTGCGCGCTGGCGAAGCGCGGCGAAGAGCACAACTCATGACCGTGCATTTTATTGGCGCGGGTCCCGGCGCCGCCGATTTGCTTACCCTGCGCGGGCGCGATCTCATCGCGCGATGCCCGGTCTGCCTATACGCCGGCTCGCTCGTGCCTGCCGGCGTGCTGGCACATTGTCCGCCGGGCGCGCGCATCGTCGATACCGCGCCGCTGTCGCTCGACGCCATCATCGCAGAAATGCAGCAGGCGCATGACGCCGGTCTCGACGTCGCGCGGCTGCATTCGGGCGATCTCTCGATCTGGAGCGCCGTGGGAGAGCAGATGCGCCGCCTCGACGCGCTCGGCATTCCTTGCACGATGACGCCGGGCGTTCCCGCCTTCGCGGCGGCGAGCGCCGCGTTGAAGCGCGAACTCACGCTGCCCGAAGTCGCGCAATCGCTGGTGCTGACGCGCACGTCGGGCCGCGCCTCATCGATGCCTGAGAGCGAAAGACTGGCGACATTCGCGCAATCGGGCGCGACGCTCGCGATCCATCTCTCGATCCATGCTCTCGCGCGGGTCGTGGAGGAGCTGACGCCCTATTATGGCGGCGGCTGTCCCGTGGCGCTCGTTTATCGCGCCTCGTGGCCAGATGAGCGCATCGTGCGCGGAACGCTCGCCGACATCGAGGCGCACGCGGCCGAGACGCCGATGGAACGCACCGCGCTCATTCTCGTTGGACCGGCGCTCGCGAGCGAAGATTTTCGGGAAAGCGCGCTTTACGACGCGGACTATGATCGGCGATTTCGGCCGAGAGGCGAAGGGTGACCGCGCCTGGCCTGCTGATCGGCGCCGCCCGCTCCTCCTCGGGCAAGACGACGCTGACGCTCGGCCTGATGCGCGCGCTGATGCGGCGCGGCTTGCGCGTCGCCCCCGTCAAATGCGGGCCGGACTACATCGATCCCGCCTTTCACGCGGCGGCCACCGGCCGCGCAGGCGTCAATCTCGATTCATGGACGATGGATGCGGCGTTGATTGCGCGGCTCGCCGCGCGCGCGAGCGAAGGCGCGGACATCGTGATCGCCGAAGGCGCGATGGGGCTCTTTGACGGCGCGCCCGCCGGGGCGGCGGGAATCGGCGCCAGCGCCGACATCGCCGCCCTGCTCGGCTGGCCGGTTGTGCTGGTTCATGACGTCTCCGGCCAAGGGCAGACGGCGGCGGCGATTATTCGCGGCATCGCTGGACACGACGCGCGCGTAAAGGTCGCCGGCGTCGTGCTGAACCGCGTCGGCTCCGAGCGTCACCGCAGACTCGCCGGCGAAGCGATCGAGGCGCTGGGCATCCCGGTGTTTGGCGCGCTGCCCCGCAACGAGGCGGTTGCTCTCCCCGAACGCCATCTGGGGCTGGTGCAGGCCGGCGAAACGCAAGGTCTCGACGAGCGTCTCAAGGCGCTCGCGGACTTCGTGGAAGCGCATGTGGATGTGGGTGCAGTGACCGAGACTGCGCGCGCCGCCCCCTCCCCGACCCTCCCCCGCTTCGCGGGAGAGGGAGCAAGGCGGCGCACGTCATCAGCAACACGCGAAACCATCGTGAGCGTCCCCTCTCCCGCCGCCAGGCGGGGGAGGGACAGGGAGGGGGTCCTTCCGCCCCCCGCGCAGCGCATCGCGGTCGCGCGCGACGACGCCTTTTCCTTCTTCTATCCGCATCTCGCGCAGAGCTGGCGCGACGCCGGCGCGGAGCTTTGCTTCTTCTCGCCGCTCGCCGATGAGGCGCCGCCCGCAGATTGCGATCTCTGCTGGCTGCCGGGCGGCTATCCGGAACTGCACGCCGGCCGGTTGTCGGCGGCGCAGGGCTTCATAAAGGGGTTACGGCGTTTCGCTCAGAGAGGATGGCTCCACGGCGAATGCGGCGGCTACATGGTTCTCGGCCGCGCGCTGATCGACGCGGCGGGCGAAGCGCATGAAATGGCCGGACTGCTCGAACTGGAAACGAGCTTCGCCCAGCGCAAGTTGCATCTCGGCTATCGGCAGGCGCAACTCGCGGCGGACCACCCGCTGGGCGCTGTCGGATTTCGACTGCGCGGCCATGAATTTCACTACGCGACTGTTCTTCGCGAAGAAGGCGCTCCCTTCGCGCTGGCGCGTGACGCCTATAGCGATGATGAACGCCCGGCCGGACTGGCGCGAAACGGCGTTTCCGGCTCGTTTTTCCACCTTATGGCATAAAAAAGGGCCGCCGGACGAACCAGCGGCCCAAGTCAAGGGAGGAAACGCCCAAGGAGGGCTACGAAGCAAGACAACTCTCGCTGCGTCGCACTGTTATATTGCTGCGCCGCACAAGAGTCAACATATTTTTCGCTGCATGGCAAAGCTTCCGCTGCTGCCTGCCCGCCGGCCTTGGACAAAAAGAAAGCCGCGCCTAGGCGCGGCTTTGAGTTCGAAGGATCCGAGAGTCTCAAAAAGATTTGGATGAATGAGCGGCGGCGGATTTCCTGACGCCAATAGAGGCTGGCGGCGTCGGAATATCTCCCGATGCGTCCCTGTTGGAACGCGCCAATTTTTTAAGGCTGTTGGTGGGGCTTGGATCCGAGGCCGCAAGCGCGGACAAGTCGCGGTGCTCGCTGCGCATCGGCGCCATCGCGACGACGCGCGTTTGCCGGCTTTCGTCAGCGGCTTTCGCCCCGGCCAAGGTCACGACCGGCGATTTGACGGCGAGATTGGCGGTTGTCGACCCGGCGCCTCGATCTGGCTTCTCGTCGAGGGCGATTTCGGTCGGCGGAAGGATCGTTTCCGGCCGGCTGACCTCTGGAACCCGCGACGCAAAGGCCGGGTGCTGGCCGCCGTCCTGATAAACGATCCGCACCGGCTTCACGCCGCTTTGCGCGAGCTGGGCGATCTTGGCTTGGTCCTTGGCGCTCTTCTCGGCCACCGCCTGGGCGATCTCCGGATCCTGTTTGAGCGGCGGACAGGCGGCCTCCGGATCGAGATTGGCCGCGCCGGCGGCGTTGAACACGTAACGCCGGTTGCAGAAGGCGACTTGCGGCTCCTGCAAGGTCACCTCGAAATGATCGGAGCCCTCCTTGAGCTGCTTCCAGAAGTCGATGTTCGGATCGAGACGATGTTTGGCGAGATTTTCCGCCGTCATCTTGAAGGGGAAGGACTGCATCTGAATCGCGCGTTGACCGCCGGCGAGCGAAGAGCGGGCGATCGCGTAGATTTCGGCGATCTGCTTGTCGGTCATCGAGAAGCAGCCGGCCGACGAGCAGGCGCCATGCACCATGATGTCGCCGCCGGTGTGGCCAAGGGCGCGATCGAGCGCGTTCGGATAGCCGACGTTGAACGACAGATAATAGCTTGAATTCGGATTCATCTGCGCCGGGCCGATGGCGTAAAAGCCTTCCGGCACTTGGCGGTCGCCCTGGCGACGCTTGGGGCCGAGCTGACCCGACCAGCGGCACATCGGAAACGTCTTCAGATGGACGTAATGACCGTCCGACCGCATCTTCCAGATTTCGAGCTCCGCTTCCTTTTTATAGGCGCGGATCAGCATCGGCGCTTCCTTGGTCGTGCCGGCCTGCTCCATCAGGGCGACAGTCTCGGAGGGGATCGGCGCAAGCGAGCGATGCGCCAGACCGCTCTGCTCGCAGGCCGAGAGCGCGAAGGCGGCCAGGACGGCAAGCCCCAGCGCCGGCGCTATGCCTCGAGTCTTCATGGTGTCCCCTCTGGCGGCGCAGTCGCCTCGCAGGTCTCGGAAGCGAGCCGCCGCGCCTGATCACGAAAAACAAATAATGGGACGAGAACATGTCCGAATTAGCGAAGAATCGCACGCGCACGGGCTTCCAGGCCCAATCTTCTGGAATTTACGTTAACGCTTCTCTTCCAGTTTCCGGCCCATGGCCAAAAACTTGTCGGCGCGGAATTGTCTCAACTGTTCGCGCGAAAGATTAGCCAGGCCGGCAAGCTCCTTGGCGAGCGCCTCTCCGACCGCGCCAATGGCCGCCTGGGGATCGCGATGGGCGCCGCCCGGCGGCTCCGTCACAATCAAGTCGATAATGCCGAATTTCAAGAGATCCTGCGCTGTGATCTTCATGCTCGTCGCCGCCTCTTGCGCCTTGGCGGAATCCCGCCACAGGATCGAGGCCGAAGCTTCGGGCGACGCGACCGTGTAGACCGAGTGCTCAAGCATCAGCACTCTGTTGGCGGCGGCGATCGCGATCGCGCCGCCGGAGCCGCCCTCGCCCACCACCACCGCGACATTGGGCACGCCGAGCAAGAGCGATACGTCGGTGGAGCGGGCGATCGCCTCGGCCTGCCCGCGCTCTTCGGCGTCAATGCCTGGAAAAGCGCCAGCCGTGTCGACAAGCGAGACGACCGGCAAACCGAAACGGTCGGCGAGCTCCATCAGGCGGACCGCCTTGCGATAGCCTTCCGGCCGCGCCATGCCGAAATTGTGATGAAGACGGCTCGACGTGTCCGAGCCCTTCTCCTGGCCGATGACGCAGATCGGCTCGCCGCGGAAGCGCCCGAAGCCGCCGACGATCGCGAAGTCCTCGCCGAACAGCCTGTCTCCGGCGAGCGGCGTGAACTCGTCGAAAAGCTGCCGGACATAATCGGAAAAATGTGGCCGCTGCGGGTGCCGCGCCACCTGGATCTTTTGCCAGGGCGTCAGGCCGGCGTA
This sequence comes from Methylocystis rosea, assembly GCF_003855495.1. Classification (NCBI taxonomy): domain Bacteria; kingdom Pseudomonadati; phylum Pseudomonadota; class Alphaproteobacteria; order Hyphomicrobiales; family Methylocystaceae; genus Methylocystis; species Methylocystis rosea. The sequence goes on along the minus strand of NZ_CP034086.1, from coordinate 700,878 downwards.
GAGATCCGCGAGCGCCTTCGCGGCTTTGGCCTGGAGCTTGCTGAGCTCCTCGCCGATCGACACGGCCTCTCCGTTTTCAGCCAGCGCGCGCAGTTCGTCGACCTTGGTTTCGAGTTCTGCGACAGGCTTTTCGAAGTCGAGATAGGAGCGCATTGAGGCGGCGTTTTCCTTTAGGCGAGGGACGCCTCGCGGGCGCGGGCAAACTCGCCGCAACCGGCTTTGAAGTCAAGGAACACAAAGCGCCAACGGCGCGGTTGCGAAACTCGATTCATCGCGTCAATGTCGCTGCATTGGGGCAGGTTTCATTATGCGGGAATGGTCGTTCCATGACGTCTGGGCAAGAGCCGGTTAGCCGTTACATTCGCGCGGCCGACGGGCTCCGCTTGCATTATTTCGACTATCCCGCGCCGCCGGGCGGCGGCGGGAGTCCGCTCCTCCCGGTCGTTTGCCTGCCGGGGCTTGCACGCTCAGCCGATGATTTCGACCGCGTCGCCAGAACCCTGCAAGCCGACGGCCGGAGGATTCTTGCCCTCGACTATCGTGGACGCGGCCGATCCGACTGGGATCAGGACTGGCGCCGCTATGCCTTCGACGTCGAGCATGCCGACATCATCGCTCAACTTGCCGACGCGGGCGTCGAGCAAGCGGTGTTTATCGGCACGTCACGCGGCGGTCTTCACACAATGCGCATCGCGGCGCGCCGGCCCGGCGTCGTACGCGGCGCCGTGCTCAACGATATCGGACCGAAGATCGAGCATGCCGGCCTGCTCCGCATTAAGCGCTACGTTGGGAGACTGCCGCCGATCGCCTCCATGCGCGAAGCGATCGCCTTGATGCGGATGACCGCCGGCGTCGATTTTTCCGGCGTCTCGCCGCAGGAGTGGGAGGACTATGCGCGCCTCACCTTTGTGGAGAAAGACGGCAAGGTTCAGCTGCGCTACGATCCCGACCTGTCGCATACGCTCGATGGCGTAGCGCCCGATGTGGAGCCCGAAGAATATTGGGACGACTTCGCCGCGCTGGCGAATGTTCCGATTCTCGCCATCCGCGGCGCGAACTCGGACATTCTCTCGCCCGAGGTCTTTGACGAGATGGCCCGGCGCGCGCCGCGCCTTGAGCGCGCCTGGGTCGAAGGCCAGGCGCACGCGCCGCTGCTGCTTGATCAGCCGACGATTGCGCGCATCGCGGACTTCGTGCGCCAATGTCCATAATTCACGCCTCGGCGATCGCTCGGGCAGGTTCCGAAAACGTTGACAGACTTTTCGATGAGAGCCTGCTCCAACATTATGATTTGAGCAGTTCTTATCGATCACGTGTTTCCATGTGATCGGGAGGCGCTCTAAGGCGCATATCCCTGCGCCTGATTAAGTCGGGAGATCGCGACGCCGACATTGATCTCGGCATTCGCCTCCATGCGCTGCGCCTCGAGTTGAATCTGGCGCACGCGATAAAGATCGAAGGCGCTGAGTTCGCCGAGCTTGAACGCTTTGCGCGACAGTTCGAATTGATCGTTGGCGACGACGAGGCGGGCGTTGGCGAATGTCGCCGCGCGCCGCGCCGCCGCTAATGATTCACGCGCGGCTTTTATCTCCGCCAGCACGACGCGCTTCGCGCGTTCATATTCGGCTGTGGCGCGATCCATCTCGGCAAGCGCCTCGGCGCGTCTTGGCTCATTTCGACCGGCGGTCGGAATCGCAATGCGTAAGCGCACGCCAACTGTCGTCGCATCGGTGCGTTGGTCGGAAATTTGCTGCGACGGGTCGGTCGAATATTGATCGTTATGTTCCTGGCGGCCAAAAATACCGATTTCGGGATTATCGATCGGCGTCGCGTCGACAAGCTCCGCCTGCGCCCGGGCGCGCGCTAGCGCGGCGCGCGGCGCGCGCAGCGAGGGATGCTCCTCGATGTCGATGGCCGGGCGCACCGATTCCAACGCGCCGCTGGGCGGCGCGCCGCCGGTCAAGGCCATGTAAGTGACCTGCGCCACTTTTACCGCGCCCTCCGACTGCGCAAGCTCCGTTTCAGCGGCCAGCGTCTCATTCTTCGCAAGCAGCGCATCGGTCTGGGCGGCGTCGCCAAGCTCGACGCGGCGCGTCATGTCCGAACCGATATCGCGCGCCGTGGCGACGCGATTGCGCGCGACGGAAACTTCCCGCGCCGCACGCTGCGCGTTCCACCATGCGTCGCGCAAAACGCCGGCGACTTCCAATCGACGGAGCGCGAGGCGCTCCTCCACCTCGAAGAGTCCGGTGTTCACTGTTCCCGCGAGGGCGTCACGCTGCCCCGGCAGCCATAACGGCATGCCGACCTCAACTTCGGTCTCGTTGTAGTTTCGTAGATTGCCGGCCGCCGCATTGCGCTGATAACCTGCGACATAAGGCGAGCCTGGCGTGAGCGAATTGACTGTCGCGTAACGCGCGGAGATGGCGCGAAACTGCGCCTCGAGCGACCGGCTCTGGGCGTCGATCAGGACAGCCATCTCAAGATGTTTCGCCAACACGCCGCCGCTTCGCTGGGATGGCGGCCGCGCGCCGGCTTTCTTGGGCGATGTCACGCGCGCTTTCTTGGGTGACGGCTTAACAGACGCTTTGATCTGCATCTCCGCCGGCTCGTTCTGCTCCTGTGCAAAGACTCCCGTCTCGAAAGGCAAAGCGAACGCAATCAGGGAAAATGCTGTGAAAACCGCGCCGACCCTCATGCGCGAGCGTCCTCGCGCTCACGCATCGGCGCGGGTTGCCGCATCGCGCGCGAGCGGAACTTCTGACGAATGACCAGGCCCAGATTGGCGGTACGGTCATAAAGAATTGGCAGCAGGATCAAGGTCAGCACCGTGGCCGAAATCAACCCGCCGATGACGACGATGGCGAGCGGGCGCTGGATCTCGGCGCCGGGCCCATGCGCGAACAGGAACGGTATCAAGCCGAAGGCCGCGATGGTGGCGGTGAGCATAACGGGCCGCATGCGCCGACGCGCGCCCTCTAACACCGCTTCGCGCGTGCTGCGCGTGCCTTCCGCCACAAGCTTGTTGATGTAGGAGATGAGCACGACGCCATTGAGAACCGCGATTCCGATAAGCGCGATAAAGCCGACCGACGAGGGCACGGACATGAATTCTCCCGAAAGCCACAGGCCCAAAATGCCTCCGATCGCCGCGAAAGGCACATTGCAGAACACCAGCGTCGCCTGTAGCACCGAGTTGAAGGTTAGATAAAGCAAGAGAAAAATCAGCGCCAGCGCGATCGGCACGACGATCGCGAGTCGGGCCGATGCGCGTTGCTGGTTTTCGAACTGGCCGCCCCATTGATAGCGATATCCCGGCGGCGTCTTTACGTTTTTGGCCACGGCTTTCTTGGCTTCGTCGACGAATCCGACAAGATCCCGTCCCGTCACATTGGCGAGAACGGTGGCGAAGCGACGGCCTTCCTCGCGAATGATCTGGATCGGCCCGTTTTCCACGCGCACGTCGGCGAGTTGCGACAATTCGACGACTTTGCCTTCCGACGACACCATCGGCAGCCGTGCGAAATCGACGGACGAGCGGCGCGAGGTCTCCGAGCCGCGGATGACCAGCGGCGTGCGGATCGGCCCTTCCAGCACGATGCCGACCGGCTGACCGTCGACCCACACGCGCAGCGCATCCTGAATCTCGCCGGCGTTGAGGCCAAAGCGCCCGGCAGCCAGCCGATCGACACGCGCCGTCAGATAGCGCATGCCGTCGTTCTGCAGACCGAAAACGTCGCGCGACCCCTTGATCTTGCGCAATGTCGCGGTAACCTCGCGGGTGAGGCGGTTGAGCTCATCGAGATCGTCGCCAAATATCTTGACGACCACGTCGCCGCGGGCGCCGATGATCATTTCCTGAACGCGCATGTCGATGGGCTGCGAAAAGGCGTAGGAAATGCCGGGCATGCTATCGAGCACGGCGCGAATCTCGCCCATCAGCCAATCTATATCCTTGCCGCGCCACTCGCTTTGCGGCGCAAGCGTCAGGAAATTATCGGTGTCGTTGAGGCCAACAGGATCGATGCCGAGCTCGTCGGCGCCAGCCCGGGCCATCATTCCCTTGACTTCCGGCACGCGCTCCATGATTGCGCGCTGAATGCGCATGTCGGTCTCCGCGGCCATATTGACGCTGATCGTCGGATGTTTGCGGATGGTGATGACGGGCGTGCCCTCGTTCATCACCGGCATGAAGGTCTGGCCGATGCGCGCATAGGCGGTGAAGGCTACGACGAGGCCAACGACGGCGGCGGCGCCGACAATTAACGGCTTGTCGAGGGCGCGCTTGAGCAGCGGCTCGTAGACGGCGGCGAGCTTGCGCACGAGCCAAGGCTCGTCGGCATGGCCCGGCTTCAGCAACGTCGCGCTAAGCGCCGGCACGACGGTGAGCGACAGCACGAGCGCCGATCCGAGCGCGAAGGCGATGGTCAGCGCCACCGGCGCGAACAGACGCCCTTCCAGCCCTTCGAGAGAGAGTAGCGGCAGAAACACGGTGACGATGATGACCACGCCGGAAGTGAGCGGGACGGCGACCTCGCGAGTCCCTTCGAGCGTCATGAAAATGCGATCGGAGAGACTGACGTCATGCGCGTGCGCCATGCGATGTTCGACGTTCTCCACGACGACGACCGCGCAGTCGACCAAAAGCCCAATGGCGATCGCAAGACCGCCGAGCGACATGATATTCGCCGAGAGCCCCCACCAGCGCATGATGCCGAACGTCGCGAGCGCGGCGAGCGGCAAAATGACCGACACGACAATCGCGGCGCGAAGATCGCCAAGGAACAAGACAAGCAGGATGACGACAAGGACGATGGCCTCGATCAGCACTTTCTGTACGGTCCAGACCGCCTTGCCGATCAATTCGCTGCGATCGTAGAAGATTTCGATCTTGGCGCCTTTCGGCAGCGTCGGCTCGATTTCTGCCAGCCGCTCCTTAACGCCCTTGACGACAATGCTCGCGTCGGCGCCGCGCAGACCCAGAACGAGCCCCCACACCGCCTCGCCTTCGCCGTTACGCACGACGACGCCGTTGCGCGGCAACGCGCCATTGCGCACTTCGGCGACGTCGCCGACGCGGACGATGCCGGTGTCCCGCGCGGCGATGACGACAGACCGTATTTCCTCCAGCGATCGCAAGCGGCCTTCGGCGCGCACGAGCAACGCTTCCTCGCCATCGCGCACGCGCCCCGCGCCGTCGTTTTTATTGTTGTTGGAAAGCGCCGACTGGAGCATCTCCACCGTGACGCCGCGAGACGCCATGGCGGCGGGGAACGGCGCAACTTCGAAGGTGCGCACGAAGCCGCCGAGCACGTTGAGGTCGGCGACGCCTGGCAGACCACGGATCGCCGGGCGTATCGTCCAGTCGAGCAACGTGCGTTGCTCCGTCGGCGTGAGGTCGCCGCCGACAATGGTGAACATCACCATCTCGCCGAGCGGCGTAACGATGGGCGCGAGGCCGCCGGAGACGCCTTCCGGCAACTGGCTCTGCGCCTGCGCCAGACGCTCGTTCACCTGCGCGCGCGCCCAGTAGATGTCTGTCCCTTCCGAAAATTCGAAGGTGATCAGCGTCACTGAATAACGCGTCATCGAGCGCATGCGAACGAGGCTGGGAATGCCCTTCGCCGCGAGCTCGATCGGCACAGTGACGCGCGCCTCCAACTCCTCTGGCGTGAGGCCCGGCGCGCGCATGGCGACCAGCACCTGCACCGGCGCGACGTCTGGAAATGCGTCGATCGGCAGTTTGAAGTAGCTGACCGCCCCCCACCCGGCGATGCCGAGCGCGCCAAGAAAGACGAGCAGCCGCTGCTGGAGCGCGACACGGATCAGTCTTTCAAGCATTGCGTATCGTCACCTTTCGGCCTCGGCGAGTTCCGCCAGCAAGGTCAGCAGGCCGCGGGTCGCGACGCGCTCGCCTGCCTTGAGCGCGCCCTGGACGGACGCGGACTGCGGCGTCTCGGAAAGTAGCGTCACCGGGGTCGCGACAAAGCCTTCCGGCGAGCGCACGAACACCCAATTGTGATTTTTGAAGTTCACGAGCGCGTCGGCGGAAACGCGCCACTGGGAAGCGTCGCCGCCTTTAAGGCGCAGGATCGCCTGGACCGCTTGGCCAGGGCGCAGCGGACTCGATCCAGTCCGAAACTCGGCGACGGCCGTGACCGACTGCGTCGCCGCGTCCACGGTGCGGCCGATGCGAATAAGTCTGCCGTCGATGCCCGCTAACGGCAAATGCACGCGGTCGACGTTATCCAGTCCCGCGGCGCGGCCAAGGGGCACTTGCAGATTGACCCAAATGGGATCGAGCCTCGCAATGGTGATGAGCGGCGCCGAGGCCTGCACGCGCTCGCCGGTGGTTCCGTGTCGCTGCAGGACGGTGCCGGTGACCGGCGCGCGCACGACAAGCGAGCTAGCGAGCTTACGCTCGCGCTGCAGCGTCTCGATCTCTTTATCCGTCATGCCGGCCAGCGACAGAATTTGTCTGCGCTCATCGAGCGCCGAGCGCGCCTGAGTCGCCTCGGCGCGCGTGACGATCAACCGCCGCTCAGCGATGATATGCTCCTTGAACAGCTGCTCGTCGCGCCGCAGCTTCTCCGCCGCGAGATTCGCCTCCGAGACAGCGTGCAGGAAGGCGCGCTGCGCCTCGATGAGCTCCGACGACTTCAACGTCGCGATCGGCGCGCCTTGTTTGACATCCTCGTCGATTGCGACGAGCAGAGTCTCGACGAGACCGGCGGCGGGGGCCGCTACAATGAGGAGTTGCTGCGGCGGCACCGCGACGACGCCGGGCACGACGAGTTCGCCCATGCCCGACTCCTTCTCGACGGGCTGAGTCTCAACGCCGGCGACGCGCATCTGATCTTCGCTGATTTTGACGAGGATCGGCTCCAGGTTCTGGTTTTCTGCGGGCGCAGCTTGCACCTCTGCAGCGCTGAATGTCAGAAGGCCGCCAAGAATGGAAAGGCCAGAGAGAGCAAGAAGGCCAAAGATAGGAGCAAGCGCAGGCCGCATGTGATTGATCATAACCTTCGCTTTGCAGGTCATCCGCCTGCCTTCCGCTGTCGAGGGCAACGGGACGCGCTCCAGAGGCGAAGCGGCGCACGCTGAAGTGACGCGCACAACAGCGGCCGCCGCATTCCTACGGCGCCGCGATGGCTGATTTTGCCCGGATGCGGCGACAGGCTCAAGGCAATTCGGCTGCTCGCCGGAGATTTTCCAAAAAAAACAGGCCTTGCGCTTCCGTATTCGTCGGCTCTGGCCGTCGCAAACGACGGCTACCGTTCTATAATCACCGCAGAAACGTGCCCTAGCCCTGAGGAGCGAAATGCGTCATCCTTCGACCGCCGCCATCCGGCTCGCCGATTACCGTCCTGCCGATTTCGCGATCGATTCCGTCGAACTCGATTTCAGACTGCATGCCACCCAGACCCGCGTCTCCGCGCGACTGGCGCTGCGCCGCAATCCAGCCGGGGACCCTTCCGCGCCACTCGTGCTCGATGGCGACGAGTTGATGCTGCTGGGCGTGAAGCTCGACGGCCGTACGCTCGGGCCCGGCGAATATGAAGCGACGCCCGATCGTCTCACTCTCGCGAATGTTCCCGACGCGCCATTTACGCTGGAAATCGACACGGAGCTCAATCCGAGCGGCAATACGCAGCTTTCCGGGCTCTATCGCTCCGGCTCGGCCTATTGCACGCAGTGCGAGGCGGAAGGTTTTCGCCGCATCACCTATTTCCTGGACCGTCCCGACGTGCTCAGCGTCTATACGACACGCATCGAAGCCGAGAAAAGCGAAGCGCCGATCCTGCTGTCGAACGGCAATCCGGTCGAGCATGGCGATGTCGCAGGATCCAATCGCCACTATGCCCTCTGGCGCGATCCGTTTCCAAAGCCCTCTTATCTGTTCGCGCTCGTGGGCGGCGATTTGGGCGTTGTGCGCGACGAATTCACGACAATGTCGGGCCGCGTCGTCGAACTTGCCATCTACATCGAACATGGCAAGGAATCGCGCGCGGCCTATGCGATGGACGCGCTGAAGCGCTCGATGCGCTGGGACGAAGAGAAATTCGGCCGCGAATATGATCTCGACGTGTTCAACATCGTCGCCGTTTCCGACTTCAACATGGGCGCGATGGAGAACAAGGGCCTCAACATCTTCAACGACAAATATGTGCTCGCCTCGCCCGACACCGCGACCGACGGCGATTACGCCGGCATCGAAGGGGTCATCGCGCACGAATATTTCCACAATTGGACGGGCAATCGCATCACCTGCCGCGATTGGTTCCAGCTTTGCCTCAAGGAAGGGCTGACAGTTTTCCGCGACCAGGAATTTTCGGCTGACATGCGCTCGCGCGCGGTTGAGCGCATCGGCGACGTGCGCGGCCTGCGCCTCGCGCAATTCCCCGAAGACGCAGGTCCGCTCGCACATCCCGTGCGTCCGGACGTCTATCAGGAAATCAACAATTTCTACACGTCGACCGTTTATGAGAAAGGCGCTGAAATCATCCGCATGCTGCGGACGCTGATCGGCGAAGACAAATTCCGCCGCGGCATGGATCTTTATTTCGAACGCTTCGACGGGACGGCCGCGACGATCGAAGATTTCCTCTCCTGCTTCGCCGCATCATCCGGCCGTGACCTGACGCATTTCGCGCTTTGGTACAGTCAGGCGGGAACGCCCGTCGTGACGACGTCAGGCGAATATGATTCCGCCGCCCAGACGTTTGCCTTGAAGCTGAGTCAGCAAACACCTCCAACGCCCGGTCAAAGCGACAAGAAGCCGGTCGTGATCCCGCTGGCGCTCGCGCTCTTTGGCGAGAACGGGCAAAAGCTCGATCTCGTGAGCGAAGACGCCGCACCGACTGAACTTGCCCGTGGTTTGATCGAACTGGACAGCGCAGAGCGCGTCATCCGTTTCCGCGAGATTTCGTCACGGCCCGTGGTCTCGCTGCTGCGCGGCTTTTCCGCGCCTGTGCGCCTCGAGCCGGCGCCGGCGAGCGAGGATCTCGAGCGTCTGCTCGCCTGTGACGACGATCCGTTCAATCGCTGGCAGGCGTCGCAAAGCCTCGCCTTGCGAGCGATCTTCGGCCGACTCGAAACCGGCGCTCTTGACGCCCGGGGACTGAGCGAAGCGCTGCGACTGCTGCTCGCCAAGGCCGAGGATGATCCGGCGTTGGTCGCACAGGCGCTGTCGCTGCCGTCGGACATCGATCTTGCGCGCGAAAAAGGGCGCGACGTCGACCCGGATCAGCTCTTTGAGGCGCGCATGGCGTTGCGCGCGGAGATCGGCAGGTCGCTCGGCTCAGAACTCGACGCGATCCACGCGCGCTTTTCCGCCGCTGGCGCCTTCACGCCCGACGCCGCGAGCGCGGGACGCCGCGCATTGCGCAACGTGACGCTCGATCTTTTGGCCGCGGGCGATGCTGACAAAGGTCGGTCTCTGGCCACGGCGCAGTTCGAAACCGCCGGGAATATGACGGACAAGCTCGCCGCGCTCGCGACATTGGCGCTTCTCGGCGGCCACGCGCGCGAGGAGGCCTTCGCCCGGTTCTACGCACAATACGCCGGAGACGCGCTTGTCATCGACAAATGGTTCTCGCTGCAGGCGATGATTCCGGAAGAGGCGACCACACAGCGCGTATTGGGTCTGATGACCCATCCGGAATTTTCGATGAGCAACCCCAACCGCGTGCGCGCGTTGATCGGCGCCTTCGCCAACGGCAATCTCACGCGCTTTCATGCGCTCGACGGGTCAGGATATGATTTGCTCACGGCCGTCGTTCTCGAAGTCGATCCGAAGAATCCCCAGGTGTCCGCGCGGCTTCTCTCGGCGCTGCGCTCCTGGCGCACGATGGAGTCGCGGCGCCGCGACCTCATTGAAGCCCGACTCAAGCATATCGTCGCGCAGGAAAATCTCTCTGCGGACCTGCGCGACATCGCCACGCGGGCGCTTGGCTGAAGCGCTTGGCTGAGGCGCCCAAAAAAGAGTCGTTAACGTCGCGTTAAGTTCTGGACAATTGCGCGTCGAGAGATTCGAATGAAGGTGATTCGCTCGTAAGCCGCGTTCGCATCACAATCAATTTGGAGGCTATCGATGGCGCGCGCTCCCGCTGCCCGCGTGAAGACTCACGCCCATACCGTGTGGGGAGCGTGCCGGTTCGATGAGGACGGCGCAAAGGGCCTGAAGGACTTCTCCTGGCTTCGCCCTCTGGCGTTCGCCGCCTGCGCGGTTTGCCTCGTCTCTCTCGCCGCCTTTGTCGTGTCGCTGACCAGCGCGATGCAGGATCGACTGGTCGAGCAGGCGGTCGACGATCTCGATCTTTTCGTTCGCGCCGTGTCGCAGGACCTGCGCGATAAAATTAAAACCGACGCGCAAAAGCCGTTCGGCGCGCCGCTCAATCAGCTCGTGCCGCAAGGCGCGCTGGCGCGAGGACGACGCATTCTGGTGACGGACGAGCGCGGCCGCGTCGCCGCCGCCTTTCCGCCAATTCCTTCGACAGACCTCACGTTGTCGCAAGCCATCGGCGCAGAAGACGCGCTCGTCGACTTCGCCGACAACGCCGGCGTCTTGCGCGTCACTTTGCCGGATGGCGTTCCCGCCCTCGTGAGCGTCCGAAAGCTGCCGACGCCATTCGGCCAAGTGGCGATGATTTATCCCGTGGACAATGTGCTGGGCGAATGGCGCGTGATCGCGTCCCGCTATGCGCTGCTGTTCGCCTGCACCACGCTGCTGCTGCTCGTCATCGTCCTCGCCTATTTCCGCCAGAGCCGGCGCCGTCTGGACGTCGAACGCGCCAACACGCTGATCCGCAGACGCCTCGAGGCGGCGCTTTCGCGCGGCCGATGCGGCCTTTGGGAATGGGACATTGCGCGCGGCCGAATCTCCTGGTCGGACTCCATGTATGAAATGTTGGGGCTGCCGGCCGAACGCCGGTCCCTCTCCTATACCGAATTGAGCGCGCTGCTGCATCCCGACGACGGCGACTTCCAGACGATGGCAGACATGGTCGCGAGCGCACGGACGAATAGCGTCGATCACGAGTTCCGGCTGAAGAACGCCGCCGGCGAATGGATCTGGCTGCGCGCGCGGGCGCAGATCGTCGAAGATGGTCGGGAAGCCGGCAAGCATTTGATTGGAATCGCAATCGACGTTTCCGAGCAACGCGCGCTCGCCGAACAAACGGAGATGGCCAATTTGCGCCTGCGCGACGCGATCGACGCCATTTCCGAAGCCTTCGTGCTGTGGGACGCCAAGAACCGCCTCGTGACCTGCAATTCGAAATTTCTCTCGCTGCATGGGCTCTCGCTGGAAGCCGCATCCGCCGGAGCCAACTATCGGCAGATCATGAGCTGCGCCACCGCGCCCTTGATCCGCACCCAGGTCGCTTCGCCCGACGGACCTTCGCCGGACGCCCGCACCTATGAGGCGCAGCTCATCGACGGCCGCTGGCTTCAGATCAACGAGCGCCGCACCAAGGATGGCGGCTATGTCTCCGTGGGCGCCGACATTACGGCGCTCAAGCGCAACGAAGAGAAGCTGCGTGAATCGGAGCGCCGACTCACCGCGAGCGTCGCCGATTTGACCCGCTCGCGACAGACGCTGGAAATGCAGGCGCAGCAGCTCGCGACTCTCGCCGAGCAGTATCATCATCAAAAGGCCGAGGCGGAAGCCGCCTATGTGGCGAAATCGGAATTCCTCGCCAATATGAGCCATGAGCTGCGCACGCCGCTCAACGCCATCATCGGCTTTTCGGAGATGATGGAGGCGGAGCCGTTCGGCGCGCTCGGTTCGCCAAAATATCTCGAATATTGCTGCGGCATACGCCAGGGCGGCAATTACCTCAACGAAGTGCTGTCCGACATTCTCGACATGTCGCGTCTTGAAGCGGGCCTCGTGCGTCTTGCCGAACGGGAGATCAACGTCGCCGAGGCGCTGCGCAAGGCCGTCGGCGCCTGGCGCGCGCGCGCCGATGTGAAGAACATCGAGCTTGTCGCCGACGTCCGCGAGAACCTGCGATGCGTCGGAGACGAAGCGGCGATCGTCAAGACGCTCAGCATCTTCCTGTCCAACGCCGTCAAATTCAGCGAATTCGGACGCGTCGTGCGGGTGCGCGCGCGAGCGCATGGCGGCGCGATCGACGTCTATGTCGAGGATTCGGGGCGCGGCATCGACCCGCGCGCCATCCCCAAGCTCGGCAAGCCGTTCGAACAATGCGCCGATCTGATGGAAAACGGCATGCGGGGCTCCGGGCTCGGCCTCGCCATCGCGCGCGCCCTCATCGAGCTGCATGGCGGCGCGCTGCGCGTCCGCTCCCGTCTCGGAGAAGGCACGGTCGTCATGATGCGGCTGCCGGCGGCCTCGGCGACCGTGACCCCTTTGAAGGCGCGCGCGGTCGAACCCGGCGCATCCGCGAAGATTGCGCCTTACGCGCGCTCCATCCGCGCCGTCGGGCCGACAGTCGTGCGCATCGCGGGCAGCGACAGCGCCACGCGCAATCCAGGCGCATTGTCTTCGATCCGCAACGCGCCGTGATGCATTCGCGCAACCGCCGCCGCGAGCGACAGCCCCAGACCTGATCCCGGCCGCGAACGGGAATTCTCAAGCCGCACGAAACGTCCCACCACGCGCTCTCGATCCGACGGCGCGATGCCGGGTCCGCGGTCCGCGACGATGATTTCCACACGATCGCCGACGCGCCGCGCCTCGATGGCGATGCGCGGCGCGTCGCCTGTCCCGCCATATTTCAGCGCGTTGTCCACGAGATTCACGAGCGCCTGCCCGAGCAGTTCGCGGCTGCCGGTGACCGCAAGTCCGTCCTGCGCCGCGACATCGAGATGGACGCCCTGCTCTTCGGCGACGGGCTCATACATCTCGGCGATGTCGCGCACGACGGAATCGGCGTCGAAGACGGCCATATTGTCGCTCGAATATCCCGCCTCCGCCCGCGCGATCATTAATAGCGCGTTGAACACGCGGATCAGGTTGTCGGACTCTTCGATCACGGCGGCGAGCGCCGCACGATGCTCGCTGTCGTTTGAGCCCGCCCGCAAGGCCGCCTCGGCGCGGTTGCGCAATCGGGTCAACGGCGTCTTGAGGTCATGCGCGATGTTGTCGGAAACTTCGCGCAATCCGGCCATCAGCTCGCTGATGCGTTCGAGCATGGCGTTGAAGTTTTCCGCCAACCGGTCAAGTTCGTCGCCGGCGCCCGAGATGGCGAGTCGCTCGTGCATATCGCCCGCCATGATGCGGCGCGCCGAGCCCGACATCACGTCGACGCGCTCCAGCATGCGATGCGAGACGAACAAGCCGCCAAGCGCGCCGACGAGCGCGAGCCAGAATAGCGACACGCCGAGCGCGCGGCGCAAGATCCCGCGAAGCACTTCATGATCTTCGATGTCATGGCCGATGAGCAGGCGAAAGCCGCCGGGAAGCAGAAACAGCCGCAGCAACGCCGGATGCTTGACGCCCGGCTCGCCGCGTCGCTCATAGGCGGTCTCGACGAGTTCCGTGCCGCCGGAAGGCGTGAAATTCGGCGGCTCGATATTGCCGACGATGACGTCCCCGGCATGACTCGAGAGCAGATAGAGCGAACCGCCGGGCGCGCGCACGCGGCGCTCCACCGCATTGACGAGCTGGCGCAGGCCGCCCTGCGCATATTGTTCGGATAGCGCCCGGATTTCGGCGTCGACGGTCTGCTCGATCTGCTCATCGAGCACTTCCTTGACGCGAGCGCCGACTCGCGCGAGCACGAGGCCCGCGCCAATCGAGAACAGCACGAGATAGGCGATCGACAGTTTGAACGCCGTCGTGCGGAAAAGCTTACCGAGCGCCGTCACGGATCATATACCCAGCCCCGCGGATGGTGTGCAGAAGCGGGTTCTCGCGGCCTTTGTCGATCTTAGATCGCAGACGGGAAATATGCACGTCGATGACATTGGTCTGCGGATCGAAATGGTAATCCCAGACGTTTTCGAGCAGCATGGTGCGGGTCACCACCTGGCCGGCATGTTTCATCAGATATTCCAGCAGCCGAAACTCGCGCGGCTGAAGCACCACCTCCTGGCCGCCGACCGTCACCTTGTGCGACAGCCGATCGAGCTCCAGATCGCCGACGCGATATTGGGTTTCTTCGCCCTTGGGCCCGACCCGGCGGCGCGCCAACGCCTCGACCCGCGCCAGCAGTTCCGAAAAGGCGTAGGGCTTTGGCAGATAGTCGTCGCCGCCCGCGCGCAGACCTTTCACGCGGTCATCGACCTGGCCGAGCGCGGAGAGAATAAGCGCCGGCGTTTGAACGCCTTGCTCGCGCAAGCCAGAGATCAGCGACAGCCCGTCCATCTTGGGCAGCATCCTGTCGACGATCACCACGTCGTAACCGCCTTCGCTGGCGCGTCCATAGCCAGAAAGCCCGTCGGCGGCGTGTTCGGCGACATGGCCTTGTTCACGGAACGCCTTGACGAGATATTCGCTCGCTTCGCTGTCGTCTTCAATGATCAGAATGCGCATGTTTCACTATAGCTGAGATTGCAAAAAAACGGCAGGCCGGCGCATTGTGCGCCAGCCTGCCCCGCGTTCGGAAGCCAGGAGGGGACTGGCTCTGCCCGACGCTCTTCATTGCGGAGACCGGCTGCGGGCGGGTGCAGTATGTGACGGCCTCGACGCAAGAAGTCCCTTAAGCGGCCTTAGCCGGCTCCGCCTCTCACCGGAACGGCGATGAACTTCGCGCCGTCCGCAGATTTCACACGCAGCAGCACCGAGCGCCGTCCCTCTTTGCGCGCCGCCTCAACTGCAGAGGCGAGTTCGCCGCGGGAGCTCACCGGCTGCCCGGCCGCCTCGATAATCACGTCGCCCCTGCGCAAGCCTTTTTGCGCGGCGGCGCCGGAGGGATCGATGTCCGTCACGAACAGCCCTTCCCGGCCCGCGCCGCGCACCTCGGCGGCCGGGGCGACCTCGAGCCCAAGGCCGGACAGTTCGGGCCCCCGCTCCGAGAAGCCTTCATCGTCGGCGCGCGCTTCCCGTTCGTCCGGAAGGACGCCGAGTTTCAGCTTCACCGTCTTTTCGGCGCCCGAGCGCAGATAGGTGATGTCCGCCGTCTTGCCGGGGCCAAGGGTCGCGATGCGGCGCGCGAGATCGCGCGACGTGTCGATCTTGTCGCCGTTGACGGCGACGATGACGTCGCCAGACTTCAGGCCCGCCTCTTCCGCCGGAGCGCCCCGCTGCGGCTGCGCGATCAGCGCGCCTTTCGACGATTTCAGCCCCATGCTGTCGGCGATTTCTGGCGTCACGTTCTGAATCTTGACGCCGATCCAGCCACGCGACACGGAGCCCTTTTCCTTGAGCGCCGCCACGACGTCCTTGGCCACTTCGGCCGGAATGGCGAAGCCGATGCCGATCGAACCGCCCGAAGGCGAATAGATCGCCGTATTGACGCCAATCACATTGCCGCGCGAATCAAAGGCCGGACCGCCGGAGTTGCCGCGATTGACCGGCGCGTCGATCTGCAGGAAGTCGTCGTAAGGGCCGGCGCCAATGTCGCGGCCGCGCGCCGAAACGATGCCGGCGGTGACTGAGCCACCCAGGCCGAACGGATTTCCGACCGCGATCACCCAGTCGCCGACACGCGGCGCCGCAGAGCCCCAGTCAACATAGGGGAGCTTCGCGCCGTCGCTGATCTTGAGCAGCGCCAAGTCGGTGCGCTTGTCCGTGCCGACAACCTTGGCGGGCAGCGTTCTTCCGTCGTCGAGCGCAACGTC
Organism: Methylocystis rosea; assembly: GCF_003855495.1. Taxonomy (NCBI): domain Bacteria; kingdom Pseudomonadati; phylum Pseudomonadota; class Alphaproteobacteria; order Hyphomicrobiales; family Methylocystaceae; genus Methylocystis; species Methylocystis rosea. The sequence continues at coordinate 685,128 of NZ_CP034086.1, read as the reverse complement.
GACTTCGCTGGCGTGTTCCACAACGTGGTTATTGGTGACGACATAGCCGTCCGGGCTGATGATGAAACCAGAGCCCTGCGACATCGTCATGTGTTTTTGCGGACGCCCCCCCTGACCTTCGCCGAATCGCTTGAAAAAGCGATACATGGGGTCGTCAGGCGACACGTCCGGCATCTCAAAGATGCCGCCGCCCTGCTGATCATCGACGGCCTTGACCTTGATGGCGACGACGGCGGGTTTGACGCGCTCGACGACGTCCGCGAAGGAGGCGGGTCCAGCGGCGGTGACAGATCCTGAAAGCGGCGCTTCGGCGTAAGCCGGCGTCAGCGGCGCCGGACCGATCGCAGCGCTAAGCGCGAACGCCGCCGCAGCGCCCATCAGCGCCAGACGGGACGCGCGGCGCGGCGCTTCAACGGCGCGGGCGCGAGGATTGTTTGCGATAGGCATTTTTCGAAAATCTCCATCTTGAACGACGCCGCGTGGAGGAGAAGCGCAACGTCGCCGTAAGATGAAACATGGAGATCGCCGCTTTGCCGGCCAATGGCGGCGGGATGAAACTTTCGTAAGGCGCTACGCCCAAGGAAACGGTCGCAGGCGACTGCGCGTGAGACATGCGCAGCGTGAGAGCGCTGGTGAGGCGCCTGCGCCGTGATGGCGGGCGGCGTTCACAGCCAGCCAGCGCGACGGAGCCGGTAATAAAGATAGAAGCAGATCGTCGCCGTCATGCCCAGGACAACGTAATAGCCATATTTCCAGTCGAGTTCGGGCATGTGACGGAAGTTCATGCCGTAAATGCCGGCGATGGCGGTGGGCACCGCCAGAATCGCGGCCCAGGCGGCGAGCCGGCGCGAAATGTCGGTCTGCTGGATCTGCGCGTTCATCAGGCTCGACTCGAAAGCGAAGGCGAGCGTCTCACGCATCGTGTCAATGCGTTCCTGGACGCGGCGCAGATGGTCGCGAACGTCGCGAAAATGCGGCCGCATCTCGCGATCAATGGCGACGACGTCGCTGCGCTCCAGGCGACGACAGACGTCCGAAAGCGGCGTCGCGGCGTTGCGCAGCCGCAGCAAGTCGCGCCGCAGCGTATAGAGCTGTTCGATCTCGCTCTTGCCCATCGTCGTCGCGAGGACATGATCCTCGATGTCCTCGACCTGATCACTGATCGCGTCGAGCACCGGAAAGTAATTGTCGACGATGAAATCGAGAATGGCGTAGACGATGAAATCCTCGCCCTCCGACAGGCGTTCCGCGCGCGCCTCGCAGCGTTCGCGCACATGCGCATAAGAACTCGACGCGCCATGGCGCACGCTCACGACATAGCCGACGCCGACGAAAAGATGCGTCTCGCCGAAGGCGATGCGGCCGTCGACAATCTGCGCGGTGCGCGCGACGATGAAAACGCTGTCTTCATATTCTTCGAGCTTGGGAAACTGATGCGCCTTGAACGCGTCCTCGATCGCGAGATGATGCAACGCGAACTGTTCGCCGACGCGCTCCAGCAGCTCTTGTGACGGCTCGTAGAGTCCAATCCAGACGACATAGCCTTCGCGTTTGGTCCACTCTCCGGCCTCGCCGATTTCAATATCGGCGATCTTGCGTCCACCGTGATAGACCGCCGCTGCGACAACCCCGGCTTCCGTGGGCTTTGTCGCGGTCGCTCGCTCGTCCATGCATCCTGCCCCGGTCAGGACGGCTTTGATCCGCCGCGCGCCACGCCGACTTTTGCGGGGCGCAGCACGCGTTCGCCGATCATGTAGCCTTGCTCAACGACCTGAGCCACCGTGCCCGCCGGTTGCGTCTCGTCGGGAATTTCGAACAGCGCTTCATGCTGATTGGGATCAAAGCGCGCGCCCTTTGCGTCGATCTTCCTGACGCCGAAGCGCGTGAGTCGCGCAAGAAAATCGCGCTCCATCACGTCGACCCCCTCAAGCAGCGATGCGACCGCCGGCTCGGCGCGCGCCCCCTCGGGCACGCTCTCGATGGCGCGGCGCAGATTATCGGCGAATGACAGCATCTCCCGCGCGAAATTCGCCACGCCATAAGTTTTGGCGTCGGCGATCTCGCGCTCGGCGCGACGGCGCACATTCTCGACTTCGGCCAGCGCACGAAGAAGCTTGTCCTTTAACCCTGCGTTTTCTGTATAGAGATTTTCGAGCTCGGTGAACGGCTCCGGCTGCGCGATGTCGGATTCGGCCGACGGCTGCGACAAGGACGAAGGCTCAGCGCCTCCCCGATTCTCCGTCGACTCAGCCTTTTTGTCTGCGTTCGTTGGATCGCTCATGCTGTCACCATCATTCTTTCGTAAAGGCTTCGATATCTGCGCGCGAAGCGTCAAAATCAAGTCGCGGCGGCGGCGGGCGCTTTGGCCCCGCGCGCGCCGGGACCGCGAAACACGTCCAGGAGCTGGCGCTTGATTGTCGCCTGCCGCTGGGGTGAGGCGATCTTCGCTCCCGTCAAATCCGTGACATAGAAGGCGTCGACGGCGCGCTCGCCAAAGGTGACGATATGCGCCGAGGCGATATTGAGATTGAGCCGCGAAATCGCGTTGGTGAGCTCGAACAGCAGCCCCTCGCGGTCTAGTCCCGAGACCTCGATGACCGTATAGACGTTCGACAGGCTGTTATCGACGACGACCTCAGGCGCGACCGAGAAGGCGTCGGTCGGCAGATGCGCTTTGGCGCGCGCCCGCAGCTCTTCGGACACGACGACCTCGCCGCGCAGCGCCCTGGCGATGAGGCCGGCGATTCGCCCGGCGCGGCGCATCTCGTCTTCGTCAAAATCAAAGGCGCGCGAGAAGAAGATCGTGTCGAGCGCGAGACCATCCGCGGTGGTGAAAATATGCGCGTCGACGATATTGGCGCCGCCTGCCGCGCAGCCGCCGGCGATGATCGACAGCAGACGCGGGTTGTCCGGCGCGACGACGGTCAGCTCGACGGCGCCGCGCGTCCTGTCGAGTTCGACCGCGGTTGCAAGCGGCGCCGATGCGTCGTTCATCTCGCGAAGCAGCTGCGCGTGACGCAGCTTGCGGGCGACGTCGACCTTGAGCCAATAGGCCGGATAGTGACGCTTGGCGTAGGCGTCGAACTCGTCGTCGCTCCACTCGGGAAGCGCCGCGCGCAGCTCGGCTTTCGCGGCCGCGACGCGACTCTTGCGATCGACCGCCGAATGGCCGCCGCCGAGCACAACCTCGGTCTCCCAGTAGAGCACGCGCAGCAGCTGCGCCTTCCAGGCGTCGAGCACGCCGGGCCCGACCGCGTTGATGTCGCAGACGGTGAGAACGAACAGCATCTTCAGCCGCTCCATCGTTTGAACGATAGCGGCGAAATTTTCGATGGTGACGCGGTCGGAGAGATCGCGGCTCTGCGCGAAGCTCGACATGGTGAGATGATGCTCGACGAGCCAGGCGACGGATTCGGTTTCGCCCGGGGTGAAGCCCAGACGCGGACACAGGCTGCGCGCCACCTCCATGCCGGCGAGCGAGTGATCCTCCTTTCGGCCCTTGGCGATGTCGTGCAGGAAGAGGCCGAGATAAAGCACCTTGCGGTTGACGATCGTCGGCAGGATTTCGTCAACAAGCTGCTGATGCTCCGGCATGCGTCCGGCTTCGAGATCGGACAGTCCGCCAACCACGCGCAGCAGATGCTCGTCGACCGTATAATGATGATACATATTGAATTGCATCATCGCGACAACTTTGCCGAAATCCGGAATGAAACGCCCAAGCACGCCGGTCTCATTCATCCGGCGCAGGGTGATTTCAGTCATGTTGCGCGAGAGCAGGATTTCGAGAAACAGCCGATTGGCTTCCTTGTTCGCGCGCAGATTGGCGTCGATCAGACGCAGCGACAGAGTCACCGCGCGCAAAGCGTCGGGATGCAGCGGCAGGCCGTGATGATCGGCCATCCAGAAAAGCCGGATGATGTTGACGGGGTCGCGCTTGAACACATCCGCGTCGACAATGCTGATGCGGTCATGATCGACGATGAAGTCGCCTTGCGGGGCGCGACTGCGCCGGCGCCGAAACGGCTGCAGAAAGCGCTCGAAGATGGCGCGCGGCTTCGCCTGCTTTTCTTCAAGCGCCGCGCAGACGATCGCGGTGAGATCGCCGACTTCCTTCGCGACGAGAAAATAGTGCTTCATGAAGCGCTCGACCGGCGACAGGCCGCTCCGGTCGTGATAGCCGAGGCGCCTGGCGATCGTCGTCTGCACGTCGAAGGCGAGCCGTTCCTCGGCGCGCCCCGTCGCGAAATGCAGATGACAGCGCACGCGCCACAAAAACTCCTCGCAGCGCTCGAACAGACTGAGCTCCGCCGCGGTGAAGAGGCCCGCGGCGACGAGCTCCTTCGGCTCGCGGACGCGATAGACGTATTTGGCGATCCAGAACAGCGTGTTGAGATCGCGCAGGCCGCCTTTGCCTTCCTTCACATTCGGCTCGACGAGATAGCGCGAGGCGCCGGCGCGCATCACCCGCGCGTCGCGTTCGGCGAGCTTGGCGGAGACGAATTCGCGCGCATCCGAACGGGCGATCTCGCGATCGAAGCTCTCGCGGAACTCGCTGAACAGCTCGGCGTTGCCGAGAATGAAGCGCGCTTCGAGAAGCGTGGTTCGAATGGTCATGTCGGCGCGGGCCTGGCACATGCATTCGGCGACGGAGCGCGTCGCATGGCCGACCTTCTGACGCAGATCCCAAAGAATATAAAGGATCGCCTCGATGACGCTTTCGCCCCACGGAGTCTGTTTGTACGGCACGAGAAACAGAAGATCGATGTCGGAGCCCGGCGCGAGCGTCCCGCGCCCATAGCCGCCAACCGCGATAATGGCGAGACGCTCGGCAAACGTCGGATTGTCGACGACGTAAACATAGCGCACGACATAGTCGTAGATGGCGCCGATCAGCTCGTCTTCGAGCCCTGAAATCAATCTCGCGCACGCCAGTCCCGAGCCGCGCGCCTCAAGCCGGACGCGCGCGATCTCGCGTCCTTCCGCCAAAACCGAGCGAAACAATTCGACGATCGCCGTGCGCCGCGCATGGCCGCGCTCACCCTTGCAGATCGCGGCGACCGATGGCGCGAGGGCCTCGCGCAGTCCGCGGAACTGCTTATCGGGATCAAGCCCGGCGAAAACGCTGAGCGGCGCTGCTTCGTTCATAGAGTCAATTCCGGCGATCCGCCCGATGCGCGCAGGGCGCCTAGACGCGCCTCGATGGCGTCGAAGAGCGGCGGCGCAAGATCCGGTCCGCCGATGCGTTTTAGCGCGCGCAGCCCCGTCGGCGAGGTCACGTTGATCTCGGTGAGCCAGCCATCGATCACGTCGATGCCGACGAAGACCAGTCCGCGCCGTTTCAGCTCCGGCCCGAGCCTCGCGCAAATGTCTCTTTCGCGCGCGTTGAGTTCGGACGCCGCCGGCGCCCCGCCGCGCACCAGGTTCGAGCGGATGTCGTCATCGGCCGGAATGCGGTTGATCGCGCCCAGCGCCTCGCCGTCAATGAGAAGGATGCGCTTGTCGCCCTTGACGATCTCCGGCAGGAACCGCTGCACGACCCATGGCTCGCGGAAAGTCGTCGCGAACATGTCAAAGAGCGAACCGAAATTCGGATCGCGCGGCGCGACCTTGAACACCGCCGCGCCGCCATGGCCGTAGAGCGGCTTCATGACGATCTCGCCATGCTTGGCGCGAAAGCGCTCCATCGCCGCGCGGTCGCGCGTGATCAGCGTCGGCGGCATCAGATCGGCGAACTCCATCACGAAGATTTTTTCCGGCGCGTTGCGCACATGCGCGGGGTCGTTGACGACGAGCGTCCTCGGCGCAAGCCGCTCCAGAAAATGCGTGGAGGTAATATAGGCGAGATCGAAGGGCGGGTCCTGACGCAGCAGCACCACGTCCATGGCGCCGAGTTCAAGGTCGGTGGCCTCGCCCAGCGTGTAATAGCGGGAAGGATCGTCGAAAACGTCGATGCGGCGCGCCCGAGCCGTCAGCCTGTCGCCTTCGAGCGACAGTTGATCCGGCGTGTAGAACCACAGGCGATGGCCCCTGCGCTTCGCCTCCAGCATCAGCCCAAAGGTCGAATCTCCAGCAAAATTAATGCGTTCCAAAGGGTCCATCTGGACCGCGATCTCGAGCATCGATCCCCCTGCTCCGGCAGCCGCCGCCCTGCGCCGGCCCTTGGGAACGGCGCCGCCGCCCGGCGACACATAGCAGGAGAACCGTGGCCCTGCGCAACCCTCAATCGCCCAGGCGGCAGGGCGATCGGGCGAAGGGCTTCCTCATCCTGAGGAGCGTGCGCAGCACGCGTCTCGAAGGGCGAGGAAGCCCGTTCTCGCGTATTTTCTCACCCTCGTCCTTCGAGACGCCGCCTTCGATCTCGGGCCTGCCCGAGATCAAATCCGCAAGTCGGGTAAAACCCGACTTGCGGCGGCTCCTCAGGATGAGGGTGAGGCAAACAATCCTTCATCGGATTCCCTGGCCCGGCCCTCAGAGGCCGCGGCGGCGCGGGTCAGATGACGTAATCGAAAGAATCATAGGCGAGGCCGCGTAGGATCTGGTCCATGTCGCGCGCCGGCTCCATACGCGATTCGGTCCCGACCACCTTCGCCGGAACGCCGGCGACGATGGAATTCGGCGGAACCGACTGCAGCACCACCGAGCCCGCCGCGATCCGCGAACAGGCGCCGATCTCGATATTGCCGAGAATTTTGGCGCCCGCGCCGATCATCACGCCGCGCCTGACCTTCGGATGACGGTCGCCCGCGACCTTGCCCGTGCCGCCCAGCGTCACGCCGTGAAGGATCGAAACGTCATCGTCGACGACCGCCGTCTCGCCGACGACGAAACCGGTTCCGTGATCGAGGAACAGCCCATGGCCGAAACGCGCGGCCGGATGAATGTCCGCCGCCAGCGCATCAGAGGCGCGGCTCTGGATATAGAAAGCGAAGTCGTGGCGCCGCGCGCGCCACAGCGCATGCGCCAGCCGCGCCGACTGGATGGCGTGAAAGCCCTTGAAATAGAGCAGCGGTTCGATCATCCGCCCGCAGGCCGGATCGCGCTCGACATAGGCGGCGAGATCGGCGCGGAAGGCCATAGCGATCGCCGCGTCGTCGCGCACCGCCTGCAGGAAGGCGTCGGCGATCGTCTCGGCGTCCACGGCTGACGCGCCGAGTCTCGCGGCGATGCGATGGACCACCGCCTCTTCGAGCGACGCGCGATTGAGGATCGCGCCGAGCATCAGCGGCGTCAGCGACGGGTCGAGACGCAGCGCCTCCTCGGCTTCGCCGCGCATATGCGCCCACATCGCCTCCCGCGCGATCAGCTCTTCTGTCGGCGCGTCGGCGCTCATCATTTAGAACTTCACTTCCGGCGGCGATTGCGCGGCGCCTGCGGCGGAGAATTCCGCCATCGGCTTCGTGCCGGCGAAGAACGTCTTCGCCCAGAGGAGCGTCGGAAAGGTGCGCAGCGACGTGTTGAATTCCCGCACCGCGTCGATGTAGTCGCGCCGCGCGACAGTGATGCGGTTCTCGGTGCCTTCGAGCTGCGACTGCAGGGCGAGGAAGTTCTGGTTCGATTTTAAGTCCGGATAGGCTTCGCTCACCGCGATCAGCCGGCCGAGCGCGCCCGTCAGCTGATTTTGCGCCTCTTGGAACTGCTTCATTTTTTCAGGGTCGGTCAGCGAACCCGCGTCGATCTTGACCGACGTCGCCTTGGCGCGAGCCTCCACGACGGAGGTGAGCACGTCCTTCTCCTGCCTGGCGTAGCCCTTCACGGTCTCGACGAGATTGGGGATGAGATCGGCGCGGCGCTGATATTGCGACTGCACGTCCGACCATTTCGCCTTGGCGGTTTCTTCGAGCGTCGGAATCGTATTGTAGCCGCAGCCGGCAAGACCCAGGCTCAGAAAAATCGCGGCGGCGGCGGCGCGCCAACGGGAAAAGTCGCTCATATAAATCTCCGTGAGAGCGGCGCGGCGCGCCAGCGATCATCGCGCGGAATGTAAGGCGTGGCCCTCGCCAAGGAAAGGGCGCGGCTGAGCGCCGAAATGAGGTAGAATGCGCCTTCGCCGGAAGGATGCGGAGCAAATGCAGATCGACGAGATCATTGGCAATTTCGAGCTGCTCGATGAGTGGGAGGACCGCTACCGCTATCTCATCGAGCTTGGGCGCACGCTCGAGCCGCTGCCGAAAGAGGCCTATACGGACGCGAACAAGGTGCGCGGCTGCGCCAGCCAGGTGTGGCTCGAAACGACGCCGACGCGCGACGCCGACGGACGCACCGCGCTCGCCTTTCGCGGCGACAGCGACGCGCATATCGTGCGGGGCCTCGTCGCGCTCGTGCTGGCGCTCTATTCGGGGCGGCCGGCGCAGGAAATCGTCGAAACCGACGCGGCGCCGCTCTTTAAGGAGCTCGGCCTCGCCGAACATCTGACGCCGCAGCGCGCCAACGGCCTGCGGTCGATGGTCGAGCGCATCAAGAGGGAAGCCAAAGAGGCGATGGCGGCGTCACCACCCTTCCCTTGAGCTATAGCGTTAGACACGCGGCCCTCGCCATAAGCTGACGGCATGATTAAAAAGAGCCTGCCCTCGTTCGTTGATGTGCGCTTCGTCCCACTCTTTCAGAAGCACGATCGAGCGATTCAGATGCAGGTTGGAGACTTGAAATAGCGCGTCACTTTTGACAACAAACTCGCAGTTTTGCAGGCTGCGGTTAACGCCATAATGCAAGAGAGTGAGATTGCCCATTGTCGCTTTTGCCTCTTCGCGCCGATGGATCGCGAGCTGCTTTTCCGTTAGCGGCTCATCAATCATAAACGAGAGCCCAATTCCGCTCGCCTCGGACGATTCCACTTTGGTCCCGTCTGACAGTGGCCAGTATTGAAACCAACTCGTCGGCAAGATGTGATCGATATCGAGATTTTCTAAGCCACTCGGGAGCGGCTCTTCCGAGCGCTCCGGTCTCATAGCAGCCTCGATTTCAGACAGCACAGCCTTAATACGCGGTGCATCAAGGTTGCCCGGGTAGACTTTTTTTGTGAGCCAAGCCTTTTTGAATTCCTCGTCTCTCGGCCAGCGTGATGTATCACCTTCAAGGCCCGCAAGAGAGGCATGCAAGGAGTCCGGTGTCAGCTCGCTAGCTGATACCTTTTTGAGCTGATTCAAAAATATCTTATTGTAATTTTTGGTGGGCAAATCGCAGACAGCACGGCGCACAAAATATGATGTTAAATCATCGTATAGTTCTTTTTGCGCCTCGTCCGATAAGCCCGAAGCTGCTATGCGCAATGCAAGGGCGTGTGTAGTTGAAGCATCCCACACGGCCATTCGCCTGCCAAATCTGGCGATAGCGTCTTCTCCAATGCCCGACACTAATTGGCGATAATTGTTGGCGTGACCGTCTAAAACCTTCAATTGCACAGCGGCTTTTATCGATTGTCCTTTGCCCATCGCGAAACGACGGTAGCTGGCATACAGCCTGCCGACCTCTACTTCTTCGCCTAGAACGGACTGAAGAGCTGTTTGGATAAACCATTCCATCCGCGGCTTTCTGAGGCGCCCGCGGCGTTGCTCGTCAGTCCAAAAATCGCCTTCAAATTGGCTCCACAGCGTTTCGAACAGTTGCGCAGCCGGAGCATTTTCCCGATCCGCGCGCATGAAGATGAAATTTCGGATTAAGTCAGTTGCATGCAGTTGAGCGCCATGCCCATTCAATGTTTCAAAGATAATTTGAGCATCGTCTTGCTCTCCGAGAGCAATAGACACTAATTGCAGATCACGGAAAACGGCCTCGGATATCGCCCTCAACCGTGCTGCTTTTTGCGTGTCAGGTTCTTTGGAGGTCCACTGGCTAATTTGTTCGGCAAAATACCAAATTGCCTCGAGCGCAGGTGGATGGTCGACGCCGACTTTTTTTAGTCCGCCGCTTTGTGTAAAGCTGCGGGGGAACCGTTCTCTTAACTCGTCGAAGCTAAGAGCACTCATCGCGAGTTGAAAGTGTGCGCGATCACGAAACGTTGGCCAAACCTTGAAAATTTCGATGTCCGGCTGCTCCATCGTGTCAAGGTTCCCGTTTTTTAAGCAACCGTCGACCACCGAAAGAAGCGTAGCTTGTTCCTCATTGCGAAGAACAATCGCAAGAGCGGCTAGGAAGTATTGAAGAGTGGTGAGCCGTTGCTGGCCGTCAATGATGTGGAACGTGTCGACGCCTATTAGGCCTTCGCGCTTCTGAGGCTCTAGAACAGCAGCGCCCAAAAAATGAGGTGTCGGCTGATCGCCGTCGTGGCGCATATCTGCCTTTTCGGAAATGTCGGCCCACAAGCGCTCCCATTGATCCTCTTTGTTCCAAACATACGGACGCTGAAAAAAGGGAACGCGATATTGCCTGCGATCTTGAAAAAGCTTCTGGACGGAGATTGTGTCGGCGAGCATGCAACCTCGGCAAATTAATCTTTCTACCGGACTCTATCTACCATAGTTGGGCTCTAGCTATCATCAAGAAAGAGGTGCATGAGGCGAGTAGGCCCCCACCCCAACCCTCCCCCGCTTCGCGGGAGGAGTCAGACTCGGCGTTTGCTCTCTGCTCTCCTGTAATTCATGCAGCGCTGCGCTGCCCGTTAGCGTCCCCTCTCCCGCGAAGCGGGGGAGGGACAGGGAGGGGGCTGTTCTCACACCCTCGGCCGATAGTCCTCCGCGTCCCAATGCAGCAGCGACTCGGCGCGGTCGCGGCCGCGCGCTTCGACCGCCAGCCCGTAATGGCGCGCCAATCGATCAAGCGCGATTCTCAGCACGACTTTCGCCGAGCGGGGCGGCCAGCCGCGTTCGCTTTCGACGATCTCCATGCCCTTGAGATAGCCGCAGACGTCGGTCAACAGGCCCGCCAGTTCCGGCCCCACCGCATCGAAGGCGCGCGCTAGCCGTCGGCGCGCGTCGATCGCGACCTCGGAGACGGCGCCCGCGTCGGCGCCGCGGCGGGCGGCGTTGATCGACGCCTCCCAATTCGCGGTCACGCGCTGCAGGAGCTGCGCCTGCTCGATGTCGCGGCGGAAACGCTCGCCGGCTTCGAGCTGCGCGGCGTCGAGAAAGGTTCGTCCCTCGCGGTCCTTTCGCCGCGCGAGCCAGGCGAGCGGGCTTTCCGCGTCATTGACGAGCGTCGGACGCGCGGCCTTTTCGAGCTGGCGCAGCGCATAGGATGCGTGCTGGGCGCGAAACGGCTCCGCCTGATCGACGTCGGGCGCGGACAATCGGCGCAGATGCGCGCGGCCGGCGTCGGTGAGCGCCAGCCGACGCTCGCCGCCTTCCTGCTCCCATCGCACGAGCCCTTCGGCGAGCGCGGCGTCGCCGGCAGCCGCCGCAAATCGCGCGCGCGCCACGGTGACGCCTTTACGCGCGGCGAGCACGACGAGCGTCGAGGGCTCGAGCGCGCTGAGCGCGCCGCGCGCCCCCGGCTCGGCAAGCGCCTGCAGCAGCCGACGCATGACGCGGCCGGTTTCGTCCCTGGAGGGGGTTCCCGCGCCTTTCTTCATTGCGCGCTCCCTTGGGAAAGGAGGGCGCAAATCATGTCGCGCTGCGCGGCCAGCGCGGTTTCGAGCCGGCGGGCGCCGGCGTCGAACAGCGGATCGTCGCGCAGATCTTCGATCGTCGCGCAGGCGTGACGGACAGTGGCGCGGTCGCGCGCGAAAGCTTTGGCGCAAGCCGAAACGCTGGCGCCGAGCGCGACATGGTGGAGATAGACGGCGAGCTGACGCGCCCGCGCGACCGAGGCGCGAGAGCGGCGAGGCGAAAAGAGGTCAGTGAAGGGCGCGCCCTTTGCGGCGGCGGCCGCGGCGGCGCTAAGTCCCGGAATAAGCGTCGGATCGAGAAACATCGAGGTCTCCAGCCAGGTGACGAACAAGCGTAAGCTGGAAAATAATCCTATTCAAGGATAAAAAGCTTATCCTCATCCGTTTGAGGGAAAGCATTCTGAGCGTCACGGAGGATGATCCATGACGCACAGGCCAATTCACGCCCCGCAAGACGACCGCCCCGCCCGCTTCGCCATAGCAGCTGGCGCGGCGCTCCAAGCCGCCCTCGCCGCGGGGCTCGACGCCTATGACCGCACGAGCGCGCTGTCGCGTTTCCATCGCCTGTCGGCTGAGACGATCGCCAGTGAATCGCCCGATGCGGCGCGCGCCGCGCTCAAGGAAATCGAGCGCGCGATGCGCGGCGAACGCGCCCGGCGCGGCCATTGGAGCTATGATCTCAACCGGCATATCAGCCTGCTCGTCGCCCACCGCGCCGAGACCGCGCGGCTTCATCGCCTGTTGACCGGCGCCTGAGCGCCGCCGCGCTTCCGCCCTCCTGCGCAATGCTTTAAGCTTCGCGCTTTCCGTCAGAGACGCAAAGGCCGGCGATGTATCTGGAGAAAATTCTGGCGCTGCTGGCTGCGGCGCTCGTCGCGGTCGGAGCCGGCATCGGCCTCACCTGGCTGGCCCTCAATCCCACGCCGCGCATGGCCGATGCGGGATCGGGGATCGCGGCGCCCGCCAATGGGCAGGTCGACAAGGGGACCGCGCGGCAGCAGATCGAGGCCTTGATCGCCTCGACGCCGGATTATGCGCGCTACTTCGCAAGACTTCGCGAGACCTTCACGGCGGATTACGAAGCGGCGATCAATGATTTCGCCACCCGCCTCGCGCAGACGAAAGAAGAGCAGAGCGTCGACTATTATCTGTCCGAGGCGGTGCGCCGCATCCGAACCTCGCGCGGCGCTCTGGCGGCGAAAGCCGAGCCTGAGCCGATCGCCCGCGTCTTCGAAAAGCAACTGGAAGTGCTGCAGGCGGTGGCGCGGGAGGACAAACGCATGTGCGTCGCCTTCCTCTACGGCGCGACCAATCTCGACTTTCAGCGATTCGCCGCCTCCCGCCGCCAGATCGTCTCGGACATGGCGCTTGCGGGATTAGAGGCGATCGTCAGCGGACAAGCCAAAAAGATCGACAGGACCGCGCCGACGGAGGCGGACTTCCGGGTGTTGGAGACCGCGCTCGCCGCGCGGGGTCTGAACAAGGTCGAGATCGACGCGCTGCTCGACGGCAAGATGCCGACGCCGCCGCTGGAAGACGCCCGCATGTGCGGCGCCGGGCAGACTTATTTTGAAGTGCTGAAAACCCTGCCCGAACCCGCCCGCACGAAAGTCTACGGGCTCGCGCTGGAGCTCATGGCGCGCTCCTAAAACTAAAATCACCGACCCGCATGCGCCGGCGGCGGCGCCGCCGCCGCAGCCCTCGGCGTCGCATCGCCTGCCGGCTTCGCGGACCCCCGCATCTGGCGCAGTTGCGCGACGGCGATCCGGATAAGCGCCTCGCGCGGCCGCGCCGGCCCGATCTCGACCGCCGCCATATTCGCCATCACCTTGGCCAGATTTTCGGTCGGCGCGCCGTCGGAGGTGAACAGCGCCAGATCCTCGTTCGGACCGCCGACGACGCCCTGGGCGATATTGGTCGCGTAAGTGACGATCCGCGCCAGCTCCCCGGCGCAATTCGAAACGCCAAGCGGCCGCGGCGCGGGCGCCGGCGGCAGGTCGGCGATTGTCGTCCGAGGCGCCGGTTCGATCAGCTCGGCGAGCTTTTCCCGCCGCGCGGGAAGCTCGGAGACGCCGGCCATGATCGAGGGCGCCGGCATGAGGTCGACGGGCTTTCCGAGCGGTCGCCGGGCCGTCTTCAGATTGACCCCGCCGCGCCCATGCGCCGCCAGCCAGCGCGAGCGAAGCGTGTTCTGAATGCCGCGCGGCGCGAGCCCCAGGGGCGCGAGGCGCTGCGGCGACATGCGCGCCATGGCGCCGCGCGACGCCGGCAATCCGGGAGCGGCTACCGGCCGCCGAGGCGCGGCGGACGCGAACACAAGCGAACATTGCGCCGGCGCCCAGCGCTCGACGATGGCGCGCGCGGTGCGCCTGCCATAGGCGACATAGTACCGGCGCAGCAGCAGCGCCGCGACGGCTGCGCCCTCCTCCGCCGAAGCGAAGGCGACATGGCCATCGGCGTCGGCGGCGATCTCGCCGTTCCAGCCCGCGCTCTTGATGCACCAGTAATTGTTGAGCTTGACGCAGCGGGCCGGTTCGCCCGCTTCGGCGCCGAGCGCCCGGCGGATCGCGGCGACAGGCGCCATCTCCAGCTCCAGCGCGCTTTCGAAGCGCCAATTGTCCACGGCGCGCGCTTGCGGCTGATAGGCGGGACTCGGCGTCGCGGCGAATATCGACGCGGGCGCGACGATCGCCGCCGGCGCCTTGTGGGGCGCAGCTACGGCCAGCATCGTCAGGAGCGCTTCGATCAGCATGGCCGCCTTGCGGGTTTGCGAACTGCGCTAGATCACGCTGCATTTGGGCGGAATCGCCCAAATGCAGATAACGTGATCGATTCCAAAAGTTTAGAGCGCGCTCAACGCGAAAAACCGGTTCCCACTTTTTCGCAGCGCGCTCTAGTCGGGGTCTTCCGTCGCCTCGCCCCGTAGAATGCCCGGCGTGACGAAGTGCGCAAGTCGCGCCCCGCCCCTGCCGACGTCCGCCCAACGATCGGTCTCGAAGTCGAGCATCGCCAGCGCCGCCGTTGGGAATTTTGAGCGCATCAGCGCCAAATCTTCCGCCTCGCCCGAACCGGCGAGCCAGGCGGCAAGTTCGGCGAAGCCCGGATTGTGACCGACGGCGAGCAGCGTCGCGACCTTGTCAGGCGTCTGCCGCAAAATTTCGACCAGATGGTCGACGGTCGCAAGATAAATCGTATTCTCGATCAGATGCGTGACATGGCCTGGGAACGCTTCCAGCACCTGGTCGAGGGTCTGCTTGGCGCGACGCGCGTCGGAGGCGACGGCGAGGCCCGGCACGATGGCGGCGTCTCGCAGATACTCGCCCATGCGCCGCGCATCCTCCATCCCTCGACGGGTGAGCGGACGTTGGCGGTCGCCGCCGGCCGAATGCCGGTCGGCCTTGCCATGGCGCAGGAGCAGGAGTCGACGCATGCGGCCTCTCTATCACGGCGCCGCCGCGCCGCCACGCGCCGCCCCTCGCGAAACGCCGGCTGCGACGAAACTACGCGCCTCTTTACCCCGAAAGGCGCGGCGTGCAAGCTCTCCCCCTTCGTCTTCCCAAGGTTTCCTGATGCGCAGATCCCTCGCTATCGGCGTCGTGACGTCGCTTTCGCTCATGAGTTTCGCCGCGCCTTCGCCGGGCGCCGGCGAAAAGCCGCTGACGCTCGACAATCTCGTCATCACGCTCGGCGCGACGACCTATCGTATCCCGCACATCGAAATCGAAGGCGCGAGTCTGCCGCTGACGGAATTGGCCACGCTGTTTTTGAGCGGCGACGGCAATGTCGCGGCGCGTCTTGCGCGCATTTCGGCGCGGCGAATCGCCGTGCCTTCCATGTCGAGCGAAAGCCGCAATGAGTCGAACATTGAACGCGCCGCGTATCGCAAGCTGCTTTTCGAGAATGTCGTGTCCGGACGCGCGGTGACCGTGCGCGGCGACGGCGGCGAGGAAACGATCGAATCCACGAAAGGCGGCGTTCAGCGCGTCTTCTGGGGCGCCTCTGTCGCCAAGGGCGTCGATCTAGCAGAACTCGCGCATCTGGCGCTCTCCACGCGCAGCGAGGCCAATGCGCCGCTGAAGCCATTGGTCGAGGAGGAAATCGTCGAATCGTCACGCCTCGAAGACGCAAGCGCCAATCTCATTCTGACGACGGGCCGCCTGAAGATCGAGGGCGTGCGCGGCCGCGCGCTGCGGACTCCCGCCGGCAAACTTATTGAAAGATTCGAGAAATTCGATCCGGCGAAGCCCGAAGAGGATCCCGCGCTGATGCGCGATGTCCTCGACGCGCTGCAATCCTTCGAGGCGGCGGCGATCGAGGTTGATGACGTCGTCGCCGCCGGCAAGGGCGAACCCGCGGAGAAGCCGTTCACGGCGAAGATCGCGCGCGCCGGCATGCGCAAAGTCGCGGGCGCCGGCGCCGGCGAGATGTTTTTCGACGATTTCTCGCTCGCCGCGTCGGACGGCGGCCATCTGTCGGTCAAGCGATTTGCGCTGAATGAATTGCAGCTGGCTCCGGTTTTAGAGGGCGCCGCCTATCCCAAGCTCGCGCGAATCGAGGCGCGCGGCGTCGCCGCCGATATTCCCGACTCCAAGACCAGCGAACCGTCGCGAATGAAATTCAGCGTCGAGAACGCCAGCGCGACATTCGATAATTTTCTTAGCTCGACGCCGACGAAATTCTCCGGGCGCGTCGACAATTTCATCGTCGATCTTTCGGCGCGCGGCGAAACCCAGACGACGGCGCATTTCCTGGCGCTCGGCTATCGCGAACTCGCGCTCTCCGGACTCGCCGCCGGCGAGTGGCGCGAGAAAACGTCGGAAGCGGCGCTGGAGCCTGTCGCGATCGACGCGAAGAACATGGGCGTGGCGCATCTTTCGGCGCTCTTCGGCAATGTGTCGAGCGCGGCGTTCTCGTCTTCGCCCCTCATTTCGCGCGCCGCCATGCTCACGACGTCGATCAAATCGATCGATCTGACGCTCGAAGGCGACGGTCTCGTCGATCGCGTGCTCGCGCTTGAAGCCAAAGAGCAGAAGACGTCCGTCGACAAGGCGCGCGCCGATTACGCCAAAGCCGCCGCGACGGCGATCAATACGCTCGGCGGCTCCGGCGCCAACGCCAAGCGGATCGCCGACGCGGTTTCGGCCTATATCGAGAAGCCGAAGCGGCTCCATCTGCGTTTTGCCGCGCCGAAGGGCGTCAACGCCATCGACGTGCTGGCGCGAAAGCCGAACGAAATTTTGGAGAGCATAGAAGTCGAGGCGAGCGCCGACCGATGATGGGCGAGGCCTGGCTGCTGCTGACCGGCGGTCCGCCAACGTTTACTGCACTGTCGCTGTCGCTTCTCCGTTTATTGTTTCTATTTTCACGAGAAGTCGCCTGGAACAGATGGCGCCTGGCGCATCTCTATCTTTATCTGAGAGTTCCAAAGGATATTTTCTCTTTGACGTCGTCGTAGACCATACGTGGAAAACTTTCACGAGCCGCGTGGCGTCCCAGCTCGCGACAATGCGCCAGCGCGCCACATTGTCCTCGTAATCGTCATCATCGCCCGGAACTGAGATCTGCTTTTCGGGCAGCGCCCGCCGAATATATTCGTTGATATTGGCCTCCGGCGGCACAACGCAGATCGTGTCCGCCGAAAACAGCTGGTTCAGATTCAAGAGCTGATTTTGACGAGGCGCGGAAATTATGAGCTCAGTGACGTCTTCGCCGTCGTCACGCGGCGGCAAAACTTCCCTGAGTCCGGTGAGAAGAAATAATACGACAACCGGCAGCGCCGCCAGAATCGCCGCCATGTTCATCACAAATTTGTACACTCGCCTTTCAGTTTTGCTGAACATTTCACATCCGCCGCGCCTTTAAAACAGCAAAACAAATATATGTCAGTATGAGTTCTGTAAGAAACTGCACGGAGAATACAAATGCCACCGCGACGATAATGAGCATTACGGCCGGATGGCTCTCCAGTAATTTTTTAATAAGCAGAGCGCTTTTATATGCTCCTGGATAGGAGACCAGCCAAAAACCCCCTATAGGTAAAATAATCCAAACGGCATAGCCTAGCGGACCCTTGCCGTAACGCTCCATTGCCTTCACATGCTCGAGGCTTGACGGGCGCCCAAGCAACGCCAAACCTATAGAAAGCGTAATCCTGAGGCCTGCGATAATGCACGCCGCCAGCGCCAGAATGTCCAACTGATGAAATACTGAATCGTTGTCACAAAATGCGCCATATTGATTACAAAAAACTTCATATTGTTGCGCAGAAAAGCCAAATATATACTGTTTATTGACTGCAATTTGATTACCATCCGAAACATACCTGGATAAAGACTGAATAATTGGGGATATCAGCATTAACAATGGCGTAAGCACAACCGTGATGGCTGCTGCGCCCCCTAGAACCATAGGCGCATCTATTTGGTATTTCGTTTTATCTGCTGAACATAAAACAGTTGTCACGCTCGCAGCAAGAAGAACGATAAATATAGCGCCGAATATTCTTTCGTGAACCGTTTCAAACATTTTTAAACCTCAGTGTATCCGCTCAACACTGTCGCCATCAGGGAGGCGCCGGTCACAGCTTCAATAACGTCTTTGTCAGTTAGCTTTTCGCGCTGTTCCGCCATTGTCTGGACCGATCCTTCTAGTTCAACCAACGACGCGCCGCCGGAAAGGCGCTGCCGACCAGCGTCACAGCAAGCAAAAGCGCGCCGAGGCGCTGCCGGCCCCCAACGGCAGCAGATGAGGCGCGCAAACGCTTGTTGAAAGCCTCAAGACAATCCTCCCCCTGGTTCGCCGCTACACGGGGCAGGCATGTTTTCATAACTTCTCCTAAACGTATGGTTGGGGTCATCGCGAACCAAACTTCTTACTTTGGCCGCGCCCCCCCCCCCCGGCCGCGCCTTCGTCAATGCTTGGCGCTCGTAAACAAAATAAGTATCACCATTTTTGAGTTTATACGGCGCTTCTTCCAATAAGTTGAGGGCAGACATGTTCGCTGTGCTAAATCCAAGTGAACTCATCGCAAAGAAAGCGCCATCTGAGCTTCCGCTTATTTCTCGACATCCCTCCGCAGAATTTCTTTTTCGCCAGTCCTCTGTGCGGTAAACATCAACATCGACGATATGATCCATCTTATCGAACTCCGGCGGTGAGCCTTGCAATAAAAACGCTCTTACCGGCAACTCGGCGTCTATGACAATTCTCGTATGAAATGCATGATAATTGATGTTACATTTTTGAGGATAGAGTCGCGGATCTTTAAAAAAAGGTTCTGTGCGTTTCTTTATGATTTCCACTTCTTTAACGGCGCAATATTTCGTGTTTTCGTCCACGGAGATGTAGGCCAAATCGCTCGAATTCGACGCGTCCTTGACCGAAATGATGTTGTTCTCGCGGGTGAACTTTATGTCAGAATATTTGGTCGAGCGCGCCGCGGAAACGCCGGGCGGCGCAGAAAATCGGTTGAGAATGTTGAAGTCCGAACTGCACTCGTAGGAGTCGGGATCGTGACCTCTGTAGTTTTCCCCCGCTCCGGCTGGCGCCGCGCTGCCGAAAAGCATCGCGGCGAGCAGAAGCGCGCCGAGGCGCAGCCTGCCTCCAGCGGCAGACGATGATCTGCGCAAACGCTTGTTGAAAGGCCTCAAGACAATCCTTCCCGTAATTCGCCGCTACACGGGGATAGGCATCGCCAATCGTCGCTGAAACAGTAACCGCTATGCCCACGCCGTCAAGCCGACCTGCATAAACAACAGGGCTCCGAATCCAGGTTAACAAGGCGTCCTCTCACCGCGTCATGGCCGCGCTTGTCGCGGCCATTCACGCGACGTCTCCGCACGATGCGTTTCGCGATGTCCCGGCGTGGATGCCCGGCGCAAGGCCGGGCATGACGGCTGAAAGCGAGCTGGATTAACCCGAGTTCGAAGCACTGGCATAAGCAAAGCGCGCGTTTACGCTGGCGACGGCCCCATCGCGACGGCGCGCGCCACGGCTGCGAGTAACGTCATCGCCCGGAAAAATTCGGCTCACGCTTCTCGAGGAACGCGGCGCGCCCTTCCATGTAATCCGCGCTGTCAAAACAGGCGCTCGTCAGCGCTTCACACTGCTCATGCGACGACGCGCCGGGCAGGCCTGCGGCGGCGCGGATCGCCGCCTTGGCGGCGCGCAAGGTCAGAGGCGCGCCCGCGGCGATGGTTTCCGCGAGCGCATGCACCGCGCCTTCGAAACTCTCGGTGGCGAAGAGGCGGCTGACGAAGCCGCGCTCCTTGGCTTCATCAGCGGTCAGGCGGCGCGCCGTGTAAAAGAGATCGAACGCGAGTTGCGGGCCGACGGCGGCGACGACATAGGCCATCGCCGCCGGCGGATAGCCGACGCCGAGCTTCGCCGCCGGAATCGCGAACGTCGCTTGCCCATCGGCGACGCGCAGGTCGCAGGCCGAGGCGATTCCGAATCCGCCGCCCATGCAGAATCCCGACACGGCCGCGATCGTCGGCTTGGAAAGATTCGAAATCGAGTCGAAGGCCTCGACATTGGCGTTCTCATAGATGCGCCCGCCCTCGCTTGTCGCGCGCAGGTTGGAGAATTCGCTGATGTCGGCGCCGGAACAGAACGGCAGACCCGGCGCCCCGCTGATGACGAGGATGCGCGCTTCCTCCGCCGCGTCGACGGCGCGCAGCAGCGGCGGCAGCGCGCGCCACATCTCAAAGTCGAACGCGTTCCGCTTGGCGGGGTTTTCGATGTAGAGGCGCGCCACGCCGAATTCGATCGTGACGCGCAGCTTCGGGGTCGGAGATATGATCGCCATTGTTCCTCGGAAAGCAAAGTTTCAACGTCGCCGGATCGCTCAATAGCAGCCATTCGGCGTCGATGTCGGCTTGTTTTGGACCCCGACAAGGTCGTCCTCATGAACGGCGTCAACGACGCGAACCAGCGCGTCGGCGCATCGGCCTATGTCGAATATACGGGAAAACGCGTCGAGTATTTCGCCGACGTCGACGACGTCGAGATCATCTCCCATAACGCCGTCAACGAACGGAACTCAAGCCGCCGACTCTGCATAGCGCCGTCAAGCATACGATATTGAGCTGTTTCTACGACGGAGAGTTCATCGGCGGCGCGGATTCACTCAGAAAAGCCGCGCCGGCCGTGAAATAGCGCCTTCTTGCGCGCGGCGCTGCTATAAGCCCGCCATGGACCTCCTTTCTCGCCTGCTCCACCGCGACGGGCTGATGCTGATCATCGACAAGCCCGCCGGCGTCGCCGTCCATCGCGGGCCGAAGGGCGGACCGAGCCTTGAAGACGCCTTCGACCAGCTGCGCTTTGGCCTGCCCCGGCCGCCGGCGCTGGCCCATCGACTCGACAAGGACACGTCCGGCTGCCTTGTTCTTGGGCGCCACCGCAAGGCTCTCGAGCGGCTCGGCGGGCTGTTCAAGTCCGGCCGCATCGGCAAGACTTACTGGGCGGTGGTCGAAGGCGCCCCCGTGGGCCAAGAAGGGGAAATCGACCTCCCGCTCGGACGGCTCGACGCGACGCGCGGCTGGTGGATGCGGCCGGACCCGCTCGGCCTGCCCGCCAGAACATCCTGGCGCGTGCGTGGCAGAAGTCCGGATAACGCGCTGACGTTCATCGAATTCACGCCGCACACCGGTCGCACGCATCAGATCCGCGTGCATGCCCAGGCGATGGGATGGCCCATTCTCGGCGATCCCATCTACGGCTCAGGTCGCCGCGAGGACTCAGCCCCGCTACATCTTCATGCGCGCGCGGTGAGCGTGCCGATGCAGGACGGCAAGCCGCCCGTGGAAGCTGTCGCTTCGCCACCCGCGCATATGGGCGAGGCGCTCGCCGCATGCGGATGGAACAGCGAAGCGCAACCATAACACGGCGATTGCAAATCACCGCCGAAACGACCAACATATCGAGGGAATTATGGAGCGACCAATGGCGCCCGCCGCCCCGCCTTCGACGAGCGAAGCCTCCTGCGCGAGGGGCCGCAGCGCTTTCGCGCTGGACCGCGCGCTGCTCTACGATCTCGCCGATATCGCGCTGACGGGCGCGAGGCAAAATGGCGCGAGTTACGCCGACGTCAGAATCGGCGAAACGCGGCGCGAATACGCCTTCGCCAAGGACGACCGCTTGGAAAGTTTCGACGAGCGGGCGTCGCAAGGCTTCGGCATACGCGTGCTGCTCGACGGCTGCTGGGGATTTTATGGCGCGCGGCGGCTCGATCCGCAGAGCCTGCGCGATGGCGTCGAGCGCGCGCTGGAAAACGCCCGCGCGGTGAAGCGGATACAAACCCAGCCGATCGCGCTTGAGCGGCTGCCCGTGCATGAAGCCGAATGGATCATGCCTATGGGCGTCGATCCCTTCGAAGTGTCCGCGAGCGAGAAGGCCGACCTGCTGCTGTCGATCATCGCCAGCGCGCGTGATCACGGCGCGGATTTTTGTTCCGCGTCGCTTTCGGCGACCTGCGAAGAGCGATTCTTCGCCAATAGTCTTGGCAGCCGCATTCATCAAACCCGCACGCGCGTCGCGCCGAACTTTCAGGCGACCGCCATCGACCGCGCCAGCGGCCGTTTTGCGACGCGCGAGTGCCTGGCGCCGGCGCGCGGCGCCGGCTGGGATTACATCGTCGGCGCCGGCCTGATCGAGGAAGCGGCGCGGGCCGGCGAGGACGCGCGCGCGAAGCTTGGCGCCAAGCCAGTGACGCCGGGCGACTACGACGTCGTGATCGACCCGACGAATCTGTGGCTCACCATTCACGAGACGGTCGGCCATTCGACCGAACTCGACCGCGTGCTGGGCTGGGAGGCGAATTTCGCCGGAACGAGCTTCGTCAAACCCCATATGCTCAACAAATTGCAGTTCGGCTCCGAATTGATGACGATCGTCGCCGATCGCGCGCAGCCCGGCGCGCTCGCCACGATCGGCTTCGACGACGACGGCGCCCCCGCCGAAGCCGCTGAGTTCGCCATCGTCGAAAAGGGCGTGTTCAGGAATTTCCAGATGGCGCTTGGACAGGCGCATCTCATCGGCCTGTCGCATTCGAACGGCTGCGCCTATGCCGACAGTCCGACGACGTTTCCCATTCAGCGCATGCCGAATATTTCGCTCAAGCCCAATCCTCAGAAATGCTCCTTTAATGATCTCATCAGCGATGTCGAGAACGGCATTTATGTCGTGGGCGCCGGCAGTTGGAGCATCGATCAGCAGCGCGACAACTTCCAGTTCGGCGGACAGCTCTTCTATGAGATCAGGAACGGCCAGCTCGGCGATCTGCTGCGCGACGGCGCCTATCAGGGCCGCACCACGCAATTTTGGAACTCCCTCGCAGGACTATGCGACGCGAGCGCCTATCATCTCGACGGCACCTTCACCTGCGGCAAGGCGGAGCCGGTGCAGGTGGCGCCGGTCTCGCATGGCAGCCCCCCGGCGCTCTTTCGCAACGTGCGCGTATTGAACACGAGCGACGACGCATAGCGCATGTTTCTTTCTTCAGACGACGCAAAGTCGATCGCCGACAAGGCGCTCACGCGTTCCAAAGCTGACGCCTGCGCCGTGCATATCCAAGGCGGCTTGGATCAAAGTCTGCGCTTCGCGCGCGGCGGCGCGACGACCAATCTCGCGACCGCGGAAGCTGCTCTGCGCATTTCGTCACATATTGGCGGGCGCATCGGCTCCTGCAGCATCTCGCGTTTCGACGACGCGGCGCTGGCCGGCGCCGTGGCGCGCTCGGAAGAGATCGCGCGGATGTTGCCCGTCGACCCGGATTACGTCGCGCCGCTCGGCCCGCAGAATTACGGTTTCTCCGACCGCTATGACGACGCGACCGCCAATCTGCGACTCGACGCCCTCGCCGACGCGGCGGCGCGCGTCATCGAGGAAGGCGCGCGCATCGGCGTCGACACCTTCGGCTGCGCGACGACGGCAAGGCGATTCGACGCATATGCGACGAGCGCCGGCCTTTTCGCCTATGAGCGGCGCAGCGAAATCGATCTTTCCGCCACGGCGCGCAACCGCGCCGACGCTTGGTCGGGCTGGGCCGGCGCGCATCAATTCTTTGCGGATCGACTCGACGCCGAAGCGATCGCGCGCGTCGCCTGCGCCAAGGGCGCCCATGACGCGACGCCGGTTGATCTCGAACCCGGCGCCTATACCGTCGTTCTCGAGCCGGAGGCGACGACCGAGCTCGCTTTTTGGCTCATCAGAACAATGGAGGCGCGCGCCGCCGACGAGGGGAGAAGCTTCTTCGCGCGTCCTGGCGGCGGCGCGCTTTTGGGCGAGAAGCTCTTTGACGAAAAGCTCACGATCCGCGTCGATCCGGCCGATCCGCTGGCGCCCGAAGCCGCCGTCGGTTACGAGGGCGTGCCGCATCGCGCCCGCGCCTTTGTGGAGAACGGCGTTGTGACGACGCTCTATCGTTCACGCGCCTGGGCGCAAAAAACCGAATCCGAACCCATCCCCTTCGCGCAGAATTTCGTGATGTCCGGCGGCGACGTTTCGCTGGACGACATGGTCCGCTCGGTGCGGCGCGGCGTTCTGGTGACGAGATTTTGGTACACCAATATCGTCGACCGGAAGAGCCTGCTGCTGACCGGCCTCACGCGCGACGGCAATTTTCTCATCGAAAACGGCCGGATCGTCGCGCCCATGCGCAACATGCGCTTCAATCAGCGATTGGGCGAGCTGTTCAGCAACATTAAAGCGCTCGGTCCAACGCGTCGGACCTGGCGCGCGGCGGGCGAAGGCGGCGCGCCGGCGGCGCCGGCGATGCTCGTCGAAGGCTTCAATTTCTCGTCGAAGTCGAGCGGGATATAGAGCCCGCGCGCGTTCATGTATGATCGCCGCGTTACGAAGGAGCGCTTGGTCATGCGAATCGCAAATCGCTGCATTTACAGTACTGTCATTCCCGACAGGCCGAAGGTCTGATCGGGAATCCAGGCTTCTTCAAAACACCGCGCTTGCTCTGGATTCCCGATCGCTTCGCCTCAGCGAAGCGTCGGGAATGACACTCAAGCAACCCGCCGGAGCCGCACCATGCGCCTTTTCGCCTTGCTCATCGCTCTCCTCATCGCGGCGCCGGCCCTCGCGCTCGACAAGGTGCGTTTCGCCACCAATTGGCGGGCGCAGGCCGAGCACGGCGGCTTCTATCAGGCCGTCGCCGACGGCACTTATGCGCGCTACGGACTCGACGTGACCCTTTTGCAAGGCGGCCCGCAGCTCAACGCGCGGCTGCTGCTCGCCGCGGGCCGGGTCGACTTCGCGATGGGCGCAAACACCATTCAGATGTTTGAATCGGTGCAGCAGAACGTGCCGGTCGTCACCGTCGCGAGCATGTTTCAGGTCGATCCGGTGATTTTCATGTCGCATCCTGGCGTCGGCCTCGATCGTTTCGAAGATCTGCCGAAGGCGACGGCTTTCATCGCCAGCGACATGCGCGCTTCCGTCTGGCAATGGCTGAAGCAGGCCTATGGGTTCAAGGACCAAAACGCCAAGCCTTATAATTTCAATTCGGCGCCGTTCCTTGCCGACAAGACGTCGATTCAGGAGGGAATTCTCACCTCGGAGCCCTACGCGATCGAGCGCGCGGGCGGGTTCACGCCCAACGTCTTTCTTTTGCACGACTACGGCTATGACGGCTATTCGACCACGATCGAGTCGCGCGCCGACACGATCGCCAAGACTCCCGACCTCGTGCAGCGCTTCGTCGACGCTTCGATTGTCGGCTGGTACAATTATCTGTACGGCGACAACGCTCAAGCCAATGCGATGATCAAGCGCGACAATCCGGAGATGACCGACGGCCAGATCGCCTATTCCCTCGCCAAAATGAAGGAGCGCGGCATTGTCGATTCCGGCGACGCGCTGACCTATGGCGTCGGCGTCATCACCGACGCGCGGATGAAGAGCTTTTTCGATAAAATAGCGAAGGCCGGCGTGGTTCCCGCCGACGTTGATTACACGCGCGGCTACACGCTGCGTTTTATCGGCAGGAAGGTCGGCATGGAGCTGCGGCCGAAATGACGCCCGGGACCCGACATGAGCGCGCGTGACATCGCGGAGACGCAAATGGCGGCGCCCGCGCTCGTTTCGTTGCGCGCAGTCGGTAAGACTTTCCCAAGTGGGCTCGTCGCCCTCGCCGACTATGATCTCGACGTGCGCGACGGCGAGGTCCTGACGCTGCTTGGGCCTTCGGGCTGCGGCAAGTCGACGGTGCTGCGACTCATCGCAGGGCTCGCGAGCCCGACCGCCGGCGCGATCGACTGGAGCGCGCCTCAAGTGAAGGACAATATCGGCGTCGTGTTCCAGGATGCGACGCTGCTGCCCTGGGCGAGCGTCTTCGACAATGTCTTTCTGCCGCTGCGGCTTAAGGGCGTTCCGCGCGAGGCGGCGTCGCTGCGCATCGAAGAGGCGCTCGCGCATGTCGGCCTCCTCAACTTTTCGAGGGCGCTGCCGCGCGAACTCTCCGGCGGGATGCGGATGCGCTGCGCCATCGCCCGCGCCCTGGTGACGCGGCCCACGCTGATGATGATGGACGAACCTTTCGCCGCGCTCGACGAGGTGACGCGCTTCAAACTCAATGACGATCTTCTCTCGCTCAAACGCCGGTTCGGCGCGACGATCGTCTTCGTCACCCATTCGGTTTTTGAAGCCGCCTATCTCTCGACGCGCATCGTGGTGATGTCGCGGCGCGCCGGCAGACTCATCGACGAGATCGAGATCGACCCGGCGATCCCACGCGACGACGACTATCGGTCGAGCAGGACTTTCGCCGACGTGTGTCGCCGGGCGTCGCAGGCGCTTCGCGTCTCAATCGAAGAGGCGACGCCATGATCCAGAAACCAAGCGCGATCGCCTGGCGCGACATCGGCGTGCCGCTCGCAGTTCTTCTCGCGGTGCTGGCGCTGTGGGAAGCGCTCGTGCGCTGGAAAAACATTCCGCCCTACATTCTCCCGGCGCCGAGCGTCATCCTCACCAAGCTGATCGAGGACCGTGAACTCCTGTTCTCGTCGCTGATGGTGACGCTCGGCGTCACCTTCGAGGCGCTTGTTATCGCCACCGTCTGCGGCGTCGCGCTGGCCCTGCTCATCGCCCAGTCGAAATGGCTGGAGCGCGCGCTGCTGCCCTTCGCCATCACTTTGCAGGTCACGCCGATCATCGCTATCGCGCCTTTGCTGCTGGTTTATTTGCAGCCCGGCAATGCGGTGCTGGTCTGCGCCTTTCTCGTCGCCTTCTTTCCGATTCTTTCGAACACGTCGCTCGGACTCGCCTCCGTCGACTTCGGCTTGCGCGACCTGTTTGACCTTTATCGCGCCTCGCCATGGCAGAAGCTGATTTATCTGCGCCTGCCGTCGGCGCTGCCGCAATTCCTCGCTGGCCTGCGCATCGGCGGCGGACTGGCGCTCATCGGCGCCATCGTCGCGGAGCTCGCCGCGGGCGCGTCGGGTCAGGGAACCGGCCTCGCCTATCGCATCGTCGAAGCGGGTTTCCGTCTCGACATCCCGCGCATGTTCGCGGCGCTGGCGCTCATCTCACTGAGCGGCTTAGCCATCTACGGCGCGCTCGCGGCGCTCTCCTATGTTCTGCTGCGCGGTTGGCACGAAAGCGCCAGAGCGCAAGACGAATGACGCTCATCCGGGACATTTGCGAGCCGGACGCCGCGGCGTGGCGCAGACTCTGGGCAGCCTATAATGATTTCTATGAAACGGCTGTGCCCATAGACGTGACGGAATTGACCTTGCGCCGCCTTCTCGACCCAACCTCGGCCATGATCGGCCGGATTGCTGAAAGGGAGGGATGCATCGCCGGCTTTTCCGTCTCCGTGCTGCATGAAAGCAGTTGGACCTCCTCCCCTTCGTGTTACCTCGAAGACCTTTTCGTCGATCCAACTATTCGAGGCGCGGGCGTGGGACGCGCGCTCGTTCAAGACCTCGTCGATCTTGGACGCGCGCGCGGATGGGCGCGCCTCTATTGGCATACGCAAGCGGACAATGAACGCGCGCGGCGCCTCTATGATTCATTCGTTGAAGCCGACACTTTCGTTCGCTACCGCGTGACGCTGTAGGGCTCATACGGAATTTGACGACGCCTTCATTGCTCGGCGATGCCGCTGATTTCGTCGAGATGATAGACGTCGTCGCGAAAATGCACGAGGCCGTCCGCCGACGCCCAGCCGGTCATATAGACCCACGCCACCGGCACATGCTGCGTCAGCCGCACCTCCTCGCGTTCGCCCGACGCGATTTTTGCGTTGATGTCATCCTTGCTCATCTGCGGACCGGATTCGCCGTCAAGCAGCCAGGCCGCGAGATCGACGACGCCCTGCACGCGCACGCAGCCATGCGAGAGGAAGCGATAATCATTGGCGAAGAGATTTCGCGAGGGCGTGTCATGCATGTAGACGGAATGGGAATTGGGCATTGAAATGCGGATCGAGCCCAGCGAATTGTCCGCGCCGGAATCCTGCCGCAGTGTGTATTGGGCGGCGCGCTCGCTCGCCCAGTTGATCGAGCGCGGATCGACCTCCTCGCCATGGCCGTTCAGCACGCGAATGTGCGAGCGCTGCAGATAGGTCGGGTCCTTCAGCATCTTCGGCGCGATCTCGTTCTTGATGATCGAGACCGGAACCGTCCAGGTCGGATTGATGTTGACCGCGACGACCTTCGCATGCAGCTCCGGCGAATGATGCTCGGGATCGCCGACGATCGCGGCGTAGCGGCGCACGACGCGATCGTCTTCCACCGCATCGACCGCCGTCGACGGAATGTTGACGACGATGTAGCGCGGACCAAAGGCGAAATCGAACGCGGTGAGCCGTTGTGCGGTGGACTCGAGCTGATGGAATCGGGTCTCGGCCGGCACGTCGAGTTCGCGTAGCGTCGCGCCGGCGACGACTCCCGTCTGTTTCAGCCCGAGGCGAAACTGAAAGCGCTTCACCGCCGCGGTGAGATCGGCGTCCCATTTCTCTTTGGCCGTGTCGACGAGGCTGTCGTCTTCGGCGGCGAGGCGCCGGCGCAGCGTCGACACCGCGGCTCCCTTCGCGCCAGGCCGAAGCGAAACGCCCACTCTCGGCCATCCGCCGCGATCGACGATCTGCCGATAGCGATCCGCCGCTTTCGAGGTGGTGAAAAATGTCTGAGGCTGCAATGCGGGCGTCGGATCATCGGAAAGCGCCGTCTCGCGCGGCGGCGCAGGTTTCGGCTTTGGCTTTTTCACGGCGGCCTGAACGGGCGCTGGCGTTGTCGCTTGCGGCGCGGCGGGCGCGGCGCTGACAGGCGGCGCAGACGTCACGGGCGCAGACGTTACGGGCGCTGGTTCGGACGGCGCCGCAGGCGCCGGCGCTACGGGCGTCGGCGCCGGCTGCGCGGACGCAGCCGCCGGTTCGGGCGTCGCGGTTTCAGCGCGAAGCGGCGCGCCTGTCGCGAGCATCGACAACAGCGCCCCAATCAGGAAGCCAAGACGAGAAACGGAAGGAGTTTTCTTCATTTTCATGCCGTGTCGGCGCGCACGTCGCGCGTAGCGGCGGCGCGCCGCCGCCCGTTGTGAATCACGCGCGCCTATGCTCTAATTTCATCGCATATTCTATTGTTTTGGGGGAGCCATGATTGCAAACAAAGCGCTGCGCACGCCATTGCGTGCGCACATCGCCGCCGCTGCGCTGCTCGCACTCGCCGCGGCAAATCCTTCGTCAGCCGCCGAACTGAACTACGCAAATCAGGGAGATCATTGGACGCCCGCCGAGCGCACGGAATTCTACAGTCTCGACCAAGGCTCGCGAATCATGCCGCTCGACTGGTTCAAGGCGTTGAAGCGTCCCGACGGCTCACATTTTCTCGACGACGGGATGACGCGCTACGGCTATCTGCCGAATCCGGACAGCGCCGCCGGCCTCCCGGTTGGATTTCTTGTCGCGCCCGAGAGCAAGACGCTCAGCATGACATGCGCCGCGTGCCATACGCGCCAGATCGACGTCGGCGGAGTGTCGTGGCGAATCGACGGAGGTCCGGCGATCGTCGACATTCAGCACTTCTTCGCGGACATCGACACGTCCGTCGATAAAGTTGTCAACGACGCGCCGACATTCGCCGAATTCGCCAAACAAGTGCTGGGCCAACATGCGACGGAGTTGGAACGCAAATTACTCCACAGGCAGGTGGAGGACTGGTTCAAGCCCTATCATGCGCTGATGAAAGAATCCCTGCCGCCCGAAGGATGGGGCGTCGGGCGTCTCGACGCCGTGTCGATGATCTTCAACCGCGTCTCGGGGTTGGACATCGGGACCTCGCCCGATCACATCATCAAGGAGAATATAAAGAAGGCCAACGCGCCCGTGCGTTATCCCTTCCTTTGGAACGCGCCGGTCCAGGATATGACCCAGTGGCCGGGGTTTGCGGAAAACGGGAACGACATTCTCGGCCTCGCGCGCAACGTCGGCGAGGTTTATGGCGTCTTCGGCGTCTTTCATCCCCGTAAAGATATTTTGTATCCGGACGGGGTCGAATATCTGAATGGCTCTTCACTCAATATGCCGGGCCTCATGCGTCTCGAAACGCTCATAAGGCAAATTGAGCCGCCAAAATGGCAGTGGGGCGTCGACAAGGGACTCGCCGACGCCGGAAAGAAAATTTACGACCGCGAATGCGGAGCGAATTGCCACGAGATCAACACCAAGGACGCCGCCAAGCGTTTATGCGCGAAATTTACCTGGAGAACGCCGATACAGGACGTCGGAACTGACGTTGCGGAATATGGGGTTCTCGAGCGTGTCGGCAAAACCGGCGTGCTTGAAGGCCAGTTGCTCCCCAAACCTCCCTTTAATCAGAGATTAAAGCGCGAGGGTGAAAGCCAGATCAACATTTTGACCGTGGCTGTCGTCCAATCGATCCTCCGCGCGCCCATACATTTCAGAGACATCACACTATATGAGCCCCTGCTGCAGGAGTGCCTAAAAAATCAGTCCGATAGACCGGATGTGACCGCGCAGGCATTGCGGCAGGACTTTCTCGGCGTCATCGGGAAAAGCCTCGCCACTCTCTATCAAAAGCCGGAGGAAAAGACGCCGCCTGCATATGAGGCTCGGGTCATGCAAGGCATCTGGGCGGCGGCGCCATATCTGCACAACGGATCGGTGCCGACCCTCGCCGATCTCCTGAAAAAGCCTGCCGACCGTCCGGCGTCTTTCAAGGTCGGCCCCGCCTATGACATCGAAAACGTCGGCCTCGCCAAGGAACAGACGAAGTTCGACGACACCTACGCCACCACAGCCAGTTGCGATCCGAAAAACCGCGACGCTTCCGGCAACAGTCGCTGCGGCCACGACTTCGGGACTTCGCTTTCGGAACCCGACAAGAAGGCGCTTCTCGAATATTTGAAGAGCCTCTAGCGCAAAGGCCGCGCGCGAGCGCAGCATGAAGACGAGGGGGACGCCCGTCCCCCTTGCCTTTTCTCGCGCCGCCCCGCATACCGCGCCGCAACGCGCAATCGAAAAACCGGGACGGATATGGGGTTCAAATGTGGCATCGTCGGCCTGCCCAACGTCGGCAAGTCGACCCTCTTCAACGCCCTCACGCAGACCGCCGCGGCGCAGGCCGCGAACTATCCTTTCTGCACGATCGAGCCCAATGTCGGCGAAGTCGCCGTTCCGGACCCGAGGCTTGAGGAACTGGCCAGGATCGCCGGCTCCAAAGAGATCATTCCGACGCGCCTGACCTTTGTCGACATCGCCGGGCTCGTGCGCGGCGCCTCCAAGGGCGAAGGGCTCGGCAACCAGTTTCTGGCCAATATCCGCGAATGCGACGCGATCGCTCATGTCGTGCGCTGTTTCGAGGACGGCGACGTGACCCATGTCGAAGGCGGCGTCGATCCGATCCGCGACATCGAGACGATCGAGACCGAGCTGATGCTCGCCGATCTCGATAGCCTCGAAAAGCGCGTCGTCGCCATGGAGAAAAAAGCCAAGGGCGGCGACAAGGAGGCGAAGGAACTCGCCGATCTGATGAACCGCTGCCTTGTCCTGCTGCGCGAGGGCAAGCCCGCCCGTCTCGCCAAGGTGAGCGCGGAGGAGCGCGTCGCCTTCGCGGGTCTCGGGCTGCTCTCGTCGAAGCCCGTGCTTTACGTCTGCAACGTCGAAGAGGCGTCGGCGTCCGAAGGCAACGCCCAATCAGCGAAAGTCGCTGTGCGCGCCGCCGAGGAAGACGCGGCCGCGGTGGTCGTTTCGGCGAAGATCGAAAGCGAGATCGCCGTGCTGCCCGCCGCCGAGCAGAAGGACTATCTCGAAGCCGTCGGCCTCACCGAGCCCGGGCTTAATCGCGTCATCCGCGCCGGCTACGACCTCCTGCATCTCATCACTTATTTCACCGTCGGCCCGAAGGAGGCGCGCGCCTGGACCATCGAGAAAGGCGTGCGCGCGCCGGCGGCGGCAGGCGTGATCCATACCGATTTTGAGAAGGGCTTCATCCGCGCCGAAACGATCGCTTATGGCGATTACATTTCAAACAAGGGCGAGGCGGGGGCGCGCGACGCGGGGCGCTTAAGGCTGGAAGGCAAGGAATATGTCGTCGCCGACGGCGACGTCATGCATTTCAGGTTTAATACGTAAATCCGCAGCGACTCCCCTCTCCCGCAAGCGGGAGAGGTTGGCCCGGCCAAAGGGCGTCTGTAAAGACGCCCGTCGCTAACGACGGGCTTTTGGCCGGGTCGGGTGAGGGCGTCGCAATTTCCTGAACGCCGTTGCCCTCATCCGTCGCGCCTTCGCGCGACACCTTCTCCCGCTTGCGGGAGAAGGTGAAACTCAGCCTTACGCTAACCAGCCTTACCCCTTCGACAGATTATCGATCCGCTTGTTCAGCTCGTCGAGCTGGCGCTTCAGGTCGGCGACGTCGCCGCCTTCCTTGCGAACGCCGCCATTCTCCTGCTCGTCGAGCGAGGGCGCCGTGGTCATCATGCCTTCCGTCGGCACGCCGAAGGGATTGAACATGGTCAGCGCCTGACGGAACACGGCCATGTTCTTGCGCGCCTGCTCTTCGAGCGACTGGAACGCCGCCCGCGTTGGCTCGGCGAACGGAGCCCCCCCGACGCCGAGCGCCGAGGCGAATTGATCCCGGAATCTTTGCTGTTCCTTCGTCAGCTTGTCGATCGAGAATTCGAGATAGCTTGGCACCAGCATCTGCATCGAGTCGCCGTAGAAGCGGATGAGCTGGCGCAGGAAGGCGATCGGCAGCAGGCTCTGGCCTTCCTTGCCCTCCTGCTCGAAGATGATCTGGGCCAGAACCGGGCGGGTGATGTCATCGCCGGTTTTTGCATCGCACACGACGAAATCCTCGCCGCGCTTCACCATCCCGGCAAGGTCCTCCAGCGTCACATAGGTGCTCGTTCCGGTGTCATAGAGCCGACGATTGGCGTATTTCTTGATCGTTGTGGGTTTTTTCTCAGTCGCCATACGCCTGACATGCTCCCCTCGCCCCACGGCCGCCACCCGCCTAAAAACAGCCGTCTAGCGTTAGACGATACGCGCAAATTGGCGCCTGCGGCAATATTTTCATGCCGAAAGCCTTTCGCTACCGCTCGATTCCGTGCAAAACGGGCCGCGCTTGCCCACCGCAAGCGCGAAAGGACCAACACTTCGCCCCCTGGCCGGCTAAGGCGGTCGGGCGGTTGGACTATTTTTGCAAGGAGATCGACAGATGACCGATATCGTGATCGTTTCCGCGGCGCGCACCGCCGTCGGATCGTTCAACGGAGCCTTTGGAGCGGTTCCGGCCCACGAGCTCGGCGCCGTCGCCATCAAGGCCGCTCTCGAGCGCGCCAACGTCCAGCCCAATGAGGTGAACGAAGTCATTCTCGGGCAGGTGCTCGACTCCGCGCAGGGCCAGAATCCGGCGCGTCAGGCGGCGATCAAGGCCGGCGTTCCGGACAGCGCCACCGCCTTCGGGATCAATCAGGTCTGCGGCTCCGGGCTGCGCGCCGTGGCGCTCGCCGCCCAGCAGATTCAGGCGGGCGACGCCAGCATCATCGTCGCCGGCGGTCAGGAGTCGATGTCGCTCGCGCCGCATGCGTCGCAGCTGCGCACCGGAACGAAAATGGGCGACGTCAAATTCGTCGACACCATGATCATCGACGGGCTCACCGACGCCTTCAACAATTATCACATGGGCGTCACCGCCGAGAACGTCGCCCGGCAGTGGCAGATCACCCGCGAGCAGCAGGACGAATTCGCCGTCAAGTCGCAGAACAAGGCCGAGGCCGCGCAGAAGGCCGGCAAGTTCAAGGACGAGATCATCCCCTATACGATCTCGACCAAGAAGGGCGACGTCGTTATCGACGCCGACGAATATATCAAGCATGGCGTGACCATGGAGGGCGTCGGCAAGCTGCGCCCGGCCTTCGCCAAGGACGGCACGGTGACGGCGGCGAACGCCTCAGGCCTCAACGACGGCGCCGCGGCGCTCATCGTGATGAGCGCCGAAGAGGCCAAGAAGCGCGGCCTGACGCCGCTGGCGCGCATCGCCTCCTGGGCGACCGCCGGCGTCGATCCGTCGCTGATGGGCTCCGGGCCGATCCCCGCGTCGCGCAAAGCGCTGGAGAAGGCCGGCTGGAAGGTCGCCGACCTCGATCTCATCGAGGCGAACGAAGCCTTCGCGGCGCAGGCGCTCGCGGTCAACAAGGACATGGGCTGGGATCCGGCGATCGTGAACGTCAACGGCGGCGCGATCGCCATCGGCCATCCGATCGGCGCCTCCGGCGCGCGCGTGCTCACCACGCTCCTGCACGAGATGGCGCGTCGCGGCTCCAAGAAGGGCCTCGCGACGCTCTGCATCGGCGGCGGCATGGGCATCGCGCTGACGGTCGAACGGTAATCCGGGGCAGTCGGCAATAAGCAATAGGCAGTCGGGTTGCGATACTCTCCGACTGCATGCTCACAACCGCCGACTGCCGTTTCAAACGATCAACAATTCTGGAGGAGACTCTTTAGATGGCAAGAACTGCAGTTGTGACAGGCGGCACGCGCGGCATCGGCGAAGCGATTTCCAAGGCGCTGAAGGCGGCGGGCTACACTGTCGCGGCGACTTACGCCGGCAATGACGAAGCCGCCAATAAGTTCAAGGCCGAGACGGGCATTCCGGTCTTCAAGTTCGACGTTTCCGATTACGACGCCTGCGCCGCCGGAATCGCGCAGATCGAGAAAGAGATCGGCCCGGTCGATATTCTCGTCAACAACGCCGGCATCACCAAGGACCGTCTGTTCCACAAGATGGAGCTTGCCCAGTGGCAGGCGGTGATCAACACCAATCTGAACTCGCTGTTCAACGTCACGCGCCCGGTCATCAACGGCATGCGCGATCGCGGCTTCGGCCGTATCATCGTCATCTCGTCGATCAACGGCCAGAAGGGCCAGGCCGGCCAGACCAACTATTCCGCCTCCAAGGCCGGCGACATCGGCTTCGTGAAGGCGCTCGCGCAGGAGAGCGCGTCTAAGGGCATCACCGTCAACGCCATCGCGCCGGGCTATATCGCCACCGAAATGGTGAAGGCCGTTCCGCAGGACGTGCTCGACAAGCACATCATCCCCTATATCGCCGTCGGCCGCCTCGGCGAGCCGGAAGAAATCGCGCGCGCCGTCGTGTTCCTCGCCGCCGATGACGCCGGCTTCATCACCGGCTCGACGCTGACGATCAACGGCGGCCAGTATCTGCACTGAGCGGACGCTGTTTCCGATAGAGAGTGGCCGGCGATTACCGCGCCGGCCATTTTTCCGCCTCGAAAGCGGAGCGCTATTCCGCGCATAGCGAGATGGCCATGAGCGTAGAGGACGATCGACTTCGACCGACGCGTCTCGCGCCCGAGCTGCGATTGCGCGAGATTGTCTCGCCCGCACGCCGCCTTCAGCCTTTGCCCGCGAACTCCGGGGCGCAGCACGCGTCCAGTCCGATAAAATTCATCTCTCAGCGCGGCGGATATGTCGCGCTGATTTTGAACGCCGCTTTTTTTGCCTACATCTCCTACTGGCTCTATCAGAACATCGAATTCGCCGATCTGTCGCAGGAGCTGAAGCAGATCCCCTTAAGCGCGGTTCTGACGGCGATGACGATGAATGTGTTCGTCTTGCTGTTCTATGGGTCACGCCTGTCGACGCTGCTTGGCGGCGGACTCTCGTCCGGTTTTCTGATCGCCACGATGGGATTCACCTTCAACAGTTTAGTTCCGTTCAGGGCTGGCGAAGGCGTGAAAATCTATTTTGGACATTCCTACTATAATTATGCGATCGGCGGCATCAGCGCCGCAGTCCTGCTGGAAAAACTCTACGACGTTACAGCGATCGTCCTTTTGTCATTACTCATCCTTGCGAACTCAGATTCGCGCATCATCGATCCGCGCCTGTTGACCGCAGCCGCCGTGTTCATTTCAATTGTTTTTTGCGGCATGTTCGTCTTCCGGCGAAAAGTCGTCGTCTGGCGCCTTCCGGATTGGCGCATCGTGAACGCCTTGCGTCTCGACGCATTTTTCAAACAGGCAGGCGGATTGGTCGCTAATCATCGCGCGGTGAGAACGGCGTTCTTCACGGCCTCGATATGGACGACAAACGTCTGCCTGGTCTACGTCGCCTTCAGAACGCTGCTGCCTGAAATCGATTTCACCCTCATCCACGCGATGACATTATTGATGATCGGCGCGCTCGCGGTCGCCGTTCCCGCAAGCCCCGCCGGCCTGGGGCTGTTCGAGGCCGGCATCGTCGCCTATCTCGTCAACGGCTACGGCCTCCAGAAGGAACGCGCCATTTCCGCGGCCTTGGCGTATCACTTCTCAATCACCGCGCCCCATACGCTCATCATCGTCGGTTTTCTTGGAATTGCATGTTTCAGATGGTTGAAAGAACGCTTGCGGCCTGAGGGCGCTGCGCAAGATTCCGCTTCGACGCTCAGCTGAAGGAATTTCCCGCGTGCGCCGCCGCACGGAATGCGGGCGGCGCCTCTTCTACAACGCGCTCATCGAGACATCGAACATCGAGCGCAAGACAATGAACCGCCGCACTTCCAAGATCACCCAATTCGTTTTCGCCGCCGCCCTCATCGGAGTCGCCGCTTCGGCGCCGCAGGCCGCCGCCGCGCGCGAATTCGTTCATTATCACTCCGAGCTCGATCCCGGCTCCATCGTCGTCAGTGAGCACGAGCGCAAGCTCTATCTGATCGTCGATCAGGACGACGCCATCGCCTACAAAGTCGCGGTGCCGAAGGCGGGCAAGGAATGGAGCGGCGTCGTGCAGATCAACGGCAAATTCGTCGCGCCCGACTGGACGCCGCCGGAAGATGTGAAACACGATCATCCGGAACTGCCGGAGGTGATTCCCGGCGGCGCGTCGAATAACCCGATGGGCGCCCGCGCCATGACGCTCAGCGAGGGTCAGGTCGCGATCCACGGCACTACGCAGAAGATGCGCAAGTCGATCGGCTCGGCCGCCTCCTACGGCTGCATCCGCATGCTGAACGAGGACGTCGTCGATCTTTACGACCGCGTCGCCGTGGGCGCGACCGTGGTGGTGGAGCCGTGATACCAACAGGCGTCGCAGCAATGGTCGACGTTGTCATCGTATGATTTGAACGCGCGATTGTTCGGCGCCGGCCGCCTGGGCGAGTTGCTGCTCGAGTTCGGCGATCCGCGCTGTGAGCGGCGCCGTCATCGCGCGCACTTCGTCGAGCGTGTAGCGCTCGACGATGTGTTGCGGACAGTTCCAGTCGAACCCCTCGACCTTGATCAGGAAGCCGCGTTCGACTCGGGCGCGGTAATCCGGGGGTTCGAGCAGAGACAAGGTCGCGTCATCGTCGAGACCGACGACCTTCGCGCGCCCGAAGAGCTTCAGCCGCGTCTTGTTTGGATAGTCCATGAAGAACAGCGACACGCGATCGTCGTTCGCGAGGTTGCCGAGACTGATGTATTGCCGGTTGCCGCGGAAATCCGCAAAGCCGATCGTGGTCTCGTCCAGCACGCGCACGAATCCCGTCGGACCTCCGCGATGCTGGATGTAAGGCCAGCCGGTCTCGCCCATCGTCGCCATGTAGAACGAATTTCGCGCGGCGATGAATTGAGCCTCCGCTTGGCCGAGCAGATGGTTTCTGGTCTCCGGCGCGCCTTCCATGCGCGCGTATGCGCTGCGGCTGCCAAATTTCTCCTGCGCCTTCTTCACCGTCGGGGTAAAGGCGATCTCGGCGTAACGATGCGGCATAGCGTCCTCCTGCGGGCCTGCGCCCGCGCCTTAAAGGCCGAGATCGGACAGACCCGGATGATCTGCAGGCCGCGGGCCTTGCGGCCAACGGAATTTCCGCTCGCTCTCCTGGATCGGTTGATCGTTGATGCTCGCGAAGCGCCGTCGCATCAGACCGCGCTCGTCGAACTCCCAATTCTCATTGCCATGGCTGCGGAACCAGTCGCCGCCGTCATCACACGACTCGTAAACGAAACGCACCGCGATCCGGTTCTCGGCAAACGCCCAAAGTTCCTTGATCAAGCGATATTCGAGCTCGCGCGCCCATTTGCGCTTCAGGAACGCCACGATCTCCGCCCGTCCCACCGGGAACTCCGCGCGATTGCGCCAGCGGCTGTCCTCGGTGTAGGCGAGGGACACGCGCTCCGGGTCGCGCGTGTTCCAGGCGTCTTCGGCCATTCGGACTTTCTGTACGGCGGTTTCGCGTGTGAACGGCGGCAGCGGCGGACGAGCGCCGACGGGTTGAGTCACCTCGACCATTTGGATTCTCCTGTCTGGATTGAGGAAATCCGGCGCAGACTCCGCCGCGCCGGAACCGAGTAAGTCAGGCGGCTTTGTTCAGCTCGATTTCCGGGAAGTCGATCTCGATCTGGGTCGCCTTGCCCAGCAAATTGGTGAAGATGTTCATCGCGACATGCGTGATGATCTCGACGATCTCGCCATCCGAATGACCGGCCGCGCGCACGGCGTCGAATTCGGCCTTGCTCACCTGTCCGGCATGTTCGACGAGCGCGCGGGCGAATGCGAGCGCGGCTTCCGCCTTGGCGTCCGACGAACGGCCCGTGCGGTTCGCCAGCATCTCCTGACTGTCGAGGCCGGCCTTGCGGCCGATGGCCGTGTGCGCAGAGACGCAGTACTGGCAGGCGTTCTGTTCGGCGACGGCCAGCGCGATACGTTCCCGCGTTTTCGGGTCGAGATAACCCGCGCCGGCGATCCCGTGGATGCCGAGGAACGCGTTCAGCGCCGCCGGGGAATTGGCCAGAACGCGGATGAAGTTGGGGACCGCGCCAAGGCTGGCCTGGACGGCGTCCAGCAATTTCTTGGCTTCGCCAGTGGCGGATTTCGGGTCGATGACGGCAATTCGAGCCATAGGGTCAATCCTTGTTTCGTTGACGGCGCGGCGCGCCTCGGCGCCGCTCCTCCAGACAATGGTTGGTTATTTTTCTTGTAAGAATATCTGACGTATGGAATTCATTATTCCGATTAGAGGAATAAAATGGATCGTCTTCACGAACTCGAGGTGTTTGTCGCCGTCGCCGACGCCGGCAGCTTCGCGAAAGCGGGAATGCGCTTGCGCCTGTCTCCTCCTGCAGTGACCCGGGCGATCTCCGCGCTCGAAGACCGCCTCGGCGCCCGTGTCTTCAACCGCACGACCCGCAGCCTAACGATCACGGATGTCGGTCAGCGCTTCCTGGAAAGCGCACGGCGTATCCTGACCGACCTCGATTACGCCGAACACGAAGCCGTCGGCGAAACGGCGGTTCCGAACGGCCATCTTACGCTCACGGCCTCGGTGACTTTTGGTCGGACGGCCCTCGCGCCGGTGGTGTGCGCCTTTCTTAGCCAACATTCGCGAATAACCGTGTCGGTGCTGTTGCTCGATCGCATCGCGAATCTCGTGGAAGAAGCGATCGATCTCGCCGTCCGCATTGGTCCCTTGCCGGATTCAAATCTGGTCGCGAAAAAGATCGGAACCGTTCGAAGGATATTGGTCGCGAATCCGGAATATCTCGCGCGGCGCGGCGTGCCGCAGACTCCAGCCGATCTGCGTCACCACTCGATGATTGCGTTCACTGGCCTTATGCCGAACAGGGAGTGGCGCTTTCTCGACGGCAAAAAAGGCAACAGCGTTTCCTTTGTTCCGCGGCTCGAGATCAATGACGCGGCTGCATCCATCGCCGCGGCGGAAATGGGAGATGGGATCACCGTGGCGCTGTCGTACATGGTCGCCGAACAGATTCGCGACGGCCGACTCGCGTCTATTCTCGACAATTTCACGCCGCCGCCCGTCCCAGTTCACCTTGTCTATCCTCAGAGCCGCTTGGTTTCCTCCAAACTGAGAGCTTTCATCGACTTCGCATCGCCGCGCCTTCGCGCCACGCTGGATAGCCTCGGCCTTCCCGAAACTAAAGCCAATGGCCATCAAGCTGAGGGGCTTTAGGCATAAGCGTCTGATGATTTGTTCATCTGGCTGGGAGTGTATTGTGGAACTCATCATTATATGCCGCCTCACGCCGAACGGTCGGCGGCTGATCGCCGCTACTCTTCCGGCAGCGGAATGAACTCCGCGTCGCCCGGCACCGAAGGGAACTTCCCTTCCCGCCAGTCGCGCTTCGCCTGTTCGATCCGCTCCTTGCTGGAAGAGACGAGATTCCACCAGACGAAGCGGCGTCCGTCGACCGGCGCGCCGCCAAGCAGCATCATCCGCGCATCGGAAAGCGCGCGGATCGTGATCGCGGCGCCGGGGCTGAAGATCAGCAGCTGCGGCTCATCGAAACGTTCGCCGGCGATCTCGATGGCGCCCTCGACGAGATAAAGCGCGCGCTGCTCATAATCGGCGTCGAGCGGCGCCGAGGCGCCGGCCGAGAGGCGCAGCTCAACATAGAACCAATCCGACAGCGTCTCCACCGGCGACCTCGCCCCGAACGCCGCGCCGGCAATGACGCGCGCGAACACGCCTTCATCCTCAACGATGGGAAGAACGTTCGCGCTAAAATGCTGGAAGCTCGGCGCGGTTTCTTCATGCGCCAGCGGCAAGGCCAGCCAGCTTTGCACGCCGAGCATCTGCTGTCCCGCCGCGCGCGGTCCCGGCGGCGTGCGCTCGGAATGAACGATGCCGCGCCCGGCAGTCATCAAATTCATCGCGCCAGGCGCGATCTCCCGCACGTTGGCTAAACTGTCGCGATGCAGAATGCGCCCGTCGAAAAGATAGGTGACGGTCGCCAGGCCAATATGGGGATGCGGACGCACGTCTATGCCCTGCCCCGGCGCGAATTGAACCGGGCCGAAATGATCGCAAAAGATGAACGGCCCGACCATTTGGCGCCTGTCGTCGGGCAAGGCGCGCCTGACGCTGAAGCCGCCGAGATCGCGCGCGCGCGGCGTAATTCGCAGTTCAATCGTCTTCGCCGCCGTCTCGGCGCCGCCGGGGATGGACATGCTGAGCCTCTTCTCGCGCATAAGGGGTGTTGCGCCACTAGCTATGTCCGCCGGTCGACGGATCAAGCGCCCCTATCACGCGCTGCGGCGCTTGCCCTTCATGACGCATCCGACGTTCGCCGCCTGTCGCACCCGCTTGCTGTTGGCGCAACGCGGCAGCGGATTGGCGTCGAGACTCTGCGCCTGCGGCGCAGAGGTCGACGCGCCCTTTAAGCCGCCAGCGCTCGAATAGAGACTGAACGACATGGCCAGAGCGGCGACCACCAGGAATATGAACATTCGCATCTCATCACTCCCCTTTTGATCATGAGAAACGCAGTCACGACCCTCATCCAAAGTGCGTTGGTTTACTGTGCTCTCGCGCACAAGCGAGCGCCGGCCGCACTTGACGGCGCGAATAAACGGGCATATGCACATATCATGACTTCGTTAGATCAAGCCGACGTCAAGCTCTGCGCGCAAAACTGCGCGGCCGCAAATATCCGCCGCGCCAGCCGCGCCATCACGCGGCTCTACGGGCAGTTTATGGCGACCACGGGTCTGGAGCCGACGCAATATTCGCTGCTCGTCGCCTGCTCTCTCACCGGAGGCGCGACGGTCAGCAAACTGGCCGAATATTTCGCGCTTGATCGCAGCGCGCTCGCACGAAACCTAGCGGTTTTGGAGAAGCGTGGTCTTGTGAAGGTGAAGCATGGCGACGACCGCCGCACGCGCAAGATTGCGCTGACGCCGTTCGGCGAGGCGACGCTCGCCAACGCCCTGCCGCATTGGCGCGAGGCGCAGAATGCAGTGGAGTCGAAATTCGGCGCCGAACGCCTGCAAAAGCTTCTCTCCGAACTGCGCGTCCTGACGGAGGCGACCTCGCCAGTCTAAGCTGATCGGCGCCGAGACTGTCGCCGCGCTAAAAGGGGTATATGCAATGATGGTAGATCGCAGCCTCTCCTTCGCACGTGACCCCGCAGACCTCGATACGAACGTCCTACGCGACATTGCTCTTGAGGCCGGCGCTGACGACGTCGGGTTTGTCTCGCTCGACGATCCGGCGCTTGACGATCAGCGGGGCGACATCCTCGCAGCCTTTCCCTTCGCGCGCACGCTCATCTCCTTCGTCCTCCGCATGAACCGCGAGAACATCCGCAGTCCCGCGCGATCCGTCGCCAATCTCGAATTCCACCATGCAGCCGATGATTGCGACGAAGTCGCGCGCACGATTGCCCACTCCCTCGAAGCGCGCGGCGTGCGCGCCGCCTATCCGTCAATGGGCTTTCCGATGGAGGCGTCACGGTGGCCGCGCAAGATGTGGATCATCGCGCACAAGCCCGTCGCCGTCGCCGCGGGTCTCGGACGCATGGGAGTCCATCGCAATGTCATCCATCCGAAGTTCGGCAATTTCATTCTGCTTGGCACGGTCGTCGTCGACATCGAGCTAGAGGCGCGCGCCACGCCGCTCGACTTCAACCCATGCTTCGAGTGCAAGCTCTGCGTCGCCGCTTGTCCGACGGGCGCGATTGCGCCGGACGGACATTTCGACTTCGGCGCCTGCTACACGCATAATTATCGCGAGTTCATGGGCGGTTTCGGCGAGTGGGCGGAGACGATCGCGGATGCAAAAAGCGCGCGCGCCTATCGCGCAAAGGTCAGCGACGCCGAGACCGTCTCAATGTGGCAGAGCCTCGCCTTCGGTCCGAACTACAAGGCGGCCTATTGCATGGCCGTCTGCCCGGCGGGCGCGGATGTGATCGGCGCCTATCAGGCGGACAAGAAGCGCTATCTTCAGGAGATCGTCGATCCGCTGCAGAAGAAAGCCGAGACGGTCTACGTCGTGGCTGACTCCGACGCCGAAGTT
Source organism: Methylocystis rosea (assembly GCF_003855495.1). NCBI lineage: Bacteria > Pseudomonadati > Pseudomonadota > Alphaproteobacteria > Hyphomicrobiales > Methylocystaceae > Methylocystis > Methylocystis rosea. The sequence goes on along the minus strand of NZ_CP034086.1, from coordinate 642,324 downwards.
TATGTGGGGCGCCGGTTTCCTGCCAAGACGCCGAAACGCGTGGGCTCGACGCCACGGCCCGTGACGATCGAGGGCTTCCTCTCCGGCTTGCGGCTATTCTTCCAGCGCGGCAAGTCGACCGGTCTCGACGCGGTCTACCACTTCGTCTTCACCGGCGCGGACCGTCGCAGCGCCACCATCGTCATCGCCAACAAAACGCTCAGCGTCGACGACGGGCTTGTCGGCGACTCGCGACTGCTCGTGACCGCCGACTCCGAAACCTGGCTGCGCTTCGTGCGCAAGGAGACGAGCCTCGTCTGGGCGCTGCTAAGCGGCAAGATCCGGCTGCGCGGCGATCCGCGCCTGCTGCTGGCCTTCGGGCGCTGCTTTCCAGGCTGACCCGACTACTATCCCGCGTTCGCCTTCGCCGTATGCGCGGCGACGATGTCGCGCGCCTGCTTGCCGACGACTTCCGCGAGATGGTCGAAGCGCGCTTGATAAAAGCCCGCGCCGGCGGTCGCGGAGCGCAGTTCGACGATGAGATTGTCCATCTCCGCCTCGGGAATCAGAGTTTCGAGCTTGTCCCAGCCTTCCCAACCCTCGCGCGGGCCAAATCCCATGATCTGGCCGCGCCGCGCCGAGACGATACCGGTGGCGCGCGACATCGCGTCGCTCGGCACGAAAATGTCGACCGCGAGCACCGGCTCCAGCAGGATCGGCTCAGCCTTTTCCAGAGCTTCGCTCATGCCGATGCGCGCCGCCGTGCGGAACGCCATGTCGGAAGAATCGACGGAATGATACGAGCCGTCGGTCAGCACCGCCTCGACGTCGACCACCGGAAAGCCTAACGGGCCGTGCAGCAAGGCGTCCTGACAGCCGGCCTCGACGGACGAGAAATATTGCCTGGGCACGGAGCCGCCGTGCACGCGCTCGCTGAAGGCGAATCCTTCGCCGCGGCCGCGTGGCGCGATCTCCATCACCACGTCGCCGAACTGGCCATGTCCGCCCGACTGCTTCTTGTGGCGGCCGCGGACGGTGACCTTATGGCGGATCGTTTCGCGATAGGCGACCGTCGGCTTTGAGCAGTCGACCGCGACGTTGAAGCGCGAGGCGAGGCGTTCGAGCGCGACGCGCAAATGCATCTCTCCCTGGCCGAAGAGCTTGATCTGCGACAGCTCCTGGTCATGGACAAAGACAAGCGAAGGATCCTCTTCGATGAGCTTCGTCATCGCCGCGGCGAGGCGCATCTCGTCCTTGCGGTCCTTCACATTAAGCGCCAGGGCGTGCACCGGATCGGGAGCTTGCGCGCGCGTCTTTTGCAAATCCGCCGCGCCAGCGCGCGCGTCGGCGACGATCGTGTCGCCGGTCTGCGCATGGTCGAGACGCCCGAGAGCGACGACGTCTCCGGTCTTCGCCTCCGTCGTCTTGCTGGTCGCCGCGCCCATCAAATGCGACATGCCTGAAATGCGATCCTCCCCCTGCGGCGAAGCGACGGTCTGGCCGTCCGCGAGGGCGCCGCGCAGCACGCGCGCAACCGATATCTTTCCGCCGTGCGGCGTGTGGATCGTGCGGAAGATGCGGGCCAGCGCGGGGCCGCTCTCGCCGACGCCAAGCCGCACGCGGGTCGCTTCGATTCCCGGCGCCTCGTGACGCATCGCTTTCAACAGCCGCGTCACCCCGGCGCCCCGTTCGGCCGAGCCGATGAACAAAGGCACGACCAGTCCGGCGCGCAACTCCTTGGTGAGATCGTCGAAAATCTGATCGCGCGGCGGCTCGATGTCGGAAATCAGCTCCTCCATCAGCGCGTCGTCATAGTCGGCGAGCCGCTCCAGCATCGAGTAGCGGGCTTCCTTCTCGGTCGCGACGTCGCCCCCGGAAATGTCCACGACTTCCGACGGCGCATGTTCGCGATAGACATAGGCGCGCTCCAGCGCAAGATCGATGAAGCCGACCGCGACGCCATTGTTCCAGATCGGAACCTGGCGCAGCAGCAGCGGCGTGCGCGAAGCCTGCTGCAGAATGCTGAGCGCCTCGCGCACATCGATCGTCGCGGCGTCGATCTTGTTCAGGAAAATGAAATGCGGCACGCCGAGCTCTTCGAGCTGGCGCAAAATTAGCTGCAGCGCCGGTATCTTGCGGGGGTCGGCCTCGCAGACGACGACGGCGGCGTCGACCGCCGGCAGGATATTGCGCGAGTCATGGGCGAATTCGACGGAGCCCGGCAGATCGACGAATGTGTAGCGGTCGCCCATATAGTCGACCGTCGCGACATTGGATTCGACGCTCATCTGATGGGCGCGGGCTTCCGGACTGGAGTCGCCGACGCTGGCGCCTGCAGCGACGGGGCCCTGCCGCGGAATCGCGCCGGCGTGGGCCAGAATAGCCTCGAGAAGTGTGGTCTTGCCGCATTGAAAAGGGCCCGCCAGCGCAATCAGCCGGGGGCCCTGGGCTCTCGCCTCGTGAGAATGCGCTCCTTGGGACGACGCTTGGGACAACATCTGGCCCATCACTCCCTCCTTATCGTCGGAGCCTGGTTTTGGCCGGCCCCGTTAGCTCATGGTTTCACCATGCGGCCGCCAGCGCAAGACGCCGTCGCTCGCCCGGCGCTTTCACGCTCGCCGAAAGCGCGATAGAAGGCGCAACCCATACGACAACGGAGCTATTATGCGCCCCAGTAAACGCGCGCCCGACGAGATGCGCCAGGTGAGTTTCGAGCGAGGCGTCGCCCGCTACGCCGAGGGCTCCTGCCTCGTAAAATTCGGCAATACGCAGGTGCTCTGCGCGGCGTCGCTCGAGGACAAGCCGCCGCCGTGGCTGCGCGGCCAGGGCCGAGGCTGGGTCACGGCGGAATATTCCATGCTGCCGCGCGCCACCCACACGCGCACGCGTCGCGAGGCCGCCGCCGGGAGGCTCTCGGGCCGCACGCAGGAAATCCAGCGTCTCATCGGCCGCTCGCTGCGCGCCGTCACCAATCTGCCAGCGCTTGGCGAGCGGCAGATCGTCGTCGACTGCGACGTCATCCAGGCGGATGGCGGCACGCGCACGGCGTCGATCACCGGCGCCTGGCTGGCGCTGCATGATTGCCTTGATTGGATGCGTTCGCGCTCCATCGTCAAGGAAAGCCCGCTGCGCGATCATGTCGCCGCGGTGTCCTGCGGCATCTTCAACGCAACCCCGGTGATCGACCTCGATTACGCCGAGGATTCGACCGCGGCGACCGACGCCAATTTCGTTCTCACCGGCTCGGGCGGCCTCGTTGAAATTCAGGCGACGGCCGAAGTCGCGGTGTTTTCCCAAGATGAATTGTCGGCCATGCTGGCGCTCGCCCAGCAAGGGGTTGCGGACCTCGTCGCTCTGCAGAAAGCGGCGCTCGCGTGAGCGATCCCCTCCGCGTCAGCAGCAGGGCGATCTGATTTTGAAGAGACGGCGCGGCTCAAGCTGCATGGGAAGCTCGTCCCGCGCCGCGCGCCCCGCATCGATCGCCCCACGCGTTACTTTGAGTGTACCGCTTACGCCGGCGACGGCGGATTGATCGGCTGAGGATCAGTTTCCAACAGCGCATAAAGCAAATGGTCGCGCCACTGGCCGTTGATGTTGAGATAGGAGCGCGCATAGCCCTCTTGCTTGAAGCCGACGCGCTCCAACAGCCGCTTGGAAGGCTCGTTCGTCGGCAAGCAGGCCGCCTCGATGCGATGGAAGCCGCGCTTCTCGAAAGCATAGGCGCAAGCGGCGCGAGCGGCGCGGGTCATGTGGCCCTTGCCTGCATAGGGTTCGCCCATCCAATAGCCGAGCGTCGCCGCCTGCGACACGCCCCGCCGGACATGACCGAAGGAGAGGCCGCCCATCAGCGCGTCGTCCTCCTCACGGAAGATGAAGAAGGAATAGGCCTCGTCGCGCGCCATTTCCTCGGCGTGGCGGCGCACGCGATAGCGGAAGCTCGCCCGTGTGAGATCGTCGATCGGCCAGAGCGGCTCCCAGGGCGTCAGGAAGGAGCGGCTTTTTTCGCGCAGTTCGGCCCACTCCATATAATCGCGCATTTCGGACGCGCGCAGATAGAGACCGTCGCCTCTAATCGGCAGGTCGCGCCGTCCGATTACGCTGAAGATCGCCATCGTTCTCCTTGCCAGACCTTGTCAGTTCTTCGCCGCGCGCGCGTGCGATGAAATAAATTCGGCGACTCGCGCGCCATCATTTTCAAGAATCGTGAATCGTTCCGGCGCGTCAAGTCGGGCCGCAATATTTTCAGGCGGCTGCGGACGCAGTCCGATGGCGCGTTCAATGGCGTCTGGAAACTTTGCCGGATGCGCCGTCGAAAGCGCGATGACGGGCGTCGCCGGATCTTTCGCAAGCCGCGCGCGCGCCGCGGTGACGCCGGTCGCCGTATGCGGATCGAGCACATAGCCGGTCTCGCGCCAGGTGCGGCGAATCTCCTCCGTCGTCTCGGTTTCGCCGACAGACTCGGCATCGAATTCGGCCCGAATGGCGGCGAGCGCCGCAGCAGGAATCTCAAAGGCGCCGGATTGATCGAGCGAGGCGAAAGCGGCGCGGACCACCGCCGAATCCCGCCCGCTTGCGTCGAATAACAAGCGTTCGAAATTGGATGAAACCTGAATGTCCATCGACGGCGACTGAGTCGGCGTGACGCCCCGCGGCTCGTAACGCCCGCTTGCAAGCGCGCGCGCAAGAATGTCGTTGGCGTTGGTCGCGACGACCAGTCTCTCGATCGGCAGACCCATCCGCTTGGCGACATAGCCGGCGAGCACGTCGCCGAAATTGCCTGTCGGCACGGCGAAGGAAATATGCCGATGCGGCGCGCCTAGCGCCACGGCGCTCGTGAAATAATAGACGGTCTGCGCGACGACGCGCGCCCAGTTGATCGAATTGACGCCGGCGAGTCCGACGCGCGTGCGAAAGTCGGCGGCGCGAAACAGCCGTTTCAATATCGCTTGCGCGTCGTCGAACGAACCCTGCAGGGCGATCGTATGAACATTGGCGTCGTCGACCGTGGTCATTTGCTTGCGCTGCACGTCGGAAACCCGGCCGTGCGGAAACAGAATGAAAACGTCGACGCGGTCCAGACCCTTGAACGCCTCGATCGCCGCGGCGCCCGTATCGCCGGACGTCGCGCCGACGATGGTGGCGCGCAGATTTCGCTCTTCGAGCACATGATTCATCATGCGCCCGAGGAGCTGCATCGCCAGATCCTTGAAGGCGAGCGTCGGCCCGTGAAAAAGTTCGAGAACGAAGAGATTGTCGGCGATCTGCGTCAGCGGCGCGATCGCGCGATGACGAAACCCGCTATAGGCGCTCTCTGTCTGCGCCCGCAAAACCTCACGCGAAAACGTCTCGCTGAGATAAGGCGCGATCACTTTCGCCGTCGCTTCGGCATAGGGCCGGCCCGCGAGCCCGGCGATCTCGGAAGGGGCGAGACGCGGATAGGCGAGCGGCGTGTAGAGCCCGCCGTCGGTCGCGAGACCGGCAAGCAGCACGTCGTCAAAGCCAAGCTGCGCGGCCTCGCCGCGGGTTGAGAGATAGCGCAACCGTCGATCCATGGATGGAAGAGCGCGCGCCGCGCGCGCGCGTGTCACTGCGCTTTTCATAGCATATTCGACAGCGCTGCAAGCCCGAGGTCGCTAGATGCGCTCATGCGCGAGAACGCCGCGTGCGTAAATCCCAAAAACGACGAGCAGCGCGAGCGACAAACTGAACCAGGTCACGGCGTAGGAGAAATGATTATTGACGATCGATGGAACGCCCCCTATCGGGCGCGGCCAATCCGGCCCCGCCGCAGGAACCGCGTCGAGGACGAGCGCGAAAGGCGCGGCGTCGGCTAAGCCGAGAGCGCCGGCGATCGCCGCGGGATCGCGCGCATAGAAGACGCCCTTTTCGGGCTGGTCGGCGGGCGTGAAGGGGTTGCGGCGCTCCGGCGCGCGCAGCAATCCGACGAGCGTCACTTCGCCGGGAGGGGCGGCGCGTATGGCGGCGTCGACGGCTTTTGAGGCGGGGAGGAATCCCCGATCGACGAGCACGAGGCCGCCGCCCGTCAGCGCGAAAGGCGTGACCAGCCAATAGCCCGGCTCTCGGCTCGCGCCCTCCGGCGGCGCGGCAAAGACCAGCGCGTCACGGCCGCGGATAAAACGACCCGTCGCGCGCACATGCATGAAGTCGTAATCTTCAGCGCGAAGGCTCGCCCATCGGTCAGGCGGCGGCTGCGGCTGCGGCGACTGTGTGGAGCGCTGTTCGACGCGCGCGATCAGCGCCTCTTTCTCGCCGAGCCGCCGCACCTGCCAAAACCCCAAACTGACCAGCAGCGCAAAGAGCAGCGTCGTCACAACCGCCGGCCCCAGAAGCGCGCGGACGGCGGCGCTCACGACTGATGGCGGCTTTCTTCAGCCTTGTTGAAATATTGCAGAGCGATCAGCAGGCCCTTCATCGGCCGAAGCAGCCCGACGCAGAGAATGGCCGACAGGGGCACGAGGATCGCGGCATGCACCCAATAGGACGGCTGATATGTCACCTCGACATACCACAGCACCGCGATCGCGACGAAGCCGACGACGGTCATGACCATGATCGCCGGACCGTCGCCCGCGTCGGCAAAGGAGAAATCGAGCCCGCAAACCTCGCAGGCCGGCGCGACGGTCAGCAGGCCGCGGATCATGTGGCCCTTGCCGCAGCGCGGACATCTGCCGAGGATTCCGTCGACATAGAGCGAAACGGGCGGATAGACGTGCTCTTGTGACATGTTGGTCCTCCAACGAAAACGGTCACGGGCGCGCCCGTGACCGTCCAATGTTCAAATTAGCGCAGGCGCGCCTATTCCATGGTCCCGCCCCAGTTCCCCCACACGTAAATGCTGGCGAACAGAAACAACCAGACGACGTCGACGAAGTGCCAGTACCAGGCGGCGAATTCGAAGCCCAAATGCTGGTCCGGCGTGAAGGCGCCCTTGAAGACGCGCAGCAGGCACACGATGAGGAAGATCGTGCCGACGATCACGTGGAAACCGTGAAATCCGGTCGCCATGAAAAAAGTCGAGCCGTAATTCGTCGCCGCCGGCTTCGCCGGGTCGAAAGCGAAGGCGAAAGGCGCGTGGAGATATTCATAGGCCTGAATCGCGGTGAACAGCAGGCCGAGCGCGATCGTCGCGATCAAGCCCTTCTTCAACACCCCGCGATTGTTTTCCAGAAGGCCATGATGGGCCCAGGTCAGAGTCGCGCCGGAGCTGAGCAGAATGAGCGTATTGAGGAGCGGCAGTTTCCAGGGGCTCAGCACTTCGACGCCCTTGGGCGGCCAGATGCCCTGGAACAATTCGGTGCGCAGGACCTGCGCCGCATCGGCCGGGAAAAGCGCCGAATTGAAGAACGCCCAGAACCAGGCGACGAAGAACATCACCTCCGAGAAGATGAACAGGATCATGCCGTAGCGATGATGCAGCCGCACGACCGGCGAGTGGAATCCGCCGACGCTCGCTTCGTGAATGATGTCGCTCCACCACGCGTACATCACCAGCAGAATGCCGCCCAGGCCGACAAAGAACATGGTGCCGCCGAAGGTCATGCCGCCGATCGGCGCGCCTTTGTGCTGCGCCATCCACATGACCGCGCCGATCGCCGTGATGAGCGCGGCGAACGCGCCCACAATCGGCCACGGACTCGGATCGACCAGATGATAGTCGTGTTCGGGTTTCGCGTGTCCGTCCGCCATCTTGCTCTTCCTTGTCATCGGCCGGCGGTACCGGCCAGTCCCCTAGTTTGCCGCGCGGTCAAGTCGCGCGGCGCCGTCAACCCTTCGGCTTTGCGATCGCCGTCTCGCTGGTCTTCGCCGCAGCGGAATCCTTAATGGCGAAGAACGTGTAGGAAAGCGTGATCTCGCGAACGCCGCGCATGCCTTCTTCACGCTCGAGAGCGGGATCGAGATAGAAAACCACCGGCCATTCCTCGGCCTCGTGCGGTCCGAGCCGCTTCTCCTCGAAGCAGAAGCAGGCGACCTTGACGAAGAAGGCGCCGGCCTGGCCGGGCGTGACATTGTAGGCCGCCTGGCCGCTGGTCTCGCGATCAGAAAGATTGGCGACCTTGTAATAGACGGTCTTCGTCTCGCCGGTGCGCAAGGAGATCTTGGCGACCTCGGGCTCGAAGCGCCAAGGAAGATCGCGGGCGACGTTGGCGTCGAAGCGCACGGTGAGCACGCGTTCGCCCGGGGACGGCGCGCCGGCGAGATCGGTCCTCGGCGTGCCGCCAAAGCCGGTCGCCGCGCAAAAGGCGCGGTAAAGCGGAGCCGAAGCGAAAGACAGGCCGAGCATCGCCGCCGTGCCCACGACCAGCGCCGCCGCGATCATCTGCGGGCGTTTGCGTGAACGAGGCGCCGGCGCGTTCATCATCAGATCGTCCGGTTGACGATGGCCGCGCCAAACTTCACCAGCGTGACGGCGTAGAACAGCACGGCGAGCAGCGCGATCGTGACGCCGATCGCGACGTTGCGCGCGCGACGGCTACGCGCCTGCTCTTCGGTCAGCACGACCCCCGGCCGCTCGAATAGACTGGCGCGCTCTTTCATCTTGTCTCCTGCATCGACCATTTCGTTCACCATTCGCTTGGCCGCCTAGATCAGCGCGAAAATATGCGCGGTCTGCTCGACGACGAGGACCAGGAACAGCAGGAATAGATAGAGGATGGAGAACAAAAACATCCGGCGGGCGGCCAGACGCGCCGCATCGCCTTCGCGCCGCCTGAAGACCAGCGCCGCGACAGCGACGAGCGCGATCCCGCAGCCGATCGAGACGAGGCCGTAAGCGAGCGAAGCGAAGCCCAACAGCCATGGCGCGACGCCAAGCGGCGCGAGCGCCACCGCATAGATCAGGATTTCGAGACGCGTGCGGTCTTCGCCGGCGACATTGGGCAGCATCGGCACGCCGGCGCGGGCGTAGTCCTCGCTTCTCAGCAAGGCGAGCGACCAGAAGTGCGGCGGCGTCCACATGAAGATGATCGCAAAAAGCACGACGCTGGCAAGATTGATCTCGCCTGTCGCGGCGGCAAAACCGACCATCGGCGGAAGCGCGCCGGCGGCGCCGCCGATGACGATGTTCATCGGCGTCCAGCGCTTCAGCAACATCGTATAGATCACGACATAGAAGAAGATGGTGAAGGCGAGCAGCGCGGCGGCGAACCAGTTCGCGACATAGCCGAGCGTAAAGACCGATAGCGTCGCCAGCACGAGACCAAAGCCAAGCGCCGCCTCGGGATCGAGCCGGCCGGCCGGTATCGGGCGCTTGCGCGTGCGCGTCATCAACGCGTCGACGTCGGCGTCGTACCACATGTTGAGCGCGCCGGAGGCGCCGGCGCCTCCGGCGATCGCCAGGAGCGAGGCAAAGCCGATCAGCGGATGCGGCGGCGTCGGCGCGAGCAACAGGCCGGCGAGCGCTGTGAACACCACAAGCGACATTACGCGCGGCTTGAGAAGCGCGAAATAGTCCGACGGCGACGCGACCGAGATGCGCGGAGCCTGTTCGTCATGCAGATAGGATGCGTCGCTCATGGCGTTTCACTCAAAACCTTGGCCGCCGAGGCGGGCGCAGAGAGCCGCGTCATGCTCGCCGGCGCCGGCTTGCAGCGTCGGCGCGAGTTCCCTCGCGCCGTCGCGTCGTTTCGTTACCGCGTCGTCCCGGTGATGCGCGGCAGAACCTGGAACTGATGGAACGGCGGCGGCGAAGACAGAGTCCATTCCAGCGTCGTTGCGCCCACGCCCCAGGGATTGGCGCCGGCCAGCCGCTTCTTCATGAAGGCGTCAATGATCGCGTAAAACCAGACGATCAGCGAGAGCGTGACGAAGATCATGCCGGAGGACGACACCAGATTCCACAGCGCGTAAGCGTCCGGATAGTCGATGTAGCGGCGCGGCATCCCGCCCAATCCGAGGAAGTGCTGCGGGAAGAAGACGATGTTGACGCCTATGAACAGCAGCCAGAAGTTCGCCTTGGCCAGAGTCTCCGAATACATGTAGCCGGTCATTTTGGGGAACCAGTAATAGAATCCCGCATAGAGCGCGAAGACCGCGCCGAGCGACAACGTGTAGTGGAAGTGGGCGACGACATAGTAGCCCTCGTGGAACTGCTTGTCGGCGCTGGCGTTGGCGAGCACGACGCCGGTGATGCCGCCCATCGTGAACACGAAGATGAAGCCGATCGCCCAGACCATCGGCGCGCGGAACGATATCGACCCGCCCCACATCGTCGCGATCCAGGAGAAGATCTTGATGCCGGTCGGCACCGCGATCACCATGGTCGCCAGCGTGAAGTAGCGCTGCGCATTGAGCGACATGCCGACCGTATACATGTGGTGCGCCCACACGATGCTGCCGAGCACGCCGATGCTGACCATCGCATAGGCCATGCCGAGATAGCCGAACACCGGCTTTTTCGAGAAGGTCGACACGATCTGGCTGATGATGCCGAAGCCGGGAAGAATGACGATGTAGACTTCCGGATGGCCGAAGAACCACAGCAGATGCTGGAACAGCAGCGGATCGCCGCCGCCCGCCGGATCATAGAACATCGTGCCGAAGTTGCGGTCGGTGAGCAGCATCGTCACGCAGCCCGCAAGCACCGGCAGCACGAGCAGCAGCAGGAAGGCGGTCACGAGCATCGACCATACGAACAGCGGCATCTTGTGCAGCGTCATGCCGGGCGCGCGCATGTTGAAGATCGTCGTGATGAAGTTGATCGCGCCAAGGATCGACGAAGCGCCGGCAAGATGCAGCGCCAGGATCACGAAATCCATCGCCGGGCCGGGCGAGCCGGTGTTCGACGACAGCGGCGGATAGAAGGTCCAGCCGCCGCCAAAGCCCTTCATGCCCGGCGCGCCCTCGACGAACATCGAAATGACGGCAAGCACGAGCGAAGCGAAGAGCAGCCAGAATGAAATGTTGTTGAGGCGCGGGAACGCCATGTCCGGCGCGCCGATCATGATCGGCACGAACCAGTTGCCGAAGCCGCCGATGAGGATCGGCATGGCCATGAAGAAGATCATGAGCACGCCATGGACCGTGATGAACACGTTGTAGAGGTTCTTGCCCGCGTCCAGCGCCATCGACGGATCGGCGCCCTGGAGCGCTTCCGCAAGACCCGGAAAAATCTGCACGCCGGGATACGCCAGCTCGAGCCGCATGCCGAGCGACAGCAGGAAGCCGATGACGCCGCCAATCGAACCGAGGATGATGTAGAGCGTGCCGATGTCTTTGTGGTTGGTGGAGAAGAGGAAGCGGCGCAAACCCCTCGGATGATCATGCGCCCCGGCCATCGTCGAACTCGCCATCGTCATGTTCCTTAGAAAACTAGTGTGTTCCGTTGCGTCTCGTTTCAGCGGCTATTCAGTGGCTCTCGGCGGCGACCCGCACCCGCGAGTCGGCGCTGGCGAACTTCTGCTTCGCCTGGGCAAGCCACTCATTGTATTTCTCGCGGCTGACCGCGCGGATCACGATCGGCATATAGGCGTGATCCTTGCCGCAGATGAAGAAGCACTGGCCGTAGTAGACGCCTTCCTTCTCGATCTTGAACCATGTCTGATTCAAACGACCGGGGATCGCGTCCATGCGAACGCCGAATGACGGAACGCCGAACGCGTGGATGACGTCGTTCGACGTGATGTGCACGGCGATGACCTCATTGACCGGCACAACCGCCTCATTGTCGACGGACAGCAGACGAAGATCGCCGGGCTGGAGTTCGGATTCGGGCTTCAGCATCTGATCGAAGCCAAAGCCGCCGCCCTGATCCTCGGGATATTTGTAGGACCAATACCACTGGTTGCCGGTCACTTTAATCGTGACGGAAGCCTCAGGCACCTCAACTTGCTCCGCCAGCAGTCGCAGCGACGGAACGGAGATGAACAGAAGGATCAGAACCGGAATCAAGGTCCAGATGATTTCGAGCGGCGTATTGTGCGTCAGCTTCGAGGGAATGGGGTTCTTCTGCTCGTTGAAGCGATAGCTCACATAGACCAGCAAGCCCAAAACGAAGAGCGCGATGAACGAAATGATCGGCATCAGCACCATGTTGTAGAATTGCTGAGTCCCCAAGCCGACCGGCGTCACCATGTTCGGCAGGCCGAGGCCGCCCGGGGTGGGCTGCCCTTCAACTTGTGCGAGGGCGAAGCCGGCCAACAAAGTCGCGGGAATCGCCACGGCGGCCGCCAATGCGCCACGTGTGAGCATTCGTCGATTGACGTTAAACATTAAAGCCGCCTTTCGAACCCTTCGCCAGACAGTCATTGTTCTTTTTGTGATTTCCGCGCGCAGCCCGCCCAAAGCCCGCCCCGCTCGGTAGTCGGCCGGTTCAATCACAAACCGTCGGTTCGCGCAATTGTTGCAATGCCAGATTCGACAGACAAATCGTCGCGTCAAAGCGTTTGCCAAACAATGCGGCGCGAACGCCGTCGACCTTGACAGTTGAAGTCCATTTGATAGGCAACGACCTGTCGCGCTGGACGACCCGCGGCGATCGGCCCCTTTACCCTGCGTTACGAATGGAACGGCGACGGCGCCGTCAGCCAGGAGCCATCATGAAGCCCTTGCGCGCTGCGAAAACGCGTCGCCTGTTGCGACATCAGGTCGCGGCGGCGGCCTCATTGCTATTGCTCGGACTCAGCGCCGACGCGAGCCACGCGCAAGGCGGCCCCGCCAAGGCCAAATTCGGCGATTGGGAAATGCGTTGCGAAAAGCCCGCAGGCGCGGCGGCGGAACAATGCGCGCTGATCCAAAGCGTGGTCGCCGAGGATAAGAGCAACGTCAACCTCGTCGTCATCGTCTTGAAGACAAGCGACGGCAAGAGCCGTCTGCTGCGCGTGATCGCGCCGCTCGGCGTGCTCCTGCCCAACGGGCTCGGCTTGAAAATCGACCAAACCGACGTCGGCCGCGCCGGCTTCGTCAAATGTCTGCCGACGGGCTGCGTCGCCGAGGTGATGATGGACGACAAGCTCATCGATCAGCTGAAGAGCGGCAAGACCGCGACCTTCATCATTCACCAGGTTCCGGAAGAAGGCATAGGACTGCCGCTGACTCTGCAGGGATTCAAGGATGGATTCGCAAAGCTGCCGTAACGTTTGCTCGAAGCGCCCATTGGGCAAGCCCTCCAGAACTGCGCAAAGCCGCCTGGCCATTGCTGTTTCAGCGTCCATTGCGCTTACGCCTGTGGCGGCGGCTTTCGAACTGCCGCGGCTTCGCGTGCCCAGCATCTTCGGCGGCGGCGAACAGAAAGAGGGGCAGCCCGCGCCGCCCGGCGCCACGCCTGATTGTCCCGAAGTCTTCGTCGAAAGCGGCGCGGCCATGCTGCGTTCGCCGCCGGACGCCGACAGCGCCAATGTGCGCTATCAGCTTTCGCTTGGCGAGACGGCGCGCGAATGCGTGGTCGACGGCGATCGTCTGACGATCAGAGTGGGTCTTGAAGGCTCCGCCGTGCTCGGCGCGCTCGGTCAGCCCGGCGCCTTTGGCGCCAATCTGCGGGTGGCGATTCGCCGTCTGAAAGACGATACGCTCGTCGCCTCGAAGACCTATCGCGTCAGCGCGTCAATCCCAAAAGGCGGCACGCGGGGCGAATTTCAGGTCGTCGCCGATCCGTTCACGGTGCCGCTCATGAGCCCGCGCGCCCAGGACGATTATGAAATTCTGGTCGGCTTTCAGGGCGCAGAAAAGCCCGCGGCCGAGAAAAAGCGAAAGGGCGGCTAGAGCAGGTTCCGAAAAAGTGACCGACTTTTTCGATAAGAACCTGCTCAAGCATTTTGATTTGCCTCAGTGCGCGAGCGACTTCAATTCCTTGATGCCGTCGCCGACGAAATCCTTGCCCGCGCCAGCGCCGGCGGCGAGCGCGCGCTCGGCGATCTTCACCGCGGCGTCCGCGGCGGCGGCGCGCACTTCGGCCGAGGCCTGCGCCTCCGCCTGAGCGATCTTCTGTTCGACCTGCTTGACGCTGCGGTCCATGAATTCGCCGAGCCGACGACGCCCCTCGGCGGCGATCAATTCCGCCTCTTCCTTCGCCTGCGCGACGATGGCCTTGGCTTCGGCTTCCGCTTCCGCCCGCTTCTGTTCGAAGGACGCAAGGAGCGCCTCCGCTTCGTTGCGCAGGCGTTCAGCTTCGGCGAGTTCGCCCTTGATGCGGTTAATGCGCGCATCGATGAAGGCGGCGAACTTCGAGTGCGCGCCGACCCAAATCATCACGAGAAGGAAGATCGTGAAGCCGACGGCGACGTAGAATTCCGCGTCGAAATGCATTGAGCCTCTCCTCAGTTCGACGCTGTCGCGTGCTTGGCGAGCGCGGCCTGATCGATTTTGGCGCCGGTGAGCTTCTCGACGATGGAGGCGGCGGCGTCGACGGCGATCTGCTCGACATTGGCCAGCGCCTGAGTCTTTGCGCTCGCGATGCGCTCGTCGGCGGCGCGGATCTTCTCCGCGGCCTGCGATTCGGCGAGTTCGCGCTGCTTTGCGGTCTCAGCGGCGATCTTGTGCTGCGCCTCGCGGCCGATGCCTTGCGCCTCGTCGCGGCGGCGACGAAGGTTTTCGTCATTCGCTGCCGCGGCGGCCTGCGCCTTCGACTGCATCTCGCGCGCGGCGCCGAGATCTGAAGCGATCTTGGCGCCCCGGTTCTCGATGATGCCGCCGACGCGCGGAAGCGCGATGCGCGACATCAGCACGTAAAGCAATCCGAAAATGACGACGAGCCAGAAGATCTGCGGCGCGAAATTTTCGGTCTGGAAGGGCGGAAACACGCCCTCATGATGCGCTTCGCCGGCGCCGACGGTCTCGTGCGTCGTCTGCTCGCCCTCGGCGGCGAAAGCGGAAGAGATGATCGCCATGGACATGATCCAAGTCTATCCAAGTCTCGACAAAGGCCGCGCGGCGGCCGCGCGGCGCATGAGAAAGCGCGCCCGGCCGCAAGGCCGGGCGCGAAACGTCACTGCTTCAGGAACAGCAGGATTGCGATGAGAAAGGCGAAGATGCCCAGGCCTTCGGCAAGCGCCGCGCCGATGATGGCGTTGGTGAACTGGGAGGCGGCCGCCGACGGGTTGCGCAGGGCGCCGTTGACGAAATTGCCGAAAATGATGCCGACGCCGATCGCCGCAGCGCCGGTGCCGATCGCCGCCAGTCCGGCGCCGACGAGTTGCATTTCTGACATATCTTTCTCCTGCTGAATGGGGCGACGTTTATTGTTCGATTTTTATCAGTGGCCCGGGTGAATTGCGTCGTTCAGATAGACGCATGTGAGAACGCTGAAGACGAACGCCTGCAGACAGGCGACGAGCAGTTCGAGCGCATAGAGCGCGACGATCGCCAGGATCGGCACGGGCGCGAGCGCCGCCCAGGCGCCGGCTCCGAGCAGCATCACCACGAAGCCGCCGAACACGGCGAGGGTGATGTGGCCGGCGAGGATATTGGCGAAGAGACGGACGGAAAGCGACACCGGCCGCGACAGGAAGGAGATGATCTCGATCGGCACCAGCACGACGAGCACGGGCAGCGGCACGCCATGCGGCACGAATAGGTTGAGGAAGCCGAAGCCGTGGCGATAGAGGCCGTAAACGACCACGAGCGAGATCACCACGATCGCGAAGGCGAAGGTGACGACGATCTGGCTCGTCACCGAATAGGTGTAAGGCACAAGCCCGATCAGATTGGCGATGAGAATGAAGGCGAAGAGCGTGAAGACGAAGGGAAAGAACTTCATCCCTTCCGTCCCGGCGGTCTGACGCACCATGCCGGCGACGAATTCATAGAGCATCTCGGCCATGGCCTGCACGCGGCCCGGCACGATCGCCTTCTTGGAGGTCGCGAGGATCATCAGCGCGACGACGCCGAGCGCGGCGAGCAACATGAACAGCGAGGCGTTGGTGAAGGACGTCTCGACGCCGTTAATCTCGAAGGGCCACAGGCGATGCAGTTCGAACTGCTCGATGGGATTGGACTTTGCGGCTGCTTCTTCCGGATTCATCGCTTTTTTCCGGGCGTCGCCGCCCGGCCCCGCTTGGCGCTAGGACGCGCCTTCGTGTTCCCTAGAGCGCTTCCCGATCACAACATGTGATCGATAGGAATCGCTCAAAATCAAAACGTTGGAGCAGGTTCTCATCGAAAAAGTCTGTCGACTTTTTCGGAACCTGCTCTACTCCTCGCCCGGCGCTTTCGGCTTCGCCACGCGATAGACATTCCAAAATCCCGCCGCGACGCCCAGTCCGAGCATCACGATCAGAAGCCATGGCGTCGTGCCGAGCCACTGATCCGCCTGCCAGCCGATGACGGCGCTGACCAACACCGCCCCGACGAATTCGGAGAACGCGTTGAGGCCGACGCGCATGGCGCGCGTGAAGCCCTTGCGCTCCGTCCGCGGCGCCGCTTCGGCGGCGGCCTGCTCTTCGTCGACCTTGCGCAAGGCCGCGTTGAGCTTTTGAAGCCGCGCGTTGAGCGCCGCGCGCTCCGCGTCTTCCGCGTCGTCGTCGTTCTCGTCGCTCATCGGCGTTGTTCGCCTCGCAGATTGCGCCATGCGCAAAAATTGAACGATGGCGCGACGCCGCGCGACGGAAAAGTCGAACCGTTCGGGAGACGGCGCGAAATTCTCGGCTTGCGGCCAATCCTTTCGAGCCGCGCGCAACATATTTCCGGTCTTTCATTTAGTCAAGGCGAGGCTCGTCCAGATAACTCATTGAAACAAAAGCCTGTTTATCGGAACAGACCCATCTGCTCTCCAACGAGGCGCCGCGGCGCGGCAATTTGCCGGCGCTCGGACGCACGGAACTGTGACAGAGGGAAGTCTGTTACGCTTTTATGACGCTTCCCATACGATCCCTGGCGCCACTGATCGGCTTCCTGCTCTTGCTGCTCGCGCCGAGCCTCGCGATCGCCGGCGGCGCGCTGTCGTTTCACCTTCGCTTCGAGGCGCTGCTCGTCGTTTCCGGTCTTTGCATCGCGGCCTGCGTGCTCGGCGGATATTCCTTCGCTGAACTCGGTCTGGGCGCGCCAAGAGGCGGTCGCGCCTGGCTCATCTGCGGCGCGCTGACCTGCCTGCTTCTGGCGGCAATCGTCATCGAGGCGCAGTTCCTGAACCACTCGGCGCCGGAGCCGAATTGGGTCGCCTTCGCGCCGTTCTATGTGCTGGTTTCGAGTCCCTGCCAGGAGGTCGTCTGCCGCTCGGTCCCCAAGCTGATCGCCGATCGGCTGCAGATGAGCGGACGCAATTACGTGCTGTTTTCCTCGGCGGTGTTCTCGCTGATGCACGGCGCCTATGGCGATCCCGTCCTGCTCGCCAACACGTTTCTGGCCGGAGTCGCGTGGAGCACGGCTTATCTTTTCACGCGCAACGTCTGGCCGCTGACCGCCTCTCACGCCGCCGTCGGCTCTTTCGCGTTCTGGATCGGACTTGCCTGATCGCCACGCGGTCCGGCGATGATCGCCGCGCGCAGCAGCAGCCACAACACGCAGGCGTTCAGCATATGCCACAAAAAATGCGCGCCGAGCGGAACGGCGGGACAGATCGCGCGGTCGATCGTTCGAAAGGCAAGCGAGATTGCGAACAGGAGCGCGGCGGCGGCAAGCGCGCGGGCCGTACCGCGCTGTCCTCTCGATCTCCAAAGCAGCGCGGCGAAGATTGTTAGCGCGGCGAGCGCCGGCAGATAGCCGATCGACCCGTTCAGCGCGTCAATTGTCGTCGCGAAGAAGGAGAGCGCCGCGAAGGCGAGCGTGATCGCCGTCGCTAAAAAGGGCGACAGACGAAAATAGCGGCGAAGCGCCAGCAGGAAATAGCCATAGATGAAGAGCGCGATCGGAACGACGTCGAGCAGCATGGCGCCGCGCGTCGCCACCGTATGGAAGACGAAACTCCCGACGCCGACCGACGCCGTGACGATGATGAGCGCGAGCGCAGGATAATCCGCCCCGCCCCGGCGTCGCCAAAGAAGAAAGGCGCTGGCGGCCGCGATCGCGAAAGCGAAATTGCTCAGCGCATTCGCTGGCTCCGCCCAGAAGGCCGAACTCAGCCTTTCGCAATAATCCATCACCGGCGCGCGCCAATCCATGAACGGTTCTTTCCAATCCAATTGCAACGACTGAAAGACAACTTCGGAGAAAAGCCGGAGGAAAAATATTGCGAGTAGAGGACTGGGTCACCGCCACGCAGCCGACGACTGTCTGCGGCTTCGGAAAGCAAAGGAAGCGCACAAAAGCTGATTTGGCGAGAAACTCTTGGGAGTTCACTTTATTGTTGTAGACCGGATCCGCCCCAACGGCTACATTGCACGCGCAAAGACCTCATGAAAGTGCGGCCTATGCCACAATTTTATTGGGCGGACGGCTATGGATCTTTCAGCTTGCGATAGAGAACCCATCCACCTATCCGGCGCGATCCAGCCGCATGGAGTTTTGCTCGCGCTCGACCCTGATCAGATGACCGTCGTCCAGGTCGCGGGCGACACGATGGCGCTTCTCGGCATGCCCCCTGAGCCCTTACTGGGCCAGAGCTTGGAGGCCCGCCTCGGCTCGGTTGCGGCGACCAAACTCTGCCGTCTCATCGACGAGGCGATCGTCATTCCACGTCCTTTACTGGTGTTCGAGACAACGATCGGCGTCTCGCCAATGGCGCTCGACGGAGTCGTGCACATCTCCGAGGGATTGATCGTCATCGAACTTGAACCGCAGCGCTCCGGGTACGAGCGCGAGCCTTTGGCGCTTGTGCAGCGGATGGTCGCCAATTGCGCCGCGACGGAGACGATTTCGCAATTCCTTGCGTCCGTCGCCAAAGAAGTTTTCAAAGCCACCGGCTTCGACCGCGTGATGGTCTATAAATTTCTACAAGACGGGTCGGGAAGCGTTATTGCCGAGTCCCGCGCCGAAGGCGTCGACTCGTTTCTCGGGCTTCGATATCCGGAGTCCGATGTTCCGCAGCAGGCGCGACGGCTCTATGTCGCCAATTGGTTGCGATTGATTCCCGACGTCGCTTACACGCCGGCGCCGCTTGTCCCGGCGGACAACCCGAAAACCGGCCGGCCGCTCGATTTGAGCCACAGCGTCCTGCGAAGCGTTTCGCCCATCCATGTCCAGTATTTGAAGAACATGGGCGTGCAGGCTTCCATGTCGATGTCCATAGTGATCGAGGGCGAGTTATGGGGCCTGATCGCCTGCCATCACTATTCCCCGCATTTTCTGGACACACGATTGCGCGCTGCCTGCGAATTGTTTTCGCAAATCGCTTCCCTTCAGCTTCAGGAGAAGATCGCATCAGAGCTGGCGCGAGAGCGCGTGAAAGCCGGAGAGATCGAGCGCGCGATTGTCACCTCTATGGCGCGAGAAGGCTTCAACGACGCGCTGATTTCCAATCGGCCGAATCTGTTGGATCTCATCCCCGCGAAGGGTTGCGCGGTCTTTGTCGATGGAAAATTGTCGAGCCTCGGCGACGTGCCTTCTGAAAAGCAGATTATTTCGCTGATCCATTGGCTCGACGCCAATGGGCAAGATGGCGTTTTTGTCAGCGAATCTCTCGCTGCGCTGTTTGCGCCAGCAGAAGACTTTCGTCAGGTCGGCTCCGGCGTGCTGGCGATATCCGTTTCGCGGACGCCCAGAGATTACGTGATTTGGTTCAGACCGGAAGTCACGGAAATCGTGAAATGGGCTGGAAACCCGGAAAAGCCCGTTCAGCCCTCGTCCGACGGCGAGACGCTGTCGCCCCGCGCCTCCTTCACGGCCTGGGAACAAATGGTGCGCCTTAAGTCGGAGCCGTGGACCGGCAGAGAGGTGGAATCAGCCAAATCGCTCCGCACGTCCATCATGGAGGTCATACTTCGCACGCTTGATGACACGTTGCGCGCACGTCATGAAGCAAAAGCCCACCAAGACATGCTCATGGCCGAACTCGACCATCGGGTGAAAAACACGATCGCCATCATTCAGTCGCTCGTTCGCTTCACCTCACGTTCGGCGATCTCGCTCGAGCAGTTTCAGGAGGATTTGCAAAACCGCCTGTTCTCCATGGCGCGGATGCAGACGCTCTTGACCGAGAGCAGGTGGGAAGGAGTGTCCATCAGCGCATTGATCGAATCGGAGCTCGATACGCTTCCTGCGGATTGTTGCCAGGTCGCAGGCCACCCGTTTGTGCTCAAACCAAAGGCCGCGCTCGCCGTCAGTCTCGCCATTCACGAACTCGCTACGAATGCGCAGAAGCACGGATCTCTTTCAATCCCGGGCGGTCTCGTCAGCATCGACTGGGACATCGAAGAGAACAGCCCGGCCGATGTATTCGTCATTACATGGAAGGAGAGCGGCGGCCCCCCCGTTATGCCGCCAACCAGATTGGGCTTTGGACGCGTGCTGCTGGGAAAAGCCATCGCGCTCGATCTACAGGGCGACGTGAACCTGAGATTCGACCCGGAGGGCGTGCAGTGTCGTTTGAAAATGCCGCTCACTCAGATCGTGCGGCGAGATGAGGCGCCTAGCGGCAAGAAAGTGCGCATTACGCCCAACAACCTCATTGCGTGCGACAACGCACGCGTGCTCGTTATTGAGGACTCCGGCCTTGTGGCGCTGAACGTGTGCGACCTGCTTCGTACGCATGGAATGATCCCGGTCGGACCGTTCGGAATGGTTCGAGAGTCTTTGCGCGCGCTCGACGTCGAGAGTTTCGATCTCGCTTTGCTCGATATCGATCTCCACGGCGAGCCGGCCTGGCCAATCGCCGACGCCTTGATGGATGCGCGCACGCCGTTTGTTTTCACGACCGCTTACGAGAGCGATGTGGTCATTCCAGCCCGGTTCGCAGCCATGCCCGTGGTCAATAAGCCTTACCAGGAGCAGCAATTGTTGGCGGCTCTGTCCAATGCTTTAGTCGGCGACTCCAATTAGCGCGGCATGCGCGCGCGGCGTGAGTCACCCCGAACAGCCGGTCCCATGCGCGCGCAGAGGGCTGAGCGCGAGCGCAGGATAATCCGCCCCGCCCCGCCGTCGCCAAAGAAGGAAGGCGCTGGCGGCCGCGATCACGAAGGCGAAATTGCTCACAGGACGACGGCGTTCGTCGTGTCGCCCACCCTCCCCCTCAAGGGGAGGGTGTTTGCGCTTTCTCTCCCGGCAGCGTCGTCGACTCGCCCAGCGTATCGCGCACATAGAGCTTGATCACCGCGACATAGATGATGACCGTCAGCGGCGCGGCGAAGATCGTCGCGCCCAATCCGAACAGCGTGCCGAACAACGCGATCGAAATGAGCATGAGCGCCGGCGGCACACGCACCAATTGCCGCTGGATGAGCGGCATGATCATGTTGCCGTCGAGCTGATGAATGGCGAGATAGGCGAGGATCGTCCAAAGCATCGTATAGGGGCCGATCGTCGCCGCGACCGCCACTGAAGGAAAGATCGCCAGAATCGGCCCGATATAGGGGATGAATTCCGAGAGCCCCGATATGGCGCCAAGCGCGAAGGGCGACGGCAGGCCGATGAGCCAGACCGCCACGCCGGCCATGACGCCCATCGTGACCATTTCAATCATCTGACCGAGCAGCCAGCGGCGCAGCGCAGTGGAGACGTGACCGAGCGTTTCGCGCGCTCTGTTGCGCCAGCGCGGCGCAAACAGCAATGTGAAGCCTTCGCTGTAGAGCGCCGGCTCGCTCGCGATGAACACTCCGGCGAAAAAAGCCACGAGTCCGCCCAGAACGGCCTCGATGCTGATGGTGAACGACCGTCCGAGCAGACCCGACAGCGAAAAATCTTCGCTCAACGATTTTGGCAGATAGTCGGCGAGTCCCGATCGGCTGATTTCGATCGAGATGGCGTCCGCTGTGTCCTCGGCGCGGCGCAGCACCTCATGAAACTCCGAAGCCATTGTCCGGCCGAAGAGATAGAAGGTTCCGCCGATGACCGACGCGATCAGCAGGCCCGAGAGCGTGAGCGCCACGCCGCGCGGCAGGCGCAGCTTGAGAAACGGCGTCGCGACGAGATGAATGAGCGTTGCGACGAGCACCGCGCCTGTCGCAAGCACGATGACGTCGAAGAGCAGCCAGATGAGAAACGGCGTTAGGGCGAGCGCAATGAAAATCGCCGAACGCAGAACGAATTCGCTTCTGGTCATATCAGCTTCGCCCGATCATACGATTTTCGTTCGAACCGCTCGCAGGTCATTCCCGACGCGCGTCTTGCGCGCGATCGGGAATCCAGAAGCAAAACCAGCATTCCTGGATCGGCTCTGGATTCCGGGTCAGGCCTGCGGCCTGCCGGGAATGACGGCGTTGCGGACAAGATCAACCGAAAATTGACCTCACGCGTTCGCGCCCAAGCAGAGGCCAAGCGCGTCCTCGTCTGCGACATTTAGGGCGCCTAGGGGTCCAATCAGCTCAAGAACGGTCTCGATCCATTAACTCGCCAGCGCGAATTTCTCCGCCTGCTCGAGATCGACGGAGACGAGCTGCGAGATGCCGCGCTCGGCCTGCGTCACGCCGAACAGCCGGTCCATGCGCGCCATGGTGATCGGATTATGGGTGATGGTGACGAAGCGCGTGTCGGTCTTCTTGCGCATCTCCTCGAGGAGATCGCAGAAGCGCTCGACATTGCTGTCGTCGAGCGGCGCGTCGACCTCGTCGAGCACGCAGATCGGCGACGGATTGGTCAGGAACACCGCAAAAATCAGCGACATGGCGGTCAGCGCCTGCTCGCCGCCCGACAGCAGCGTCATCGTCGTCGGCTTCTTGCCCGGCGGTCGCGCGAGAATGTCGAGGCCGGCCTCAAGCGGATCGTCGCTTTCGACGAGCTGCAATTCCGCCGCGCCGCCGTCGAACAGCAGCGTGAACAGCTCCTTGAAATGCGCGTTGACCTTGTCGAAGGCGGCGAGCATGCGCTCGCGCCCCTCCTTGTTGAGACTGGCGATCGCGGCGCGCAATTTCTTGATCGCTTCCGAAAGATCGTCGCGCTCGGCGATCATTTTTTCGCGCTGCGCCTCGACCTCGGTGAGTTCGTCCTCGGCGCGCAGATTGACGGCGCCGAGCCGTTCGCGGTCGGCGCGCAAATTCTCCAGCCGCCGTTCGATGTCGGCGATCTCCGGCAGATCGTCGCCGTCTTTGACCTCGGCGAGTTGCGCGAGCGCCTGCGGCGTCGATTCGAGATCATGCGCGATGGCGCGCTCGACGTCGGCGACGCGCTGGCGCGCGGCCTCCAGTTGCGCTTCGCTGCGCGCCATCTCTTCGCGCGCGGCGCTCATCGCCTCGAGCGCGGCGCGCGCGGCGCGGTCGGCCTCAGTGAGACGCGTTTCGGCGCTGGCGCGCGCGTCGGACGCGTCGCGGCGGGCGGCCTCGGCCTCTTCGAGCGCATTCATCAGCGCGCGGCGCTGGCCGATGAAGGCGTCGGGCGCGTCGTCTAACCGCGCGTTTTCCTCTTGCGCCGTCGCCAGCCGCTCTTCGAGTTCGCCGATGCGGTCCTGCGCACGATCGCGGCGCTCCGCCCATGACGAAGTTTCTCGCGCGATCGCCGCGAGCCGCGACGCGCGCGCGGCTCTTTCGTGGCGCAGGGAGGCGACCGCGGCCCGCGCCTCGCCGGCCTGGGCGCGCTCGGCCGTGGCGCGGCCACGCAAATTCTCCAAAGCGCCGGCGAGGAACGCCGGCTCCTCAAGCTGGTCGAGCGCCTGCGTCACGCTTGCGCGCTTCTGCGCGGCCTCGTCGCGATTGGCGAGCGTCCGCGCCTTGGCTTCCTGCAGCGCCGACAGGCGCTGGGCGATCTGCCCCTGGCGACGCTCCGCCGTCGAATGGCGTTCGCGCGCTTCCTCCAGGCGGACGCGGGCGCGGCGATGCGCGTCGCGCGCCTCCGCTTCGGCCTGAGCGGCCGCTCGCGCGGCCTCGCGCGCGGCGTTCAACGCTTGCGTCAGCGAATCGGCTGCGGCGCGCGCGGCGGCGGCTTCGACGCGCAGATCGGCGAGCCGGTTCTTCTCGGCGAGGCGGCGCGCGGCGGCGGTCGGCGCCTCGGCGGCCTGGGTGAAGCCGTCCCAGCGCCACAGATCGCCCTCCTTGGAGACGAGCCGCTGGCCGGTTTTCAAGAGTTTGCGCAGGCTCTCGCCCTCTGTGCGCAGCACGACGCCGATCTGCGCGAGGCGACGGCGCAGCGCCGGCGGCGCATCGACAAGCGCGGCGAGCGCGCGCACGCCATTGGGCAGGGCCGGGTCGCCCTCGCCGGGCGTCACCGACCAATGCGCCGGCGCCGAATCATCGGCCGAGGCGTCAAGATCGTCGCCAAGCGCCGCGCCCAGCGCGGTCTCATAGCCTTTCTCGACGGTCATGCTCTCGACGACCGGCGCCCAGAGGCCGCCGGAGCCGGTTTGCAGCAGATGTTCGAGCGTGCGGATTTCGGTCTCAAGCCGCTGGGCGCGCAGCGCCGCCGGCTCCAGCGGCGTGCGGGCGGCGGCCTCGGCGTCGCGCGCCCGCCGCGTGGCGGCCTCGGTCTCCTGCGTCGCTTCTTCGGCGGCGCGCGCGTCCTGCGCCGCCTGTTCGAAGGCCTGGGCGAGACGCTCGACCTCGTCGGCGCCGCCGCCCTGCCCGGCGATCAGCGCAAATTCCGTCTCGATGCGGGTCAGCTCCGCCTCGAAGCGCGCGACCCGCTGATTTTCGTCGCGGAGCGCCGCTTCGAGCGCCGCCCGCTTGGCGTTGACGCCGGCGAGTTGCTCCTGCGCGCTCGCCAGCTCGGCCTCGGTCGCCGCCAGCGCGGCTTCGATGTCGATCAGCCGCGCTTGCGCCTCGGTCTCGCGGCCGGCGTCGTGGGCGTCGCCGCCTTGCAGCTCGCCGCGCTCGTCCTCAAGCCGCTGCGCGACCTCGGCCGCGTCCTGGATCAGCGCGCGTTCACGTTCGAGATCGCGGCCGAACTGTTCGATATGCCGCTGAAGCTCGGCGATTCGCTGCTTGGCGCGCTGCTCGTCGGCCTCGAGCGCCTGACGCGCGACGACGAGCCGATGCAGCGCCGCGCCGGCCTCGGCCTCCTTCTCGCGCAGCGGCGGCAGCTCATGCGCGGCGACCGCCTGAAATTTCGCCGCCTCGGCCTGCTCCAGCGTGCGTTCCTGCACGCTGCGCCGGCCGGCGTCGAGCTTCTCGGCGGCGCCCTGCAGCTGCTGTGCGGCGAGCTGATAGGCGAGAAGCGCCGCCAGCGCCTCATTCTTGCGGATTTGCGCCGCAAGCCCGCGGTATTTGTTGGCTTGGCGCGCCTGCCGCTTCAAGCTGTCGGCCTGGCTGTCGACCTGCTTCAGCACGTCTTCGAGGCGCGTGAGATTTTCCGACGCGGCGTTGAGGCGCAGCTCAGCCTCGTGCCGGCGCGAATGCAGCCCGGCGACGCCGGCGGCGTCCTCAAGAATGCGGCGGCGCGCCTGCGGCTTCGCCGAAATGATCTCGCCGATCTGGCCCTGGCGCACGAGCGAAGGCGATCGCGCGCCGGTGGCGGCGTCGGCGAAGAGAAGCTGCACGTCGCGGGCGCGCACCTCGCGGCCGTTGATTCGGTAGGTGGAGCCCTGCTCGCGCTCGATTCGGCGCGTGACCTCGATCGCGTCCGCGTCGTTGAAGGCCGCCGGCGCGGTGCGCGACGAATTGTCGAGCACCAGCCCGACTTCGGCGAGATTGCGCGCCGGGCGCGAGCCGCCGCCCGAGAAAATCACGTCGTCCATGCCGGACGCGCGCATGTTTTTATAGGAGTTTTCGCCCATCACCCAGCGCAGGGCTTCGACGAGATTCGACTTGCCGCAGCCATTGGGGCCGACGACGCCGGTCAAGCCCGGCTCGATGAGGAAATCGGTCGGCTCGCAGAAGCTCTTGAAGCCCAGAAGGCGCAGGCGCTCGAATTTCATTGCCCTAAAGACCGCCACAAACTACAGGGGAAAGCAAGAAAACCGACGCGATATGTTGTGGGTAGGCGCTTCGTTTCACGCGTCGCGCCATTTCCCCGACACACGGCGGGGCGCCGAATCACGATTTTCATTGCATCGCAGGATTGCGGCGGAAAAAATAGGAATAGAGACGCTGGGCGTCTAGTGAAGGACAGCTATCCTCTCCCTCATGCTGAGGAGCGCCCGCAAGTCGCGATTTACCCGACTCGCGGATTTAATGTCGATCTCGGGCAGGCCCGAGATCGAAGGCGCGTCTCGAAGCACGAGGGAGAGCTTAAAAGGCGTGCGTGAAGGTTCCCTCGTCCTTCGAGATGCCTGCTGCGCAGGCTCCTCAGGATGAGGAACCTTCAGTCGAGCACTGCGAATCTTTGAGCGAAATCGCGAGGCTCCAGGGCGAAGAATGGGTTCAGCCAGTCCGCGGGACGAAGATTTCTGGGTGTTCGGCTACGGGTCGCTGATGTGGCGGCCGGGCTTCGACTTCATCGACAGCGCGCTCGCCTGGGTGCACGGCTATCACCGCGCGCTGTGCATCTTCTCGCATGTCCATCGCGGCACGCCGCAGCGGCCGGGACTGGTGCTGGGGCTCGATCGCGGCGGCTCCTGCCAGGGCGTCGCCTTCAAAATCGCAGCGCGCGACCGCGACAAAACGATTCGCTATCTGCGCGAACGCGAACTCGTCACCTCGGTCTATCTGGAGAAAACGCTCGGCGTGCGATTTGTGGACGGCGGCTGCGCCAAGGCCCTCGCCTATGTCGTCGACCGCACGCATATCCAATATGCCGGGCGGCTGCCGGAAGACGAGATGATTCGCCTGATCGCCGAGGGCGTCGGCCTCAATGGCGACAATCCCGCCTATGTGCGCAACACATACGAACATCTGCTGCGGCTCGACATCCATGACGCCGAGCTCGCCGAGGTCGTCCGCCGGCTCGATCATCAGTCATGCCGAGCGGGGCCCGCGACCGGCGGCGCCGGCGATGAGCCGACGCCGCTTTGACGCGACGCCATACGCAACGCGCACGAAACTCGCGACGCAACGCTTACGCTACAGACGGTCCGCCTGATCAGTTGAGCAGCGACGCGGAAAGATCGCGCAACGACGCGGCGTCGGCGCAAAAATGCACATGCCATTCGGCGACGCCGAGCTCCCGCGCGATCTCGCGCAGCCCGCGGCGGTCGCCGTAGCTGCGTTCCTGCGCGAGAAAGACGCAGACCGGCCGCGTCGCCGCGCCCTCCCGCGCGACGCCGATGACGACGCCATTCGTCACGTCGGCGACGAAAGAGTCCTCGCCCGACTGAAACACCGAGCACACATAGCGGCGGCCGGAAGCGCCGCGCCAGGAAAAGAACCGGCTGCGCAGCGAATCCGTCTCGGCCAGCGATAGAAGCGCCTGGCCGCGCGGCGCGGAATCCTCAAGCGTTTGCCCCAAGACGCTGCTAGAGGCGCTGCGAGAGATGCTGCGAGAGACGCTGAAAGACGGATAACGGGGCTGATACATGGCACGATCCGCTAATCAGGGATGAACACGGAACATGACTAGAACGAAACGGGCACAGCGTCAAGGAGCGCGCGCCCATCCATGTCTCTTGGGTTCCTGGCAAAAGACAGGACAGGCGCGCACGCGCCGCTACTCGCCAACGGCGCAAGACGGTTGCCCGTCTCACGCACTGTTATGCATGGCTTCGATCTTGGAAGATGTGCGCCAACGCGCATGACAAACGCTGTTACCTCTTACGAGGTGGGCGCCGATTGAGGCTTTCGCAATAGCGCGAGCGCCCTAGCCGTTCGCGCCGCCGCCCGCCGTGCGCAGCCAGGCCGCGCCGCAGGCTTTGGCGAGTTCGCGCACGCGCAGAATATAGCTCTGCCGCTCGGTAACCGAGATCACGCCGCGCGCGTCGAGAAGATTGAAGGCGTGGCTCGCCTTGATGCATTGGTCATAGGCCGGCAGCGCCATGAGATGCATCTCGTCGCCCGAGCCCGCGCCAAAATGCAGCAGGCGCTCGCATTCGGATTCGGCGTCCTTGAAATCTTCAAAAAGTTTGCCCGTGTCGGCGGCTTCGAAATTATGGCGCGAATATTCCTGCTCGGCCTGCAGGAAGACGTCGGCGTAGGTGACTTTTTCGTCGCCGTCGCGGCCGTTGAAATTCAGCTCCATGATGCTGTCGACGCCCTGCAGATAGCAGGCGAGACGCTCCAAGCCATAGGTGAGTTCGCCGGCGACCGGCGCGCATTCGAATCCCGCCACCTGCTGGAAATAGGTGAACTGCGAGACCTCCATGCCGTCGCACCAGCATTCCCAGCCGAGCCCCCAGGCGCCGAGCGTCGGGCTTTCCCAATCGTCCTCGACGAAGCGGATGTCATGGAGCTTCGGATCGATCCCTATCGCGGCGAGCGACGCGAGATACAGCTCCTGCAGATCGGGGGGCGAGGGTTTGAGGATCACCTGGAACTGATAGTAATGCTGCAGGCGATTGGGGTTCTCGCCATAGCGCCCGTCCTTGGGGCGCCGGCAGGGCTGCGCATAGGCCGCGCGCCACGGCTTTGGCCCGAGCGCGCGCAGCGTCGTGGCGGGGTGAAAGGTGCCCGCGCCCATCTCCATGTCATAGGGCTGCAGAATGACGCAGCCCTGCGCCGCCCAGAAGTTTTGGAGGGTGAGGATGAGCCCCTGGAAGGAGCGGATGGGGGAGAGATGGGGGGAGACGGGGAGCATGGGAAAATCCTGCACGAGTTGCGCGCAAGCTATTGGCGGGGCCAACGCAGGTCAACGACATGCTGCGCCGATGGCGAGGCGGGAGAATATCCTCGTTGCGCCAAGAGCAGACCCGTCGAGATCCATCAACACACAAAAGGTCATCGCACAGCTGTACCATCGGCTTTCGGACCCGGGTCGCCGCGTTCATGAGTACGTCGTGGCCGTCATCTCTGCGCTTTTGTGAATCGGGTAATTGACCAGAATTTCATGGGCGTTCTTTTTGATGAGGATGCTAAACTCGTCTAACGGTAGATCGTTTGTGTCAATACCAAACGGATTCTCGATCTCTTCTGCTAACGTCTCAAGGCTTGCAAGAACATAAAACATGAAACTCGTGACCAAAATTGTCCAATAACCAAACTCTGGCGCAAAAACGAATGGCATGCTGATAATGTAAAAGAAGACAAACTTCTTTATGAAAACATGATAGGAAAAGGGTATTGGCGTTTTTTTAATGCGCTCACATGCCCCGCATATATCTGAAAGCGCCGTCAGGTCGCCATTCAGCGTCAAAAACTGAACTTCGCTAATCAATCCCTGTCGATTAAGATTTGCGACGTCCATGAATAGCTGTTCTGCAGCGAGGCTCGGCGCATGGTCCACCGGGTACGGAATGTCACTTGCTTGACCTCGCAGATGGTCTTTGAGCACGTCAGCAAAATTCGCTATATCGAAAGCGATCGTCGCTCTAACGCGATCTTGTGCGTCCAAATACGAATGACACTTTAGTGCGATATTTCGAGATGTGTTGACGAGAGAACCCCAAAGCCGCCGACCCTCCCACCATCGATCATAAGCGGTGTTGGTTCTGAACACTAGCAAAAGCGAGATAACGAACCCAAAGAGGTTATGAACTGTCGCTGTATATTTTAGATACCCCGGCATTATTCCGGAGTTGCAGTACACTACTAGTAACGTAAACAGCGCGACGATGGATATGTTTGGTAAGAGAGTCCTTAGAGTGTCTCCCTCGTGAAACTGGAAGATAAGCTTCCACCACGCTTTTGTGTCGTACCTGAGCATGCTGCTCTCGTTTAGCCTTTCGCCGCCTAATCGCTTCCGCGTTGTGATCGTTTGGGTTGCTGGCCAAGGACGCACCCAAATAAAAGGCCCATCGATAACGAAAATCGAATGTCGCTTCTGGCGCCCGAGTTTGCGCGGTAGCGACCACTTTTAGCACGGGTTTCAACGGTCGCACCGTAGCCGGGAAGATCGCGGTTAGTGAAGGGCTGCTTTATAAGGCCCCGTTGAGACCGCTTAGCGCCAGAAGCTGACCTTGATCTGCGAACAGATATCGGACGTTCGCGAGAGGATTCCGCAATGACCGCTATCGGTCCGGAGTCCAACGGGAACTGTCGACCGATCGGCGACATCTCCAACATGGAAGGGTCATGTCAGCCCTCGGCGGACAGAGGACTGCCGCCAACGTCGCCGGCAAGTCACCAGTTAGGCGGGAAGCGGCCGGAGGCCAACAGGCCGGAACTGGGCGCCGCCACGTCGCACAGCAAGGAAAGGGAACGGAATAGAGGGGTCCTGTGGCTTCCGCCACACGCAAAAATATTGCACTTTACGTGCCTCTTGACGTGAGGGGGCGCCTTTTGTCGGTTCGATGGCTGCATATTTCCGACGTGCACGAATGTTCGCGCGAAGGTTTCCACCGCGTTGGCATGTACGAGGCCATCGTCCGAAATGTGAAGCAGCAACCTGCGAAGCCGGACATAGTGTTCTTCACCGGCGATTTGGCGTTTTCCGGGACAAACCCGGAATACGGGCTCTTGCGCGAACGCTTCCTAGATCCCTTGCGCGCCGCCCTCCCGAAGGACTGTCCGATTTTTACCGTTCCGGGCAATCATGACGTCGATCGAAAGCGCGCCGGCAACCCACGCAGCTGGATGACGGATGTCGAACAGCAGCGCATGTTCCAGCAAGTCGATGAGGACGGACGTCAAAAGCGCGTCGACATGATCCTTCCGCGATTCGAAGCCTACCGGACGCTCGAACACGCCCTTGGGGCTTGGGGCGAGGACTGGCTGGCGTCCGAGATGGGGGCGGCATGCGCCACCCGCGAGATCAACGGCAAACGCGTTGCCGTCGTGGGCATCAACACTGCTTGGCTTTGTCATGACGACGAGGATTGGGGGCGTCTTACTGCCGGACGAACAATGGTGGATGCAGCGCTTAAGAGGGCCTCGGACACGGCGCCGAGTCTCATCATTGTCATCGGCCACCATCCATTGGCGGCGATGACCGGCGAAAAGGATTGGTCTGACGGGGAGCGTATCCGGTCACGGCTCGAGCAGGCGAATGCGATCTACTTGCACGGCCATCTGCACCGCTCCGGCGCACAGAAATCAGGCGACGCGATGCAGTCCGCGTTGGCTATCCAGGCGCCTTCCGGCTTCCAGGCTGGCGATAGTCCGATCTGGCGCAACGGCGTCATGTGGGGCGAGGCGAATTTGGCCACCGGTCGGCTGGTCATCGAGCCGCTGCGCTGGAACGACGATCACAGAGAGTACGTTTTCGACACTGACGCCGCTCCATCCCGGCTTCGAATCGCGAAGCGGGACGCATACGCCTATCCGTTGCCTGGCCCGAAGCCCGAAAATCCGCCCGCAGCTTCGCTATTCAGCGAGCAGCCGATTGTCCCCGCACCCGAAGGATGGCGGATCATAGACGCCGCCGAGCTTGCGCGGATGACCGCCGAGCGTCTCACAACCGAGGAAATGGCCGATTGGTTCAACGGTAGCTTTCCGCGCTGGGAGGCGGCTACCGCCGCAGGCGTTCGTCCTCGGCAGATCGTGGACGGTCTCGTCCGCACTTTCGAGGCGGCGCATCACGCCGCTCCTCGGCCCGTCGCGCGTTTGCTGACGGGTGCCGGTGGGGAAGGAAAGTCGGCGGCGCTGCTGCAAACCGCCGCGGGTTTGCTACGAGGTGTCCGGCCGTGGACCTGCCTTTGGCGCCAGAGCTCGACCGCTGAACTACCCGGCAACTGGCTGGAGTTGATGCCGCCCAAGCCGGACCATGCTTGGATTGTAACAATAGACGACGCCGAAAACGTCGCCGCAGGCTTGCCTAGCGCCCTGCACAGCTTCAACGTGCGTACGGATGTGCACTTCGTCCTGGCAGCACGCGAGGCCGATTGGGTTCTCCGCGGGCTGAACGATCAGATGTGGCAGAGAGTGGCGGACTTCCGGCGCGTGCGTTTGGTGGGCCTCGACGAAGAAGACGCGCGTCGCATCGCCGAGGGGTGGGCGGCTTGGGGCGGAGGCGCCATGGGCAGGCTGCAAAACCACACTTCTGAAGGCGCGGCGAAGATACTTCTCGACAACGCGCGCGAGCTTGCGGGGAAACATGAAGAAGGTTCACTGCTCGGCGCGCTGCTAATGACACGCGAAGGCGAGGAGCTTCGCCAACGCGTCTCCCGTCTGATGGCGCCCTGGGTTTCGGCCCCCGGCGTCGGCGACAAAACGCTGCTTGATATCTATGCCATGATCGCGGCGATGCACGCGGAGAACCAGCTATATCTGTCCCGCACCGTCTTGGCCTTTGCGCTGCGTTGCGACGAGTTGCGGCTCGATTGCGGCCCACTCCGCGTTCTTCGCAGCGAGGCCATGGTCGATGGCGGAACGACCTATGTTCTGACGCGCCATCGCCGGATCGCCGAGGCGGCACGCGACTGGCTAGTCGAGAGCGGTTACGAAGTTGATCGATGGTATCCGTTTCTTGCGCGGTCTGCGCTTTCTGAATTCTTGAAAAATCGCGGACGGAACCAGGATATCAATAGTTGGCACCGTGACCTAGCACGACACTTTCTGAACGCTGGTCCGGTTCGATGGTCAATCGCTCGCGCAATTTCGAAGGCATTATTTGAGGTAGATCGCGACGACCCCTTGCGGCTCACCGATTACAGCCACATTCTCCGAGCCACCGAACAGCCGGGCGAGGCGTTGGCGCTAATGCGCGAACATGCGCCCCGCTTCCCCGGACGCCGCGACGTCCTCTATGAATGGGGCGTTTCGGCCGGGGCAGCAGGCGATTTGGGGCTGGACGTATGGCTCGTAGCGCGGTCGCTCGCGGACGACCGGCGGGCGCCCTTCCTTCCGAACAATGTCAGGCTTGCCCTCGCCGGACTCGGCAGCGCCTTTCGCGAACTTGCGGCGACGACATGCCGAAGCGAGTTCGCAGCCGCGCAGGCTGCGTGCGGTCGCCTCGGCCTACGCATCCCCGAGCTTGACCCGACGGGCCGCAAATATTTCGAAGCATACGCCGCAGCGGCACCGTCCCCTAGCCGCGTCGCGCTGTCCGTCGAAAGCGACATCACCATGTTTAGCAAGGCGGCCGCCGAGGCCTCGTACGAAGCCGAGCTCGAAAATGTTCATGGGCTGGACGCGCTGATCGGCGAACCGGACGGTTACAGCTACAAGATGCTCGCCGCCGCTGTTTCTGGAGAGAACGGCGACCGCCGCAATAACAGCGGCAACCGCTCATAGGCGGGCTCTATTTCGGCAGGCGCATTCGAAGTGGTCGTCGCTTTTGGCCAATTGCCGCGTCCTATCGGTCACTTGGCCCGTGCCCTCAACTTTGGTGGGCGTTCGCAACGTAAGAACTTGCGGTCATTTCGCGCCCCATTGCCGCGCGGCCGCACCGGGTCGAGACAGGCATCCTAGGGCGATGCCAGGAATGTCGGGATTGGGTCATAAGCACCCGTTCGATCCGACCTTAGACCGCCACCCGCCAGTCGACGCCGACAGCGCGCGCCCCTCAAAACTCCTGCACGGTCGGCCGCACCACAATCTGGTTCACGTCCACATCCGCCGGCTGCTCGATCGCATAGCGAATTGCGCGGGCGATTGAATCCGCCGGAATCGACTGCTTATAAAATTCGTCGACGAATTTGCGGCTCGCCGCGTCGGACGTCCCGGTCTTCAATTCCGTGTCGACCGCGCCCGGCATGATGACGGTCGTGCGGATCTTGCCGCCGACTTCATGGCGCAGCCCTTCCGAGATCGCCGCGACCGCGAATTTCGTCCCGCTATAGACCGTGCCGCCGGGGCTGAACACCTTTATGCCCGCGACCGAGGAAATATTGATGAAATGGCCTGAGCCCTGTTTCTCGAACACCGGCAGCGCGGCGGCGACGCCATAGAGCAGGCCCTTGATGTTGATGTCGATCATCCGGTCCCATTCATCCGTGCGGCGTTCCGAAAGCGGCGCGATCGCCATCAGCCCGGCGTTGTTGATGAGGACGTCCAGCCGGCCGAAGGCCTGAACCGCGCCGGCGACGAAAGCGTCGACCTCGGCTTTCTTCGTCACGTCCACGGCGATGGCGACCGCCTTTCCGCCAGCGGCGGTGAGTTCGCCGGCGATCGCCTCGAGCCGCTCGAGTCTTCGCGCGCCGAGGACGACGGCGGCCCCGCGCGCGGCGAGATCGCGCGCCGTCGCTTCGCCGATGCCGCTCGATGCGCCCGTAATGGCGACGACCTTGCCTTCGATTGCGTTGCTCATCCCTAGGGTCCTCCGGTTTCCTCTTCATAGAACAATTTGAAGCGGCGAAGGTTTCGCCGCCGCGCGTCATCAAACGCGCCTGCGGCAGAGCCTCAATCTGGGCGCCAAAGCGGCGGCAAACTTGGCCGCGCCGTGGCGGGACATTTCACGAAACCCGGCGTTTTCAAAGCCTTAACTATTCGTCTTTACCGTAAGCGCGGACAAGAATTCGCCCTAAAGCAGCCCAAGCAAGGCCGTTTAGTTCTGGTGAGAATATGTGAAGGCGTTCCGTGCAGTTCTGGCTTTCGCCGAACTTTGTCGCGATTTCGCGCAAATGTCAGCGAAGCTCAGAGCCTTGCGACGGAAGAGTAATTCGGAGGTAGGGGCGGATGATGCAAGGGATCGGTGCGCCAATCGATTTCATTTCTTTGGATCGTCGCATTTATTCTCGCAAGAACTCGTCTCATCTGGTCATCGCCGGCGTTGCGCTGGCGGTGAGCCTGTCGGCGGGGTGGTGGGCGCTCTCGCAGCGCCCGGCGACCGCCAGCTCCGAGACAGCCGCGGCGGCCCTCAGGCAGAGCGCCTCTATCGCGCAAAATCCATACGGGGCCATCGTCGGCCTCGGCGGCCGGCGGCAGACGCTGGCGCTCGCTGAACCGACGCTGCGCGGCGCGCTTGACGCCAGCATCCAGCCCGCGGCGCAAACGCCGCGCGCCATCGTTCCCGAGCGCCAGGACGTCGACGGCGCGCAGGTCGCCTCGGCGGAGGACGCGCCGCTGCCGCCGCGCCGCCCGGTCGAACTCACCGTCGCCAATCGCGGCCTTTATGAAGGCTCGCTGCGCCGCATGGCGCGCACGACCGTCGTGCCGGGCTCTGGACCGGACGACCGCTCGATCTTCGAGCGATTCTTCGGGCTCGGCGACGCCGCGCAATCGGCGCAAGAGGCGCGTCAGCAGCAACCGCGCGGTCAGGCGCTCGCCTATGCGGCCCCGGACGGCGGCACGCTCTCCGACCTGAAATCCGGCATTCTCGGCGGCGCGGCCGGCGCGGCCGTCGGACCTGCGGCGCGCTTCGACCGCTACACCGCCGTCTATGACATCTCGTCGCATACGGTCTATTTGCCCAGCGGCGCAAAACTCGAGGCGCATTCCGGCCTGCGCGAACATCTCGACGATCCGCGCTACGTTCATTTGCGCATGCGCGGCGCGACGCCGCCGCATGTTTACGATCTCAAGCCGCGCGAGGCGCTGTTCCATGGCGTCGAGGCGCTGCGCCTCACGCCGGTCGGCGGCGAAGGCGCGATCTTCGGCCGCGCCGGCCTTCTCGCGCATACCTACATGCTCGGCCCGAACGGCGATTCGAACGGCTGCGTGTCGTTCCGCGACTATCAGGCCTTCCTGCGCGCTTATAAGAACGGCGAGGTTCGCCGGCTCGCCGTCGTCGCGCATCTCTAGAGCAGGTTCCGAAAAAGTTGACAGACTTTTTCGATGAGAACCTGCTCCAACGTTTGGATTGAGCGATTCCTTATCGATCACATGATTCGATGTGATCGGGAAGCGCTCTAAGCGTTTATTCTCACGCGTGAAAACGAAAAGCGGCCGGTAGCGGCCGCTTTTTTGTTGCGCGTTTTTCTTTGAGTTTGCGCGCCGCCATCCACTTTGGAATGATGACAAGTTCTTGTCCAGATTGCGAAGTTCATTTAGCGTACGGCTCGAAGCGCATGAGGGGATTTGCATGTCCGTTTCGATCTATCTCATCAATCCTGCTGGGGATTTTCCAACTTATTTCGGCGGCGAGGCGCTGGCGGCGTCAGGCGTGGCGGGCGGCGTGATGATGGCGGACCTCGCCACGGCGACCGTCGCGGCGCTTGCCCCCAGCGACTTCGAATTCGAGCTCTGCGAGGAGCAGGTCGAGCCGGTGAAGTTCGACCATCCCGCCGACTATATCGCGATCACCGGCAAAGTCAGCCAGCGCGGCCGGATGATCGCCATCGCCGACGAATTCCGCCGCCGCGGCAAGCGCGTCATCATCGGCGGCCCCTATGCGAGCCTTTCGCCGGCGCGACTGCGCGACCATTGCGACGTGCTGGTGAGCGGCGAGATCGAGGAAATCGCCGGCGAGATCTTCTCCGATCTTCGCGCCGGCACGCCGAAGGACAGCTATGTCGGCGACAAGCCGTCACTCGCCGCTTCGCCGCCGCCGCGCTGGGACCTTTATCGCAACGACCGCGCGATTCTCGGCGCGGTGCAGACCTCGCGCGGCTGTCCGTTCGAATGCGAATTCTGCGACGTCATTCAATATCTGGGACGCAAGCAGCGCCACAAGCCGATCGCCAACGTCCTCGCCGAACTCGACGCGCTCTGGGCGGCGGGCTATCGCACGGCCTTTCTCGCCGACGACAATTTCACCGCCTACCGCGCGCACTGCAAGGAGCTGCTCGCGGCGATCGCGCATTGGCGCCGCGATCGTCCGATGGAGTTCGTCACGCAGATCTCCATCGACGCGACGCGCGACGAGGAGCTGCTCGACATGTGCGTCGCGGCGGGCCTGACGCAGGTCTTCGTCGGCATCGAGACGCCCAATGTCGAAAGCCTGCGCGAGACCGGCAAGCGGCAGAATCTCAAGATCAGCCTCGTCGACGAAATCCAGAAGCTCGTCGATCACGGCATGTCGGTGATGGGCGGGATGATCGTCGGCTTCGACCATGACGGCTCGAGCGTCTTCGCCCAGCAATATGAATTCGCCATGGCGACGCCGATTCCGATCTTCAGCCTCGGCGCGCTGATGGCGTCGGAAGCGACGCCGCTCTTCGACCGCATCACCCGCGAAGGCCGGCTCATCACCGGCGGCGTCGAGACCCAGGCCGTGCCGTGGAGCTCCAACATCCAGTGCCAGACGATGAGCATGGAGGAGCTGCATCACGGCATGCAGAATCTCTGCAACGCGATCTACGCCCCGGCCGCCTTCGGCGAACGCATGCTGCGCCTGATCAGCACTTTCGGCCGCCACCGCAAGGCGCCGGCCCCGCAGCCCTTCGATCCGAAATCGCTGCGCGAGGTCGAACAGCAGGCGATGCAGGTCGGCATGGACGTGCGCAAGATGGGCGAGGCGGAAGGCCGCATGTGGAACAGGGTCTGGGGCGCCGCCGTGCGCAAGCCGGAGACCATCACCATCGTCGCGCGCATCATGTTCCAATATGCGCAGGCGCGGCACATGTTCGACAAGGGCAATTACTGGGAGCCGCAGCTCTCGAGCCCGCCCACGGCGTCGCAGCGCGCGGCGTAAGTTCGGGTCGCACTCTGGCTTCCTCATCCTGAGGAGCGAGCGAAGCTCGCGTCTCGAAGGACGAGGAAGCGTGCTCGCCATTCTCACCCTCGTCCTTCGAGACGCCGCTTCGATCTTCAGATCGAAGCGGCTCCTCAGGATGAGGGTGAGTAATGCAGCGCTCTAGAGTTCCCGAGAACACCGCTAGACCACGATCGCCTTCAAGATCGACAGCGGCGCTTTCGAGCCCTTGACGCCGGCGAGAAGAATGCGCGTCGCCGGCGCGTCGGCCCGCGTGTGAATGGGCTGGATCGAGACGCCCCCTATCCTGCCCTCGACAGCCGCGAGACATTCGGCGAGCGCGTCCGCGCGATGGATCATCACGAAGGTTCCGCCAGGCGCGAGCAGCGCGAGACAGGCGCGCGTCCACTCGACGAGCGGCGCGCTGGCGACATGGGCGCGCGCCTTGGCGGCGTCGGGCGTCACGCGCACCTTGCCGGCGTCATGAAACGGCGGATTGGTGAGCACGAGCGCCGCCCTTTCGTCGATCAGTCCAGCGGCGCGGCGCGATTTCGCCGCGAGCACGTCGGCTTCGTAAACTGTCGCCCTTGCGCCCAGCGCATTTTCGGCGACGTTTTCACGCGCGAGCGCGCACGACTCGGGGTCGATCTCGACCAGCCCAACGATCGCGCGAGGGGCGCGCAGCGCCGCCATCAGCCCGACCGCCCCCGACCCGGCGCCGACGTCGAGAATGACTCCCTGCTGATGTTCGGGCGTCGCGGCGGCGAGCAGCTCGGCCTCCGTGCCGGAACGGTGACCGGCGGCGCTTTGACGCAGGCGCAGCCGCCCGCCGAGAAATCCATCAAATATCGCGCCGCTTTTCGTCATTGCGCCGGGAGGCTTACCACGGCGGACCGCGCGCACGCCTCGCCCGTGTGGGGAGGTTGCCGCGCCGCGGCGCGGCAAGCCTCGCTGATACGGCGAAGCGCCTCCCCCGCGCGACCTTGCACGACGGCTCCTCCGTCGGGCATGACATGTGGCGCGTGGCGGCCGTTGCGGGCGCGTTCGTTCGGGACAAGGACGGAACGCGAACATCCTCGCCGACTTGCCGCCTCCATCCCAAAGCCGTAAGTTCGCGCCAGAAAACGTAAGGCTTAAGGGGGGTCCGTGGGTATCGTCATTCCGCTCGATGAGAAAAAGGACGCCGGCCTCGACAGTCTCCTCGAACTCATCAAGCCCGACCTGGAGCGCACCAATCAGCTGATCATTCAGCGCATGGGCTCCGACGTCACGACGATTCCCGAGGTCGCCAATCATCTCATCTCCGCCGGCGGCAAGCGCCTGCGGCCGATGCTCGTTCTCGCCACCGCCGGCATGTGCGGCTACAGGGGCGACGGGCATCTGAAATTCGCCGCCGGCATTGAATTCATGCATACGGCGACGCTGCTCCACGACGACGTCGTCGACGAAAGCGACATGCGCCGCGGCAAGATCGCCGCGCGCATGCTGTGGGGCAATCAGACCTGCGTGCTCGTCGGCGACTTCCTGCTCGGCCACGCCTTCAAAATGATGGTCGAGCCCGGCGTCATCGCGCCGCTCTCCGTGGTTTCGCAAGCCGCCGCGGTGATCGCCGAAGGCGAGATCATGCAGCTCAACGCCGCGAAGGACACGACCACCACCGAGGACGCCTATATGGGCGTCATCCGCCGCAAGACGGCAGAGCTTTTCGCCGCCGCGGCCGAAGTGGGGGTGATGCTCGGCGGCAAGCCAAAGGCCGATGAAGCCGCCGCGCGCAGCTATGGCATGAATCTCGGCGTCGCTTTCCAGCTCATCGACGACGCGCTGGATTATGGCGGCTCGTCCGCCAAGCTCGGCAAAAACGTCGGCGACGACTTCCGCGAGGGCAAGATCACGCTCCCCGTGGTGCTCGCCTTCCGTCGCGGCAATGAGAAAGAACGCGAATTCTGGCGGCGCACGCTGGAAAAGGCCGAGATCAAGGACGGCGACGTCGAGACCGCCTGCGGTCTGATGAAGAAGCACAAGGCGCTCGACGATACGATCGAGCGCGCGGCGCATTACGGCGCGATCGCACGCGACGCGATGGAGATTTTTCCCGCATCGCCATGGAAGAGCGCGCTGCTCGAAGTCGTCGACTTCTGCATCGACCGCGTCTACTGAAGCAGGTCCCGAAAAAGTTGATCAGACTTTTTCGAATGAGAACCTGCTCCAAGTATTTTGAGCGATTCCTTATCGATCACATGCTTCCATGTGATCGATAAGCGCTCTAGCGCCGCCGGCCGCCGGAAAGCGACCGGCGGACGTATTCATCCCTTCAGACAGTCGGATTTGAAGTGTTTGCGCTCTTTGCCGTGAAGCCCCTTGGCGTCGGCTTGCGTGCGGCAGTCTTTTTCTCTCTCCGCATGCGTCCTGGCCGGAGCGGCGCTCGTTGGCTGCGCAGCGGTCGCAGGCGCTTCGGCGCTTGGCGCCGGCGCATCTGAAGGCGCGGCGCTCTTCGGCGCGATCTCGGCGGGCGGCGCCCAAGCGGTCGGCGCGGTCGTTGGCGCAGACGCCTTCGGCTCGGCGAGCGCGGCGGCGCCGAAGGAAAGACTGGCGCAAACGACGCCAGCGGCAATGTTTTTCATGCTCGTGAACATTTTAAGTTTCTTCTGCGTTTCGAGGCGCGCCGCAGCGCCGTGTTGAGGGGTTGCGGCGCGACTCCATCACGCGCAAGCGCGCGTGCGCCATCGGCCACACCTGAAGCTTAGGCGATTTATGACAGTTTGTCTTTGACGCAGCGCAGCAGCGCCAAAATGGCTAGCGTCGCCACCACACGTAAATCGCGACGCCGGCGATAAAGCTCGAATAGAGGATCTTCCATGCGAGCCGGCGCAGCGCGGACGGGCGGCGCACAGGAATGTCGTTGGGGCGGGAAGTTCTTCGCTCGCCGATTGAAACCGGACTGAGCGCAGCGTGGGAGTAACGCATGAATCGCTCCTCATCCAAAAGCGGATAGGTCTTGCGGCAAGGCTAAGGCGCGATTGATTTACAAATTGCTTCGCTCTCAATCCGCCCGAGAGATCTCTGCGCGGCGCTGCAAGCAGTGATAAAAGCCTCGAAAGCAATCGGCGGAGGACGACATGGCCCGCGATACGACGGCGAAGACATCGGATTGGCGGTTTGATCTTACAGGCGCCACAGCGCCTCACGCCGCGCAGCGCCACACGCGCAGGGTCATCCATGGCCGCGTGCTCGATGATCCCTACGACTGGCTCGCGGCGAAAAACTGGCGCGAGGTGCTGCGCGACCCGGATGCGCTTCCCGACGACATCGCCGAGCTGATCGAGGCGGAAAACGCTTACTGCGATGGCGTCATGGCGCCGCTCAAGAATTTGCGCAGGGCGCTGGTGGCCGAGATGCGCGGCCGCATCAAGGAGGATGACAGCGAGGTTCCCGAGCCGGACGGGCCTTACGCCTATTACGAACGCTTCCATGAGGGCGCGGAACATCCGCTATACTGCCGGACGCCGCGAGACGGCGGGGCGGAAAGCGTGCTGCTCGATGGCGAGGCGCTCGCCAAAGGCCACGATTTCTTCGATATCGGCGACGCGGCGCATGCGCCCGATCACGCGCAGCTTGCCTGGAGCGTCGATGACGCCGGTTCGGAGCTATTCGACATCCGCACCAGGGCGTTGAGCGATGGCCTCGACCGCGCCGACGTCGTGAGCGACAGCGACGGCGTCATTGTCTGGCAGGCCAATTCGAAAGCCTACTATTATGTGCTGATCGACGAGAACCATCGCACCGCGCAGGTCTTTCGACACGAAGTGGACGCCGATCCCGCCGACGACGCGCTGATCATCGAGGAAACCGACAGCGCCTGGTTCGTCAGCCTGCATGAAAGCCGCTGCAGGCGTTTCGCCATTGTGTCCATCCACGGCCATGACGCGACGGAATGTTGGCTGATCGACCTTCGCGAAGACAATCCGACGCCGCGCATCGTGGCGCCGCGCGAGCCGCGCCTGCGCTATGACGTCGAGCCGCATGGCGACCTTCTCTACATCCGCAACAACGCTGACGGCGCCGATGATTTCCGCATTTCCGTCGCGCCGCTCGCAGAGCCGGGCCGCGAGAATTGGAAGGACGTCGTTCACCATCGCCACGGCGTCTTGATCGACTCGTTCACCGTTTATGCGCGTTATCTTGTCTGGCTGCTTCGGGA
The DNA here is from genome assembly GCF_003855495.1 of Methylocystis rosea. NCBI lineage: Bacteria > Pseudomonadati > Pseudomonadota > Alphaproteobacteria > Hyphomicrobiales > Methylocystaceae > Methylocystis > Methylocystis rosea. Next base: position 600,767 of record NZ_CP034086.1, on the reverse strand, counting down.
AAACTCCTTGCCGAAACTCGTCATCCGCGCGCTCTCCAGCGGCGAGGAACATGCGATTCACTTCGAGGAGGAAGCCTATGCGCTGTCGATTGATCCGGGACTTGAATTCGACACCGACATTCTGCGCTTCGTCTATTCGTCGATGACGACGCCAGACGAGACTTATGACTACGACATGACTGCGCGCACGCGCGTCCTGCGCAAGCGCCAGGAAATTCCCTCCGGACACGATCCGAAGACTTATGTGACGCGGCGCCTGTTCGCGACGGCGCGCGACGGCGAAAGCGTGCCGATCACGCTCCTGCATCGCGCCGACTTCACGCCTGGCGGAGACGGCGCGCCGCTGCTCCTCTATGGCTATGGCGCCTATGGCTATGCGCTCTCAGCGAGCTTTAGCGAAGACGCGCTCTCGCTCGTCGATCGAGGCTTTGTCTATGCGCGCGCCCATATTCGCGGTGGAACCGACAAGGGCTGGCGCTGGTATGAAGACGGCAAGCTCGAGAAGAAGCAAAACAGCTTCTTGGACTTCATCGATTGCGCGCGGCATCTGGTTTCGGCCGGCTACACGCGCGAAGGCGGCGTCGTCGCGCAGGGAGGGTCGGCGGGCGGTCTGCTGATGGGCGCCGTCGCCAACGAGGCGCCGGAGCTGTTCGCCGGCATCATCGCCAGCGTGCCTTTCGTCGACACGCTGAATACGATGCTGCGCGACGATCTTCCGCTGACGCCACCAGAATGGCTGGAATGGGGCAACCCGATCGCCAGCGCCGAAGCCTTTGATCGCCTCGCGTCCTATTCGCCTTACGACAATGTGCGCGCGCAACACTATCCGCCGATTCTCGCCGTCGCTGGCGTGACCGATCCTCGGGTCACCTACTGGGAGCCGCTCAAATGGGTCGCGAAGCTGCGCGTGACGATGAGCGGCGGCGGACCCGTGTTGCTGTTCACCCATATGGGCGCGGGCCACGCCGGCGCCTCGGGCCGTTTCGAAGCGCTTGAAGACACGGCGCTGGAATATGCTTTCGCGCTCGCCTGCGCCGCGCGTGCATTCAATGACGCGAAGGATTTCGTGTAACGATGCTGAGTAGAGCCGCTGCATTTCCCGAGAGCGGGAAATGCAGCGAAGAAAGTCATTTGGTGGGATGCACCCACTCCGAATCGGGGGGAATAACGGGTTTGCTCTCGGCGGCCGGCGGGCTGGTTTCGGCGGGAGCGCTGGGGGCCGCCGTTTCGGCGGGCGCTTCGCTCACCGCAGCGGGCGCTTCGCTTTGATCTTCGGCGCGGACGGGCGCGCCGAACATTGCGCCCGCAGCGATTGCGGCCGTCAACAGCAGTAGTTTTTTCATATGGCGATTTCCCCTTTGGAGTAAGCCCGAGTCGCGGGGTTGCGCTCATTTATGGCCGCGGCGGATTATAATCGGCGACTCCTTCGACTCAAGGAATAACGCCACGCTGCATGTTCGATCGCATACATGTCGAACAGCGATCGGCGACTCTCATGACGCTGAGCCCATGCGTCGAAGCCGCCGATCGATCATACGCCGCGAGTCCTGACCGGCGTTTTTTACGCCGGTCGCAGCACTCGGACTGACGTTAAGAGCTTGGCCCCTTCTTGCGCCGGATCTCTTCGGGCGGAGCCCATTCCTGGCCGCTCTGTGTTCCTTTCTTTCCCTCCACGCCCGGCGAGCCGGCGGAGGTTCCACTCGACCCCGCCAAACCGCTTTCGTTGACATCAACCGCTTTCGGATTGTCCTTCTGCACGGCGCCCGATGGCTCGACCGGACTTCCGGCCGCCGGTCCCGATGTCACGCCCTGCTCCTGCGATTGCTGAGACTGCTGATCTGGCGGCTGTTGCTGCGTTTGCTGCAGCTGTTCCCGTTGCTCCTGCTGCTGTTCCTCGGCCAACGCCGCAGGCGCCAGAAAGGCGAGGGCGAGGCTTCCGACGACGGCTAATCCTGTCTTCATGTCGAACTCCTTGGAGGGGCGCCAATGCGCGACATTCGCCCCGCGGGTAAATGGAGGAGGGAACAAAACTAGCAATGGCGTGACACTCGCCATGTAGCGCTCGCGTAGGCTTTGCCGTATTCAGCTTACGCTCACGCCAGGAGGAAGATGATGGCCGTCGACAGCAAGCACGCCGAAACGATTGCGCTCCACGCCGGCTGGCGCGCTGATGAAACCAACGGCGCCGTCGCCGTTCCGATTTATCAAACGACCTCCTATCAGTTTCACGACACCGAGCACGCCGCCAATCTTTTTGCGCTCAATGAGCTTGGCCATATCTATACGCGCATCGGCAACCCGACGACCGGCGTGTTGGAGGCGCGGCTCGCGGCGCTCGAAGGCGGCGTCGCCGCCCTGGCGCTGGCTTCCGGACAGGCGGCGTCGGCGCTCTCGATTCAAAATCTCGCGCGCGTCGGCGACAATGTCGTCTCGTCCACCGATCTTTACGGCGGCACTTGGAACCTCTTCGCCAATACGCTGAAGGATCAGGGCCTCGACGTGCGCTTCGTCGATCCGGCGGATCCGGAAAATTTCCGCCGCGCGACGGACGCGCGCACGCGCGCCTATTACGCCGAGACTCTGCCCAATCCCAAACTCACCGTGTTTCCCATCGCCGAAGTCGCGGCGATCGGCCGGGAGCTCGGGGTTCCGCTGATCATGGACAACACCGCGGCGCCGATTCTCTGCCGGCCGATCGATCATGGCGCGGCGATCGTCGTTTATTCGACCACGAAATATCTTGGCGGCCACGGCACGTCGATCGGCGGCGCCATCATCGACTCCGGCAATTTCGACTGGGAAAAATTTCCGCAGCGTCAGCCGGCGCTGAATACGCCTGATCCGAGCTATCATGGCGCCGTCTGGGTTGAGGCGGTCAAGCCGATCGGCCCCGTGGCCTACATCATCAAGGCGCGCGCGACGCTGTTGCGCGATCTCGGTCCGGCGCCCTCGCCGTTCAACGCTTTTCTCACGCTGCAGGGTGTCGAGACGGTGACGCTGCGCATGGAGCGCCATGTGCAGAACACGCAGAAGGTCGTCGACTTCTTGAGCAAGCGCAGCGAAGTGACGCGGGTCATTCATCCTTCGCAGCAGACGGGCGAGATACGCCGGCGCGCCGACGCCTATCTGAAAGGCGGCTATGGCGCGCTGCTCGGCTTCGAGCTGAAGGGCGGTCTCGACGCCGGCCGCAGATTCATCGACGCGCTGCAGATGTTCTATCACGTCGCCAATATCGGCGACGCGCGCAGCCTCGCCATCCATCCGGCGACGACGACGCATTCGCAGCTCGCCGAAGAAGCGCAGCTCGCATCGGGCGTGACGCCCGGCTATGTGCGGCTTTCGATCGGCATCGAGCACATCGACGACATCATCGCCGATCTGGAGAAGGGGCTGAAAGCGGCGGGCGCGTAAGGCGCTCCCTTCTCCCGTGAAGCGGAAGGGTGGCCCCGCGACGCGGGGTCGGATGAGGGCGATGGCGACGACATTTCTTGGTTTACAGGCGACGACACCTCAGAAGTTCAAGAAGCCATGTGAGCGAATCGTCCATCGTTTGGCGTTGATCACGAGGCGCGGTCGCCCGAGCGTGATCGTTTCGGACAACGGCACGGGTTCACCTCGAACGCGACGGCAATCCGCGCTTTAGTGAAGCTTATCGACACTCGCCTCGCATTCGGCGCTGGCGTCCGTCCTGACGATCGGACCTGCCATTCGTCAAAAAAAAGGCGGAGGAGGAGGTGGTGGTGGCGGTGGCGGTGGCGGCAATCGACGCCATCGTCTGCGACGTGGTCCCCACGAGTCTGGGGGCGGAGGCGGCGGTCCCCAGCCGGGCCCCGGAGGCGGCGGTCCCCAACCAGGCTCCGCTTGTGCGAAAGTCGCCGACGCAACTGAGACGACGCCGGCGAGCGCGGCCAATTCGCTACAACAAATAGCAAATGCCAGTGCTCCCGCCGTCGAGGTCAGCCGTTGGCGCCGTCGAGACGACACACCATTGTTACACATGATGTCTGCCTTCACGCTTGATAGAAAGGAACGCGCTATGGTGATGAACAACGCCAGTCGGCTCAGCGTATCCGTGGAATGTCTGCGACCCTTGGGAACGCTTAGAAGGCATTTGGCGGGCTTAGAAATGCATAAGGATCGAAGCGATAGTTGAGTCCCGCTCGCACGACGTTGAAACCCTGGTCGCCATGTCGACGTGGCCCAAAATCTTCGTTCTGAGAAAGGCGGACATAGAGGTATTCAACCTTCGCGGACCATTTCGGAGCGAAAGCCCATTCAACGCCGCCGCCGGCGGTCCAGCCTGCCCCCGCGCCGCCGCTTCCGCCATAGGCGAATCCTCCGGTCCCATAAACGAGCAATGTTGGATTAATTACAGTTGTGCCCAAGCGTCCCCGAACCGTTCCAAACCAATGCACGCCACTCATGCTTGATCCTTGGATATCGGTTTCAAGGCCGGCAACAAACAGCCGCGAAAATTGGTAATTGTAACCCAGCTGACCGCCGCCGATTACGCCGCCGGCTCCCCTATTCGGCACTCCTCCTCCGAGGTTTGCGCCAACATAGAAGCCGGTCCAAAGCGGAGGTGGCGCAATCAAGTACGGCGGCGGCGAAGATTTATGGGAAGGCAAGTCCGCCGCCTGTGCGCCCACTGAAATCGCGCTAAATGCAATGAGCGCGCCGAGCGATCTTTTCATATCCTTACCCCTTTTTTATCCACGCCGTCCGGGGTCGAGCGAACGCAGTGACGTCCGACATTTCCGAGCCGCGCCTAGCATATGGGGCTACTTCCTCAGCCGGACTGAGGCCAATTGATTTCAATTTGTTTCGGGCAGTCGCTCGTGTGCAAATGACGCGCCCTAATTCGCAATTTGGCTATTATTCCGATAGCGAACGACGCCAAAAGCCACACCCAAATTGTCACAACAATCGCCATCTCCCGCATGCGCAATGATGAGCACAAACACGACATGGAGCGCTAAGCCTCACGGCTTCGTCGCGAGCCGGTCCACGATCGCGCGAATGGCGGCGATCTGCGGACCTTTCTTGGTGTGGTGCTCGGCGCTGTCATAGCCCCACCAGTCCCAGCAAGCGTTGGGGTTCAACACGAAGTTCAACGTATAGAACGGCCAGCCCCAGCCCCAGCGGCTGATGGTTTGCGGATAGACGACGATGATGTGGTTCGTATCCGCCCAGCGATTGTAGCCGGCGTGTTTGTAGAACGCGTCGCCAACTTCGGCGGCCTGCTGTTTGCAGCCATGCAGGGCGACATGCACGCGGCACGTCTCCAGCGCGCAGACATGCGGCACATAGGCGTAGCCGACATCGCTTAAACTGTGATTGTAGGGATTGCCGTCGGGCAAAAATTCCTTCTGATCGAACTCGACATATTTTCCGGCGGGCTGCGCGCTCGGCGGGTTGAGCGGCCCGTAAATCTGTTCGAGCATGGCTTTCGCGGCGTCGAAGTCGCAATCGACGATGAACGGAGCCTTGTTCACGCCGCATTCCTTGTCGCCATAGTCCTCGGTCACCATGGCGTGACCCGCGCCGATATCGTTTCGAAAGGCGATGCGATCCGGCGGCACATAAAACGCGTAATAATCGCGCGCCGCATCCATCACGACCGGATGCACCACCTCATCCTTGCGACCGGAAAACAGCCAGACCCGCGCATCGTTCAAATTGGCGACGTCGTCTATGGCGCCGGAGCGTGCGAGCGAATCGGTGATGTCCTTAAGATGCGCCGGATCCGGAACAGGATGGGCGGCATCCGGCTTCATGCAATTGCTGGTCGCGCGATTCGAGCTCTGCTCCGCGCAGTCGTAAGGCACGCCGGCGACGATCCCCGCGCCTTTGACAACGCCGGAATGCGCCACATGGAATTGCAAAGCCATCGCCGCGCCCGATGACAGCCCCGACACGGAGGTCTCGGACAGATTAGCGCCGTAAGCCGGCAGGCGCTCGGCGCCCGACGCGGCGTCGGCTGCAAGACAGCACGTCACGGCGACGGCGATGTGTAATCTGCGCAAAGGAATAAACATGAACTTCTCCTCTAAAATTGTGTAGCGAAGCTTTAGCGGCGAGGGGGGAAATGATCACATGATCGGCGGCCCCTTAACCGTCAGCGGATTGCCTGCGACGACGAGGACGACCCGTCCCGCACTCCGGGAAATAGCCTGATGCAATTCGCCTGCCGCATCCCGAAAACAACGCGCCAGCGCATTGTCGGGCACGATGGACAAACCAACCTCGGACGAGACGGCGACAGTCGCCGCCGAACGTGATGACAACGCATCAACAAGCGCGGCGCGATCGCGTGAAAGATCGGCGCCGCCAAGCAGCCGATTGCTCAGCCAGAGCGTGAGACAGTCGATCAGCAACGGTCCATCGACCGGCGCCTCGCGAATCGCGTCGACGAGCGCCTGCGCCGCTTCGACCGTGCGCCAGTCCTCGCCGCGTCTTGCGCGATGCGCGTCGACGCGCGCGCGCATTTCCTCATCCAGAATGTCCGCCGTCGCAATATAGGTCCAGGGCGACGGATGCGTGACGATGAGACTCTCCGCATATGCGCTTTTGCCTGAACGCGCGCCGCCGAGCACAAGGGTAAGATGCGGATTTTCGCTCATGTCTGGGCTCTTTGGAACGGCGTGCGGGCGAGCAGAGCGCCCTCGCGGTCGAATATGATGATCTCCAATTCGCTGTCCGCCGTATCCAGAGCGCGCGCCGCGGTTTTCCACGCGGCGCGCGCGACCGGCGCCGAAAGATCGATTCCGGCGCTTTGTCCGATCTGCAAAGCTTCGAGCGCGCTGTTGGCGCGCTCGATGAGCGCGGCAATCTCTTCGCCCGCGCCGACCTCGCGCGCGATGTTAGCGAGCCGCGCAAAATCCACGCTCGAGCGCCCCGAATGCAGATCGAGCCGCCCTTGCGCGAGCTTGGTCATCTTGGCGAAGCCGCCGCCGATCGTGACGCGCGCGACCGGATGGGTGCGAAGATATTTCAACAGTCCGCCGACAAAATCGCCCATTTCAATGAGGGACGTCTCCGGCAGATCATGAAGCCGCTTCACCGCCGCCTCGGAGGTCGAGCCCGTTGTGCCGGCGACATGGGTCAGGCCGCTGGCGCGCGCCACATCGACGCCGCGATGGATGCTGTCGATCCAGGCGGCGCAGGAAAAGGGCGTAACGATGCCGGTCGTGCCGAGAATGGAGAGTCCGCCGATGATCCCCAGTCGGCCGTTGAGCGTGTGCTTGGCCAATTCCTCGCCGCCGGGGACCGAAATTTCGATGTCGGCGTCCGCGCCGACCCCGATCTTCGCGCTCGCCTCGATGATCGTTTCAACCATCATCTTACGGGGCGTGGGATTGATCGCCGGCTCGCCGGGCGCCAGCGGAAGCCCCGGGCGCGTCACGACGCCGACGCCCTCGCCCGCGAAAAACCGCACGCCCGCGCCGGGAGCGCCGCGGCGCACTTGCGCGCATATCAGGGCGCCGTGGGTGACGTCCGGATCGTCGCCGGCGTCCTTAACCACGCCGGCGCGGGCGAAATCCTCGCCGCGTTCAAAGGTCGCCAGCGCGAAGGCGACGCGCTTTCCCGACGGCAACGCGATCTCGACCGGATCGGGAGGCGGCGCGTCCGTCATCAGCGCCTCGAAGGCGGCGCGCGTCGCGGCGGTCGCGCAGGCGCCCGTCGTCCAGCCGCGGCGCAAAGGACGCCCACTTCCCGCATCGCTCATGCGCCCTCTTTACCGCGAAGCGCGAGCGCGCGACACCGGCGCGCCGATCCGCTAAAGATGCGGCGATTTCCAGATTTGAGGAGCACGCTTACATGTTGCGCAGCGTTTCATCCTTTCTCGGTCTCATTGCGCTGGCCGCCGCCGACTCGCGCGGCGCCCAGGCGTTCGAGCTCACAAGCCCCGACATCGCCGAAGGCAAGACGATCGACATGAAGCATGTCTATGATTCCATGAGCTGCACCGGTGAGAATCTCTCGCCGGAGCTCAATTGGAGCGACCCGCCTCCGGGAACGAAGAGTTTCGCCGTCCTTGTGCATGACCCCGATGCGCCGACGGGCGGCGCCGGCTTCTGGCACTGGCTCGTCGTCGACATTCCGGCCGACGCGCGCGGCTTGAAGCGGGGCGCCGGCGACGCTTCGGGAAAAAACCTGCCGTCAGGCGCGCAGCAACTGGAGACGGACTTTGGCGACAAGGCCTATGGCGGCCCCTGCCCGCCGCCCGGCAAGCCGCACCGTTACGTTTTCACCGTCTACGCGCTCAAGACCGAAAAGCTCGGCGACGCCGCGCATGGCCGCACCGCCGTCGCCGGCTTCACCATCAATCAGAATGCGCTGGCCAAAGCCTCGATCACCGCGCTTTTTGGACGGTGAATTTCGGCGTTGCGCTTCTGGCGCTCGCCATCGAGGCGGGCGCCGGCTATCCGGACGCGATTTTTCGCAGGATCGGCCATCCGGTGACCTGGATGGGCGCGCTGATCGCCGCGCTCGACCGAGGGCTGAACCGTGAGGGCGATACCTTCGCGCTTCGGCGGTCGAAAGGCGCCGTCGCTCTCGTGGCGCTTCTTGTCATCGCCGTTGGGAGCGGCGCGCTGATCGAACGCGCGGCGCTCGCGCTTCCGCTCGGCTGGATGGCGCTCGCTGTCGTTGCATCCAGCCTTCTGGCGCAGCGCAGCCTGCATGCGCATGTCGCCGCGGTCGCGGAGGCTCTGGCGATTTCGGTGGAAGACGGCCGGGCGGCGGTGGCGAAAATCGTCGGACGCGACGTATCGGCGCTCGATCAATCCGGCGTCGCCCGCGCCGCCATCGAGAGCCTTGCCGAGAATTTCTCCGACGGCGTCGTCGCGCCGGCGCTCTGGCTCGCGTTCTTCGGCCTGCCAGGCGCGCTGGCTTATAAGATGGTCAACACCGCCGACAGCATGATCGGCCATAAGTCGGCGCGCTATCTCGCCTTCGGCTGGGCCGCGGCCCGCTGCGACGATCTGATGAATGTTCTCCCCGCGCGCGCGGCTGCGGGCCTGCTGGCGATCGGCGCCTTGGCGATGAAGGACGCCTCTCCGGCCAAGGCCCTGGCGGCGGCCTGGCGTGATGCGCCAAAGCACGCCTCTCCCAACGCCGGCTGGCCCGAAGCCGCGGCTGCCGGCGCTCTTGGCCTCAAGCTCGGCGGTCCCCGATCCTACGGCGGGGCTGAAGCGGTGGAGGGCGCGAGTCTGGGCGACGGCAGGCGCGAGGCCAATGCGGCGGATATTCGCCGCGCTTTGGCGCTCTATGAGATTTCAGTCGCCACGCTCTGGTTTTCGCTTGCAGTCGGGGCCTTGGCTGCGAGAGTATGACAGAACTGCAAATTTTCAGGTCCATGGCGCCACAGCTCTGCTCGCCAGATTTCTAATGTTGCCCATCTTGAATGTGTTATTAGTTAGATTGTGCGGTGCAGCATGAACGCAGCGCGGCGGCTGCGACGGGGGTGGCGGGGAGAAGCGTAAAAATGGACCGTATGTCGTACCAGCTCTACGAAATGTTGCACTTGGCTTTCGCGCCGGCGCGGGCGGCGACGGACGCGATGTTGCACGCGATGAAGAATCCGCTCAATCCGCTGCATCACACGTCGTTCGGCCGCAACGTCGCCGCCTCGGCGGAACTGTTCGAGCGCATGACCCGCCGCTACGGCAAACCCTTGTTCGGCCTGGACACGACGGTTGTCGACGGCGCCGAGGTCGAGATCGTCGAGGAGGTTGTCTGGAGCCGTCCGTTTTGCGGCCTGCTGCATTTCAAGCGGCTGTTTACTGGTCCGGCACCCCGACAGTCGAAATTGCTGATTGTCGCGCCGATGTCCGGCCACTACGCCACGCTGCTGCGCGGCACGGTCGAGGCGTTCCTGCCGACCTACGACGTCTACATCACGGATTGGAGCGACGCACGCACGGTGCCGCTCGTCGACGGCTCGTTCGACCTCGATGATTACATCGATTATCTCAGCGAAATCATGCGTTTCCTTGCCATGAACGGTCCTGAAACGCCCTTGCATACGCTAGGCGTCTGTCAGGCCTCGGTGCCGCTCATCTGCGCGATCGCCGCCATGGAGGCGGACAATGATCCTGACGTCCCCGAATCCATGGTGCTGGTCGGCGGCCCCATCGACACAAGGGTGAATCCGACGGCTGTCAACAAGCTGGCGCAGCAGCGCGGAATGGATTGGTTCCGCAGCCATTGCATTCACACCGTGCCGTTTCCGCACGCGGGCATGGGACGCCAAGTCTATCCGGGCTTTCTGCAGCTCTCCGGCTTCATGTCGATGAATTTCGAGCGCCATGTCTCGGCCCATTTCGAAATGTTCAACCATCTCGTCGAGGGGGACGGCGACTCCGCCGAAAAACACCGCGATTTTTACGACGAATATCTCGCGGTCATGGATCTGACGGCAGAATTCTATCTGCAAACCGTGGATCGCATCTTCGTCCGCCACGAGGTGCCGCTCGGCCTGTTGCGCCACCGGGACAATCTCATCGACCTCAAAGCAATCAGCCGCACCGCGCTCTTTGCGGTCGAGGGTGAAAAAGACGACATTTCCGGCGTCGGCCAGACCGAAGCCGCGCTGGATCTCTGCGCCAATATTCCTGCCGCCCGGAAACGCCATTATGTGCAGAAAGGCGTCGGCCATTACGGCGTCTTCAACGGCTCGCGCTTTCGCGACGAGATTGCGCCGCGCATTCGCGCATTCGCGGCCGACATGGAGAGTGTCGACGGTTTAGCGACGACGCGTCCTCGCCTTGCGTGGAGCGCGGAATAAAGGCAAACTCTGCGCCCTCGCCGCGATTAGACTGGGCGCTTTCGCGCGCCCGACCCAATCATCCAAGGAACATTCGATGGACGTGCAGGACGCAGCCTCGCGCGAAGCGCTGCAAAAAGAAATTGACGCCATTCATTGGTATCATGAGTTCGATTTCGGAAACGGGCTGCGCGCCCTCAGCGTGTCGCAAGCCGACGATCACCGCCGCATCTGGCGCTTCATCGAGAGCGAGCTCGACAAGATCGATTTCGCCGGCAAGAGCGTGCTCGAAATCGGCTGCTGGGACGGTTTCTGGAGCTTTTACGCCGAGCGGCGGGGCGCCAAGCGCGTTGTCGCCACCGACGACGTGAGCCAGAACTGGGCGAGCGGCGCGGGGCTGCGCCTCGCCAAGAAGCTTTTGAAATCCAACGTCGAGATCAATCAGAACGTTTCGATCTACGAAGCCTCGAAGCTCAATGAGACCTTCGACATCATCATCTGTCTCGGCGTCTACTACCACCTTGTCGACCCCTTCGCGGGATTCGCCGAAGTGCGGCATCTCATGCACGAAGGATCAATCGCGATTTTCGAAGGCGACGCGACGCTCGAATTGCGACCCGACACTTTTTATTGGGACATGTCGGATTCGTCGAAGTCGTGCTTCGTGCCGACGCAGTGGGGCCTCAACCACATGCTGAAGACAACCTATATGGATGTCGTCGCGCAGAGCTGGATGCGTCCGCCGCCGGCGTTCAAGGTCAATGTCGATCCGGCGCATCTTTTCGGCTTCACGGGGGCGCTGGATCCTTCAGGCTTCCCGCCCCTGAAACATCGCGAGCGCATTCTCACCGTGGTGAAGCCGTTCAGCGGCGAAAATCCGCTGCATCCCTATAAGCCGCCGTTCAATCTCGCGAAATTCGACACGCGCTGGAAATAGTACGGATATCGGTGCATTTGGGCCGTGTCATTCCCGGCAGGCCAAAGGGCTGACCGGGAATCCAGACCGATCCAAGCGCGCTGGTCTTGCTCCCGATCGCGCGCTTTGCGCGCGTCCGGAATGACGCAAGCAGCTTACAGCGTAGGCGTGAGGCCCGCGACGAAATTCTCGCGCGCCAACCTCATCAGCAATCCGCTCGTCGCCTCGTCGGCGAGCCATGCGTCGACGCGCGGATTGCTAAGCTGCGAGGGATCGTGGCCGCTATAGATCTTGTAGCAGGACGCGATGTACTGCGGCAACGTCAGGAAATCGCCTACCGTCGTCGATATATGGTGGTTCTGCAGCTTGAACATATAGCCGCCCTGCGCCCCATATCGCTTCGCGATTGATGGATAGATCGGGAAGATCTCGCTGCGCGCGAGATCATGAATGGCGTAATAGTTGAAATTCACCGTCCGCGGCTTCAGTCCGACCGTCTCGAACAGTTTCTTGGAGAGATCGAACAGCACAAAGCTCATCGGATGCACGGTGCTGTACATGAAGACGCCGCGGCGCGACCAGTTCATCAGCTCGGCCGAAAGATCGAGGCCATATCTGTCGCGCGTACCATCGACCAGTTCGCGCGACGCGTCGTTCCACATGTCGAAATAGCCGAGCGCGTCAAAGACGTTCTCGTTGAAGAGCGCGTTCGCCATCTCGACCGACAAGCCTTTGCGATAGGCGAAAAGTGCGATCGCCGAATGGTAGGGACCGATCGGCCCGCAAACGAAACCGTGCATGCGCGACAGATCGTGAATATAGACGAGATCGGGATGAAAGGCCGCAAAGGTGATCGCAGGAAAGATCATCGTCTTCGGCAGGCGCTTGCATAATTCTTCTGAACCGCCGCCGCGCACATGACCGTCAAGAAAGTCATGCGAGAAGACGTAGTCGTAAGTCTCCAGCGTCTTGGCGAAGAGGCCCATCGTCGAGCGGGCGCGGGCGATCATCGAAAAATGGTCGACGGTCGCGCTCGGATCGAGCACTTTCATCGCATAGGCGACGCCGAAACTCTGGCAATTGCCGATGATGGCGATCCGCGGCCCGGTGTTGCGCATGACGCGGCCGGTGATCTTCGCGAGCCGCGGCTCGACGGCGTATTGCCGCCAGGATTTTAGAATCTGTCTGTCAACCTGCGTTAACATGCGGTCTTTCATGGATTGGCGACGGCGCGGGCGTTCTCAGCGGCGCCGCCGGGTGACAAGCGGTCGGGCGCCGTTTATGTTGCGACGCCAGAGGGCGGCTCGCGAACGACGCGGGAAAAGCTCGATCCGCGACCATCGGCCGGATCAGAAAGGAGTGCGACCATGGCGGAGAACCCCTATAGCTCCCTACCCGACCATCGCTTTTGGCGCAAGGCGGTGACCTCGCTGCCGCCCTTCGCGCTCGATCCGATCATTCGCACGCCTTTCAAGATTTCGCCGCAGGACAAAGTCGCGACGGGCGGCAGCTGCTTCGCGCAGGAGATCGCCATGGGCCTGCAGGCGAGCGGATTCCATTATTACCTCGCCGAGCAGCCGCCGGCGGGCATGTCCGCGGATGAGGCGCTGCGCCGCAACTACTCAATGTATTCCTGCCGCTACGGCAATCTCTACACGACCGCGCAGCTGCTGCAATTGATCGAACGCGCCTATGGACGTTTCACGCCGCAGCTCGATCACTGGAACCGGCCGGAGGACGGCCGCGTCGTCGATCCGTTCCGGCCGCGCATCGAGCCCGACGGATACGCGACTGTCGACGACATGCGCGCCGATCGCGAGCGGCATCTCGCCGCGGTCCGCCACATGCTTGAGACGATGGACGTCTTCGTTTTCACATTCGGCCATACCGAGACCTGGCGCCACAAGCCCGACGGCGCGATCCTGCAGCTTGCGCCGGGCGTCGCCGGCGGCGCCTGGGATCCGAGCGTCTATGAGTTCTACAATATGACCGTCAGCGAAGTCGTGCGCGACTTCATGGCCGCCGTCGACCGCATTCGCGAGGTCAATCCAAAGGTTCGCATCGTGTTGAGCGTGTCGCCGGTCGGCATTATCGCGACCTATGAAGACCGGCACGTCATTGAGTCGAACTGCGCCGTCAAGGCAATTTTGCGCGCCGCCGCCGACGAGGTGGTCCGGGCCAGGCCGAACATCGCCTATCTCCCATCCTACGATCTCGCCACGGTTTCCCCCAACGTGCCGATGTTCTATCGGGAGGATACGAGACGCATCAATCCCTATGGCGTCGATCGCGCCATGAGGGTGTTCTTCGACCATTTCACCGATCGCCGAAAAGAGCAGGATGCGGTGAAGGCGGTGAAAATCGACGTCGCCGCTGAAGCCGAGAGCAACTCCCGCGTCGTCTGCGACGAGGAAGCGATCGAGTCAGCTTAAGAGACAATGGCGGCGGGTCGGCGGTCGGGGTCGATTCGCCAGGAACGCCGCGTCATGCCGACCGCCAAAGGACGCTTGAATGATTATTGGTTCGCTTGCGCTCGCGACGGCTGGCGCTTTCACCGGCGCCTCGCTTTATGTCAATTACGTCGAACAGCCGGCGCGGCTTGCGCTCACTGACGACGCGCTGATCAAGGAGTGGGAGCCCTCCGATCACCGCGGCTTCATTGTGCTCGCAAGTTTTGCCGCGCTTGCCGCCCTCTTGGGCTTCATCGCCTATCGCGAGCTCGATGACGTCAGATGGCTTTTCGGCGCGCTCATCGCGATTGCGACCTGGCCCTACACCTATCTCGCCATCGTGCCGCTCAACAATCGCATCCTGGCGCTGATCCAGGCCGACGCGGCGCACGAAGCACGCAAGGTCATCGACCTTTGGGGTCGCCTGGAGCTGGGTCAAACCGCGCTCGGCCTCGTCGCAACGCTCATCTACGTCTGGGCCGCCGGCTGATTTCCGAGGGCGGCGTTTAGCCGAAGTTCATCTCGGATGCGTTCATCTAAGAACGGATCTTGGAAGCGGCCCCATATTTGAATTGCGGATGACATGACCTACGATCTTATCGTGATCGGATCCGGTCCAGGCGGTTACGTATGCGCGATCCGCGCGGCGCAACTTGGATTGAAGACGGCCGTTGTCGAGAAGGATTCGACGTTTGGCGGCACATGCCTCAATGTCGGCTGCATTCCGTCGAAGGCGCTGCTCCACGCTTCACATATGTTCGAAGAAGCCGCGCATGGATTGGCGCCGCTTGGCGTCATCGTCGATCCGCCGCGCCTCGATCTTGCGGCGATGATGAAGCACAAGGACGACACGGTTGGCGCGAACGTCAATGGCGTCGCCTTCTTGTTTAGAAAACACAAGATCGAGTCGTTTCGCGGCGTCGGCCGGCTGAAAGGCGCCGGGCAAGTCGAGGTCGCGAGCGCGGACGGCGCGGTTCAGACGCTGGAAACGAAGAACATTGTTCTCGCCACCGGCTCGGCCGTCGCGCCGCTGCGCGACGCCTCCGGCGCGGAGATTGCGGTCGACGAAAAGCTGATCCTTTCGTCGACCGGCGCCTTGGCCCTGGGGAAGACGCCGAAGCGGCTGGTCGTCGTCGGCGCGGGCGTCATCGGACTCGAGCTTGGATCGGTCTGGCGGCGGCTGGGAACGGAAGTGATTGCGATCGAATATCTCGATCGCATTCTACCGGGCTTCGATCTCGAGATCGCCGCACGCTTTCAGAAGATCCTCGAAAAACAGGGCTTCGAATTTCGCCTCGCCTCCAAGGTGACAGGCGTGCGGCGCGAAGGAACCGGCAAGGCTGAGCGCGCTGTCGTCTCCTATTCGTCGGTCGATGGCGCGACATCCGACACGATCGAGGCCGACGCCGTGCTCATCGCCACGGGCCGCATCCCCTTCACGCAGGGCCTCGGACTCGAGGACGCCGGCGTCGCCATGGAGCGCGGCCGCATCGTCATCGACGAAGGTTTCGCGACCAATGTTCCGGGAGTCTACGCGATCGGCGACGTGGTGCGCGGGCCGATGCTCGCCCATAAGGCTGAGGACGAAGGCATCGCCGTCGCCGAAATCCTTGCGGGACAGGCGGGGCATGTGAATTACGGCGTCATTCCCAGCGTCGTCTACACGATGCCGGAAGTCGCGGCGGTCGGCATCACCGAGGAAGAGGCCAAATCCGGAGGGATCGAGGTCGCGATCGGCAAATTCCCCTTTACCGCCAATGGCCGCGCGCGCGCGATGCGCGCGACCGACGGTTTCGTGAAGATCATCGCCGACGCGGCGACCGACCGGGTGCTCGGGGTCCATATTGTTGGCGCCGCGGCCGGCGAATTGATCGCTGAAGCTGCCGTGCTGATGGAATTTTCCGGCTCGGCGGAAGATCTCGCGCGCACCTGCCACGCCCATCCGACGCTCTCGGAGGCGATTCGCGAGGCGGCCTTCGCCGTCGCCAAACGCGCCATCCACATTTGAGCTGGCGGTCCATGTCGCCGTCGTGATTCCCGCCGCGCGCTGGCGCTAGCGCCCGCCGCATGCGAGAGGAAGACGTATGGAAAATTGGAAGCAACGCCTGAGGGAGGCGTTCTGGTTCACGCTCGCCGTCCTCTTTCTGGTCGAAACCTGGCTGTGGGATCATTTCAGCGAATGGCTGCACGATCTTGGACGCGCGCTTGGGCTTGAACGTTACGAGCAGCAGTTCAAGGACTTCGTCGCGACGCTTACGCCCCTAAAAACATTGGCGATATTTATCACGCCAGCGTTCGCGATTATCCCGGCCAAGCTGGTTGGTTTTGAGTTAATCGCGCATGGTCATGTGTTCACGGGACTTTTGGCGATCCTTCTCGCCAAAACGCTGGCGCTCGGCGTCATGTCGTTTCTTTTCGACATCTGCCGGGACAAGCTGATGCAGATCGACCGGTTCCGTCAGATCTATTCAATTGTCCTCGAGATTCGCGCCTGGGCGGCCAGACTGGTCGCGCCGTTCAAGCAACGCGCCTATGAGGCCGCCGACGCGATGTGCGGGCGAATAGAAGCGTTCATCGGCGTTGAAGCAGGCTCGCTGACGCGCAGCATCGCGCGCATGCGCGAACTGGCGCGTCAGAAACGGTCCGCCTGATTATTCGCAGATTGCATATCCAAAGCAAAAATCGTCGCCGTTAGGCGACGGTCCGGAGAGAATGGTCGTGGCGCTTGCAACGCCTGCCGCGAACAGGAACAGCATCAAAACGTACAAAACCAAATTGCGCATGACAGGCCCAGCCTTCCGCCTCTCGCTGCAACAGTTATAAAAACTTGAAAGGCGCGGCGCTCCGAGTCTCCGCTCTTTCGAGCATTGATTTTGGGCACGCCGGCCTTTCAGAACAGAAACGCAAATGTCGCGCGCGCGTTCCACGATTTGCGCGACAGAAATGAAAATTTTTACTGGCAAATCGCATAGCCGTAGCAAGGGTCCGAGGGTTTCGCTTGCGCCGACGACGCGAGGTAAGCGCCCGCGCCGGCGACTTCCAGCAAGAGAATGCTGACCACCAGGACTAAGCAGCCCATGCTTGTCGTCGGACGCATAACCAATCCCCCTCTTCGATCGCCCGCACCCTGCGAACATCCGCGACATTAAGGTCCGCTTTACCAAGGCGCCGTGCGAGAGCGCACACGGGCGAATGCCGGGGCGGGGCGTCGAAAAACCTCGGTCTACTCGGGCGCGCGCGGAGCGACTGCGCCCGGAAGCCTATGGCAAAAAAGACGACGCCCTCGCGCGCTGGGCGGAGGGCGTCGCAGGAAGCTTGATAAACGGGCGAAGCCTTAGAGGACGACGACCTTGGTGCCGACCTTCACGCGGTTGTAAAGATCGATCGCATCGATGTCGCGCATGCGGATGCAGCCCGAGGATACGGCCTGTCCGATCTTGTCCGGCTCATTGGTGCCATGGATACGATAGAGCGTATCCCTGCCGTTCTGATAGAGGTAGAGCGCGCGCGAGCCGAGCGGATTGTCGGGACCGCCCGGCAGACCGCCGGCGTCCGCCGTCGGCTGGAGATGCGGCCAACGCTCGAGCATGTCTTTTGGCGGGATCCACCGCGGCCATTCCTGCATGCCGCCGACATAGGCCCGGCCGGTGAAGGCCATCGCGTCCTGACCGGTGGCGACGCCGTAGCGCACGGCCTTTCCGCCCGGCAAGACATAGTAAAGAAATTTCGAGCGGTTATCGACGATGATCGAACCGACGGGCTCATTCGTCTTATAATCGACGAGGTAGCGTTCATATTGCGAACTCACCCCGGCCTTGGGAGCAAGCGCCATGAATTCAGCGTCGCGGCCGTTAAGCCTCGGATCGGGAAGAGGCGTCCCCCCGTTGCAACCCGCCAAAAAGACAGCGAGAAGCGCTGACGCCGCTGTCACATATCTGAAACTCATTTCAGGCACTCCTTTCCGCCGCAAAACAGTTGTTACGATTTTCTTATCATGAACTTTGGCGCTGGGATCACGTCTTCCGAATTATTCCCTTACTGTTGCGCCGGCGCCACGCTAACCGGCGCGGCCCCGCGCTTGAGCTTTACTGTTTCTTTTTCATGGACAGGAGGCCGCGGAAGGCCGAAAATCCTTGCGTTGACTGGCGTAGCGTCGCCCGCTTGGATTGCGTCGCAGCATTGAAAACCCTCCTCATCACACATGAATGCGGGCTTCTTCATGAGATGGGTCCGGGCCATCCTGAAGCGCCGGAACGGTTGCGGGCGATCCAGCGCGGATTGGAGCACGCGCGATTCGCGTCCCTGACCCGGATGAATGCGCCCGAAGCGCATGCGGAATCCCTGCAACGCGTCCATCCGCAATCCTATCTTGCCGCCCTCGAGCGCGCCGCGCCGCACGAAGGCTATTCGGCGCTCGATAGCGATACGCTGATGTGTCCGCAAACGATCGAAGCGGTGTGGCGCGCCGCCGGCGGCGCCGTCGCGGCAGTGGACGAAGTCATGTCGGGACGCGCCGACAACGTCTTCGTCGCCGTCCGCCCGCCAGGGCATCACGCCGGCGCGCACAATCCGATGGGGTTTTGCTTCGTCAATAATGTCGCCGTGGCCGCGCGCCACGCGCTGGCGGCGCATGGGGCGGAACGGGTGGCGATCGTCGACTTCGACGTCCATCACGGCAATGGCACGCAAGAGATTTTCTGGGCCGACGACAAGGTGCTGTTCTGCTCGACGCATCAGGCGCCCTTTTATCCAGGCACGGGCGGGCGCAACGAAACCGGCAACCATGACAACATCGTCAATGCGCCGCTCCTCGCCGGTTCGACCGGGGACGCCTTTGGCGAAGCGCTCGCCGACCGAATCCTGCCGCGGGTGCGCGATTTCGCGCCAGATCTGATCCTGATTTCAGCGGGCTTCGACGCCCATGAGCGGGATCCGCTCGGCGGCCTGCGGCTCCGCGAGACGGACTTCGGCGATGCGACCAAACGGCTGATGGACATCGCCGACCGTCGTTGCGGCGGCCGCATCGTCTCAATGCTCGAAGGCGGCTATGACGTCGACGCTCTCAGCCGCAGCGTCAACGCGCATGTGCTGGCGCTCATGGGCGTTGCGGAAGACGGCGGCGTCTAACGCGGCGGCACGCGATTTAGAAGTGCAAAAGGGCCGCGAGCTGACGCTCCGGCCCTCTTCATGCGTCTGGATCAACAGGCGTGGCGGAACTCAGCCTTGGCGAGCCTTATAGCGCTTTTGGACCTTGTTGATGATGTAGACGCGGCCTTTGCGGCGCACGATCTGGTTGGCGCGATGGCGCGAACGCAGAGATTTCAAAGAGTTGCGGACTTTCATCGATCTCACCCCGGCAATAGTGAACTGGCCGGGATACGCCCAGCGCTTCGTTGGCCCCGCCTATGCCCTATTTCGCCCCGGCGATCAAGCCGAAACGCCTCAGGCGCCAAGGCACTAGGGTGAAGGATTGTTTACCTCACCCTCATCCTGAGGAGCCGCCCGCAAGTCGGGGTTTACCCGACTTGCGGATTTAATGTCGATCTCGGGCAGGCCCGAGATCGAAGGCGGCGTCTCGAAGGACGAGGGTGAGGAAAATACGCGAAAACGGGCTTCCTCGTCCTTCGAGACGCGTGCTGCGCACGCTCCTCAGGATGAGGAAGCCCTTTACCCGATCGCTCTGCCTTAGGCGCTCAAAACCGCGCATTCGCGAAAAACCGCAGATTCGCGCCCGGGAGCAGCACCTCATCCTTGCGGAAAGAGACGCTGTTGCGGATGTCCTCGTTGAGGAGATTGTCGCCGACGAGTCCCAGCCGCAATTCGCGGCTCAGCGGATCGCCCGGATCGAGCAGCATGCGGTAGCTGATTTCGGCCTTCAGCAGATTATAGCCCTTCGTTGGCGTTTCATTGGTCAGGTCGATGTTGCGCTGCGCGAAGGCGTGCAAAAAATTGATCCGCAGCAGCCAATTCGAATCTCGCCAGAACAATCCGCCGCCGAGCCGAACGGGCGGGATGCGGGGGACGTTGCCGCCGCCCACGAATGTCGCCCGCACCACGTCAAACTGCTGCTCCGCCCCAAAAACGCCGCCTGCCAGCGGCGCGACGTCGAGTTGGCTTTGAAACTCGCCGCCCCGGAAGAGCGCATTGCGCTGCGAATAGATCGCCTCGCGCAGATCGCCCTCGCCTTCCAAGGCGCAGCTCGCAATGTCTTCCTCGCAGACCGCGCCGGTGAGATTGCGAAAGATAAATCCATCGAAGCGCGTGAGGTAGGCTGTCGCCTCGAAACGGAATGGACCGACTGGGCGGCGCAGGCCGATTTCGATGGTCTTCGCCCCTTCAATTCGAAGATTCGGATTGCCGATGTCGAACGTCCCCGTCGCTTCATGGATCCCGCGCGAAAAGAGCTCGGGCGCGCGCGGCGCGCGTTCGACATATTGGGCGGTCAGGCTGGCGACGACGCCTTGCGGCAGATCCTGGAGGAACCCAAAGGCCCCGCTCTTTGGCGTGAAATTTCTCATGCGGGCGACTTGCAGCGCCGGATCAGCGAGGGGTTCGGGAAAAGCGCCGGAGACCAGGAGTTCGGGAAATGCGCCGGAGACGGTCGCGTGTTCGATGCGTCCGGCCAGCTGCATTCTCGACGTGTCGGTCAGTCTGAATTCATTGAACCAATAGCCGGCGACGCTTCGCGTCCGATTGGGGTCGAAGAGCCCGCCCTCGCGTCCGGGCGAGGTCAGGATCTGATGCATGCCCTGCACGCCGAAGGCGCTGGTCAGAGTCGCGAAGGACAAATCGACCGGGCGAAGCTGCGTTTCGACCCGCGCCTCGAGATCCTTGTTGGTGAAGGTCTGCTGAACGCCGTCGAAGCCCCCCTCATTGGCGAGTTCATGGTGCTTGTAGTCGGTCAGACCCGCCCAGAAGCGGACCGCTTCGATATAGGCCGACTGCGGACGGAACTCGCCCTTGGTCGTCACGCGCGTCTGGCGAAGTTCGATGCGCGTATTGGTCTCCGTCGGCTCGATGCCGGGGATGCGATAGCGCGAGTTGAACTGCGTCACCGCGACGCCGACGAAGCCGCCGTCGAAGAAATAGGAGCCGCCGACCGAACCGCCGGCCGAGCGCATTGACGAATTGGGCTGGCGTCCGAACACCGGCGGCGGCGGATCCGGCAGAAAAAGATAAGGATAGCCGGGAATAAGGTAGTCGCTGCTGCGGCGGCCATGGACATCCATGTGGAAGGCGACATTGCCTCGGCCAACGTCGAGCAGCGTCGCGTTTTCCAACCCATTGTCGACGGTCATCACCGCGCCGCGAGTCTCGATGACCGAGCAACCCTCCGTCTCGGCCGTCGGGATGAACGCAAGACGACACGGCAAGGCCGTGGGAATGCGGTTGTTTTCGACGTTGACGACGCCGCCGATCGCTTGCGACCCCCAGCGCAGCGTCGCGGGGCCGCGCACCACCTCGACCTGGCTCGCGGCGACGGGATCGAGCGGTACGGCGTGGTCCTCGCCAAGCTCCGAGACGCCGCTGTTGCTGACGCCATTTTCCTGGATGCGCACCCGATAGTTGTCGAGGCCGCGCACGATGGGACGGCTCGCCGCGCCGGGCGCGAAGGTCGATCCAGTGACGCCCGGCTTGGCGAAGAGCACGTCGCCAAGCGTCGCGCCCGGCGAGCGCCGCAGCTCTTCATTGGTGACGACCGTGACCGTCGCGAACTGATCGGCGACGATGGGAAGGACGCCTTGCGGCGCCACGGCCGGTTCGCGCGGCTCGGCTCCGCTCGGGCCGGCGACGCTGCGGTTGCGCCCGCCGGGCGCTGGGGGAGTCTGTGGCGCGGAGACGATCTTGGCGCGCTTGATCGGACTCACGGAGCCGACTTCAATCGGCGGCAAGGCCTGCTGAGCCAAGGCGCTCGCAACGCTGCTGAAAATCCCGACGACGGCGCCGCCGGCCGCTGCGCCGACCAAAACGCTCTTCCTCATGGACGCCCGCTCTCGCTAATAATGTTATAACATAACATATCCGAGGCGGACTGAGCCGTGTCAATACGCTGTCGCTCAGCGTGAGCAGGTCAGCGCCGACTGTGGCCTCGACGCCACACTCGAAGATCAGAAGGTCTCGGCCGCCGCGCTCGTCTGTCCGGCGCGATAGTTCTCCCAGCCATGCGCGCGCAGCTTGCAGGCGGGGCATTCGCCGCAGCCATAGCCCCAGTCGAAGCGGCGGCCCCTCTCGCCGAGATAGCAGGTGTGGGTTTCTTCGACGATGAGCCGCACCAGCGCTTCGCCGCCGAGCGATTCCGCCAGTCGCCAGGTCGCCGCCTTGTCGATCCACATCAGCGGCGTATGGATGGCGATGCTGCGGTCCATGCCGAGACTGAGCGCCTGCGCCATGGCGCGGATCGTCTGGTCGCGGCAATCGGGATAGCCCGAATAGTCGGTCTCGCACATGCCGCCGACGAGATCGGCGACGCCGCGGCGATAGGCGAGCGCCGCGGCGAAGGTCAGAAACAGCAGATTGCGCCCCGGAACGAATGTGTTGGGAAGCCCGTCGGCGGCGAAGGCGATCTCCGCGTGGCGCGTCAACGCCGTCTCGGAAATCGCGCCGAGCGCTTCGATCGAAATCGTGCGATCTTCGCCGAGCCGCTCGGCCCAAAGCGGCGAGAGGCGAATAAGGCCGTCGCGTAGCCCCGCGCGGCGCGAGAGCTCGACGCGGTGGCGCTGGCCGTAATCGAATCCGACCGTCTCGACGCGCTCGAAGCGCGACAGCGCCCAGGCGAGGCAGGTCGTGGAATCCTGCCCGCCGGAAAACAGCACGAGCGCGGCGGCAGGTTGAGTCGGGAGATCGTTCGTCATCGCGCTTAACTTAAATCATGGCGCTAAAACTGCGAACCGCCGCTGACGGGCGGGCGCGTATGGAAAGTTTTCAGAGCCGCCCTCACCAATCGCAGCAAAGCCCCCCATATCGAAACCCGAACCGAGACCGACATGCTGCTTTACAATACGCCGCTGGCGCCCAATCCCAGACGCGTCCGCATTTTTCTGGCTGAGAAAAACGTCACGATTCCCATTCGCGACGTCAACCTCATGACGCATGAGCACAAGCAGGAGTCCTATGCGGCGGTCAATGCGCTGGCGGAGGTTCCGGCGCTCGTTCTCGACGATGGCGCGACGCTCACAGAGTCGGTGGCCATCTGCCGCTACATCGAGTCGCTATATCCGGAGCCGCCGCTCTTCGGGCGGAACGCGCGCGATCAGGCCTTTGTCGAGATGTGGCAGCGCCGGGTGGAATTCCGCCTGTTCACGCCAGTCGGACTCGCGTTTCGTCATAGCCATCCGGCGCTCGCGAAACTCGAGTCCCCGCAGCTCCCGCAATTGGCCGAGCATCAGCGGCCGCGCGCGCAACAGATGATGCGCTTTCTCGATGGCGAACTCGCCGCGCGGCGCTTCATCGCCTCGGACGACTTCACCATCGCCGACATCACCGCGATTGTGGCCATGGATCTGACGAAGCTCGCGCGGGTCGAGATTCCCAAAGACCTGCCGCATCTTTCGCGCTGGCGCGCGGACGTCTCGGCGCGTCCGAGCGTCGTTCCCTGATGCGGCGCGTGTCGGGCAGGAAACTCGATGAGATCACGGCGCGCATCCGCGCCTGCCGCGTCTGCGCCGAAACGCCCGAGGGCGTAAAGCTGCCGCATGAGCCGCGCCCGGTGTTGCGCGTCTCGCCCACCGCCCGGCTTCTCCTGGGAAGCCAGGCGCCTGGTAATCTCGTCAATCAGACGGGAATTCCCTTCAACGATCCTTCCGGCGATCGGCTGCGCGACTGGATGGGCGTCGATCGCGAGACCTTCTATGACGTCTCAAGTATCGCCATCGTGCCCATGGGCTTTTGCTTTCCGGGTTACGACGCCGCCGGCGGCGACCTGCCGCCGCGCCCCGAGTGTCGCCCGCGCTGGCACGACGGGCTATTCGCAGCGCTGCCGCGGATCGAGACGATCGTCGCGATTGGCAGATATGCGCAGGACTATCATTTCGCGCGTCTCGGCCATGCGCTGCCGAGGGGCGCGAGCGTCGCAGAGATCGTCGCGCGCTGGCGCGAGTTTCAGAACGCGAAACCTCTGATCTTTCCCCTCCCCCATCCATCCTGGCGCAATATCGGCTGGCTGAAACGCAATCCATGGTTCGAAGCCGAGGTCTTGCCGGCGCTGCGCCGAGAAGTCGCGCGGCTGATCAAAACGTGAGACAAGGCGCGCGTGACGAGAGTTCTCATTGGAGATGGCGCGCGCCGCGTTGCCATCGGCGACGACCTGCCTTTGACGCTGATCGCCGGCCCCTGCGCGCTGGAGAGCCGCGATCTGGCGCTCAAGGTCGCTGAAGAGCTTGCCCGGCTCGGCGAGCGACTGAAGATCGGCGTCGTCTTCAAGGCGTCCTACGACAAGGCGAACCGCACCAGCGGAGGCGCGTCGCGGGGCGTCGGCCTCGACGCCGCGCTGCCGATCTTTACTGAAATCAGAGAGAAGACCGGCTTGCCGGTGACGACCGACGTGCATGAAGCTGGGCAATGCGCGCGCGTCGCCGAGGTCGTCGACCTCTTGCAGATTCCCGCCTTCCTCTGCCGGCAGACCGACCTCATCGTCGCCGCGGCGAAAACCGGACGCCCCGTCAATATCAAGAAGGGGCAGTTTCTCGCGCCGTGGGACATGGTCCACGCCGTCGAGAAAGCGCGTGAGGCCGGCGCCGCCGGCGTCCTCGTCACCGAGCGGGGAACGAGCTTCGGCTATAATGCGCTCATCGCCGACATGCGCGCGCTGCCGATTCTAAAGGAGACCGGCGCGCCTGTCGTCTTCGACGCGACGCATGCCGTGCAGCAGCCGGGCGGACAGGGGACGTCGTCGGGCGGCGAGCGGCGTTTCGTTTCAGCGCTCGCCCGCGCCGCGGTGGCGGTTGGGGTCGCGGCGCTTTTCATCGAAACTCATCCCGATCCCGACGCAGCGATCTCGGACGGCGCGACGCAAATCCCGCTTGGGGCGCTGGAGGCAATGGTCGAGGAATTGATGGCGTTCGACCGTCTGGCGAAGGCGCGTCGCTGATACGAATTGGGCCGATCCATTCGCTGCCTAACCCGCCTCCGCGTAATCCGTCAGCCAGCCGACAGCGATGATGACAAGGCCCATGCCGGCGAAAAAGGCGAAGGCCGGCTTGACGCTGAAAATATCAGGAAGAAAAGCGACGGCGATGAGCGCCGGGCCGACGATCCTCTCGACCCAGCCATGAAGCGCAAAGGCCAATCGCCGAAAGACGCCGAGCGGAAATTTCGTCACGAGCGTCATCGCCAAGTGCACGCCCGCAAGCAGCCAGGCGAGCTTCGCCGGCAGGCCGCCGAAGCCAAGCACGGCTGGCGCGGCCAGGAAAATCAAAACCGTCAGATAGTCGAGATAGCCATGCAGCCGCGCCGTCAGTGGTTTCATTGTGGTTTCTCCGCATTAGCGGCGCGGATCGGCCGCCTTCTCCTCTCGTTAGGGCGCGGCGCAGAGGCCGTCTGTCATCTTGATTACAGATCGCGGCCATTTTCCTTCGCGAGGGATCGCAGCGCGAGGTGATTGACGCAGATGAGGTCGCGCCGATAGTCGAGCGCCCCCCGGCGCCGCAAATCGTTCATGATCCGCGTCACGACTGGGCGGCTCGCATGGACGAGATCGGCGATGTCCTGCTGGGTGAGCCTGATCTCGAGCGAATAGCCATGCGGGCAAGGCGCGCCAAAGGTGAGCGCAAGCTCCCCCAGCGTCTCGGTCAGCCGCGCAGCGACTGACTTGGTCTGGCGGTCGATCAGCCGGCGCTCGGCGCGTTCCCGCGACGCCTCCAGTCCAGCGCTCAGGAAGCTCGAGAACGATGGGCTTTTCGCGAGGAGACGGGCCACGTCCGAAGGGTCGAACATCAGGACGCACGTTTCGCCGATGGCGCTTGCGGCATGCGCAGAGGCTCGCCCTGGCGAAACGCGCCCGAAGAGTTCGCCGGCGCCCGCGATGGCGAGCGTGATCTGCGCGCCGCTTTCCGCGACATGCGAAAGCCTGACGACGCCCCGCATCAAACAATAGAGAAAGCCCGGCTCCTCGCCTTGCCGATACAGCGTTTCGCCGTCGGAGAGCTCCGCTTCCCGCAGCGAAGGCGCGCAGAGCCGCCACTCGGCGATATTCTCTTCCGACAGCATGTCGTTCCCCGGCGCTTCCGCCTGACCGCGCATCCTATCAAAATCGAAGCTGCGCAAACCATCTTGCTCAAGAGACCGGCTGGCGAAGGCGATCCGCTAAGCCTTGCGCGCAGCCAACGGATGGTCGAGAAGCGCGCGATCAATCGTCACGAGACGCAACGCCTCGATTTTGCATTGCGCCAGCAACAGGCGATCGAACGGGTCGCGCGTGTGCGGCTCAGGTTCGACCGCGACGAGCGCATGCCGCGCGTTGATTGAGATGACCTCGATCCCCATCGCTTCCAGCAGTTCGGGAAGCATCTCAAGATTTATCGCGAGTTCGAGTTTGCCCAGTCGCCACTTGATGGCGATCTCCCAAAGACTCGCGACGCTGACGACAAATTCCGCATCTTCATTCTTCAGCAACAACTGCACGTGCGATCCGAAGTCGGCGACACGGTTTTCGATCAGCGCCAGCAGAATATGCGTGTCGAGCAGCAGCCTCATGCATCATCCGGCAGCGGGCGCAGCAGGAAATCTTCCGGCAAGGGCGCGTCAAAATCCTCAGCGATGAAAGTGACGATGGACTGGAGGTCGTGTCGCTTCTTGAATTCGTCGACGGCGTCGAGCCGCAATCCGCGTTTAGGTTGATGAGGAACCAGATCGAACACCGGTTTCCCATTCCGCGTCACGACGATCGTTTCGCCCTTCTCGACCTGTCGAGCAAGTTCGGTCAGGCGATTTTTCGCGTCTTTGATCGAAACAGTCGTCATAGGTCCGATAGTGGCTACTCGTAGCCACTCAGTCAAGCGTTCGTCCCTCCTCCCGCTGACCACTGTATGAACTTTCATAATTAAGCGATTACGCTAGAATGGCGCATTGCTCAGGCGGGGGTCATGGCGCTCAATCCTTTCGACGACCAAGGCGAAAATTTCAAAGCCAAGGCTGTGGCGACCTATGGCGTGATTATCGCGGCGAATGTCTTCGCCTGGACTTGGGCGTGGACGGCCTTCTCCGATCGGCCGGGCCTGATGGGAGCGGCCGTTCTGGCCTTTATGTTCGGACTTCGCCACGCCTTCGACGCCGATCACATCGCCGCCATCGACAATGTCGTTCGCAAATTGATGCAGGACGGCAAGACGCCCTATTCGGTCGGATTTTTCTTCTCGCTCGGCCACTCCACCTTCGTCACCCTCGCTTCGGTCATGATGGCGGCGGCGGCCGTGGCCATGCAGGGCCAGGCGCGTGACTTTCAGGCCCTTGGCGGCGCCATCGGCACGATGGCGTCTGCTTCGTTCCTCATTGTCATCGGCCTTGCAAACCTGCTCCTGCTCAGGGGCATCTGGTCGGCCTACAACCGCGCCCGACTGGGCGAACCGGTGCTCGAAGCGGACCTCGACCGTCTGCTCAACGGTCGAGGCTTGTTCACCCGGGTTTTCCGCCCGCTGTTCCGCTTCGTGTCGCGGTCATGGCACATGTATGTCGTTGGATTTCTGTTCGGATTGGGCTTCGACACGGCGACCGAGATCGGCCTGCTCGGGATTTCGGCGGCGCAGGCCGCGCAAGGCATGTCATTTTCGACGATTCTGGTGTTTCCGGCCCTGTTCACCGCCGGCATGACCTTGATGGACACCACGGATAGCCTCGTGATGACCGGAGCCTACGGCTGGGCGTTCGACGATTCGCTGAGGAAACTTTGGTACAATCTGGTGATGACCGCGATGTCGGTGATCGTCGCCATTTTCATCGGCGGCGTCGAAGCGCTCGGCTTGATCGGCGATAAGCTCGGCTTCGAAGGCGGCCTTTGGCGCCTCATTCAAGGGCTTAACGACAGTCTCGCCAATTTCGGCTTTGCGATCGCCGCGATCCTGATCGCGAGCTGGCTCGTCTCTATGCTCTTCTATCGAAGCCAGGGACAAATGAAGGCGTATCGCGGCGCAGTCGGGATGGACTATCCGGCGCGCCGCTAGGAGTCGTGAACTCCAGAATTCCCGGCATCTGCGTCTTTTTGCCGATCAGGAAGAACGAGCGCGTCGCCTCTTTGCCCTTTAATTCGACGGTCCCGCCGTCCAGGAATACGTAATCGTCGCTGAGACGCACCTTCACCGCTTCGGAAACGTGAATCTTGTCGGGCTTGGAAGTCGATTCGAATCGGCTGGCGACATTCACGACATCGCCCCATAGATCGTAGGAAAATCGTTTTTTTCCGACGACGCCGGCCGCCACCGTGCCGGTGTGCACGCCCATGCGCATTTTGAGCGGGTAAGAGAGCCCTTCCGCGAAATTCATGATGAAACTTTGCGCGTCCAAAGCGAAGTCCGCGATATGCTGACAGTGCAACGGGTCCCGGTTCGGAACTCCGCCGACTACCATGTAGCTGTCGCCAATCGTCTTGATTTTTTCGACGCCGTGCTTTTCGACCAGTTCGTCGAATTTCTCGAAGAGGACGTTGAGCATGTTGACGGTGGCATGCGGACCAAGCTTTGCCGAAAGTTCGGTGAAACCGACAATGTCGGAGAAAAATACCGTAACTTCAGGGAAAACTTCCGCGATTGTCTCCTCTCCGCCACGCAGTCTTTCGGCGATCGCGGCAGGAAGAATGTTGTGGAGCAGCTTTTCCGAACGGGAGCGTTCGATCTCGAGGTCCGACAAGGCTTTGCCCGAAAGCTTTATCTTGTCTTCGAGCTTGTCGAACGCGACGTTCAGATTTGCAGCCATCGTGTTGACGGTGGTGGCGAGTTCGCTGATCTCGTCGCTTCCGAAGACCGATGCTTGAGCCGCCAGATTTCCCGAGCCAATCTCGCGAACGACCGACATGAGATGCGACGCTCGAACCGCGAAGCGGTTGCGCAAAAAAATCAGGGACAGAACAACCACGCCAAACAATCCGATATTCAAGTAAGAGTTGGCTTCAAACAATTGGCTGGCGAACGCCTCTTCCAGCGAAATTCGTCCCGCATATCTCTGCCGAATCAAGTTCTGCATCTGCGCAATTCTCAGAGTCAGATCTCCATTGAGCTTGCGATATTCATCGCTAAACAGCAGCTTTGTCGCTAAAGCGCGATCGGGCTTGCCCTTGCGGGAATAGGTTCCAGCGCCATCATCGAATTCGCCATCCACCGCATGCATTGCGGCGCGTTCGATCGCGACGACTTTTTCCAGGAAGCTTCGTGCTTCCTTCAGCTTGTTCAATTCATGCGCGGTGACATTTTGGCTTAGGAAGCGCTCTTCGATGGAAACTGCGCCCTCGCTTTTCTTCTCGGGCGGCGGAATGATTCCGCCATTCACGAGATCCCAATAGCCAAAGTTATAGTCCTTCGGCCGAGCGGTTTCGCCGTTGAGAATAGCCCCGATAATGTTGTACCACTCAACGCGTCTCGAATCGTTGCTGGAGATGTAGCCTCGCGCAAAGCGAGTCTGCCACTGCGAGGAAAAAACCAAATCCTCGGCAAGCGTGGTCAAGGATTGCAATTCGCGGTGCGATGTCTCCAGATCCTTCTGAGCTTTTTCCAGAAAAACGCCCAGCGCCAAATTGCCGCCCGCGAGAGCGACGAGCAACAGGAAGAAGATCGAGAAAAACGTCCGAAGCTTCATGTTCTCTGGGTCCCGCGATCGGACGGTCTCTTTGTCAGGAGACCGCTGTGACCCATAGGTGATTTACTGGTTGAGGCACAAGGTTCGACCTTGGGGGGACCCAACGTCTAGCCTCGCCCCCGGTAGGGCGGCACGCCCTGGTCCGGAAGCCATAGCCCCTCCGGCGGCGCGCCGGTCTGCCAGAAGACGTCGATCGGCATGCCGCCGCGCGGATACCAATAGCCGCCGATGCGCAGCCATTTCGGCGTCATCGCCGCAACGAGATCGCGCGCGATCCGCAGCGTGCAGTCTTCGTGAAAGGCGCCGTGGTTTCGGAAACTTCCAAGGTAAAGCTTCAGCGCCTTTGACTCGACCAGCCATTCGGCCGGGACATAGTCGATAACGATATGCGCGAAATCAGGCTGTCCCGTCACCGGGCAAAGTGAGGTGAACTCCGGCGCGGTGAAGCGCACGAGATAGGTCGCGTCCTTATGCGGATTGGGAACGAGATCGAGTTCGGCCTCGTCCGGCGAAGCCGGCAGCGCGGCCATGCGGCCGAGCAGCGCGGCGCCCTTATGCGTCTTGGTCATGGCGTAACTTGGTCATGCGCGTAACAAAGGCGCGATCGCCGCCGCGTCAAGCGCCAAACGGCTCACGGGTCGCGCGAGTCGGGACATTCGCCCGCGCGCAAAGTGATCGGATGCGCCGACATCCAGCCGGAGAGAAGGCGATTCTCGGGGCTCTCCAGCGCCTTCAGCATTTCGACGCGCACCATTTCGAGCCATTTCTCGCGCCTGTCCGGCGTGTTCATCTCCGCGGGCACGGCGATTTCGAGGGCCTTCACCGCGAATTGATAGGGCAAGGTGTTCCAAAAGGCGACGCCGCCACGGTCGAGCATCGCCGAAACGTCTTTTTCGGGGATATGCGCGATCTGCTCCTGTTCTTGGATCGGCACGGCGCCCGACATCCCGCTTCTGGGCGCTACGATCGCGACGCCGTTGCGATAAAAGCGATTCTGCTTCACGCCGCTGCGCGCCGCGATCAGATTGCCGCCGATGACAAAGCTGGCGCGTGTGCTGTCGAGCGCGCATTTCAACGTACGGTCGAAACAATGGCCGGCGCCGACCATCAGCGCGCTGCATCCGGTTTCGACCCAGCGCGCGAGAGTTTCCGGCTTGACGTCGAGCACATAGGCAAGGCCAGGCATGTCCTCATGCTGATATTCGCACCGCTGCACGAGGCTCGCCGGCCAGCCCAGAAAATCTTCCTGCGCCGGCGCGCAATTGCCTCGGACGGGAGATTTCTCCAAAGTCGCCTTGGCGGCGGCGACGTGCTCCGGCGATTGAGCCCAAGCGCTGGCCGGACTGCAAAGCCCAAAGCAAAGGGTGAACACGACGCCACGCGCGAATCGCGTTGTGCTTAGAGCCATCCGAACCTCCCGCCGACCGTCGCGCTTGGCGGCGAACGTCCGCTCATTAATCAAGCTCAAGGATAGGGAGGTCCCCTCCCCAGTCAACGGATTTCACCGGCGCGTCTCGCCGCGGCGCAGCACAGATCCCGCAAAAGCCCGCAGCGGACGCAGAACCTTTTTACGGCTGAGGCTTTTCCGGACGGCGCAATAGGTCTAAGAAGTCGCGCCGCTCCGCGCCGCATCATGAAGAGGCATCCATGACCGAGATCGTCGACATCCACGCCCGCGAAATTCTGGATTCTCGCGGCAACCCGACCGTCGAGGTCGACGTCACCCTGGAGGATGGATCATCTGGACGCGCGGCGGTGCCGTCCGGCGCCTCGACCGGCGCGCATGAAGCAGCGGAAAAGCGCGATGGCGACAAGTCTCGCTATCTCGGCAAGGGCGTGCTCACGGCGGTTGACAACGTCAACGACGAAATCGCCGGCGCGCTGCTCGGCTTCGAAGCTGAGGATCAGGTCGCCCTCGACGAGGCGATGATCAAGCTCGACGGGACGCCGAACAAGTCGCGGCTCGGCGCCAACGCCATTCTCGGCGTCTCGCTCGCGGTCGCCAAGGCGGCGGCCGAGGCCTCAGCGCTGCCGCTCTATCGCTACGTCGGCGGCGTGCAGGCGCGGGTTCTGCCGACTCCGATGATGAACATCGTCAATGGCGGCGTGCATGCCGACAATCCGATCGATTTCCAGGAATTCATGATCATGCCGACCGGCGCGCCGAATGTGCGCGACGCCATCCGCTGGGGCGCGGAGATTTTCCACACGCTCAAGGCGGCGCTCAAGAAAGCCGGCCTCAGCACCTCGGTCGGCGATGAAGGCGGCTTCGCGCCCAACCTTCCCTCCGCCGAAGCGGCGCTCGACTTCATCATGAAAGCGATCGAGACAGCGGGCTTCAAGCCCGGCGTCGACGTGCATCTGGCGTCAGACTGCGCCGCGACGGAATTCTTCAAGGACGGCAAATATGTCTATGAAGGCGAGGGCGTGACGCGCTCGATCGACGAGCAGGTCGCCTATCTCGCCAAGCTCGCCAGCGCCTATCCGATCGTGTCGATCGAGGATGGCATGGCCGAAGACGATTGGGAGGGCTGGAAGAAGCTCACCGATGCGATCGGCGACAAAGTTCAGCTCGTCGGCGACGATCTGTTCGTCACCAATGTCGTGCGCCTCAATGAGGGCATCAAGAAGGGCGTCGCAAATTCGCTGCTCGTCAAGGTCAATCAGATCGGCACGCTGACCGAGACTCTCGCTTCGGTCGAGACCGCGCATCGCGCCGGCTACACCACCGTCTTCTCGCATCGCTCCGGCGAGACCGAGGATTCGACCATCGCCGATCTCGTCGTCGCGACGAACAGCGGCCAGATCAAGACCGGCTCGCTCGCCCGCTCCGACCGCACCGCCAAATACAACCAGCTCATCCGCATCGAGGAGGAGCTGGGCGACGCGGCGATCTACGCCGGCAAAGGCGCGCTCAAGGCGCTGGCGTAACGCCGAGTGAGTTCAGCCGCTTCGGCATACTTATATCGAGTCAGGACGTTCGAATCCCTCCCCCTTGCGGGGAGGGTGGCGAGCGTAGCTCGCCGGGTGGGGGAAAACCCGCAAATCCCGCCGACTTCGACGAACAAGCTTTCTTTGCTTATAGAACCCCACCCGGCCCGGCTTCGCCGGTCCACCCTCCCCGTAAAAGGGGAGGGATCAGCGCCCTTTCTGGCTCCGCTCGCCCGATGACCATGGAAAAAACCTTCGCTCCCGCCTCGATTGAATCGCGCATCCGCGACGCGTGGGAAGAGGCGCAAGCCTTTCGCGCCGGACGGCCCGAACGCGCGCAGGCGGCGCCCTATTCCATCGTCATTCCGCCGCCGAACGTCACCGGCAGCCTGCACATGGGCCATGCGCTCAACAATACGCTGCAGGACATTCTCGTGCGCTATCGCCGGATGAAGGGCGACGACGTGCTCTGGCAGCCGGGCACCGACCACGCCGGCATCGCGACGCAAATGGTCGTCGAGCGCCAGCTCATGGAGCGCCAGGAACATCGCCGCGAACTCGGACGCGAGAAATTCGTCGAGCGCGTGTGGGAATGGAAGGCGGAGTCCGGCGGCAAGATCGTCGAGCAGCTGAAGCGGCTCGGCGCCAGCTGCGACTGGTCGCGCGAACGCTTCACGCTCGATGAAGGACTCTCGCGCGCCGTCGTCAAGGTCTTCGTGCAGCTCTATCGCGACGGCCTGCTCTACAAGGATAAGCGTCTCGTCAATTGGGACCCGGCGTTGCACACTGCGATCTCCGATCTCGAAGTCCAGCAGGTCGAAGTGAAGGGCCACCTCTGGCGCTTCAAATATCCGATCGTCGACGACGCTGGGAACGAGACCGGCGAATATATCGTCGTCGCCACGACGCGCCCCGAGACGATGCTTGGCGACACGGCGGTCGCCGTGCATCCGGAAGACGAGCGCTATACGGCGCTCGTCGGCAAGCGGGTGCGTCTGCCATTGGTCGGCAGGCTGATCCCGATCGTCGCCGACGAATATTCCGATCCCGAGAAGGGCACCGGCGCGGTGAAAATCACCCCGGCGCACGACTTCAACGATTTCGAAGTCGGCAAGCGGCATGGCCTGCGGCTCGTCAATGTGCTCGACCCGCAGGCGCAGATGATGCTTGCGGCCAGCGCCGAGTTTCACGAAGGCGTCGACCCTTCTCCCGAACTTGCGGCGACGGTCTCCGCGCTCGACGGGCTCGACCGTTTCGCGGCGCGCAAGCGCGTCGTCGAAATGATGGAGGCGCGCGAGCTGCTCGAGGGCGTCGACGACCATAAGCACATGGTCCCGCACGGCGACCGCTCGGGCGCGGTGCTCGAGCCGCGCCTCACCGACCAGTGGTATGTCGACGCCAAGACTCTGGCGCAGCCGGCGCTCAAAGCCGTGCGCGAAGGCCGCACGGCTTTCGTGCCGAAGAATTGGGAAAAAACCTATTTCGAGTGGCTGGAGAATATCCAGCCCTGGTGCGTGTCGCGTCAGCTCTGGTGGGGTCATCGCATCCCCGCCTGGTATGACGAGGACGGCAACGCCTATGTCGAAGAGACGGAAGACGCGGCGCTTGCGGCGGCGCGCGCCAAACGCGGCGATGGCGTGACGCTCACGCGCGACGAAGACGTGCTCGACACCTGGTTTTCGTCCGCGCTCTGGCCCTTCTCGACTCTCGGCTGGCCGGAGAAGACGCCGGAGCTCGCGCGCTATTATCCGACGAGCGCCCTCGTCACCGGCTTCGACATCATCTTCTTCTGGGTCGCCCGCATGATGATGATGGGCCTCTATTTCATGGACGAGGTCCCCTTCCGCGACGTCTATATCCATGCGCTCGTTCGCGACGAGAAGGGCGCGAAGATGAGTAAGTCGAAGGGCAATGTCATCGATCCGCTGCGCCTCATCGACGAATATGGGGCCGACGCGCTGCGCTTCACGCTCGCGGCGATGGCGGCGCAGGGACGCGACATCAAGCTCTCGACGCAGCGCGTCGAAGGCTATCGCAATTTCGCGACGAAGCTGTGGAACGCCTCGCGCTTCGCCGAAATCAACGGCTGCGCGCGCGTGTCCAACTACGATCCGCGCGCCAATCAGATTACGCTCAACCGCTGGATTATCGGCGAAGCGGCGCGCACGGTCGCGGACGTTAGCGCGGCGATCGAAGCCTATCGCTTCAATGACGCGGCGAACGCCGTCTATCGCTTCGTCTGGAGCGTCTTCTGCGACTGGTATGTCGAACTCGCCAAGCCGCTGCTGCAAGGCGCCGATGGCGCGGAAAAGGACGAGACGCGCGCGACGACCGCCTTCGTTCTCGACCAGATTTATGCGCTGCTGCATCCCTTCATGCCCTTCCTCACCGAGGAGCTTTGGGCGATCAAGGGCGCGGAGGGTCCCAAGCGCGAGACGATGCTGGCGCTCGCCAGTTGGCCGTCGCTCGAAGGACTCGAAGATGCGGAAGCCGAAAGCGAGATCGGCTGGGTCGTCGACCTCATCTCCGAGGTGCGCTCGCTGCGTGCGGAAATGAATTTGACCAGCGAGACGGAGCTGCTGCTGATCGGCGCAGACGACGCGCTGAAAGCGCGCGCGACGCGCTGGGATGAGACGATCCGCAAGCTCGCGCGCCTCTCGCACATCGGCTTCGCCGAGGCGGCGCCAAAGAGCAGCGCCCAGATCATCGTGCGCGGCGGCGTCGCCGCCATGCCGCTCGAAGGCGTGATCGACCTTGGCGCCGAACGCGCGCGGCTGGCGAAAGAGATCGGCAAGCTCGAAGGGGAGGTGAAGAAGCTCGACGCCAAACTCGCCAATGAGGGCTTCCTCGCCAAGGCCGAAGAAGAGGTGATCGACGAGCACCGCGATCGGCGCGAAGAGACGGCGGCGCGCGTCGAAAAACTTAATGCGGCGCTTACGCGACTGAGCTAGCGGTTCGCCTTCTCGACCACCCCAAGGATCGGCCCCATGGTCGGCGCGAAACGGTCGTGACGCGAGAGCGACGGCGCATAGAGCGCCGACGCCGAGCCGCCATCGAGAAAGAGCGCGTCGGGGCAATGCAGGCGATCGCGAAAAAGCAGCGCGAATTGATGAAACGTCACGGGCTGGTTGGAGATCGCGAAGCGCGCGATATGGCCGTCCTCGACGCAGACGCCGTTGCGAAATTTCTGCGACATGCCGTTCCCATGAATGCGCGGATGAATGCGCCCGCCGATGACGAGCATCGGTCCCGATTGCGAGGCGAATTGCGCCCGCTGCGGGCTTTTTAAGAAGCGCGCGGTCTCGGTGACGCCGGCGCGCCCATCATTGACCCAGAACACGCCATTGGGCTTCAGATGGAAGTTGCCGGCGCCCGGGCGCGTATTGGCGCCGTTGAGCGTGCGGCCGTTTTCGACATAGAGGCCGACCGGCGTGCGGTCCTCCGCATACATGCCGGCGTTCATCGCGAAAACGAGCGTTTCGCCCTTATTCGCCAATCCGTCCGCCAGCCGTGCGAAAGAGCCATAGATTTCGCCTTTCTCGTCGCGCAGAAAGAGCCGAATGTCGCGCTTGCGCGCATCGAAGTCGCAAACTGTGTAGGCGGCGCCGCCCTCCTCGATATCGGCGCAAGGGCTTGCGCCCGCGCGCGCTGGCGGCGATAAGAACGCCAGCGCGGCCGCGACAGCCGACATCCCCAAGAAACTTGAGTTCACGCGCGTCTTCAATTTCGCGTCGAGCAACCGAGTCTCCTTTCTTCCTGGCCCTGGGCCATGTCATTCCCGGCAGACGACGGCCTGATCGAAACTCGAGCGCGCCGTCAGGAACGCTGGTCTTTATTCCGATCGCACGCCGCGCGTCGGGAATGACAATTGCGAAAGCTGCGCAGCCGCCCGTTTGAAACGTCGCTGCGGCAAGGCTAGATATGCGACGCAGGCGCCGCAAGCGGCGGGTTCCGGAGATCTCATTGTCCCATTCCATCACTGAAGCCGTCGAGGCCGTAGCCCGAGGCGAAATCGTCGTCGTCACCGATGACGACGATCGCGAGAACGAAGGCGACCTCGTCGTCGCCGCGTCGCTCTGCACGCCCGAGAAAATGGCCTTCATTATCCGCCATACGAGCGGCATCGTCTGCGCGCCGCTCACGCTCGAGGAGGCGCGCCGTCTGCATCTTGCGCCCATGGTCGCGGAAAACGACGCGCCGCTCGCCACGGCCTTCACCATTACCGTCGATGCGCGCCACGGGCTCACCACCGGCATTTCCGCCGAGCAGCGCTGCAATACGGTGCGCGCGCTCGCCAACGGCAATATGGGCGCGAGCGACTTCGTGCGGCCCGGCCATGTCTTCCCGCTGATCGCCAAGGACGGCGGGGTGCTGATGCGCTCCGGACATACGGAAGCCGCCGTCGATCTGTGCAAGCTCGCCGGCCTGCCGCCGGTCGGCGTCATCTGCGAGCTCGCCAATGACGACGGCACGGTGATGACCGGACGCCAGATCGAGGAATTCGCGCGCGCGCATAATCTCAAACTCGTGTCGGTTTCCGATCTTATCGCCTTTCGGCAGGCGCGCGAAAAGCTCGTCGAACGCGTCGCGACGTTTTCCGTCCAGACAGAGGCCGGGGAAATGATCGGCCACGCCTATGTGACGCCTTTCGACAGCGTGCAGCACTTCGCCTTCGTGCTGGGCGCGATCGGCGACGGACGCGACGTGCCGACGCGACTGCATCGCGCCGATATTCTCGCGGATGTGTTCGGTGGCGCCGACACGATCAAGAAGACGCTGCATCGCTTTGCGCGCGAAGGGCGCGGCGTGCTCGTCTATCTGCGCGACGGCGCGGCGGGTGTGCCGGCGAATATCGTCGGACGGGGCCAGGAGGAGAATGCCGAAGAGACGCGCAAGCGGCAGTGGCTCGACGTCGGCCTCGGCGCGCAGATCCTGAAGGACCTCGGCGTCTCGTCGATCCGGCTGCGCTCCTCGTCCTCTAAGCCCCGCGCTTTCGTCGGGCTCTCGGGCTTTGGAATCGAGATCAGCGCGGTGGAGCCAGTGGAGTGAGAGTTGCGCACGCTGCACAAAATTGAGCGGCGTCGACCGTGCCACCCTCCCCTTGAGGGGGAGGGTCGGCGTGAAGCGCCGGGGTGGGGTGAGGCGACGTCCCCAGTCTTTGTCGTTGAGGCCCTCCGCTCGACCATCTGCTGTCTCTCGCAAAACCACCCCACCCCGCATGGCTTTGCCATGCGACCCTCCCCCTCAAGGGGAGGGTGGGTTTGCTGCTCACCAATATCTTTAGGATTCCTCACTTCGCGCGCGGATGCGCCGAGCGATAAGCATCGAGCAGCCGCGTCTTATCGACGGCGGTATAGATCTGCGTCGTCGAGAGCGAGGCGTGGCCGAGCAATTCCTGGATCGTGCGCAGATCGCCGCCGCGACCCAGAAGATGCGTGGCAAAGGAATGACGCAGCGCATGCGGCGTCGCGCTCTCTGGCAGGCCGAGCGCCCCGCGCAGGCGCTGGACGGCGAGCTGGATGATGCGCGGCGAGAGCGGCCCGCCTCGCGCGCCCACAAACAGCGGCCCGCCGGCAAGATCATAGGGACAGAGCGCGAGATAGGCCTCGATCGCCGAGCGCACCGGCGCGATGACCGGCACGGTCCGGCTCTTGCCGCCCTTCCCCAGGATCGTGACCCGATCGGCGGCGCCAACCGGCGCCGCGTCGCTCCCGATCGACAGCGCCTCGGAAATTCGCAGGCCGGCGCCATAGAGCAGCGCCAGCACGGCGGCGTCGCGAGCGATCACCCAGGGCTCTCGCGCCTCGCCGGCTCTTTGTTCGGGGTCCACGACGTCGCGGGCGTCGGTCACGGTAAGCGCCTTGGGTAGGCTGTGCGGGCGCTTGGGCGGACGCACGGCGCCAAAGACGTCCGTGCGGGCGAGGCCCTTCTTCTCGATGGAGCGCAGAAAATTGCGCACCGCGGCGAGCGCCCGCAGCAGCGAACGGCTTTCCAAGCCATCGCGGCGACGCTTGGCCATGAAGGCGCGCAGATCGGCGGGTTGGAGAGACTTAAGCGCGGCCGCGTCAGGCCGCTCTCCGGTATGTTGCGCCAGAAAGCCCAAGAACGTGGCGAGGTCCCGGCCATAGGCCTCAACTGTGTGCCGGGAGGCGCGCCGCTCGCCGGCAAGATAGCGCAGCCATAGCGCCGCTTCCTCGGCGATCGTCGGCGCCGCCTGAAAATAGGAGGCGTCGGGAAGCGGCTTCTGTCGGGGCGCTCTTAAGGACGAATCGCGCATAAGCGACTATCGCCCGAGAAAATGAATAAAGGCCGGCTATTGGCCCGACTTGATCTCGGCTTTCGCCTTGGTCAGCATCTCGTCCATGGTGCGGCGGATTTGATGCTCGGACTGGTTCACGCCCGCCGCTTCAAAATCCTTCTTGACCAAGGCCACGACCCGCTCATCGGCGTCGGCGGTCACTTCCGCTGCGACCAAGGCGTCCGCGTAGGCCTGCGCCTCGGCGCCCGTCTTGCCGAGCTTTTCGGCCGCCCAGAGGCCAAGCAGCTTGTTGCGGCGCGCTTCGGCGCGAAACTGCAGCTCCTCTTCATGGACAAAGCGTTTTTCGAAGGAATCTTCGCGCTGGTCGAACGTGCTCATGTCCATCCTCGGCCGGGTTGTTCTTAAATCAGGACTCGGCGATCATGCGCCGCATCGGCGTGGGCTCGATATATGCGTATTTGCGCGCAAAGCCAATGCCGGAAAGCGTGATCCTGGCCGCGACGAAACCGCCCCCTACCCTGCCCGCCACGGTGCGAGGGCGAACAGAGCCGCGCGCCGCGCCGAATTGCAATAAGCGCGCCGGTGCGGCTATTTGTCGAGGCGTAATGTTTTCCGTCCGGCGATCGGACGAAACGGGGGCGCTTCATGAAGAAATTTGCATGCGTTATTTTGTCCGCCTTGGCGCTTACGAGCCCGGCCTTCGCCCAGAAAATGACGAGCGACGACCTCAAATGGATCAATCAGTGCATCAGCGATAACAAAGGCGAGGAAGGCGGGAAGCCCGACATTATCCGCGCCTATTGCATATGCATGAACGAGAAGATGGACGATAACGAAACCCGGTCCGTCACCCAATGGGAAAAGGCCAATCCTGAGGCCCAGCAGGACTGCGAGAAGAAGGCCGGCTGGAAGTAGCGAAAACGCCAAGGCCACGTCCGTTTGCGCCATGAGCGTCGCAGGGGCGAACTGGCGCGGCGGAAAATCGTCGACCAGATGCTCAAATTACGGGCGCCGGCGCGAGCGAGAGGAACCAACACGGCGACGGCGCCGCTGGGCCGCCGCCCTCTCAGTTTCATTGTATCGTCTTTCCCTTTGCGATAGAGTGTGGTGTCGGCTTGTCACTGGCCGCCAAAGACGCTAGGACCGCCGGTGCTCGCGGCAGGGCGCACGCCCGCCGCCGCTCCCTCAGAGCCGCCCAGAAGCCGGCATGCGTTCACACTTCGGAGGAGCGACGACCCGCCATATGGACTTCCTCAAGCCCCGGTTGATCCCAATGAACCGCCGACGCCGCATCTACGAGGGCAAGGCCAAGGTCCTCTATGAGGGCCCGGAGCCCGGCACTTTGATTCAGCACTTCAAGGACGACGCCACGGCCTTCAACGCGAAGAAACACGAGGTGATCGACGGGAAGGGCGTGCTCAACAACCGGATCTCCGAGTATATCTTCCAGCATTTGAACAGCATCGGCGTGCCGACCCACTTCATCCGCCGGCTGAACATGCGCGAGCAGCTCATCCGCGAGGTGGAAATCATTCCGCTCGAGGTCGTCGTGCGCAATGTCGCTGCCGGTTCGCTCGCCAAGCGCCTCGGGATGGAAGAGGGCACGCAGCTGCCCCGCTCGATCATCGAATTCTACTATAAGAACGACGCGCTCGACGACCCGATGGTGTCCGAGGAGCATATCACCGCCTTCGGCTGGGCGACTCCCCAGGAGATCGACGACGTCATGGCGCTCGCCATCCGCGTCAACGATTTTCTCTCCGGGCTCTTCCTCGGCGTCGGCATCCGCCTCGTCGACTTCAAGATGGAATGCGGTCGGCTCTGGGAAGGCGACATGATGCGAATCGTCGTCGCCGACGAGATTTCGCCCGACAGCTGCCGGCTGTGGGACATCAAGTCGAACGACAAACTCGACAAGGATCGCTTTCGCCGCGACTTGGGCGGGCTGGTCGAGGCTTATACCGAAGTCGCGCGCCGTCTCGGCATCATGCAAGAAAACGAGACGATCCGCACCGGCGCGCCGAAGCTCGTGCAGTAGGCAATCCCGAAGGGCCGCCATGGGCGTTCCTCATCTCGATTCAGGTCCGATGCGCGCGGAGGAATTCTTCGCGTTCACCGCGACGCGTCCCGACGACGAAAAATGGGAGCTGATCGAAGGGGAGCCGGTCTTGAAC
This sequence comes from Methylocystis rosea, assembly GCF_003855495.1. Taxonomy (NCBI): domain Bacteria; kingdom Pseudomonadati; phylum Pseudomonadota; class Alphaproteobacteria; order Hyphomicrobiales; family Methylocystaceae; genus Methylocystis; species Methylocystis rosea. The sequence goes on along the minus strand of NZ_CP034086.1, from coordinate 559,489 downwards.
GCCACGGCCAGCCGTCTGCATCAGACGATCATTCGCAATCTCACGGTACTGCTAGATGCGCTGGCGCGCGAGACCAGCGCTCCTTGGGAGGTGCTGCCGGGGCTGGGCGTCCGCATTTCCGACATCAGCGTGCCAGTTCCTGACGTTCTGATTCGACCCGCGACGTTCACTGGCGTCGAATGCGACGATATGATCATCGCGTTTGAGGTTCTTTCTCCATCCACAGCGAACAAGGATCTGCGCTGGAAACGGAAAGCCTATGCGACGCTGCCGTCGCTCAGACAGTATGTGGTCATCGCGCAGGACGCGGTTGAAGTCGTGTCCTTCGATCGCGCCAACGACTTCGCCGAGCGCCGTTTCGAGACGGCGGAGAGCGTGCTCGACCTGCCCGTCATCGGCGCGTGCATGGACTTGCGCGAGATCTATCGCGGCACGGGTCTGCTCTAGCGCCGGCTTGCGCTTCGCGCGTCGAGCCAGTAACCGTTCCGCCATCTTCTGAACTTGGAACAGCGCATGAAAGCCCGCGTCGTCGTCACCCTCAAATCCGGCGTCCTCGATCCGCAAGGCAAGGCGATCGAAGGCGCGCTGAAATCGCTTGGCGTCGAAGGCGTCGCAAGCGTGCGGCAAGGCAAGGTGTTCGACGTGGAGCTCGCGGGCGCCGATGCCAGCGCCGCCAAGGCGCAGTTGCAGGCGGCCTGCGAGAAGCTGCTCGCCAATACCGTGATCGAAAACTATCAGATCGATCTGTGATGAAAGCCGCTGTCGTCGTTTTCCCCGGCTCCAATCGCGAAGGCGACATGGCCCGCGCGCTGACACAGGCGACGGGGCGTTCGCCGTCGATGCTGTGGCACGCCGACCACGAGCTCCCCGCCGGGACGGACCTTGTCGTATTGCCCGGAGGCTTTTCCTACGGCGATTATCTGCGCTGCGGCGCGATCGCCGGCCGCGCCGCCATCATGGACGCTGTGCGCGCGCATGCCGCGCGCGGCGGACTGGTGCTGGGCGTCTGCAACGGCTTCCAGATTCTCTGCGAAAGCGGGCTTCTGCCGGGCGTGCTGATGCGCAACGCCAATTTGCGCTTCGTCTGTCGGATGCAGCATCTCAAGGTCGAACGCAACGACACCGCCTTCACGCGACAATACGCAAAGGGCCAGACGATCGAAGTCTGCATTGCGCATGGCGAGGGCAATTACGAGGCCGACGATGCGACGATCGAGCGTCTGGAGGGCGAAGGCCTCGTCGCCTTCCGCTATTGCGACTCCGCCGGCAACGTCGGCGGCGAGGCTAATCCCAACGGCTCGCGCAACGATATCGCCGGCATTTATTCGGACAGGCGCAATGTGCTCGGCCTGATGCCGCATCCTGAAAATCTCATCGACGCGCTCGTCGGCGGAACCGACGGCCGCGGGCTTTTCGAGAGCCTCGCCAGCGCGGCGTGATCCTCACGCTTTTTGCGGCAGCGGAAAGAGCTTGGTGAAGCGTTCGGCGAGCGCGCGGTCGCCCTCGACCCAAAGCGCCTTCTCAGCCTCAAGCGCCTGAAGCGGCGCGCCGCCATAGACCACCGCGGCGATCGCCCTCGCCGGCCCGGCGAAGACGACGTCGGCTCCATCCAATGCTTGCCGCGCAGCCTCGCATGCGCCGCTATGGATCTGCACCAGGAACGTCTCGTCGCCGATGCGAAACCCGACGCGCACGTTCAGTCCCTTCGCCCTGCTCGCGTCGAACATCGTCTTGAACGACAGCATCAGCGAGGCCGCGCTCAAAGGCAGCGTCGGGTCGTGCAGCGGCGAGCGCGCCGCCCAGCGGCCGAGGACGCCCAAGACCGGCTCGATCTCATAGCCCCAGGGCGTCAATTCATAGACATGGCTCGCCGCCGGGGGCGGCAGCTTGCGCCGGCTCAGCGCGCCGATGTCCTCCAGCCGCTCCAGCCGCTGGGTCAGCACATTGGCGCTGATTCCGGGAAGATCGGCGCGCAGGTCGCTGAATCTTTTCGGGCCGAACATCAGTTCGCGCATCACCAGCAGCGCCCAGCGTTCGCCAATAAGATCGAGCGCATGGGCGGCGCCGCAGGCGTCATCATAGGTGCGCGTGGAAGGGCGACTCTTATCCTGGGTCTTTTTAGTTATTTTTACTAACTTCATTGTTGCATTTTATAACTTGTGCGGTAGGTTCGGCAACGTGCGGTTTGAGGAGCGTCCATGTCCAAGCTTGTTTTCATCAATCTTCCGGTCGCCGATCTGCCCAGGGCGACCGCTTTCTACGAGGCGGTCGGGGCCAGGAAGAACCCGCAGTTCTCCGACCATACCGGGTCCTGCCTGGTTTTCTCCGACACCATTCACGCGATGCTTTTGACCCATGAGAAATTCCGTCAGTTCACGACGAAAGAGATCGCCGATGCGCATAGGAGCGCAGAAGTTCTGATCTGTATTTCGGCCGACAGTCGCGCCGATGTTGACGCCGTCGTGGAAAAGGCGACGCGCGCCGGCGGCGCGGCAGATCCTACGCCGACCCAGGATTTCGGCTTCATGTATGGCCGCAGCTTCGAAGATCTCGACGGTCATATCTGGGAGATTATGTGGATGGACGCCGAGGCGGCATCGAAGGCATGCCAACAAGAAAAGACCTGTCAGAAGGAAGGAGCGGCGCAATGAGCTATGTCGACGGTTTCGTGATTCCCGTGCCGGCGGAAAACAAGGACGCCTACAGGAAAATGGCCGCACTCGCCTGGCCGATCTTCAAGGAATTCGGCGCGCTGGAACTGATGGAATGCTGGGGCGACGATTTGCCTGACGGCAAGCTCACCGACTTCAAACGCGCGGTTGCAGCGCAATCCGGCGAGCAGGTGGTTTTCTCATGGATCGTCTGGCCGTCGAAGGACATACGCGACGCGAGCCACAAGAAAATGTATGAGGATCCGCGCATGAAGGCGCTCGGCGATATGCCCTTCGACGGCAAGCGGATGATCTTTGGCGGCTTCGAGCCTCTGCTCGATGTGAAAGCGTGATGACGCCGAAGCTCTATGGGCATCCGTTTTCGTCCTATACGCAAAAGGCGCTGATTGCGCTTTACGAGAACGAGACGCCTTTTCAGTTTCGGTCGCTTGAGGACAAGCAGGCGGAAGCCGAATGGATCGGCCTTTGGCCGATCAAGCGCTTTCCGCTTCTGCTCGATGATGATCGCAGCGTCATGGAGGCCAGCGTCATCGTTGAATATCTCGACCTCCACTATCCGGGCCGGACGGCGCTCGTGCCGCGCGATGCGCATGCGGTCGAGGTCCGCTTCATGGATCGGTTCTTCGACAATTACGTCATGACGCCGATGCAAAAGATCGTGTTGGATCGTCTGCGGCCCGAAGAAAGTCGCGATTCATTTGGAGTCGCCGACGCGCGTCGGTCGCTCGACACCGCATACGGCTGGCTCAACGAAAAGATGGAAGGTCGGGAATGGGCGGCGGGAGAGGATTTCTCGCTCGCGGATTGCGCGGCGGCGCCGGCGCTTTTCTACGCCGACTGGGCGCACCCCATCGACAACGCGCTGGTCAATGTAAAGGCCTATCGCCAGCGGCTGCTCGCGCGTCCCTCCTTCGCGAGAGCCGTCGACGAAGCAAGACCATATCGCGCTTATTTTCCTCTCGGCGCGCCGGATCGGGACTGACGCCGCCCGCTCATCGCCGCGCCGCGCGCGCGACGTTCCACAGCGCGCGCTCGGCCTCCATCTGCGCCACGCCGGCGTTGGCGCGCGCCCGCATCTGTGCGGCGCGCAGCGGCTCTATCAGCGCGCCAAGCCGCGCGGATGACCAGCTCTTGAGCTGTTCATCCATCAGCGCGCGGTGCATGAAGCCAAAGCCCGCACGCATCAGCGCCGAAACGCCGGCGTCAGGTCGCCCGCCCTCGCGCTCCATGGCGAGACGGGCGCGGTGAAGCGCCACGGCGTAGCGCAGAGCCCCGATGACAAGCTGCTGCGCGTCGCCGTCCTGCGCGAAATAGGCGTCGAGGGCAGCGCCGATATCGGCGGCGCCCGCGAAAGCCGCCGTCACCATGCGATCCGACGCGATGTTCGAGGCATGCGCGACGATCGCTTCAACGTCCTGTGCTTCGACATGCTCGCGGCCGTGCATATAGAGCGCGAGCTTTTCAAGCTCGGCGCGACTCATCAGCCGGTCTTCTCCAAGCGCGCCGAGCAGCAGGCTGCGGGCCTCGGGACTGACGACAAGGCCGGCGTCGCGCAGGCTGCGATCGATCAGCGCCTGCAAATCCGCTTCCGCGTCGGGCTGGCACTCGATCGCCGCGCCCTGCTTGGCGCCCTCGACCAGCTTGCGTAGCGGCGCGTCACGCCTTAGCGCGCCAGCGGTCAGCACGACCGTGCAATGCGCGGGCGGGGCGCCGATAAGCGAGGTCAGCGCCGGAATGACGGATTTGGCGCCGGTCTCGACGAGGATGGCGCGCCGTCCGCCAAAGAGCGGCGTGGTGTTGGCCTCGTCGAGCAGCGCAAGCGGGTCGGAGGCGACGCCATCGCCGCTCATCTCGACGAATTGGAAGGGATCGCGGCGATCGTCGACGCGTTTTGAGACGAGCGCGAGCGCGCGCTCACGCACCATGCCCGCGTCGGAGCCGAAGACCAGGAAAAGAAAGACGCCCTCGGGCGGCGCGGCGATGAAGCGTTCGGCGTCGCGACTCTTGACCGCCGTCATGAGGCGCTATCGTCCGCCTCCGCCGTCAATAGCGAACGACGGCGGGAGCCGGGACAGGCGACAGGCGCGTAGCGAGCACGGTGGCGATTCTGGTGCGGATCGAATCGGCGATGACCCGCGCGTTACGGATCTCTGCGTCGCGTGCGGCGCGCACATTGGAGAAACGGTTCGAGAAACGATCGTAGCTCGCGACGTTGAAAGCGATGCCCTTCGTGACCTCCACCTCATCAGGGATGGTGACGAGCCGATATTCGGCGTCGACGATCACCGTCGCCGATGTGGCGCGGCCGGTCACAGTGTCGAGAATCGGCGTCTGCACGCGCTCGCGGAGCACGACCATCAGCCGGTAGCGCGGCGGCGGCTGCGAGCCGGTGCCGTTCAGGCCGAAGATCAGCTCATTGCGGACATAGTGGCCGAGCCGCTGCGGAATTTCGTCGACCGCGATCGAATGCAGCTCGGCCGCGAGCGGCGCGGAGTCGAGCCCAAATCCTGCCGGCGCATAAAGCGGCTGGATGCAGCCGGCGAGCGGCAAGGCGGCGGAAAAGGCGGCCATCACGACCAGGAGCCTCATCCTGAGGAGCCCGCGCAGCGGGCGTCTCGAAGGATGCTCCAGAAGGCGCAGCGAGGAGCCCTCGACCCTTCGAGACGCGCCTTTCAGGCGCTCCTCAGGGTGAGGGCTTTGTGGGTCGCTCGAAACGCGGAAAGCCTGGGACGCGCGACATGCGGTTTCAAACCACCACATTGACGATCCTTTTCGGAACGAGAATGAACTTCCTCAGCGGCTTGCCTTCCATGGCGCGCTGAACGCCATCTTGCGCCAAAGCCTCTTTGCGAATCGTTTCCTCGTCGGCGTCATGGGCGACAAGAATTTCGGCGCGCTTTTTGCCGTTGACCTGCACCGGCAGGCTTATCATCTCCTGGGCCAACAGGGTAGGATCGGCCGCCGGCCAAGGCGCTTCAGCAACCAGACCTTTGTGGCCCAAATCGGCCCAGCACTCCTCGGCGACATGCGGCGTCATCGGCGCGACAAGCCGAACGAGCGCGTCCGCCGCCTCGCGGAAGGCGAAGGCAAGATCGGCCGGAACCGGCGTTTCGGTCACGGCGTCGAGCGCGCTGGTCAGCTCATTGGCGAATTCGCGGATGCGGGCGATGGCGCTGTTGAAGCGCAACCGCTCGATATTTTCGCTCGCCTGGGCGATCGAACGATGCGTCGCCTTGCGCACGGCGAGCGCGAGATCGTGAAACGCCGCCGGCGGCTCAGCCCCGACGGGCGCGGCCACCCGTCCCAGTTCACCGGTCAAGCGCCACAGGCGCTGCACAAAGCGCCATGCGCCCTGCGCGCCCTCGTCCGACCAGATGACGTCGCGATCGGGCGGGCTGTCGGACAGGACGAAGAGGCGCGCCGTATCGGCGCCATAGCTCGCCACGATATCGTCGGGATCGACCGTGTTCTTCTTCGACTTCGACATTTTCTCGATCGCACCAATTTCGAGCCGCTCACCGGTGCTTACAAGATTTGCAACGCGAATATTGGCAGTCGAAATCTTCAGACCGCCCTCTGGCGGCGGCTCATTGGGGGTAGAGCTGGTTGCCGTTTGAATGGCTGTGCCCGCACTCGGAACACTCGACGCCGGCACGAATTCAAGTCGAACGTCGGAGGGAGACACCCATTCCCCAGTCTGCCTCTTATAGGTTTCATGCACGACCATGCCCTGGGTGAAGAGTCCGGCGAAGGGCTCCGCCACCGCGGCGTGGCCGCTGTCGCGCATGGCGCGCGCGAAGAAGCGCGAATAGAGAAGATGCAGAATCGCGTGTTCGATGCCGCCGATATATTGATCGACCGGCAGCCAGCGCGCGAGCGCCTCGGCGCTCGCCGGCGCCGTCTCATTATGCGGATCGGCGAAGCGGGCGTAATACCAGGACGAGTCGACGAAAGTGTCCATCGTGTCGGTCTCGCGCCGCGCCGGCGCGCCGCAAGAGGGACAGGGGACATTCTTCCAGCTTGCGTGGCGATCGAGCGGATTGCCGGGCTGATCGAAGGAGACGTCTTCGGGCAGCCGCACCGGCAGATCGGCTTCGGGAACCGGCACCGGCCCGCAGGTCTCGCAATGGATGATCGGGATTGGGCAACCCCAGTAGCGCTGGCGCGAAATCCCCCAGTCGCGCAGCTTGAAATTGACTTTCCGCTCGCCCTGGGGATGGCCAAAAAGCGCCGTCGTCGTCAGACGGTTCGCGACCTCGTCCTTGGCCTGCGGCACGGCGAGGCCGTCGAGAAAACCGGAATTGACCAGCCTGCCCTCGGCCTCGAAGGCTTCGCCGCTTGTCGCAATCTGCGTTTCGAGCTCTTGGGGATCGCCGCTTTCCGGGCAGACCACGACCTTGAAGCCGAGCCGATATTTCGTCGCGAAATCCAAGTCGCGCTGGTCATGCGCCGGGCAGCCGAAGATCGCGCCCGTGCCGTAGTCCATCAGAATGAAGTTCGCGACATAGACCGGCAGCGTCCAGCTCGGATCGAAGGGATGAACGACGCGCAGCCCCGTGTCGTAGCCCATCTTTTCCGCGGTCTCGATCGCTTCAGCGGACGTCGCGCCGCGCCGGCACTCCTCGGCGAAGGCGGCAAGCGCCGGGTCCTTCTCGGCGGCGGCCTTCGCCAGCGGGTGGTCCGCGGCGAGCGCGACGAATTTCGCGCCAAACAGCGTGTCGGCGCGGGTGGTAAAGACCTCGATCTCGCGCGCTTCGCCAAGCGGCTCAGCCAGCGCGAAGCGCACGAGCATGCCTTCCGAGCGCCCGATCCAGTTGCGCTGCATCAGCCGCACCTTGTCGGGCCAGCGCTCGAGATCGTCGAGCGCAGCGAGCAGCTCTTCGGAATAGTCGGTGATCTTGAAGAACCACTGCGTCAGCTCGCGCTGCTCGACGAGCGCGCCTGAGCGCCAGCCGCGGCCGTCGATGACCTGCTCATTGGCGAGCACGGTCATGTCAACGGGGTCCCAGTTCACCTTGGACTTCTTACGGTCGACGATGCCGGCTTTCAGGAAATCGAGGAAAAGCTTCTGCTGGCGCCCGTAATATTCGGGATCGCAAGTCGCGATCTCACGCGACCAGTCGAGCGACAGCCCCAGCGTTTTGAGCTGCGCGCGCATCGCGGCGATATTCGCGTAGGTCCATTGGGCAGGATGCGCGCCGGTCTGCGCCGCGGCGTTTTCGGCGGGAAGGCCGAAGGCGTCCCACCCCATCGGATGCAGGACGTCGAAGCCCCTGGCGCGCATGAAGCGCGCGATGACGTCGCCCATCGAGTAATTGCGCACATGCCCCATGTGCAGCCGGCCCGAAGGATAGGGAAACATCTCGAGCACGTAATATTTGGGCGCGCCGGCGCTGTCGCCTGCCTTAAAAGACTGTTTTTCTTCCCAAATCTTTTGCCAGCGGGGCTCCGCCTCGGCAAAATTATAGCGTTCGGGTCTCATTTTGCTGGCGAGTCCGGTCAAAGGCTTGCGGGATTGCGCCTCTAATGCCGGTCGGTCGGAGGGATGTCAAAGGGCGCTCGTGACCGGACCGTCCCGCATTCGAGTTGATGCGCTGTCGCGCGCCGGCCTACTTTGGCGCATGATTCACACGAGCGCGACCTGCTCCATTTGCGGCGGCGGCAGCTTCACATCCCACAAGGTTCTGTGGCCTGCGCTGATCGCCGAATGGCAGCTCTCTGAAACCGAAGCGGCCTATATCGACGAGCAGCAGGGATGCGCGTGCGATGGCTGCGGGGCTAATTTGCGGATCGTGGCGCTCGGCGACGCCGTTCGCTGCGCGACGGGCTTCGATAAGACCATCCGCGCATTCGGCGAAACGCCAGAAGCGGCGCGTCTGCGCATTCTCGACCTCAATGGCGCGCCCGCGATCTCCCCCGCCCTAGCCGCGCTACCCGAATATGTGCGCGCCGATTATCCGAAGGTCGACATGTTAGCGATGCCCTTCGCAGATGGCGTTTTCGACCTCGTGATACATTCTGACACGCTTGAGCACGTGCCGCATCCGGTTCGCGCACTGCAGGAATGCCGGCGCGTTTTAGCTCCCGGAGGAAGCCTCTGCTTCACGGTTCCTATCGTTGTTGGACGTCTCACCCGCACTCGAGACGGCTTGCCCAAGAGCTATCACGGCGATCCCGCGACCAGCACGGAAGACCTCCTTGTCCGAACCGAATTCGGCGCTGACGCGTGGCGTTTTCTTTTTGAAGCAGGATTTCGCGAAATAGCGATGCATGCAGTCAAATATCCTGCCGCTATCGCCTTTCGCGCGATTCAAATCTCAATGGACTGATATGAGCGTTTATCATCAAGATGGATTGCACAGCATCCATAATCATGAATTTATGGAGGATCCCGACTTCGTTCGCGCCTATGCGCGCGGCGTGAAAGCGGCAGGCTGCGATTACAACTGGCACTGGCGCGTCCATGTGGGGCTCTGGGCAGCCGCCACCGCAGCAAAGCTTCCCGGTGATTTCGTCGAGTGCGGCGTCAACCGAGGTTTTCTTTCCTCGGCGATCATGACGCTCCTCGATTGGAACGCCCTTGATCGTCGATTCTATCTTCTCGATACATTTTCCGGATTAGACGAACGGTATGTCTCGGAGGAGGAGAAGGCCGCGGGCGTTCTGGAGCGCAACAAGGCAGAGATCGAAAGAGGTTTCTACACTTTCGAACCCGAGGAGGTCCGCAAGAACTTTTCGGAGTGGAAGAACATCGAGATCATCGTCGGCTCTATCCCTGACACGCTGCCGCAAATTGGCGCCAAGCGCATCGCCTTCCTGCACATCGACCTCAACTGCTCCCCGCCCGAGGTGGCGGCGGCCGAGGCCTTGTGGGACCGGCTGACCCCAGGCGGGCTGATCCTGTTGGACGACTACGCCTATAGCGGCTACCGCTCCCAGAAGCTGGGCATGGACGGCTTCGCCAAGCGTCGCGACGTTCCCATTTTGTCGCTGCCCACCGGCCAAGGGCTCATGATCAAGCCGGCCATCTAATCTCCTTGGTTTGCGAAAGGTCGGAGGACTCAAAGGGCCGACGTCGGCTACTTGGCTCAAGGGGCCGGGCCGCCGGCCCCTTTTTGCTCTCTCAGGCGCTCAGGCCTTCGCCGAAAGCCCGACGGTGATCCAGCTGACGCCCTCGAAGATCAGATTGATCGCGAGGAAGAGGCCAAGGATGTAGAGGCCCGACATCGGCCACTGGGCCAGGACCATGCCGCCCAGCACGATGCTGATCACTCCAGAAAACGCCACGAGGCCCCAGGGGCCGACGTCGCGAATGTGCCAGGCGAGGATCAGCTTGAACAGGCCGGCGGCGATCAGCGCGACGCCGATGATCGCCGTCAACGACACCGCCGCGAGCAAAGGATCGCGGAAGACCAGAAAGCCCGCGACGATCGTGATGACCCCGATCGCGCCCCAGAGCAGCGCCCTGGTCCAGGGTCGGATCTGAACGGCCGTGACAATCTCCATCGCGCCGGCGACGAGCATCGCCGCGCCGACATAGAACACGGTCACGAGCGTGGCGGTCGTGACGTCGTAGAGTGCGAACAATCCGCCGATGAGCATGAGCGCGCCAAGCGCGACGATCCATCCCCATTTGCGGCGCAGATGATGCAGATGCATCGTGCGCCCGTCGTAAGTCAGGCTGTCATTGACCATTATCGGCCTCCAATTCGGTGGGAACAATCCTTGGTAGGCGGGACGCGTTTCTCAATAATGAACGTGTGCGACGATCCCGCCCTTCCGCCCGCCGGAAGCTTAACGCGCCGGACTGCACGAAGTTCCGCGCTGCGAAGGCGTAAAACATTCGGCGCTTGACCCGGCCGCCGAAATCGCGATTTTCGCGCCATGGGAGCCGCCGATCGCCTTGAATCGACTTGCGAAGCGATTCGCCGCGCTGCAGTGGACTGTGGCCGCGATCCTGGCGCCGTTCGCCTCGTCTGCGTCACCAAGACCTTTCCGGCCGAGGACGTGGCGCCGCTGCTGGAAGCGGGCCATCGCATTTTCGGGGAAAACCGCGTGCAGGAGGCTATGGGCAAGTGGCCCCAATTGCGCGAAAAATATCCGGACATCGAATTGCATCTCATCGGCCCGCTGCAGTCGAATAAGACGCGCGAGGCGGTCGAACTCTTCGATGTCATAGAGAGCGTCGACCGCGAAAAGATCGCCAGGGCGCTGTCCGAGGAAATCGCCAGGACCGGCAAGCGCCCGCGGCTGTTCGTGCAGGTCAACACCGGCGCCGAGCCGCAAAAGGCCGGCGTTCTTCCCGAAAGCGCCGACAATTTTGTGGCCGCCTGTCGCGACGCTTATGGATTGAACATCGAAGGGCTGATGTGCGTGCCGCCCCTGGGGGAACAGGCGTCTCCGCATTTCGCGCTGCTCGCCGACATCGCCGCGCGCAATGGCATCGCCGAACTCTCGATGGGCATGAGTTCGGATTTCGAACTCGCGATCCAGTTAGGGGCAACTTATGTCCGCGTCGGGTCGGCGATCATGGGCGAGCGCCACTATCCCGCGTGAGACGGCGGCCCCTCTTAGACTCGCGCGGATGATGGCGGGCGGTCAGCGGGCGCCTATCCGATCAACAGCGAGACCTTGCGTCCCAACCGCGGCAGAAGCCGCGCCATGTCGCGGGCGCGCAATGCGACGCAGCCGGCTGTGGGCGAAAGATCATCCGTGGCGATATGGAAGAAAATTGCGCTGCCGCGACCGCGCACGCGAGGACGAAGATTGTAGCCCATCACGCCGACGGCGTCATAGAGCGCGTCCTTGCGCCACATGTCCTCATGGCCGAGGCGCGACGGCGCCCGCAGCGGTTTGTTATAAAGAAAGGAGCGCGGATCGTCGCACCAGAGATCGTGCGGCCGCGCGCGCCGCCATGGCAGGCGCAGGGGCGCGGGCGCGCGCAGGTAAAAATAGAGGAGCGGCCAACGGCCGGCCGGACTCGCGCCGTCGCCTTCGCGCTTGTTGCGCACAACGCCGCTGCGGCCGAGCGCGCAAGGAAGAACGAGCGAGCCGGCGATCAACCTTCCCTCATGCGGACGGCCGCCCATGCGCCGCGCGACGCGCAGCAAGGCCAGTCCGGCAGGTTTCGCACGGTTCGTTCGGCGATGCATGATGTGTTCATATGCGCCGCTCGCCGGCGCGTCTGAGCGCTATAGCAGGAATATCCTTTTTGACGCGAGGAGCGCCACCAGCCGATGTCCCTTTCGCGCACTTTGAACATCGCCGCCAACGCCCCGTTGCGGGCGATGCTCGTCGAGCAATTCGCCGCGCTCGGCCGCTATGCGCTGCGCGACGGCCAGCTCGGCCCGCCCGGGGAAGATTGGCCGGATGCGGCGATCATGGACGAATCCCATTGCGATCCCAAAGCGCTTGCTGATGCGCGCGCGCGCGGCTGCAGGACGCGTGTCGTGCTCATCGCCGATGAGCCGAAATCGCCGCCGCTGGGGGTCGACGCCGTCGTTACCCGTCCCATCCGCTTTGCGGAATTGGTGGCGCTCATCGATTCCGCACCTGCGTGGACGGCTGTCGGCCCCTATCGTTTCGAGGCTGGCGAACTGCGGGCGCCTTCTGGCGCGCGCTTGAAGCTGACCGAAAAAGAGACGGCGATTCTCGCGAGGCTGGCGCGCGCCCATGGCGCGACGGTGTCGCGCGCGGCGCTGCTGCGCGACGTGTGGGGCTACGGTCCGAATATGTCGACCCGTACGCTCGAGACGCACATTCACCGTCTGAGACGGAAACTCGAGCCATCGCCCGAACAGCCGCGCTGGCTCAAAACGGAACGCGACGGATACCGGCTCGCCGCCAACGAAAAAGACCCCGCGTCTTAACGCTTACGCCACGCTTACGCCGCGCCGCTGGCGCATATAGAGATAGCGTGGGGGACGCCGAACAAAAATGACATGACGCTGGACGACGATATCGACAATCTCGCGCGCATCCCTCTCTTTTCGATCTTCGAGCCGAACGCCCTGCGTATGCTCGCGCTTTCCGCAGAAACGCGCCTGCTGCGAGCCGGCGACGTCCTGTTCCGACGCGGCGAAATCTCGGACGGCGGCTATGTGCTCACCTTGGGATCGATCGCGCTGACCGCCGCAAACGACGGACGTCCTCGGTCGAAGATCGTCCGGCCCTGGACGCTGATCGGCGAAACCGCCCTCCTCGCGCCATCGACGCGCCCCGCCGGCGCGATCGCCCAGGAGCCGGCCACGGTGCTCAAGATTCTGCGGCCATTGTTTCATTTAATTTTGGAGCAGCATCCGGCGACCGCCGCTCGCGTGCGCGATTTCTTTCGTTGCAGGCTTTTGGATTTCATCCACGATATCGGCGCCGAGGCGTCGGCGTCTGACCGCGACGTTGGGCGCTTAACGTAAACGCCAAAAAAAGTCACGTTTCAGCCTCTCGCAGCGGATCAATTTCCGCCTAAGTAAGTTGTTAGTGCGGCGTGAGCTCTAGGGGAGTTTGCGGTGCAGCGCGGCGGACGCCGCGCCAGGAGGAGGAAGAACGATGCGAAAAGGCCTGAAATTGGCGCTGTCCGGCGCGCTCTGCAGCGCGACATTGGCGACCGCCGTTCCAGAAGCGATCGCCGGGCCGATGAGCGCGCCCGATCGGTCAATTGTCGCACCTTCGAGCCCGGTCGAAAATGTCTGGTATCGTCGCGGCTGGGGCTATCGCGGCGGCTGGGGCCGGCGCTACGGCTACCGGCGCGGCTATTACAATCCCGGCGGCGCCATCGCCGCGGGCGTGGGCCTCGGCCTGCTTGGCGCCGGCCTCGCCGCGGCTTCGAGCGGTTATGGCGGCTATGGCTACCCCTATGGCTATGGCTATTACCCGGCCGCCTACAGCGGATGGGGAGATCCCTGGGGCGGCTGGGGCGGCGGCTGGGGCGGTGGCTGGGGCGGCGGCGGCTGGGGCGGCGGCTGGGGTGGTGGCTGGGGCGGCGGCGGCTGGGGCGGCGGCTGGGGCTGGTAAGCTCAACATATTCTCCAGGCAGTCTGAACGGCGGCGCGGGACTCGCGCCGCCTTTTTGCCGTTGCCAAAGACGAATTGTAGAAACGGACGCCGCGCCCCCGCGGCGCCGACAAACACGCGAGGCCTCCGCTCCAAAATGGGGAATTCACAGGCGACCATCATCGCAACGACGCCCTTCGACGACCAACGCCCGGGCACATCCGGCCTGCGCAAGAAAGTCGACGTCTTCAAGCAGCGCCACTATCTTGAAAACTTCATTCAATCGATATTCGACAGTCTGGAGGGCTATCAGGGCGCAACGCTCGTCGTCGGCGGCGACGGCCGCTATTACAACCGCGAGGCGATTCAAAAGATCCTGAAGATCGCCGCGGCCAACGGCGTCGGCCGCGTCGTCATCGGACAAAGCGGCATATTATCGACGCCCGCAGCCTCGGCGCTCATTCGCGCGCTTATGGCCTTCGGCGGAATCGTGCTGTCCGCCAGCCACAATCCCGGCGGCCCGCACGGCGACTTCGGCGTCAAATATAATGTGGCGAATGGCGGTCCGGCGCCCGAGAAGGTGACTGACGCGATCTACGCCCGCACGCGCGAGATTACGTCGTTCAGGATCGTCGAAGCCGAAGACGTCGATATCGACAGGCTCGGCGAAACGCGCGTCGGCGACATGCGCGTCGATGTCGTCGACAGCGTCGCGAATTACAAAGCGCTGATGCAGTCGCTCTTTGATTTCGATCGCATCCGTGACGCTTTTCGGTCGGGCTTCACCTTCACCTTCGACGCCATGTCGGCCGTCACCGGCCCCTACGCGCGCGTGCTGTTCGAAGAGGATCTCGGGGCGCGGCCGGGCAGCGTCATCAACGCGACGCCCCTGCCCGATTTCGGCGGCCATCATCCCGATCCCAATCTCGTCCACGCGAGACATCTTTATGATCTCGCCATGTCCGACCGTTCGCCCGATCTTTGCGCCGCGTCGGATGGCGACGGCGACCGCAATCTGATCATCGGCCGCGGCCGTTTCGTCACGCCCTCGGACAGTCTCGCGATCCTCGCCGCCAACGCCACGATTGCGCCGGGCTATCGCAAAGGCGTCACAGGAATTGCGCGATCGATGCCGACAAGCGCCGCCGCCGACCGCGTCGCGGAAAGGCTTGGCGTCCCGCTGTATGAGACGCCAACGGGGTGGAAATATTTCGGCAATCTGCTCGACGCCGGCCTCGTGACGATCTGCGGCGAGGAAAGCGCCGGCGCCGGCTCCGATCATGTGCGCGAGAAGGATGGGCTATGGGCGGTGCTGTTCTGGCTCGACATCCTCGCGGCGCGCAAGGAGAGCGTCGACGCCATCGTCCGACAACATTGGACGACCTATGGACGCAATTATTATTCGCGTCACGATTATGAGGAAGTCGCGAGCGACGGCGCCCATGCGCTGATCGACGCGCTGCGCCAACGTCTGCCGACTCTCAAGGGCCAATATTTCGGCGGCCTTGAAGTCGCGACGGCCGACGACTTCGCCTATCACGATCCGGTCGACGGCTCGGACTCGCAGCATCAGGGCCTGCGGGTGATCTTCGCCGACGGATCGCGGATCGTTTACCGGCTGTCGGGCACCGGCACGGCCGGCGCGACGCTGCGGGTCTATATCGAGCGCTACGAACCCGATCCTGCGCGGCAGCATATGGAGACTCAGGCGGCGCTCGCCGATCTCGTGAGCCTATCGCGCGAACTCGCCGCCATCGAACGCTTTACGCAGCGCGCTGCGCCGAGCGTCATCACCTGAGCCCCAGGCCGGTGAATGGGATTCAGTCGCGTGAATGACGCAGCCCGCCAATGCGAGCCAAGAGACGCAATGGAAATCAGCGAAAACGAACCCATGACTCTCCGCGAGCATCCATTTCGCGAGGCGGTTCTCGCGGAGCTGCACGCGCGGCCGTTCCTGCCGCTCGACGCGCCGCGGCGCATCTATCACTACGCCTTCGCCACGGACCACGAAGCGGCGGCCGCCGATCGTGAGGCGGTCGGCGCGCTCGCGCTCGCGCATGGCGTGCTGGCGCCGGATCCGGGCGCGCGATTCCACTACTTTATCTTCGGCGACTGGCGGCTTCGCTGGGAGCAACATAGCGAATTCACCACCTACAGCTGGTCGACGGGCGTCGGCGCCGATATCCCCTTCGCGCATGCCGACCCGTTCAAAGCGGGCGAAATCTCCTTTAAGCCGCCGGGAGTGCTCATCGTCGCGACGCAGCTCTGCGTCGTCGACGGCGCGCGATCGGTCGAAGAGCTTGCATCCTATTTCAATTCGCAGAGTCTGTGCGTCGTCGGCGTCGAAGATCGCGACGCGCAGGTTCTGACCGACTTCGCCGTCGACGCCTACGGCTTTACGCGCATGCTGATCCGCAGCAAGGCGCTGCCGCGTTTCGAAGCCGGCCGTCTCGCGCAGCGCGTCCTCGAGATCGAAACCTATCGTACGATGGCGCTGCTCGGGCTGCCGCTCGCGCGGCAAGTGTCGCCCCAGCTCGCCAACATGGAGCGAGAGCTTTCGGGCATCACCGAAGCGCTGAACGAAGCGCATGACAGCCGCGTCAATTACCTTTTGCTGAAGCGGCTCTCGGACCTGCTCGCGAGCAGTCAGGCGCTATCGACGCGCACGGCCTTCCGTTTTGACGCGAGCCGCGCCTATCGCGCGCTGGTGAAGAACCGCCTCTCCCAGCTGCAGGAGAGGCGCGAAGGACAATATGTGACGATTTCAGATTTCCTCAATGCGCGCCTTGATCCGGCGATCGAAACCTGCAACGCCGTCGAGGCGCGCCAAACCCGCTTCTCGGCGCAGGTCGAGCGCGCGACCGATCTGATGCGCACCGGCATCACGCTGGAGATGGAGCGGCAGAACGGCGCTCTGCTTGAAGAGATGAACCGCCGCACGCGGTTGCAGATGCGGCTCAACCGCATCGTGCAGGGAATCACGATCGCCGGACTCGCCTATTTTCTCACCGGACTCTTCAGCTTTGTCGCCAAGGGGCTCAAGGCCGCTGGCGCTTTGCCGCCGCAGGTTTCCGCCGATCTCGTCGCCGCTCTCGCGATGCCGATCGCCGTGCTCATCGCGATCGCGTTCATGGCCCGCGTCCTCAGATTGTCGCGAGAGGCGGCGGAGGAGGAACACTTGGATTAACACTTGGATTAGCACTTGGATTAGCACTTGGATTAACGTCTATTCGACGTCGAAGGGCGCGACTCCTGTCGGCTGGCCGTTTTCGCCAAGGGTGATCTTTTCGATACGGGCTTCGGCCTCGGCCAGAAGAGCCTCGCAGCGCGCCTGCAGCGCCTTGCCGCGCGCATAGAGCTTCACCGACTCGTCGAGCGAGACGGCGCCCTTCTCAAGATCGCCGACGATACGCTCGAGCTCCTGCATCGCCTGTTCGAAGGGCAATGATGCGATGTCAGCGGCGGCGTCCGACTGCTGTGTCATGGCGTCTCTCATAGACGAAGCGGGCATCCTTGGCTATGCGGCGGCTGAGCGATCGCCCGGCTCGGCGCGGCCGACAATGCGCAGAATCGCCGGAAATTCTTCGCGCGTGCGACGCTCGATCTCGTCAAGCGCGTCATGCGCGCTTTGCACGGACACGGCCGCGTCGAGACGGCAGCGGAAGTTGACGACGATTCCTCCGGCCGTTTCGCGGACTCGCACGTCCCGCACTTGCGCCGGCGGTCGCGTCTGAGCGGCGACGCGCGTAAGCGCCGCCTCGATGGCCCCAGCAGTTGCGGGATCGGCGACCTGCGCCGCGAGCAATTGCAGCTCGAGCGGCTCGATATGGGTGTCGACTTCGGCGTCGGCGCCGAATTCGTCGCGTAGCGCGCTCTCGAAGTCGGCGGCGATCGCATGCGCGCGGCCGAGCGGCATGGCGCCATCGAGTTCGACGTCGACGCCGATCGATAGCCTGCCCTCGATTTGCTGGGCGATGACGTGATGGGCGTGAATGTGGCGACGCGCCCCAACCAGCAGGATGCGTTCCGCGATCGTCTCGTCGTCAAGCGCCTGCGGCTCGATCGACAGCGTGACCCGGGCGCGCGGCGTGACTGTGGCGATCGCGTCGGCGACGGCCGATTTGATGCGCGCCGCCTGCTCGACGCGCAAGCCGCGCGAAACGCCAATCGTCGCTTCGCCGACGATGTCAGGGCCAATCGTGCGCAACCGCAGCGACTCGATCGCGATGACGCCCGGCACGTCGGCGATCGCCCTCTCGAGATGCGGCGCCATTTCGCGTGGCGCGGCGTCGAGCAAGGTGTCGATCGTGCGACGGCCCAGCCGAAAGCCAGCGATGCCGATGAAGAGGGCGACGCCCAAGGCGGCGAGCGCGTCGCCGCGCTCGAACCCGTAATGCGCCGCAACGAGACCGAGCAGCACCAGCGCCGATGACACCAGATCGCTCGAAAAATGCAGCGCGTCAGCGGCCAGAGCGTCGCTGCCCTCTTCCTTTGCGATCCGCCGCAACTGCCGCGAGCGCACGAAATCGACGATGATCGAGACGACCAGAACGCCATAGATCGGCCAGCCGGCGTCGATCACGACATCCGTCTCCTGCAGCCGTCTCCAGGCTTCGCCGACGATGAATAAGGCGAGGCCGAAGAGGAAGCCGGTTTGGATCAGCGCGGCCAGCGCCTCATATTTGCCATGGCCATAATGATGTTCCTCGTCCGCCGGCTTCTCCGCTTCGCGCACCGCGAAGAATGTCAGCACTGTCGCGCCGGTGTCGACGAAGGCGTGCCCCGACTCGGACAGCAGCGCCAGCGAGCCAGACCACAGACCGGCCGCGAGTTTCGCCGCCGCGAGCAAAGCGCTGGCGGCGATCGACGCCTTGGCGGCCGCCAGCTTGACGCTGGTCGCCGCTCGCGGAAGAGCCTTCGTCTCGGTCACGTCGATACGCACCTTGTTTGGGGAGCGCCAGCGCTCTAGCAGGCGCTCGGCGTGGGCGCAAATCCACGCCGTGGCACGCTATTATTATGGCGGACGCATCAGATAGGAGCCCGCATATGAGATTTCTGCACACCATGATCCGAGTCGGCGACCTCGACCGCGCGCTGGAGTTTTTTTGCGGCACGCTTGGTCTGCAGGAGGTGCGCCGCACCCAGAACGAGAAGGCGCGCTATACGCTCGTCTATCTCGCCGCGCCCGAAGACGCCGCGCAAGCCAAGGAAAACGGAGCGCCGACGATCGAACTCACCCATAACTGGGACGAACATGCGTATGCCGGCGGGCGGAATTTCGGTCACCTCGCCTTCGCCGTTGAGAATATTTACGACGTCTGCGCGCGACTGCAAGCGGCGGGCGTGACGATCAATCGGCCGCCGCGCGACGGCCATATGGCCTTCGTGCAATCGCCGGATTTGATCTCCATCGAGTTGTTGCAGAAGGGCGCGCCGCTGCCGCCAACGGAACCCTGGGTTTCGGCGCCCAACATCGGCGCTTGGTAGAGGCAAGGCTACTGCGGCGCCACACGATCTTTTGCGCCGCAGCTACGAATTTTTCAGCTGCTCGGAACTATTGCTCTAGCCACGAGTTGAGTCCGGAGTCGTGCTGCGGCCTCAGCTCGGCTGATCACTATGTTATTGATATACTGGCGAACTTCGTCGTGAAGCTGTCACGGCCTTCAGTTAGAAGGCAGCAGCGCACGGCATGGGAGCAAAAGGCTCTAGGCTCTTGCGCCGACAGCCTTGTTCGCCGGGCTTGAGAGATCCCGTCCGCTCGTCGGACGCGGAATTTTTTCAGCATTCATACAGATAACGTTCAGCTTGACTGGATAGCTTGGAACGAACGCCCCCAACGGGCGAGGAAACTGATGTCGCGGAAATAAAGCAACCGTGGCCAACAAAGGGTTCCGAAACATGGAACGTTCAAGGGCGGAGGTCGTCATGGTCATCGTGGATCTGATCAATTCCTGCTCGAACGACAAGGTGGCGCATGCCGCCCTGGCTTGCATTGGCGGCGGCTTCGCCGAGCGCGTACGCGCCGCGGCTGAAGAGAAAGGCGTCAGCGTTGGCAAGTTCGTCGCGATGGCGGTGCGCGATTTCGCGAGCCGGTCGGACGAAGCCGCGCAGGAGGCGCTTCGCGCCAAGGTTGTCCGCGACGACCAGCCTTTGCTCCGAGGATTGCGGGAGGTCCTTCAAGTGGCGCTGGAGCGCGGCCCCTTCGTCTTCGACAGCGAGGCTATGGCGGCGACGCCGCCCTACGCCTTCAGCGCCGCACGAGAGAATGCGCTGCAATATCACTGACCCTTTCGATTGACGCCCTTAAAATGGCGGCCTCGCTTCGGCGACGTCGCCATTTGCGCATTTAGGCCTACATGAGAGTATCGTAGGACACTTTCCGGGCCAGGGATGACGCATTTTCTCGATCAGTCGCAGATCGCCGCCATTCTTTCGACCTACGGCTATTGGGCGATCTTTATCGTCGTGGCCCTGGAAAGCGCCGGCATTCCGCTGCCCGGCGAAACCATGCTCGTCGGCGCGGCAATTTACGCGCGGCTCTCCGGAGCGATCGCCATCGAGAACATCGTCGTGGCGGCCGCCGCAGGCGCGATCGTCGGAGACAATGTCGGTTATTGGCTGGGACGGGAGTACGGAACGAAGCTTCTCGAGCGCTACGGCCACCATGTCGGGCTCGGGCCGGAGAAGCTGCGCCTGGGCCAATATCTCTTCTATCGGTGGGGCGGCGCGATCGTCTTTTTCGGCCGCTTCGTCGCGCTGCTGCGCATTCTCGCGGCCTCGCTCGCGGGCGCAAACCATCTGCCGCCAGGCCGTTTCTTCATCTATAACGCGACGGGCGGCGTCGTTTGGGCGTGCGTGTTCGGCTTTGGCGCTTATTACCTCACCGCCGGCTTCGAAAAAATCGAGGGCCCGATCGCCATGGCCCTCGTCGGCGGGCTCGTCATCGGGCTGTTTGTGCTTTGGCGCTACTATAAGCGGCACGAGGCGCGGCTGATGCGGGAAGCCGACGCCATGCTGAGCCAGCGACGCTAGATCACGCTGAATACGCGTTCTAGCCGAAACGGGCGCCCATGCGCGCGTCGATGAGCGCGCGGTTCAGGTCGCGCGCCAGCTCCGCTTTCTGATCCGGCCCTAAAAAGGCGCCGATCTCGATACATTCGCCGCGCGAGATCAGGGCCACCCGCTCCGTCCCGAATTCTTCGTGGACTGTCTGTTCAAGCCGCACCCAGGAAGGGTTGAAGCGCCATTCCTTTCGTTGTCCGCGCGCGCCGATCTGCGCGAAAACGAGTTCCAGCGGCGTGAGGTCGAGCGTCTCATGACCGCGGGCGGCGCGGAAGCTGATGCGGAAGGCGAGATAGAGACCGACCGCATCGAGGCCCATGAAGCCGGCGACGGGCCAGGCGCCCATGAAGAAGAAGGGCAACGCAAACAGGGCCTGTCCGAAACAGAAAATCATGATGAAAAGGTAGAAGGCGTGCGGCGTCATCGACCGATGCGGCGTCAGCCGCGCTTCGTAAATTTTCCGCTCGAAGGGGTCGGACATTTCTCCTGCCGGCTTTGTCCTCCAGATTCTAAAAGTTATAACGCGCCCATGGCGGAAACAATCAGTCAGCGCGCGCGCGTCGCTAAAAAACCGCGAGCCGGTCGGCGGCCGGCCGCCGCTGAAGCTGCGCGCATCGAAGAGATTTTCGCGCGTCTCGCAGCCGCGAATCCTGAACCCAAGACCGAACTCGGTTACAAAAACCCGTTTACGCTGCTCGTCGCCGTCGTGCTATCCGCGCAAGCGACCGATGCAGGGGTCAACAAGGCGACTCCGGCGCTCTTCGCGCAGGCCGACACGCCCGCCAAGATGGCGGCCCTCGGCGAGGAGCGCGTGCGCGACCTGATCAAAACGATCGGCCTCTACCGCGCCAAGGCGAAAAATATCGTCGCCCTGTCGCGATTGCTGATCGAACGGCATGGCGGAGACGTGCCGCGCACGCGCGAGGAATTGACCGCGCTCCCAGGCGTCGGCGGCAAGACCGCGAATGTCGTGCTCAATGTCGCCTTCGGCGAGCCGGTGATCGCGGTCGACACGCATATCTTTCGAGTCTCCAACCGGCTGCCGCTCGCCAGCGGCAAGACGCCCGAAGAAGTCGAAGCGGGACTCGCGAGGATCACCCCAGAGAAATATCTCCTGCACGCGCATCACTGGCTCATTTTGCACGGACGCTATGTGTGCAAGGCGCGCACGCCAGAATGCCCGCGCTGCCTGATCGCCGATCTCTGCCGGTTCAAAGCCAAGACGCTCTGATCTTCCGATCCTTGCAGCCCCACGTGGCGATAAGGACAAAGTCACAGACGCTCGGCGAGCGACGTGGGATTTTTTCAAAATCAAACGCAAGGGCCGAACGCCGTCGGAGAGGAACCGCGATGAATTACAAAATGGCGATCATCGTTATGGGCGGGTTGCTGCTTGTCGCCGCCATGATCCCTTACGCCTACAAACCGCGATGCGCGACGGCGGAATGCACGCCGGAGCGTCCGTATTAATCCACCAGACGGCGATCCGAGACGCCTGCCATGCAGGCGTCTCGCAATGTTCTCGCGTCAATTGACCTGGCAGGTCGACTCATATCTTCCGCAAGCCCGGGCGTCGCCGTTGTCGCAGCTCTGCTTCCAGGTCCGGCAACCCGGCTTTTTCCACGGCTGGCTTTCAAATTCGCTCGTTCGTTTACGTACAGGCACGCAATTATCCGTTTCCGGAACGGGCCGCGTTCCGGGCGGGCAGCCATGCATCGAATGGCCTTCCTCGCCGCGACCCGGCCGCTGTCGCTGGCCGCTGTCGACGCAGAACTTCTGCGAGATGAAGCACGTCACCCTCCCGCCGTCTCGGCAAGAAGACGTGGCGGTTTGATAATGAACATTACTGCTGCCGTAATTGCCTTCGAGCCTTCGAACCTCCACCAGTCCCTTGTTGTTGGCCTTTGAAAGCGCTTCGTCTCTGGAATAGCCGCTGGCCGAAGCCTGCAACACGCCGCAGAAAGCAAAGGCGCTTCCCGAAAGAGAAACCAGCGAGAGAAACATTGTGGTCGAGATAAGCGCCATACGTCTGAAGTTCATTCTGCCCCCCTTTTTCGCCCCAGTTCAGGCTAAGCCTGATGCGGGACGAAAGCTAGCAAGCGCGAAAAAAAACCGGGGCGAAGTCAGGCGGGACGCGTCAACACCGGACGATGCTAGGACAAATCCTTCCCCAGTCGCCCCGCGAGATCCTGCACGAACTGCCAAGCGACACGGCCAGAGCGCGCGCCGCGGGTGATCGACCATTCCAGCGCCTCGGCGCGGATCGTCGCTTCTGGCGCGCTGAGGCCAAAATGACCCGCGTAGCCGAAGACCATCGCCAGATAGTCGTCCTGGCTGCAATTGTGAAAGCCGATCCAAAGTCCGAAACGGTCCGAGAGCGAGATTTTCTCCTCGATCACCTCGCCGGGATGGATGGCGGTGGCGCTCTCATTTTCCATCATGTCGCGCGGCAACAGATGGCGGCGGTTCGACGTGGCGTAAAACAGCACATTGTCTGGCCGCCCTTCGACGCCGCCTTCGAGAGCGGTCTTGAGCGCCTTGTAGCTCGTCTCCGCGCCGTCAAACGACAGGTCGTCGCAAAAGACGATGAAGCGGAAGGGCGCCTGCGCCAGCGCGCCGAGCAGCGCGGGCAGCGCTTCAATATCTTCGCGATGGATTTCGATGAGTTTCAGCCCCTTCTCGGCCAGCGCGCCGTGAACCGACTTCACCAGCGAGGATTTGCCCATGCCCCGCGCGCCCCACATCAGCGCGTTATTGGCTGGCAGGCCCTGCGCGAAGCGGCTGGTGTTGGCGAGAAGCATGTCGCGCTGACGGTCGACGCCCTTGAGCAGCGCCAGATCGACGCGATTGACCCGGCTGACGGGATGGAACGCCCCTCCCGCCGCGCGCCAGACGAACGCCTCGGCGACGGAGAAATCCGGCGCGGACGGCGGCGGCGGGGCCAAGCGCTCCAACGCCCCGGCGATGCGGGCGAGCAGCTGCGCGACATCCTCTTGCGACATGAATTTCCCCGCAGTTGCTTTGAAATTTGAGACGCCTCAGGGCCTTTGGCACGCCGGGGCTGATTTGCGCGACGCGCGGGATTATACCGAAGGGCCAGCGCCGCATCGACGGCTCAGCCGGGAAAAGATTTTGACGCCGACCGAACATTCGCTCATCGACCGCGCCACGGTCGTCATTCAGCCTCTCGACGCGAAGAGGGCCGAAGAGGCGCTCGCCCGCGTGTTGGAGAAGGACGTAGCGGCCAATGGCGCGCTCGCGGCGCTTTTGCTGGAGCGGCCGCAAGCGCGCGATCTGCTGCTCGGCGTATTGGGTTCCTCTCCCTATCTGACCGACCTTGCTATGCGCGATGCGGCTAGGCTCGTAAGAGCATTTGAGAGCGATCCCGCGCAGCGCATTGAAGCGCTCATCGAAGAAACGCGAAACATCGAAACCCAAGACGAGGCCGAGCTGATGCGCCTGCTGCGCCTCACAAAGCAGGACGCCGCGCTCGTCATCGCCCTCGCCGATCTTGCCAAAGTCTGGGACATGCCGGAGGCGACGCAGGCGCTGACGCGGATCGCCGACGCTACGCTTTCGGCCGCTATCCGCTTCACCCTGCGCGCCGCTGCGCTCGCCGGCAAGATCGAACTCGCCGATCAGCGCGACCCCGAACGCGGATCGGGTTGGATTTTTCTCGGCATGGGCAAGGGGGGCGCCTTTGAGCTGAACTACTCCTCCGACATCGATCTCATCGTGTTCTTCGACCGCTCGCGGGCGCGCCTCGCCGAACCGTCCGAGGACGTCGATTTCTTCGTCAAACTGACGAAGCGGATCGTGCGGATCATGAGCGAGCGCACCGTCGACGGCTATGTGTTTCGCACCGATTTGCGGCTGCGTCCTGATCCGGGCGCGACGCCGATCGCCATCCCGCTCGAAGCGGCGCTGAGCTATTATGAGAGCATGGGCCAGAACTGGGAACGCGCCGCCTATATCAAGGCGCGGCCGGTCGCGGGCGACATCTTCGCTGGCGAACAATTTCTGCAAGAGCTCGCGCCCTTCGTCTGGCGCAAATATTTCGACTTCGCCGCGATCGCCGACGTCCATTCCATCAAGCGGCAAATTCATGCGCATAAGGGACATGGCAAGATCGCCGTCGCCGGTCACAACATCAAGCTCGGACGCGGCGGCATTCGCGAAATCGAATTCTTCGTGCAGACGCAGCAGCTCATCACCGGCGGCCGCGATCGGCGCCTGCGCGGGCGCTCGACTCTGGCGATGCTCGACCAGCTCGTCGAGAGCGGCTGGGTGGCGCCGCAAGCACGCGACGATCTGCGCGAAGCCTATCTCTTTCTTCGCGACGTCGAGCATCGCATTCAGATGGTTGCCGACGAGCAGAAGCACACGCTGCCCGAGACTGAAGACGGAGTCGCCGTCATCGGCCGCATGATGGGTTTCGCCACCTACGGCGACTTCGCCGAGGCGCTGCTGAAGCGGCTCGACGTGGTGCAGAGCCATTATGCGAAGCTTTTCGAAAGCGCGCCGCAGCTCACCTCGTCGGCCGGCAATCTCGTCTTCACCGGCGATGACGACGATCCGGGCACCATCGAGACGCTCGCCAATATGGGCTTCGCCAACCCCAAGACGGTGACGGCGACCATTCGCGGCTGGCATTTCGGCCGCTATGCCGCGACCCGCTCGACCATCGCGCGCGAACGGCTGACGGAGCTGACGCCCATCCTGCTCGAAGCCATCGCCGCGACGGAAAACGCCGACGCCGCCTTTCTCGCCTTCGACAGGCTCATCGCAAAACTGCCGGCAGGGGTGCAGCTCTTTTCCCTGCTCGTCTCGCAGCCGCGACTTCTCAAACTGCTTGCCGCAATTACGGGCGCGGCGCCCAAGCTCGCCGAAACAATCTCCCGGCGCCCGCGCGTGCTCGACGCGCTCATGGAGCCGGCGTTTTTCGAGACGGTGCCGACGCAAAGCGAATTGGAGGAGCGCCTCGCCTCGCAATTCGCCGAGGCGCGCTCCTATGAAGACGCGCTCGACCGCGCCCGCATCTTCGGACAGGAGCAGAAATTCCTCATCGGCGTACGCATTCTGACCGGATCCGTGTCGGTCGCTGAGGCCGGCTTCGCCTATACACGCCTCGCCGAAACGCTGATCGCCCGGCTCTTCGCGCGCGTCTGCGAGGAATTCGCCAAAACGCATGGAACGATCGATGGCGGCGCCTGCGCGGTCGTCGCCATGGGCAAGCTTGGCGGATGCGAGATGACGGCCGCGTCCGATCTCGATCTGATGCTGCTCTACGACGCCGACCCACTGGCGGAGTCACAGGGCGGCGGACGGCCGATTTCAACGCAGCAATATTACGGCCGTCTCACGCAGAGGCTGATCAGCGCCCTTTCCGCTCCCACGGCCGAAGGCCTGCTCTATGAGGCAGATTTTCGTTTGCGCCCTTCCGGCAACAGCGGACCGCTCGCAGTAAGTCTCGCCGCTTTTTCGGATTATCAGGCCCATGAAGCGTGGACATGGGAGCACATGGCCTTGACCCGCGCCCGCGTCGTCGCGGGTCCCGAGGCGTTCACACAAAGCGTCGAAGCGGCGATCCGCGTGGCGCTGACGCGTCCGCGCGACGCGCAAAACCTCAAGGACGACGTGTTGTCCATGCGCCGGCGGATCGAAAAGGAAAAGGGCGCGACGAGCCCTTGGGAGGTCAAGCAGGTCCCCGGCGGATTGATCGACGTCGAGTTTGTCGCGCAATATTTGATGCTGCTGCATGGCCCGCTGCATCCTGAGCTTTTTGCAACGAACACAACGGTCGCCCTGCAGCGTGTAAAAGACGCCGGGTTTCTCGACGCCGGCGCGGCGGACGCGCTGGCGGAGGCCTCAAAGCTCTACCAAGGGCTGACGCAATTGCTGCGGCTTGCCATCGACGACGCTTTCCGTCCCGCCGACGCCCCGCGCGGATTGACGGAGCTGTTGCTGCGGATCGGCGACGCGCCAGATCTTTCCAATCTGGAAGCGCTGCTCGCCGATACGCAGAAGAGAACCCGGGAAATTTTCACGAGCGTCGTCGGAGAGGTCGCCGAGCGCCCGGTTTCGGCGTAGCCGGGAGTTGTCAGAACCGGCTCCTCGGGCATAGATACGCCGGATTCCTCGCGCAGGAGCATTTTCCGCCGGCGGCGACGGCCGCTTTTGTTCAGGGCCGCCCTGGCCTCTTTTTGGAGCACATCATGTCTCACGCCCGCAAGAATGCGCGTTCTCTCGCCCGCGCCGCGCTCGGAGCGACCGCGCTCGCCGCCCTGCTGGCGATGAGCGCCGGCGGCGCGACATCTGCGGTCGCGAAAACCCTCGCCAAGGTCAATGGCGTCGAGATCACCGACGAGGACCTGAAGCTCGCGATGGAGGATCTTGGCGCCGCCATTCCGCGTCAGCTCGAAGGCAAGGCGCGTGAAACCTACGTGCTCGACTTCCTGATCGACGAGCAGCTCGTCGTGCAGAAGGCGCAGGCCGACAAGCTCGCCGAAACGCCGGAATTCGCCAAAAAGCTCGCCTATTTGCGCGACAAGGCGCTTATGGAGACGCTGCTCGGCGACGTCGCCAAGAATGCGGCGACTGACGCGGCGGTCAAGCAGACCTATGACGAAGCGGCGAAGAACCAGAAGCCCGAAACCGAATATCACGCGCACCACATTCTGGTGCCGACCGAAGAAGAGGCGAAGGCCGCGCTGAAGCGCATCAAGGCCGGCGAGGATTTCGGCAAGGTCGCGACCGAACTTTCCAAGGACCCCGGCGCCAAGGGCGGCGACCTCGGCTGGTTCACCAAGGACCGCATGGTGCCGGAGTTCGGCGACGCGGCGGCGAAGATGGAGCCGGGTCAGGTCTCCGATCCGATTAAGACGCAGTTCGGCTGGCACGTCATTAAGCTCGACGAGAAACGCCCGAAAGTCTTCCCGCCGCTCGACGAGGTGAAGGATCAGGTCGCCCGCTACGTCGTGCAGAAGGCGCAGAGCGAACTCGTCATGAAGTTGCGCGACGGCGCCAAGATCGAACGCGCCGACGCGCCGGCCGAGGGTTCTCCGGGCGCCAAGCCCGCTCCGGCGCAAAAGCCCGCCGAAGCGCCGAAGAAGAAGTAAAGCGCCCAGGCGTCCTCACCCTTTCTGAGGGCAGGCCACTTGGACGGACAGAGCAGCAGATCCTGAATATGGGCTGGCCCACGCAGCAGCGAGGCCGGTCCCTCCCCCACTTACGGCCCATCTCGTGCGACATGATTCCTCGATGGGCGAGGTGACAAAGCAGGTCCGCCGCCAGTCACAGCCTTGACGCGCGACTCGCGCAGGGTCCAAACCGCGCAGATCAACTCCGACTCTCAGGGCTGAAAATGGCTCACGACGCTCCCGTTTCGCCGCTCGCGCCGACATCCGCGCCCGAAATCCCGCCGCTCGAAGGCGTTCGCTTCGCCGTCGGCGCCGCGGGCGTGCGCTACGCCGGACGCACCGATGTGATGCTGGCGTTGCTCGATTCGGGAACGACGGTCGCGGGCGTCTTCACCAAATCCAAATGTCCCTCGGCGCCAGTGGACTGGTGCCGCGACCGGCTCAAAGGCGGCAAGGCGCGCGCGCTGCTCGTCAATTCCGGAAACGCCAACGCCTTCACCGGCAAGACCGGCGCACAGGCGGTCAAATTCTCGGCGAAGCTCGCCGCCGCGGCGACCGGCGCGCCCGAACGGCAGATTTTTCTGGCGTCCACGGGGGTCATCGGCGAACCGCTCGACGCCCATAAATTCGACGGCGTGCTGGAGAGCCTCGCGCAGGAGGCGCGGCCCGACGGCTGGCTGGACGCCGCGCGCGCCATCATGACGACCGACACCTATCCGAAGCTCTCCACTCGGACGACGACGATCGCCGGCGTCGAAGTGACGATCGGCGGCTTCGCCAAGGGCGCGGGCATGATCGCGCCGGATATGGCGACGATGCTCGCCTTCGTCTTCACCGACGCCGTCATCGGCGCCGAGGCGCTGCAGGCGCTGCTTGAGAGCGGCGTAAAGGGCAGTTTCAACGCCATCACGGTCGACGGCGACACGTCGACGTCCGACACGCTGCTGCTCTTTGCGACAGGCGCGGCGAAGACGCGAGGCGCGCCGAAGATCGAAAAGGCGCGCGACAAGCGGCTCATTGAGTTCAAGCGCGCGCTCGACGCCGTGCTGCTCGATCTCGCCCATCAAGTGGTGAAGGACGGCGAAGGCGCGCGCAAATTCGTTGAAGTGACGGTGACGGGCGCCGATAGCGCCAAGGCGGCGAAGCGCGTCGCCTTCTCCATCGCCAATTCGCCGCTTGTGAAGACGGCGATCGCCGGCGAGGACGCCAATTGGGGCCGCATCGTCATGGCCGTCGGCAAGGCTGGCGAGAAGGCCGATCGCGACAGGCTCGCGATCTGGTTCGGCGGCGTGCGCGTCGCCCACAAGGGGGTGCGCGACCCCGACTATGACGAAGCGGAAGTTTCGCAGATCATGAAACGCGATGACATCGTCATCAACGTCGATCTTGGACTCGGCAAAGGCGCTGCGACCGTGTGGACCTGCGATCTCACCAAGGACTATGTCGCGATCAACGGCGATTACAGGAGCTGATCCGTCAGATCGGGGCGCCATGACCATCATGGCGCCCGATCAGCGCCAGCGACGGCGGCCGAGCGGTCGCTGGGCGTCGCAGTCGTCAGAACGATGCATGACGTGCTAGACTATTTGATCGCCGCCGAAGCCGCCTCGCCGGTCTGATCCGGGGGCGTGCCTCGTCGGCGCCGGTCAAAGTGTGCGATCTGCGTTCTCGTGGAGCGTTATTGTCATGCGTTGCGTCAAGCTTCTCTTCGTGGCGCCGCTCGCCCTGCTTTCAGCCTGCAACGCCGCGCGCGGTCCGTCGCCGGGCGTCGGCTTCGATCCGTCGCAGGCCAATTACATCAGAGCGCCCGGCAGGGGCGTCATCGCCGGACAGGCCTTTCTGCGCGATGGCTCGGGGCAATCGAATGTGCGCTACGCCGCCGGCGAAACCGTGAGGCTGATACCGGCCACGACCTATGCGCAGACCCGCATCAAGAATTTTTACGGCTCGGTGAAATTCCTGCCGGCCGCGTCAATCCCGAAAGTCGAGCCAGACACGCAATACGCCTCTTTGACCCGCACGACGACGACGGAGTCGAATGGGCGATTCACCTTCGAAAATGTCGCCCCCGGACGCTATTATCTCACCACTCAGCTCATCTGGAAGCCGAAGGATGCGCCCACGCCTGAAGGCGGCGCGATGTATGAAGAAGTGACGCTCACCGGCAAGGAAAACGGCCCGGTGAAAGTCGTTCTCTCCGGCAATTGAGCGCGCCTGTGACTCTATTGCTCGTCGTGGCGGCGGCGCTCATTGACGCCGACAATCGCGTGCTGATCGCGCAACGTCCCGAAGGCAAGCAGCTCGCCGGTCTGTGGGAGTTTCCCGGCGGCAAGCTAGATCCCGGCGAGCGGCCGGAAGACGCTCTCGCGCGCGAACTCGAAGAAGAACTCGGCGTGCGGGTCTGCACGCCCTGCCTCGCGCCGCTAACTTTCGCGAGCCACGCCTACGACGACTTCCATCTTCTGATGCCGCTTTACGTCTGCCGTAAGTGGGAGGGCATTATTTCGCCGACGGAAGGCCAAGCGGTGAAATGGGCGCGCGCCCGCGATCTGCGCAACTATCCGATGCCGCCCGCCGACGCGCCGCTGATTGGACCGCTGATCGATCTGCTGGGCTGAGCTGGATAGACCCGCAGCCGATCAGCCCTGCTCGTCCCTGACGGTCGCGTAGCTCGCCGGGATCGACAAAGTCCAGATCAATCCGTCGGGCGGAAAGTTGAGCGTCGCCGTCCCATCCAGCGCCTGCGCGACGAGTCGCTTGATGACCTTATGGCCGAAGCCTTCGCGCGGTGGCATCGCCACCGCCGGGCCGCCGCTCTCGCGCCATTCGATATTGAGCCGCCCGTCTTCGAAGCGCCATGTCAGCGAGACGGCGCCGTCCGGCCGTGACAGGCCGCCAAAGCTTAGCGCGTTCGTGGCGAGTTCATGCAAAGCGAGGCCGATGTTCTGCGCCGCCTCCGGCTTCAGCATGATTTTCGGGCCATCGATCGTCGCGCGCGACGACACGTCGCCCTGCGGCACGTCCATGCAATAGGCAAGCTGAGCGCGCACCAATTCGCGCATCGAGGCGCCGCGCCAATCCTGCGACACGAGCAGATCATGCGCCATCGACAGCGCCTGCAGGCGGGCGCCGAATTTGCGCTGAAAATCTTCGACCGAGGGCGAACCGGCGGCCGTCTGCCGCGACATCGCCTGCACCACGGCGAGCAGGTTCTTCGAGCGATGCACGAGTTCGCGCAAGAGCACGCGCACATGCTGCTCGCGCTGCTTGCGCGGCGTGATGTCGCGCGCGGTGCCGAGAATGCGGACCGCGCGGCCTTCGTCGAAAAAAGTGCGGCCGCGCACCGAGACCCAGCGTTCGATGCGGTCGGTCTGACCGATGACGCGATATTCGATCTCGTAATCGCCCTCGTGCGTGGGATCGAGCGCGACGCCGACAGCCTCTTTCGTACGCTTCTTGTCCTGCGGATGCAGCGCGCTGCGGAAAATCTCGAAACTCGCCGGAACGCCTTCTGGAAGGCCCCACAAGCGGCGCACGCGCTCGTCGATATGGACTTCGCCCGTCAGGAGGTTCCAGTCCCAGATGCCGGTGCGCCCGGCGTCGAGCGCAAGCTGCATCCGCTCCAGGGCGAAGGCCTGCTCGTCGCAGAAGGACCGCGGGTCGCGCGCATCCTCGTTCGTGGGGCGAATTTCCGTGTCGGTCACGCGGCGCCTGTCTGTTGGGAGGCCGGCAGCATACTCCCAGACGCGTCCGGGCGCGAGGGGCTTGGCAAAGGGTTTCCTCATCCTGAGAAGGCCTCATAGAGGCCGTCTCGAAGGACGAGGAAACAATTCTTCACCCGATCGCCCTGAGCTAGATGTCCACGAGTTCCGTCGCGAACGCGGCGCGCTCCTGGATGAAGGCGAAGCGCGCTTCCGGCCTGTTGCCCATCAGCCGCTCAACGCAGTCCGCTGTCTCCTCGCGATCTTCCGGCTCGACGACGACTTTGAGGAGCGTGCGCTTGCTCGGGTCCATCGTCGTTTCCTTGAGCTGAGCCGCGCTCATCTCGCCAAGCCCCTTGAAGCGGCCGGTCTCGATTTTTCCCTTCCCGGTCAGCTCCTTGCTGATCAACTCGTCGCGATGTTCATTGTCGCGCGCATAGACGGTCTTCGCGCCCTGCGTCAGCTTATAGAGCGGCGGCTGCGCCAGATAGAGATGGCCGTTCTCGATGAGGCGCGGCATCTGCCGATAGAAGAAGGTGATGAGCAGCGAGGCGATGTGCGCGCCGTCGACGTCGGCGTCGGTCATCACGATCACTTTCTCGTAGCGCAGATCCTCATCGCGGTAATGCGCCCCCAGTCCGCAGCCGAGCGCCTGGGTCAGATCGGCGAGCTGCTGATTGGCGAGGAGCTTGTCCTTCGTGGCCGAGGCGACGTTCAAAATCTTGCCACGCAGCGGCAAAATGGCTTGCGTCGTGCGGTTGCGCGCCTCCTTCGCCGAGCCGCCGGCGGAGTCGCCTTCGACGATGAACAGCTCAGAGCCCTGCGCCGAATTATTGGTGCAGTCGACGAGCTTGCCGGGCAGCCGGAGCTTGCGGGTCGCGGTCTTGCGGGCGATGTCCTTCTCGGCGCGGCGGCGCAGGCGCTCCTCGGCGCGCTCCACGGCGAAATCCAAGAGCTTATTGGCCTGCGAGGGGGCGCCGGCAAGCCAATGGTCGAAGGCGTCGCGCACCGCGCTTTCGACGATGCGGGCCGCCTCGGCGCTCATCAGCCGGCTTTTGTTCTGGCCCTGAAACTCCGGCTCGCGAATGAAGACGGAGATCATCGCGGCCGACTGGCCCATGAGATCATCGGCGCCGATGTCCTTGGCGCGCTTCGCCTGTCCGACCCGCTCGGCGTGATCCTTGAGCGCCTTCAGGAGCGCGGCGCGAAACCCAGCCTCATGCGTGCCGCCGTCCGGCGTCGGAATCGTGTTGCAATAGGAGTGGACGAAGCCGTCATCCTCGGCGAGCCAGGAGACCGCCCATTCCAGCGAGCCATGGCCGCCTTCGCGGGTGATCTTGCCGACGAAGGGCTGATCGGCGACGAGTTCCTTCCCATGGATTTCGCGCGCCAGATAATCCTTCAGGCCGCCGGGAAAGCGCAGCACCGCCTCAGGCGGCGTATCGGCGCCGGGGTCGATCAGCGAAGGATCGCAGCGCCAGCGGATTTCGACCCCGCCGAAGAGATAGGCCTTGGAGCGCGACATGCGGAAGAGCCGCGCCGGCTTCCAATGCGCGTCGGCGCCGAAAATCCGCGCGTCGGGCTTGAAGCGCACCTTGGTGCCGCGCCGATTGTTGACGCGGCCAAGCGTCTTGAGCTTGCCGAGCGGCAGGCCCCGTGAAAACTCCTGTCCGTAAAGCTGGCCGGCGATCGCCACTTCGACTTCAAGCTTTTCGGACAGCGCATTGACGACCGAGACGCCGACCCCGTGCAGGCCGCCGGAGGTCTGATAGGCGCCGGAATCGAACTTGCCGCCCGCGTGGAGCGTGGTCATCACAACTTCCAACGCCGACTTCTTGGGAAATTTCGGATGGGACTCGACCGGAATGCCGCGGCCGTTGTCGATCACCGTGAGCCAGCCCTCTGTTTCCAGCGTCACTTCGATGAAGGTCGCATGGCCGGCCACGGCCTCGTCCATGGCGTTGTCCAGCACCTCGGCGAAGAGGTGATGCATCGCCGCCTCGTCGGTGCCGCCGATATACATGCCGGGGCGCCGGCGGACGGGCTCGAGCCCCTCCAGCACTTCGATCGAGGCGGCGGAATATTCCGCCGGCCCGCGCTTTGGGGCGGGTTTCGACGCGGGCGCCTTGCGCGGCGCGCCGCTGAAAAGATCGGGTTTTGATGCCATGAGCGATCTTAGCGCGATTCGGGACAGGGTGGGTCGGTTCGGCGCACGCGCATTCGCGTGGCCGACACAGGGAATTCACAAAAAAGGCAGACGAGGCTTGCGCTTGTCGCACAGGCGACGCTGAGGCATGCTCGCGCCCCGGCTAAATACTCACTTAAGGATTTTTGCTCAACCGAAAAAATTGGAGCTCATCCATGGCGCACGACAAACAATTAGCGGTGTACGAGGTCGCCCCTCCACCTGCCGCCAGAGCTTTCACGCCCGCTTTCTTCGTCGAAAGCACAGCGCCCGATAATATCGACGACAAGGAAAGTGCGCCCTCAACTCCTGAAAATTGCGAGCCTTCGGACATCGAAAAGATCGTCAATGTATTGGCCAAACAGGAGAACCCTAAACTCCTGATTACCGTCCACGGCTTCAACACGCCTCGAAAGAAAGTTCTCGAAACTTTCAAAGAATCGTTCATCGCGTTGAACGACGACGACGAGCTCAAGAATCGCGGCCTCGTTTGCATCGGTTATCGTTGGCCGTCGGAAGCGATGGGAACCCCTTGGCGAAGCGGTTTGAACGCCGCGCCATTATTTCTCCTCGGCATTCTCTTCGTCTCGCTCGCCGCCGTATATCTCGTGAACTTCTCTTTCGAGATTTGCGACTGGTGGAAGCTCACGCGCGTTGTCGTAACGGCTGTGACTGCGGCGATGGCCGTCATTCCCCTTACCCTTTTTGGCTTGCGGCTAATCGTCTATTTTCGTGACGGCTTTCGAGCGACGAATTACGGCGTGCCCGACCTCGTCAATCTTATTCGCGAGATCGACGACAGGCTTCCCAAACGGCCGAACGATGAGCCCGAGGATCTTCGCGGAAGGGTCGAACTGTCCTTTATCGGCCACAGCATGGGCGGCTTCGTCGTCACCAACGCCGTGCGCATTCTCTCCGACGTGTTTTCCCCACTCGCGATCGCCGCCATGCGCCACGGCCCGGAGACGCTCGGAAGCGAAGAGGAGCGCAGGCGGCGCGAGCTCAGATCGAAGATTGGAAAGAATTTTATATTGCGCCGCCTGGTTCTCGTCTCGCCCGATATTCCCTCGGAAGTGCTGCTGTTGGGCCGCAGCAATGCGCTGCATTCGTCGTTGATCCGCTTTCAGGAAGCCCATCTTTTCTCCAATGAAGGCGACGAAGTCCTGCGCAACATTTCGACGACGGCGAATTTTTTCTCGTTGCCGACGAAGAGCCGCAGCTTCGGCTATCGCCTAGGCAATGTCGGCGTGCTGACCGGCTGGGGACTTTCCGAACAACTGACGCTCGGCAATCTGCGCGTCGGCGCGCGCACCCTTTACGAGCTTTACGCTGAACTCGACGCCGTGCAGTCGGAGGAGTCATTCGCGCAGAGGCTGACCTATTTCGACTGCACCGACAGCATCGACGCCGAGGGGCGCGGGGTGGTGACGAACGCTGCGCCCGGCGCGCCGCCGAATCTGTCCTGGCTTGGACATCTGCGCCTGCTGTGGGTCTATGTCAGAGGCGAGGTTGACGTTCACTCCGGCTATTTCCTGAAGCCTAGCCTGGTGCGCGAGCTGATTTATCGTTTCGCCGCGATTGGTTATGGCGACGCGGAAAAGCTCTATGGCGGTCTCGGCGCATTGAGCGCCATGTGTGAAGAGTATCAGATCAAGGCGCTGAAGCCGGGCGAGCGCAGCGTCGCCGTCGCTGCGGCGGAAGACGCGAAAGCAGCCGCTTCGCCATGAGCGTCAGGGGGTGAAATGGAAACGAAGGTCGATGAAATCGCCGAGCGCATCTACCGCTTTTCCACCTTCGCGCCGGAGATCGCGGCGCCGGCAGGTTTCACCTTCAACCAGTTCCTCATCGACGCCGACGAGCCGCTGTTGTTTCACTGCGGGCCGCGTTCGCTGTTTCCATGCGTATCGAAGGCCTTGGCCGCGATCATGCCGATCGAACGGCTGCGCTGGATTTCCTTCGGCCATGTCGAAGCCGACGAATGCGGCGCGATGAACCTTTGGCTCGCCGCGGCGCCGCAGGCGCAAGTGGTTCATGGACAGACGGCCTGCATGGTGTCGCTGAACGATCTCGCCGACCGGCCGCCGCGCGCCCTCGCCGACGGCGAAATCTTGGACATCGGCGGAAGGCGCGTGCGCTACATCGATACGCCGCATGTGCCGCATGCGTGGGAATCGGGTCTGATCTATGAGGAGACGACCCGCACCCTCTTTTGCGGCGATCTCCTCACGCAAATCGGTCAAGGGCCGGCCATCACGACCGAGCGCGTGCTTGAAGCCGCGATGACGGCGGAGAACGCCTTTCAGGCCACGTCGCTGACGCCGATGACAGGCCCGACGATTCGCATGCTCGCGGCGCTCGAACCGCGTCGCCTCGCCGTGATGCATGGCTCGAGTTTTGAAGGCGACTGCGCCGCCCTGCTCTCGCAGCTGGCGGATTTCTATGACGCGGCGCTTGCAGCGAAGAGCGGGCATCCGCGTTCCCCTTGATGGCGAAGGGCGTAACTTCACCCTCCCCTTGAGGGGGAGGGTCGCATTGCGCAGCAATGCGGGGTGGGGTGATAACCGGGATGAATCCGTCAACAGGCGTGCGTCGAGCCGTCCGCTTAACGACGATCCTTTACGATGCGTCTCCACCCCACCCCGGCGCTGCGCGCCGACCCTCCCCCTCAAGGGGAGGGTCGGTAAAGCGCCGCATGGATCGTCTCCAACACGCCATCGATATTGTCGAAAACGTCTGCGTTCCAGAATCGAAGAACACGGTAGCCCTCGTTCTCCAGCCAAGCCGTGCGGCGCGCGTCTTTCGCCGCTGCGCCTGGTTCCGTATGCGACGGTCCGTCGAGTTCGATCACAAGCCGGGCGCGCAGCGAGACGAAATCGACGACATACGGACCGACCGGCGCCTGACGCCGAAAATGAGTCTTGTCGAGCGGCACACGGTCGAGCGCGCGCCACAGGCGATCTTCGGCGCTGGTCGCATTGGCGCGAAGTCGTTTGGCGTTGGCGCGACGAAAGCCGCTAAGCCCGTCATTAATTTTCATCGAGCCTCATTCTACGCCTGTTCGCCGCATCGCCCACCCTCCCCTTTGAGGGGGAGGGTCGCATTGCGCAGCAATGCGGGGTGGGGTGACGGGGCAAATAAGCGGCAAACAAAGGCGGGTTTGATGGCCCGACTCAACGACAATGATCTGCGTAGTTGCTCCACCCCACCCCGGCGCTCCGCGCCGACCCTCCCCCTCAAGGGGAGGGTGAACCTCGCGGCGCATCGACGCCATATAGATCCTGCGGTAAGACATTCAGCCAAACCTCAGGAAAACATGCAACGCTTCTTCGTCGCTTTCGCCGCCGGTCTCGCCAGCGTCTTTCTCCTCGCCGCGCCGGCGCAGGCGGAAAAACTACGTATCGCGCTGCAGAAGACCGGCACGCTTGGCTGGGAACTTGCCGTCGCCAAGGCGTTCGGCCTCGACACGGAAGCGAAGCTCGATATCGACGGCACCGAGCTCGCCTCGACCGACGCCGGCAAGATCGCCATCCAGGGCGGCGGCGCCGACCTCATCATCTCCGATTGGCTGTGGGTGGCGCGTCAGCGCGCGCAGGGCGCGAAGCTGACCTTCTATCCGCACTCATCGGCGATCGGCGCGGTGATGACCAAGAATCCCGCGATCAAGAGCGTCAAGGATCTCGCCGGCAAGACGCTCGGCGTCGCCGGCGGGCCGCTCGACAAGAGCTGGCTCATGCTCAAAGCCTATGCGCTCAAGAACGGCGTTGATCTCGACAAATCCGCGACCGTGCTCTACGGCGCGCCGCCGCTCATCGCCGAAAAGGCGCTACAGGGCGAGATCGACGCGGCGCTCGAATTCTGGAATTTCGCCGCCGATCTTGAGGCGCAAGGCTTCACGCGCGCTGTCGAACTCACCGATGTCGAAAAGGCGCTTGGCGCCAAGGGCGACGTCGTCGTCACCGGCTATGTCTTCGACGAAGATTTCGCGGCGAAGAACAGGGACGCGCTGGCGCGCTTCTTCGCGATGAGCAGGAAAGCCAAGGAGCTGATCGCGACTTCGGACAAGGCTTGGGGCGTGGTCAAGACGCAGCGCCTTCGCGGCAAGGACGCCAGGACCATCGAGATTTACCGCAAGCGCTATGTCGCCGGCGCGCCGAAACGCTCGATCGCGCAGGAAGAGGCCGACGCGCGCGCGCTCTATGGCGCGCTCGCAGCCCTCGGCGG
This sequence comes from Methylocystis rosea, assembly GCF_003855495.1. NCBI lineage: Bacteria > Pseudomonadati > Pseudomonadota > Alphaproteobacteria > Hyphomicrobiales > Methylocystaceae > Methylocystis > Methylocystis rosea. The sequence continues at coordinate 521,520 of NZ_CP034086.1, read as the reverse complement.
CGAAAAGCTCGTCGGCCCCAGCAAGACGATTGATCCGGGAACCTTCTACAAGGGCGCCGAGGTCAAGCCGCATTGATCCGGTTCATCTCGCTTGCCGCTCTGCTCCTGCTTTGGCAAATCGGCGCGTGGCTTTCCGATCCGCGCCGACTTCCGGGACCGATGGCCGTTTTCGAGAAGATTTATGAAGAGGCGGTCTCCGGGGGGCTGTTCTTCAATCTCACGATCACGCTGGCGCGCGTCGTCGCCGCCTTCGCGCTCGCCATGAGTTTCGGCGCGGCGATCGGCTATGTCATGGGTCGCAACAGGCTCGCCGACCGGCTGCTCGATCCATGGCTGGTCGCGCTGCTCAATCTGCCGGCGCTGGTCGTCATCGTGCTCGCCTATGTCTGGGCGGGCCTCACGGAAGTCGCCGCGATCGGCGCCGTCGCGCTGAACAAGCTGCCCAACGCCATCGTCGTCGTGCGCGAAGGCACCCGCGCGCTTGATCCGCATCTTGAGGACATGGCGCATGTGTTTCGCTTTTCTCCCGCCGCGCGCTTCAGGCATCTCGTCCTGCCGCAGCTCGCGCCCTATCTTGTGGCGGCGACGCGCTCCGGCCTGTCGCTCGTCTGGAAGATCGTCCTCGTCGTCGAGCTGCTGGGGCGCTCGAACGGCGTCGGATTCGAAATCAACATGGCCTTTCAGCTCTTTGACATGAGGCTTCTGCTTGCGTACGCGCTTCCCTTCGTCGCGGTGATGCTCGGCGTCGAAACCTTTCTGGTGCAGCCTCTTGAAAGACACGTCTCCCGCTGGCGGCGCGGCGTCTCTCGACGTCTCGATCGCGTCTAAGGATTATCATTCCGCCAGCTGGCCGCTTCGGGCGCTGGAGGGGCTGCGGCTGACGCTGCCCGCGGGACAGGCGGGCGCTGTCGTCGGCCCTTCCGGCTGCGGCAAGACGACTCTGTTGCGCCTCATCGCCGGCCTCGACAAGGACTATGTCGGAACGATCGTCCTGCCCGAACACGGCCGGCTCGGCATGGTCTTCCAGGAGCCGCGATTGCTGCCCTGGCGCAGCGTCATCGACAATATCCGCATCGCCGCGCCGCATGCGCACGAAGAAGAGATCGCCGCGCTCCTCGACGAACTCGGTCTCGCCGAGCACGCGGCGCATTTCCCGCGCGAACTTTCGCTCGGCCTCGCGCGGCGGGTCGCGCTTGCGCGGGCGCTCGCCGTCAAGCCGGACCTCCTGCTGCTGGACGAACCGCTTGTTTCGCTTGACGCCGCGCTTGCCCGAGATCTGCGCGAGATGATCGCAAGGCTCATCGACGAGCGGCGCATCACGACGCTCATCGTGACTCACGATCTGCGCGAGGCGATTGCGCTTGGAGACAGACTGTTCCTGTTGTCGGCGCGTCCCGCCCATGTCGTCGCCACGATCGATGTGCCGTCGCCGCGAAGAGCGTTGGAGAGAGAGACGGCGGAAAGGCTTGAAGCGCAGGCGAGAGACGCGTTTGCCGCGGCGCGCGCCGGGTCATCGCAGCCGAGACATCCTAGCGCTTGAGCGTGTCCTGCTTCACCAGGGAATGTCTTGGCCGCGGTAGTCGAGATAGCGGCGCGTATCGGCGAGGGTCAGCGACTCGGCGACACGAATGATTCCGGCCACGCTGTCGCGCACGTCGAGCGTGGCGTCCGCCCCGCCCATGTCGGTGCGCACCCAGCCGGGATGCATCGCGACGACGATGACGCCTTCCGCCTTCAGATCGGCGGCGAGACATTGCGCGATCTTGTTCAGCCCCGCTTTAGATACGCGGTAAGCGACATTGAATGTCCCCTCGAGCGACATTGAGCCGAGTATGCTCGACATCATGACGATGCGGGGACGCGCGCCGCGTTTTATAAGCGGAAGAAAGGCCTGGACGACGCGCAGCGGACCCAGCGTATTGACCGAGAGAAGATCGAGCGCGCCTTCGAAATCCATGTCGGTGGAGGATTGGCGCTGCGGCCCATAGGCGCCGGCGTTGACGATGAGCACGTCGACAGGATCGGAAACCCGTGCGGCGGCGGCCTTGATCTGGGCCTCGTCGCGCACGTCGAACTGCAATGTCGTCGCCTCAGGCGCGGCCGCTTTCAGCGCCGCCATGCCCGCCGCGCTGCGCGCGCTCGCGGTCACGCGCTCCCCTCGCGCTGAAAGCTGACGCGCAGCCTCCAATCCAATGCCGCGGCTCGCGCCGGCGATGAGCCAATGGGACATGTCTTATCCACCCGCGTTCTGAAATTGATCTCTTATTGCTGGTTCTTAATATAGCGTCGATGCGGCGCGGGACAGGCTTGCTCAAGGTCATGTCGCGGTGCAGTATTCGCCCTGTTCAAGGGGGCTTTTTTCATGAACGACATGACAGTAGACGCGGCGCAGCGCGCGCCGGAGTCGAGCGACATTGTTTTCACGGGCGACAACGACGAATTTCGCGACCTTCTGCGCAAAGGCGCGCTCCTTGAGATCGTCACCTTTGGCTTCTACCGCTTTTGGCTGGCGACCAAAATCCGCCAGCATCTGTGGTCGCATACGGTGCTAGACGGCGACGCCTTCGCCTATCTTGGCACGGCGCGCGAACTGCTCATCGGCTTTCTCTTCGCTATCGCGATCCTCGCCCCACTCTATCTCGCGTCTTTTCTGCTCGGCGTCGAAGCGGAACGCGCACAATCGTTCGCGTCGTCCCTGTTCGGCGTGTTCTTTTTGACCTTTTGGCAGTTTGCGGTCTATCGGGCGCGGCGTTACCGCTTGCATCGCACCGCCTGGCGAGGGCTGCGCTTTCACATGGATGGCTCCGGCGTTTCCTATGCGCTGCGCGCCATGGGCTGGGGTTTTGTCAGCGTCGTCACGCTCGGGTTAGCGCTGCCGTGGATGCAGGCGGCATTGGAACGCTACAAGATGCGGCACACCTACTACGGCGATCTTCGTGGCGACTTCATTGCAACCGGCGGCAGTTTCTTCAAACAGGGCTGGATGCTTTGGATCGGCGCCGCCTTCACGGCGGCGGCTTATTTGGTGGGTCCTGTCCTCTATGAACTCACGAAGCAAGGCGCTTGGTTCCTGTTGATACTGCCGACCCTTCCAGCCTGGGTCTTCATATATGCGCGGTTTAAGGCCCTGCAGTGGAAGTGGTGGCTGGAAGGCGTGCGCATCGGCGACGTGCGGGCGGCCTCGACCCTGGAGCGCCACGCGCTGACTAGAAATTATTGGATCTTCGTCGGCCTTTTTTTCGCTTCGCTGCTGGCGGCGGGGATCGGCGCGGCGCTCGCCATCGCCTTCCTGCCCAAAATCCTCGGCGTCGTCTTGGCTGTATTCTTCTATCTTGCGCTGATCGTGCAATATTCGATTCTATGGCGAACCTACTTCGTCCAGCGGGTGTGGCGGATCGTCGTCAATTCGCTGACGATTCATAATCTGCACACGGCGCAAGAAGTCGCGATGCGGCTCGACGCGTCGTCGCCCACCGCGCTCGGCGAAGGCTTCGCCGACAGTCTCGACGTCGCAGGATTCTGACGGCGTGAACGAAAAATTCGAGGCGATCTATTTCGACGGTGTCGTGAACAAGAAGCGCCGCGTCTCGCTCGCTTTCGGTCCGACGCTGGAAATATGCGAGGACGGCGCGGCTCTCTCGGCATGGTCGTACACAGACGTGCGCCGCATCCCCGCGCCAGCCGACCTGATGCGGCTGCGGTCGATAAGCGCCGCGCAATTGGCGCATCTCGACATCCGCGATGGCGACGCTCAGCGCGAGGTCGAACGCCATTGTCCGAAGCTCGCGGATGACGCGGCGCACGAAGGTTCGACGCTCAAAATCGTAACGTGGTCGCTCGCCGCGACCGCTTCGATCGTCGGCCTCGTTTGGTTCGGCGTTCCCTTCGCCGCGGACCGCTTGGCGCCGCTCGTGCCCATTTCATGGGAAAACCGTATTGGCGAAGTGGCCGAACGCCAGATGCGCCAGATGTTCGACGGCAAGAACTGCACAACGCCGAAGGGTTCGGCCGCGCTCGCGAAGCTCTCCAAACGCTTGCAGGACGCGTCCGGCCTTCGCGTGACGGCGACCATCGAGGCGCTCTCCGAAAAAACGCCGAACGCCTTCGCGCTTCCAGGAGGCAAGGTGTTCGTCCTTGCGGGACTATTGGAGAAGGCGCAGTCGCAGGATGAAATCCTGGGCGTGTTGGCGCATGAACTCGGTCATTTGCAGAACCGCGATCACCTGCGCCGCATCATCGCCGATGGCGGAACCGCCTATCTCTTCGGCCTGCTGTTTGGCGACGTGGCCGGCGGCGGCGCCGTGGTTTTCGCCGGCAAGACTTTGCTCAACGCCGCCAATTCGCGGGAAGCCGAGGCGCGGGCCGACGCATTCGCGGCGCAAACGCTCGCCCGCCTCGGCCGGCCCGCGAAACCGATGGGCGAATTGCTGCTGCGCGTGACGGGCAAGGAAAAAGACGGCTTCCTCACCATCCTCCACGATCACCCCTTGAGCGAAGACAGACTCGCCAAGCTCTCGGCCGCGGACAAAGCCACGGCCGATCCGGTGCTCACAGACGACGAATGGAAGGCGCTGAAGACGATCTGCGACTAGCCCTGTCTACGGCGCCGCCGGCGCGGGCGCAGCTTCGATCCGCGCGACGCCGTCGCGCACCGCCGCCTGCACCTTCTCGAAGGCGCGCACCTCGATCTGGCGCACGCGCTCACGCGACACGCCGAATTCCTCGGAGAGCGTTTCGAGCGTGACAGGATCGTCGGACAGTCGGCGCGCCTCGAAGATGCGCCGCTCGCGCGGATTGAGCACGTCAAGCGCGCCGCGCAGCGCCTTCAGGCGATTGTCGCTTTCTTCGTGGGCGACGAGCAGATGCTCCTGGTCGACGCTGTCGTCGACAAGCCAGTCCTGCCATTCGCCTTCGCCCTCCTCGCGCAAAGGCGTGTTGAGCGAAGCGTCGCCGCCCATGCGGCGATTCATGTCGATGACGTCCTGCTTGGACACGCCAAGCCGATGCGCGATCTTTTCGACGTTCTCGGGCTTCAGGTCGCCTTCCTCGAAGGCCGAGATGCGGCTCTTGGCCTTGCGAAGATTGAAGAAGAGCTTCTTCTGACTCGCGGTGGTGCCCATTTTGACGAGCGACCAGGAGCGCAAAATATACTCTTGGATGGAGGCGCGGATCCACCACATTGCATAGGTCGCAAGGCGGAAGCCGCGCTCGGGCTCGAAGCGCTTGACGGCCTGCATGAGGCCGACATTGCCTTCGGAAACGATTTCCCCGATCGGCAAGCCGTAGCCGCGATAGCCCATGGCGATCTTCGCCACGAGCCGCAGATGCGACGTGATCAATTCCTGCGCGGCTTTTGCGTCTTCATGCTCGCGCCAGCGCTTGGCAAGCATATATTCCTGCTGCGGCTCCAACATTGGAAACCGCCTGATTTCAGATAGATAGCGGGCTAGGCCGTCTTCTGAGACGATTGGCAAGGCATTCGCCATAAGTCCCTCCTGACGAACCCCCTGAGTAAGGCGGGTCCGCAAAGCGCGGCCACGAAACGCCGGCCGCGACAGGGGGTCATTATAGGGCGCCCCTAGTGGGCTGGAAAATGACAATTGCGTGAAGGGAGGCTAAAGCACGGATTAAGATTCAGCAATGTGAATGACGCGCTTTCGAAGGCTCGGCCGCGCAGGTTTGGCGCGCAAGACTGGCGAAGATTCTGCCTGTTATGATTTCGCGATCTTCTGGCGAGAATTCACTTCGACATGCCGCCCAGCACGCCGCGCAGAATTTGGCGCGCGATCTGTGTCCCGGCGGAACGCGCCGCCGATTGAATTGCGGCGCGCGCCGCGAGTTCGGCCGGCGACATGCGATTCTTGTCGCCCTTGCCGAAAATGCCGCCCAATATGCCGCCGAGCGCGCCGAGCAGACCGCCGCCCGCGCCGCTTTCGGCCTCGGCCTTGCCCTTGGCGCGCGCCTGCAGCATTTCGAATGCGGATTCACGATCGACCATCGTGTCGTATTTTCCCCCGGAGGCGCTCGCGGCCATGACGGCTTTCCGTTCCTCCGGCGATATCGGTCCTACGCGGGCGGACGGCGGCGCGATCAACGTGCGTTCGACGACTTCCGGCGTTCCCTTGGCGTCGAGCATCGACACCAGCGCTTCGCCGACGCCAAGCTGCATGATCGCCTCGGCTTCCTCGAGGGCGCGATTGTCGCGAAAGGTCTCGGCGGCGGCGCGCACCGCCTTCTGATCGCGGGGCGTGAATGCGCGCAGCACATGTTGAATGCGGTTGCCGAGCTGGCCTAGAACCGTGTCCGGCACGTCGAGCGGATTTTGCGTGATGAAATAGACGCCGACGCCTTTCGAGCGGATGAGACGCACGACCTGTTCGATCGCGGACAGCAGCGCCTTCGGCGCGTCGCTAAAGAGAAGATGCGCCTCGTCGAAGAAGAAGACGAGCTTCGGCTTGTCGAGATCGCCGACTTCCGGCAGGGCTTCGAACAGCTCGGAAAGCATCCAAAGAAGGAAGGTGGCGTAGAGCCGCGGCGCGCGCATCAACTTGTCTGCCGCGAGAATATTGATGACCCCGCGTCCGTCGCGATCGACTCGCAGGAAGTCCATGATGTCGAGCGCCGGCTCGCCGAAGAAATTTGCGCCGCCCTGCGTCTCCAGCACCAACAGCTGCCGCTGAATGGCGCCGACGCTCGCGGGCGCCACATTTCCGTATTTCTGTTTGTAGGCTGCGGCGTTCTCCGCAACATGCGCGAGCATCGCCCGCAGATCCTTCAAATCGAGCAGCAACATGCCTTGCTCGTCCGCAACCTTGAAAACGACATTCAGAACGCCCTCTTGGACGTCGTTCAAATCGAGCAGGCGCGAAAGAAGCAGCGGCCCCATTTCCGAGATCGAAGCCCGAACCGCGTGTCCCTGTTCGCCAAAAACGTCCCAGAAAGCGACGGGAAACCGGTCGGGCTCGTAGAGAACGCCAATCTCCTTGGCGCGAGCGACGAAGGCCGGCTTGCCTTCGCCCGGCTGCGACAGGCCCGCAAGATCGCCTTTGACGTCGGCGAGAAAGACGCAGGTTCCGGCGTTAGAGAAGCCTTCCGCGAGCCGCTGCAGCGAAACGGTTTTGCCGCCGCCGGTTGCGCCAGCGATCAAGCCATGGCGATTGCCAAGCGCGAGCAGAAGGTAGTGGTAAGCGTGCGGCTTCCCTTCCTTCATGCTTGCGCCGACGAGGATTTTGCCGGGAACGGCGCTCGGAGTTTCGCTCATGGTTAAAGCGCCTTCACAGTCAGGAATCGCAATTGCGCGAAGCTACACCATCGGCGCAGGACGCGCATGTCCGCCCCGTTCGGCGCGGTCTGGGCGCGACAGCGCTTGGCGAATGCAAAAGGGCGCGATAAGTTCCCGCCGGGAGAAAGTCCGATGAAGCTACGCTTGGCGATGATCGGCGTCGTCGCCGCCGCCGGCGTCGCGCAGGCGATCGGCGCGACGAAGCCGCGAACGGCGCCGGCGAAGCTGGCGCAAACCATCGATCTGGAGAACCAGCGTCCCGTGCCGCTGAAAAGCTTCGAGATCGTCATGGCGGCAAAAAGCAAAACGGCGCCGGAAGCCATCGTCGGCAAGCTCGATAAGCCGCTGGCCGCCGGAGGCCGCACGCGGTTTCCCATCACCGGCGCCAGAGGCTGCCGCTTTGAGGCGCGTTGGGCGTTCGACGACGCGAAAGATTCAGGCGACGTGGACTTATGCAATGACGCCCATATAGTTTTCGCGGATTAATCCTATTCGCGGTCCGCTCAGCGACCCGCTGCGGCGCGCGCCGCCCATGACAACAATCAGGAAACGCACGATGGCCAACGGATCGAAGGGTGGCGCAAAGGGAGTCAAGCGCGGCGCAAAGGGCGCGCAATCCGCCAGCGGACCAGGCATCTCGAGGCCGCTGCTGATCGGCGTCGGCGCTGTCTTCGCGCTCATGTTCGTCGCCTTTGTTTACTTCACCAGCGGCAAGCCCACGACGTCGACGGAAACCATCGGGGGACCTTTTCAGCTCACCGCACATACCGGGCAGCAGGTGACAGAGCAGGATTTCCTCGGGCGCCCCTTCCTCGTTTTCTTCGGCTATACGCACTGTCCCGATATTTGTCACACCACGCTCTTCGAGATGTCGGAAATCTTGCGGGCGATGGGCCCGGATGCGAAAGTCGGCGCGCTGTTCGTCACTGTCGATCCGGAGCGAGACACGCCCGAGGCTCTCAAAGACTATCTCTCCAATTTCGATCCGCGCATCATCGGCGTCACCGGTCCGCGCGCTTCGCTCGATCCCGTGTTGCGCGAATATCGCATCTTCTCTAAGCGCGCGCCCGGCAAGGACGAGGACTATTCCGTCGACCACACCACTGTCGTGTATCTGATGGACAAGAACGGCCGCTTTGTGAGCCCGTTCAACGTGGCGCGACGCCCTGCCGAAGCCGCGCGTGAGCTTGAACGCCATCTGTAGCGCGCGCAGTCGCCTGCATCGGAGCGCGCGCAAAAAGGCAACGCAAGGGAAATATTTTCATCAAGCTGCAATTTTGGAACTCGCGACTCATATGGCCTTTGCGCTAGCATGAGGGCTATGCTTCGACTCCTGCGCCAAGGACCGACGCCAACTGGCGGCGCGTCAATTCTCACATTGGTCCACGCCGGCGAAACAATTCTCGTCGCTTTGCGTCGGTCACAGAATGCGCGGCGATTCACTTTGCGTGTGCGCTTCGCCGCACGCGATGCGGTGTTGACGATGCCGAAGCGGGCGTCATTGCGCGATGCGCGAGATTTTGCCCAGCGCCACGCTGCCTGGATCGCTTCGCGTCTCGACAGGCTTCCTGCAACCATTCCTTTCGCGCATGGTTCGGTCGCGCCTCTTCGCGGCGTCGATCATATGATCGCCCATCATCCGGACCGTCGGGGGGTCACCTGGATCGAGCCAAGAGACGACGCCGAGGCTCCCTTCACGCTTTGCGTCGCTGGTCAGACCGAACATGTGCACCGCCGCGTTCAGGATCACCTGAAGCGGGAGGCGCGACGCGACCTCGAAGAGGCGGTCGCCCGCCACACTGGCGCACTCAGTCTCCCGCCGCGCGGCGTCGGCCTGCGCGATCCGATCAGCCGATGGGGATCATGTTCGGCCTCCGGCTCGTTGAACTTTTCCTGGCGGCTGATTATGGCGCCGCCATTCGTCCTCGATTACCTCGCCGCCCACGAGGTCGCGCATCTCGTGCATCTCGACCATTCGCCGCGATTCTGGAAGCTGACGCGGCGGCTCTGCGCCGACACGGATCACGCCGAAGCCTGGCTTTCCGCCCATGGCGCGCACCTCCACAAATATGGAGCCAAAGCGCGATGATCGACCGCCGCGGCCTGCTCGGATTCGCCCTGCTCCTGCCCCTTCCGCTGTCGCAAGCCGCGTCGGCGCTGGCCGAAGAGCCGCGCAAACGCCTGCTCGTTCTCGATTTCGAGCTGGTCGACACGTCAAACGAGCCTGTCGACCAAAGCGCCGAACATGCAAAACGACTGGCGCGGGCGCGTGACGACATCGGCGCAGGAATCGCCGCGCGGCGCGTCTATGACGTCGTTGATCGGGGCCCCATCGCGGCGGATCTCGACGCGATCTTGAAGCAAACCTACATTCGCACCTGCAACGGCTGCGAATTGTCGCTTGCCCGCAAGGCCGGCGCCGATCTCGTTCTGACGGGCGTCGTCAACAAGGTCAGCACGCTTATCCTCAGCATGGGCGTGTCAATCGCGCGCGTCTCGACGGGCGAACTGATCTATCATCAAGGGTTCGATTTTCGCGGGGATAATGATCAATCCTGGGCGCGCGCGACGAAATTCTTCGTCGATCGCATCGCTCGCGATCCGCTGAATTGAGCCAAGGAGGCCGTATGAGCCAGAGCGCTGGCTGTGAACCGACGGCGACGTCGCGCCCGCCCTGGTCGATGGTGGCGCAGGCCCGCGCGCGCGGCGCCTTGCTTGACGCCCTCGTGCGGCGGGCGCAGGCGCTGCCGCCCATCCGCATGGGCGTCATCCACCCTTGCGACGCGCGCTCGGTCGAAGGCGCGATCGCCGCGCGCGACAAAGGGCTGATCGTCCCGACTCTTATCGGACCGCGGGCGAAGATCGAGGCGGCCGCGCGCACGAGCGGGGTCTCGCTTGAAGGCGTCGAGATCGTCGACGCGCCACACAGCCACGCCGCCGCCGATCAGGCGGTGGAGCTCGTGCGCCGCGGCCGGCTGCACGCGCTGATGAAAGGCGCGCTGCATACGGACGAACTGATGACCGCGGTCATACGAGACGGCGCGGGACTGCGCACGGACCGGCGGATCAGCCATGTCTTTGTGATCGACGCGCCGTATTATCATAAGTTGCTGCTCGTCACCGACGCCGCGATCAACATTGCGCCGACGCTCGACACCAAGCGCGACATCGTGCGCAACGCAATCGATCTCGCGCATGCGATCGGCATCGAACGTCCCAAAGTGGCGCTGCTCTCGGCCGTGGAGACGGTCGAAGGAAAGATCCCGTCGACGATCGAGGCGGCGGCGCTCTGCAAGATGGCCGACCGTGGCCAGATCGCCGGCGCCGCGCTTGACGGTCCGCTGGCCTTCGACAACGCCATCTCGCGCGAAGCGGCCGACGCCAAGCACATAGAGTCCGAGGTCGCCGGCGACGCGGACATCCTGGTCGCGCCCGATCTCGAGGCGGGCAATATTCTGGCGAAGCAGCTCGTCTTCCTCGGCGGCGCCGACACCGCGGGGCTGGTGCTCGGCGCGCGCGTGCCGATCGTGCTGACGAGCCGCGCCGACGACGTCGATTCGCGCGTCGTCTCTTCGGCGCTGGCGCAGATTTTCACGCATCGGCCGCGCCCCGCGCCTTAGAGCGCTTGATCTGGCGTTCTCGACAGAACGGCCCCCGCGTGGCAGAACGCGGCGCAAGATTCCCGAAGGGGCGGCTGACTTCGCCCGCATGCTTCGAGACGGCTCCTACGGAGCCTCCTCAGCATGAGGGCGCAAGCGGCGCGCTTTACGTTTCCTCATCCTGAGGAGCCCGCGGAGCGGGCGTCTCGAAGGACGAGGAAACGTCCACATTAGAAACCAATATGACCGACCTCGCCAAACTCGAAGAAGATACGCTGCGCCAGATCGACGAGGCCGCCGACGAGGCGGCGCTTGAAGCCGTGCGCCTCTCCTCGCTCGGCAAAAAGGGCGCGATTTCGGCGCTGCTCGCAACGCTCGGAAAAATGTCGCCCGAGGAGCGCAAGACCGAAGGCGCGAAGATCAACGCGCTAAAAGACAAGGCGGCCGAGGCGATCGCCGCGCGACGCGAACGGCTTGCTGAAGCGGCTTTGGAAGCGCGCCTTACGGCCGAGACGCTCGATATGACGCTGCCTGCGCCGGCGAGTCCGCTGGAGCGCGGGCGCATCCATCCGATTTCGCAGGTGACGGACGAGCTCTCCATCATCTTCGCCGACATGGGCTTCGCCGTCGCCGAGGGACCGGACATCGAGAGCGACGACTATAATTTCACCAAGCTCAACTTCCCGGAAGGGCATCCCGCGCGAGAGATGCAGGACACGTTCTTTCTGACCGCAGAGTCAGGCGTAAAGCGGCTGCTGCGCACCCATACGAGCCCGGTGCAGGTGCGCACCATGCTGTCGCAGGCGCCGCCGATCCGAGTCATCTGCCCCGGCCGGGTCTATCGCTGCGACTTCGACCAGACGCATACGCCGATGTTCCATCAGATCGAAGGACTCGTCATCGACGAGACGACGCATCTTGGGCATCTCAAATGGACGCTCGAAGAATTTCTAAGGAGCTTCTTCGAGGTGAAGGGCGTCAAGCTGCGCTTTCGACCCTCCTTCTTCCCCTTCACAGAACCCTCGATGGAGGTCGATGTTCAGTGCCGGCGCCAGGGCGGCGAAATCCGCTTCGGCGAGGGCGAGGACTGGATGGAGATTCTGGGCTGCGGCATGGTGCATCCCAATGTGCTGAGAAATTGCGGGATCGATCCCGACCGCTATCAGGGCTTCGCCTTCGGCGTCGGCGTCGACCGGCTGGCGATGCTCAAATATGGCATGTCGGATCTGCGCGCCTTCTTCGACGCCGACACGCGCTGGCTGGAGCACTATGGTTTCAGGCCGCTCGATTTCCCGACGCTGGCGGGCGGGTTGAGCAGCTAACGATAATTCGCCGCGTCATGGCCGGGCGTGTCCCGGCCATCCACGTAACGCCGAAAACTAGAGACGCGAAACGAATGACGCCGCTCACTTTCATCATTCCGCAGCCTCACGGCGTGGATGCCCGCGACAAGCGCGGGCATGACGAGCCCTTGGCGCCGGCGCTCGACAACTTCAAAGTTCTCAACAAATGAAACTCACCCTCTCCTGGCTCAAGGAACATCTCGACACGTCGGCTTCGCTCAGCGAAATCGTCGAGACGCTGACGCGCATCGGCCTTGAGGTCGAATATGTGCATGACCCCGCCGCGCAGCTCAAAGACTTCACCATCGCGAAGGTGATCGAGGCGAAGCCGCATCCGAACGCCGACCGTTTGCGGGTCTGCATGGTCGACACGGGGAGCGGCGCGCCGGTGCAGGTGGTCTGCGGCGCGCCGAACGCCCGCACCGGCATGAAGAGCGTCTTCTCGGCGCCGGGGACATATATTCCAGGCAAGAAGATCACGCTCGGCAAGGGCGTCATCCGCGGCGTCGAGTCGCTCGGCATGCTGTGCTCTGCCGCCGAACTCGAACTTTCCAACGACCATGAGGGAATCATCGATCTGCCGGAAGACGCGCCGGTCGGCGCCGTCTATGCGCAATGGGCCGGGCTCGACGATCCCATCATCGAGATCAATCTGACGCCCAACCGCCCCGACGCCGCCGGCGTCTACGGCATCGCGCGCGACCTCGCCGCGGCGGGCCTCGGCGTTCTCAAGAACAAGGACATTGCGCCAATCGAGGGCAAATTCCCCTGCCCTGTCGGCGTGACGTTGGATTTCGCGCAGGAAGACAAGCATCTCGCGCCCTTCTTCGGCCTTCGCCTCGTGCGTGGCGTCAAGAACGGACCCAGCCCCGCCTGGCTGCAGGCGAGGTTGCGCGAAATCGGCCTTCGTCCGATCAACGCGCTGGTCGACGTCACCAACTTCCTCACCTTCGATCGCGCGCGGCCGCTGCATGTCTTCGACGCGAAAAAGGTGAAGGGCGATCTTATCGTGCGCCGCGCGAAGATGGGCGAGACTCTGCACGCGCTCGACGGGCGGACCTATCAACTCGACGAGAGCATGGTGGTCATCTGCGACGAGGCCGGACCGGAATCGCTTGCGGGCGTCATGGGCGGCGAGGCCTCAGGCTGCGATGACTCGACGACCGACGTGCTGATCGAAACGGCGCTTTGGGACCCGATGAATATCGCGCACACCGGCCGCAAGCTCGGCATTGTCACCGACGCGCGCTACCGTTTTGAGCGCGGCGTCGATCCGGCCTTTGCACTGCCGGGGATCGAGCTCGCGACGAAGCTCGTGCTGGAATTCTGCGGCGGCGAGCCGTCGGAACTCACGCTCGCCGGCGAACTGCCGCTGCTCTCGCGCGCGATCAATTTCCCCTGGAGCGAAACCAGGCGGCTCACGGGCCTCGACGCGCCGCGTGAAGACGCGGCGAAGATTCTCGAGCGCCTCGGCTTCAGCGTCGAGAACGCCGGCGCCGACATCGCCCATGTCGCCGCGCCGAGCTGGCGTCCGGACATCGAGGGCAAGGCCGACATCGTCGAGGAAATCGTGCGCATGATCGGCGTCGACAACGTGCCCTCGACGCCGCTGCCGCGCGCCGAGGGCGTCGCGCCGCCCGTGCTGACCATGATGCAAAAGCGCGCCCGCAACGCGCGCCGCGCGCTCGCCGGCCAGGGCCTCGTCGAGGCGGTGACGTGGTCCTTCGTCTCCAAGGAGCAGGCGGAGGCGTTTGGCGGCGGCAAGCCGTCGCTGGCGCTCGCCAATCCGATCGCCGCCGATCTTTCCGACATGCGGCCGAGCCTGTTGCCGGGCCTCGTGGCGGCCGCTGGCCGCAACGCCGCGCGCGGGCTTGGCGATCAGAACCTGTTTGAAGTCGGCCAGATCTTCCTCGATGCGACCGAGACCGGCCAGCGCCTCGCCGCGGCGGGCGTGCGGCGCGGGTTGGCTGGCGCCGGGCGTCACTGGTCAGCGCCGCCGGCGCGCGCGGCCGGCGCCTTCGACGCCAAGGCCGACGCCATGGCGCTGCTGAATGCGCTCGGCGTCGCGGCCGGCGGCTTGCAAATCGTTTCCGGCGGGCCGGCATGGTTTCACCCCGGCCGTTCGGCGACGCTGCAATTCGGACCAAAGAACATCGTCGGCCATTTCGGCGAATTGCATCCGCGCGCGCTGAAAGTCATGGACGTCGAGGGGCCGATCGCGGCTTTCGAGATCATTCTCGACGCGCTCCCCGCGCCCAAGGCGAAGCCGACGAAAATCAAGCCGAAGCTCGATATTTCGGATCTTCAGCCGGTTTCGCGCGATTTCGCCTTTATCGTCGATCGCACAGCGGCGGCCGGCGATCTAGTGAAGGCGGCGCAGGGCGCCGACCGGAGTCTGATCGCCGATGTCACAGTCTTCGACGTCTATGAGGGCAAGGGCGTCCCCGAGGGCAAAAAATCGATCGGTCTCGCCGTCACCCTGCAGCCGCGCGAAAAGACTCTGACGGACGCGGAGATCGAGGCGGTGGCCCAGAAGATCGTGGCGGAGGCGCAAAAAAAATGCGGCGCAACGCTGAGGGGATGATGGGCCGTCATTGGCTACCAAGCCGTCATTGCGAGCGAAGCGAAGCAATCCAGCGCTTTGAGGCCGCCCCTCGATTGCCTCGTCGCGACGCTCCTCGCAATGACGCCCGCATTTTTGGCGCCGTGTTCTTCGCCGCATCGCTCCTCTTCGCTGCTCCCGCGCTCGCCGCGTCGCGAAGCATCGACGATTGCGAAGCGATCAAGGAAGCCGACGCCTACAACCGCTGCCTCGCCTCCTTCGGGCCGACGCGCGGTCAGCATGGGGCGACCTATCCCGGCGTCGCCGCCGAAGGCGGCCACAGCGGGAAAGCTTCGGGCCGCAGCGCCTCTCGCCCGCCCTCTCGCACTGGGGGCGCGCGGCTTTCCGCCAGCCGGGGCGGCCGCATGCGCATGGAGTTCACGCCGGGGCGGTGGTGACGCCGCTGAACTGGGTGAGAAACATCGTTTTTCCCCTTGGCAAACTCCTCTACTCCCCTTAAATAGACGATCCGGGGCTGGCCAATCGACCTGCGGCCCCCTTTTCAGTTTTGAGCTTCCGCCTCGACTCAAGTCCTTCCAGGGCTTAGGAAAAGGCGGTGGATAGGCCGGCGGACCCGGGGGTTCTCCCTCGTGTCCCGTCCGGCCATGTCCTGTCCGAGACTGCCGGCGCACGCAAGGGGTTTTACCCTGTAGCGGCTCAATCGGCCCAAGGGAAGGCGGAGCGATCCGTCGTCTTAAAGGCGGCCTGCACAGACGGGGAAACCGGAATTTTAGAGGCCGCAAACGGGCTTCCCGCGTGCGTCCTTCGAATTTGGTTCGCGCCCCTTCAACCGCCGCGGCGTTGCGCCGTGACGGGGACAGGATCTACGGCGTCGCTCGCCTCAAGCGAGCGACATGTCGCAACCGGCGGGATTTCCCGCCAGTAGAGAGAGCACCCGTGGACAGAGCGGAGAAAAAGGAAGCGGTCGCGGCGTTACGCGAAGTCTTTTCGAAGACCGGCGTCGTCGTCGTCGCTCACTACTCCGGCCTGACCGTGGCCCAGCTGCAAAACCTGCGCAAGCAGGCCCGCAATGCTGGCGCGACGGTCCAGGTCGCGAAGAACCGCCTCGCCAAGATCGCTCTCGATGGCGCCGACGTCGCCTCTATCGCGCCCCTGCTCAAGGGGCCGACCCTGATCGCCTATTCGGACGATCCGGTGGCGGCGCCGAAAGTCGCCGTGGCCTTCGCCAAGGACAACAACAAGTTTGTCATCCTGGGCGGCGCCATGGGCAAGACTGCTCTGAATCCGGACAGCGTCAAGTCGCTTGCGACGATGCCGTCCCTCGACGAACTGCGCGCCAAGCTCGTGGGCCTTATCCAGGCGCCCGCGACCAAGATCGCTCAGCTCTCGACCGCGCCAGCCGCCAAGCTCGCGCGCGTCTTCGGAGCCTACGCCAATCGAGACGCGGCCTAAGAGGCCGACATCCAGACAAACCAAATTCAAAGGACGCAACAAATGGCAAATCTTGAAAAGATCGTCGAAGACCTCTCGGCGCTGACCGTCCTCGAGGCGGCTGAACTCGCGAAGCTCCTTGAAGAGAAGTGGGGCGTTTCCGCCGCCGCCGCCGTCGCCGTCGCCGCCGCTCCGGGCGCCGCCGCCGCTGCGCCGGTCGCGGAAGAGAAGACCGAGTTCAACGTGATCCTGGCCGCGACCGGCGAGAAGAAGATCGAGGTCATCAAGGAGGTCCGCGCGATCACCGGCCTCGGCCTGAAGGAAGCCAAGGACCTGGTCGAAGGCGCGCCCAAGCCCATCAAGGAAGGCGTGAACAAGGACGAGGCCGAGAAGATCAAGGCCGCCCTCGAAAAGGTCGGCGCCAAGATCGAACTCAAGTAATTCTTCCGCCGCCTTTGGCGGCGTCGCGATCGTCGCAGCCCCGGCGCGCCGGGGCTGCGACCAATAAACAAAAGGCGCTCACGGACGCGGGAATTCCGCCGCTATGACGAGCGCCTGACGGGCAAGGACCTCTCGCAGCGGGACGGTCGGCTCAACGAAGAAAGAGGCTCGAAAAGCGACATGGCTCAGACGTCGGCGAGAAAGTTCACCGGTCGCAAGCGCATCCGCAAATTCTTCGGACATATCCGCGAAGCGGCGGAAATGCCGAACCTGATCGAGGTCCAAAAGGCCTCCTACGATCAGTTCCTCCTTGTCGACGAGCCCAAAGGCGGCCGTCCTGACGAGGGGTTGCAGTCCGTCTTCAAGTCCGTCTTTCCGATCTCCGACTTCTCGCAGGTCTCTCTGCTCGAATTCGTGCGCTACGAGTTCGAACAGCCGAAATATGACGTCGACGAATGCCGCCAGCGCGGCATGACCTACGCTGCGCCGCTCAAAGTGACGCTGCGCCTCATCGTGTTCGACGTCGATCCCGATACGCAGGCGAAGTCGGTCAAGGACATCAAGGAGCAGGACGTCTACATGGGCGACATGCCCTTCATGACGTCGAACGGCACCTTCGTCGTCAACGGCACCGAGCGCGTCATCGTCTCGCAGATGCATCGCTCGCCGGGCGTGTTCTTCGACCACGACAAGGGCAAGAGCCATTCTTCGGGCAAGCTGCTGTTCGCCGCCCGCATCATTCCCTATCGCGGATCCTGGCTGGACATCGAGTTCGACGCCAAGGACATCGTCTATGCGCGCATCGACCGCCGCCGCAAGATTCCGGTGACGTCGCTCCTGTTCGCGCTCGGCCTCGACGGCGAAGAGATTCTGTCGACCTTCTACAAGACCATCCTGTACACGCAGGACGGCGAGAACTGGCGCATGCCGTTTGACGCCGAGCGCATCAAGGGCGTGAAGGCTGTCGCCGATATGGTCGACGCCGACACCGGCCAGGTGATTCTCGAAGCCGGCAAGAAGCTCGCCGTGCGCGCCGCGCGCCAACTCGCCGAGAAGGGCGTGAAGGCAATTCGCGTCGCGCCCGAGGAGCTCTACGGCCAATATCTCGCGCAGGACCTCTTCGACCCCGCCACCGGCGAGATCTTCGCCGAAGCGGGCGAGGAGATCACCGTGAAGACTCTGCCGCTGCTGATCGAAAAGGGCTTCGACGAGCTGCCGGTGCTAGACATCGACCACATCAATATCGGCCCCTACATCCGCAATACGCTCGCCGTCGACAAGAACTCGATCCGCGAAGAAGCGCTGTTCGACATCTATCGGGTCATGCGCCCGGGCGAGCCGCCGACGATGGACACGGCGGAAAACATGTTCCACTCGCTGTTCTTCGATCCCGAGCGCTATGATCTCTCGGCCGTCGGCCGCGTGAAGATGAACATGCGCCTCGATCTCGACGCGCCGGACACGACGCGGACGCTGCGTCGCGAGGATATCCTCGCGGTCGTCAAGGCGCTCGTCGATCTGCGCGATGGTCGCGGCGAAATCGACGACATCGACCATCTCGGCAATCGCCGCGTGCGTTCGGTCGGCGAACTGATGGAGAATCAGTATCGCCTCGGCCTGCTGCGCATGGAGCGCGCCATCAAGGAGCGCATGTCGTCGGTCGATATCGACACGGTCATGCCGCAGGACCTGATCAACGCCAAGCCGGCGGCGGCCGCCGTGCGCGAATTCTTCGGTTCGTCGCAGCTGTCGCAGTTCATGGACCAGACCAATCCGCTGTCGGAGATCACCCATAAGCGTCGTCTCTCGGCGCTTGGCCCGGGCGGACTGACTCGTGAGAGGGCGGGCTTCGAGGTGCGCGACGTGCACCCGACGCATTACGGCCGCATCTGTCCGATCGAGACGCCGGAAGGTCCGAACATCGGCCTGATCAATTCGCTCGCGACCTTCGCCCGCGTCAACAAATACGGCTTCATCGAAGCGCCTTATCGCCGCGTGCGCGACAGCAAGGTGACCGGCGAAGTCGCCTATCTGTCGGCGATGGAGGAGGCGAAATATCACGTCGCTCAGGCGAACGCGCAGGTCGACAAGGACGGCAATCTGACGGAAGACCTCGTGCTCTGCCGCCACGCCGGCGACGTCATGCTCGTGCCGCGCGAGAAGGTCGACGCGATGGACGTGTCGCCCAAGCAGCTCGTGTCGGTGGCCGCGGCGCTCATTCCATTCCTCGAGAACGATGACGCCAACCGCGCGCTGATGGGCTCGAACATGCAGCGCCAGGCCGTGCCGCTCGTCAAGGCCGACGCGCCGCTCGTCGGCACCGGCATGGAGCCGATCGTGGCGCGCGACTCCGGCGCCGCCATCTCGGCGCGCCGCACCGGCGTGGTCGATCAGATCGACGCGACCCGTATCGTCATCCGCGCGACCGAAGAACTTGATCCGGGCAAGCCCGGCGTCGACATCTATCGGCTGATGAAGTTCCAGCGCTCGAACCAGTCGACCTGCATCAACCAGAAGCCGCTCGTCCGCGTCGGCGATCTTGTGGTGAAGGGCGACATCATCGCCGACGGTCCGTCGACCGACCTTGGCGATCTGGCGCTCGGGCGCAATGTGCTCGTCGCCTTCATGCCTTGGAACGGCTACAACTTCGAGGATTCGATCCTCCTCAACGAGCGCATCGTCAAGGACGACGTGTTCACTTCGATTCACATCGATGAATTCGAGGTGATGGCGCGCGACACGAAGCTCGGTCCGGAAGAGATCACCCGCGATATTCCCAACGTTTCGGAAGAGACGCTGAAGAATCTCGACGAGGCGGGGATCGTTTATATCGGCGCCGAAGTGCAGGCGGGCGACATTCTCGTCGGCAAGATCACGCCCAAGGGCGAAAGCCCGATGACGCCGGAAGAGAAGCTCCTGCGCGCCATCTTTGGCGAAAAGGCCTCCGACGTGCGCGACACGTCGCTGCGCGTGCCGCCGGGCGTTCAGGGAACGATCGTCGAAGTGCGCGTGTTCAACCGCCACGGCGTCGAGAAGGACGAGCGCGCCCAGGCTATCGAACGCGAGGAGATCGAGCGTCTCGCCAAGGACCGCGACGACGAGCTCGCGATCCTGGACCGCAACGTCTATACGCGTCTTTGTGAAACGCTGATCGGCAAGGTCGGCATCGCCGGCCCGAAGTCCTTCAAGAAGGGCGAGAAGCTGACTCAGGCGATCCTCGACGAATATCCCCGCTCGCAGTGGTGGACCTTCGTCGTCGAGGATGACGCGCTGATGGCGTCGATCGAAGCCGTGCGCAAGCAATATGACGAGTCGAAGAAGGGGCTTGAGAACCGCTTCCTCGACAAGGTCGAGAAACTGCAGCGCGGCGACGAACTGCCGCCCGGCGTGATGAAGATGGTCAAAGTCTTCGTCGCGGTGAAGCGCAAGATTCAGCCCGGCGACAAAATGGCCGGGCGTCACGGCAACAAGGGCGTCGTTTCGCGCATCGTGCCGCAGGAAGACATGCCGTTCCTCGAGGACGGCACGCCTGTCGACATCGTGCTCAATCCGCTCGGCGTGCCGAGCCGGATGAACGTCGGACAGATTCTCGAGACGCATCTCGGCTGGGCCTGCGCCGGTCTCGGCAAGCAGGTCGGCCAGGCCGTCGACGCGTATTATCGCAGCAAAGACATCAAGCCTTTGCGCAAAGCGTTGACGGAAATCTACGGCGACGATCCGGAACTCGCCTCGCTCAGCGAGGCGAACCTCGTGGAAGTCGGCAAGGATCTGAAGCGCGGGGTTCCGATCGCGACGCCGGTGTTCGACGGCGCGCGCGAGAAGGACATCGTCGAAATGCTGGAGAAGGCGGGACTTGCCTCGTCAGGTCAGGTGCGGCTCTTCGACGGACGCACCGGCGAGACCTTCGACCGTAAGGTGACCGTCGGCTACATCTACATGCTGAAGCTGCATCATCTCGTCGACGATAAGATCCACGCGCGCTCCATCGGCCCCTACTCGCTCGTCACCCAGCAGCCGCTGGGCGGCAAGGCGCAGTTCGGCGGACAGCGCTTCGGCGAAATGGAGGTCTGGGCGCTCGAAGCCTATGGCGCCGCGTACACGCTGCAGGAGATGCTGACCGTGAAGTCGGACGACGTCGCCGGCCGCACCAAGGTCTATGAGTCGATCGTGCGCGGCGACGACACCTTCGAATCGGGCATTCCGGAGAGCTTCAACGTGCTCATCAAGGAGATGCGCTCACTGGCGCTGAACGTCGAACTGACCAACGCGGAGCCGGAAGAGGAAGCGCCGCCCACAGCCGCCGAGGCGGCGGAGTAATCGCATCGCGAAGCGCGCCCCTTCTCCCGCTTGCGGGAGAAGGTGTCAGGCGAAGCCTGACGGATGAGGGCTGGCGCCGCTTCTTGAAGATCGAAGCGCCCTCACCCGACCCCGCTTCGCGGGGCCACCCTCTCCCGTGAATGGGAGAGGGAAGCGCAAATGGATTTAGACCGGCGGAGCGTACGACCGCTTCCATCCCGGTCCAGGAGAAGACCATGAATCAGCAAGAGGTCATGAATCTCTTCAATCCGGTCGTGGCGACGCAGGCCTTCGACCAGATTCAGATTTCGATCGCAAGCCCGGAGAAGATTCTTTCCTGGTCTTACGGCGAGATCAAAAAGCCCGAGACGATCAACTACCGCACGTTCAAGCCAGAGCGCGACGGACTGTTCTGCGCGCGCATCTTCGGTCCGATCAAGGACTATGAGTGCCTGTGCGGCAAATATAAGCGGATGAAATACAAGGGCGTCATTTGCGAGAAGTGCGGCGTCGAGGTCACCCTCGCGCGCGTGCGGCGCGACCGCATGGGCCACATCTCGCTCGCCGCGCCCGTCGCCCACATCTGGTTTCTGAAGTCGCTGCCCTCGCGCATCGGCCTGTTGCTCGACATGACGCTCAAGGATCTTGAGCGAATCCTCTATTTCGAGTCGTATATCGTCCTCGACGCGGGCCTGACGCCGCTCAAAGAGCGTCAGTTGCTGTCGGAAGACGAATATATGCGCGCGCAAGACGAATATGGCCAAGACACGTTCACGGCCATGATCGGCGCGGAAGCGATCCGCAAACTTCTTGAGTCGATGGACCTGGAAGCGATCGCCGCGTCGCTGCGCATCGAGATCTCCGAAGCGAAGACCGAGCTCAAGCCCAAGAAGCTGGCGAAGCGCCTGAAGATCATCGAGGCTTTCCTGCAGTCGGGCAATCGCCCCGAGTGGATGATCCTCAAGGAAGTTCCGGTCATTCCGCCGGATCTGCGTCCGCTCGTGCCGCTGGACGGCGGCCGCTTCGCGACCTCGGATTTGAACGATCTCTACCGCCGCGTCATCAACCGCAACAATCGTTTGAAGCGGCTGATCGAATTGCGCGCGCCGGACATCATCATCCGCAACGAGAAGCGCATGTTGCAGGAGGCCGTCGACGCGCTGTTCGACAACGGCCGCCGCGGACGCGTGATCACGGGCGCCAACAAGCGTCCGCTGAAGTCGCTCGCCGACATGCTGAAGGGCAAGCAGGGCCGCTTCCGTCAGAACCTGCTCGGCAAGCGCGTCGATTATTCCGGCCGTTCGGTGATCGTCGTCGGTCCGGAGCTGAAGCTGCATCAGTGCGGCCTGCCCAAGAAGATGGCGCTCGAGCTGTTCAAGCCCTTCATCTATTCGCGTCTCGACGCCAAGGGCTATTCGGCGACCGTGAAGCAGGCGAAGAAGCTCGTCGAAAAGGAAAAGCCGGAAGTCTGGGACATCCTCGACGAGGTCATTCGCGAGCATCCGGTGCTGCTGAATCGCGCGCCCACTCTGCACCGTCTCGGCATTCAGGCGTTCGAGCCCGTGCTGATCGAGGGCAAGGCGATCCAGCTGCATCCGCTCGTCTGCGCCGCCTTCAACGCCGATTTCGACGGCGACCAGATGGCCGTTCACGTGCCGCTGTCGCTCGAAGCGCAGCTCGAAGCGCGCGTGCTGATGATGTCGACGAACAACATCTTGCACCCGGCCAATGGTCAGCCGATCATCGTGCCGTCGCAGGATATCGTTCTCGGCCTCTATTATCTCACGCTTGAGCGCGACGGCGAACCCGGACAGGGCATGGCTTTCTCGAGCCAGGGCGAGATCGAGCACGCGATCGCCGCCAAGGCGGTCACGCTCCACACCAAGATCAAGGGCCGCGCCTGGACCTATGATGAGAAGGGCAAGCGCGTATCGAAGATTTTCGACACGACGCCCGGCCGCATGATGCTCGGCCAGCTCATGCCGAAACACGACAAGATTCCCTTCGACGTCGTCAACAGACTGATGACCAAAAAGGAAATCTCGAACATGATCGACACCGTCTACCGCAACTGCGGTCAGAAGGAGACGGTCATCTTCTGCGACCGCATCATGTCGCTTGGCTTCCGCGAAGCCTTCAAGGCGGGAATCTCCTTCGGCAAGGACGACATGGTCGTGCCGGAAAACAAGGAGGCGATCGTCTCCGAGACGCGCGCGGCGGCCAAGGAATATGAGCAGCAGTATAATGACGGCCTGATCACTCAGGGCGAAAAATACAACAAGGTCGTCGACGCATGGATGAAGTGCACCGACAAGCTCGCCGAGGAAATGATGCAGCGCATCTCGTCGGTGAGCAAAGACGAGCACGGCCGCGACATGCCGATCAACTCGATCTATATGATGTCGCATTCCGGCGCACGCGGCTCGCCGCAGCAGATGAAGCAGCTCGCGGCGATGCGCGGACTGATGGCCAAGCCCTCGGGCGAGATCATCGAGAGTCCGATCATCTCGAACTTCAAGGAAGGCCTCACCGTCCTTGAATACTTCAACTCCACGCACGGCGCCCGCAAGGGTCTCGCCGACACGGCGTTGAAGACGGCGAACTCGGGCTATCTCACGCGCCGCCTCGTTGACGTCGCGCAGGATTCCATCATCTCATCGACCGACTGCGGCTCCCAAAACGGCATCCGCATGCGCGCGATCATCGACGCGGGACAGGTCGTCGCCTCGCTGACGTCGCGCATCCTCGGCCGCACCGCGGCGGAGCCTCTGATGTCGCAGGACGGCAAGACCGTGATCGTGCCGGCCGGCGAGATGATTCAGGAGCAGCACATCGACGCGATCAACGCCGCCGGCATTCAGGAGGTGAAGATCCGCTCGGTCCTGACCTGCGAGGCTAAGAACGGCGTCTGCGGCAAGTGCTATGGACGCGATCTCGCGCGCGGCACGCCCGTCAACATGGGCGAAGCCGTCGGCGTCATCGCGGCGCAGTCGATCGGGGAGCCGGGCACGCAGCTCACCATGCGCACCTTCCATATCGGCGGCGCGGCGCAGCTGGCTGACCAGTCCTTCATCGAGTCGAACTTTGAGGGCAAGGTGCATGTGCGCAATCGCCATCTCGCCCGCAACTCGGACGGCGATCTCATTGTCATGGCGCGTAACGTCGCCATCGTGATCCTCGGCCCGAATGGCGAGGAGCGGGCGGTGAACCGCCTTCTCTATGGCGCCAAAATGAAGGTCGACGAGGGCGACAAGGTGAAGCGCGGCCAGCGACTGGCCGAGTGGGACCCTTACACGCGTCCGATCATCAGCGAAGTCGACGGCGTCATCGGCTTCGAGGAACTCGTCGAAGGGCAATCGATGTCGGAGACGGTCGACGAATCGACCGGCATCACCAAGCGCATGGTCATGGACTACCGCCTCAACCTGCGTTCGGCGAGCCTGAAGCCCTCGATCCTGATCAAGGGCGCCGACGGCAAGATCGTCAAGCTGGCCCGCGGCGGCGACGCTCGCTACTTGCTGCCCGTCGACTCGATCATCGCCGTCGAACCGGGCTCGACGGTGAAGGCCGGCGACATTGTCGCGCGTATTTCGGTGGAGAGCGCCAAGACCCGCGACATCACCGGCGGTCTGCCGCGCGTCGCGGAGCTTTTCGAAGCGCGCCGTCCGAAAGATCACGCGATCATCGCGGAAATCTCCGGCACGGTCGCCTTCGGCAAGGACTACAAGAACAAGCAGCGCATCACCATCACGCCGACCGAGGAAGGCGCGGATCCGGTCGAATATCTGATCCCGAAGGGCAAGCATATCCATCTTCAGGATGGCGACGTCGTCGAGAAGGGCGATTACATCGTCGACGGCAATCCGGCGCCGCATGACATTCTGGCGATCAAGGGCGTGGAGGAGCTTGCGGCTTACCTCGTCAACGAGATCCAGGAGGTCTACCGGCTGCAGGGCGTCAACATCAACGACAAGCACATCGAAGTGATCGTGCGTCAGATGTTGCAGAAGATCGACATCGTCGATCCGGGCGACACCGGCTTCCTCGAAGGCGAGCAGGTCGACAAGCTGGAGCTCGAGGAAGCGAACGCCAAGGCGCTCGAGAATGGCGGCAAGCCTGCGCATGGCACGCCGGTGCTTCTCGGCATCACCAAGGCCTCGCTGCAGACGCGTTCCTTCTTCTCGGCCGCCTCCTTCCAGGAGACGACCCGCGTCCTCACCGAGGCCGCCGTCAACGGCAAGATCGACCCGCTCGTCGGCCTCAAGGAGAACGTCATCGTCGGCCGGCTCATTCCGGCCGGCACCGGCGCTGCGATGTCCAAGTTCCGCGCCGTCGCGGGCGGGCGCGACGAGCTCATCATCGAGCAGCGCGGCGCCGAAGCGGCCGAGCCTGCGCCGGCGCTGCCGCCCGCGGAATGAGATCGCCTACACACTGAGACCGAAAAGGCCGCCCTCGCCGGGCGGCCTTTTTGTTGGACGGACCCCGGGCGCACATTGCGAGTCCCGTCCTGCGAACACGCCCTCCCTTCCGATCGTGTCGCCGACGACATAGATTGCTGTCCGTGTCCTCCCTGCTGTCTTCCTCTCTGTCCCTGCCCGCTCGCGCGGCGCGCGCGCTGATATTCGTCTACCGGGTCACCTTCTCGGCCTTCGCGGGACGTTTCTGCCGCTATGCGCCCACCTGCTCGGAATACGCCGACGAGGCCATCGCCAAACATGGCTTTTGGGCCGGGGGCTGGATGGGGTTCGCGCGGATCTGCCGCTGTCGTCCGGGCGGCGGCGCGGGCTTCGACCCAGTGCCCGCGACCTTGCGCGCCGATGCGCGCCCGCTCACGCCCTGGCGCTACGGCGTCTGGCGCCAGCGCTTGGTCTGCGAAGCCGTCGAGCCCGGAGACAAGATGGACGCCAGGCGCCCTTAATTGAGCACGACGACTTTCGTCCCGACCTTCACGCGACTGTAGAGATCGACGACGTCCTTGTTGGTCATGCGGATGCAGCCCGATGACACGGCGGCGCCGATCGTGTCCGGCTCGTTGGAGCCATGAATGCGATATTGGCTTGAGCCGAGGTAGAGCGCGCGCGCGCCAAGCGGATTTTCCATGCCGCCGGCCATATGGCGCGGCAAATCCGGTCTGCGCTTGAGCATCTGCGGCGGCGGGCTCCAGTCCGGCCACTCGCGCTTGCGCGAAATCGTTTTCACGCCGGACCAGGTGAAGCCCATTCGGCCGACGCCGACGCCATATTCAATCGCGCGTCGATCGCCAAGCACGTAATAGAGCCGACGGTCTTTGGTCGAGATGACGACCGTGCCGCGCTTGAATTCCGGATGGCGCCAATAGACGGCCTGCCGCGGTATCGCCTGCTCGCGAAACACATTGAGGAAGTCGGCGAGCGGACCGCGATTGATCGGGCTGTCGAACGCCTGCGCCGGGGCCGCCGTGAAGAGAAGCGCGGCAAAAATAATCGATCCGCTGTTTTGGCGCATGGTTGATCTCCCAAAAGCCGCGGAGAGAGTTTTTTGGGGGATTACGGCTGATTTCGGGTCGCCGACATCGACGACATAGATCAAGTATGCTGCGTTCGGCTGCTCAGAACGTCGCGCTCGACGCGCCCCCGGCCTTCGTGGCGCATCGATCAAGAATCTCGATCACTTCACCATCGCTGATCTGGCGAAAATCCCGGTAGAAAAAGCCGATCGCGCCGAAGGCGCGATGCGTCTCAAGACAGACAATCTCATCGACTTCAGCGCTAAGAGACTCCAGCGTATCTGGAGGCGCGACCGGCACAGCCAGCACAAGCTTTTTGGGCGCACGCGCGCGGACGGCGCGCAAGGCCGCGCGCGTCGTCGCGCCGGTGGCGACGCCGTCGTCGACAACGATGGCGATGCGCCCTTTCGCCTCCGGTCGTTCACGGCCTCCAAGATAGAGCTGCCGGCGCCTCTCGATCTCCTCAAGCTCGCGCGCGCACACCTCCTCAAATTCTTGTTCGCTCACATTCGCCATGGCGATCACGTCCTCATTGCGCACGATGATCGGCGCGCCGCCATCCGCCACGGCGCCCATCGCCAGCTCCGGCTGGAAGGGCACGCCAATTTTCCTGACGAGCACGAGATCGAGAGGCGCCTTCAGCAAAATCGCGATCGGCTCCGCGACAGGCGCGCCGCCACGCGGCAGGGCGAAGACGACAACATCCTCGCCCTTGAATTTCTCAAGCTCGGCGGCAAGGCGACGTCCAGCGTCGGTTCGGTCGTAAAAGGACATGGCGCCCTCACCTTCCCGTCTGATAGTCGGCGGCGAGCGCCGATTGCGCAAGATCGAGATAGCGCGTCGCCAGCGGCTCCCACTTCGTTGGCTCACGCGGAGAACCATCGAGAAGATGCGCTACGGACTGCCGCGCGCGCAGCACCGCGCGCCAAGCCGCGTAAAGCGACACCAGGCGTCGCGGGGGTTCGCAGGAGAGTCTCTGCGCCACTTTGTCGACAAGTTCGACGCCGAGCGCATTCGCGCCAAGCAGCGCAGATTCGACGCCAAGATAGGCAAGCTCGTCGAAGGGATCGACCTGGCGCAGTTCGGCGTTGAACTCCAGACAGTCGAATATGGCGATGGGGTCGCGAAAGCAGATGTGCTCCGGGCGCAAGTCGCCATGCCCGTCGATCACATGGTCTTGAAGGACGCGCTCCTGCAACTCTGACCGGCTGGCCGCCAGTCTGGCGTCGAGAAGGTCGAGCAGAACGGGCGTGCGCCCATGGTCGAGCGCGAAATCCCGCCGCGTCAGAACGTCTCGATTCTTTTCCTGCTCGCGAAAAAACCGCAGCGCATAGTCCTCGGCGCTGATCGAGGAGCGTTCCACGCCGCGATAGAACGCCGCCAAGGTGTCGCAGAGCGCGTCAATCTGCGCCGCGCTCAAGCGCTCTTCGGCGATCAGCCGATCGAGCATCGCTTCGCGCGGCAGGCGACGCATTTCGACAAGCCAGTCGACGACGGCTCCCTTGCCGCCAAGCGCCATGCCGCCTTCCGCACTATAGGTCAGCGGCGCGACGCCCAAATATACATCGGCCGCGAGCCGGCGGTTGAGACGCACCTCCTCGCGACAATTGTGTTCGCGAGCATCGATCGTCGAGAAGTCGAGGAAGGGATAGCAGACGGGTTTCTTGAGCTTGTAGACCTTGTCGCCTGCCAGAAAAACATAGGACATATGCGTTTCGAGCACGGTGACCGAGTCCGGAGCGTGCGAATAGGCGCCGGGCGCACTGAGAAATCGAACCTTCTCGGCCGTTGAGGGCGAGCCCGCGTCGCCAATGGCGCGCGCTCCGCTATGGGGGATCGACTCCATCGCCCCGCTGCTTTCTCAGCCCGTGACGCAGATGAGCGGCGCGGCTCGCGAGCGGGCCTTTCCGGCCGTCCGCCTGTCCGACAGGACAAGATGCAGGTTGATCTCTTCGAGCCCGCCGGTTTGCTGATGCGCGCCCGGACCTTTGAGGGCGTGACAGGTTGTCGCGCGTGCATAGCGATCCTCGAGCTTTTTGATCATGCGCATAATCTTCTCTTGCGGTCGGATGACGGCTCAACGGCCAGAAAGTCGATCTTCTGCTGCGAATGCATCAAATTCCTCTAAAAACTGAGACGCGCAATGGGCGTCCTAAAGAGGATATGGCGAGGGCTGAGCGGTTTCTCCAGAAGAAGATTCATACTGCGGCGCCATGTAGGACGCCATGTAGGCTGAAACGTCCAATCCGCACGAGGTCCCCATGACGCGCGACTTCACGACCGCCGACGTCGCAATCGGCCCCCATCGATTGGAGGGATCGCTGTACTTGCCTCAGTCGCCACAGGGCCTTGTCATTTTCGCGCATGGCAGCGGCTCCTCGCGCTTCAGTCCGCGCAACAGATATGTCGCCGAGCGACTCGTCGCGCAGGGATTCGCCTGTTTGCTGTTCGACCTCCTCACCGCCGAGGAAGGCGAATTCCGACGCAACGTCTTCGACATTGAACTGCTCGGCGCGCGCGTCGGCGAAGCGATCGACTGGGTGAGGGACAGCGATATGGCTCGCTTGCCCATCGGGCTGTTCGGGGCGAGCACAGGCGCCGCAGCGGCGCTCGTCGCCGCGGCCGACGAACCACGCGTCGCCGCCGTCGTCTCGCGCGGCGGTCGGCCAGATCTTGCAGGCGACGCGCTGCGGCGGGTTCAAGCGCCGACATTGCTGATCGTCGGGGGATTGGACTATGGCGTGATTGAACTTAATCGCAGCGCGCAGCAGCTGCTCAGATGCCGGAACCGTCTCGACATCGTCCCCGGCGCCACCCATCTCTTCGAGGAGCCTGGCACATTGGAGAGCGTCGTCGAGCGCGCGACCAGCTGGTTTGTCGAGAATCTTTGCGCGCCTCAGGCGTGACCCAAGGATAACGTCCAAGAATAACACATGCCAAATTTTTCTTAAGCAGAAGGTTTGAAAATGATGACGATGGCGCTGACCGAACCGCCGCGCGAAGCGGAGAGCAGCCTTGCGCTATTCGCGCTCGGCGCCAGCATATCCGCTGGCGAAGACGTCGCACAATTGCTTGGCGCTGAGCTCGCGCCGCTGGAAGACCGCAAGTTCGAAGACGGCGAATATAAGATCAGGCCGCTCGAAATGTGCGCGGCCGCGACTGTTACGTCGTTTTCACCCTAAATGGCGACGATGTCGCGAGCAGCGCCGACAAGCTCTGCAAACTGCTGTTCTTCATCGGCGCGCTGAAGGACGCGGGCGCTCAGCGCGTCACCGCCGTCGCGCCCTATCTGTGCTTCGCGCGCAAGGACAGGCGCACCAAGCCCCGCGATCCGGTCACCACGCGCTATGTCGCGCAGCTGTTTGAAGCGCTTGGGACGGACCGTGTGGTCTGCGTCGACGTACACAACATCGCCGCTTTTCAGAACGCCTTTCGTTGCGAGACGGTTCACCTTGACGCTCAGGCTCTGTTTGCGCGTCATGTCCTGGCCAATATCGGGGACAGGCCTGTCGCCGTCGTCTCTCCTGATCTTGGCGGCGAAAAACGCGCGGAGCTTTTTCGCTTGCGGCTCGAACGCATGCTGAAGCGGCCCGTGGCCAAGGCCTTCATGGATAAATACCGAAGCGAGGGCCACGTCGCTGGCGATATTTTCGCGGGCGACGTCAAGGATCGCACCGCGATCATCATCGACGACCTCATCGCCGGCGGGGGCACGGTGGCGCGCACCGCTGCGGCCTGCCGCGCCAATGGCGCGGCGCATGTCTGGGTCGCCGCGACCCACGGCGTCTTTTCCGAAAAGGCGGCGTCCGCGCTGAAGAGCGCGCCGATCGACCGGCTCATCATCACCGATACAACGCCGCTGCAACCGTCCATGGCGGCCGCGCTTGGCGATCGGTTGATGGTGGTCAGCGTCGCCGGTCTCCTGGCCGAGGCGATCAGACGCCTGCACGCAAATGCTTCGATCACGCAGCTTCTGGAGGACCGGCCCTAGCCGCCGGGCGCGCGTTGGTTGCGTCCTGCAGCGACTCGCGCCACAAGCCTCGCATGAACTTGGAAGACATCGTCATTCGCCGAATGTCCAAGAGCGAACTTGATCGCGCGCTCGATTGGGCCGCGGCCGAGGGCTGGAATCCCGGACTGTATGACGCGGAGAGTTTCTACGCCGTCGATCCGAAAGGGTTCTTTATCGCCGAACGCGCGGGCGAGCCTCGTGGCTGCGTCTGCGCCGTCGCCTATGACGAGTCATTCGGCTATGTCGGGCTCTTCATCGTTCGTCCGGCTCATCGTGGACAGGGCGTCGGCCTTCGGCTCTTGGACGTCGCACTGCAGCACGTGCAGGGCCGCAATGTCGGGCTCGACGCCGCGATCGACCTTCAGCAGACTTATGCGCGCTACGGATTCAGTTTCGCCTATCGCAACATACGTCATCGATGCGTGGGCGGCGGCGAAGCGCCACCCGACCTGACGGAATTGGCTGACGTCCCCTTCGACGAGATTGTGCGTTATGACCAAACGGTCTTTCCGACGTCGCGACCAAATTTTCTTTCGCGCTGGATCGCGCAGCCGCGCAGCGCCGCGCTCGCCGTGGTGAAGCAAGGGCGACTCGCCGGCTATGGCGTGCTGCGCGCGTGTCGCGACGGCTACAAGATCGGGCCGCTGTTCGCGGATGATTCGCAAATCGCCGACGCGCTGTTTCAAGGCTTATGCGCGCGAGCCGCGCGTGCGCCGGTGTTTCTCGATACGCCCGAAGCAAACGCCGCCGCCATCGCGCTGGCGCAGCGACGCCGGATGACCGCCGTGTTCGACACCGCGCGCATGTATACGAAAGGCACGCCGCCGGGACGCATCGACCGCTGCTACGGCGTCACGACCTTCGAACTCGGCTGATTCGCTTCGCCGGACAGGGCGCCGAGGCGATCGATAAGATCAGTGGCCGCGAGGCTCGGGGCGATCAGCGTCGCATCGTCGTCGGCTTCGCCCGAACGGTTGACGCGCGGCGACACGGTCCATTCCTGCAGAGCCTCGTCGAACGGCGCGCGTAGCAACGCCCCGGGATCCTCGCCTGTCATCCATGCGTTGGCGTCGCGCCAGTCGAGGACGACCGGCATGCGATCATGGAAACGGCGCATCCAGCCATTCGCTGGACCGACAATGATCGTCGCGGAGTCGATCGTCGCATCGCTCTCAATATCGCGACAAGTCTCGCACAAGCCGGCTAAGGCGAGCGGGCGGCCGTCGGGCGCCGTGAAATAATGTGGATTCCTGGCGCCTTTCGCCCCGGTCCATTCATAGAAGCCCGACGCCGGGATGATGCAGCGCCGAGAAGCGAAGGCCGAGCGGAACATCGGTTTTTCGGCGACCGTCTCGGCGCGCGCGTTGAAGGTTGCAGGCAGTTCGCGCAGGGGCTTCTTCCACCAGGAGGGCGCAAAGCCCCAGCGCATCTGGACAAGTTCGTTTCCCGCCGGCGTCGGCCTGATGACCTCGATCATCGTCGTCGGCGCCACATTGTAGCGGGGCTGCAAATTGCGCGGCTGGCCGAACAAATCGGCAAGCCGCTGGAGCTCCTCCCAGGAGAGATGCTGCGTGAAGCGCCCGCACATAAGCGAGACCGTCCTGTCTCAGTAGTAGTGCCGATGACGGCGGTAATAATATGGGCGCGGCGCCGTCGCGGCGCCAATGATGGCGCCGCCTGCTGCGCCGACCGCCGCCGTGGCGAGCGTCGGGCCGGCCAGTCCGCCTGAGGCAAGCGCGCCGATGCCGGCGCCCCCCAGACCGCCGATGACGCCGCCGCCGAGAGCGCGTTCCGCGGGCGTGTAGCAGCCATAAAGCGGCATTGAGGCCGTCAGAAGCGTCGCAAGGACGAGGGCTTTCTTGGCCCGGCGGGGCGTGGCGATGCTGTGCATTTTCATTCCCTTGTTCAAACTCTTCTCGCTGCGTTGGCGCTGAAGCCAAGCCTTCGCGGCGCATCGCCGAATGAACCCAGATTTGCGCCAGAACGATGGCCCTGTCGTGAAGCCACAGGCCAGAACGATGGCCTTGGCGTGATGGTCACAGCCGGGGCGCTCGATGACGACGCGCTTCCTTCTAACTGGAATATTTCGCAAGTAAGAACGCCGCGAACAGCGTTTTCTGAAAGACTTCCGATGAGTGATCAATTGTATTGACGCAGGAAGTCGCCTGTTAAATCTTTATACCATGCACGCGGCGCCGCTGAGACTTTCAGCATTGAACCCTCGAGCAAAAAATCAGGCGCGCAACCCCACGCGTGACGTTCCGCGCCCTCAAGGAGAAAATGATGTGCGATCTGGCGCGAGAGAGAAAACGCATTGATTCGATCCTCGCCGAAGCGATGAACCAAAACTCGGTTCGATCATCGATCGATGAAGTCGAACTCGCCGGCTATGGGCTTGCGGCGCTGCGCAGCCACTATGCGCTTACCTGTCCGGATGAATGCATGCGCAAGAGATGTGACGAATTCGCTGCGCTCATCGCGCTGACGCGTCGTGCGCAGCAGCATGCGCTACATGCGCTATGAAATATTCGGCGACAGGACAGAAGGAACGCGCGATGTTCATGGCCTCGAACCAGTTCAAGGTCGTCAAGGGCTGCGAAGAAACATTCGAAACGGCTTGGCGAGAGACAAGCGTCCGGCTGCGGGAAGCGGCCGGTCTCATCGGATTTCAATTCCATCGAGGGAAGCAGAGCGGTCCGCACGTGCTCTATTTCTCAGTGACCATGTGGGAGACGGAAGAGCGCTTTCTCGATTGGCGACGCGCCGAACTCTACGGTCCGCCGAACGGCGGCGCTGGTCCGCGCTGC
Organism: Methylocystis rosea; assembly: GCF_003855495.1. NCBI lineage: Bacteria > Pseudomonadati > Pseudomonadota > Alphaproteobacteria > Hyphomicrobiales > Methylocystaceae > Methylocystis > Methylocystis rosea. The sequence goes on along the minus strand of NZ_CP034086.1, from coordinate 488,261 downwards.
GCCTCGAGGCTGGAGGAGTTCGACGCGACTGTCTCCAGAAGCAATCCGCAATAGGCGCCGATGGTGCTTCTTAGGAGAAAGACATGTTGGGAATTGGGGACAGCATACCGCCTTTCGTCGTCACCGGCGTTAAGCCGGGATTTAATGAGGTCGAAGAAAACGGCGAAACAGCCTTCGAAACGCTCAGCGAGACGAGCTTTCCAGGGATGTGGAAAATCATCTTCTTCTATCCGAAGGATTTTACCTTCGTTTGTCCGACGGAAATCGCGGCCTTCGCGCGTTTGTCGAAGGATTTCGCCGAGCGCGACGCCGTCGTTCTCGGCGGCTCGACCGACAATGAGTTCGTGAAGCTTGCTTGGCGGCGCGACCATCGTGACCTGAAGAGCTTGCCGATCTGGCAGTTCGCCGACTCGAGGGGCGATTTGGTCGATGGACTCGGCGTGCGCGCGCCTTCCGGCGTCGCCTATCGCGCCACCTTCGTCGTCGATCCCGACAATGTCATTCAACATGTCTACGCCACGAATCTCGACGTCGGCCGCGCGCCGGACGATACGCTACGCGTGCTCGACGCCTTGCGGACCGGCGCGCTTTGCCCCTGTAGCCGGCCGGTCGGCGGAGAAACGCTTATCCCCGCGGCATGACCGCGGACGCGGCGCCCGGCAACTGCAGCGTCAGACATTTCGCGGCGCCGCCCGCCTTCATGAATTCCGAGAGCGGCGTGACGACGGGCATGAATCCCGCGTCGATCAGGCGCGATCGAACATCGTCGGAACAGGCGTTGAGGAATACTCGCCCGGCGACTTCGACTGCGTTGCAGGCGAAAGCGAGCGCGTCTTTCTCGCCGACTTCGATCCGCTTCTCGACCGGCGCGATGGCTCGGATCGCTTCCTGTGACGCGATATCGAAGGCCGCTGGATAATACATCAGCCAGCCGCCGCTCAGCGGGCAGAAGCAGGTGTCGAGATGATAGAAGCGCGGATCGACGAGCTTCAGCGCGACGGCGCGCAGACCGAATATCTTTTGAAGATGTTTGGGCGCTTCCTCGCCTGAGCGCCAGCCGTATCCGCACCAGACAATGCCCCGCGCATGATCGAGAAGCGCGTCGCCGGCGCCCTCAAAGGGAATGTTCTCCGGCCAGCGTGCGATCGAATAGCCTTGCGCTTCGAACCATTCGCAAAACAGACGCTCTTCGGACCGCCGCTCCTTGGCGTTGAAACGACTCACGACGGCCGTGTCGCCGATCGCAAGTCCCGCATTTGCGGTGAAGACCATGTCCGGCAGGCCCGGCGTCGGCGCGACGAAAGCGATATCGCTATGCGCCGCCAGATTGCCGCGCAAGTTCTCCCACTGCGCCTGCGCGAGCGGCAGCGCTGCTTGCCCAATCTGATTTTCCATCCACGGGTTGATAATGTAATCGACGCCGAAATGGTCTGGCGCGCACATCAGTAGCGCGCGACGCGCAGGCGCAGGCCGTGGCTGCGCGGCTGCGCGCGCCTCGTCCCGCGGCGCATCGCTCAACACAGCGGCTTCAGCGTCGAAGCTCGTCAGCGAATTCTCTGGCATTGAACGTGCGTCGATCATGCGGGCTGTTCCGTCCTTACGAGAGCTGCGACGTTTTCCTGCTCCGCGTCGAGCGGATGCAGCAGTGAGAACAGATCCTTCGGGTCTGCAGGCCCAGCGATCAGCTCGATGTTGCGGCCGACGCCCGTCTCCCGCGCAAGGTCGCGCAACAGGCGCAACACCGAAAAATCCTCGATGGCGAAACCGACGCTGTCGAAGATGGTGATCGCGTCTTTGGAGGTGCGCCCTGGTCGATCACCAGCCAGAATCTCCCGCAGTTCCGTCACCGGATGCTCGGGGCCGAGTTGCTGAATTTCGCCCTCGCTGCGCGTCTGCGGCGCATATTCGACGAAGATCTCGGAACGCAGCAGCAGTTCGCGCGGAAGCTCGGTCTTGCCCGGGCAATCGCCGCCGACCGCGTTGATATGGGTTCCAGGCACAACCATGTCGTCGGCCAGTATCGTGGCGAATTTCTTATCCGCCGTGATCGTCGTGACGATGTCCGCGCCTGATGCGGCGATGCGCGCTTCAACGCACCGAACGATCGTCAGGCCGTAGTCAGCCATGTTGCGCTCGAACTTCTCGACGGCGTCAGGATCGACATCGAAGACGCGAAGCCGGTCAACGCCAAGAACGGCGTGAAACGCGCACGCCTGAAACTCCGATTGAGCGCCAAGGCCGATCAGCGCCATCGTCTTGCTGTCGGTTCGCGCGAGATGCGCCGCCGCCAGCGCCGAGGTCGCGCCGGTTCGGAAGGCGGTGGCGAGCGTCATGTCGGCGATGAGGGTCGGATAGCCGGTTTCGACGTCGGCGAGCGCGCCGAAGGCGACGACGGTCTGCAGATTGAAGTACGTGTTGCCGGGATGACCGTTGACGTATTTAAAGGCGAAAGCCTCGCCGTCGCTCGTCGGCATCAGTTCAATGACGCCGCGCGGCGAATGGCTCGCGTAACGCGGCGACTTCTCGAATGCGTCCCAGCGCATAAAATCGTGACGCAGATAGTCGACTAGCAACAACCAAAAGCGTCGCGCGCCCACTTCTCCAACGATGCGGGCGATATCTCGCGCGCTCAGAAACGTCACCATGCCTTCTCCCATCGATCCATGTGGGGAGACTAGAACGCGGGCCCGCTAATCAAAATCGCCATAAATTGGCGAAACGGCTCGAAATTTGTCATTTCGGTCATAGATATTGACCGTTTCGACAGAGGCGCGGGCCATGGACGACCTCGACCACCGACTGATCGCGCTGCTGCGGACGGACGCGCGCGCCTCCTTGTCCCAGCTCGCCAAGGCGCTGGGCGTCTCGCGCGGGACGGTCCAGAACCGACTCGACAAGCTGATCGCGTCCGACGTGATCCTGGGCTTTACGGTTCGGCTGAAAAATCCTTCCGCGTCCGATCGCATCCGGGCGATCATGATGGTCGAAGTCTCCGGCAAGAATTCCCGTCGCGTCGCCCAGGCGCTGCGCGGACTCCCGCAGATCCACACGCTTTACAGCACCAACGGGCCTTTTGACCTCATCGCGGAAATCGAGTGCGCCAATCTCGAGGAATTCGACCGTGTGCTGTCGGGCGTGAGGATGATCGAGGGGATCGCTCGAAGCGAGACAAGCCTGCTGCTTGCGCCCGCCTGAGCCTTCTCAGTGCAACGCCTGCGCTGCTTTTGAATCGCTGGGAGCCAGCCTCTCGTCCCCCTCCGATGCGCGCGGCAGGAACACGCGCGCGATCAGTCCGTGGGGTTCGCGGTCGAGCAGAGACACAGATCCGCCGTGGTTCTCAACGAGCGAGCGCACGATCGATAGCCCCAATCCAAATCCGCTGTGTTGGTCAAGGGTTCGTCCGGGCTGACCGCGAACGAAAGGCTCGAATGCGGTCTGCTTGCTTTCCGCTGACATTCCTGGCCCGTCGTCGATGACGTCGACCTGTATCAGTCCTTCAGGCCGATCGGTCAGAAGCACGTCCACTGTCTTCGCGTGATGCGTCGCGTTCTCGACGAGATTGGTAAAAATGCGCTGCATGTCGGGGAGCGATCCGAAAATCATTTGGCGTCCGCCGCCGTGGTAGGTCACATGATGCCCAAGGTCGCAGAACTCGTCGGCGACCGTTTGCAGAACGCTGTCGAGATCGACCAGGGAACAGTCGGACTTATCGTCTCCTTCAGCGCGCAAATACTGCAGATTCTTGAACAGCATTGCGTCCATCAGATCGACGTCGCGCATCATCCGCTGCTGAAGGCTTTGATCTGGCACGAACTCAGTTTTCAGCTTCAGGCGCGTGATAATTGTTCGCAAGTCATGACTCACCGCCGCAAGCACATGGGCGCGCGCGGCGATCATCTTGCTGATGCGCGCCTGCATACGATTGAGCGAGCGAGTCAATTCGCGCACCTCGTGGGGACCTCGTTCGGGAAGTGGCGTCTTCGTATCGATGTCATTCGGAATCTGCTCGGCGTATTTCGCGAGTCGCTGCAGCGGCGCCATGATCGCGTTCAGCGCCCAGAAGACGAAGATCGCGGTGAATATGATGAAAGATAGCGCCGTTCGCGCTCCGGGAGTGACGATGATCGGTTCGTCCTCCGCGTGCTGCCAGAGCCAACGCCAGATTGAGCCTGGCGACTTTTGGTGCTGCGCGATCGAGATGGTCGCGTAGCCGCCCTTGCGCAATTCGACGGCGAGAACGCCGTAGTCCCCTGGCGCCGAGCTGGCGACCTCGAACACGTCCGCGCCTTTCCACAAAAGCGAATCGATGTGACGGATCTCGTTATCGAAGGCAACGTCGCTTCCCAACGAGGCGTCCGCCGCTGCTGGGCGAGTCTCCTGGATCTCGATATTGGCGTAGGGAACGGCAAGAGAAAGCTCTGAAACGATATTCGCTCTCTCTGCATTCGGCGCGACGTCCAGAGCGAGGATTATGCTCGCTATGAAATCGCCCTGATCGACAATGTGCCGCCGGCCGAACACATGGAACATGCCGATCACGATAGTTTGGAATGCGACGATGGACACAAGCATGAGCAGCGTGATTTGCACGGCCAGCTTGTTGATCCGGAAACGCCAGGGAACGCGAGTTGAGTTCATGCGCGCGCCACGTGAGTGGAGAAAATATAGCCTTCGGAGCGAACCGTCTGGATGAACGCGGGCTTTTTTGGATCCGCTTCTATCTTCTGTCGAAGCCGGCTGATCAGCACGTCAATGCTCCGCTCAAAGGGCCCGGTCGTCGGGCCATGCGTCATGTTAATCAGTTGCTCGCGCGTCAACACCCGGTTGGGATTTTCGCACAAGGCATGCAGCAGATCGAATTCTGCGCCGGTCATGGCCACCTTTATGCCGCACGGCGCGACAACCTCTCGAGCGAGCACATCGACGCGCCAGCCCGAGAAAAGATACGCTTGCCGTAAGGCGCGCCCGTCGACGGCGTTCGCGTTCGGGGTTTCAGTTCGCCTCAAAACCGCGCGGATACGCGCCAGCAGCTCGCGCGAGTTGAAAGGCTTGACGATGTAATCGTCGGCCCCGAGCTCCAGACCCAATATTTTGTCGATGTCCTCCGACTGCGCCGTCAGTATGATTATGGGGATGCGTCTCTCGGATCGCACCCGCCGGCAGATCGATAAGCCGTCTTCGCCGGGAAGATTAAGGTCGAGGATCAGCAGGTCATAGGCTCCGGCGCTGAACGCAGCGTCCATTGCCTGGGCGTTTGCGGCCACCTTAGCCTGAATATCGTGCGCCGCGAGATAGAGCGAGATGAACTCGCCGATTTCGGCGTCATCCTCGACGATCAGAATTGAAATGGGAGGGGTCAAAGGAGGCGCAATCGCTTTCATTGGAGCTCGGCGGAACGTAATAATGCAGTGTTTCTAGAGTGTTTCCATCACAAAAAAGATTGCGCTTCTCAACGTTTTCCGTAGCTTTGGTCCGATCTCGTCGGATTTGGGAAAAGAATCAGAAACAATCTCTGTGGCCTGAAAAACTGGAGAAACACCACAGCCACTGGTGTGTCCTAAGTTGCGGCGCGCTCACCGGTCGGCGCCAAGGTTTCGGCTGAGCGCAATTGCAAGGACAACAGATGAAAAGCAAGGCTCAGGCTGTCACCCACGACCTCGAAGCGGGCGCGGCAGAGGCGAGCGCCGCTCGGCGCCCCAGTTCGTCGTCGCAGGCATGGCTGGGCAAGGATCTCGGCAGACCCGCCGCGGATGAAAATCGGTCAAATTTCGCAGCGACGATTCCAACAAGGTTCACGCCGAAGACCGGCCTCGCCGGATTGGCCGAAAATTGGCGCGCCGACATTCTGTCCGGCTTTCTGGTCTTTCTTATTGCGCTGCCGCTCTGCCTCGGCATTTCGATGGCCTCGGGCTTTCCGCCGCAGGCGGGCATCATCACCGCCGTGGTTGGCGGCCTCCTCGTGTCGCGCATTAACGGATCTTTCGTCACCATCACCGGCCCGGCGGCGGGCCTCATCGTGGTCATTCTGGACTCGGTGCAGGCGCTCGGCGGCGGCGACGCCAAAGCCGGCTACCACTACACCTTGGCGGCGATTGTATGCGCCAGCGTCATTCAGATGCTGATGGGCCTCATGAAAGCCGGCAAGATGAGCGCCTTTTTTCCGTCCTCGGCCGTGCATGGCATGTTGGCGGCGATCGGCATCATCATTATGGCCAAGCAGATTCACGTCATGCTCGGCGTAAAGCCGGATGCGCAGACGCTGTTTGAGACGATCGGCGCCATCCCCGCCAGCCTTCGCGACATGAATCCGGAAGTCGCCATCATCGGCGGCCTTGGGCTCTTGATCCTGATCGCCTGGTCGCTGGTGAAGAGTCGGCGACTAAAGATGATCCCCGCGCCGCTCGTCGTCGTGATCATCGGCATGGCTCTCGCGCAATATTACGATCTCGACGATGAACATATCTATCTCTTCCTGCCGGACACGCCGTTTCTGCCGCATCACGAATTCACGATCGGTCCGAAATTTCTGGTCTCGATTCCGCAGAACTTCCTGTCCGGCTTCGCCTTCCCGGACTTCTCGCTGATCGGCTCCAGCATGTTCTGGCAGCAGGTCTTCGCCATCTGTCTCGTTGGCAGCCTGGAGAGCCTGCTCAGCGCGGCGGCGGTCGATAAGCTCGATCCCTATAAGCGCACCTCGGATCTCAACCGCGACGTCGCGGCCGTCGGCTTCGGCAACATCATCTGCGGCCTGATTGGCGGTCTGCCGATGATCGCAGAAATCGTGCGCAGCTCCGCCAATGTGAATAATGGGGCGCGCACGGGGTGGGCGAATTTCTTCCACGGGTTGTTCCTGCTGATCTTCGTCGCGCTTTTCCCGAGGGTCATTCATGAGATCCCGCTGGCCTCGCTCGCGGCGCTGCTGGTGTTCACCGGTTACCGACTTGCCTCGCCGCTCGAGTTCAAGAAGACGCTGGCGATCGGCTGGGACCAGCTCACCGTTTTCGTGATCACCATCATCGGCGTGCTGGCGACCGATCTCTTGATCGGCGTCGCCATCGGCATCGCCGCCGAGTTCCTGTTCCACTTCTGGCGCAGCGTCAATTGGGCGCAGGTCTTCAAGTTGCGTCGCGACGTCGTGGAGAGCGAACCCGGCGTCTATCAGGTCAAGATCGGCGGCGCCGCGTTTTTCGCCAATTACCTCGCGCTCAAGGGCGATCTCGCCAAGCTCCCAAAGGGCAAGACGGTGATCTTCGACCTCTCGGAGTCCTGGTGCGTCGATCACACGGTGATGGAGAACCTGCATCACTTTTGCGAGGACTATGAAGCTAACGGCGGCCACGCAGAGATTTGCGGACTGGATCAACACGTTGCGACGTCAAAGCATCCCCTCGCCCCGCGCAAGCGCAGCGTCTAGCCCGTAAAGTTCCCGCAAGGCGCGACCGACGACTGTCGCGTCGATTCGAAGGTGACATGTATGCCGCTCTACCTGGCGCTGACCTGTGTCAGCGCCCTGCTCGCCGTCAGCGTCTACGCCATCGTCGACAGGCGGAACCATGACGTTAGCCGTAACGTCTACCGCCTTTGCGTCGGCCTCTGCTGCGTCATCTTTCTCGCAGCGGTCATGCCAAGGGGCGCTCATGTCGTTTCCACGGTTTTGCCGCTCGGACTGCCGTGGATCGGCATGCATGTTCGCATCGACGTCCTGACCGCCTTTTTTCTCGCCGTCGTCAATCTGGGCGCCGCGGCGGCGAGCGCCTATGCGATCGGCTATGGCGCGCATGAGAAAGAGCCGATGCGCGTGCTGCCGTTCTATCCCGCTTTTCTCGCTGGCATGAATCTCGTCGTGCTGGCTGACGACGCCTTCACCTTTCTCGTCGCTTGGGAGTTCATGTCGCTTACTTCATGGGCGCTCGTGCTGACACATCATCATGAGGAGGAGAACAGGCACGCCGGCTTCGTCTATTTGTTGATGGCGAGCTTCGGCGGTTTTGCGCTGTTGATGGCGTTTGGCGTTCTCGGAGGCGTCGGCGGCGCCTATGACTTCGCCTCGATTCGCGAGTCGACCAAGATGGGATGGACGTCGGGCCTTGTCCTCGCCCTCGCGATCGTCGGCATGGGGTCCAAAGCCGGACTCGCGCCCTTGCATATCTGGCTGCCGCTCGCCCATCCGGCGGCGCCGAGCCACGTCTCGGCGCTGATGAGCGGCGTGATGACGAAGGTCGCCGTCTACGGCTTCATTCGCGTCGTGTTCGATTTGCTCGGGCCGCCGGCCTTCTGGTGGTCGGTCGAGCCGATGACCTTTGGCGCAGCGAGCGCCCTCATCGGCGTTCTCTTCGCGACGATACAGAGCGATCTGAAGAAGCTGCTCGCCTACAGCACCATCGAAAACATTGGCGTCATTTTCATCGCGCTCGGACTTGCCTTGGCGTTCAAGGCCAATGGCATGGCGCTGCCGGCCGCCCTCGCCTTCACCGCCGCGCTCTTTCACGTTTTCAATCATTCGCTGTTCAAGAGCCTGCTGTTCTTTGGCGCCGGCGCGGTGCTGAACGCGAGCGGCGAAAGAAGCATCGAGCGTCTCGGCGGGCTCATTCACTCCATGCCGAAAACGGCGTTCCTTTTTCTCGGCGGGTGCGTCGCCATCGCCGCCCTGCCGCCGCTGAACGGCTTCGTCTCGGAATGGCTGGTGTTTCAGGCGATCCTGCTGAGCCCGTCGCTGCCGCAATGGACCGTCAAGCTCCTCGTTCCGGCGGTCGGCGTGGCGCTGGCGCTGAGCGCGGCGCTCGGCGCCGGCTGTTACATCCGCGCCTATGGCGTCGCTTTTCTGGGGCGCCCCCGCAGCGAAGCGGCGCGCAAGGCGCACGACCCGGATCGCTGGTCGCTCGCGACCATGGCGGTTTTGCTGACGCTGTGCCTCACGGCCGGTCTGCTGCCGAGCCTCCTCATCGACACGATCTCGCCCGTGGCGAAAGATTTTGTCGGCGGCCGCATGCCGACGCAGGCTGAACTCTCTTGGCTCTCGATCGCGCCCGTCGCCGAAAGCCGCAGCTCCTACAATGGGCTTCTGGTCTTCCTGTTCATTCTTTTCTCCGCCTATTCGGCGAGATGGGTCATCCACAAATTCGGCACGGCGCGGTCGCGGCGCGCGCCGGCCTGGGACTGCGGCCACATCGAAGCTAGCCCCATGACGCAATACACAGGCAGCAGCTTCGCGCAGCCGATCCGACGCACCCTTGGCGTCATCGCCTTTTCGGTGCGGGAGCGCCTCGACATGCCGGCGCCTGGCGATACGCGGACCGCGCGCCTGAGCGTCGACATCAAGGATCGAATCTTCGACTATCTCTATGCGCCCCTCACGCGGGCGGTTGAGTCCTGCGCCACCGGGCTAAACATCCTCAGTCTCCTGACGATCCAGGAATATCTCGCGCTGGTTTTCGCGGCGCTCGTCTTCCTCCTGGTCCTGGTGGCGATATGACGCTTCTTTTCAACCTTATGGCCCAGAGCCTCCAAATGCTTTTGGTGCTCGCGCTGGCGCCGCTGCTTATCGGCTTTGTTCGAAAGCTGAAGGCGCGCCTCTTGCGTCGCAGAGGGCCGCCGATCATTCAGCCCTGGCTCGATCTCATTCGGCTGCTGCGCAAAGAGGTCGTCCTCGCAGAAAACGCATCGTGGCTGTACCGCTGGGCGCCCTATCTGATCTTTGCGATGATCTGGGTCGCTGCATCGCTTGTGCCGACATTCGCCACGGGACTGACGTTCAGCTGGTCGGCCGATCTCATCGCCATCATCGCTCTGCTCGGCAGCGCCCGTTTCTTCCTTGCTCTCGCGGGCATGGACATTGGAACGAGTTTTGGCGGCATCGGCTCGAGCCGCGAGGCGATGTTCGGCTCGCTCGCGGAGCCGGCGATGATGATGATCGTCTTCACCGTCTCCTTCGTCGCCGGAACGACGCAGCTCTCTGAAATTGCGGCCTATATGGCCGGAAATCTGGAATTGCGCGCCTCGGTCGGGATGGCGCTCGTCGCGCTCCTCATCGTCGCCATCGCGGAGAATGGACGGATTCCCGTCGACAATCCGGCGACGCATCTCGAGCTCACGATGGTGCATGAGGCGATGGTTCTTGAGTATTCCGGGCGCTATCTCGCGCTCATTGAACTCGCCTCCGCGCTCAAACTGCTCCTTTATCTCTCGCTCATCGCCTGCGTCTTTTTCCCCGTTGGACTCGCGTCGCACGATGCGGGCGCGGAGGCGATGATGATCGGCCTTGGCGCTTACGTCCTGAAGCTGGCGATCGGCGGCGGCGCGCTCGCGCTATTTGAGACATCCACGGCCAAGATGCGCATCTTCCGCGTGCCGGACTTTCTCGGCGCGGGGCTGATGCTCGGCCTCCTCGCGACGCTGCTCGTTTTCGTGACACGGAGCCTCTGATGGAGCTTCTGACAATCGACATCGCCCATGTCCTGGCGGGCGCGCTCCTACTGACGAGCTTCATGCTGCTGTATCAGGACAGACTGTCGGGGCTGATCAATATCTACACGCTCCACGCCGTCATTCTGTCGCTGTCGGTCGCCTGGCAGGCCTATTACCAGGATGCACATCACCTCTATCTCACGGCCGCGATCGCGGCGATCTTCAAGGCGCTGATCATTCCGTTCAGCCTCCGCCGCATTATCAAGCGCTTGCGCATCCACCGCACCGTGGAGGTCGTTGGCGGCGTCGGCATAACCATGCTCATCGGCATATTTCTTGTGGCGCTGTCGCTCGTCGTCATGCTGCCGGCGACCGCCTCCGCCGATCCGCTGTCGCGCGAGGACATCGCATTCGCCCTGGCGATCGTGCTGCTGGGGCTGTTGATGATGGTGACGCGGCGTAACGTCGTGAGCCAGATTATCGGCTTCATGTCGCTGGAAAATGGTCTGGTGCTGGCGGCGGCAGGGGCGAACGGCATGCCGCTCGTCGTCGAGATCAGCGTCGCCTTTTCCATTCTCATCGCCTTCATCGTGATCGGCATCTTCCTGTTTCGCATCCGCGAGCGATTCGACAACGTCGACCTTTCTGAACTCGATCGCGTGCGCGGAGGACGTTCATGAGTTCCGATCTCTTCCTGGTCTCGAACGCGCTTGTCGGCATTCCCGCCGTCGCGGCCATCGCCGTGGCGCTCGAACCCGCCTACCGACGCTCGGCGATCATCAACCTCTGCGCCTCCGGCGCGACGTTTCTCTTCGCGCTTGTGCTTCTCGTCGTCGAACCCGAACGTGGCGGCTATCTCTTCGTCGACGACCTCAACATCGTCTTTATTGTGCTCTCGACCTTCATCGGCTTCACCACGAGCGTCTATAGCGCGAGCTATATCGACCATGAGATCGAAACTGGCCGGCTGACCACGAGAAACGTCCGCTTCTATCACGCGATGTATCAGTCGTTGATGTGCGCCATGAATCTGGCGCTGCTCGCCAGCAACATCGGCCTCATGTGGGTCGCGGTCGAAGTCGCGACCCTGACAACCGTGTTGATGGTCGGCATGTACCGCACGCCGCACGCCCTCGAGGCCGCTTGGAAATATTTCATCCTCGGCAGCGTCGGGATCGCGCTGGCGCTCTTTGGCACGATCCTCATTTACATGGCGGCCGAGCCGGTGCTGGGACAGGGCTACGACGCCATGGTCTGGACGACGCTGATGCAGCAAGCGCCGCAGTTCAATCCCCGGATGCTCAACGTCGCCTTCGTGTTTCTGATGCTCGGCTACGGCACCAAGGTCGGCCTCGCGCCGATGCACGCCTGGCTTCCGGATGCGCATGCGGAAGGCCCGACGCCGATCTCGGCGGTCTTGTCCGGCCTCCTTCTCAACGTCGCGCTTTACGCGGTGCTGCGGTTCAAGATGCTGCTGACGGCGAATGCGGCGGCGATTACGCCGGGCCCGCTGATGATCACGCTCGGCCTTGCATCTCTCATCATGGCGGCCTTCATGCTTTACCGCCGTGGCGACATCAAGCGGCTGTTCGCCTACTCCTCCATCGAGCACATGGGCATTATCGCCTTCGCCTTCGGCATGGGCGGACCGCTCGCCAACTTCGCCGGTCTGCTGCACATGACGATGCACAGCCTGACGAAGTCCGCGATCTTCTTCTCGGTCGGCCACATCGCGCAGGTCAAGGGCACGCAGAGAATCGCCGACATCAGAGGGCTGACGCAAAGCCAACCGGCGCTCGGCTGGTCCCTCGTCGCTGGCGTCGTCGCAATCATCGGTCTGCCGCCGCTTGGCATCTTCATGAGCGAATTTCTCGTCGTGAGTTCGACCTTCGCGCGCCAGCCCCTCCTCGCTATTCCACTGGTCTTCGGCCTCCTGCTGGCCTTTGGCGCGTTGCTGTTGCGACTCACCGGAATGGCGTTCGGCGAGCCGAGCCGCGACCAAGGCGAGGTGAAGGCTTCGATGTGGCCTGTCTACGCGCATCTCTCACTTGTGCTGCTGGCGGGAATCTACCTTCCCTCTCACGTCGTAACCTGGTTCCAGAACGTCGCGCGGCTCTTGGGTTGAGTTCAAAGGATGAAAAGATGAACTTCGCCAGCAAACAGATAGAGGCCCAGCCGTCGCCGCCGACGTGTCTGCCCTGGCCGCGTGAGATCGTCGACAGAGCTGGTTGGCTCGCTTTCGCCGAAAGTCTTGCGAGAGGCGATCGCGAGCTCCTCAGCCTGTGGGGCGAACCTGCGAGCGTTCACATGGCGGTGCTCGAAGAGCGGGAGCCGCGCCTGCGCATCATCACATTGGAGTGCCCTGAAGGCTCCTTTCCATCCGTCGGGCGATTGCATCCGCCGGCGTCGAGGCTCGAGCGCGCGATCCGCGATCTTTATGGGCTGAGGGCCGAAAACGCGCCCGACGAGCGGCCCTGGCTCGATCATGGCCGCTGGGGCGTGCGTCATCCTTGCAACGACCCCGAGAAGATCGACTCCGCCAGTGACAGCTACATGTTCCTTCCCGCGGAAGGCGAACCGCTCCACCAGATACCGGTCGGACCCGTGCACGCCGGCATTATCGAGCCGGGTCACTTCCGCTTCTCGGCCAATGGCGAAACCGTCGTGCGGCTTGAGGAGCGGTTTGGCTTCGTGCACAAGGGCGTCGATCAACTGATGGCGGGCGCCTCGATCGAGCGCGCCGCGCGTCTCGCGGCGCGCATTTCCGGCGACAGCACTGTCGCCTATGGCCTCGCCTTTTCGCAGGCGGTCGAGGCGGCGTTCGACGTCAATGTTCCGCCGCGCGCGATATATCTGCGCGCGCTGATGGCCGAACTGGAACGCCTCGCCAATCATTTCGGCGATATCGGCGCGATCTGCAACGACGCGGCCTTCGCATTGATGCATGCGCAGTGCGGCATCGTCCGCGAACGCATTCTGAGAGCAGCGGCAACTTGCTTCGGACACCGCCTGATGATGGATCGCATCGCGCCGGGAGGCGTCGTCGTCGATCTGGAGCGAGAGAACGTCAAGGCGCTCTTCACGCTGATCGAGTGGATCGAGCTGATGACTCCCCGGTTCATCGCGCTCTTTGGCGACACGACGTCGCTGCAGGATCGGACCGTCGGAACCGGCGTCGTCAGCGAAGAGCTCGCCAAGCAATATGCGTGCGGGGGCTATGTCGGACGCGCCTCGGGCCGGGAGTTCGACGCGCGCAAGGCGATCGGTTACGCCCCCTATCCGCAGCTGACGTTCGAGATCGGCGCTTCGAAGGAAGGCGACGTCGATGCGCGCGTCTGGGTCCGGTTCGACGAAATCAGAGCCTCGCTCAAAATCGTCAGACAGATCCTCGACGAAATGCCGCAGGGACCGATCATCGCCGCCTGGGCGCTGCCGGAAGACTGGACGCGCGAAGGCGCAGCGCTCGTCGAAGGATTCCGCGGCGATATCTTTGTCTGGCTGCGCATTCGCGCTGACGGCGTGGTGCAGCGCTGTCATTTGCGCGATCCCTCCTGGTTCCAGTGGCCGCTGCTCGAAGCGGCGATCAAGGACAACATCGTCGCCGACTTCCCCCTCTGCAACAAATCCTTCAACTGTTCCTACTCGGGGCATGATCTCTAGGACACGCGCGCGATGCAGAAATTCTTGCTTCAGGGCCTGCTCCGCCGCGCTCTGACCGAACAGGCCCCCATTCCGAATCCGACGTCGATCGCGGAACTTGGCTACACGCTAGGGCGCACCGCGCGCCAAAAACTGGGCCGAAGTCTTTCGATCCGCGAAGTCGACGCGGGGTCCTGCAATGGCTGCGAATTGGAGATCCACGCGCTCAACAACGCCTATTACGATCTCGAAAGATTCGGCCTGCGTTTTGTCGCGTCGCCGCGCCATGCCGACGTCTTGCTCGTCACCGGTCCGGTGACGAAAAACATGCGCGAAGCGCTTGAGCGAACCTATGCGGCGACGCCGGATCCAAAATGGGTGATCGCCGTCGGCGACTGCGCCTTTGACGGCGGCGTCTATTGCGAGAGCTACGCATGCGTGGGCGCCGTCGCGAATGTCGTCCCGGTCGATCTCCATATTCGCGGCTGTCCGCCTGATCCGACGACGCTGCTCAAAGGGCTGATCGCTTTCGTTGAAACGATGAGCTGAGCGACGCCAGCGAGCGTATTGAAGATGGCCGCCGCCTGAAACAGGGTGACGGCCATTTTTGCGAAACTCACGAGCAATATTTGAGGGTACAGAGATAAACTCGGGAAAAACCTGCGCATAAAAACTTGGCTAGAACGCAAGCGTGCGAAATGTAGAGGACGCACCAATGCAGACGCGCCAGAATGCCAAGGTTTTTTTTCGAGCTGAGCCTTTCTGGAGCGGCGCAAAGGCGGGGATCAATTTACTTAAAGACGTCAAGCGTTCCGCAATTTCGCTTACGGCTGCTGGCGTCCTGGCTCTATTGCCGCCACATCACGCCATGGCCATGACGGACAAGGAGCAGCTGCAAATGCTCCTTGGTCAGGTGAAGCAACTTAAAGCCCGCATGGATAAAAAGGACCGAGATGAGCAGGAGCGTCGCCGGGCCGAAACAGTAAATGCCCGCAGTGCGAACGTCAGGGAAACGGCGCTGACGCCGGTCGCCGCCGTCGCCATGCCAAGGATCCCAGATAGGTTCGTCTACAAGGGTCTGGAGATCATTCCCGGCGGCTTTCTGGCGCTCGAGTCGGTCTGGCGCAACCACTGGGTCGGCGCCGACGTCGCCACGCCCTTCAACGCCATTCCCTATGGCTTCGCGACGGCCGGACATACGGACGAGTTTCACTTCAGCGCCCGCGCGACGCGCCCCGCTCTCCTCGTGCGCGGCGATCTCAGTCCCACGACGCATATCCAGGGCTATTTCGAAACGGACTTTCTCGGCGCGGCCCAGACGGCGAACGCGAACCAGAGCAATTCGTACAATCTCCGCGTTCGCCAAGCCTACACCAACATCGACAATGACGATTATGGGCTGCATTTCACGGCAGGTCAGACCTGGTCGCTCGTAACGATGAATTCACTGGGCACTCGGCCTGACACGTCGTTGCAGCCGCCGACGATCGACCACAATTACATGCCCGGCTATGTCTGGGATCGAAATCCTGGCATCCGCATTTACAAGGATTTCGGAAAGCAATTTTGGTTGGCCTTGGCCGCGGAAGGCTCGGCCAACACCTTCGCCGCGCCGGGCCCTGGATTCGGGCCCGTCTCCACGCTTCTTCCCAACAATCTCGGAATCCCCGCGCCCGCCCTGCTCGCCCTGGCGACGAATGGCGGCTCGCTCAACACCTTGGACACTTATTCCTTCAATCGACTTCCCGATCTCGTCGGCAAGGCCGCATGGGATGCGCCACTCGGCGACCGTACTGTGCATCTGGAAGCGTTCGGGGTGGCGCGTGAGATGACCGAGCGCGTCTATTTCGGCAATCATCGAGTTTGGGTAGGCGGCGTTGGCGCCGGCGCAATTATCCCAATCATTCCCAAGCTCCTGGAATTTCAAGTGTCGGGCATGATCGGGCGCGGCGTCGGCCGCCTTGCATCGAGTCAGCTTCCCGATGCGACCTATACGGCTTTCGGCGCGCTCCAGCCGCTCTACCAACGAAGCCTCCTCGTCGGCGCAACGCTGCATCCGACGCCGCAAACCGATGTTTTTGCATTCGCGGGCGGCGACATCGCCGGCAAGAATCCGCAGGTCACCGCCATCAACGGCACAATCTTCGCCGGTGGATACGGCAATCCGCTTTATAACAATATCGGCTGTAATCTGGAAAATTCCATTTCGCAGGTTACGCCGGGCGTCGCGGCAGCCGTTCCACTTGCGGCGCTCGGCAATCCCCTTTTCAATTGTTCCGGACAGACCCACGCGCTGCGCGAAATCACCACCGGAGCCTGGCACACGCTCTACGAGGGACCGGCCGGCAAAATCAGGGTCGGCGTGCAATTCGCCCATATCATTCGTAACGGCTTCAACGCGGTCGGCGGCGCGCCACGTGGCTCGGAAAACACCATCTTGACGAGCTTCCGCTACTTTCCCTTCTAGGGTTCGATCCTACGGCTTTAAGCGCGCTGCTCCCATACGCTTCATTGTTCGAAAGCCCACATCCGATTCCAATCGCTTTTCATGCTGGCGACAAGCCATCCTTGCCGCTTCGCCTCGTCATACAAAGACTGAGGAAAAGTCCCAATTCTGGTGTCAGGCAAGCCGAGCGCCGGACCATAGGCGTATTCGCGCTGGGCGTCGTCGTGCAAAACCAACATGCCAAACCGCGCGCCGTCCCCGGACGTCGTGTATTCGAGCATCTGCCGGTCGCCCGTTGAGTTTCCGAACGCGGCGCGCGGCCGACGACCAATCATCAAATGGATTGCCTCGGGTTTGCCGGCGCCGACATCGCTGAGCAGCGTTTCGGCGCTCTCGATCAGAACGGGACGCCCGCGCTTGTCATAGCGGTAACTCACGCTCTCCAGAGTTCCGACAACCTGCTCCGGCGGAACGCCATAGGTCTTCTCTGCGTAGACCCGCACGAAATCCTGCCCGCCTCCGGTGACGATATAGGTCTTATAGCCGTTGGCGCGTAGATGTTTCATCAGCTCAAGCATCGGCAGATATGTCAGCTCGGTGTAACGGCGGCCCCAGCGCGGGTGTCTTGCTGTCTCAAGCCATGTCTCCGCATCGGCTCTGAACCGCTCTATGCTCATGCCGCTCAGCGGCGCGGCCATGATCTTGATGAGGTCCTTCGTCGAAAGCTTCGATATCGCCTCCATGTTGCGCGAGAGCGCTGTCTTGAAGGGTTCGATCTTCGCGAGCGCCGGTCTTGCCTTTACGACGGCAGGCAGGCGATCCAGACAATACATCAACTGCGGATAGATCGGATGGGACGCCCAGAGCGTGCCATCCTGATCGAAGACCGCGATGCGCTCCTCGGGCGGGACGAATTTCGTATTCGACGGATCGGTCGTCGCTCGAATGAATTCGACGATGGCATGTTTCGTCGGCGCTTCGTTCCATGACGGAAGCGGATCGCTTCCCGCCCCGGCGGATGATCCCGCCAACAGGAATGTTGTGGCCATCACAGCGATCAGGAAGCCCAATCGAACCAGCGCTTTCATCATTCCTCCCTGATAAGCCGATAGTGTCCAAGAAGCGCCTCCGACGACGTCGTATGTCCGCACGAACGACTGGGCGACGATAGACGATGGGCGACCATTCATAAGCGATTTGCGTGATCGATTGTGGGTGGATCTGCGGGGCGAACATGGTCCCTAATGAGCGCGGCGCTCAACTTTTGGAGCAGATGCTTTGCGCCGAAGATCTATTGAGAGCCATAAAGCGCCGCGACAAATTTACAACGCTTGGCGTAATTCTTCGCGGAAAGACGCGAGGAGATCGGAACAGAGCTTGATTTCATTCGTTGTTAGGATGACGCTCTTAAATAGGTTGTTCAGTGGTCCGTCTCTAAAGAAGGAGATTTCCAATGACCACCAGGAAGGTTCAGCGAAGGCGAAGCGCGATTAGATCGCTTCTCCAGAATCTCGAAACTCGTCCGTTCTGCGGGGATCATTTGCCGCACTCCGGCGGATGGCTGAGTCAGCCTCGGCCGAAGCTGTCGCGCGGCTCGTCCAGCGTCGGTGGTCAAGGCGATCGCCGATAGAGATTGGCGGCGGGGCGCCTGTGAGCGCCTCAGCCGCGCAAAGCTTGGACGGGACAGCGTTTAGCAAACGAACGCCCTGACCGTGGATGTGACGGGGCGTTCCATAGAGCGGCAAAGATCTCAGCTAATGTGCCGGCCTCGACAGCGGGCTCGCTTCGACGAGCGCCTCGCGTAGAGGGTGAAGACGTAGCAGCCACATGCTGCGGCGTGTTATTCGGCTCGGGAAGCTTCCGTCGACTCCAGCACATTCTCGATCGGACAGTTGAAGTCCCAGACGATGCCTGCGCTGTCGTATTGGAGCCTTGCATCCCCTCTGAGGTTCAGTCTGATCATATCGCGAATGACTGTGGACCCGAAGCCCTTACGCGCAGGCGTAACGACCGTGGGACCCTCCGTTTCACGCCAACTCATCGTGAAGCGCCGGCCCTCGCCATCGTGCTCCTGGCCCCATTCGATGTCGACGCGGCCATCCGCGTTGGAAAGAGCGCCATATTTGACGGCGTTGGTCGCCAGCTCATGCAGCGCCATGCTGAAAGATTGCGACGCCGCGGCCGAGATGGTCAGCGGCGGGCCTTTTAGCGTGATGCGATCGTCGATCAAATCCTCCAGATGAGCGAGCTGCGCGCGCACGAGATCGCTTAGCGTGACGCCTTGCCAATCGCTGGCGACCAGCAGGTCCTGGTTTGCGGCGAGAGACAAAATGCGCTCTTGAAACGTTTCCTCGAAGTCGCGTCCTGGATCGCCCGCGGTCGCTCGCGCGATGGCCAGCACGATGCTCAACATATTTTTCGAGCGGTGATTGAGCTCACGCATGAGAAGAGCGCGCTGTTCCTCGGCGCGCACGCGCTCAGTCACATCCCTCGACAGCACGGCGACTCTTGGGCTTTCCGCTTCCTCGATGCGGAAGACAAAGGCGTCATAGATCTTGCCGAGCGCTCGCGCTCTGCGGACGACGCGTTCGGCGTTCCCCGACGCCGCGACTCTGCCGATCGTATCGATCCAGTCCTTTTCCAGGCTGGGCACAAGCTCGCGCCCCCTCCGCCCTGCAACGTTCTTCAGTCCAGTAATAGCCTCAAATGCTGGATTGACTTCAAGGAAGCGGTAGTCGACCGCATGACCTTCCTCGTCATAGAGCGGCTCGACCACCGTGAAGCTTTCGTCAATGGATTCAAACAGCAGGCGATACCGCGACTCGCTGTCGCGCAGCGCCTCTTCGGCGCGCGCCCGCTCGATCGCCGACCACGTCCGCTCGGCGACATCTTCCGCGACCGCGGCCTGAGCGGCGCTCCACGTCCTCGGTAGCCGCGAATCAACGGTAACCACAGCGACCAGCCGGTCGTCCTTGACCAGCGGCGCAGCCAGAAAAGCGGAAACCGAACGGCTTTCGAATGAGCTGAGGGTCTCAGGCGCCGCTGTGCGCGGGTCGTTGCGGACGTCGCTAACGACGATTGTTCTGCCGCGCTTGAGGTCTGCGATCAGGGGCTCTCCCCAGCTCGCGAGACGATGGCGCCCGGCGTTGCTGGGCGCCGCGCCGTCGTTCCAGTCGCGCTGAACAGTTGCGTATTCGCCGGCCTCGTCGATCTCCGCATAGGCCGCCTGGTTGGCCTCGAGATGCCGGCCCAGGACTTCGCTCGCCGCAGCCTGAATGGCCATGGGATCCGCCAACGGGCGCAAACGGTCGTTCAGATCGATCAGGAGACGGCTCGCCTCGCGCGTCCGCTGCTCTGTCGTGTCGCGTATGGCGAGAAGGATCAGGTTAAGCTGGTCGAGCCGACGCCCGTTCAGCAGCATCACCCGAGGACCAAACCCTTGGAACACGCGTTCGATCCGGTAGTCGTCGAAACTCTGTCGGCGAGGCAGAATGTCCTCAAGCAGCCGTCGCAGCTCCGGGGTGTCCCACTGGCCATTGCCAAGCTCGTAAATGGGGCGCCCTTCCGTCTCCTTCGGATCTCCGCCGAAAAGTTGGTAGAAGGGCCGATTCGCCGAGTGAACCGTGAGGTCCCCGTGGAGAATCAGCAGCGCTTCACTAACGCTGTCGATCAGTTTCTCGGCGAATTCTATTCGGCCCTCGAGTTCATCTCGGAGCCGCTCGCGCTCGGTGTCATCGGATATCGCCAGCAGGACGCAATCTTTTTCATCCGGCCTGCGGATGAGCCTGGCCTTGAGCCGCAGGATGCGACGGCCGACGCGTTCGAAGTCATGTTCAACGCGGCAGTCCTCGATCGCACTGTTTGGCTCAACAATTTGTTCGAGCAGCCGGCGCAGCGCCGGGATGTCCCACTGCCTGTCGCAAAGCTCATAAACCAGCCGGCCGACTGTCTCCTCGCGCGTCACCTGAAACTGACTGAGGAACGCGTCAGTGGCGAACTCGACCGTGAGCTGTGAATCGAGCGCCAGCAGCGGCAAGCCCACGGTCTCAAGGATCGAACTCGCATAGGCGGAAATGTCCGTCTCGGTTGTCATGCCTACCGAACTCAGATCGACGATCAGCTTTGCTGAAGGTAACGCGTTTGAACGCGAGAGGAACCCCGTACGATCGTCTGGCGAATCTCGATTATGATGCCCTTCAATCGCCATTACCTGTCGATTCGAGGGAACACGTGCTTCTAAAATTCTGGATGTCGCAGACGACGCTCGTCATGGCGCTCATGCTCACAGGCGCCATGGCCGCCGTCGCGCTTTTCCTGTGCTGGCTCAGCTTCGCCTCGCGCTTCGCCGCCCATGCACAGAGCTGGAAAGGCGTCGTGCCGCCCTTCGTGGCCGTCCCGGCGACCCTGTTTGGCCTGCTGATGACGTTTCTCTCGCAGGACGTCTGGGACGCAAATCGCAGCGCCTATCGCGCCATCGCCATGGAGCGCGAACAATTGGCGACGCTCGCAGCGCTTTCCGGCAATCACGGAGACAGCGCGGACGATATTCCGCGCGCCGTGCGTGACTATGTGGAAACCGCCGTTGGCCTCGAATGGAAAACCATGGAAGACGGCAAAGAAGCGCCGGAAACCGAGGCCGCGCTGAACAGACTCACGCGCGCGGTCGCCAGCGCGAGAATCGAGGCGGCCTTCCAGCGCGCGCTCGTCGATACGGTGATGCGTTTGCGATCGGCGCGCGAACAACGACTCGCGATTGCGGCGGCCTTTCCCGACGATCGCAAATGGGCGGCGGTCCTCATCATCGCCTTCATCACGCAGATCGCCATTGCCGTCGTGCATCTCGACCGCCCGAGGCCTCAGCTTCTCGCGCAGGCAATTTTCGCTTTGGCGGCGATCGTCCCGATATCGCTTGTCGCATCCGTGGACGAGCCCTATTCGCCGCCCAATGCGGTGAGTTCCGAGCCGCTTGCGCAACTGCTGGAGCGCTATCCTCAAAAGTGACCGGCTCGCTCCCCTTTGATAGCGCCCTGCAGACGCAGCTAAGAGTTCCAAGAAGTTGCATTAACCTTCAACGAACGCCGGAACGCGTTCTGGCGCCGAACCCGAGTCCGATCGAGACGAGCCCATGATCAAAATTCAAAAAGTGGTTGGCACCGCTTTTGTCGTTGCGGAATTCCGCAATGACGAAAACAAAGAAGCTCATCCGCTCTACCGTGATCCCTACGTGCACCTGTTCCTCGATCGGGAAACGAAGGAGGCGGCGGATCGCATTTCCCAGTCGTTTCCGCCGATCAGGAACAATGTGCGACTGAGGACTCGCTACTTCGACGACCGGCTTCGTCATCAGATCGACCAAGGGCGCCGGCAGATCCTCATACTAGGCGCCGGTCTCGACACCAGGCCGCAGCGGATCGCGGCCGAAGGCGTCGCCTATTTTGAAATCGACGCTCCTGAAACTCAGGCGTTCAAGCAGGCGAAGCTCAAAGCAAGCAATGTCGATCCCAACACGACATATATCGGGGCGGATTATGTGACGGATGGAATGATCGGCCTCCTTGGTCGAAACGGATTTGATTACAAACTTCCCACGCATGTCATATGGGAAGGCAACACAATGTATTTGAACGAAGCTTTTGTTTGTCAAATCCTGACGGACCTCATGCGCCATATCGAGCGCTGCTCCGTGTCCTTCGACTATATGGCTGAGGACGTGATCAAGCACACAACCGGCGATCCTGAAATCACCAGCGTCGTCGAGAGATTCGCCGCAATGGGCGCCCCCTGGACGTACGGGATCGAGAATCTTGCGGAGCAAACCGCGCGGTGCGGGGCGAGCGTCTTCGATCGCTGCACAGTCGCCGATCTTTATCGAACCTACTGGCCGGATCAGCCGTTGGCGTCGCCCCTTTACGGGTATTACTCGCTTTGCACGGTAGGGAATGCTGTAACTTTGTAGTGGACGCAGTAGGGATCGCACCGGGCCTTTCCAGCGCTACATGGATTAAATCACAAGATAGGAGCCCGACTATGCCCCAAGGCATTTGCTTCACAGGCGCTTACGAAGTCGCAGCCTTGCCGGCGCTGATCCCGGGGAGCTGGTATATTGGCTTTGCATGCAAAAAGTGCCGCCAGCACTTCGCCATCTTGACCGAGCCGACAGGCGCGGGCGCTTTGGAGATATCCGGGCCTGCGACGTTCAGCGTGACGTGTCCGAACTGCAACACACGCGGCGAATATTCGGCGACTGACATCAAGCAGTTTCAAGCCGCTCAGGGCGGCCCATCGTCGACCGCCTGACCCGAGTCGCTCGGCCTCACGTACCTCACTTGCCGCCGCAGCGCTCGAGGCTCAACCGACCCGTTCGTAATGGGCGGTGAAGTGCCGGAGAAATGGCGCCTGTTCAGTGATCCGGTAAGCCGGGATTGCTTCGCGCCGGCGGCCGATGGCGTCGAGCACTTCGATCAGATAGTCGAAATGGCTCTGCGTATAGACCCGGCGAGGGAACGCCAACCGCACCAATTCGTGCGGCGCTGCGATCTCCTCTCCCCCTCCCGGCGCAGGCTTTCCGAACATGACGCTGCCGAGCTCAACGGCGCGAACCCCGCCCTCGAGATAAAGCGCATTGACGAGTCCGATGCCGGGATAGTCGCTGGCCCTCAAATGCGGGCAAAACGCGGCCGCGTCGATGAATATGGCGTGGCCGCCAGCTGGGCGCACGATTGGTATGTCGCGCGAGATCAGCGCCGACGCCACATATTCGACGGTCGCGTGCCGATAGCGCTGATAGTCGTATTCCAAAGCCTCCAACAGGCCGACGGAGATAGCTTCCAGATCGCGGCCGGCGAGACCGCCGTATGTCGGAAAGCCTTCGGTCAGGATGAGCAGGTTACGAAAGTCGTCGGCCCATGAATCATTGTTGCAGGCGAGAAATCCGCCGATATTTGCGAGCCCGTCCTTCTTTGCGCTCATCGTCGCCCCGTCGGCGAATGAAAACATTTCCCGCGCAATTTCCAGCAGGCTTCGATCGGCGAAGCCTTGCTCGCGCTCTTTGATGAAGAAGGCGTTTTCCGCAAAGCGGCATGCGTCGATGATCAGCGGAATACCGCGCTTGTTCAAGATTTCCTTGACGCTTCTGACGTTTTCCATCGACACCGGTTGGCCGCCGCCGGTGTTGTTGGTCACTGTCAGCATGCAGAAGGGAATGTTTCCGGCGCCTTCGGCCTCGATCAATTGTTCGAGTTTGTCTAAGTCCATATTTCCCTTGAACCGCTTCTCAGAATGCAGTTCGCGCGCTTCGGTCGACGGCAAATCCGTTGCAATCGCGCCGACATATTCGATGTTCGCGCGCGTCGTGTCGAAGTGACCATTGTTGGGAACGACGTTCCCTTTCTTGAGACGCGTCGCGGCCAGAATGCGCTCGGCGGCTCGCCCCTGATGCGTGGGAAAAATGTGCTTGAAGCTGGTAATCTCGCGTACGGTTTGCTCGAAGCGCCGCCAGGAGCGACTTCCGGCGTAGCTCTCGTCGCCGAGCATCAGAGCCGACCATTGACGGTCCGACATAGCGCCCGTGCCGCTGTCGGTCAGCAAGTCGATGGTGACGTGGTCGGCGTCCAACAGGAAAACATTGTTGAAGGCGCTGGCGAGAAACGCCTCACGCTCGCTGCGCGTGGTGATGGGCAGCGCCTCGGTCATCTTGATGCGAAACGGCTCGATGATCGTTCTCACGGGAATGCTCGCGATTGATAGCCGAACCGACCGGGCTGTCGGCCACGTGCTACTCAAATGGGCCTCATCGCACGGCTGGTCCACTTCCAAGCGCCAAGGGCATGCATCGCCGCTCTTTCACAGCGTCTGCGAGCTTCTCTCTCTCGTGGATTTAATTTTGGGGTTCGTCTGGCAGTTCGGCGCGTTCTGGCGTTCGCGCGTTTGACGCGGCACGTGCACTGGATGCCGAACCGATTGCGCCAAGACTGGTCACGGCGCCGCGAGTGGCTATCGATTGTGGGCGGCTGCGTCGATCAACTACGAAGGTTTACTGCTTCTCCCCGAGCCGTCCGAAAAACTTGCGAACCGAATTCGCGGTGCGCTTCAGGAAGGTGGAGAAGCCGTCGGACTTCCGAGAGGTTTGATGGCTGGCGTTCCTGTCCTTGGCTTGATGCTTGGGTTTGGCGTCCGCGCCGGTATTGACGGCTCCGCGTTTGGACTCCGAGGCGTTTTGCTCTTGTTCGGGCCTGATCTGCTCACGCGATCTTTCCGGCGCCACGGCCGCGGGCTCGGCATTTGAATTCTTGTCCGGCTTTGCAGGCGCGGCGGATTCCGGAGCGGCGCGCGGAGCCGGCGCCGCCAGAGGCGCCGCTGGCGCAGCCTCATTGCCATGGAGCGCCTTGTCTCCCTGCTCACGCTCCTGGGATGGAGAGCGCGCTTTGCTTCCCTGCTCGCCGCCCGGCGCAACAGGATCGGGTTTCGAGCTTTCTGGCGTTGCGGCCGGAGGCGCGGCGATGATCGCGGCGTCGCTCGGCCCTGCCGGCGCGGCGCTGCTCGGATGTGGCGCCGCGTCGTTTGTCGGCGCGCTTCCCTTCTCCATGGGCTTTGCCGCCGGGGCGCTCGTCTCGGTCTTGGGCAATGCGCTCTGGCTGCGATTGACATTTTCCGTTTTTGTCGGCGGCGGCGCGCCTGCGCGTTTGGTTGAATCGGCAGAGCCAAAGAGCAATGTTTTGACGCCAATGACCGAAGCCAAACCGCCAACAACGACCAGACCGGCGATCATGATGATTCGGCCGGCGCGGCGCGGCGGCTTGTCGAGAACCGTTCCGCCGTCGCGGCTTACGAGAGGCACAAGGGCTGTTGCTGAAGCTTCATCATTGGCGCCTGTCGCCGCGTCTTGGTTCGCAGACCCTTGATCCTCGGACAGGCTGATGCGCTCCGCCACGGCGCCGCTATCTGATGGCGACGAGTCCAGATCTGAAATGGGATGGTCGTCGCCAACACGCGGCGCTTCTGCTTCATCAGGTCTGGCGATCGTTTCTCGTCGCCGTTCTTCTTGCTGGTGACGCTTGAAGCCTTCGATGAGCCAGTTATCGACGGGAACTTCCTTGCTCGCCGCATGCGGATGTCCGCTACGGGATTGATGGCTCGCCGCTTTTGCGCGCTCTTCCTCTTGCCGGCGCCTGAAGGCTTCAGCGATCCAATTATTGCCGGATCCATCGTGCGCTCGGCGCGTTTCGCCGATGTCGGCGCCGCCTGCGGAAGAGCCGCGCTCGCTGCTGCGCCGCGCGTCTTCACGGCGTTTATAGGCGCCGAGCGTCCAATCGCTTTCAAGAATTTCTTGCAAAATCATATCCCCACTCACCGGCTCCGCTCCTGCGCTCATGGCTGCAGCGATGATCATCCGGGAACGCATGAGGTTTACACGAATGATCGATGCTAGCTGACTGACGGCGTGCGTCAATGATCCTGGGCTAGACTCCGCCCTGGCCAGGCTCGCGGCGCGTGAAATCTGCGCTCGAACGACCTCCTAACGCAAGCGTCGCTCCAACAAGAACACCTGCGGCAGGGCCTTCAATGCCGAGCTTACGAAGCGCCATGTGAACGCTCCGTGTGAACGCGCCGTGTGGAAGCGCCATGTGGCGGTGGCGCTGAAACGGCCATTCGGGGTAAGCTCTCGCTAAGCGGGAAGAGGTGACAGAAGCTGGAACGCCGCGGCGGCCGAGCGGCCGCGCCTGACGGCCACGACGGAAGCGAGTCCAAAAATTTAAACAAAAGGAAACAGACTATGCGGACTGTCCTCAAATTTTCGATTGCTTTCGCGTTTGTTGGAATCTCGTATCCCGCTCTGGCGGCCCAGTGTGGACGCTCGGCTGCGGGCTTCGACAATTGGAAGCAGGAATTTGCGCAGGAAGCGCGCGGCCAAGGGATAGGTCAGGCCGGCATCAGCGCGTTGATGGGCACCCATTACAACGCGGCGACGATTTCCGCCGATCGCGGCCAGAAGAGTTTCCGCCTTTCGCTCGACCAGTTCCTCGCCAAGCGCGGCGGCTCGGCCATTGTGTCGCGTGGCCGCGCGCTCAAGCGCTCCTACGGCGGGCTCTTCGCCCAGATCGAGCAGCGCTACGGCGTGCCGCCGGGGCCCCTTCTCGCGATCTGGGGGATGGAGACCGGATTTGGCGCGGTGCATGGCAATCAGCACGCGCTGTCGGCTGTCGCGACCTTGGCCTATGATTGCCGCCGCTCGGACTTTTTCACCGATCAGCTCTATGCCGCGCTGACATTGGTGGATCGGGGCGCGCTGTCGCCGAGCGCGCGCGGCTCGATGCATGGCGAAATTGGCCAGACGCAGTTCCTCCCGAAAAACATCCTCAACTATGGCGGCGGGGGCAATCTCGACAACTCGGCCGCGGCGCTCAACGCCACGGCGAATTTCCTTCACGCCCATGGCTGGCGCGCAGGGGGCGGCTATCAGCCGGGCGAGAGCAATTTCAGCGCGATCCAGGCGTGGAATGCAGCTTCGGTCTATCAGCAGGCGATTGCGCAGATTGGCCGCCAGATCGACGGCGGCGGCGCCTACCAGTGACCCGTTAAACTAAAAATGCGCCGGCGCGATCGGCGCCGGCGCAATTCCCAAACGCCTACGCGAGGCGCCATCACTCAGCCGGAGTCGCCTCCGGCCCGTGATCCTCATCGGGCGCACTCGGCGGCGGCGGCGGCGGCGGAGGTTTGTGCGCCTTAGCCGCGGTCGTCGTGTCACGACGGCGATGCACGAGATAGATTAAGAAGGCGGCGATCGTGCCGAGGCCGAGCGTAAGATAGACGGGCAGATCGCGCATGAAGCTCTTTCCCACCGAGAAGGGGAAGCGAGACACCCATCGCTCACCGTGATCGCCCGTGACCGTGACGATGCCGACGAAATAGCCCGGCTCATTGAACGTATGTTCGAAATTGATCGTGCCTGTCGGGTAGCTCTTGGGTTCCCGGTAGGCGACAGTGACGGCCTGGAGATCCTGGTTTTCTTTCTCCTCCCCGCCGATGTCCTTGACGATGCGCAGCTCGACCTTCATGTCGCGCAGCTCTTCCTGCTCCGCATCGAAAACCATGATAATCGGCCCGGTGGCGGGAATGTCTTCGCAGAATTCGTTCTTGGACGCTTCCGGCAGATAGCCCGTGAAATTCATGATGTCCGGCCCAATGAAGAGCCGGCACCGGCCTTCGGCCGCCCCCAAGCGCCCATGCGCCTCTGCCGGAGCGGGCGCGCCGGCGACCATCGTCACGACAACAGCCGCGGCCGATAAAACAGCGAGGCGCAGGCCTCTAGCGAAACGGCAAGCGTTCCGCTGCGCGAAGCGATCTTCGCCCACGTCCGGCGCGGGATGCGCTTCCGGATTTCCACCATCACGCATGATGACCTCCTGGGTCTTCGTGTGACAAGAACACGCGACTCTCAGAAATGTTGCCTTCGCGCCGCACAAACCACTCCCGTCAGGCTTACGCTCGGGAGTCGCTCCTAACAACGCCTGAGGCTTGATGTTAGCGGATTCCGGCGCATCAGCAAGGGTGCGACAATCGGCCGCTGTTTCCGCGGTGCGCAACATGGCGGCCGTCTTTTCACACGGCGCGCCTTGGAATCGCCGGCAGCCAAACGAACGCCGCTGGGGAGAATGTATGTTGCAGCGCGAAATAAAATTGACCAAAATCAGAAAAATATTCTCCGCCGGCCTTCCGTCGTGAAAACACCTTAACAAGAGTTCATCAGTGGCAAGCTTGCCACCCAATTGAGGCGGAGCCATATTCAGCGCGAGGCTGGGAGCGCTTTCTCTATCGCGAAGCGCGGAACGGCCAAACAGACCAAGAGGAACACATGTCCAACTTCGACCGCAACACCAGCTTCGGCTACGGGCGCGGGGTCGCGCGGCCGACCACGGCTGAGATCGACCAGGGCCTGCGCGCCTATATGCTTGGCGTCTATAATTATATGACGTTGGGCTTGGCCGTGACCGGGCTCGTCGCGCTCGGCGTTTATATGCTCGCCGTCGCCAGGGTGGCGCCCGGCGCGATCGAACTGACGTCCTTCGGCCACACGCTCTACGCCACGCCGCTGCGCTGGGTGGTGATTCTGTCGCCGCTGGCGTTCATTTTCTTCCTGGGCGCGCGCGCGAACGCCATTTCGGCGGCGACGGCCCGCAACCTCTTCATCGCTTTCGCGGCGGTGATGGGATTGTCGATGTCCTCGCTTCTGCTCGTCTTCACGGGCGTATCGATCGCGCGCGTCTTCTTCATTACCGCGGCGGCGTTCGGCGGGCTGAGCCTTTACGGCTACATGACGCAGCGGGACCTGTCGGCCTTCGGCTCTTTCCTGGTGATGGGCGTCTGGGGGCTCGTGATCGCCGGCCTCGTCAATCTGTTCCTGCAGTCGACCGGCCTGCAGTTCGCGCTGTCGATCATCGCGGTGTTGGTGTTCGCCGGCCTGACGGCCTGGGACACGCAGAACATCAAGGACATGTATTACAGCAGCGACAGCAATGAAGTCGCGCAGAAGAAGAGCGTTTTTGGCGCGCTCTCGCTCTATCTGGACTTCATCAACATGTTCCAGTCGCTGCTGTTCCTGTTCGGCCAGCGCAACAACTAAACGGGCGCCCGCCCGAGAAAAGCCCCGCTTCGGCGGGGCTTCTTCTTGCGTAAGCCTTTGCGGTCCGGCCCGCCCTGTGGCAGACGCGCCGAGCGACCCACCGAGGAGCCTTAATGGCGGATGTCACATTCCCGGCTGCTGCGGCGGCGGGACTACTGTCTTTTCTCTCCCCCTGCGTCCTGCCTCTCGTGCCGCCCTACCTGACCTATCTCGCGGGCGTCAGCATGGAGGATCTCGAACTCGAGACGCGCTCCGCCGCGCGGCGCGACATTCTGCTGTCGTCCATTCTCTTCGTCCTTGGCTTTACGACGGTTTTCGTCGCGCTTGGCGCGACGGCCAGCGCCTTCGGCGGCGTGCTGCGCGCCAATATGCACATTCTGTCCTGGGTCGCGGGCGGCATCATCATTCTGATGGGCCTGCACTTCATCGGACTCCTGAAAGTCGACCTGCTGTATCGCGAGAAGCGCGCCGAGATCGCCAAGCCCATGGGGCTTTTCGGCTCCTATGTCATGGGACTTGCCTTCGCTTTCGGCTGGACGCCCTGCATCGGGCCGATCCTCGCCGCCATTCTCGCCGTCGCGGGGACGCAGGAGACGGTGCCGCTCGGCGCCGCTCTACTCGCCACCTATTCGCTCGGCCTCGGTCTGCCTTTCATCGGGGCCGGCCTGGCGCTCGGCCGCTTCCTCGCCTTCGTTGCGCGTTTCCGCCGGCATTTCGGAAAAGTCGAAAAAGTCGTCGGCGTGTTGCTCGTCTTCACCGGCGTCGCATTTCTCACGGGCGGCGTGCAGGAGATGTCCTATTGGCTACTGGAGCTGTTTCCTGGCCTCGCCAGGCTCGGATAGGCGGCGCGCAAAACCCGCTGTATGACGAGCACCGGCTGCCGGAGATCGACCGGCTGCGCGGCCTCGTCATGGTCCTCATGGCGCTCGACCATATGCGCGATTTCTTCGACGCGGACGTCATGCGCTTCTCGCCGACCGATCTCGATCACACCTATCCGTTTCTGTTCTTCACGCGCTTCATCACGCATTTCTGCGCGCCGACCTTCACCGTTCTCGCCGGCGTGAGCGCCTATCTCTACGGCGTGAAGGTGAAAGACCCCGCGGCGCTTACGAGATTTCTGGCCGCGCGCGGCGTATGGCTCATCTTGCTCGACGCCGCCGTCATAAGCCCGATCTGGAGCATGGGCTGGGGCCGAATCGAGCTATCGACGCTTTGGGCGATCGGCTGCAGCCTCGTGGCGCTCGCCGCCCTCTCGCGCCTGTCGCCGCGAATTGTGCTGCTTATCGGCGTCACGATCATCTTCGGCCATAATCTGCTCGATGGGATTCATGCCGCCGACCTCGGCGCGTTTGGACCGTGGTGGTCTCTGCTGCATGAGCCCGGCAAACTGCCCTTCGACGTGCCGGGCGGCGTCCTCTATCCGGCGCTTCCCTGGATCGGCGTCGGCGCGCTGGGTTACGGACTCGGGCCGCTGTTCCTCAAGCCGGCGATACTGCGCGACCGCACGCTTTATCTTGCTGGCGGCGCGGCGCTAGCGCTTTTTGTCGTGCTGCGCTTCTCCAATCTCTATGGCGATCCGCGGCCTTGGAGCGTGCAGCGTGACTCCGTCTTCACCCTGCTCTCCTTTCTCAACGTCACGAAATATCCGCCCTCGCTGCTCTATCTCTTGGTGACGCTTGGCGGCGCCGCGTTGACGCTGCCCGTGTTGGCGCGCGCCGGAAAAAGAATCGGCGACGCGCTGACGGTCTTCGGCCGCACGCCGTTGTTCTTTTATGTCCTGCATCTTTACGTCGGCGCCCTCGCGGCGCTGGCGCTCACCTTCGCGCGCGGCTATTCCCTGGAGGACGTCGCAGCCTGGGCAAAGAGCGGGGGGCCGCCGCCGGAATTCGGCGTTGGGCTCGCGGGCGCTTACGTCGCGTGGATATTGATTGTTTTGGCGCTGTACCCGCTGTGCCGCTGGTTTGCGGAGGTGAAGCGTCGACGCCGCGATCTCTGGTGGCTGACGTATTTATGACGACAGCGGCGTCAAATTGACGCATCGCGTCGCCATTAAGGTTTCGGCGTAAGCCGCCTTGGTGGTCGCGCAGCGCGCTTGTATAGAGGAACCCGACCGAAGAGCGCCGGTTCCCGCTCATATTAGGTCTTACGCCAGAAGGCGGGAAAAAACGGAATGCTTGAAAAGCTGGTCGCCTTTTGTCTCCGCTGGCCCTGGACAGTGGTTTTGTTCACTCTCTGCCTGACGGCGGGGGGCGTTTATGTCACCGCTGAGCGGTTCGCCATCGATACTGACACCGGAAATCTTTTCTCGCCAGATATCCCTTGGCGAAAGAATGAAGCGGCGCTCTACAAAGCCTTCCCGGACCTCCTCGACGTCATCGTCATCGTCATCGACGGCAAAACCAGCGAAGAGGCCGACGACGCCGCGAAGCGGCTCAACGCGGCGCTGCAGGACAAGCCTCTCCTGTCGCGCGTATGGCGCCCGGACGAGCACGAATATTTCCGCAAGAACGGCCTGCTGTTCCTGCCGGTCTCCGACATCGAAAAAAATGTCGGCGTGATGATCGGTCAGCGCGACGTTCTCCAACCGCTCGCCGAAGATCCAAGTTTGCGCGGCCTGGCGAGCGTGCTCGTCGGCAACTTCAAGTCCGCTTCCGGCAGCGACCGCGCGATGAAAATGTACATCAGCGGCGTCGAGGAGTTTTCCGCCGGGATTGAACAGGCGCTCGCTGGAAAGCAGGCGGAGGTCGACTGGGGCAAGCTGCTGGCGTCAGGCGGCAGCGCGCCCGCCGCGCCTGAAATGGACAAGCGACGCATCGTGATCGCCAAGCCGGTCGTCAATTATTCCGACCTTGAGCCGGGCGCCGACGCGATCAGGCTGGTGCGACAGACGGCGGCCGACCTGCATCTCGACGAACAACACGGAGTCAAGCTGCGCTTGACGGGTCAGGTGCCGCTCGCGGACGACGAATTCGCCACCATCTCGGAAAACATGACCCTGAACACCGTTGGCACGCTCGCCGTGGTGACGCTCATTCTGTTCGCCGCGCTGCGTTCGCCAAAGCTCATTCTCGCCGTCCTCGCCACCCTGCTCGCAGGTCTCGCCATGACGTCGGGGCTTGGGATATTGATGATCGGCCGCTTCAACCTGATCTCGGTCGCCTTCGCCGCGCTGTTCATCGGGCTTGGAGTCGACTTCGGAATCCAGTTCGCGACCCGCTATCGCGAAGAACGGCACAGCGACGACCATCTCGAACGCTCGCTGCTTTCAGCGACTCGGGGCATCGGCAGTTCGCTGACGCTCGCCGCGGTGTCGCTGCTCGCGGGCTTCTTCTGCTTTCTGCCGACCTCGTTCAGCGGCGTGTCGGAACTCGGACTCATCGCCGGCGTCGGCATGATCGTCGCCTACATCGCGACCCTCACCTTCCTGCCGGCGGCGATCAAATTGCTGCGCCCGCGCGCGGAGCATGTGCCGATCGCGACGACCTCGCTCGCCGCCGTGGACCACTGGATCGCGCATCACCGCGCCTTCGTGCTGATCGCCACGGCGATCGTCGTGCTCGCCGGCATGCCGGCGCTGATGCATCTGACCTTCGACTCCAATCCGATGAACCTGCGCGATCAGAAAGTGGAATCGGTCGCGACTTTTCTTGATCTCTCCAAGGACCCCAAGACGGCGCCGAACAAGATCGAGGTGCTCGCGCCCTCGATCGACGCCGCGCGCGAACTGGAAAAGAAGATCGAGGCGCTGCCTCAAGTCGATCACGTCGACTCGATCGACTCATTGGTCCCCAAGGACCAGGACGACAAGCTCGCCCTCGTCGACATGGCGGTTTCGCAATTACGCGGCGTGCTGAATCCCAAGCAGAAATCACCGCCAAGCGACGCCCAGACCGTCAAGGCGCTGACGGACGCCGCCAAGGCGCTGCGCCGCGCGACGGCGAAGAAGCCCATCCCGGCCGTGACGCGCTTCGCCAACGACCTCGACGCTCTCGCCAAGGCGAGCCCGGAGACGCGCGCGGCCGCGCGCCAGGCGGTGTTCGGCGGCTTCGACAAGATGCTCGGCGAAATCCGTCAGGCGCTGCAAGCGCAGCGCGTGACGATCGACACGCTGCCCGAGGATTTGCGTCGCGACTGGATTTCCGACACCGGCGTGGTGCGCGTCGAGGTGACGCCCAAAGGCGACAGCAATGACCGCGTCGTCATGACCGAATTCGCCCAAGCGATGCAAGCCATCGCGCCGGACGCGAGCGGTCCGCCGGTGATCGTGTCGGAAGCGCAAAAGACCATTACGCGCGCGTTTCTCGAAGCTGGACTCTACGCCTTTATCGCGATCTTCATCATCTTGGCGGTGGCGCTGCGCAATCCGCTCGACGTCGCCTTGACGCTGGGCCCGCTGGTTCTCGCCGGCATCATGAGCCTTCAGGCCGCAGACTTACTCGGCATGTCGCTTAATTTCGCCAACATCATTGCGCTGCCGCTGATGTTCGGCGTCGGCGTCGCCTTCCACATCTATTATGTCATCGCTTGGCGAAAGGGCGTCGTCGACATGTTGGCGTCTAGCCTGACTCGCGCCATCTTTTTCAGTTCTCTAACGACGGGCACCGCATTTGGCAGCTTGATCCTGTCGAGCCATCCCGGAACCGCGAGCATGGGCCAACTTCTCGCCATTGCGCTGTTCTTCACATTGCTCGCCGCCTTCATTATCGTGCCGGCGTTTCTTGGCCCGCCGCGCGCCCCCCCGACGGATGCGGGGGACGTGGCTTGACGGAGTCGGCGTTCCGCCGTTCGCTACGTTGAGCGAATCGTATTCATTGCAACCGAAACAGAGGTCCCGCGTCATGAGAAAAGCATTTCTACGCATCGCGATGGCGACGGCCCTCTGCGCCCCCACGGCGGCGTACGCCGCCGACAGCGTTTACGGCGTCTGGGTTCGCGAAGGACATCCGAACGACAAGCTGGAATTCTACGACTGCTCGGGCAAGCTTTGCGCCAAGGGCATCGAGGCGATGCCAGATGGCTCGCCGGCGCCTCAGGTCCTGCGCAACGCCGCAAAAACAACGCCCAACCACTGGGAGGGCGAGATCAATGATCCCGAAAGCGGCAAGACCTACATCGGCAAGATCGCGCTCGACTCGCCGACGACGCTGACGATGACCGGCTGCCTGGTCTCGTTCCTGTGCCAAAGCGAGACCTGGACGAAAGTCTCCGGCCCGACCAAGCCGGCGGCCGACGCCAAGCCCGCCGGACAGCCTGCCGCCAAAACGGCCGCGCCCGCGCCGGACGCGAAGGAGCCTGCCGCCGCGAAACCCGCAGCCCACGAACCAGCGGCCAAGGAGACGACGAAGCCTGCCGCCAAGGCGGCGAAACCGGCAAAAGGCAAGACGACAGCCCCTCCAGCGGAATAGCGGCGTGATGGGCGCGCGGCATTCGGTCCTTACCGATACGTAACTTGACCGTCGCGGCGCGCCGCGCGAGCTTAGAACTCACAGCTTTTCGCGCGTTGACGGCCAGCGCGCGCCTCCCCGCCGCCGCTCCGAGGCCCGCAACTCGCTGCTCGTCAGGTCTTCGGACGAGCGAAAGCGAGCCGCAGAGACGAGCGAGAGGCCTTCCCGGCGCCTTCGCCGACGCTTAAGGAAGGGGACGCACGCGGCCGTTCCCGCGGTCCCTCCGGAGACGTCTGCTACTTGATCGCGCCCGCTCTGTCTCGCTCTTTTCGACCAGCGCTGGCGGCCGCCGCGACGCTCGCGGCGGCGCTCGCCGGCTGTGATCTGGAGTGGGACAAGCCCGATCTCTCGGCCCCGCCGC
This sequence comes from Methylocystis rosea, assembly GCF_003855495.1. Taxonomy (NCBI): domain Bacteria; kingdom Pseudomonadati; phylum Pseudomonadota; class Alphaproteobacteria; order Hyphomicrobiales; family Methylocystaceae; genus Methylocystis; species Methylocystis rosea. The sequence goes on along the minus strand of NZ_CP034086.1, from coordinate 453,345 downwards.
CCGCGCAATTTCGGGAAGCGAAGCCGCAGCCACAGCCTCCCATCGCCGGCGGGCGGGATTTCGCCGCCAAATTTGGTTCGAAGGAACTGACCCAACTCGTGGAGCGCGCGCTCGACGACAACCAGGATATCGCAGCCGCAATCGCCCGCATCACTCAGGCCGACGCTCAAGCGCGGGTCTCGAGCGCTGCGCTGTTTCCAACCGTTAACATGACCGATATCGCTCGCTCCACGCGCGTTCCCGGCACGACGATCAACGTGGGCTCCTCAAGCACCGGCTTTAATCCTTCGACGTCGAGCACAGGATCGCAGCAAGGCTTCGACGCGCGGACCTTCGGCTTCTTCCAGCTTGCTCTTACGGCGAGCTACGAGGTGGATTTTTGGGGCAAGAATGAGAACGCCTCAAAAGCCGCGCGCATCCTCGCCAATGTCTCGCGCTTCGATCGCAACGTTGTTGAAATCTCGACCGTCGCGGCCGTGCTGAACGCCTACTTCCAGGTGCTCACGGCGCAGGACCGTCTGCGCATCGCCAATCAGAACGTCGCGATCGCGCAAGGGGTCATGGACGCCATCAACGCGCGGCTTGAAGCCGGGACGGCGACCGTCCTCGACACCTCGCAGCAGGAAACGATACTGGCTCAACAGCGCGCGACGATCCCGCCGCTCGAACAGACCTTGCGCCAGACGCGCAACAACCTTGCGGTATTGCTGGGACAGACCCCCGAAAGCATGACTGTAAAGGGCGGCTCTCTCGTAAAGCTCAAGTTTCCGCAGATTGCGCCAGGGCTGCCCTCTGAAGTGCTGCTGCGCCGCCCAGACGTCGCCGAAGCGGAAGCGCGCCTCGCATCCCAGGAATTTTCGGTGCTGCAGGCGCGGGCGGCCTTTTTTCCGTCCCTGACTCTGACGGGGCTGTATGGGTTCCAGAGTTCGATGCTGTCGACGCTCATTATGAGGCCGGACGCGATCGCCTGGCAGATCGCCGGCTCGCTCACGCAGCCCGTGTTCGACGGCTGGAACCTGCAGGGCCAATATGATCTGCAGAAGGGCCGATATTCCGAATTAGCGGCGCTTTATCGCAAGCAGATTCTAACCGCTCTGTCCGATACTGAGAACGCGCTGATTGCAATACGCGAAACGGACCGCCAGATGAAGCTCCTGGGCGTCGCCGTCTCCGCGGCTCGACGCGCATTGGACGCCGTAGAGATGCGTCTGCGGGAAGGGACAATCGATATCGTGCAGCTTGCGCAGACGCAGACGACGTATTTTCAGACGGAGGATCAGCTCGCGATCGCGCGTCTCTCCCACTTCCAGGCGGCGACGAGCCTGTATCAGGCGCTCGGCGGCGGCTGGTCGCCGACGACGCGCGAAATCGAGATCACGCGCTCCAACGCCGCTTATGAGGCCGACAGAGGACCTTGGCCATGAGCCGCATCAGCCGAAGGGTGCTGCTTGCCGCCGGCGCGCTCGCGCTCGTCGGGGCCCTTGCGTGGGCGTATCAGACGGGCAGGCTTCCTGGCTTCGCGGCCAAGGACCAGGGCCCGGTCGCCGGGCGTCCCGGCGGCGGGCGCAGCGAGGGGACCGTCACCGTCACCGCAGCCAAGGCGCGTCTCGACGACGTGCCTGTGACCATTGACGCCGTCGGCACCGTGCAGGCGCTCAATACGGTGACGATCCGCACGCAGGTGGACGGGAGGCTGATACGCCTCGCCTTCACGGAGGGACAGGACGTCCGCAAAGGCGACATTTTGGCCGAAATCGATCCGGCGCTGTATCAGGCGCAGTATGATCAGGCGGTGGCCAAAAGAGCGCAGGACGAAGCCAATCTCGCCAACGCTCGCGTCGATCTCGCGCGCTACGAAAGACTTCTCGTCGGCGCCTACGCCTCGAAGCAGCAACACGCCACTCAAAAGGCGTCCGTCGCCCAGCTTGAAGCGCTGGTGCGCGCCGACAAAGCGGCGATCGACAACGCCAAAACCACGCTCGACTATGCGACGATCCGTTCGCCGATCGACGGACGCGTCGGCATCCGCCTCGTCGATGTCGGCAATATTCTGCACGCCTCCGACCAGACCGGCATTGTCGTCATCACGCAACTGAAGCCGATCTATGTTGTGTTCACATTGCCTCAGCAGGCGTTGCCGGCGGTGCAGAAGGCTCAAGGAAAGGCCAAGGTTTCGGCGCTCGGTCCGGACAACGCCACGCCGATCGAAGTCGGCGAGCTGACCGTCATCGACAATCAGATCGACCAGCAGACAGGCACGGTGCGTTTGAAAGCGACCTTCGCCAATCCGAACCTGGCGCTCTGGCCCGGCCAGTTCGTCAATGTGCGGCTGATGCTCGATACGATGAAGAACGTCCTCGTTGCGCCGAGTCAGGCCGTGCAGCGCGGGCCGAGCGGCGCCTTCGTCTATGTCGTGGGGCCCGATAACGTCGCCACGATGCGCCCGGTGACGACCGGCCGGCAAGATGAGACGATCGCCGTTGTCACTTCGGGGCTCGAGCCCAGCGACGTCTTGATCACAAGCGGCTTTTCGCGGCTGTCGGATGGCGCGAAAGTGCGCGTCATGAATGCGCCGGAAACCGCCAACGCCGAAAAAAACGACCCTGGCGCCGAAGACCGGCGCAGCGCGCCCAGCGAAGCGCCTGCGCCTGCGATGCGAGGTAATCGAACAAGAAGATGAACGTTTCGGCGCCCTTCATCCATCGGCCGGTGGCGACGTCGCTCTTGGCGTTCGCCGTGCTGCTGTTTGGCGTGATGGGCTATCTGCGGCTTCCCGTCTCGCCGTTGCCGCAGGTCGATTTTCCCACGATCCAGGTGACGACGCAGCTTCCGGGCGCCAACCCTGACACGATCGCCTCACTGGTGACAGCGTCGCTCGAACGGCAGTTCGGCCAGATTCCGTCGCTGACCAGCATGTCGTCGCAAAGCTCGTTCGGGCTTTCGCAGATCACGCTGCAGTTCGACCTTGATCGCGACATCGACGCGGCCGCGCAAGACGTTCAAGCGGCGATCAACGCGGCCGCCTCGACGCTGCCCCGCAACCTTCCCTATCCGCCGGTCTACGCCAAGGTGAACCCTGCGGATACGCCCATCCTGACGCTGACGCTGCGTTCGAAGACCGCCACGCTGCGGGACTTGAGCGATCGGGCCGACACCTTGATCGCGCCGCAGCTCTCGCAGGTCACAGGCGTCGGGCGCGTGTCGGTGCAGGGCGGCGTCCGCCCCGCCGTGCGCATCCAGGCCGATCTCGGCCGGCTCGCCGCCAATCGCATCAGCATGGAGGAGCTGCGCCTCGCCGTCGCCGCGGCGAACGTCGCCGGCGCCAAGGGTTCGCTCGACGGCAGGCGGCAGTCCTATACCCTCGACGCCAACGACCAGATTCTGCGCGCCAGTCAATACAATGACATCATCGTCACGTGGCGCAATGGCGCGCCGGTGGCGCTTCGCGACGTTGCGCAGGTTGTCGACGGGCTCGAGAACTCCCGGGTTGGCGGCTGGCACAATGGCGAGCAGACGGTCGTTCTCGACGTGCTGCGACAGCCCGGCGCCAATATCATCAATACCGTCGAGTTGGTGAAGAAGGAGCTGCCGCAAATTCAGCGGGCGCTTCCCGCCGGCATGTCTCTTGAGATCGTCAATGACCGGACCGTGACGATCCGGGCCTCGATTTTCGAGGTTCAGCTGACGCTCGTCATCGCCGCGGCGCTCGTCGTGCTCGTCGTGTTGATGTTTCTGCGCAGCTGGCGGGCGACGATCATCGCCGGCGTCAGCCTGCCGCTCTCGATCATCGCCACCTTCTCGATCATGTGGGCGGCGGGCTTCTCGCTCGACAATCTGTCGCTGATGGCGTTGACCATCGGCACCGGTTTCATCGTCGACGACGCGATCGTGATGATCGAGAACATCGTGCGCAATATCGAGGAAGGCAAAGCGCCGCGTCAGGCCGCGCTCGACGGGGCGCGCCAAATCAGCTTCACGGTCGTATCGCTCACCGTCTCGCTTATCGCCGTCTTTATACCGCTGCTGTTCATGACCGGCATTGTCGGGCGGATGTTCAGCGAATTCGCGCTGACCTTGACGATCGCCGTCGTCGTCTCGGCGGTGATCTCGCTGACCCTGACGCCGATGCTCTGCGCGGTCCTGCTGCGTCTTGCGCCGCCGCGGGGCCCCTCCCGCTTGGAGACGCTTTCGCTTGCGCTCGACCGCGGTTATTACGTGTCGCTCGACTGGGCGCTCAAGCGCGAGAAGCTCATGCTCGCGATCACCGTCGCGACTCTCGCGCTCACCGTCGCGCTCTATATTGTGATTCCCAAGGGCTTCCTGCCGCGGCAGGACACCGGCGTGCTGTCGGTGGTTCTAGAGGCCTCGGCGGACGCGTCCTTCGACAAAATGACGACGCTGCAGGCGAAGATCGCCGAGGAGTTCCGCCGTGACCCGGACGTCAGGGCGGTGACGTCCGTGCTCGGCGTCGGGCCACTCAATGCGACGACCAATGTGGCGCGGCTCACCGTGATGCTGCGCCCGCATAGCGAGCGCCACGAGAATGCTGAAAAGATTGCGGACCGGCTGAAGGCCGCGGGGCAAAAACTCCCCGGCGTCGCGCTGTACGTCCAGCCGGTGCAAGACATCCAGATCACGACGCGGCCGAGCCGGTCACAGTATCAGTATACGCTGACCTCCCCCGACCGCGAGGAATTGCTGACCTGGTCGAATCGATTGCTCGACAGCCTGCGCGAGACCCCAGGGTTGCGCAATGTCGCCGCCGAAACGCAGGACGGCGGCCTGCGCACGCTTATGCGAATCGACCGAGAGAAGATGGGGCGGCTCGGCATCACCGCGCAGATGGTCGATGACGTGCTCAACGACGCCTTCGGACAGCGGCAGATCTCGACAATCTACACGCAATCGAACCAGTATCGCGTCATTCTCGAAGCCGCCGCGCAATATCAGCGCGATCCCTCGGCTTTGGAAAAGCTCTATGTCGCGCCGCTTGGCGGGGGACCGCAGACGCCGCTTGCGAGTTTCGTGAGGCTGGAAAACCTCTCGGCGCCGCTGACCGTCGCGCATGAGGACCAATTTCCGGCGTCGACGATCAGCTTCGATCTTGCGGAGGGCTATGCGCTTGGCGATGCGGTGAAAATGATCGCCAAAGCGGAGGCCGCGATCGGCATGCCGTCGTCGATCCTTGGCGTATTCAGCGCCGACGCCGCCGAATTCAACAAATCTCTGGCGAGCGAGCCCTGGCTCATACTTGCGGCGGTCGTGTCGATCTATGTCGTGCTCGGCGTTCTTTACGAGAGCTTCGCCCATCCTTTCACCGTTTTGACGACTCTGCCCTCGGCGGGCGTCGGCGCATTGCTCGCGCTTCTCTTATTTCGAATTGAGATGTCCATCGTCGCGCTGATCGGCGTCGTTCTGCTGATGGGCATCGTCAAGAAGAATGCGATCATGATGATCGACTTCGCGCTGGACGCCGAGCGCGACGACGGACTCTCGGCGCGAGAGGCGATCGTGCGCGCCTGCCATCTGCGCTTCCGTCCCATCATGATGACGACGCTTGCCGCGCTCTTTGGCGCGCTGCCGCTCGCGCTCTCGCATGGGCCGGGCAGCGAGTTGCGCATTCCGCTAGGCGTCGCGATCATCGGCGGCCTGCTGCTGTCGCAGGCGCTGACGCTTTACACGACGCCGGTCATCTATCTCGCCGTGGAGCGGCTGCGTGTGCGGCTCTCGCCACCGGCCGAGCCGCCGACCGCCGAGAAGGAGTTTGAGCCGATCGGCGAGTCGCCGAAGCCGCCTGCCCGGGAGGCTGCCGAGTGAATGTCTCCGCGCCCTTCATCAGGCGGCCGGTCGCGACGACGCTGCTCGCCAGCGCGCTCTTCCTCGTCGGCGCCGTCGCTTATTTTTTCCTGCCGGTGGCGAGCCTGCCAGCGGTGGATTTTCCGATTATCGGCATTTCCGCGTCGCGGCCCGGCGCCGATCCGCAGACCATGGCGGCGTCCGTCGCGGCGCCGCTCGAACGGCGTCTGTCCAGCATCGCCGGCCTCAACGAGCTGACATCGGCGAATTCGCTGGGCTCGACGCAGATCATCGCGCAATTCGACATCTCACGGCCGCTGGACGCGGCGGCGCGCGACGTTCAGGCGGCGATCAACGCCTCCATCACCGACCTGCCGTCGGATCTGCCGATGGCGCCCGTCTATCGAAAGGCGAGCCAGTCGAGCATGCCCGTGCTCGTGCTGGCGATGACCTCCGACACATTGCCGACGAGCGCGATTTTCGATGCGGCCGATTCCGTGATCGCGCAGCGGGTTTCGCAGATTCCAGGCGTCGCCGAGGCGCGCCTCGCCGGCGCCGAGCAGCCGGCGATCCGCGTCCAGGTCGACAGCGCGCGTCTCGCCGCCATGGGGCTTGGCGTCGACGCCGTCGCCAATGCGCTCAACGCCGCCAACGCCCATTCCGCCGTAGGGGCGCTGGGCGGCGATACGCGGGAGATCACGCTCGCGACGACCGACCAGCTGTCGACGCCCGAAGACTATCGCAACATCGTCATCGCAGCGCGCGGCGGGGCGGTGGTCAAGCTCGGCGACGTCGCCACGGTCGAGCGCGGCGTCAAAAACCGCAACGCCGCCGGCTGGTTCAACGGCAAGCCGGCCGTTCTTCTTATCGTCACCAAGCAGCCAAACGCCAATGTGATCGAAACGGTCGATCAGATCAAAGCGATGATGCCGCAATTTCAGGAGTGGATTCCGAGCGGCGTCAAGATCGATGTGCTTGCCGACCGCACCCAGACCATCCGCGCCAGCATTCACGACATTCAGCGCACGCTGGCGATCTCCGTCTTTCTGGTGATGATGGTCGTCTACGTGTTTTTGCGCCGCGCGACGCCCGTCATCGCCGCCGGCATCACCGTGCCTCTCTCTCTGGTCGGCACCTGCGCCGCGATGTGGGTCGCGGGCTTCTCGATCGACAATCTGTCGCTGATGGCGCTGACGATCTCGGTCGGCTTCGTCGTCGACGACGCCATTGTCATGATCGAAAATATTCAAAGCAACGCCGAGCGCGGTCTCAGTCGCATCGAAGCGGCGCTGGTCGGCTCCAAGCAGATCGGCTTCACCGTCGTCTCGATCAGCCTGTCGCTCGTCGCCGTCTTCATTCCGCTTCTTTTCATGGAAGGCGTGATGGGCCGGCTGCTGCGCGAGTTTTCCTGGACGCTGACCTTCGCCATTGCGATTTCGACGATCATCTCCCTGACCGTGACGCCGATGGTCTGCGCGCGCCTGCCGGCGCCTCGGGAAAGGGCGCCTTCGCGCTTCGATCGGCTTATCGAAGGCAGTCTCGATCGAATCGTCGATCTCTACGCGCGCAGCCTGCGGCCGGTGATCGATCATCCCTGGGCCACCCTTATTGTCGTGGTCGTCTCGATCGGCTGGACGGTGCGTCTCTACCAGACGATCCCCAAGGGCAGCCTGCCGCAAGACGACATTGGTCTGATCAATGGAACGACCGAGGCGGCGGGCGACGTGTCTTTCACGGAGATGGCGCGTTTGCAGCGGCTCGCCTCCGACGTTCTGGTCGCCGATCCCGACGTCGCCAATGTCGGCTCATTCATCGGCGCCAGCAACCTGACCGCCTCGACGAATCAGGGCCGGCTGTTCGTGGCCTTGAAGCCGGCAGATGAACGGCGCGCATCGAGCAAGGATGTGATCGCGCGCCTGCGCGGCGAATTCGCGAAAATTCCGGGCCTCAGCGTGTTCATGGTGCCATCTCAGGATCTGCGAACGGGCGGACGGCTGAGCAAGTCGCAATATCAGTTCACCCTGTCGAGTCCGTCGATCGAGATTCTCGAGACGTGGCGCGACAAGGTGCTGGAGCGCCTGAAGCAGGCGCCCGAACTCATTGACGTGGCCTCCGACCAGGAGCGCGGCGGGCTGCGCGCCAAGGTCGTCATCGATCGCACCGCCGCCTCGCGAATGAATGTGCAGATCGCCGCGATCGACGCGGCGCTGAACAGCGCTTTCGGCCAGAGACAAGATGCAATCGTCTATACCCAGCGCAACCAGTATCGCGTGATCTATGAGACGCCGCTCGAACGTCAGCGGGACATTCGCGACCTCGCCGGCATTTATGTCTCCTCGGTCACCGGCGAGCAGATTCCGCTCACCGCGATGGCCCGTATCGAGCGCAGCTCGATGCCTCTTGTCGTTCATCATCAGGGCGTCGTGCCGGCGACGACAATCTCCTACAACGTCGCGCCAGGCTACAGTCTTGACGCCACCGTCGCGGCGATCGAACTGGCGATCGCCGAACTCAATCCGCCGGGCGGCCTGCGCGCCGAATTCGCAGGCGATGTCGCGGATTTCCGCAAGGTGGCGGCGGGAATGGCGGCGCTGATCCTCGCCGCTCTGCTTTCGGTCTACATCATTCTTGGCATTCTTTACGAAAGCCTCATCCATCCGATCACGATCATCTCGACGCTGCCCTCGGCAGGCCTGGGCGCGCTGCTGTCGCTCGAACTATTCAATGTCGAATTCACCATTATCGCCTTCATCGGCATTTTGCTGCTGATCGGCATCGTCAAGAAGAACGGCATCATGCTCGTCGACTTTGCCTTGCAAGCGGAGCGCGACGGCGGCATGTCCGTGCATGACGCGGCGCTCGCGGCGGCGCGCGAACGCTTCCGTCCCATTCTGATGACGACGCTTGCCGCGATTTTCGGCGCGCTGCCGCTCGCCTTCGCAACCGGGATCGGCGCCGAACTCCGGCGTCCGCTCGGCATCACCATCGTCGGCGGATTGCTGCTCAGCCAGGCGCTGACGCTCTACACGACGCCGGTGATCTATCTGTTGATGAGCAAGCTTCGGCGCGCAAAGCCGGCCGCGCCCGCGCAAGCGCGGGTCACGCCGTTAAAGGTCAGCGGAGCTTAGCTAGTGCGCCGGCGGTTGTGGCGCCGCGAAGAAGAAGCGCAGCACCTGGGCCGCGCCGCAATCCTCAATCGGGACGTGCCAGAACTTGGAATCGAGATCGGGAAACCGCTCCATCGGCAGCTGGATCTGCGTGAGCCGCGCGTGATTGTCGAAGCCTCGGAGCATGGCGCGTTCGAGCAATTTTAGCAGCTGCTCTTCGCAGTCTGGCACTTCCGTGACGGTGAGAATGGTGTTGTTGGCGAGGGGGAAGTCTTTCTCGAACAGCTGTTCCAAATTAACCGGCGCCATGTTCGCGTCTCCGACGCCCCCGAGATGGAGCTTCGACAATTCAGGGATTCCTAACGCCCAACCCTTAACATCACGCCAAAAGATGAGTGACGCTAACAGGTTGTCTATAGGAGTCCACAGGAAAGCCGCGCTCAGCCTTTCAGTTATTTAAGGCGGGTTTGTGGAAGCGACCAGTTCTCCCCAGCTGTCCTCGAAGATCAGATTCTCCAAAGGCAGACGCGAAGCCCAGCGTTTCGCTTCGAGCTCCGGCAGTCTATAGGCCTGCGCGACATAGCCGACGCAGAGATAGGCCACGATGGCTATCTCTTTGGGAATTCTATAGATCTCGCGCAGATCTGCATCCTTGACGATGCTCACCCAGCCGACGCCGACGCCTTCGGCCCGCGCCGCAAGCCATAGATTTTGAACAGCGCAGGCGGTGCTCAGAATATCGGTGTCCGGCTGCTGCGTGCGTCCGAGCCCGGTTGCGCCAAACCGCGCGCGATCGCAGGTGACGCAGATGTTGAGCGGCGCCTTCACGATGCCCTGCAGCTTGAGGCTGCGATAGAGCGAGCGGCGCTCCGGCTCCAGCGCCAGTTCCTCGGCTTCGCAGGCGCGTTGAAAGGCCGCATAGGCGGCGCGCCGCTTCTCGGCGTCCCGGATGACGATGAAGTTCCATGGCTGCATGAAGCCGACGGAGGGCGCATGATGGGCCGCGTCGAGGATGCGCAGCAGAACGTCGCGCGGCACGTCTTCGGGAAGGAATTCGTCACGCACGTCGCGGCGCGCGTGAATGACGCGGTAGATCGCCGCGCGCTCGGCCTCGCTGAAGGCTGCGGCGGGCGCCAGATCCGCTGGCTTCTCGGCCGGCTTGTTCGGGGCCTCAATCGCCATTGACGCTCTCCAGCGCCGCGGCGAGCCGCGCCCAGGCGGATTCGTTCGGCGGCAGACCGAACCGCAGCCAGTCAGACTTTCCGGCGAAGCCTCGGGTCAATATGCCGCGCGCGGCGAGATGCGTGAAACAGCGAGAGGCCTGCGGATGCGCCGCCAGACGAAACAGCGTCGTTCCGCCCATGATGTGAAAACCGGCGTGCGTCAAAATCGCGTCGAGGCGCGCAGCGTCGCCCGCGCAGGCTCGCCCGGCGTTCGCGCGCCATGTGTCATCCGCAAGCGCGCGAGCGCCGATGGCGAGCGCCGGACCGGACACGGCCCAGGGTCCGAGCGCCGCGCGCAGTTTCGCCCCGCGCGCACGCGAACAGAGCGCGAAGCCGAGCCGCAAGCCGGGAAGCCCGTAAGCCTTGCCGAAGGAACGCAACACGACGAGGCTCTCATTCTGAGCGAAACGCGCGACGCTCCCTTCCGGGGTGAAATCCATGAAGGATTCATCGACGATCAGCAGGCCGCCGCGTTGCGACATCTGGGTGCCGGCGGACAAAATATCGTGCGGCTCGACCACGCGTCCGTCCGGATTATTGGGATTGACGATCACGCCGACGTCGGCGTTCGCAAGCGCGTCCAATGTTTCCACCGTATCGACCTGCGCGCCCATTGCCGCCCAGCAGGCGGCGTGCTCGGCGTAGGTGAAGCCGAGGATCGCGACGCGTTTGGCCGGGAAAACGCGCGGAAGCATCTGAATGAAGGCTTGCGCGCCGCCGCCTGGAACGACGTCGACTCCGGCGGGCGCGCCATAGGCCTTGCGTGCGGCGCTGTCGAGCCCGGCGAAAGCGTCATCGTCGGGTAGCAGCGTAAACACATCATCGGCGAGCGGCGGCAGCGGATAGGCGCGCGGATTGACGCCCGTCGACAGATCGATCCAGGGCTGCGGCGCGTTGGGATAGAGTTGGCGCGCAGCGTCGAGTCGCCCGCCATGCGCGACGAGCGGCGGCGTGCCGATTGCGGAATGCGCCGTCATCGCGCCATCTCCCAGAGCGCGTCGAGATCGATATGGCGCGCGCAATGCGCTGCAAGCGCGTCGAGCGTCTCTTCTATCGACTCCTCGTATCGCAGCGACGATTGCGGCGCGCCAAGCGTGCGCAGCAGCGACGCGCGCAAGCAATCGTCCGCGAAAATCCCATGCGCATAGGCGCCCGCCACACGCCCATCGCGCGAGATCGCGCCATCTGCACGCCCATCCGCCAGTTGCAGCGCCGGCCGCGTGCAGTCGGGACCGGTGGTTGCGCCGACATGCATTTCGTAGCCGCAGAACGGCGCGTCGAAAATCGGCGCGTGACCGTTGACCGGACTCAGCGTTTTTTCTCCCGTCAGCGTCGTTTCAACATCGAGGAGACCCAATCCCTGCGCGTCGCCGGCGGCGCCTTCGACGCCGAGCGGATCGCGGATGACGCGGCCCAGCATCTGATAGCCGCCGCAGACGCCGAAGACGCGCCCGCCGCGGCGGACATGCGCGAGAATGTCGATGTCCCAGCCGTTGGCGCGCAGCGCCGCGAGATCGGCGATCGTCGCTTTCGATCCCGGTAGGATGACGAGTTGCGTTTCCGGCGGCAGCGGCTCTCCATCCTTGAGGAAGACCAGGCGCACGCCGGGCTCGGCTTTCAGCGGATCGAGGTCGTCGAAATTAGCGATATGCGGCAGCAGTGGAACGGCGATCACCACGCCATCGCGCTGATCGTGGCTTCGCATGCGCAACCCGAATGCGTCCTCCGCCGGAAGCCGCGCCGCGGCCTCGAAAAAAGGCACGAGGCCGAGCGAGGGCCAGCCGGTCCGCGTTTCGATGAAGCGCAGGCCATCGTCGAACAGCGAGGCGTCGCCACGAAACTTGTTGACGATAAACCCTTCGATCATCGCCGCGTCGTCATCGCCGAGCGCCGCCTTGCAGCCGACGAGTTGCGCGATGACGCCACCGCGGTCGATGTCGCCGACCAGCACGACCGGAACGTCGGCTTCGCGAGCGAAGCCCATATTGGCGATGTCGTTCTGGCGAAGATTGATTTCGGCGGCGCTGCCGGCGCCTTCGACAATGACAAGCTCGGCTTCCGCTTTCAGCCGCGCGTAGCTCTCGAGCACAGGCTGCATCAGACGCGGCTTCAAGTCCTGGTAATCGCGCGCCTTCGCCTGGCCGACGACGCGTCCCTGCACGATGATTTGCGCGCCCGAGGCGCCTTGCGGTTTGAGCAGCACGGGATTCATGTCGATGCGAGGCGTAAGCCGCGCGGCGCGCGCCTGCAAGGCCTGGGCCCGGCCGATCTCGCCGCCGTCGCTCGTCACGGCGGCGTTGTTCGACATGTTCTGCGGTTTGAAGGGCGCGACCCTGACGCCGCGATTGGCGAAGGCGCGCGCGAGCCCGGCGACGAGCAGCGACTTGCCTACGTCGGAGCCCGTGCCTTGGATCATCAGCGTGCGGCTCATGAAGCGAGGAAAGCCATCGCCGCGTCGATGCTATGCGTCGTCGCGGCGTCCGCGCTTGCCGGACGCGCGATCATGACGACGTCAAGCCTGAGCATCCGCGCCGCTTCGATTTTGGCGTAGGCGAGCGCGCCGCCGCTGTTCTTGGTGACGACGATCTCGATGCGCCCCTCGCGCATCAGCGCGATCTCATCTTCGAGCGCGAAGGGACCGCGACCGAAGATCACCTCGCAGGAGGGCGGCAGGTCATCGGAGTCGGGCGGTTCGATCACCCGCAAGAGATAGTCGTGCTGTGGCGCGGCGCGAAAATCGGCGACGCCCTGCCGGCCGATCGCGAGAAAGACCCGGCGCGACGCGGCGCCGAGCGCGCTTACCGCTGCGGCGTTGTCGTCGACGTCGATCCAGCGATCGCCCTGCGACGAGACCCATGGCGGGCGTGTCAGGACGAGCAGCGGCACGCCGGCGACGGCGCAGGCGGCGCGTGCGTTGGCGGAGATGCGCGCGGCGAAGGGATGCGTCGCGTCGACGACATGCGAAATGCGCTCTTCGATGAGATAGCGCGTCAATCCTTCAACGCCGCCGAAGCCGCCGACGCGAGTGGGCAGATCATGCGCGATCGGCGCGCTGGTGCGGCCGGCGAGCGAGATGACGCCTGCAAGATGCGGGTCGGCGGCGATACGCGTCGCAAGCGCGCGCGCTTGGCTCGAGCCGCCGAGCACGAGCGCGCGGCGGCGCTCCGTCGGCGCGGACGAATGAGAGCATGCCGAGTCCGCACCCTTCGGGCCGAATTCCATCAATCCATTCACGCGCGTCACAACAACCCAGTCGAAGTTTTCACGAATGTCATTCCCGACGCGCGGAAGCGCGATCGGGAATCCAGACCTTATCTCGATACTGGATTCCCCGTCGGACCTTCGGTCCGCCGGGAATGACAGCCCGGAAGCTCCGGCCACTGGGCTTTATATCACCGCATCATTCAGAGCGGCGCTCACTCGGCGGCGAGTTTCACCGCGCTTGGCTGGCGATATTCGGCCATGAGCCGCTCGCGCTCGGCGTCCGCCGCCGCGATGTGACGCGCCTTGACGTGGCCAAATCCGCGGATGTATTCGGGCACGCGCGCCAGCGCGACGGCGCTTGCATGGTTTTCCCGCGTCAACGAAGCGGCAAACTCGTCAAGCAGCGCTTCGTAATCCTTCAGCAACCTGCCCTCGACCACCCGGTCGTGGTCGAAGCGGAACACGTCGAACCAGGTGTTGCGCAAGCTCTTCATCCGCGCCAACAGACGCAGCACCTTGAACATCCAGGGACCGAAGGTGATCTTGCGCGAGCCGCCGAAGTCGGTCTTGCGCTGAAGGGACGGGAAGTTGGGCGCAAGATGCAGTTCGAGGCGAAGATCGCCCTCGAAAGTTTCCTTAAGCTGACGTTGGAAGGCGCCGTCCGTGTAAAGCCGTCCGACTTCATAATAGTCTTTCGCCGCCATTAGCTTGAAGAGATAGCGGGCGACCGCCTCGGTCAATTCGCGGGAACCCGGCGCGCGCGCGGATTCGAGCCGCGCAATCTGTTCCACTCGGGCGCGATAACGCGCGGCATAGGCTTCGTTCTGATAACCGACGAGAAAAGCCGCGCGACGTTCGATGATGTCCTCGAGCGTCTTCGCTTTCCCGCGATCGCCATTGGGCTGGCGCAGCGACTTAACGGTGGCGAGCACGCTGCTCAGATCATGCGCGGCGCGCCGGCCCCACAGAAAGGCCGACTGATTCATCGGCACGGATTCGCCGTTCAGTTCGATGGCGCGCAGGATCGCCGCCTCCGACAGCGGCAGATAGCCCTTCTGCCACGCGTAGCCGAGGATGAAAATATTCGCGGCGATCGAGTCGCCGAGCAGCGCCTGCGCGAGCGCCGTGGTGTCGATGAAGGTCGACTCCGGCCCGCCCGCGCGGCGGATCGCCTGCTTGATCTCTTCCGACGGCAGCACGAAGTCGGGATTGCGCTCGATATCGCCGGGGAACACTTCGGCGCTGTTGACGAGCACCGCCGTCTTGCCGTGCTCGACGGCGGCGAGCACCTGTTTCGCGCCGGCGACGACGAGGTCGCAGCCAAGTAGAAGATCGGCTTCGCCCGCAGCGATGCGGATGGCGTGAACGTCCGCCGGCGTGCGGCCGATCTTCACGTGGCAATAGACCGCCCCGCCCTTCTGCGCGAGCCCCGCCATATCGATGACGCCGACGCCTTTGCCCTCGAGATGCGCGGCCATGCCGAGAATGGCGGAAACCGTGACGACGCCGGTGCCGCCAAGCCCGGCGATGAGAACGCCATAAGGGACGGCGCCGATCTCGGCGATCGCAGGCTCCGGCAACGCCGGCAGTCCGCCGTCGTCCTGCGTCGAGGGCAGCGGCGCCTTCTTCATGCGCCCGCCATGCACGGTGACGAAGCTCGGGCAGAACCCCTCGAGACAGGAGAAGTCCTTGTTGCAGGCGGACTGGTCGATGCGCCGCTTGCGGCCGAATTCGGTTTCGACCGGCTGCACCGCGACGCAGTTCGACGCCGTGCCGCAGTCGCCGCAGCCCTCGCACACGAGTTCGTTGATGATGACGCGCGAATCCGGATCATTCATCAGCCCGCGCTTGCGCAGGCGACGCTTTTCCGTCGCGCAGGTCTGATCATAGATCAGGACGGTGACGCCGTCCGTTTGCGCCAGATCGCGCTGCACCTCGTTGAGGACATTGCGATGATGGATCGTCAGGCCCGGCGGCCAGCCGATCGTCGGCGCATATTTGCCAGGCTCATCGGAGACGAGCGCGATTTTCTGCACGCCTTCGGCTGCGACCTGCCGCGCGATCGTCTCGACGGTCAGCTCGCCTTCATGCTTCTGGCCGCCGGTCATCGCGACGACGCCGTTGAAGAGTATCTTGAAGGTGATGTTGGTGTTGGTCGCGACGGCAAAGCGGATGGCGAGCGACCCCGAATGATTATAGGTGCCGTCGCCGAGATTTTGGAACATATGCTTGCGCGTCGAGAACGGCGCCTCGCCGATCCAGTTCGCGCCTTCGCCGCCCATATGGGTGTACCCCTCTGTCGAGCGGTCCATCCATTGCGCCATGTAATGGCAGCCGATGCCGGTATAAGCGCGCGAGCCCTCGGGCACATGGGTCGACGTCGAATGCGGACAGCCGGCGCAGAAATGCGGCACGCGAACGGTGACGTCGGTCATCGTCCGGCGGCGATCCTGGAGCTTCTCGAGCCGGCGCACGCGCGCCTCCAGCTCGTCGAGCGAATGATATTTTAACAGCCGTCGGCCGATGGCGATGGCGACGTCGTTGGAGTCGAGCGCGCCCTTGACCGGGAACAGCCATTCGCCGCGTTCGTCCTTCTTGCCGATGCAGAGCGGCTGATGCGGCGCGCCGTACAGTTCCTCGCGCAGCTGCACTTCAATGAGCGAGCGCTTCTCCTCGACGACGATGATGAGGTCGAGGCCGCGGGCGAATTCACGCAGACCCTGCGGCTCCAGCGGCCAGGGCGCGGCGATCTTGTAAAGGCGCAGACCGAGATCGTTCGCCTTCACTTCATCGAGGCCAAGATCGTCCATCGCCTGGCGCACGTCGAGATAGGACTTGCCGACGGTGATGACGCCGATCTTCGGATTGGCGCCGCCGGAGGTAATGATGCGGTTCAATCGATTGGCGCGGATGAAGGCGAGCATCGCGTCGCGCTTGCTCTCCTGCATGCGCGCTTCCTGCGCGAGGACCGGATCGCCGGGTCGGATGTTGAGGCCGCCCGGCGGCATGAAGAAAGATGGGGGCGCGATCGGGCGGATGCGGTCGAGCGAACCGTCGATCGAGGCCGTCGACTCGACCGTGTCCTTGAGGAGCTTCAGGCCGACCCACACGCCCGCGAAGCGCGACAGGGCGAAGCCGTAAAGCCCGTAATCGAGAATTTCCTGCACGCCGGCCGGCGACAGGATCGGGATCATCACATCGACGAAATGATAATCCGACTGATGCGCGGTGGTTGAGGATTCGGCGGTGTGATCGTCGCCCATGAGCGCCAGCGCGCCGCCATGGCGCGACGTGCCGGCGAGATTGACGTGGCGGAAGGCGTCGCCGCTGCGGTCGATGCCTGGACCTTTGCCGTACCAGAGCGAGAAGACGCCGTCATACTTGCCTTCGCCGCGCATCTCGGCCTGCTGCGCGCCCCAGATGGCGGTCGCGGCAAGATCCTCGTTGAGCCCGGGCATGTACAAGATATTATTGGCGTCGAAGAGCGCCTTGGCCTTGTGCATCTGCGCGTCGACGCCGCCGAGCGGCGAGCCGCGGTAGCCGGTGACGAAACCCGCGGTGTTCAATCCAGCGCGGCGGTCCGCCTCCTTCTGCATCAGCAGCATGCGCACGATCGCCTGGGTGCCGGTGATCAGAACGCGCGACCTGTCGAGATCAAATCGATCGGAGAGCGACGCCTCGGCAAAGGCGGAGCCGGTCTTTGCGTCGCCGGCGGCGATGTCCGCCATTACTGCTCTCCTGCGAGAAATCGGGGCGAAGCGCGCTTGGGACTCTTGCGCTCACACGCTAAAAGCAAGGATCAACCCGTGAACGAATCCGGTTCAAAGACCCAGCTGGGCGGCCTTCCGCCGCAGAGGCGCCCCACTAGCGCCGATTCTATTCCGCCACCTTATGCCACACGGAAGCGCCTTTTCAAGGACGGATCTGCTAGCATGCACAGGCTCGAAGCGGGAGCCTGCGCCGCGTTTTCGCCGCCTTCGCCGCCTAAGCGCGAGACTCGCATGAAGCTGAAAATAAACTCGATTCTCATCCTTTTGACGACGGCGTTGGGAATCGGCGCGGCTTTCGCGCACCCCCATGTCTGGGTGGCGGTGCGCAGCGAGGTCATATTCGCGCCCGACGGAAAAATCGCGGGCGTTCAACATGCTTGGGAATTCGACGAAATGTATTCGGCCTATGCCGTACAGGGGCTCGGCAAGGACGGCAAGCCGCCCACCCGGGAAGAACTCGCGCCGCTCGCCAGGACGAACGTCGAGTCGCTGGCCGAATTCGAATTTTTCACCTTCGCCAAGCAGAACAGCGCCAAGCTTGCGTTCAAGCAGCCGGAGAATGTGACGCTCGAAGCCAATGACAAGAAGATCGTCACGCTGCGCTTCTTCCTGCCGCTGCAGACGCCGATCGCGGCGAAGAAGCCGTTCTCCTTTCAGGTCTATGACCCGACTTATTTCGTCTCCTTCGGACTGGAAAAGAAGGATCCCGTAACGCTCGCGGGAGCGCCGGGCGGATGCTCGCTCAGTCTCGTCGAACCTGCGCCGCTCGTGGCGAATGAAAGCCAGAAACTGAGCGAAGCGTTCTTTCAGAACATGTCGCCGGGAGCCGATTTCGGCATGAAGCTGGCGACGCGCGCGATCGTGGCCTGTCCGTGAAGATTGGGCAGAGGGTGGTTTGGCTCGGCGTAACGGCCGCGGCGATGGCCCTGATCGCCGCCTCATCGGCTTGGGGCGCGCCGCGCCATCCGTTTGCGGTCGGCGCGCAAGAGTCGACCGCGGCGGCGACAGGAATCGCCGGACTGATCCTTGCCTGGCAAAGCAAGTTCCACGCTGAGCTGCACGCGGCCGTGCGCGCGCTGAAGACCGATCCTTCCGCTTTCTTCGCGCTCGCCGCGGCGACTTTCGCCTATGGCGCCTTTCACGCCGCCGGTCCCGGCCATGGGAAGGCGGTGCTTGCATCCTACATGCTCGCCAATGAAACGGCGCTGCGCCGCGGTCTGCTGCTTGCGGCGCTCGCCGCGCTGCTGCAGGGAGTTGTCGCGATCGCCGTCGTCGGCGCCGCCGCGATGTTTTTTCGCGCGACCGCGAATCAAATGAGCGACGCGACCCGCCTTATCGAGCTTGCAAGCTATGCGGCGGTCGCGGCGCTCGGCGCGCGGCTCGCCTGGGTGAAAGGCCACGCGCTGGCGGCGGCCGTCCGCATGCCTGCAATCGCCCCAACGGCGCGCGGCTTCATCTGCGAGGCCATCGACGACCCGACGCATGTGCATGACGCGACCTGCCGCCACGCGCCGGACCCTTCGACATTGGGAGGACCAAAATTTCGCCTCGCCGACGCGGCCGCGACCGTCGTCGCCGCCGGCCTGCGCCCCTGCTCGGGGGCCATTCTGGTGCTAGTCTTCACCCTGTCGCAGGGGCTTTTCGCCGCCGGCGCCGGGGCGGTCATCGCCATGTCGGCGGGAACGGCGATCACGACGGGCGCCCTCGCCGCGACGGCGGTTTACGCCAAGAGCGCCGCGGTGCGGTTTGGCGCGAAGGATTCACGGCGCGCGGTCATCATCGCCCGTGGCGGCGAGTTCATCGCCGCAGTTCTCGTTCTGGCGCTCGGCGTTTCGCTGCTCTTCGGCCTCGGGCCGGCGCCACCCGGGACGGCGTGACGCCGCTCGCGACGCAACATAATGATTGCGGCAGGAGTGGCCTCATTCGACGCGAGACGCGCTATCTTGAATAAAAGCACATGGGCGGAGCAGACGATTCGCAATGCGAGATCGCCGCCGCCTCGCGGAGGTCCAGGACGACATGACAAGCGCGGAACAACACCGAGAGGACCCCTACGCGAAGCGGCCGTGGCTTTCTTCGTATCCCGCTGGCGTCCCGGCCGACATCGCCGAATCGTCCTATTCGACGCTGGTCAATATGTTCAACGCGAGCGTTGCGGAATTCGCCGACAGGACCGCGATGGAGAGTTTCGGCGCGACGCTCACCTTCGAGGAGCTCGGCCGCGCGGCGGTCGCCGTCGCCGCCTGGCTGCAGACGCGCGGATTAAGAAAAGGCGATCGGGTCGCGATCATGTCGCCCAACGTCCTCGCCTATCCAGCGACGCTCTTTGGCGTCTTGCTGGCCGGCGGCGTCGTCGTGAACGTCAATCCGCTGTACACGCCGCATGAACTCGAGCACCAGCTGAACGACTCCGGCGCGCGCTTCTTGTTCGTGTTCGAAAACTTCGCGCATACGGCGGCCGCCGCCTGGCCGCACATGAAAGTCGAACGTGCGGTGATCATGAAGCCCGGAGATCTGATGGGTCTGCGCGGACTGATCGTCAATTTCGTCTCGCGCTGGATCAAGCGCATGGTCCCCGCCTATCGGCTGCCCGGCTGCGTCGGCTTCGCGCATGTGTTGCAGGCGGGCGGCGAGGAGACGCTTAAGCCGCCGCCAATCGGGCCGGAAGACGTCGCTTTTCTACAATACACCGGCGGCACGACCGGCGTCGCCAAAGGCGCCATGCTTCTGCATCGCAACGTCGCCGCCAATGCCGAACAGTCGTGGTCCTGGCTGAAGCCTTATCTTGGAAACAAGCCGCTGATCATGGTGACGGCGCTGCCGCTCTACCATATTTTCGGACTGACGGCGTGCCTGCTGCTTGTGGTGAAGACGGGCGGCAGCTGTCTGCTGATCGCCAATCCGCGCGACATCAAGGGACTGATTGCGACGCTGCGCAAATCGAAGTTCACCCTGTTCTCCGGCGTCAACACGCTTTACGCGGCGATCGCCGACCATTCCGCCGCGCGCACGGTGGACTACTCCAACCTTCTTCTCACCATCTCCGGCGGCATGTCGACTCAGGAGGTGGTGGCGAAAAAGTGGAAGGCCTTGACGGGAAAGCCGATCGTTGAAGGCTATGGGCTGACCGAGACGTCGCCGATCGTCACGATCAACAAGCCGACGATCGCCGAATTCACCGGCGGGATCGGCTACCCCGTGCCATCGACGGAAATCTCGGTGCGTTCGCCCGATGGCGAGCCCGTTCCCCTTGGCGAGCGCGGCGAACTTTGCATCAAGGGGCCGCAGTTGATGGGCGGCTACTGGCGCCGGCCGGATGAAACCGCGCAAGCCCTGACCCCCGATGGATTTCTCAAAACTGGCGACATTGCGGTGATGGCGCCGGACGGGCTCATCAAGATCGTCGATCGACTGAAGGACATGATCCTCGTCTCAGGCTTCAACGTCTATCCCAACGAAGTCGAATCCGTCCTCGTCGAACACCCCAAGGTGAAGGAAGCAGCTGTCATCGGCGTGCCGCACGAACATTCCGGCGAAGCGCCGATGGCGTTTATCGTGGCGCGCGACCCGAGCCTCACGCGCGAGGAGTTGCGCGCGTTCGCCCATGAACAGCTGACGAGCTACAAGATTCCGCGCTACTTCGAGTTTCGCGAGAGCCTCCCCAAGAGCAACGTTGGCAAGATTTTGCGGCGCGCGCTCAAGGACGAATTTCTCGCGCGCAAGAATACCGTCGCCGATGAGGGGCGCGGCAAGAGCGTGCGCACCGAACTCAAAGGCTAACGATCGCACTATGCAGATCCGCCGAAGCGATCGGCCGCCTCGCTGATCGCGTCATAGACGAGATCGAGTTCGGCCGCCTCGATGCAGTACGGCGGAAAGACATAGAGCGTCGGCCCGAGCGGACGCAGCAGAAGACCGCGCGCATTGAAGAATCGCATGAGATCGAGCGCGATCGTCGACAGATAACCGCCCTGCACGATATTGAGATCGAGCGCCGTGATGATTCCGAGCTGGCGGACGTTGGAGAAGCGCGTATCGGACGTAAAGCGCGCAAGCCGCGTCGCCTGCATGTCGCACAGCGCCGCGACGCGGGCGGCGGGTTCGCCCGTCGCCCAGACGTCGAGATTGGCGAGCGCCGCGGCGCAGGCGATCGGATTGGCGGTGTAGGAACTCGAATGAAAAAAGGCGCGCGCGCGCTCCGGCGATAGATGCGCCTCAAAAATTTCGCGTTTGCACATGGTGACGGCGAGCGGCAGCGCGCCGCCGGTGAGGCCCTTGGCGTAGCAGGCGATGTCCGGAACGACGCCCGCCTGCTCGCAGGCGAAGAGCGTTCCCGTGCGGCCGAAGCCCGTCATCACCTCATCAGCGATGAACAGCACGTCGTAACGCGCGCAGATGCGCTGCATCTCCGCGAGCGTCTCGGCGCGGTAAAAGAGCATGCCGCCCGCGCCAAGAATGAGCGGTTCGACCAGCAGGGCGGCGGGTCGGTCGCGGCAGGCGCGCTCCAGCGCGTCGAGCGTCTCCTGCGCGCGCCCGCGCGCGGGGAAGGGAATGCGCGAGACCTCATAGAGCAGCGGCTCGTAAGGCGCATTGAAAGGCGATCGCGCGCCGACGGACATCGTGCCGATCGTATCGCCGTGATAGCCGTGTTCGAGCGCGACGATGCGCGTGCGCGCCTCCCCGCGATTGCGCCAGAAGCCGAGCGCCATCTTGATCGCCACTTCGACGCAGGTGGAGCCGCTGTCGGAATAAAACACGTAGTCGAGTCCCGGCGGCGTCAGCGCCACAAGGCGCCGCGCCAGCGCTTCCGCCGGCTCATGGGTGAAGCCGGCGAAGATGATCTGATCGAGCCGCTCGGTTTCTTCACGGATCGCCTGCATGATGGCCGGGTGGCGGTGGCCGTGGGTGATCACCCACCAGGACGAAATGGCGTCGAGAAAGCGCGCGCCGTCTTCGGCTTCGAGCCAGGCGCCTTCGGCGCGCGCGATCTTGAAGGCGCCGGGCTGCAGCGCATGCTGCGTGAACGGCCGCCAGACCGGCGAGTCGGTGACGACGCTCACGCGCCGCTCCCGAAAGCGTCGCGCGCGATCGCGGCGCTAAACGCCGCGCCGAGCGTCTTTTTATTCAGAGGATCGAGCTTCGGCAGACGGCCGAGAATGCGCGCGCCGCCGATCGTCTCGATCGAATGTTGCGCATCGGCGTCGGCGTCGCCGACGAAAATGATTCCGGCGATTGAGATTCCGCGTCGGCGCAAGGCTTCGAGCGTGAGCAGGCTGTGATTGATCGTGCCAAGGCGCGTTCGCGCGACGAGTATGACCGGCAAGCGCCAGCGTTCGAGCACGTCGATGGTCAATGCGCGGTCGCTGAGCGGCGTCAGCACACCGCCGGCCGTCTCTATGATCAGAGGACCGTCGCATGGCGGCGGATTCAGCGCGGCGGCGTCGATTTCGACGCCCTCGTCGCGCGCGGCAAGATGCGGCGAGGCCGGTCGACGCAGCCGCCAGGCTTCTGGGAAAATACGGTCCGCCGCCGCGCCCGAAAGACGCGCGACGATCTGCGAGTCCGTCTCGCCATCGAGTCCCGACTGCACCGGCTTCCAATAGCAGGCGTTGAGCGCGCCGACGAGCGCGGCGGAGACGACAGTCTTGCCGACGTCCGTATCGGTTCCCACGATCACGAAGCGGCGGTTCATGGTTCGAGCCTCGCGAGTTCTGCGCCAAGATGCGCGATCATGCGCGCGACGTCATCTTTGCTCGTATTGAGCGTCAGCGCGATGCGCAAGCGCGCGGAGCCGTCCGGCACCGTCGGCGGACGAATGGCGCGAATGTCATAGCCATGCGCCTGCATGCGCGCCGCAAGCGACGTCGCGCGGATATCGCCCCCGACGATGATCGGTTGAATCTGGGAGCCCGAAGGTTCGATCGCGCAGAGCCGCCGCAGCTCGGCGCCGGCGACATCGATGCGCGACATCAGTTCGGCGCGCCGATCGTCGGCCGCTTCGATGATCTTGAGCGCCGCGCGCACGCAAGCGGCCGTAACGGGCGAAGGCGCAGTCGCGAAAATGAACGGCCGGCAGCGGTTGATCATGAAGTCCCGCAAAATGCGCGGCAGACAGAGCAGACCGCCGGCGACTCCCATCGCCTTGCCGCATGTGTGCAGCGTGACGACGTTCTCCGCGCCTTCAAGACGCGCGGCAAGTCCACGCCCGCCCGATCCATAAACCCCCGTCGCATGCGCTTCGTCGATCAGCAGAAAGGCGTCGGTCCTCGCGGCGAGCGCATAGAGATCATCGAGCGGCGCCTTATCGCCGTCCATGCTGTAAAGGCTTTCCACGACGATCCAAATTCGCCCGCCTCCGCCCTTTCCGCGCCAGGCGCAGATCGCGTCCTCTGCGGCGTCGACGTCATTATGCGGAAAGCTCGCATTCGGCGCGCGCGCCAATCGCATGCCCTCATGAGCGCTGGCGTGCGCGAGCGCGTCATAGAGAATGAGATCGTCACGCTGCGGCGCCGTGGAGAGCAGCGCTTCATTGGCGGTAAAGCCGCCACTGAAATAAAGCGCGCTTTCCGCGCCAAAAAAGCGCGCCGCGTCCTCTTCCAGCGCTTCATGCTCCGGATGATTGCCGCGCAAAAGCCGCGAACCGCCGGCGCCAACGGGAACGCCGCGCGCCAGCGCCGCCGTCACGGCCGCGGCGAGTTCCGGCGACTCGGCGAAAGCCAGATAGTCATTCGACGCGAAATCCAGTCCGGCGCGCGAAGCGAGCGCGCGCAGCCTGCCGCGCGCGGCGAGGCTCGCAAGATCCTGCGCGTAGCGCTCAAGCATGAAGGATCGATGCTCGATCAGGAGAAACGCTCCCAGGCGGCCTGTCGGGAAACGCCCAGGACCTTGCCGATCGCCGTCCAGCTCACCTCGCGTTTGCGAAGCGCCGCGACTTGCGCGTGGATCAGTGAATGCAGCGCCGCCACGCTGGCCTCGCTCGCCTTGATCGAGGTCAACAGCTGCTCGTCGGTGAGGTCGTCCCAGCTTTTGAACGGCGAAGGCGCGGCGTCAAGAATCGTGTTGCAGACTCCGACGCAATCTTCGCAAATATAGCCCCCGGCGGCGCCGCCGATGAGCCGCGCGACCTGCGTCTCGGACTTCTTGCAGAATGAGCAGCGCAGTTTACGTTTAGGCAAGGCCAGCATCACAGCTCACGCATGTCCGGGGCGATTCGATGTCAAGCCGATCTTGACGGCCTGCAGGACCGCCGTCAAGCTGCACTTGACAAGGGCGCACTTGACAAGCGCTGACTTGAAACGAGCGCCCGCAACCGCGATCTAAAGAGAAGCGTTTTCCACCGATAGGAGCCGCGATGAATGCGCAGATCGACGCAAACGCGCCCCCATCCCGTATGCCCTGGCCGCCGATCCTGATGGCGATGACCTTGGCGGCCGGGCTTGCGCTCGACGCCGCGACAGGGGCTTCGCTCATCGATCGCGCCTCCTCCTCTATCATCCAGGTCGCCGGCGCAGCCATTGTCGTCCTCGCGCTGGCCAATGACGTCTGGTGCTTTCGCATCCTCTCGCGCCATCAAACAACGATCATGCCGCATCGCGCCGCGTCCTTTCTCGTGACCGAGGGGCCGTTCCGCTTTTCGCGCAATCCGATCTATATCGCGCATGTCGCCCTGATCTTTGCCCTTGGTCTCTTCCTCGGCTCGCCCTTCACGCTGTTGTTGACGCCAGTTCTCGCTTTTGGGCTGACGAAGCTGGCGATCGAGCCCGAAGAGCGGCATCTTCTTGAGAAATTCGGCGACGACTATCGGACCTATATGGCGCGCACGCGTCGGTGGCTTTAAACTGACGCATTGAGGGCGTTGTGAATGAGGCGGCAAGTATGAACGCTCAAACTCCGTTACCGGGCGGCGAACGCCTTGATTTCAGCGTCCGAGGCATGACCTGCGCCTCCTGCGTGTCGCATGTCGAGAAGGCGCTGGCGCGTACGCCGGGCGTTAACGCCGCCAGCGTCAATCTCGCGACTGAACGGGCGGAGGTTTCTCTGGCGCCGGGGGCGAGTCTCACGCAGCTCGTAAAATCGGTCTCGGACGCGGGCTACGAGGCGGTCGTCGAGACAATTGAGATCGGCGTCGGCGGCATGACCTGCGCCTCCTGCGTCTCGCATGTCGAAAAAGCGCTCAGCGCCGTTCCCGGCGTCATGGAAGCGAAAGTCAATCTCGCGACCGAACGCGCGACCGTGCGCGCGCTCGCCGGGCCTGGCCTGACAGACCGCCTGCGCCGGGCGATTTCACAGGCCGGCTATGAGCCGCGCGCCATTGAAACCGACTCCGGCGGCGCCGATCGCGAGCGGCTGCGACGTGAGGAAGAGATGCGCGCGCTGCGCTTCCGCCTCATCGTCGCCGCTACTCTAACGGCGCCGATCTTCGTGGTCGAAATGGGCGGGCATCTGATCCCCGCCGTCCATCACTGGACGATGGGCGTGATCGGCGAGGCGAGGATCCGCGAGATTTCCTTCCTGCTCGCCAGCGTCGTGCTGTTTGGACCCGGCCTGGTTTTCTTCCTCAAGGGGATTCCGTCGCTGTTGCGGCGCCAGCCCGACATGAACGCCCTCGTCGCCACGGGCACGCTCAGCGCCTATCTCTATTCCGTCGTCGCGACCTTTGCGCCCCAGGTGCTGCCGGCCGGCTCGGTGCATGTCTATTATGAAGCGGCGGTCGTCATCGTCACCCTCATCCTGTTTGGCCGCTATCTCGAGGCGCGCGCCAAAGGCCGCACGTCGGAGGCGATCCGCGCGCTGGCGCGGCTGCAGCCGAAGACCGCCCGCGTCGAGCGCGACGGCGCGACCGTCGACGTCGATATCGACGACGTGCGCGTCGGCGATATCGTGCTGGTGCGGCCGGGCGAGCGCATTCCGACCGACGGCGTCGTCACGCAGGGCTCGTCCCATGTCGATGAGTCGATGGTCACCGGCGAGCCGACGCCGGTTGCAAAGAGGATGGGCGCCGCCGTCACCGGCGCGACCGTCAACGGCTCCGGCGCCTTTTCGTTTCGCGCCACCCGCGTCGGCGCCGATACGACCCTCGCCGGCATCATCCGCATGGTCGAGCAGGCGCAGGGCGCCAAGCTGCCGATTCAGGCGATGGTCGACCGCGTCACCGCCGTCTTCGTTCCCGCTGTCTTCGCCGTCGCGGCGCTGACCTTCGTCGTCTGGATGCTGATCGGTCCGGAGCCGCGACTGACCTATGCGCTCGTCAACGCGGTCGCCGTGCTGATTATCGCCTGCCCCTGCGCCATGGGGCTGGCGACGCCGGCGGCGATCATGACCGGCACCGGCCGGGCGGCGGAGCTCGGCGTGCTTTTTCGCAAGGGCGAAGCCCTGCAGACGCTGCGCGACGTGACCCTCATCGCCTTCGACAAGACCGGCACGCTGACTTATGGCAAGCCGCGCCTGACTGATCTCGTCGCGACGCCCGGCAAGAACGAGAATGAGCTTCTGCGGCTTGCCGCGAGCGTCGAGGCGCAGTCCGAACACCCCGTCGGCGCGGCGCTGGTGGTCGCGGCCAAGGCCGCGGATCTGGCGCTTTCGCCCTGCGCCGACTTCAAATCGATCGCCGGCATGGGCGTCACGGGACTCGTCGACCGAAAGACGGTCGCCATTGGCGCCGAGCGCTTCATGGCGTCGCTCGGCCTCGACGCTTCGCCCTTCGCGCAGGACGCCCAGAGGCTCGCCGAGGAAGGCAAGACGCCGCTTTACGTCGCGGTCGACGGCAAGCTTGGCGCCATACTCTCCGTCGCCGACGATCTGAAGCCGACGAGCCGCGCCGCGATCGACGCCATTCATTCGCTGGGCGTGAAGACCGCGATGATCACCGGCGATGACGCGCGCACGGCGAAGGCCATCGCCGCGAGACTCGGAATTGACGAGGTCGTCGCCGGCGTCCTTCCCGATGGGAAAGTCGCGGCGCTCGAGCGCCTGCGCGAGACCAACCGGATCGCCTTCGTCGGCGACGGCGTGAACGATGCGCCGGCGCTCGCCGCCGCCGACGCCGGCATCGCCATCGGCACGGGAACCGACATCGCGATCGAAGCCGCCGACGTGGTGCTGATGTCGGGCGATCTCGCCAAGGTGCCGGCGGCGCTCGCAATCTCGCGCGCGACGATGCGCAACATCCAGCAGAACCTGTTCTGGGCGTTTGGCTATAACGTCGTTCTCATACCGGTCGCGGCGGGCGCGCTCTATCCCGTCAACGGCATGCTGCTCTCGCCGATGTTCGGCGCGGCGGCCATGGCGCTATCGAGCGTTTTCGTGCTGACCAATGCGTTGCGCCTGCGCCGCTTCAAGGCTCCGGTTATCGCAAGCGCCGATGCCGGCGCGGAGGCGGCGCCGGTCGAAACGGAAGCGGCGGAAAATGACAACAAGGAGGAAGCAATGACAACATTCAATGTGCAAGACATGACCTGCAATATGTGCGTGAAACATGTCACCAAGGCGGTGCAAGCCGTGGAGCCGAACGCCGACGTCAAGGTCGATCTCGCCACGGGCAAGGTCGATGTCACGCCCGCGCCCAAGGACGCCCAGGCGCTCGCCAAGGCGATCAGCGAAGCGGGCTACCCGGCGCAGGTCGCCGCGTGAGGCGGCGCGCGCTTTCCATGACGAATGCGGGCGGGAGCGCGCGATGACGCCGACAACGACGCGCTCGCTCGCCGGCAAGACGCTCTTCATCAGCGGCGCGAGCCGAGGAATCGGACTCGCCATCGCCATGCGCGCCGCGCGCGACGGCGCGAATGTCGTGGTCGTGGCGAAGAGCGTGACCGAAAACCCGAGAATCCCTGGCACGATCTACACCGCCGCAGCAGAGATCGAAGCGGCCGGAGGACAAGCGCTCGCCATCCCTTGTGACATTCGCTTTGAGGATCAGGTGGAGGCGGCGGTCGGTCAGGCCGTCTCATGCTTTGGCGGGATCGACATCCTGGTCAACAACGCCAGCGCCATAGATCTGCGCGGGATCGACACGCTCGAAATGAAGCGCTTCGATCTGATGCATCAGATCAACGCGCGCGGAACCTATCTGTGCTGCAAGGCGGCGCTGCCGCATCTGCGCCGATCCGAAAATCCGCACATCCTGACGCTGTCGCCGCCGCTCGATTTGAACCCGAAATGGTTCTCGCCCAATCTCGCCTACACGATGTCGAAATATGGGATGAGCCTGGTGACGCTCGGCCTCGCAAAGGATCTCGCGGCCGATGGCGTCGCCGCGAATTCGCTCTGGCCGGAGACGGCGATCGCGACGGCCGCCGTCGGCAATCTTCTGGGCGGCGACGAACTGCTGCGCCGGTCGCGAAAGCCCGAGATCGTCGCGGACGCCGCGCACGCCATTCTCATTCGTCCCGCAAAGAGCTGCAGCGGCAATTTCTTCATCGACGTCAGCGTTCTGGCGGAAGAAGGCATGACCGACTTCTCGACCTACGCCGTCGATCCCAGAGTTGACGCCGTGCTCGACTTTTTCCTTGAGGCCCCGATCACCGCCAAGGTGACGAAGTCAGCGTTTCACCTCGGCAAATAACGCTACCCCAGCGCGGCTGCGCCCATTGCGATCGTATAGGCGCCGACGGCGGCGACGATCGCGCCTGAAACATAAGGCGCGCGTGCGGCCAGCGCTTCCAATCCTGGCCAGCGCGACGCGGCGTGACGCATGCCGAGCGCCGCCGCCACCCCAACAAGCACGAGGGTCAGCGCCAGACCGACGCTGAAGCAGAGCACCAGCAGCGCGCCGAGTCCGATGCGGCCGACCTGCAGGCAAAGCAGAAGCACGGTGATCGATGCGGGACAGGGGATGAGTCCCCCCGTCAGGCCGAAGAGAATGATCTGTCCGGTCGTGACATGGCGACTGGCGAAGCGCCGCTCGATATCGAGCGCATGTTCGCGCTCATGTGCGTCAGCGTAGACGGTGGGATCAACGTCGAGGAGCGCGCTCTCGAATTCCTCTTCCTGATGGGTGTGCGGCACGCCGCCGTCATGGACGTGAACATGCTCGTGCACATGCCCGTGAACATGCGCGCCGTCGTGCGGGTGGCCATGCGCGGCGCTGGCGCCGGCCGGAAGCGGCCCGCTCTCGCGCGCAGCCGCCGTCACGGCGCCTTTGGCGGCGATATCGCGCCAGCTACGCCAAATCATCCAAAGCGCGACGGCGATGATCAACACGCCAGAGACAATCTGCAAATAGGGTTCGTTCGCTTCGACGTTCAGTTGCGCGCCGAGATAAAGCCCGGTCAGCGCCACGGCCCAGACGATCGCCGTATGGGAAATTGTCGCCGCGAGGCCGAGCAGCACCGCTTGCGCCACCGTGCCACGAACCGCGACGATGAAGGCAGCCATCATCGTCTTCGAGTGACCCGGTTCGAGCCCGTGCAGCGCGCCCAGGGCCACTGCGCTCGGCGCAAAAATCCAGGCGTTCGCCGCGCCGGCGCGGAAGACTTCGGAGAGGTCGGACATCGTGTTCGCCGTGGGCTCCTCAGGCGCAATGCCGAGGCGATGGAAGGGGCGCAGCCTCTGAGCGGCGCTCTCACGCGCCGCCGGTCACGAGGCAGCTTCAACCCCCGTATTTTATAGTGAGCGTCGCTTGATGAAACAAGCGCCAGTAGAAACAGAGAAATAGAAGCAGCGAGGCGCCAAAGGGCGCGAAGGCTGAAGTTTCATTTCACTTGGCCGCGAAGGCGCCAACTCTGGCCAACTCTGTGAGAAGGCGTTTGATACGCAGTTGCGCTTTGCTCCGCGACCGCCGCTATTCCCGATCCGGATGGCGACCTCAAAAGAAAACCCCCGGCTTTATGGGCCGGGGGCTTTTTATTTCAATTCGTCAGTATCGCTTAGGGCATATCGCCGGCGACGAACTTCGGAATGACCGGTCCGCCGATTTCGGCCGCGAAGCGGCGACCCGTCGGCGAGAAGAACATCAAGAGGCCGCCGATCTGGCTGTCGGTGTCGTAAGCCAGGTCAGACAGACGCTCGATGTCCCAACGCGCGTCCTGCACCTTCACGGCGATTTCCTTCGTCTCGCCCGGCGCGATCGGCGTCGCGTCCGTCGACAGACCGCGGTCGGCCAACAGATAGTCCGGGAAGTCGGGCTTCGTCGTGAACACGTCAGGGTTCAGGAAGCGCAGGCCGGCCGCCGTATATTCGCCAAGGCGAAGCGGCTCGGAGGTCGTGTTCGTGACCTTGACGTTGATCGTCAGCTCACGGCCAGGAACCTTGTAGACGCCGCCGTTCAGATCGGCCGTCACGCGCTCCTTGCCGACGCCCGCCGTGCCGTCCGTAACGAGCGGCGTCAGAGGCTTCTGCAAGCCCGCCTGAAGCGGGATCGTGCGCGGGAAGGTCGAGTTCGTCACAGCGTAGCCGACGATCGTCGCCAGAATGGTCAACGCCAGGACAATCGCGCCAATCCGCTTGTCGTCGTCAGTCACCTGCTCATCAACCTTGCCGGTGGCGACACGGAGATAAGAAGCGATGACGCCCTTACGGACGAACCAGAACAGGATCCACGCCGCGCCAACCGCAAGCCACGGCAGATGCCACGCGTAAACGCGGCTGATGCCGTAGGTCTCGAGGTCGACCGTCGAGCCATCAAGCAACGTCACCGGATCGGTGAAGTCCTTCATGTCGCCCTTGATCTCGATCCACTGGCCGGGGCCGATGATCGGACCGCCGCCCTCGACGTTGACCTGCGCATGAACGTGCCAACGGCCCGCGCGACGACCGCGAAGGTTGATGGAGAAGGCGTAGTCGTTGCCAGGAACAAGCGACACCGAACGCGGCGCAAACTGATCGCCGATGAACTGCGCCGTGCGAACCAGAACCGGACCGGGCTCGCCGGCGTTCAGGAACGACACGCGCGGATTGGCGACCGCCTGCGGCCAGGCCGAGAACACATGGATCTTGCCCGACAGCACCATCTCTTCATTGACGTTCACCGTCGTCTTCGACCACTGAACGTCATACCAGTTCAACGTGCGCATCCGAAGAAACGCCTGCTGAGACTTTTCGCCGTGCGCCGACGCAGGAGCAACAGCTCCCAGGGTCGCCGCCACAGCCGCCGCCGCGCCAATCGCGGCGAGCTTGACGAACTTTTTCATCGATAAACCTCCCAGGTTCCTCTTCCCGGCCGCCGCCTCGCGCGCCAACCGGTCTTGTCTCTCGCAGCGGACCTTCGCTTTCAAAAAAGCTTCCAGTCCGCCGCTCTTCTTTCTTGCAGGCCGCCGCGGCGCCCGTTCAGCGCCGCAGCACGCGACGTGGCTTAGATCGTGTCGATGATCTTGGTCGTCGAATACCAACGACCCATGAACCACCACAGGAAGTACACCATCATCGAGACGAAGCCCGAGAAGAACGCCGCAACCGGCACAACGTCCTTACCGAAGGTGCGCAGCGTGCCGCGCTCGACCATGCGGATATATTCCGGCATCGAGGTGCGGACGAAGTGGAAGCCGATCAGATCCGCAAGCGTCATCAGCTGACCATGCTGCTCCGTCGCCTGGTGGAACGCCGCAATCGCCGGCCAGTTGTTCGGGTAGAACAACAGACCCCAGCCGAGCGAACCAACAATCGCCGTGATCACATAGGAGCCCGACAGAAGCAGGATCACGTCAAGCCAGATCGCCGGAACGATCAGAGCAGACGGGAACACAAGGCTGATCGGGAAGTAGGTCCAGCCCCAGAAGTTGACGTAGCGGTTGATCCACTCGCCAATCAGCAGGCCGAGAGCCGCGAACACCGCGCCGAACGGCAGACGGAAGTTCACCCACCAGAACGCCTGCGCCGCGGCGCAGAAGGTCACGCCGAGAATCGGCACGACCGTCGGCCACATACGACGATCCTTCCAGTCAACCCAGAAGTCCCAGTCGCCCGCCGTCAACATGAAGTGGACGTGGTAGCCGCCAAGAACGGCGAAGAACAGAAGAACAAGAAGCATCCAGTCGACCGTCTGAACGCAACCCGCCGCCTCGGCGACGGAGTTGAACGGACCGACCGCCCCCCCGCTTTTCGATTGTGACATCACTCTTCTCCTTGGTGTTTCTCGAACCCGTAAAGCCCGAGTTCTTTCCTTATGGCTCCGGCAGGCCTTCCCGCCGCCGGCGCCCGGACGGCGGAGATCCCGCCGGCCGCATCGCTTAAAAGCCCTTCGCCCCCGATCGTCCCAGAGCCCGAAGACCCCTTCTCGACCGCAACAAGCCAACCCACTCGCCAAAGCGACAGGCAAAAGCTCTCTGGTTTTCGCGAAAAGCCCGGAGCCAGTCGCCGCCCGCCTTAAAGCGGGCGGCGAAGTCTCGGATTACTCGGTCAGGAGGGCGACGCCTTCCTTGCCGATCAGGCGCTGAATGTTCATCAGCAGCTGAAGCACGACGCCGAACACGCCGAGCGCCATCCAGCCGAAGAACACGAAGCCCCAATGCAGCGGCGCAACGAACAGTTCTTCCATGAACCAGAACGTGTGGCCCCACTCATTCAGGCCGACGTTCGGGATGATCATGAACGGGCCAATCGCCACGATCAGATAGGCCACCGAATAGCCCTTGGAGAAATACGGAAGACGCGTCTTCGCATAGAAGAAGCCGCCGACCGCGATCACCGAGTAGATCGGGTAGCTCATGTAGAACTCGATGATGTGCGACGGCGTGAAGTCCGTGTCGCGAATCACCGTCATGTGCCAGGTGCCGTCCTGCTCGGTGAAGAACGACGCGCCCCAGTAAATGGCCGCGGCGTAAACAACAAGCCATTGCACTTCGACCACCAGGCGGCGCATCTCTTCGCGCGGCGCCAGGTTCGAGAAGTCGCGCGTGCGCGTCTTCCAAAGAAAGCCCGCAAGGCCAATGCCGGAGATCAGCTCAAGCGGAATCTCGGTCCAAAGGATCGACATCCAATATGTCTGAAACTCCGGAGCGAACGAATCAAGGCCGGCGCGCCAGCCAAAAACCTGCTCGTAAATCCGGACGACCAGATAGAACCCGTTCAGAACGGCCAGGCCGATCCACATGCCCTTCAGGTCTACTACAGCTTCCGTGCCAGCAGCAGCGCGGGCTGCTGTGTCAGTCGTTGAGCTCATACCCTTCTCCTCCAATGTGCTCCCAGGGAATTGCGCGTGACCGGTATCGCTCCGCCTCCCACAACGGAGCCGCTTCGTCCTCGTTTCGTAAAGCAAAGCGAAAGCGCGTCTTCTTCTAAAAACACGCAAAACCGCCCTTGTCTGCCGCAGCCTTCCCGAAAACCCCGGAACGTCCCCGCCCAAAGGCGAGCAAATCCCCAAAATCCCCAGAACCCGGCTGCTTGTTGTTATCGGACGAAAACCGACGTCGCCGCCTAAGCCAAAATCCTAAATCCGCCCCTTGAAAGAGCAGACCGTAGACCCAGCTCAGCGTGCCGCAACATTCCAATAACCCCCAATAATCACAATACCCGTTAGTATAGAGCAAAACAATCTATCGAATAGCCAATGCAACCCTAGTGGATGGTAAAATACCTACCCTAGCGAGGCTCCGAGCGGAACCATTGCGCGGCGCACAATTCTTCATAGATAATTGTAATATATAAAACTTTTAGATTGCCTATTTTGCTCTCGACGCCTGAACAGCGACGAATGCTGCGCCGCGAAGACAGGCAACCATCCGGGGTGGGCCGCTATTCGTCCGACCACGGACGCACGCCGCTCGCGTCAGCGCCGGCCAGCGCCGCGCGCATGGTGACGCCGTCCAGTTCAAGTTCAGGGGCGATTTCGGCAAGCGGCGCGAGAACGAAACCGCGGCGAAAAAGCTCCTTATGCGGCAAGGTCAGCTCCGGATCGTCGATCGCGTGGTCGCCGAGGAACAGAATATCGACGTCGATCAGCCGCGGCCCCCAGCGCCGCGTCGGCGCACGGCCCATATCCGCCTCGATCTTCTTGACCGCGGCGAGCAGTTCATAGGGCGCGAGCGCCGTGTCGCCGATGGCGCAGGCGTTGGCGAAATCGCCCTGGTCGAGATCGCCCCAGGGCGGCGTGCGGTAGAGTTGCGAGACCCGATCGAGCCGCGCCAGCCCGCGCGCCTCGATCAGCCGCAGCGCCTCACGAATATTGGCCGGCTTGTCGCCGAGATTGCTGCCAAGCCCAAATCCGACCCGCATCGTCAACCTCCCGGGCGCGCACCGAGAATGCGCATCACGTCGAAAGCCGCGCGATGCTCCGCGGCGTCATGCACGCGAAAGACCTGCGCGCCGTCGCGCGCGGCGAAAAGATTGGCCGCCAGCGTGCCGACGAGCCGTCCCTCGAGAACGCCGTCGCCCAGGCCCTTGAAAATCGATTTGCGGGAGACGCCGATGAGCAGCGGAAAGCCGAGCGCCAACAGCTCCGGCGTCGCGCGCAACGCGTCATAGTTCTGCTCGCGGCTCTTGCCGAAGCCGATCCCCGGATCGAGCAGAATATGCCGCTCCGGCACGCCGGCGCGCTGGGCGATCTCGAGCGAGCGGGCGAAGAAGCGCTTCATGTCGGCGATGATGTCGATCTGTGGCTCCGTCGTCTCGCGATTATGCATGATTACGACGGCGGCGCCGGCTTGCGCGATCGTTGGCGCCATCAAAGGATCGCGCTGCAGGCCCCAGACGTCATTGACGAGACAGACGCCGAGCGAGAGCGCCCGCCGCGCCGTCTCGGCTTTGTAGGTGTCGATCGACACCGGCGCGCCCGCCTGCGCCACCAGCGCCGCGAGCAGCGGCTCCAGCCGCGCCCACTCCTCTTCCGCGGTGAGCGGCGTGTGGCCAGGGCGCGTCGACTCGGCGCCGACGTCGACGATGTCGGCGCCGTCGCTGACGAGCGCCTGCGCCTGCGCCAGCGCGGCGTCACGCGTCGCGAACCGCCCGCCGTCCGAGAAGGAATCAGGCGTGACGTTGACGATCCCCATGATGATAGGGCGCGTTCCGATCAGCGAAAGAAAGCGATCGCGCGCATCCGCGATCGCCTGCAGGTCGAAGGCCAAGCGCGCGTTCCGTCAGTCGTCGTATTTCACATAGGCGAAGCGCTGGTCGCTCTCGGGCGTGCCTTCGAGCGCGCCGCCGGCCTTGCCGGGGCGCCAGGAGACGACCTCCTCGATCTTCTTGGCGAGTTCGAAATCCTTGTCGGTGATTCCCTTGGCCGTATGGGTCTGAAGCTTCACCTCGACCCATGCGTAGGACGCGGCGATATCGGGATGGTGCCAGGCGGCTTCGGCGAGATGGCCGACCGTATTGACGACCATCAGCGTGCCCTTCCAGCCATGCGTCTTGAATTTGCGCCTGATCCAGCCGTTTTCGTAGCGCCAATGCGGCAGTTCGCTCTTCAGCCGCGCGGCGATCTCGTCTTCGGAATACGCGCGCTCTTCCTTCGCCATCTCAGGCTCCCCTCTTGCGCTTTGCGCCGCAACATTCTTTCGCTGAGACGCGTTATAGCCTAAACCGACCCAAAGTCTTCAGTTGCACCAAAGAGGCGGCATGCCGGCAAAGGTAAGCGTCGCGGCCAGCGCCCGGCTGCATCTGGGTTTTCTCGACATGAACGGCGGGCTTGGGCGCAAGTTCGGCGGCGTCGGCCTCGCGCTCGACGCGCCGGCGACCCGGCTGACCCTGACCCGCGCCGATCAAAATTGCGTCGAGGGCCCCGAAGCCGAACGCGCCGCCGCGCTGCTGGCGCGCGCGCAGGAGGCGCTTGGCCTGACGCAGCGCCACCGGCTGACGCTGGAGGAAGCGATTCCCGCCCATGCGGGCCTGGGCTCCGGCACCCAGCTGGCGCTCGCGGTGAGCGCGGCGCTGCGCCGTCTCGAGGACCTGCCGAACGACCCGGCCGCCGACGCGGCGCTGATGGCGCGCGGCGCGCGCTCCGGCCTCGGCGCCGGCCTGTTTCAGCTCGGCGGCGTCGTGGTCGACGGCGGACGCGGCCCGCAGACGACGACGCCGCCGGTCGTCGCGCGCGCCGAATTTCCCGACGCGTGGCGCGTGCTGCTGGTCTGCGATCCGGGCGATGTCGGCCTGCATGGCGCGGACGAGCGCGACGCCTTCGCCGAACTGCCGCCATTCGGCGCCGAAACAAGCGGCGAAGTCTGCCGGCTGGTGCTGATGCAGATCCTGCCGGCGCTCGCCGAAAAGGAGCTTGCGCCCTTCGGCGCCGCGGTGACCCGCATTCAAGAGATCGTCGGCGATCATTTCGCCCCAGCGCAGGGCGGGCGCCGCTTCACCAGCGGCAAGGTCGAGGCGATCGTCGCGCGGCTGCTCGCCGACGGCGCGACCGGCGGCGGCCAGACGTCCTGGGGTCCGACCGGCTTCGCCTTCGTCGAGAGCGACGCGGCGGCGCGCCGCCTGCTCGGGCGCCACGGCGCGCAGGCGCGCGAAGAAGGTCTCGACATTTCCATCCACCGGGGTCTCAACCGCGGCGCGAAGATCGACGCGGTCTACGCGCAGATCGCCTAGAGTCTACTGTTGATAACTACAAATTTTTTCGAAAGAACAAACCGAGAAGCCGAGAAAAGCGTTAATATTTCTATAACGGATACGACGCGAGAGAAGCTAAAATGGCTGAGAAAAATCGCTATCCCCAAATTCCGAGCACTGTATGGTGGGGCGTCCGAGCTATTCTTCAAAAAACACCCAATGCAACAGTAGATGAACGAATGCTTGGCGTGTCACTCGGTGTTCAGGAAACTGCTGCTCGCGCATACTTAGCAGAGCTAAAAGCTGTCGGAATACTCAGTGACGAAAACAAGGCAACGCCCCTCGCGCACAAATGGCGTTTAGATGATACCTACGCGGAGGCAATGCAGGACCTTGTTGCTGCTACGTACCCCGAAGGGCTGCGCCACATGGCCCCGCCTGGCGAGGGGGACCGACAAAAAATTACGGCCTGGTTTCAACGCGAAGGCCTCGGCCAAGGTGCGGCCGGGAATAAGGCCGCGTCCTACATCTTGCTGAGCAGCGCCACGCCAAATGAGGCACCATCTCGTACAACTGGACGAACGACGAAGAGCGCAAACGGAAGTCGCAAAGTAAAGGTTTCTGATCGCCCGCAGGAGGCAACTGCCGTCAAACATCTCCCGAAGACAAACGGGTGCCAAGACAATGCCGTTACCTCCAGAGAGGCCTTCCCGCTAAACGTGAATGTGCAAATTCACATAAGCGCGGATGCGGGCACGGAGCAGATTGAATCGATATTCTCGGCAATGAGGCGTTACCTTTATGACGTTCAAAGCGATTGAGGGAATACGCAGATTGCAGGAGCATCTTCTTGAACTCGGTGTGGCGCGTGCAGTGCTTTCGCTGCCCGCGCCTCGAATGCTGGCCTTACCGTCTCCGACTTCTGAAGGTGCAGAGCCCGCGAGCGTTTTCGCGCGCGTTATCACGGAAAGCGAAATAGAACGGGTTGCAAGGGACCTCTTCGTTTCTGGACACTATTCAATCGCTGTCCAAGAAGCGTACAAGGCGGTTGACAGGTTTATTGCAGATAAAACGGGACGTGGTTCATTGTCCGGAACGACCCTCATGGAACTCACCTTTAGCCCGAAATCGCCTATTCTCCATTGGACAGACCGAAGAACTCAGGCAGAACTCGACGAGCAGGCCGGCTATCACCGTCTTTATGCGGGCGCGATGCTCGGAATAAGAAACCCGGTCGCTCATGAATTCAACTGGGTCGATGAAGCGGATGTAGCGCTAGAGCTTATAGTTTTTGCGCAACATCTGTTACGCAAAGCAAAAGCAGCTCGACTGGACGAACCCCATGCGAGAAGGAAACCATAGGGAACCTACTCGCGCCGCATTTTTATGGCCTGCTCGAAAGATGACGTTCGCACGCTTCGCCCTCGTTCTGACATTTAGCCTCGCCGCTGGCGCAGCGCTCGCGCAGGACGCCCCGTCGAGCGGCGGCGCCTTCATCGGGCGGCTCTTCGACGCGACCGGTTTGCGCACCCCGCCGCCGCCGGCGCAGGATTTCGTGCGCGACTCGCGGTCCGAGGAGTTGCACTATCGCGCCTTCGACCCGACGCCCGCCAAAGACCCCAAGCGCAAGTCGGCGGCCGATATGCGCGCCATGGGCGCGGGGCTGGAAGCCGCCGCGGCCGAGAACCGGCGCCGGGCGGGCCGCGTCGCCGCGCCCGACGCGCCGGCGAAGCCTGTCCGCTAAGCGGTCTGCAGCAGCGCTCTACGTGATCGCGCTCCCCGCCGCCGGAACGGACTCGGCAAGCTCGATGTATACGCGTCGCCACGGCTGATCGTCGATGAGCCGCCAGCGATGTCCCGTTCCGGTCGTATCGGCGGCGAGCAGAATATCCCCTGGGCGCAATATCAAGGTCTCGCCGTCGCGCGTGATGAACTCCAGCGTGCCGGTGAGCGTAATGACGAATTGCGCGCATGGCGCGGTGTGCCAGTCGAGCGCGGAGCCCGCCGCGGTCTCCTCGAAGCGCGCCAATTTGGCGTGACGCGCGACGCCGAGCTCAATTTCCGTGTGTTCCACATGCGAGCGGCCGTCAGCCCCCGTGAACAGCCGGATGCAGCCGATTACGCTTCGAGCCATTTCTTCACCAATCGCGCAAGCGCGCCGCGCTCCTGCATTTGCGCCTGCGCGCCGTTCACCGCCGCGCGCAGCGCTTCGTCGCCAAGGCGAACGGCGACGCCGAGCGCTTCCTCGGTGATCCGCTCCTGCACCACCCGGAGCCGGGGCCGGTGTCTGATCATCCAGCGCATGACGGGCGCAAGCTTCATCACGCCGCCGATTTTTCCAGCGGCAAGATCATCCAGCATCACGCCGATGTCGTGATAGGCGTAGGTCCGCACCTCGGCGATCCGCCCTTCATCCTTGAGACGATGCGCCACCGGCTCCGATGTGTTGCCCTGCTGCACCCCGAGGGTCATCCCGCGCAGGTCGTCGATCGAGCGCACCTGCGGCGTCGCCTCGATATTGCA
Organism: Methylocystis rosea; assembly: GCF_003855495.1. NCBI lineage: Bacteria > Pseudomonadati > Pseudomonadota > Alphaproteobacteria > Hyphomicrobiales > Methylocystaceae > Methylocystis > Methylocystis rosea. Next base: position 414,309 of record NZ_CP034086.1, on the reverse strand, counting down.
GACCAGGCTTTGTCCGGAGCGGATGTAGGGCGCGCAGAACGACGCCAGCCGCTCGCGCTCGGGCGTGATCGTCGCGCCCGATGCGACGCAGTCGCAAGCTCCCTTGGTCAGACCCGCGAAGACGCCGTTGAAATCCGCGCCGTCATAGGGAACGAGCCGCCAGACGAGACCGAGCTCCGCGGCGATCGCCTGCATCAGCTCGACGTCAAAACCGCGCGCTTGATCGCCGTCCATGAATTCAAACGGCGGATCGGGCAAGGCGGAGCCGACGGAGAGGACGCCGGGTAGGATTGTGCTGACGCCCATGGAATGACCTGCCCGATCGGCTCATGTCACGGGTAACAAACGCCTCCGCGGCGCACAAGCCGTCCCGGCGGCGCCGCGACGCCCCAAGGGGACGCGACGGCCAAGGGAGATGCGCGGCAAGAGCTTTGCATATCGTCGCAAGACTTGTGATGATGGGCGCCATGGCTTCGAAATCTGCTTCCCCGTCGTTCGACTACGGACAAACCGACCCCGGCCTTTCCGTGCTGCGCATGGCGGCGCTGCTCGCCGAGGCGGAGGACGGCCCGGACGAAGAAACGCTCGATCTGTTGTTTGAACAGGTCGAGGCCGGCCATCTCGTCGACGCCGACCCCGCGCAGATGTGGCCGGAGCTGGTTCGCGGGCTGATGAGCCCGGCGCCGTCGAAAATGATCGGGACCCTGCGCGACTGCGGCGCGCTGTTTGAAATCCTCCCCGAAGTCGCGGCGCTGTTTGGCGTGCCGCAGATTTCCGATGGCGAGGACGAGGTCGATCTCGGCGAACATCTGATGACATCGCTCGATACGGCGGCCAAACGCGGCGCGTCCTTGCCCACGCGTTTCGCGCTGCTGGTGATGAATGTCGGCAAGTCGGATTCGCCGCGCGAACATCTTCCCGTGCATTACCGACATGTCGAGCGCGGGCGCCCGCGCATCGAAGACATCTGCGCGCGCTTTCGCGCCCCGGCGGAATGCAAGGCTCTCGCGCTGCTGGCGCTCGCCGAGTGCGAACGCGTGCATCGCGTCTCGAAGATGCGCGCCGGCCCCGTCGCCTTGATGCTCGAACGCTTGGGGGCGTTCGACGCGCCGGAGCGATTTCAGGAGCTGATGATGGTCTGCGCCAGCGATTTTTGCGCCCATGAAGGCCGCGAGGGAAAGCCTTACCCCAAGGCGGCGCTGCTGGAGATCGCGCTCAAGGCCTGCGCCGACATTGCGGAGAACGACCGAGAGGCGCGCCAGAGCGCTCGCGCCGAGGCGATCGCGCGGGCGTTTCGCTCGGAGCGCTGGTCGAACGAGGTGGCGTAGGGGTGCCTTAGAGTAAACGTCTGCATTGCGCCAGAAGCGGTCGTTCAAAACAGACGGGGATAATTTATGCGCGGTCGCGAACAACTATTCATTTGCGGGACAGAGGCGCGCATATCCTGGAGTCGACTGTGGCATTTGGCACGGTTGAGAACAGTGTGGCCACCAGCGGCAGGCGCGCCACCGGCTGATCATCTTCACATTTGTCGGATCGTTGAAAAGTCGAAGTCCTCGTTCGGCGGATTTTCCCCGACTCGAATTGTCGTATCGCCCGTGAAGCGATATGGCGGAACCGGTAAATTATAGGGAGCGGGAACGTCACGAAATACGCGCCCCGCAAGATCGTATTTTGAGCCATGGCATGCGCAAAAATATCCGCCCAACCAGTTTGGGGCCGGGTCGGAAGCGTTAGGAAGCGGATCAAATTGCGGGATGCATCCCAAATGCGTGCATATCCCCACAAATACTCCGATTTCCGGCGTCAACGAGCGGTGCCAGTTTTTGGCGTAGGGAGGTTGCTGAAGATATTTCGAATCCGGATCAGCTAGCTCAATCAACAATTGGCGACTTTGAAGAACCTGCAGATTTTCCTGAGTTCGAAACACCACAAAGATCGGTTTTTTTCGCCATAGAATGACAACCTGTCCGCCCGGTTCCACCTGGCCGAGATCGATGTCTACCGGACCGCCGGCCGCGAGAGTTGAAGCATCGGGGTTCATCTGGTCGATTAACGGCACTAAGGAGGCCGCTGCCCCCGCAACCCCTGTTACGGCCGTCGCGATATAAAGGAGATCGCGGCGCGTCGGCTTATCTACCCTGACGTTGGAAGGCGGTGGAGACGCATTGACCATTTCAAACCCCTAAGCTTTGAGGCCTCGGCCACCCAATCCTTTGGACAATAGGGCTCAAAGCGACTTGTGGGGAATTCCTCGCGCCAGTGAACGGAGGTGCAAGGGACTTGCGAAACGCGCCAAAACGCCGCGCTCAAAACATAGCGCGGCGCTTATTGTCTTCATGACAGCGACAGCGTCGCCTCTCGATTACAGAAACGATCCGATGAAGGCGCCGCCAATTCCCGCGAGCACCGCCGTGGCGAGGACCCCCGGCAACCCAAAGAGCGCGCCGCCTAGTCCAGCGCCGATGGCCGCGCCGACGATCGCGCCGACAGCCGCCATTGTCATGTGTTCCTTGGCAGAAATCATCGTTCCCTCCATGACATGCGCCCCCTGCTAAACAGGGGCCTAACATGGAGTTAGAGCCAGCTTTGCAGGGGGCAAGGGCTCTAGCTTTTTTGGCCGCCGGCCATCAAAATCTCACAGCTTCCCCTCATCCGTCAGCGACATCACGTCGGCGACGATGCCTCGTTTGACGAGGCAGCGCCAGGGCGCGCGATCCGGGCCGACGCCGATCGTCACTGTATTGTTCGCCTCCGAGGTTTCCACGCTGAGCACGACGACCTTGGGATTATTGGTCTTCCGCTTCACCGCCAGCAGGCAGGCGGTCTTGTCGCCGCGCAATCCGCCGTCGGCGGGCTTCGTCGCGGCGCCGGCCCCTGCCCCCGTCCCTACGCGTTGATCCTCGGCGGCGCGGCAGCCGTTCTTATAGGATTCGCCATGCTGGTTTTCGTCCCAGCGGCCGGCCTTGCAGTCGGCGTAGCCGCGCTTGTATTCGCGCTGCGACGCGGTCGAGGCCGACGCGCCGGCGGCGATAATCGTCAGGGCGAAGACGCTGATCACGGCGACAATGTTGTTTTTCATATGCGCGTCTCCGAGCGAAGAGAATAATCCCGAAGGATAACGCCGGCGCGCCCGACCGCGCCAAGCGATTCTCATGTTCAAACTGCGACACATCCCCGCTGCGGACGCGTCCATTCCGATCGCCTCGGCCGCATCGGCTGTGCCCCGCCGCACTTTGTTAACCAAGACGTTCGTGCTACCCGCGGTTCGTTACGCGTGGACCTTGGGGGCCATGTTTCGGGGGGCATGTCATGACCATCATTGCAGCGAACCGCCGCGGATTTTTGGGCGCGATGCTTCTGGCGAGCGCCGTCATCGCCGGGCGCCGCGCGTTCGGCGACGAGAAGATGGCGGAGATCGGCCGGCTCAAGCCGGGCGAGTTCATCTGGCGCCCCGAGCTCGCTTTGAAGGGACCCGTCTCCGTCGTCGTGTCGCTTCCCCAGCAGCGCGTGCATGTCTATCGCAACGGCATCCGCATCGCCGCCTCCACCTGCTCGACCGGCAAGCCCGGACATACGACGCCGACCGGCGTCTTCGTCGTGCTGGAGAAGGACCGGAATCATCACTCGTCGCTTTACGACGACGCGCCGATGCCGAACATGAACCGCCTCACCTGGTCGGGCGTCGCGCTGCACGCCGGGAATCTCCCCGGCTATCCGGCGTCGCATGGCTGCGTGCGGCTGCCGGCGAAATTCTCCGAACTGCTGTTTGGCGTCACCCATATCGGCACGCCGGTCATCATCGCCGGCGCCCATACCGACCCCTGGGAGCTGACCCATCCGGGCATGGTGCTGAGCGGCTATGCCGAACAGGAGTTCGAACAGGTGCTCTCCGGGCTTGAGGGCAAGAAGCATCCCTCCGACTGGACGGAAGCCGAGAATTTTCCCGTCACCAGCGTCGTCGCCTCGTCCGCCGATCATGTGATCGAGCTGATCGAGAACGACCATGTGGTGGCGAAATCCGTCCTTGGCTTGGAGGGCGCCGACAAGCTCGGCTCGCATGTGTTCGTGCTGAACGGCGCCGACCAGAATTCGCGCGGCATGCATTGGAGCGCGATAACGCATCATCAGGAGGATGCGACGCTCGCGCCGAATCAGGATGTGATCCAGCGGCTTCGCGCCGACCCGTCCTTCAACGCGGCCATGCAGGCGCGCATGCATCCCGGCATGACAATGGTGCTGACCGACGCGCCGCTGTCGCCCGACAGCCGCTCGGGCAAGGATTTTGTGATCGTCACCACCGAGTGATGGGGTCGCCGGACGTCGGCGAAGGACGAGGGTGAGGAAAATACGCGAAAACGGGCTTCCTCGCCCTTCGAGACGCGTGCGGCGCACGCTCCTCAGGATGAGGAAGCCCTTCACCGATCGCACTGGAGCCACGGCGCCCGCCCCTGACGCCCGCGCCAAAATGCGCTAGACTTGCCGCTTCGCGCCTTCCGGAACAAATACAGAATGTCGGATTTCTATCGCATCAAGCGTCTGCCGCCTTACGTCTTCGAGCAGGTGAACCGCCTCAAGGCGCGCGCCCGCGCCGGCGGCGCCGACATCATCGACCTCGGCATGGGCAATCCCGACCTGCCTGCCCCCAAGCATGTCATCGACAAGCTCGTCGAGACCGCCGGCAAGCCGCGCACCGACCGCTATTCGGCCAGCAAGGGCATCGCCGGCCTGCGCCGCGCCCAGGCCGGCTATTACGCGCGCCGCTTCGGCGTGACGCTCGACCCCGAATCGCAGGTCGTCGCGACGCTCGGCTCCAAGGAAGGCTTCGCCAATATGGCGCAGGCGATCACCGCGCCGGGCGACGTGGTGCTGGTGCCAAACCCCTCCTACCCGATCCACGCCTTCGGCTTTCTGATGGCCGGCGGCGTCATCCGCTCCGTGCCCTCGGCGCCGACGCCCGACTATTTCGTGGCGCTGGAGCGCGCGATCATCCACTCGATTCCAAAACCCATCGCGGTCGTCGTCTGCTACCCGTCCAATCCGACCGCGGAAGTGGCCTCGCTCGATTTTTACAAGGATCTCGTCGCCTTCGCGAAGAAGCACGAAATCTTCGTGCTCTCCGACCTCGCCTACGCCGAAGTCTATTTCGACGACAATCCACCGCCCTCGATGCTGCAGGTGCCGGGCGCGATGGATGTGACGGTCGAATTCACCTCGATGTCGAAGACCTACTCGATGGCCGGCTGGCGCATCGGCTTCGCGGTCGGCAATGAGCGGCTGCTCTCGGCGCTGGCGCGGGTGAAGAGCTACCTCGACTACGGCGCCTTCACGCCGGTGCAGGTCGCCGCGGTCGCGGCGCTCAACGGCTCCGACGACTGCGTCAAGGAGATGCGCGCGATCTACAAGCGGCGCCGCGACGTGATGGTCGAGAGCTTCGCGCAGGCCGGCTGGCCGATCCCGGCGCCGCGCGCCTCGATGTTCGCCTGGGCGCCGGCGCCCGAGCGCTTCCGCAACATCTCGACGCTCGAGTTTTCGAAGCTCTTGATCGAGAAGGCCGACGTCGCCGTCGCGCCGGGCGAGGGGTTTGGCGAACATGGCGAGGGGTTCGTGCGCCTCGCGCTCGTCGAAAACGAGCAGCGCATTCGTCAGGCGGCGCGCAATCTGCGGCGCTTCTTCGAGACCGCGGATGCGCAGCTCCACAATGTCGTGCCGCTCGCCGCGCGGGGGTGACGAGGCCTCGCCGTCTCGGGAAACGCAGCGTGTGAGATAGGCAGGCGTCCGAATCCAGGTTAACGAGGCACCATCTCGCCGCGTCATGGCCGCGCTTGTCGCGGCCATCCACGCGACGAAGCGCGGCAAATGTGAAGACATTAGCCGGACATGGCTTCTCTGCGCGAAGCAGTCGCGATGTCCCGGCGTGGATGGCGGGATAAGCCCGGCCATGACGGCTGAAAGTGAGCTGAAATTAATCCGAGTTCGGAGCCCTGATGACAGAGTCCATGGCCGATCCCGTCGACATCTACAATTGGCTGCGTCTCGATGAGCGGACCACGACGTCCGGCCAGCCGACGCAAGCGCAGTTCGATGAGATCGCCGGGCTTGGCGTGCGCGAGGTGATCAATCTGGCGCCCGCGACCAGTGAGAAGGCGCTGAAGAACGAAGCGGAGATTCTGGCGACGCTGGGCCTGCGCTACACGCATATTCCGGTCGACTTTCAAAATCCCACGCAAGCGGACTTCGATCGCTTCTGCGAGGCTTTTGAAGGCGCCGGCGAAGCTGCGACGCATGTCCATTGCATCGCAAACTACCGGGTCTCGGCCTTCCTTTATCTTTATCGGATCAGCGCAGGCATGGAAGAGGCGCGCGCCCGGGCCGACCTCGACAAAATATGGACGCCCGACCCGATTTGGGCCGCCTTCATCGAGCGGATGCGGGCTCGAAATAGCGCTCGATGATGCGCGCATAGACGGCGCAGAGCCCGTCGATGTCGGCGACGCGGGCGTTCTCGTCGACCGCGTGAATCGTTTCATTCGTCAGGCCGAACTCCAGCACCGGACAATAATTGACGATGAAGCGCGCGTCGGAGGTGCCGCCGGTCGTCGAGAGTTCAGGCGTCAGGCCCGTCACCTGCCGCACCGCGTCGACCACGAGTTCGGTGAAGGCGCCGGGCTTGGTGATGAAGGACCTCGCGTTCGACGGCGGGAATTCGACCTCGACATTCGCATTCGGCGCCGCTTCCTTGATGACCTGCAGAATGCGTTCTTTCAGCGAATCATGCGTCCAGACGTCGTTGAAGCGGACATTGAACTGCGCGCGCGCCTCGCCGGGAATCACATTGACCGCCGGATTGCCGATGTCGATCGTGGAAAATTCGAGATTGGAGCGCTCGAAATGCGTGGTGCCTTTGTCGAGCTCGTGTCCTGAGAGCGCAGCGACGATGCGCGCGATGATCGGCGCCGGATTTTCCGCGCGCTGCGGATAGGCGACATGGCCCTGCTTGCCGATGACGCGGATGCGTCCGCTGAGCGAACCGCGCCGGCCGATCTTGATCATGTCGCCGAGCGTCGACGCATTGCTCGGCTCGCCGACGATACAGTGATCGAAGCGCTCGCCCCGCGCGCGCGCCCATTCGAGCAGCTTCACCGTGCCGTTGATCGACACGCCTTCCTCATCGCCGGTGATGAGCAGCGAGAGCGTTCCTTTCGGCGCGCCATGACGCTCGACGTAAGCGAGCGCCGCCGCAGCGAATGCGGCGATGGCGCCCTTCATGTCCGAGGCGCCGCGGCCGTAGACGCGGCCATCCGAGATTTGCGCGGCGAAGGGTTCGACGCGCCAGCGCGCGGGATCGCCCGGCGGCACGACGTCGGTGTGGCCAGCGAAGGCGAGATGCGGCGCGCCCGCGCCGATCTTGGCGAAGAGATTGTCGATGTCGGGCGTGCCCGGCGCGGAGAAGACGATTCGATGCGTCTCGAAGCCGACCGCCTTCAACGCCGTCTCGACGACGTCGAGCGCGCCGGCGTCGGCCGGCGTCACGGACGGACAGCGGATGAGTTCGCGGGTGAGCGCGACAGCGCGGGACTCCGACATCGTCAATTCGCTTTGTTCAGTTCGAGCAGGTCAGCATCATTGACGTTGCGGCGCTCACCCTCCCCTCGATGGGGAGGGTCGCCTTGCGCAAGCAAGGCGGGGTGGGGTGAATACTGCATCTCACCCCCTCCCGGCAGGCTCCGCCTGCCGACCTCCCCCCTCAAGGGGGAGGTAAAGCGCGCTACGACAGCGACTCCTCCCGCCAGCCCAATTCATAGATGGTCCACAGAGCGGCGGCGACAAAGAGCGCGTCGACGCCCCAGACATACCAGCGCGACATGACTTCGGCGACGCGCGGCTGCAGAAAATGCGCCGCGCCGGCAAGCAGCGCCAGGAGCGGCGCGAGGCTCGCGAGACCGAGCGGCGGCGTGAGGCCGCGGTCGCGACAGCGCTTGGCCGAAAGATTGATGAAGCTCACGACGATGAGCATCACCGCGAAGGCGTAAAAGATGACATAGACGTAGGCGAGAATCGTCATCGGCGCGAAGAAGGGCGTCGTCGACAGATCGTGGACCGAATAAGGCGCAAGCGCGAACCAGATCAGCGTCAGCGGCAAAAGCACCGCGATGAGCGCGCCCGCGCCGCGCCGCCAGGTCGCGCGATCAATGCGGCCTTGATCGGTTCGGTAGAGAAAGCGCAGGCGCTCGGCGTCCATCAATCCCTCAGCAGCTCGTTGATGCCGGTCTTGCTGCGCGTCTGCGCATCGACCGTCTTTACGATCACCGCGCAATAGAGCGACGGGCCGGGCGTTCCGTCCGGCAAGGGCTTGCCCGGCAGACTGCCGGAGACGACCACCGAATAGGGCGGCACATAGCCCATGTGGATCTTACCGGTGGCGCGATCAATGATCTTGGTCGAGGCGCCGATGAAGACGCCCATCGACAGCACCGAGCCCTTGCCGACGACGACGCCTTCGACGACTTCGGAACGAGCGCCGATAAAGCAGTCGTCCTCGATGATGGTGGGATTGGCCTGCAAGGGCTCGAGCACGCCGCCGATGCCGACGCCGCCAGACAAGTGAACATTCTTGCCGATCTGCGCGCAGGAGCCGACCGTGACCCAGGTGTCGACCATCGTGCCGCTGTCGACATAGGCGCCGAGATTGACGAAGGAGGGCATCAGGATCGCGCCCGGCGCCACATAGGCCGAATGGCGCACGATCGCGCCCGGCACGGAGCGGAAGCCCGCCGCGCTATGTTCGGACGCGCCCCAGCCGACGAATTTCGAGGGGACCTTGTCCCACCAGGTCGCGCCGCCCGGCCCGCCCGCGATCACCGCCATGTCGTTCAAGCGGAAGGACAGCAGCACGGCCTTCTTCAGCCACTGATTGACCGTCCAGCTTTCCGGGCCTTCCTGGCCTTCGATCTTTTCGGCGACGCGCAGCTTGCCGGCGTCGAGCAGACGCAGCGCGCTGTCGACGGCGCGGCGAACGTCGCCCTGCGTCTCGGCGGTGATATTGGCGCGATCCTCGAAAGCGGCGGCGATGAGCGTCTCTAGTCCCGTGTGCGGCATGAATATCCCGAAAATGATGCGGTGAAGCTGGCGCGGTTGTAAGGCTATGGCGAGGGGAGTTCAACACGGCAGCGTGAGCGGAGAGGCGCAACGAAAAGAAACATGGCGCGCACTCTCCGCGTCATGCCCGGCCTTGTGCCGGGCATCCACGCGTCGCCGTGACGCGAGTCCCGCAGCTTGGCGCAACGTCCCGGCGTGGATGGCCGGGACAAGCCCGGCCATGACGGACTAACCTTGGCAAGCGCCGCGGCGCAAATGTTGACGCGCCGACCGCCGCCGCCTATGTTTCTACCCTGTAGATACACCGCGCTCATCGCGAGGAACGCAAGCGACGAAGCAATCCCCAGAGCGCTGCGTCATGACGGGTCGCTTCGCTGCGCGCGCAGTGAGTGCGGAATCAGGAGGAAGGCCATGCGCGCGACCATAAGAAAATGGGGAAATTCTGCCGCCGTGCGCATGTCGGCCGCGGTGATGGAGGAAGCCCGGCTCGAAATCGACCAGCCGGTCGACGTTCGCGTCGAAGAAGGGCGCGTGGTGATCGAGCCGCTTGTGGCGCCAGAATTCACGCTCGAGGCGCTGCTCGCAGGCGTCACACGCGACAATCTGCATGAAGAGGAAGACTTCGGCGCGCCTGTCGGCCGCGAGGCGCTTTAATCGATCAATGACGTGTCGACGACGCGTGTCATTCCCGACAGGCCGCAGGCCTGATCGGGAATCCAGAGCAACCGCAAGCATTCTGAATTTTCCCCTGGATTCCCGATCGCGCTCCGCGCGTCGGGAATGACATGCGCGAAATGGATTATTGAAATGCCTTACGTCCCGGAACGCGGCGATATCGTCTGGCTCAGTTTCGATCCGCAGGCGGGCCATGAACAGAAGGGCCATCGTCCGGCGCTGGTGCTCAGTCCCAAGGCCTATAACGGCAAGACGGGGTTGATGCTCTGCTGCCCGATGACGATGAAGATCAAAGCCTATCCATTTGAAGTCCCGCTCGCCGAAGCGAAGCCTTCGGTCGCGCTCGCCGATCAGGTGAAGAGCCTCGACTGGCGCGCGCGCAAGGCGAAGAAGAAAGGCGCGGCGACGAAAGCGGAAGTGGCGGAGGCTTTGGCGAAGGCAAGGACGCTGCTGCAGTAGGCTTCCAGAAGCAAGACGATCGCATGATACGCTCCACATTTGTGCAGACCATGGCGCGCTACAATCGCTGGCAAAACGCCAGCCTTTACGCCGCCGCCGACAGCCTGTCGGACGAAGCGCGGCGCAAGAACCGCGGCGCTTTCTTCAAATCAATTCATGCGAGCCTCAACCATCTTCTTTGGGCGGACCATATGTGGCTGAGCCGCATTTCCGACGCCCCGAGGCCCTCCGCGCCGCTGAGCGAATCAGCTTCGTATCGAGACGATTGGGACGGCTTGAAACGGGACCGCCTCGCCTGCGACGAAAGGCTGATCGCCTGGGCGGACGCCGTTACCGACGACTGGCTCGCCGGCGATCTCATCTGGCGTTCAAGCCTCATGCAATCGGATATGATCAAGCCGAAGTGGCTCGTCGTCAGCCACATCTTCAATCACCAGACCCATCACCGGGGCCAGATTCATGCGATGCTGACGGCCGCGGGCGCCAAGCCGCAAGACACCGATCTGATCTTGATGGAACAACTCGCGACTTAATCCCCGATCAATCCCTCCAAAAACGCCACGATATCGTCCGTCACGAAATCCACATGCGGCTCGTCGCCCGTGGCGATTTCCCAGAGCTCCCGCTCGGGGCCTTCATCATGGGCGGGCAGCACCAGCACCGTCGTCATGCCGCGCGCATGCGGCACGACGAGATTGCGGTCGATGTCCTCGAAGATCACCGAACGCTTTGGCTCGATCTTCAGCTTCTCGAAAAAGCGCATATAGGCGCCTTCCTCGGGCTTATTGATGAAGTCCGCGGCGATGATGTCGAAGATGTCCTCGAAGCAATGGTCGATGCCAAGTTGCTTCGCCGTCTCGACCGCGTGATGGCGCGAGGCGTTGGTGAGGATGAGCTTGCGGCCGGGCAGCGCGGCGATCGCTTCAGCGAGCGAGTGATTATGCGCCAGCGACGAGCGGTCGATATCGTGCACAAAGGCCAGATAGGCCTGCGCGTCGATCCCATGTTCGGTCATCAGCCCGCGCAGCGTCGTGCCGTATTGGCGATAATAATGTTTCTGCAACGCGCGCAGCGAAATGGCGTCGAGGCCGAAGAGCCGCATCATGAACAGCGTGATGCGCGCGTCGATCTTGGGCCAGAGATCGGCGGTCTGCGGATAGAGCGTATTGTCGAGATCGAACACCCAGGTGTCGATCGCGGCGAAGCGCGATCTGTCGGGCAAGAGTTTGGTCATTGCATCGGTCGCCGCATGTCATTCCCGCGAAAGCGGGAATCCGGAGCAACGCCAGCGGTTGTTGTGGTTGCTCTGGATTCCCGATCGCGCTTTGCGCGTCGGGAATGACACTGGGGCTGATTCACGACGCCAATATCTCCTCGACCCATGACGGCGTGATCTCGCTCGCGCGGCCATAGCGTCTGTCGTCAAATTGCGTTGCGTTTTCCGACGCCTCCAGGTTGATCTCGCAGCAGCGCAGGCCTCTTGCGCGCGCCTCGCGCACAAAGCCCGCCGCCGGATAGACGGCGCCTGACGTGCCGATGGCGACGAAAAGATCCGCCGCTCCTAGCGCCGCATAGATATCTTCCATATAGAGCGGCGTCTCGCCGAACCAAACGACATGCGGCCGCAGCGCGCCATCGCATCCGCAACGTGAATCGGTCGAAAGGTCTTCGCGGCAATCGCTCACCGCGCCGCATGAGGCGCAGCGCGCTTTGAGCAATTCGCCGTGCATATGAATGACGCGCGTCGAGCCGGCGCGCTCATGCAGATCGTCGATGTTCTGCGTCACGAGCGTCAATGCGCCGCCGCGCCGTGCGAGTCCGGCTTCGAGCCGCGCCAGCGCGGCGTGGGCGGCGTTGGGCGAAGCGGCGAGCAGATTGCGCCGCCGCGCATTGTAAAACGCATGCACCAGCGCCGGATCACGCATGAAGGCCTCGGGCGTCGCGAGCTGCATGGGATCGTAGCTCTTCCACAGCGCCGCGCCCGGCCCGCGAAAGACGCCAAGGCCGCTTTCGGCGGAAACGCCCGCGCCGGTGAGGATGAAGAGGTTCACTGAATGGCCCTCATCCGACCCTCGCTACGCGAGGGCCACCTTCTCCCGCAAGCGGGAGAAGGGCAAGCGCCAATCATCGCTGCAAACGCAATAGCGAAGCGTCGCCGTTCTTCCTTCTCCCGCAAGCGGGAGAAGGTGTCGCCACGCAGTGGCGACGGATGAGGGCTTCGTTCGTCACCGCGTGATCAGCGTGCCGGCGCCGTGATCGGTGAGCAGTTCGATCAGCACGGCGTGCGGCAGTTTCCCGTCGAGAATGACGACGCCCTCGACGCCGCGCTCGATGGCGTACATGCAGGTCTCGACCTTCGGAATCATGCCGCCGGTGATCACGCCCTCGGCGATGAGGCCGGGAATATCGCCGACCTTCAGCTCTTGGATAATCTGTTTGTCCTTGTCGAGCACGCCCGGCACGTCGGTGAGGAAGATCAGGCGCTTGGCGTGAAGCGCGCCGGCGATCGCGCCGGCGAACGTATCGGCGTTGACATTGTAGCTTTCGCCGCGCGGACCTTCCGCGACGGGCGCCAGCACCGGAATAAGTTCGCGCCCCAGCACCTGATCGAGCACGGTCGTGTCGACCTTGTCGGGCTCGCCCACAAAGCCGAGGTCGACGCCGTCGGGGCGCTCGATCTTTTTGGCGGTGACCATGCGCCCGTCCTTGCCGGTCAGCCCGATGGCGCGCCCGCCTTCCGAATTGATGTAGCCGACGATCTGCTTGTTGATGGAGCCGGCGAGCACCATCTCGACGACGTCCATCGTCTCTTCGTCGGTGATGCGCAGGCCATCGGCGAAACGCGACTCGACGCCGAGCCGCTTCAGCATTGCGCCGATCTGCGGCCCGCCGCCGTGCACGACGACGGGATTCACGCCGGACTGTTCGAGCAGCACCATGTCGCGGGAAAAATCGCGCGCCACCTGATCGTCGCCCATGGCGTGGCCGCCGTATTTCACCACGACGATGGCGTCGTCGTAGCGCAGCATGTGCGGCAGCGCCTGCATGAGAATGCGGGCTTGCTGGAGCGCGGTGTCGACGGCGTCGGTCATCTGAGAATCCTGACTGAAGGCTGCGTCAAAAACGCCCCCTCCCTGTCCCTCCCCCGCTTCGCGGGAGAGGGGACGCTAACGAGCGGCGTGAGCGACCTCTACAAAGTGCCGAATCTACCCCCTCTCCCGCGAAGCGGGGGAGGGTTGGGGTGGGGGTTCTAAATTGACCTAGCCCGCCGCGCCCGTCGCATTCAAGCGTTTCGTTCGGCGAGGAGCTTCGCGATCGCGGCGCGAAGCTCGGCGATCCCCTCACCGCCGTGCGCCGAGGTGAAAATCACTTCAGGAAAGGCGGCGGGACGCTTCTCCAGCGCCTTCATCGTCGCGGCGAGGACCTCGTCGCGCTCGGCGATCTTCAATTCGTCATGCTTGGTCAGAATGACCTGATAGGAGACGGCCGACTGATCGAGGAGATCGAACATCTCTTCGTCGAGCGGCTTCACGCCGCGGCGCCCGTCGACGAGCACGAAGACGCGGGCGAGGCTGGCCCTCCCCTTCAGATAGTCGCGCATCAGCTGCGACCAGTTCGCCACCTTCTCCTTGCCGACGGCCGCGTAGCCATAGCCCGGCATGTCGACGAGGCGCAGCCGCTCCGCGCCCGGCGCGCCGCCCAGCGCGAAGAAATTCAGCTGCTGCGTGCGTCCCGGCGTGTTGGAGACGCGCGCGAGCGTCTTGCGGTTCGTCAAGGCGTTGAGGAGCGAGGATTTGCCGACGTTGGAGCGCCCTGCGAAGGCGATCTCCGGCGGGCCGATGACCGGCAGATCGCTCGACTTGGCGCTGGCGAAGATGAAGTCGCAGGGGCCGGCAAAGAGCAGCCGGCCCGGTTCGCTGAAGTCGGTTTCGGTCACGCTCTCTGGAACGTCTTGCGCAGATTGTCCCAGAACTCGAACCTCACGCCGGCGCGCTTCATGATGACGCCCTGCTGGACGATGGACAGGAGATTGTTCCACGTCCAGTAGATCAGCAGGCCGGAGGCGAAGCCGCCCATGGTGAATGTGAAGATCACCGGCATCCAGGCGAACATCGTCTTCTGAATCTCGTCGGCGGGCTCCGGATTCATCTTCATCTGCAGCCACATCGAGACGCCCATCAGCAGCGGCCAGACGCCGAGCGCCAGATAGGGGCCGAAGATCGCCACATGGGTGGGATCGAAAGGCAGCACCCCGAACAGGTTGAAGACATTCGTCGGGTCGGGCGCCGAGAGATCCCTGATCCAGCCGAAGAACGGCGCGTGACGCATTTCGATCGTGACGACCAGCACTTTATAGAGCGAGAAGAACACCGGGATCTGCACGATCACCGGCAGACAGCCGCTCGCGGGGTTAACCTTCTCCCGCTTGAAGAGCTCCATCTGCTCCATGTTGAACTTGTGCTTGTCGTCGCCGTATTTTTCCTTCAGCTCTTTGATTCTTGGCTGAATCGCCTTCATTTTGGCGATCGACTGATAGCTCTTGTTGGCGAGCGGCAGGAAGGCGAGCTTGACGATCACGGTGACCGCCAGAATGGCGAGGCCGAAATTCCCCAAGAGCTTGTAAAGGAAGTCGATCAGCCGGAACATGGGCCGGGTGATGAAGTAGAACCATCCCCAGTCGATCAGAAGATCGAAGCGCTTCAGGCCAGGATTGGCTTTATAGGCGTCGAGCACGTCGACGACCTTGGCGCCGGCGAAGACATAGGTCGTCGCCTCCGCCCACTTGCCGGGCTCGATCGTCTTCTGGTCGCTGACCGTATCGGCCTGATAGGTTTTCACCGCGCCGCCCATCGAGGCGAAGCGCGCCTCCATGGGCAGATTTTGGTCGGGAGCGACCACGGCCGCCCAATATTTGTCCGTCAGCCCAACCCAGCCGCCGACCCCCTTGTAGGTCTTGACCGCGTTGTCCTCTTTCTCGATCTTGTCGTAGGTGACTTCCTCGCCCGTCTCGCCGACGACGCCGACGAAGCCTTCGTGCAACGCCGCATAGCCCGCGGATGGCGGGTGGCCGACGCGGCTCACGCGCGCGTAGTTAAAAAGCGTGACGGGAACGCCCGCTTTGTTCTCGACGCTGTCCTTGACGGTGAAGAGATATTCGTCGTCCACCGAGATGACGCGCTTGAAAACGAGGCCGTGGCCATTGTCCCAGCTCAGCGTCACCGGCTTTGCCGTCGTCAGCCCGTCGGCGTCCGTGGTCCACAGCGTCTCGGTGGTCGGCAGAACCGGCGCGTTTTCGGTTTCGGCGGTCAGATAGCCGAGTTCCGCATAATAGGGGCTGGGGCCGTCCTCGGGCGAGAGCAGCGTGATGATCGGGCTCGAGGGATCGACGGTCTCGCGATAATTCTTCAACGAGACGTCGTCGATACGCCCGCCTTTCAGCGCGATCGAGCCGGAGATTGATCTGGTGTCGATGGCGATCCGGGGGCTGAGCGCCAGAGCTTCAGCGCGCGTCTTGGGCGCGGCCTTTACCGGCGGCTGGCCGGCTGTGACCCGCTCGGGCGCGCCAAGCTGAGGAACCTTGGCAAGCTTCTCCTGCTGAGTCTGCGCCCGGCGCTGCTTGTCGATCTCGGGGAAGGCGTAAAAATAGTCCCACAGGCCGATGAAGACCAGCGACAACGCCGCGGCGAGGATCATGTTCTTAACGTTTTCACTCATGGCCGCGTAAGCCTGTCTTCCTGTTTGCGTCTCGGGCGCGCCGCGCGCCGCGATCGTTCAACCTGGCGAGTCCTTCGGTCATCTGCGCGAGCAGTTCGGCGAATGGCGCGGAGAGGGACACGGGCCGCGCGACGAAGACGTAATCCCGGCCGGGCTTCGCGCCAAGGGCGCCGCCGAGCCGCAGCGCCTCGCGGAGCCTGCGGCGAATGCGGTTGCGACCCACCGCGCCGGCGACCTTCCGCGTGACGGTGAGGCCGAAGCGGGCCGGCGCGTGCGAGTCCGTGAGCTCCCGCGGCGCCATCTGCACCGTAAAGGCGGGCAACGCAACGCGCGCGCCGCGCGCCGCGCGCACGAAATCCGCGCGCCGGCGCAGCGTCTCCGGGCGCGGGGACTTCTCATCTTCGGCGGGGACTTGCGCCTTCATGCAGTCATCCGCCTCGTCCGCATTCAGCCGGATCAGGCCGAGAGGCGCTTGCGTCCGCGGGCGCGCCGCGCGGCGATAACGTTGCGGCCGCCGACCGTGGCCATGCGGGCGCGAAAGCCGTGACGGCGCTTGCGCACAATCTTGCTAGGCTGAAATGTCCGTTTCACCGTTCTTCTCCGCTGGCGAAAGGGGCTTGCGCCCGGCTCCCGCGCTTGTCTTGCCTGTCGCCGTCGGCGGCCGCGCCGCAGACGGCTCAAAAAAGTTTCGGCGCCCGCGACGACGCACAGCCGTCACAAAACATTCGCCGCCCCTTTTGGAGCGGCGCCGATCGCAGGCATATAGGAGAAAGCGCAGGTTCAAGTCAATGTTCGTCCCGCCCGTTTTGCGCCGGCGCCTTGCGAAAACGGCCTAGTGCGGCGCGACCGAGGATCGGGGAGTTCCCGCCCGCCGGTCTCGCGTCAAAGCGCCTCAAGAAAGGCGACGATCGCGGCTTTTTCTTCTAGAGTCAGATCCAGCGGACGGATTTTCGGGTCGAGCGACGGATTGGCGCCCCCGCCGCCATCGTAGAACTCGACGACCTCGGCAAGCGTCCTCAAGCTTCCGTCGTGCATGTAGGGCGCGCTCTCGCTGACGCCGCGCAGCATCGGCGTCGTATAGGCCCAACGGTCGGCCGGCGCATTGGTGATCTCGAAACGGCCGACGTCATTCGGCGCGCCGGTCTGAGCGAGGCCGATCGCAGCAATGTCGACATTTTGGAGAATCCCGGGCGCGAGCTGCACCAGCCTTTTGCCGCCCGCCGCCCCGGACCGAAACGCGACGCCTGTGTTATGCCAGGACTGATCGGTGAAAAGCGCCATCTCAGGTCCAATCGCGTGGCAGGCGGCGCAGCCGGCCTTGCCGATGAAAAGCTCGTAACCGCGCCATTCCTGAGGCGTCAACGCCGACCGTTCGCCGCCATAGACGGCGCGATCGAAACGCCCGCCGCCGCGCAGCAGCGCAGCCTCATAGGCGGCGATGGCGCGCCCGAGCGTCATCATCGTCGCGCCTTCGCCCGGAAAGGCCGCCTCGAACAGCGGCCCATAGTCGGCGTCGGCGCGAAGCCGGGCGATGAGCGGACCGATCCCGGCGTTGCCCATCTCGTCGGCCGCGAGCAGCGGCCCCCAGACCTGCGCGGCGAGATCGGTCTCGCGGCCGTCGTGAAACAGGAATTTCTTGAAGGCGACATTATAGAGCGACGGCGCGTTGCGCCGCAGCGACCGCCCCTCCATGCCGATCGAGAGCGCGCTTTGGTTTGAGGCGAAGCCCTGTGCGGGAATATGGCACATGGCGCAGGACAGCGTGCCGTTCGCCGAAAGGCTGCGGTCGAAGAACAGTTTCTCGCCGAGATTGCGCATGGCCGGCGTTCCCGCGACCGTTGCGGGAACGGGCGGAAGCCCCAGCGGCGATTGGATGTCCTCCGCTGCGGCGTGGCCGACGCAAAACAATAGCGCCAGCGCTTGCAGAAAGCGCGCAATACCTCCCCCTTGCGGGGAGGTCGCGACACGTAGTGTCGCGGGTGGGGGAAAAAGCCACCCCACCCCGAACCGCTTTGCGGTTCGACCCTCCCCGTGAAGGGGAGGGATGACGCGCCCGTCCGAATGACCGCCGTTATTGCAAGGGAAGCGAAGCGATCCAGAGCTTCGCGTGCGGCGCTTGGACTGCTTCGTCGCCGCGCTCCTACGAATGGCGAACGGCAGGACGCTCACCTCGCAGCGCCCGCATTGTTCGCCTCCGGAAACTCCATGGCGAGCGTGCGCGCGTCATTGAGCAGATTTTCGGGCGTGAGGAAGGCGGCGCTATAGATCTCGCGCACCCAGCCGTCTGGATCAATCAGAAAGATCTTGAGCATATGATTGATCGCGCCCGAACGCCGCCCAGTTTGGTCGGCTTCGAAAGCGATGTCCTGACCCATTTGCGCGATCAGCGGCGAGAGGTCGCTCAGCGAACGACTGGTGACAAACGCCCAAGGAACCCTGTCGGCTTCGTTCTCGCTGCTTTGCAGCAGGCGCATGACGTTGGGCGTATCGTGCTCGGGATCGAGGCTCGCGAAGACGAGCCGCAATCTCGATTTGAGCAGCGGATCGTCGTTGGCGTCGCGCGCGACCGTCTCGAAGGTCGACCAGGCGAGAGGACAGCCTGCCGGATCGGCGCACTGCGCATAAAAGAAGGCGAGAGCCGTCACCGCGCCGCGCGTATAGGCGGAGAGCTGCGTCGCCCTGCCCTCGGCGTCGAGCAGTTGCGCCTCGGGGGCGCGCTGAATGCGCTGAAGAACATAAGCGCCGGGTCGCGGAAGATTAGCGGCCTCGGCCTTCGCAGGCTGCGCGCGCGTCTCAGCCGCGCGCAGCGGCGCGGCCAAGGGTGCGGTCCAGAGCGCCGCCAAAACCAGCGCGAGACCGACGAACGCGGCGAAAGGCGCGCGTGCGCACTCCGTCTGTCGTGCTCCGCCCGTCACCGCAGCTCGGCCTTTTGGGCGCGCGCGGTGAATTTCATGTGATGCGCGCGGCCGAGTCCCTCCTTATGAAAGTCGACGACGAAATCTTCCCTCAGCTCCTTCCCGTCCCAAGAGTAGCCCTTGAGGAACTGCTCGTTGTCGGCGTTCTTCTTGTCCCAGTTGGCGAGCAGCGAGGTCGTGAAGTAGACGCGCTTCCCGTCCCAGCTTTGCGAGACCATGTTCACCTGCGCGCCGATCTTTTTCGCATAGACCTGTTTCGGCGCTTCCGGATTGGAAAGATCAAAGAGCCGCGCCGTTCCATCCATGAAGGTGTTGACCCAGAGCGACGATGCGTCAGACGAAATCGAGATGTCGACAGGCAAGGGAATTTTCGATGGATCGCCGACGTCGGCGACGGCTTTCGCCTGCCACTCGTTCTTGTCGTCCTGCTTGATCAGGTAGAGTTTCGAAGTGAGCGCGCCGGCGGTGATCGCCCAATTGGCGCCCGGCTTCAGCGCCCAGCGAATTTCGAGCGGCGCGCCGGGAACGGAAAACACCTTGAGAGGCTTCATCGCCTTCAAGTCCCACATTACCATCGTGTTCCCGAAATTCTTCATCGCGGAATCGTCTTGGATGAGTTGGGAAAGATCCATCATGTAATTGGTCCAGCCGGTGAAGCTCGACGTCAGCATGCGGTTCTGGGCGGGATTGATGGCGATGTCATAGCCATAGCCGTCACCGCCGTCAGTGAGCGGCATCGGCGTCGTCGTCACGAGTTCGCCAGCGTTGTTGTAGGTGATCAGCCCGGTGACGCCGCCGTGATCCTTCTTGTTCGAAAGCGCTTGCACCAGCATGCGGCCGGGCAGCGCATAGAACGTGTGCGGGCCGACATAGCCCGTGCTCTCGGCGAGATTGTCGATGGTTTTGACAAGCTTCGGCGTCGAGGGATCAGAGCCGACGTCGAAGATGAAAATCTTGCTGTCGTCGAGACGGCCCGCCCAGAGATATTTGCGATCGTCGCTGAATCCCATGTGATGCGCTTCGCCGCGTCCGCCGACGGCAATCGTGTGAATCACCTTTCCGTAGGTCGCCGAGCCAGGAATGACGTCGATCGTGACGAGCTTGTCGGATCCGTCGCCGACGCCCTTCTCGCCAAGCGTCCAGACGTGGAGATATTGCTCCTGCCCCTTGATCAACCCGCTCATGAACGGCGAGTTGCAGGTCTCATCCGCGATGGCGGGCGCAAGCGCGCCCCCCAAAAGAAGCGCGCAGAGGACTGCGCGTGACGGCAAGCTTTTCATTTGAACCACTCTCCCTTGTTGGTCAGTCCCCGGTCAGGCGGTCGCAGGGTCTATGATCGCTCTGATTTCGCTGATCCGGTTGGCCGGAAAGCCTCCTTGCTCCGCATGTTCTTTGATCGCCGCCGCGTTCTCGGCGATGTAGACGCAGTAGACCTTATCCTCGGTGACATAGCTTTCGACCCACTGGGTCTGCGGGCCAAGCGCGCGCAGGACGGCGCAGGAGCGCTGCGAGATCGCCTGGAGATCGGCCCGCGTCATCTTCCCGGCGCCGGGGATGTCCCGTTCGATGATGAATTTCGGCATCGTCTTTCCCCTACTTGGAGCCCAAATTGATATGACCGGTCGTCTCATTAGGGCGCAAATGGATCACGCCTTGAAGTAGCCGTTGAGCAGCATGTCGCAGAACTGCGTCAGCGGACGCACCGAGCGCTCGATCTTCATGCGCAGCAACGCGCCCTGCCAGAAATTGACGAGAAGGTCAGCCATTTCCTTCGCGTCCATGTCCGTGCGGAAACCGCCTTCCCGCTGAGCGCTGGCGATTCCCTCGCGCAGCTTGTCGCGATAGCGGTGCACGGCCTCGCGCAGCGACGTCTGGCAGAGATCGCTCGTGTCGCCGATCTCGCCGATGAGATTGCCGAGCAGGCACCCGCCCCGGAACTCCAGGCGTTCGGTCTCTTCGATCAGCTCATCGAAGTAGGCGCGCAGCGCCGCCGCGGCGCCAAGATCCTTGCGCTGAAGCTGTGCGTCGAGCCGTTTGATGAACGGTTCGATGTAATGTGCGACGACCTCTGCGCTGAAGGCCTCTTTGCTCTCGAAATAATTGTAGAAGGAGCCCTTCGGCACGCCGACGCTCTGCACCAGCTCCTGCAGACCGGTGCCGTGATAGCCCTGCTCCATCAGCAGGACGACCCCCCGGTCCAGAAGCTTCTCCTTCAGCTCTTTGGCGTCGCGTCGGCTCATGGCGTCATAATATGACCAGTCGTCTTATCTTGGCAAGAGCGCGCGTACGACGCCGGCGCGAAACGACTGAATCAGAAGCGCGAAGCGTTTTGCACGTCATCGGCCGCGCTCGCTTCGCAAGCGTGTGTCGTCGCAAGCCTGACGTCGCCCCGCCTCATTGACGCCGCGCATTGGGCGAGGCGATGGCGCTAATGAGGCCATAAGCGCCGGATGAGCGCCCTGCCCGCATGCGCGCCGCGCGCCGCGCAATTCGTTACGCGCTCCGTATTTTGTCTTTGCCCACCGGACTCGCCGCGGCGTATAGATTGGAAACGACGCGTGATTCGCGCGTCGCTGTCCGTGTCCTTCCAGACGTAGCGTGACGCGTCCGCCTTGCTTACCGCCCAAGATTAAGATTTAGGGCAGCGTTTGAGGCGTAAGTGAAGGTTTATTAACCAATTCCGCTTACCTTCGCTGAAGGTCGGTCAGGTCGCTGAGGCGAGGACTCTCGCCGGCCGCCGGCGCGCGTCCTTCGCGCGGTCGGTCGCGGACGATGGAGCTCGGTGGGGAACCAACATGCGCGTTTTATTGATCGAAGACGACAGCGCGACGGCTCAAAGTATTGAGCTCATGCTCAAATCCGAGAACTTCAACGTCTATACGACCGATCTCGGCGAAGAGGGCATCGACCTCGGCAAGCTCTATGATTACGACATTATTCTTCTCGACCTTAACCTGCCCGACATGTCCGGATATGAGGTGCTGCGCACGCTGCGCGTCGCCAAGGTGAAGACCCCGATCCTCATTCTCTCCGGACTCGCCGGCATCGAAGACAAGGTGAAGGGCCTAGGCTTCGGCGCCGACGATTATCTGACGAAGCCCTTTCATAAGGACGAACTGGTCGCGCGCATTCACGCCATCGTCCGCCGCTCCAAGGGCCACGCCCAATCGATCATCATCACCGGCGACCTCATCGTCAATCTCGACCAGAAGACGGTGGAAGTCAGCGGCGCCCGCGTGCATCTGACCGGCAAGGAATATCAGATGCTGGAGCTGCTCTCGCTGCGCAAGGGCACGACGCTGACGAAGGAGATGTTCCTCAATCATCTTTATGGCGGGATGGACGAGCCGGAATTGAAGATCATCGACGTGTTCATTTGCAAATTGCGCAAGAAGCTCGCCAACGCCAGCGAAGGCCGCAACTACATCGAGACCGTTTGGGGCCGCGGCTATGTGCTGCGCGAGCCCAGCGAAGCGGAAGAACGCATCACCGCCTGATACGGCGCCATCGCCAACGCTGAAGCAAAAGCGCGATCACGAGCGAAACGCAAAACGCCGCGTCCGAGGATGCGGCGTTTTCTTTTTGCCAACTGAAGCATCTCGAGGAACAGGCGTGTGCGCGATCGGTTTACGGTGCGGGGGCCAAACGTCGAGGAGACGAAGATGAGGAAACCCCTGCTGGCCGGCGCCATGGCGCTTGCGCTTCTGGCGCCCAGTTACGCGCTTGCCGGGTCTTGGACGAAATCCGGCTCAACGGCCACGATGACCCGAACAAACCGAGTGGACGCCACGACCCAGAACTTCGTGGACAAGGCCTGGAACATCGGCAATTTTGAAATTCAGGCCGGACGCGAAGCTCAGAACAAGGCAAACACTCAGGACTTCCTCGACTATGCCCGTAGGATCATCAGAGATCACACGAACATGGACGACGAACTGAAGCCGATCCTGCAGCAAGGCGGGATTAACGCGCCGACCGCGCTCGACAAGGAACACCAGAATCTTCTGCAGCAATTGACCTCAGCGACGGGCGCGCGCTTCGAAGAGCGCTTCCGGACACAGCAGATCGACGGACACGAGAAGGCTGTGAAGCTTTTCGAAAGCTACGCCAAGAACGGTCAGAACGCCGATCTGAAGCGATGGGCGCAGAGCGCCATTCCGATGCTGGAGAACCATCTGCGCGACGCCAAGGCGCTTCCGCGCGCGACTCAGCGAAGCACCAGCGCCGATTAGTGCGTCTGCGCTTGGCTGAGACGCTTCATCGAAGACGGCAGGATCCGCGGGTCTCGCGCGGGTCCCGCAAGGCTCCACCCCGGGGCTTGGCTTCAGGCGACGGCGCTCTCTGCAGGCGCATCCATCCCCGCCGCCGCTTGGACAGGGATCGCCTCGATCGTCACGAGTTCCGGCTCACTGGAAACAACAACCTGCATGCCGCAGGCATTGGCCACAAGGCCGGCGTAATAGGCTTGAATGGCGCGGGCGTCTATCGCGCCCTCTTCCGATTCGCCTTCGAGCAGCCGAGGAACGTTCGACGCGACGCGCGCATTGACGCCTTTCGCCTCGATCCTGAACGTCACCCGATCGTCTTCACCCGCCGAGCTAACGGAAATCACGCCGCCACGCGGGATCGCCGCGTCGGCCAAGACGCAGAGGTTCAGCAGCAGCTTGACCTTGTTCTTGGACATCAGCACGCGCGGAACGCTCCAAAACAGTTGCGTGCGCTCGTCCGCGATCAGCTGGCGCGTCACCAGTTCGGCGTCGCCCGTGTCGATCGAGGCGCCCTTGGAACCGGCGGCGCCGAAGGCGAGCCGGCAAAACTGCAGCCGCGCCGACGCCTCATTGGCGCTCGATTTGATCAGCGCCAGCGCATGGCCGCGCATCTCGGCGTCCTTCTCCTCCTCGAGCACTTCAAGACCATTGACGATCGCGCCCACCGGCGAAATGACGTCGTGACAGACCCGCGAGGACAGGAGCGCGGCAAGATCGAGAGGGTCGAGCGAGAATTTGGTCATGATGCCATCCAAAGCGGGTGAAGGCGGCGACGTCTCAAGAAAGCTTGATCCCGTCTTCCTGTATGATGCGCGGCGGACTGACGCGGCGCGCGAATCACTGCGTTCAGGCTAAAACGAAACTAGCGGGCGCCGCGCGGATTGCAAATGACATGCGCCTGAATCGCAAACAAACGTTGGGGGAATCGAACGATGGCGGCGGAGAGATTTGTTCAGTCGGCGAGCGCGTCTGGCGACATCGAAGACCTCGCCCGCCTGTTCGCGAATATGGCGATTGCGGCGGGCGCGCTGGCGATGGAGACGCTGGCCAATGCAAGAATCGAGTCGCGACTCAAGGGCGATACATCGCCCGTGACCGAGGCGGACGAGCGGATCGAGGCCTATCTGCTCCGCGAACTCGAAGCGGCGCTGCCCGGCGTGCCCTTTTTGGCCGAGGAGAGCGCCGCGCGCGGCAAGACGCTCGGCGCCGGCGACGCCTTTTTGTTGATCGATCCGATTGACGGCACGCGCGAGTTTCTCGCCCGCAGCTCGGATTTCACCATCAATGTGGCGCTCGCGGAGAAGAACGCGCCGCGCGTTGGCGCCGTTTACGCGCCGGCGCAAGGCCGCGTCTGGTTCGCCGGCGCGCAGGGCTATGAGGCGCAGGCGGCCCCTGGCGGGTCCTTGCCGCCGATGCAGGACTGGCGTCCGCTGCGTGCGCGGCCGCGTCCCCCGGAAGGGCTGGTCGCGTTGATTTCGAAGTCTCACCTCGACGAGGCGACGAAAGCGTTTCTCTCGCGACAGCGCATCGCGCGCAGCGCGCCCGTTGGCTCCTCGATTAAATTCTGCCTGCTGGCCAATGGCGAGGCGGACGTCTATCCGCGTTTCGGACCGACGATGGAATGGGACACCGCCGCGGGCGACGCCGTGCTGCGCGCGGCCGGCGGCGTCACGCTCGATCCGGATGGCGCGCCGCTGCGCTACGGCAAGAAGGCCGACGATTATCGCAATGGTCCGTTCATCGCCTGGGCCGACGCGGCCGCGCTCGAAGCCGCCGCAACGCTTCCTTAACTACGGCGCGCGACTTTGGCGGGCGCAAGTCCGCCTGTCGCCTTTGCGACGCAACTGCGCCGCGGGTCGGCCATCGTTGACGCCGACGCATGGCGCTTGAACACGTTCGTCCTGGAGTTCGTCGTCATGAGCAAATCTTCGTTCAACGCCGCCTCGCGCCGCGACCTGTTTCGCCTCGCCGCCGCCTCGGCCTGCGCTTGGGCGGCTCCTGGTTCTTTCGCCCGCGCGGCGCAGCGGCCCGAAACCTATTCCAGCGGTGAGATCGTCGAGAACGGCCACCGCTTTTTCGGCTCTATTTCGCGCGGCCTCGCCGAAGGCGTCGAGCGCGCGTCGCGGCAGTGGGGCAGTCCCAACGCCTATATCCTTGGCCAGGAGGCGGGCGGCGCGTTCGTCGGCGGGCTCCGCTATGGCGAGGGCAGGATGTATACGCGCAACGCCGGCCAGCAACGCGTGTTCTGGCAAGGCCCATCGATTGGCCTCGACGCCGGCGCCGACGGCGCCCGGACGATGATGCTCGTCTATAATCTGCCGTCGGTCGACTCTATCTATCGGCGGTTCTCCGGCGCCGCCGGATCAGCCTATCTCGTCGGCGGCCTCGGATTCACCGCGCTCAACAATGACGAAGTGGTCGTCATGCCGGTGCGCTCGGGACTTGGCGCGCGGCTCGGCCTCAATCTCGGCTATCTGAAATTCACGCCGGAATCGACCTGGAACCCGTTCTGATCCGCTTCTCACGCGCCGACTTAAGGCGCAAAAGCCCCGTTCGCCCCCACACGGCGCGGAGACGGAGCGAGCGGCTCCCTGGCGACGAATCCGCAAATCCCGCAGGCCTCGTCGCCGCGCTGCCCGCGCCAGCGGCAATCATGACGAATGCTGCATTCGTAGGCGGGACTGCGCTTCACCGGCGCAGCCGCCTCAGCGAGCAGTTGCGCGATGCGGCCGAGCACGGCGCATCCGCCGCCGCTCCAATGCGCACAGTCGTTTTCAACACAAATCGGCGCGAATTGGATGCGCGCGGCCGGCGCGGCCTGCGTTTGCGCGGCGGCGAGAACGCTTTCATCCGCCGCAAGGGTAGTCGCGAAGACTCGCTCATTGGTGGCGCCTTGCGGGCTTCTTTCGGCCGGATCGCCGACAAGAAGCGCGGGCGCGCCGGGACAGCGCATGGCGCTCATCGCCGAGCCCGCCGCAATCGCGGCGCGCCGCGCGCGCGGCCCCCGCGAAAAACGCCAGCGGATAAAATCATTTGGCTTCTCCTGCTTTCAGCGAGCAACGCCAGCGGCCGTTGCTTCCGCCGTTCTGCGGCCCGCAGGCGGGAAAGTCGTCATTCAAACGGACGACGCGGCGCGCCGCGGTCGTATTGCATCGCGCGCGCCGACGAACCATAGCTCGTGCTTTGCGTTCCGCGTCATTACGTGGCAAAATCCGCAGCGCCGTCCACCTTGAGACGGATCAAGGATTGCTGCGTCTTGATCGAACAAGCGATGTATTTCGCGCTCGGCTTCCTCGTCGCCGGGCTTTTCGCCTTGATGTTCCTCCCCGCTTTCTGGCGGCGCGCGCTTCGTCTTTCGATGCGACGGCTGCAGATGCTTGCGCCGATGTCGATGGAGGAAGTCGTCGCCGAGCGCGATCTGCTGCGCGCGGAATTCGCCGTGCGCGAGCGGCGGCTCGAACAAGCGATGGAGGCGACGCAAGCCGCGCGGGCGCACGATCTCGCGACGGTCGGCCGCCATGTCGCGCGGATCGCCGATCTCGAAACGCAGCTCAATCGCGCCGAAGCCGACAATCGCGACATGAACCTGCGCGTCAATGAGGCGGAGAAGGTTTTGGGCGAGCGCACCGAGCTTCTGAACGCCACGGAGAGAGCGCTGCACGAAATGACCGACCGCGCCGAAGGCCGCGTCGCGCAACTGCGGCTGATTCGATCGGAAACGGCGGCGCAGGACGAAGGGGCCGGGGCGCAGCTGGACGGTTTCGTCGCCGCCTATGAGTCGCGCGTCGCGGCGCTGCATCAGCACAATAGCGAGATGCAGCGCGAGCTGCAGGTCTTGCGCGAGGAGCATGCGCGCGCCGCGCAGTCGGGCGCGCGGGCCACGGAGCTTGAAGATCTGCTGACGCGCATGTCGGGCGAACTTGCCGCGACCCGCACGCTGGGCGAGACGCTCGCCGCCGAGCTCGACGCGGCGCGGGCGCAGCTCAAAGCCGCCGAAGAACGCCAAAAGAGCGACGGCGACCAATTGGAGGGAGCGCTGCGCGTCGCGCGCGCCGAAGCGAACGAGGCCGCCGGAAAGCTCGAATCGGCGCGCGCCGACAACGCCATGCTGCAAGGCGCCGTCGAGGCGCTGCGCGCGGAGCGAGCCAATCTGCGCCGCGCCGCCAACGGGTCCAAGGCTTTGTCCATCGTCCCCATCGCAGCGAGCGACGCCGAAATCGCCGCTTTGCGCGAAGCCATCATCGATTTTGGCGACCGCGTCGTCGCGCAGGAGCTCGAGGCGCCGGCGACGCGCGCCTAAAGCGCGCCTTCCAGACCCGATCGCCTGGCACCTCCGCCTTCCCGAAGCCCTCGCCTCTTCGAATATGAAATCGTCATTTCGTCGGCGGCGCTGTTGACCGGCGGCGCGCGCTTTGGAACAAGTTGCGCCTTCGTCACGCTTACGCGAGGCCGCCTGTGTTCTTCGTCGCCCTTTGCCTGGATAAGCCCGATCACGTCGAGCTGCGCATGTCGACCCGCGCCGCGCATCTCGCCTTCCTCGACAAGCACGCCGCGCGCGTGAAGCTCGGCGGCCCCTTTCTCGACGGCGAGACCCCCGTCGGCTCCCTGCTCATTCTCGACTGCGAGAATGAGGCGGCGGCGCGCGCGCTGCTTAGCGAAGATCCTTACGCCGCCGCCGGCCTCTTCGCCTCGGTGGAGCTGAAACCCTGGAAACGCGTGGTGGGAGCGCAGCTCTAGTGGCGCATTGG
This sequence comes from Methylocystis rosea, assembly GCF_003855495.1. Classification (NCBI taxonomy): domain Bacteria; kingdom Pseudomonadati; phylum Pseudomonadota; class Alphaproteobacteria; order Hyphomicrobiales; family Methylocystaceae; genus Methylocystis; species Methylocystis rosea. The sequence goes on along the minus strand of NZ_CP034086.1, from coordinate 386,430 downwards.
CTGTTGAAAAGCGAGCCGTCGAGCTGGTCCTGGGATCAGCAGGTCGAGGCCGGCGCCAAGGGCACGTTCTGGAACGGCGTGCGCAACCATTCGGCCAAACTCAATCTGATGGCGATGAAGAAGGGCGAAAAAGGCTTCTTCTATCATTCGAACGAGGACAAGGCGGTCGTCGGCATCGTCGAGATCATCAAGACCTATTATCCCGACCACACCGACGAGAGCGGCAAATTCGGCATGGTCGATGTGAAGGCGGTGAAGGCCCTGAAAAAGCCGGTCACGCTCGCCGAGATCAAAGCCGAGCCGCGCCTCAAGGACATGGTCCTCGTCAACAATTCGCGCCTCTCCGTGCAGCCGGTGAGCGACGAAGAATGGCGCGTCGTGTTGGAGATGGCGGACGAGAAGGCGTAATCACCCGCCGTTCTGCGCCGCCTTGTCATGGGCGAGCGTCGGATTGTCGGCCAAGCCGTTGTTGATCTTGTCGAGAATCTTCGGCAGTTCGTCGGGCTCGGGATTGAGATCGCGCGCATGGTTCCACTGGAAACGCGCTTCGAGCTTGCGGCCCACGCGCCAATAGGCGTCGCCGAGATGATCGTTGATCACCGGGTCTGACGGCTTCAGGTCGATGGCCTTCTCCAATTCGCGCACGGCGTCGTCATAGCGCCCCAGGCGATAATAGGCCCAGCCGAGACTGTCGACGACATAGCCGTCGCGCTGCCGCAGATCGACGGCGCGGCGCAGCATCTTGAAGGCTTCGTCGAGATTGGAGCCCTTGTCGACCCACGAATAGCCGAGATAGTTCAACACGAGCGGCTGGTCGGGATTGAGATCCAGCGCCTTTTTGAGATCGGCTTCCGCCGCCGGCCAATCCTTGCGCCGTTCATTGGCGATGCCGCGATAATAGTAGAGCAGCCACAGACTCTTGTCCGCCTTCGACCGCAAATCGAGCACGCGCGTATAGGTCACGGCGGCGTCGGCGAAAGCCTTGCGCGAGCGCTGAAGATTGCCGAGCGCCGTCAACGCCTCCTGATTCTTGGGGTTGGCGGCGACGATCGCGGACAGATTTTCGCTGGCCTCTTTGGTTTTGCCGAGCGTCTCCAGCAGAAGCGCCGCCTGCACGTCGGCGTTGACGCGCAGCGGACTGTCTTTCGGCACGCTCTGATAAAGATCGATGGCGGCCTCTTCCTGCTTCATGCGCTCATAGACGTCGCCGAGCGTGACGATGGCGAGAGCGTTCTCCGGCGCAAGATGCAGCGCGAGGCGCAGATAGATGAGCGAGGCGAGTTCGTCGCCCTGGCGGCCGCCGACGGCGCCCAGCCCGTACAGCACTTCACCCGCGCCTTCGTCGGCGGTGCGCACGAAGGGCGGCAACGGCTTGCCTTCATCGAGCGCGGCGAGGCCGGCGACGACGATGGGATGATTGGGGGCGACCTCGTCGAAGGAGAGGTAGAGCTGCTTCGCCTCGTCGCGCCGTCCGTTCGTCGCGAGAAAGCGCGCATAGGCGTCGACAAGCCGCAGCGTGTTCTTCTCGGAGGTGTAGGCGGACTTGAAGCGCTTTTCCGCCTCCGCCTTGTCGCCGCCGAGATCGGCGATCAGGCCCGCATGATAGTCGCGAAACACCACGAAGGCGTCATCGGTGAGCGTATCGAGCGTTGCGAGGGCGCGACGCGTGTCCTTGGCGCCGGCGTAGCTCCATGCGGAGAGCAGCGTCGAGGTGATGTCGCGGCGCCGATCCCCGCCGCCCTTGGCGAGTTCGGCGCGCGCGGCGGCGTATTTGCGAGTCTTGATCAGATCGACGCCGCGGGCGAGATGCGCGAGCCCGTTCGTGCGGTCATGCGCGATCACGCGGCCGGTCAGCGAGAGGGCCTCCGACATATTGCCGTTGGCGAGCGCCGCGACGAAGGCGCGGTCGGCGAGATCGGTGTTCTTGGGATCGTCGCGCAAGGCCTCGCGGAAGAAGGTCGAGGCGGCGAGCGTGTCGCGCTGCGCGCCGGCGACGATCGCCGCGAGATAATTGCCCGACAGACTGGAGCCGACCTCGAAGGGCCGCGCGACGATGATATTTTCTCGCGCCGCGAGGCTGCTGTCGCAGGAGAGCCCGAAGGCGCTGGAGCCCGCAACCAAGATGCACGACAGGCGCGCCAGAGCGCGTCTCGCGCGGCTGGCCGGAGACGCAAACAGAAGAGCTGATTTGGGCACTGGCGCTTCCCTAAAAGGCGACGATCGCGCGCAAAGGCCGCCCCACGCGGAACAGCGGCCTAAAAGTCCAAGGTCGCGCCTAAAGATGGCCCTTTTGGGCCGATGACGCAAGGCGGAAGAAAGCTTGGCCAGTGGACTTAAGCGCGACTTTCGCAGAAAAATCCAAGCCGCAGCCCCACGCCGCTTCCGGAGACGCGCGACTCCTTCTCCTGTTTACGGGAGAAGGTGGCCCGGCGAAGCCGGGTCGGATGAGGGCGACCGCAACGCGCGGAAAATATCGTCTAGCGCCGCGCCGCCGATAACCCGCTCATTGGACAAGCGCAGAACGCGCCATCCATTCTTGATGAACCAAGCGTCGCGGCGTCGGTCTCGCGCCGCTTGACCCGGGTTTTCGTGTGGACGCCCGTCAGCTCCACGATCAGCCGGTGGTTCAAGCAAGCGAAGTCGGCGATGAATGGGCCGATCGGAACTTGTCGGCGAAACTTTGCGCCCTCCAGGCCGCGTCCCCGGAGATGTCGCCATAGCAATGTCTCCGCATTCGTCATGTCGCGACGAAGCGTCGGGGCTTGATGGAACCTTTCGATGGGGGTGTCGTCACGCATTTTGCGCCCTCATCCGACCCTCGCTTGCGCGAGGGCCACCTTCTCCCGTTTACGGGAGAAGGAAGAACCCAAAGATTCGCAACGGCGGTCGAGGGGCGGGTTTCGCGAAAAATTACCCCGCCCGGATCGCGGCGACGATTTTTTGCGCCGCGTCGTCGAGATCGTCGGCGGGAATGACGTTCAGGCCCGACTCATTGATGATCTTCTTGCCGAGGTCGACATTGGTGCCCTCGAGCCGCACGACCAGCGGCACTTTGAGGCCCACTTCCTTCACGGCCGCGATCACGCCTTCGGCGATGGTGTCGCAGCGCATGATGCCGCCAAAGATATTGACGAGAATGCCCTTCACGTTCGGATCGGCGGTGATGATCTTGAACGCGGCCGTCACCTTCTCGGTCGTGGCGCCGCCGCCGACGTCGAGGAAGTTCGCCGGAAACTCGCCGTAGAGCTTGATGATGTCCATCGTCGCCATGGCGAGGCCGGCGCCATTGACCATGCAGCCGATATTGCCGGGGAGCGAGATATAAGCGAGGTCGTATTTCGACGCCTCGATCTCCTTCTCGTCCTCCTCGCTCTTGTCGCGCAGCTCGACCATGTCGGGATGGCGATAGAGCGCGTTGTTTTCAAAGCTGACCTTGGCGTCGAGGCAGCGCAGCTTGCCGTCCTTGGTGACGATCAGCGGATTGATCTCCAGGAGCTCCATGTCCTTGGCCACAAAGGCGGCGTAGAGCTTTTCGGTCAGCGCGCCCGCCTGTTTGGCGAGATCGCCGGTGAGGCCGAGCGCCGCGGCGACCTGGCGGCCGTGATGCGGCATCAGCCCCGTCGCCGGATCGACCGAGAAGGTCACGATCTTCTCGGGCGTGTCATGCGCCACCTTTTCGATGTCCATGCCGCCTTCGGTCGAGACCACATAGGCGATGCGCGAGGTTGCGCGGTCGATCAGCATCGACAGGTAGAATTCCTTGTCGATCGCGGCGCCGTCTTCGATGTAGAGGCGGTTGACCTGCTTGCCGGCCTCGCCGGTCTGCTGCGTGACGAGCGTCGCGCCCAGCATCTCTTTCGCGAAGGCCTCGGCCTCGTCGATCGATTTGGCGATGCGCACGCCGCCCTTGTCGCCGGCGCTGGCTTCCTTGAACTTGCCCTTGCCGCGCCCGCCGGCATGGATCTGCGCCTTCACCACATAGACCGGGCCGGGGAGCTTTTCGGCCGCCGCGCGCGAATCTTCGGCGCGCAGCACGGCGAAGCCTTCAGCGACGGGCGCGCCGAACTCGCGCAGAACGGCCTTGGCCTGATATTCGTGGATGTTCATGGGCTATGTCTCCCTGGCGCAATGGCGCGCCGGCGCGGCGAAAAAATCGCGCTCAATGGGCATAGGCGGAGCCGTTTCGTCAAGGCGGCGGGGGGTCGCGGCGACGCGCGCATTCCGACAACGCGCCGCTTGGAACAATTCCGAGCGCCGACGGTTCAATGACACGGAGCTCCCCTCTCCCCTCTTCGACTGCGCTCGGCTAACCTGGCCGGGCGCTTTTTCTTGAGCCGAGGCGTTTGGCGTTGGGCGTGAGGCCTCCCTCCCTTGCCTGGGGTCGATCCACGTGATCGAGTGCGAAAAGCTCAGCTCAACGCGCGCGTGATGACCAGCATCGATAATCCCTTCGGCGAAGGCGCCCAAAAATACTGGGATCGTCGCTACGATTTGTTTTCGAAATGGGATGAGGGCATTAAAACCGACGAGGTGGGGCTGTTCTCCGTCAAGCCGGAGCGCTTTGCGGCAGAGATCGGCGCTCTCCTCAGCGGCGCCGTCGTGTTGGACGCCTTTTGCGGCATCGGCGGCTCGGCGATCGCATTCGCCCGATGCGGCAAGCGCGTCATCGCCGTCGATATCGACCGCGACAGGCTATCCATGGCGAAGCATAACGCCGAGATCTATGGCGTCTCGCAAAACATCGAATTCATTCATGACGACGTCATGGAGGCCTATCCCAAGCTCTCATTCGATGCGCTGAATATTGACCCGCCCTGGGGCGGACCGGACTACTTCACGAAAACGCGCTTCGGCTGGCGGGATTTTTCGCCGAACCCGCTGCCGCTCATTCGGGAAGCGATCCATTCGGGGATCGCCGTCGCCATAGGATTGCCAGCGAATTTTTCAGAAGGCGAACTGCGCGAACTGCCGCCTGAAACCGTCGTACGGGAGTCCCGGGACGCCACGCGCGTTTTGTTCAGAACGGCCTATTATCCGCCGGTGGCGTGAGCGCGGCTCGGCCGAAGCGAAATTTGAGAAACGAGCGACCGCACATAGCGGCTTCGGTTAGCGCCTTTGTAGAAATTTCTACCACCGCTCCGGCTTGTCAATAAAGCCCGAGGAAGTTAGTGGCATGCAGACTGGGCTGGCCAAAGCTTGTCCGGAACGGCGCCTGCGCCCATGCTGGGCGGATGGTTCGATTTTCGGGGGCGGCTCTGAGCGACTTTCTTTCCGGACTGCTTGCGTTCGCAGCCTATTTTGCCGCCGCCCTCGCATTTTGCGCGGCCTTTTGCATCACCTATGTTTGGCTGACGCCGCATCGCGAGTTCGAGCTCATCGTTCGTGAGCACAACGCCTCAGCCGCGATCGCGCTCGGGGGCAGCCTCATCGGCTTTTCCATCGCGCTCGCCGGCGCGATCCACAACACACAGGCGCCGCTCCAGTTCGTGGCCTGGGGCTTCGTCGCTTTCGCGGTGCAAGTGCTCGCCTATCGCCTCGCGAGGCTTGGGCATCCGGGTCTGTCGCACGCCATTCAGCAGAACGCGATCGCCGCCGCGCTCTGGGTCGCCGCCGTGTCGATTTCGGCCGGCATCCTCAGCGCGGCTTGCATGAGCCCGTGACATGACGGAGGCAGACGGAACGTCCGGCAAACGCGGCGTCCAACCGCCGCCGATCATCTCCAACGCGCCAGAAGGCTTCGCCGGCGCACCGTCGGGCTCCATGGACGATGAGCAACGGCAGGCGCACTACCTTGCCTACCTCGCCATCTGGGTGCCTCTCGCGGTAGCCTTCGTCCTGTTCATCGTCGTGCAGTGGATCGAACAATCCAGGTGCGCTCGGACGGACTCGACCAGTGAAACCGCCTGCTCCTCCGGCTCGTCGGGATCCGGCGGTGGCGGTGGTTGGGGCGGCGGGGGCGGAGGTGAAGGGGCCGCGAGATTCGGCGGCTTCGGGGCCTTCGGCGCCGGGCATGGCGGAGGCGGCTAGTGAAGCGTGAGGCCTCGTCGCCGCGTCCAAACTTCGAAGCCGAGGCAAAAAAGATAGGCTTCGACTACGCCTATGCGGACGGCGAACCTTATTGGGAAGAAAGCGCCCGCTACGTCTTTTCACTGGCGGAGATAGAGGACAGGCTCGAGGCGACGACGGCCGAGCTAAATGCCCTGTGCCTTGCTCTCGTAGAGAAGGTCGTCAAACAGGACGATCTGCTGCGGCGACTAAGAATTCCGGAATTCGCCTTCGATGTGATTCGCACAAGCTGGATCATGCGCGACCCCTCGCTCTACGGCCGCTTCGATTTCGTCTATGACGGGAAGAGCGATCCCAAGCTCCTCGAGTTCAACGCCGACACGCCGACAAGCCTTTATGAATCATCAGTCGTGCAATGGCATTGGCTCCAATCTCAAATCGCGCGGGGCGAGTTGCCGCCAATCGCCGATCAGTTCAACTCGCTACACGAGAAGCTTGTCGCGCGCTTTGGGGAGGTTGCGCGAGGCCGTTTGCTGCATCTCTGCTGCATGTCGAAAAGCGCGGAAGATGCGGGAACGACGACCTATCTCGCCGAATGCGCGCGGGAGGCGGGGCTCGCGACGAAGCTTCTCGACATCAGTGGAATAGGTTTGCGACGCGAGGAGTTCGTCGATCCAGATCGGCGCAAGATCGATTTGCTCTTCAAGCTCTATCCCTGGGAATGGATGTTCGCCGACCCTTTCGGCAAATCCCCCGCCGTCGGTCGGACGCGCTTCGTCGAGCCGCCCTGGCGGATGATCCTATCGAACAAGGGCGCGCTGGCGCTGCTCTGGGACATGGCGCCGGGCCATAAGAACCTCTTGCCCTGCTATTTCGAGGACGACCCGCGCGCGAAAGAGCTCGGCGCGCATTACGCGCGCAAGCCGCTCTACTCGCGCGAGGGGGCCGACGTCGAACTCATCGACGGCGGCTGCATCGCGCGCGGCGAGACGGACGGCTATGGCAAAGAAGGATATGTGCGCCAGGCGCTTTGCCCCCTGCCCGTTTTCGACGGCCGGCGTCCGGTCCTCGGCTGCTGGCTCGTTGGCGATGCGCCGGCGGGTCTTGCCATCCGCGAGGATAGGGCGCTCATCACCTCCAATCGCTCGCGCTTTGTACCGCATGCGATCGTCGGTTGAAATCGACGCGTCAAGGCGGCGACGCCTTGAGACTGCCCTTTAGTCAATTGCTGAGGCGGGTAACGCGATCGTCTGAAACGAATGGCCGGCGCCGTCGCGCGCGCTCGCCCCCAGCGGGTAGTTTCACTGGCGCTCCCTAGGGGACTCGAACCCCTGTTTTCGCCGTGAGAGGGCGACGTCCTAGACCGCTAGACGAAGGGAGCGGGAAGGAGCGTTCTATAGACCGCCGCCGCCCGCCGGGCAAGCTGTCGCGCCAAGCTGTCGCGCAAGGATCAGCCTCACCCGCCCGCCGAAGTTTTGCGGCCGAGCAGCGTCCGCGTCGCGACGCGCTTCGCCTCGCCCTCGGCGGCGAGATAGAGCGCGCCCTTGGCGCCTTTGGCGCCGCGCACCGCCTCGTTGATGCGATCGATCGAAGAGGGTTTCGGCGGCGCGCCGGCGATCTCCACGCGTTCGGCGGCGGGCTTGGCCGCCGGCGCGGCCTTCGCGGCGCGATAATCATCGATCGCTGTCAGTTCGCCGGCGATGACGGCGCCCTTTTCCAGCTCGATCTCGCCATAGGTGATTTTACCCTCGACGCGTCCGGTGGCGCGCACGACCAGCAGTTGCTTGATCTCGATATGATCGGAAATCCAGCCGCTGACGTCGGCTTCCGTGGCGCTGACCTTGCCGCGGATGACGCCGCCCTGCCCCACCTGAATGACGCGCGCGGAGACGTCGCCCTCGATCGCGCCGTCGACGATGATGAGATCCGAGGCCGAGATTTCGCCCTTGAGCGTCACGCCGGCGCCGATATAGGCGACATTCTCTTCCTCGGGCCGAAAGTCCATCGCGTTCTTCGCCATCGCCAAGCTCCTCGGTCGCTCAAATGCGCGGAAAAGCTTACGTTGAGCGCGTCTCAACATTCAACGGAAAAAGCGCCCGAGGCGGGCTCAAGGCGGCTCAGCGCGGCTTTTCCGTCGTCTCCGACAGCGGATGCAGATCGCGCACTATCGCCCGCATGCGCTCGTCGAGCACATGCGTATAGATCTGCGTCGTCGAGATGTCCGCGTGGCCGAGCAGTTCCTGCACCACACGCAGATCGGCGCCGTTCTGCAGCAGATGGCTCGCAAAGGCGTGGCGCAGCGCATGCGGATGCATCGCCGCGGCCGGCAGGCCGGCGGCGCCCGCCAGCGCCTTGAGATCGCGCGCGAAGGCCTGGCGGGTGAGATGACCGCTGTCGCTGTCGGCGGGGAACAGAAAGCTCGAGCCGGCGCGCTCTAGCGCCATCTCCTCTAGCAGCTTGCGGTAGGAAAGAAGCGCGCGGCGCGCGCGATCGGTCAGCGGCGCCAGGCGCTCGCGCCCGCCCTTGCCGCGAATGGCGATGAAAGGATCGCGCGAATGCGCGGCGGTTTTTGGCAGCGAGACAAGCTCGGAGACGCGCAGGCCGGTAGCGTACAGCGTTTCGAGCAGCGCATAGAGCCGCGCCGCCCGCAGCCGCTCGCCAGCAGGTCGCGTTTCGTCATCGAGTCCTTCACTCGCAACCGTGAGCAGCCGATCGATTTCCGCGGTGGAGAATACGCCGGGCGCGCTGCGCCGCATCCGCGGTCCATCGAGCGCCGAGGCAGGGTCGTCGTCGCGATGGCGGTCGACGTAGAGAAACTTGTGGAACTGGCGAATCGCCGAAATGCGCCGCGCCACGGTGGCCGCCGACATGCCGCGCGGCTCCAGTGAGGCGAGATAGGCGCGGATGTCTTCCGTCGTCGCGGCGCCGGGATCGCGGCCATTCGCGGTAAGATGCGCGATGTAATCGGAAAGATCGCGCCGATAGGCGTCTTGCGTGTTGCGCGCCGCGCCGCGCTCCGCGGCGAGCATGTCGAGAAAGGCGTCGAGCTGGCGCGCTGCGCCGGCTTTCATGCGCTTAACTCCCCAGCATCATTCCGCACAGGCGTCACGCATGACAGCCGTCACTTGTTCAACCGCTGCGCCGGGATCGTATAGGTCATCTGGCGCGGTTGCGGCGTCACATAAGCGACGAGCGCGACCATGACGCCATAGGCGATCGCGACGAGGGCGCCGACGATGATCAGAAAGCGGATGAGACTCGGCAAGGATTCGACTCAGCCCCCATAAACCTGAAGACTCTCTTCGCCCGAACGCGCGTCGATTGCAACCCGCGCGCGATGGGCGGCGCGCATGCGCTTGAAATCAACAGCGCGGGACGCGGCCGATCGCGTTCAACGGCGCGCGACGCCAAGCCTTAGAAATGCGATTCGGGATCTCCGTCCTCGGGGCGAATTTCGTGGCGCATGATGAGCGGCGCCTGCGACAGCGCGAAGACGAGCGTCAGCGGCAATATGCCGAAGACCTTGAAATTCACCCAGTCGTCGGTCGTCAGAATGCGGCGCAGGACTTCATTGAGCCCGGCAAGCGCGAAAAAGAACAGGCCCCAGCGTATGGTGAGCTTGCGCCAGCCCGCGTCGTCAATGTGGATCGCCATGTCGAAGACGATCGGCAGCAGCAGCTTGCCGAAATAGAGCGCGCCGATGAGGCCGGCGCCGAACAGCGTGTAAAGGATCGTCACCTTCAGCTTGATGAAGGTTTCGTCATGCAGAAAATAGGTGAGCGAGCCGAAAACCAGCACCAGCACGGCGGTGACGACGGGCATCGCCGGCAGATGTCGGGTGATCGCCCATGAAACGGCGAGCGTAACGACAACGCCGGCCATCAGCACGCCGGTCGCGGCGAAAATGCCGTATTTCGAATTGATGACGAAGAACAGCAGCAGCGGTCCCAGTTCCAGTGCGAGCTTCAGCCAGGGATTGAGCTTTCTTTTTGCCGCGACGGCCGTTTCCTGCGTCATCTCTCTTAGCTTTCCGCCTCTGACGTTTCTTCAAGCCCTGCAATCGCCCGTGCGAAGTCGCGCGCCGCGAACGGCTCCAGATCGTCGGCGCTTTCGCCCACGCCGATAAAGTGGATCGGCAGGCCGTAAGTCTCGGCGATTGCGACCAGAATGCCGCCCCGTGCGGTGCCGTCGAGCTTGGTCATCACCAGGCCGGTGACGCCGGCGACCCGCTCGAAAACATCCACCTGCTGCAGCGCGTTCTGTCCGACGGTGGCGTCGAGCACGAGCAGCACCGCATGCGGCGCCTCGGCGTCGGCCTTTTTCATCACGCGGACGATTTTTTCAAGCTCGGCCATCAACTCGGCGCGATTTTGCAGTCGGCCGGCCGTGTCCATGAGCAAAATATCGGCGCCCTGCTCTTTCGCGCATTTGATGGCGTCGAAGGCGAGCGCGGCCGGATCGGCGCCTTCCGCGCCCGAAACGACTTCGGCGCCCAGCCGCGCGCCCCAGACTTTGAGCTGCTCGACCGCCGCGGCGCGGAAGGTGTCGCCCGCCGCAAGCACGACCGTCTTGCCCTCGCCGGTCCATTTTGCGGTGAGCTTGGCGATGGTCGTCGTCTTGCCCGAGCCGTTGACGCCGACGACGAGGATGATGAAGGGCGTCTTGCTGTCGTCGACGACGAGCTCTTCGGCGACCGGCGCCAGCACGCGCTCGACTTCGCGCGCGAGGATTTCGCGCACTTCCTCGGGCTCGATGTCGCGCTCGTAGCGCGCCTTGCCGACCGCCTCGGTGATGCGCGTCGCGGCGCCCACGCCAAGATCGGCCCGCAGCAGCACGTCTTCGAGCTCCTCGAGCGTCAGCGCGTCGAGTTTGCGCTTGGTGAAAACGTCGGCGACGCCCTGGGTGATCGCTTGCGAGGTGCGCGAGAGGCCGCCGGACAGGCGCGACCACCAGGAGCGCTTTTCCTCCTCAGGCGCCTCTTGCTCAGGCGCCGGCTGGGGCGCCGCTTCGGGCGCGGGCTCGCTCTGGCCGCCGCCAAACAGGCGGGAGAACATGCCGCGCTTTTTACCTTCGGTTTCCTGGCTCATTCACCGGATGGACTACACGAGTTGCGCTAAAAGGGCCAGCGGCCGAAGCCCCCTGCGGCGCTCGTGGCGCCAATGCACGAGATGCCCGCAATAATGGCGGCGCTGCGCCATGGCGCCGGAACATCCCATGGAACGCCGGGTTGTTCTTCCGTCTAACGGTTCGACGGGAGGCGATAGCAATGCATGCCAGGACGCGACAGCTCTTCGCCGGCGCATTCGCCATGACGCTGATCAGCGCCACGGCAGGCTCGGCCTTTGCTCAGTCCCCGGGACATCATCCAGGCCCGCCCGGCTGGTATGGCAGGGCCCGGCCGCCCGCCTACGCGGGAGATTGTAAATTCCCCTATCCCCCGGGCTACCGTCACGACCTCAAAAACTGGCGCACCGGCCAGACCGATCGCGATTTTTCCTGTTACCGGCTCGATAACGACTAAAGCAGCTCAGCTCGACGAAGCTAGTAGGCTTTGCTCGTCTGCAGCCGCAGCAGCGCGCTGACCAGCGCGTCGACGTCCGCGCATGTGTTGTAGAAGGCCAGCGACGGGCGCACGGTGGCTTCGAGGCCGAAGCGGCGCAGAATCGGTTGCGCGCAGTGATGACCGGCGCGGGCGGCGATCCCCTCGCGATCGAGCGCTTTGCCGACCTCTTGCGAATCGTGCCCATCAAGCGTGAAGGAGAGCACCGAGGCTTTCTCCGCCGCCGTGCCGATGAGGGTCAGACCTGGAACGGTGGTCATCCTTTCGGTCGCATAGACGAGAAGATCGTGCTCGTAACGGGCGATCACTTCCATCCCGATAGCTTCGACATAGTCGAGCGCCGCGCCGAGCCCGACGGCGTCGGCGATATTGCCCGTGCCGGCCTCGAAGCGCTCCGGCGGTCCCTGATAGACCGTCTTTTCGAAAGTCACGTCGGCGATCATATTGCCGCCGCCCTGCCACGGATCGAGATGTTCGAGCACGGCGTCCTTGCCGTAAACGACGCCGATGCCTGTCGGGCCGAACACCTTGTGGCCGGAGAAGACGAAGAAGTCGCAGCCGATCGACTGCACGTCGACCGGCATATGTGAAACCGATTGCGCGCCATCGACGAGCACGCAGGCGCCGTAGCGATGCGCGATCGCCGTGATCTCCTGGACGGGCGTAACCGTGCCGAGCGCGTTCGAGACCTGCGAGACCGCGACGATCCGCGTCTTCGGGCCCAGGAGCTTCTCATATTCGTCGAGAATAAGCGCGCCGCGGTCGTCGACAGGCGCGACGCGCAGCTTCGCGCCCTTCTCGGCGCACAGCATCTGCCACGGCACGATATTGGCGTGATGTTCGAGGTGTGAGACGACGATCTCGTCGCCCTCGCGCACATTGCGCCGGCCCCAGCTCTGCGCGACGAGATTGATGCCCTCCGTCGCGCCGCGCACGAAGATAATATCCTTGACGTTGGGCGCCTTCAGAAATCGGCGGACTTTCTCGCGCGCTTCCTCATAGGCGTCGGTCGCGCGCGCCGCGAGCGTATGCGCCGCGCGATGGATGTTGGAGTTTTCATATTCGTAGAAATGCGCCAGCCGGTCGATCACCGACTGCGGCTTTTGCGTCGTCGCGGCATTGTCGAGCCAGACGAGCTGTCGTCCGTTGACGCTCTGATTGAGGATCGGGAAATCGCGCTTGACGCGATAGGGATCGAAGAGATGCCGCGTGGCGACGGTTTTCTCGGGTTGGCGTCCCTGCCGAGGCGCCGCGTACACGCCGTCGCCATAGAGCGCATGCACCGCGCCGGGGATCTCGCGACCGCCGGCGCCCGGCAAGTGTGGCGCGCTATGCGCATAATTGGACGCGTCGCCGCCTTGCGCGAATTCGCCCGGATGAAGCGGATAGGCTCCCTGCGTCGCGCCGCCTTGCGAGTGACGCGAGACGAGTTCGTCGCCACGCATCGCTCCGCTCGTCTGCTGCGGCGAGAACGGGTCGGGATGGCCATAGCCCGCGCCGGTCGAGGGCGCGCGCGTTTCATAGCGTAAGGGTTCTGTGGGTCCAGGCGCCGGCGCTGTTGGAAGAAAATAATAGTTGTTTGCCGGTCGTGCGACCGCGTCCGTCTCGACGAGCGAGAACTCCTGCGCAAGGCGGCGCGTCGGCGCGCTGTAATCCATTTCGCCAGGGACCGATGATGTCGCGCCGCCGAGCGAAGCGCCGGGCTGCGGAATATCGGCGAGGCCCAACGGCCGCGTCGACGAATGCAATGTCTGCGGCGCCGAGGGCGCCGGGACATTCGGAGTCGGGACAACGGAAGGAATCGTCGTCGGCGGAAAGTCCATGGGACCGAAAGGCGCGCGCGCCGGCGCATGCGGAGCGATAGTCGTCACGATCGATGGCGCCGGAATATCGGTCAGACTCGGCGTCACGGCGGGCAAGGCGCCGGCAAGGGCCGGCGCGCCTGATTGCTGCGTCACGGCGCCTGTCGCCGGCAGCGACGCATTGGGGAGCGCGCCAAAGAAGGCATTGGCCATGTGCGCGATGATCTGCGCGTCGGGCGCGTCGGCGTCATGATGCGTGAACGTCTCCTTAGACGGCAGGCCATCGATGGGGAAGTCGACAAATTGCGGCGTCTGCGGCGCAGTCGGCATATGTGCACACCTCAGGAGGAAGAATCGGCGCGCTCAGCGCCGATCCCATAGGGTTCACGCATATTCATCGGGATATTTGTGATATTTGCCGACATCGACATCTTCGAGCACGCCGAGCGCGTCATGCGTCAGCACGGCCGCCGAGCAATAGAGCGAGATGAGATACGAGGCGATCGCCTTGCGATTGATTCCCATGAAACGCACCGACAGGCTCGGCGCGACTTCTCCGGGGACGCCCGGCTGAAACAGGCCGACGACGCCCTGTTTCTTCTCGCCGGTGCGCAGCAGCAGAATATTCGTCTTGCCCGCCTCATCGACATAGAGCTTGTCGCTGGGGATCAGCGGCAGGCCGCGCCAGGTGACGAAGGGCGAGCCGAACAGCGTCACGGTTGGCGGCGGCACGCCGCGACGCGTGCATTCGCGCCCGAAGGCCGCGATGGCGCGCGGATGCGCGAGAAAGAAGGCGGGCTCCTTCCAGACTTTCGCAATGAGTTCGTCGAGATCGTCGGGCTGCGGCGCGCCGGTGCGCGCGCTGATCTTCATCGCCGGATGCGCATTGGCGAGGAAGCCATATTCAGCATTGTTGATGAGTTCGGCTTCCTGCCTCTCCTTCACCTTTTCGGTGAGGAGCCGCACCTGCTCCTGAATCTGATCGTAAGGATGATTGTAGAGATCGGAGACGCGCGTCTGCACGTCGAGGATCGTCGTCACCGCGTTCATCGAATATTCGCGCGGCGCATCCTCGTAGTCGACGAAGGTCTCCGGCAGGTCGGCGTCGCGGTCGCGCGCCGGGCTGCATTGAACGTCGGCGTCGCTCAGCGCCGTCGCCTCCTTGACCCGGTTGAGACGATAGATGCCGGCTTCCACCGGCACCCAGGGCAAGAACGACACCAGCCAGCGCGGCGTGATGCCCGACCATTGGGGACGCGTCTTCGTCGCATTGGCGAGCTGGCGGGCCGCCGATTCGCTCAATGTTCGGCGAACTTCAGGTTCTGCGGTCATCAATCCTTTTCCCTCAACGAGACATCTGAACGCGGGTCGACGCCTTTCGACGCCGCTACTCACTTACTATAGCTTGTCGATAGACTATACCAGTTATATGGTCAAGCCAGGGGTCGGCCCCATCGGCGAGCGAAAGCAATATGACGATGCTGCGAGAGATTTTTTCCAAGGACCACGACATCGACGCGATCGTTTCCGCCTTGAGCGCGCTGCGCCGAGCGTCGCAGGCGCAGCGTTACGGAAACGCCGCGCCGCCGCAGCTCCCGTCGAAATTCGTCATGGCGTCGATTGTCGAGGGGATCACTGCAGCTCTTTATCCCCGACATTATGGACCGCCCGAACTGCCCTTCGACAGCACCGACGAATTCATCGCGACGACGCTAAAGACGTGCCTTGGGGGTCTGCGCGAACAGGTCCGGCGCGAGTTCGCGCTTTTCCCGATCGACGCGCCGGACGAACAGCGGCTGCGCCCAACGGACATCGTCGACGCCTTCGCGCGTGCGATTCCGCGCGTGCGCATGCTGCTCGACGCCGACATCCGCGCGGCGTATGCCGGCGATCCGGCCGCGAAAAGCCTCGATGAGATTATTTTCTGCTATCCCGGCGTCGCCGCCTTGATCAAACACCGGCTGGCGCATGAACTCTATCGACTCGGCGTTCCGATGCTGGCGCGCATCGTCGCGGAAATCGCGCATTCGCAGACCGGCATCGACATTCATCCGGGCGCCGAGATCGACCAGGGCTTCTTCATCGATCACGGCACCGGCGTCGTCATCGGCGAAACGGCGCGCATCGGCAAGAATGTGCGGCTCTATCAGGCGGTGACGCTTGGCGCCAAGCGCTTCGACATCGACGAAAACGGCGCGCTCGAGAAAGGCAAGCCACGCCACCCGATCCTCGAAGACGACGTCGTGATCTACGCCGGCGCGACGGTGCTCGGCCGCATCACCATCGGCCGCGGATCGACGATCGGCGGCAACGTCTGGCTCACGCACTCCATTCCGCCCGGCAGCAACATCACGCAGGCGAAAGCGCGGATCGAGCTCTTCGATCACGGCGCGGGAATTTGATTGTGCTGAAACCAAACGGGCCGGCTTCCCGGCCCGTTTCTTCCTCAGGCCGTCGCTTCGGCGCAGCCCTGCGCCATCGCCGCGCGGCCCGCCTCGAGCATCTCTTCCGGCGTCATGTCGCGCACATGCGTCGCGATCGACCATTCATGGCCGAACGGGTCGACGACTTTCCCATAGCGATCGCCCCAGAACATGTCGGCGACCGGCATTTTCGCCGTTGCGCCGGCCGCGACCGCGCGCGCGTACACCTCGTCGACATTGTCGACCATGAGATGAATGGTCACGGGCGACCCCTTGAGCGACTTCGGTCCCAGCGCGCCCCACTCCGGCATTTCGTCGACAAGCATCACCATCGAGTCGCCGATCTTCACCGCCGCATGCATCAACCTTCCGTCAGGTCCGGGCATGCGCATCATCTCTTCCGCGCCGAACGCCTTCTTGTAAAATTCGATCGCGTCGGCGGCGCCGGCGCAAATGAGATGCGGCGTGATCGATCGCATGCAGGCGGGATTTTTCTCGACATTGGCGTTCATGCTTTGACGTCCTTTCCTTCGGTTTGAGTTTCAGCCCCTAATGTGCGCAGCGCTTTGCGCAGCCTTTGTCCTTCGCTGTGCGAAAACCCGGCGTCGAGCGCGGCATGTTCGCGACGCCAGATCGGCAGCGCGGCGGCGAGCAGGTCGCCGCCGGCGTTTGTCAAAAACAGTCTGCGCGCGCGGCGGTCCTTCTCGTCGAGACGCGTTTCGACGAGCCCGCGCCGCTCCAGGGATTTCAGCGCGGCGGTGAGCGTCGTGCGATCCATGGCGAGCGCCTGCGCGAGTCGCCCGAGCGTCGGCGCCTGCGGGGCGTTGAGCGACATCATCAGCGAGAACTGGCCGTTGGTGAGTCCGAGCGGCGCGAAGGCGCGGTCGAAGCGCCGCGCGAGGGTGCGCGCCGCACGCTGCGTCGCAAGGCAGAGACAGGCGTCGCGAACCTCATGAACGACCTCGATCGGCAGTTTTTTTGACATGGCGTCATTATGTTGATATCAACGTTTATCGGCGTTGTCCAGTTTTTCGTTCGAGGCCACAAATCTCGGGTGTCATTCCCGACAGGCCGCAGGCCTGATCGGGAATCCAGAGTCCCATCGAGCACTTTGGGTGAAGCTCTGGATTCCCGATCGCGCGCAAAGCGCGTCGGGAATGACAATGGGGAACCAAAGCAAGGAGCAGCCATGCAGTCGAAAGTCAGAACCTGTATCGCCTTCAAGGACCAGGCGGAGGAAGCGGCGCGCTTCTATGTCTCGGTCATTCCCGATTCAGTCTTCGAAGGCGTGTTCCGCCTCCAGCCGGACGCGCCGGCGCTGCTCGTCTCCTTCACCCTCGCCGGCACGCCCTATCAGGCGCTGAACATGGGCCGCGCGCCGAGCCACAATGAAGCCTTTTCGATCTCGGTGATGACCAAGGATCAGCGCGAAACCGACGCGCTTTGGGACAAGCTGCTCGCGGGCGGCGGCGCCGAGATCGAATGCAGCTGGCTCAAAGACCGCTACGGCATCCACTGGCAGATCGTGCCGGACGCCTTGCCGCGCATGTTCACGGACGACGACCGCGCCGCGGCGGGCCGCGCCTTTCAGGCGATGCTCGGCATGCGCAAGATCGACCTCGCCGCGGTCGAAGCGGCGTTTCGCGGCGATGCCCCTTAAGCCGGCGGCGAATGAAACGCGCCCACCGGGGCTTCTTCGCAACGATGCGAGCCTGGAGGCTCGCAATGCGCCTGCGACTGTCTTAGCGGCGCCTTAAGCCGAGCGCGCGATCGGCGCGGCGTCGCTTTTGGCGGCGACGGCGTTCCACTCCTGCTCCCAGAAATCGGCGACGCCGAAGCGCGCAATGACCGCGCCCTTTTCGTCGAGAACGATCACCTCGTCGAAATCGACGACGTCGAGGGCCTTGGGGCTGGAGAGCTCCATCTCGAAGAAGCGGCTCACTTCGGCGATGACGCTCGCCGGATCGGATGATTCCCGCTCATATTCACGCAGCGGCTTCAGCTTCACATGGCCGCCTTCGGTCTCAATGAATTTAACTTCACGAACGCGATAAATCGCCATTGTCTTACCCTCGCTTGCGCCGGGCGCATGAGGGTGAAATTGGCTGCGCAAGCGCCGCGTCAAGAGGACAGCAGAAGCCTCGCTTTCATCATCCCGCTTGCGAGTCCAGAAGCCGGGACCGGCCTGTCGTTCCCGATGACGTCCTCGCGATTGGGACTCTCGAAATAGGCCTTATCGCATGAAAAAATAGCAAGTATTTTTGCCTCTGCCACAGGCTGCCAAGTTCATGCCGCCTACTCTATCGGGCCTTCGCTCAAGAGCGATCGGGCGCAGCGCGAAATGCTTGCTCGGCGAAAAAAGCTAGGCGACTCCTTAAGCAGCAGCCGCATTCCCAACTTTCGGAATGAACTTCGTCCCATTAAAGGGGTAAAATTGCCGCATTGCGCTTTGAAACCAAGAAATCTTCACTCTCCTTTCACCCTTCCCGACGCTATCGCACGCAGCGTTATATGCGACGGCATCAAGCGCGCGCATGGGAGGCGGCTCCTCTCCGTAGAGAACCGTCAACTTTGCTCTGACTTCCGCAATTTTCGTCTGATCTTTGGGGGCGGGACCCTCTAGCTCGCTCAACAACTCATAGCAGCGACGCTGCAAATAGAAATGGACCCTTGCGGAAACACCCAAATCTCCAACAAGTTGAATCGTCGCCGCAAAGGTCGCCGCGGCGGCCAACCACTTCGGCTCGATATGCCCCTTGCCAATTTCAGCCGCAGCGCTCGTCCCAAGGGCAATAACGACAAAATTTAGGGAACGAGTACATAGGTCGAGGAACTGACCGCGCGCGGTATGATAGATCGCATTTCGCAATAGATCGAAACGCAAATCCTCTTCTAGCTGGTGGAGGTCAATCATGCCAGACCCTCATCGTCGCGGTGGCGGCTGAACGCCCGGGCCACACCTTGCGGCGCGCTTTTTCGCCGCGCTCTTCCTCGCAGTGGCATTCTTCTTAGCAGGGGCTTTCTTCGCTCCGGCCTTGCGTGCAGCCTTCTTCGCAACAGACTTCTTTGCCGCCGACTTACGCGCACCTTTCCTGGCCGCCGATTTCTTGGCCGGCCTGCGTTTGGTGGTTGCTCTCGCCATATTCAATAGTCCCCAATGACGACAGCCTATAGCGTCGCGGAGGAACCGTCGAGACTGCTAACGCCCTTATGAACGCGCCCCTTGCTTGCGGGGCGTTCTTTCTTATTCACCGGTTGCGCAGAAACCCTATGCTTCGGCCCTGACTTGACCGCAGCGTCTACGGCCCGCTCAAATTGATCCCATACGTCAGATTTTCTTTGGAATCCCAGTGGACGATTTTGACATGCAGCCCCTATCGAAAATTAAGCCCGACGCGATCACAACGTGGGGCGTCGATCGTGTCATGCTTGAACGTCCGAAAATCGCTGCCAAGGTCGCTCAATATATAACCAAGTGGACAGATGTAGAAACGCTCCTAGGCGTCTTCTTAGCTATCTTACTTCACGCTCACGAAGAAGCTGCCATGGCCATTTTCACTGGAATTGAAAACAGAACCGCTCAGCTAAAAATGATCACGTCTGCTGCCGAAGCGAGCCTGCCGGGAGCGACATTCGAGGCGGTCTCAGCGCTTCTTACATCCATGGTTAAACCTGCCATGAAGTACAGAGACAAATTAGCTCATTGGACTTGGGGATTGTCCGACGACCTTCCGAACGACCTTGTTATTAGCGAACCAAAGGACAAGCTAGCATCACACCTCAAGGCATTAAAAATTCAGGCAGCAGCGCAGTCCCGCCGCACCCCTGATGTCGAAACAGGGAATAAAGGCGTCTATGTCGTCCGCGAGAAGGATTTAGATGCGGCCATCATACGACTCGAAAAGACAGAAGATTGTTTGGCAACGGCGATGGGGACTTGTTGGCAAGCGAACGCGCCGAAAACACGCGAGAAACTGCTTGAGAAGCTATCAAACGAGCCTCCCATTCGGGAGGCGCTGAGCGTCCTCGCTCGTCGCAAAGGTAGTCGCGAAGCTCAGTAACGATCGCCTTAACAAGGTCAGACCTCTCAATCTTCGCTGAGTCGCTGGCGTGTCCGCGGCTTGCTCTTGACATCTCTGGAATAAATTCCTATCCTCCGCTCGCCTTCGTCAAGCGAGGGCGCGGCTCAGGGTCGAGCGGCGCCGGCGAAGGACGGATCCGGCGGGACGAACGACCCTCGTTCCCTGGTCCGGCGGCGCGTCGCCGGTCTGGGCTTCTCTCCTTTGCGCGGAGACGCATGAGCCAATTCGATAAGCCGCAAGGCTTAGCGGAACTCATGTGCAGGCTTTGAAAGCCCGGACCACAATATCCGAGGTTGGCGCAGGCGTCGGTTACCCGAACGATGGGGAGCGGCTCCCTCAGCCCGGAGGCGGCGAGACGACGCGATCCGTGTCCGGGAGAAACCGGCCGTCGAAGCAATTTTTTGCGCTGCGGCCAGCGACGGCCGGGGCGTCCCGGACCGCTCGCCCCCCGCGCCTTTACGGCGGCGGGAAATTTTCGCGCGCCCCGGTCTTTATGCGCCCTTATCAGCACACGTCCAGCACCGCCATCGCGCCCCGCCGCGACGATCGGATTCACCTCAGCCTCGTCGCCATCGCATCAGTAATACCGCACGCGTGCGACAATGCGTCCTCCAGCGCGTCGTATTGCGTGGCGAGATTTCTGCTTTGCAAAGTCTCTGGCAAGATAACGGGCCGGGCTGCCGCTTAGAATAACTCCGGTGAGCTTACATTTAGACCCGGATTGCCCCTTAAACGCCAAAACATGTCTGAGTTCAGACAAAAGGAGCAAAAACAGTGGCTAATGTGACATTCTCATCCCCCGTCCTTGCGCGCGACATTACTGTCTATGCGATCGCTGGAGACCGCGGCACGATCCTGGCGGTGGCCAAGGCGCATAAAATTCCCATCCCCTTCGACTGCCAGGACGGCGAATGCGGCTCCTGCCTCGTCGAGGTCACGCATCTCAGCCGCAATCAGAAATACGGCATCGCGCTGACCGAGAAGGAAAAGGAGATGCTGCGCCAGCTCGGCAAGATCAGCAAAGCCGAGATCGAGGCGGCGGAAGTCAACGACATGCCGCCGCGCTATCGCCTGGCGTGCCAATGTTTCGTCCGTAACGAGGACATCCTCGTCAAATTCGAAGGCGATCAAACGCTGCCGGCGCAAGGCGCCCATATCACCCATGCCGCGAAGCGCTTCACGGGCGGCATCGAGATTTCGACGGTGGATGAATTCATGGGATACGCCGTCAAGGTCGAAGAGGACGCGGCGATACATTTCGATGAACTCGCCGGCATGATGGAAGGCTGCGGCAATACGGAAGTCGCCAAACTGTTTCGACAGCTCGCCGGCTTCTCACGCCTGCATCTCGCCGAGGCCAAAAAGCGCGCGGGATCGATCGACCTTTCGGCGGTCATTCCGCCCGATTACGTGTGGCCAAATCATGCGACCCCGGAACGCACCGAAATCTGGGCCGCCGATCCAACGCTGTCGCGACTCGACGGCTTGAAGGCCGCCCTGCAGGGCGAACGCCGAGGCTATGAGTTCTATCGGGCCGTGGCCGCCAAAACCAAATCGCCGGAGATCGAAGCGATGGCGAAGGAATTCGTCAAGGAAGAGGCCGAGCACGTCAAAATTCTCGAAGCCTGGATCACGCGCGAAGAATGGACCATAAAGAACCCGCCAAGCGTCAACGCTTGAGCGAGGAGCCAGACAATCGGCTTGAGGCGGGGGCGGCCTTTTTTGGCCGCCGCTCGCTGACAAATCTGAGCTCGGCGAGCGAGGGGGAGACATGGAATCGGTCGAGGAATTTCTCGCTTATGCAATCCATCTCGAATTCGAAGCGGCGACCCGCTACGGACAATTGGCCGACGCCATGGAGTCAGGCGGCAATCGCGAAGTCGGCAAACTGTTTCGTCGATTGGCGGATTATTCCAGACTGCATCTGGCCGAGGCGCAGGCCCGCGGCGGCTTTCGTGAATTGCCCAAGATGAAGCCGGACGAGTTCGTGTGGCCCGGATTGGAGAGTCCCGAGACGGCGGCGATCTGGGCCGCCGATCCGTTTATTGGACGCGAACAGGCGCTCGAGATCGCGCTCGACGCCGAGACCGCGGGCCTCAAATATTACCAGCACGTTCTCGACACGACGTCCGACCCCGAGATCAAGATCCTCGCCCGGGAGTTTGTCGCGGAAGAGCTTAGTCACGTCACTGAACTGAATAAGTGGATCGCCGCGAACAAGGCCGGGAAAGTTCTGACCGTCGATCCTTGAGATCATCTTTTCGACGTCAGCACACTTGCGCCACCACCATGGCGACGTCGTCCGACGCCGGCGCCTCGCCGCGGAAGGCGCGCACGTCGGCGAGCACCGCCTTGATGAGGTCTCGCGGCGAGAGGCTGCGATGCTGCATGAACGCGGCGGACAGGCGTTCTAGTCCAAAGAAATCGCCCTGGCGGTTTTGCGCCTCGGTGATTCCATCGGTGTAGAACAGCAGCTTGTCGCCCGCGGCGAGTTCGAGGCCCCCCTCCTTGAATTCGACCGCGCGCAGGACGCCGAGCACCAGGCCGTCGGCGTCGAGCTGCACGCACACGGCGCCCTCCGCGCGCAGCAGCAACGGCGGATTTTGGCCGGCGTTGGCGTATTGCAGCGTGCGCGTGCGCGGCAGGAAGCGGCAATAGAACATGGTGATGAAGAGGTCCGCGGCGGTCAGGTCCTCGTGGAGGAGCTCATTAAGGTCGTGCAACAGCTCCGCCGGCCCGCTTAACGCGTTCGTCGCCTTTCGCGTTTCGGCGCGCAGCGTGCTGCGCACTTCGGTCATGATCAGCGCGGCGCCGACGCTATGGCCGGAAACGTCGGCGATGACGATGTCGATCACGCCGGAATTTTCGAAATAGTCGAAATAGTCGCCGCCGACATGCGTCGCCGGCACGCAAATTCCGGCGATCTCCATATGTGGGGTGCGCAGCGGCGCGTTCGGCAGCAGCGACAGCTGGATCTGCTTGGCGATTTCGAGTTCGTGGCGATTCTCTTCGACGCGCCGCCGGTCTGAAATATCCGCGTGAACGCTAACAAAATGGGTGATGCGCCCCGCCTCATTGGCGACCGGCGAGATGGAGAGTTCGTCCCAGAAGGAGACGCCGTCCTTGCGGTAGAATTTCACCACCACCTGGCAGCTCGTGCGATGCACGATGGCGTTGCGGATTTCCTCAAGCGCCGCCGGGTCCGTCTCCGGCCCGCGCAACAGATGCAGGCTGTGCCCGAGCAGCTCTTCGCGGGTGAAGCCGGTGATCCGGCTCAGCGCCGGATTGACGTAGATGTTCGGAACGCGGGGCGCCTGCGCGTCCCAGACCGCAATGCCGATCGGGACGGATTCGATGGCGCGATTGCGCACGCGCAGCGCGTCTTCGAATTTTTTGCGCGAGGTGATGTCGTGATCGACGCCGCGCCATTTCACCAGTCGGCCGCCTTCGTCGAAGATCGGCGCGCCGGTCGACTCGGTGAAGACGTCGCCGTCGTTCTTGTGCCGGTAGTGGTTGACGACGCGATGGAAGGCCCGGCGCAGCGCGATCGGGCTTGGCGAAGACTTGAGAACGGCGTCTTCTGCGCTCTCCTTGGCGAAGAGATCGAGATAGGACTTGCCGAGAATCTCGTCGGGGGTCATGCCGAGCACGTCCTCGACGGCGCTGCTGCTATAAGTGTAGCGGCCGTCCTGGTCCTGCTCCCACAGCCAATCGCCGGCCATGTCGGCGATCTGCCGGAAACGCTGTTCGCTCTCGAACAGCGCCTCCTTGTCGCGCTTCTGTTCGGTGATATCCTGCTGCATGGCGAGATAATGGGTGATTCCGCCATTCGCGTCGCGCAGGGGCGTGACGATTTCGGAAGCCCAATAGAGCTCGCCGTCCTTTCTTCTGTCCTGGATTTGTCCGCGCCATTCGACGCCGGCGCGAATGCTCTCCCAGAGCCGCCGATATTGATCGCCTTCGGTCCGCTTCGATTGAAGCATCCGCGGATTCCGGCCGATGAGCTCATGCGGCGGATAGCCGGTCAGGCTGGCGAAGCGGCTGTTCACATATTCAATTTCGCCATCCTTATTGGTGATCATCACCGCGATCGGACTTTGCTCGACGGCGGCGGAGAGCGTCAGCAGCCTGTCTTCGGCGCGTTTCAGCCGCGTCAGATCATGGGTGACGCCAACGAAGTAGCGCGTTCCTTCGAGCCAGATTTCGCCGATCGACAGATACATCGGGAAGGTGGTGCCGTCCTTGCGTCGCCCAACGACCTCTTGGCCAACGCCAATGATCTTCTTGACGCCGGTTCGCCTGTAGGCGGCAAGATAACGGTCATGCGCCTCGCGATAGGGCGAAGGCATCAACAGCTTGACGTTCCTTCCAAGCGCTTCCTCGGCGCGGTAGCCGAACAGCTTCTCCGCGCCTCTGCTGAAGAGCAAGATGTCGCCGGCCTCATTGATCACGACCAGACCATCGACCATGCCGCCGAAGATGGTTTCGAGCTTTTTCGTCGTCTCGTCGAGCGCATCGGGCTCATTCGGCCCGTCGAGCGAACGAAGTTTGAGCAACGATCCGCCATCGCCATTGCCGGAAAGCGGGTCGATCTCGCAGCGAACGTCAAGCGTTGGTCCATCCTTGCGCCGAATGCGCAGAGACAGCCCCTGGCGGCCGTGCAGCGAGGGCGACGAAGGCTCGAAATCATCGGCGTCTGGCGCGAGAACCCGCGGAAAGAAAGGCTGGCCGCGAAGCTCCCCTTCGCGATAGCCCGTGAGACGTTCGGCGGCTCGGTTCATCGATCGCAGGGCGCCCGACGGTTCGACGATGCAAAGAGCTTCATCAAAAGCGTCGAGAATGGCGCGATCGGCCGCGACCGTTTCCATGCGCTACGAAGCTCCTGCTTCCGAAGAACGCCGCCTTGGCTTTCGCGCCCTCTCCGCGCCCTCCGCCGAGCGGCTGCGATAAGCGGCGTCGCATGCGTCGACCAAGGCGTTCAGCTCGGCGACGAAGGCTGCGAAGGGCGTCAGCGTCGTTAAGAGCGAAGCCTCGAGTTTGAACGCCAGCCGCTCAAGCCCGGCGAGACGAAACTCCAGGCCGACGTTTCGAAACAAAGCCCGCGCGTCGGCGATGCCGCTCAGCAACTGCATAGACGCGATGCGCGCGGACGCATCCCGCATTCGCGCGTCGAGCGCGGCCTGCAACTGCTGCTCCCAGAGGTCTCTTGGCTTCACGTCCGCGAGAAGGGCGGTAAGCTTTTGCAATCCAAACAGATTAGCGGCCTTATCAAAATACGCGCCGGCGACCCGCATGTCCTCTCCCGATTCGCGGGTGAGCGCGACAAGGAAAGGGAAATTCCGCAGGCGATCGAAATAGGGCGTCGCCACAGACTGGTCGTCCTGCGCTTCGCTCACACCCACGCGTTCACGATAGGCGCGCAGATCGGAACGCCAGCGCTCGATGTCTTCGTCGTCGGGGCTCAGCCGATGTCCCCGTCGCATCGACCAATGGCACATGTAAGCCAGCGCGGCTTCGAGTTGGAGAAGCAGCGCATACTGGCGCGCGGCGTCCAATTCGCGGCTTTCGCGAAAACTGGCGCGCCATCGATCGCCCTCGAATATTCGATCGAAGGAAAGATAGAGCTTGACGGCATAGCTGAGCAGAGTTGGGACCAGCCCCTCGCCCAGCAGCAGGAAGCAAACTCCCGCCTGATCGACGACCTTGTTGCAGATCACCGTGACGGCGATTTCCCGCGCGAGTGAATGACTCCTGATCCGCTCCGAAAAATGAGCCCGCAAATATTCTGGGAAATACCTCGCCAGAAATTCATAGGACCAGGAACCTTGCAGAAACCCCTCGTCTTCCAGCAGCCTCTGCTTTAGCGCCAACTTCGAACTGGCCATCAGCAAGGCGAGTTCCGGTCGCGTCAACTCTTTCGTCTCGCGCGCCGAGACATCCTTTCGTGTCGGGAAGGCCTCGGCCGCAGGATTGATATAACCGGCGTTTTCAAGTTGCTCCGCGAGGTCCATGAAGGGATCGAGATTGATGCGGCACCGCGCGCGGTCAAGTGACAGGCAAAGACTCTGTCGGTCGTTGTCGTGCAATACGGACGCGCAAACCTCTTCGGTGAGGGATTGGAGCAATCGATCGGGATCTTCAACGTCTGGCGTGTGTTGGTCCGGCCGCGTGTGCAGCAAAGTCTTCAAATTGACTTCGTGATCGGAGAGATCAACGCCGGCCGAATTGTCGACCGCGTCGGTATTGATCCGGCCGCCTCTCAGGGCGTATTCAATGCGCGCCCGCTGCGTAAAGGCGAGGTTGGCGCCCTCGCCGACGACCTTGGCGCGAAGCTGCAGCGCGTCGACGCGCGCGCCGTCGTTGACGCGATCGCCAACGCTCTCATTCGTCTCCGAGCTCGCCTTGACATAAGTGCCGACGCCGCCCATCCACAACAGATCCACGGGCGCGATCAAGAGCCAGCGGACCAGCGCTTCGCCATCGATCGCGCTATGCCGCACGCCGAGCCATGCGCGCACCTCTGGGCTCAAAGGTATATCCTTGGCGTCGCGCCGATAGACGCCTCCCCCTTGTGAAAGCAGCGCCGGGTTATAGTCGCGCCACGTCGACTGTGGTAGTTGGAACAGACGGCGTCGCTCGGCGAAGGAAATGAGCGGATCGGGGTTGGGGTCGATGAAGACGTACTGGCCGTCGAACGCGCCCAGCAGCCGAATGTTTGGCGTGTGCAGCATGCCGTTGCCGAAGACGTCGCCATCCATCGAGCCGACTCCGACAACGGTAATCGGCTCCGCATCGACGTTGCGACCGAGCTCATGGAAGTGCCGTCTTACACAGACCCAGGCGCCGCGCGCAGTAATGCCCAAACGCTTATGATGATAGCCATGTGCGCCGCCGCTCGCGAAGGCGTCGCCGAGCCAGAAGCCATAGGAGTGCGAAATCTCATTCGCGACATCGGCCCAGGAGGCGGTGCCCTTGTCGGCCGCGACGACGAGATAAGGATCGGGGCCGTCATAAGCGACGAGCGCCGGCGGCCTGACGATCTGTGAATCCTTCAGATTGTCCGTGAGATCGAGAAGGCCGCGCAGGAACTGCGAGTATGCCTCCCTCCCGAGGCGCTGCCGCTGCGATGCGTCGTCAAAGGGAAGCTTCAAAACAAAGCCGCCCTTGGCGCCCTGCGGCACGATGAGGGCGTTCTTGATCATCTGAGTCTGCATTAGCGCCAGGACTTCGCCGCGAAAATCCTCGGGCCGGTCCGACCAGCGGATGCCGCCGCGCGCGACTTTGGCGCCCCGCAAATGCACGCCTTCCATTGAAGCGGAATGAACGTAGATTTCCGCCATCGGCTTTGGAGCCGGCATATTGAACACGCCCAGACTGCTGATCTTTAGAGAAATGAACTTCCGCGCCCAGTCGCCGCAAAAATAGAAGTTGGTGCGAACCGTCGCGTCGATGAGATTGAAGAGATCGCGAAGAATGCGATCGTCGCCGCCGTCCGTGACCTTGTCCAATACGTCTACAAGCTGAGCCCTGATCGGCGTGAGCGACTCCAACTCGATCTCGAAGGAGTCGCGTCCGCCGCCATCCGGCTCGAACCGCGCTTGGAAATAACGATAGAGAAGTTGGACGGCCGCCGGACTGTGCAAAAGCGCGCGATAGATTCGCGTGCGCTCGATCCGCAGACCGAGCTGCTGATAGTAGTTGCTATAGGCGCGAAAGAGATCGATCTGCCGCCAGTCAAGCTCCGTGACCAAGACCAGGCCGTTCAAGGCGTCGCTCTCAACCTCGGCTGAAAGCACGGCTTTGAGCGCCCCCAACAATCGACCGTGCGATCGTGCGACGCTCGCGCCGCTACGCATGGAGGGCTCGACGATAAAACTTCGAATGAAACGCGGGCCGATGCTGAGATCGAGCGCGAACTGAATTTGATCTGCGACGCGCAGTCCGAGGTTCTGCAGCATCGGCAGAAGTTCATCGAGCGCATGGTCATTGGCGCCGATCAGCCGAACCTCATATCGGCCTACATCCGCTCCGGGGCCTGGCAGCGGGCGCAATTCGACGATCTCGTTCCCGCTTTGGTTGGCTGCAATCAGCGAGAGATCGCGCGCGGCGCGCCGCGCCGGGACGAGATAGCGATAGGCTTTGGGCAGCGCGTCAAGCGCCTCGCCGGAGAGATTCAGCCCGGAACGGCGCCCGGCGCGGCGGAGGAAATCCCGCACCACGGAATCCCAATCCGCGACGCGGGGCGTCTCAAACGTCAATGTGTCCGGAGAGCGAAGCACGGGCAACCATCAGCTAGGCGATCTTCTTGCGCATTTCGAGAACATTGCCTGAATCCGTCTTGTGATATTGAACAGAGTCCATCACAGAGCGAATGAAGAATATGCCGCGGCCGCGTTCGCGAAGTTCATCGAACTCGGGCGTCGGCAGAGCAGCGAGGTCGAAACCTTCGCCGTGATCGAAAACCCGGACGGAAAGATAGGCGTCCTCCACCGAAAAGCAGATCCGCACGGAGTCGGTCGAATTTGCCGCGGAGCTATACTGAATGGCGTTGGCGACGGCCTCGGTTAGCGCAAGATTGAGGTGAAAAGCGAGGGTGTCGCGTGTGTCCTCCTGTACGTCCAGCTCCTTCGCAAGCTGCTCGGCGATCGCGCCAACGAGGCGCAGATATCGCGTTTGGCTGGGAACGACGATGTCCAGATTGACGAATGTCTCGCACATCTCGATCACACCGCCCACCTCATTCGCGGACTCACGCGCTCAGCGCCAACTGCAAGCTTGGATAGATGTCGAAAACGCGGTGCAGTCGCGTCAGCTCGAACATCGACCTGACACGCGGCTGCAGACCCGCCAAGGCGAACCCGCTCGAGCGCAAACTCGCATTCTTGTAGCCGGAGAGCAGCGCCCCGAGCCCTGAGCTGTCGATGAACTGAACTCTCGCCAAATCGATGACGACGTTTTTAGCGCCTCCCTCGAGCGTCTTGAGCACCAAGTCCTTGAGCTCGCCGGAGTTGTGCGCATCGATGCGATCCTCCTGGATGCTCAGAACGGTTCGGTCGTCTCGCACTTCCTTCGCTACTCTCATTGTCTAGTCTCAGCTCGATTATTACCACGAAAGTCTCTTGGAAATAGATATGTCTGCGGAGCGCGATTAACAGGCCCCAGCGCGCAGTCTCCGCTAAGCCGACCGCGACGGTTAACTTCGCGTTAAGCGAAAGCCTGCGCCAGATCGGCGATAAGATCGTCCGGATGTTCGATGCCGATCGATGCGCGAACGAGCGAAGGCGTAATGCCGATTTCGCGGCGGGCCTCTTCGGTGAGCCCCGAATGCACGGTGGTCGTCGGATGACAAATCAACGATTCGGTGCCGCCGAGGCTGACGGCGAGTTTGAAGATCTGCAGCCGATTGAGGAAGGCGAAGGCTTCGGCTTGTCCGCCCACGACCTCAAAAGAAAAGGTGGAGCCGGCGGAACTCGACTGGCGCGCCATCAACAACCTTTCGGGATGATCAGCCGGCAGCAGCGGCGGGTAGTGAACGCGAGCCACCTTCGGATGACCGGCAAGAAATTGCGCGACGATCGCCGCGTTCTCCGCCGCCCGGTTCATACGCAAAGACAATGTCTCCAGCGAGCGGCCAAGCATCCAGCAGGAATGGGCGTCGAGCTGCGTGCCGATGGCGCTGCGCATCGTGCGAATGGTCTTCAGATGCGCGCAGGATCCGACCACCGCGCCGCCGATGAGATCGCTGTGCCCGCCGACATATTTCGTCAGCGAATAAAGCGACAAATCGGCGCCGCGCCGGAGCGGCGACTGGAAAACCGGACCGAGTAGGGTGTTGTCGCAACAAATGACCGGCCTCGAGGCCTGTTTTTCCGCGACATCTTCCGCGATACGTCGCACCAGCGCGATATCAACGAGGCTGTTCATCGGATTGGACGGCGTCTCGATGAAGATCATCGCGATGCGTCCCTTTTCCATCGCGCGCGCGGCGGCGGCGCGGATATTGTCTTCGTCGAGCCCGTTGGTGAAGCCGACGCCGGTCAATCCGAACGGCGCCAGCGTCTTGTCGATGAGAACTTCCGTGCCGCCATAGAGCGGGCGGCTGCGCAGAATCGTTTCTCCCGGGCGCGCGAAGGCAAGAATTGTGGTGACGATCGCCGACATGCCGGAGGAAAAGACGAGACCGCATTCGGCGTGCTCGTAGATCGCCAGGCGGTCTTCGACGATCTCGAGATTGGGATGGTTGAACCGTGAATAGACGAGTCCGGATTCTTCGCCTTCCGGCGGCGCACGACGGCCGGCCATATAGTCGAAGAAGTCGCGCCCCTCTTCGGCGGTTCGAAACACGAAGGTCGACGTTAGAAATACCGGCGGCTTGACCGCGCCTTCCGACAGCGTCGGATCATAGCCGTAGCCCAGCATGAGCGTTTCCGGCTGAAGCAAGCGGTTTCCAATGCTCGCCTTATGGTAACGCGCGCTGTCCATGGATGCTTCCTCGGCTGTCGCCGCGCTCGAAAACAGGCGGCGCCGCCACGGTAGATAGCGCGCTAAAGCTGCTTCGCCCGCGCCAGCGGAACATTCGCCTCCGCCATTTCGGCCAGCGCCGCCAACGCCGCATCGATGTCGGCGGCCGTGTGATCCGCGCTGATCTGAAAGCGGATCTCCTCGTCGCCCTTCGGCACGACCGGATAGGTCAGCCCAGTAACCAATATGCCTCGCCGTCGCAGATGCTCGACGAGCGCCACGGTGCGGGCGCTGTCGCGGGTCACGAGCGGCGCGACCGGATGTTCCCCGGGCAGCGTCTCGAAACCAAGCCTGACAAGCCCCGCCTTGAAGCGGGCGGTCATGGCGCGCAGATGCTCGAGCAACGACAGTCCGTCCGGACTGTCGAGCAGGTCGATGGCCTTATGCGCGGCGGCGGCTTCCGCCGGCGTGATGGGATTCGAGTAAACGTAGAAGGGCGAGCGCTCGCGCAGGTAGCGGATGAGGATCTCGTCGCCGACCACATAGCCGCCATTGACGCCGAAGGCCTTGCCGAGCGTCGCCACCAGAATGTCGACCGGAGCTGACCGCGTATATTCCTCCGCGCCGCGCCCGGTCGCGCCAAGCGCGCCAACCCCATGTGAATCATCGACGACGACGATCGCGCCTTCGACGAAGGCGTTATCACGACTGCGCGCCAGCGTCATGATGCGATCAAGCGGCGCGTGATCGCCGCGCATGCTGAACACGCCGTCGGTCACGATGATGGCGCGGGTGCATGATTTCGCGGTCTCGTCGAGACAGCGCTCGAGTTCGCCCATGTCGAGATGTTTGTAGATCCGCTTCTCCGCAGGCGCGGCAAGTGAGATCGCATTGATGATGCAATTGTGGTTGAGCTCGTCGCTGATGACGGCGGTCTTCTTGCTGACGAGCTGCGGAATGAGGCCCATGATCGCCGCATAGGCCGACGAAAAGATGATCGCCGATGGCCGCGAGTGAAAGGCGGCGAGCCGACGCTCTAAGGCGACATGAGGCGACCAAGTGCCGCTGATGAAGCGCACCGCGCCGGGCCCGGCGCCATAGTTCGTCGCCGCCGCATCTTCGGCGTCGATCACCTCTTCGCGCAGCGACATGCCAAGATAATTGTTGGCGTTCATGCGCAGGTACGGCTTGTCGCCTTCGCCTTCGATGAGAAAGCGTGGACCGTAGCCGCCACGCGGCGCAATGACGCCACAGAGCACGCTTTCCGGGCCCTTGAGCAGCCCGGCCTGCGAAAGTTCGCCGAGCTGCGCGGCGAGCGCCTTAGCCAAACCCTGCATTGGCATTGGGGACCTCGTCAGAATTCGGATCGTCAAATGGATCTGTCGCCGCGCCAAGACGCGCGAGCATATCCCGCGTCATGGCGGCGAGATCGAAGCGCGGCTCAAAGCCCCAATCTTCCCGCGCCGCACTGGCGTCAAGCGACTGCGGCCAGGAGTCGGCGATCGCCTGGCGTAGCGGGTCAATGCGGTAGTCCACCGCGAAGGAGGGCGCGTGTTTGCGAATTTCCGCGGCGATTTCGCGCGGCGCGACGCTCATGCCGGTGACGTTATACGCGTTGCGAAACCGCAGGCGCTCGGGATCAGCCTCCATGAGCTCCATGATCGCGCGCGTCGCATCCGGCATATACATCATGTCGAGACGGGTCTCTGCGGCGAGGAAGCAGGAATAGCGCTTGCGCCGAACAGCCGCGCGAAACATTTCGACGGCGTAGTCGGTCGTGCCGCCGCCCGGCGGCGCCGCCGAGGAGACGAGGCCTGGCAGGCGCAATCCGCGCGCATCGACGCCAAAGCGCGTGGCGTAATAGTCGCAGAGCAATTCGCCCGCGACTTTGGTGACGCCGTAGATGGTCGTTGGCCGCTGGATCGTGATCTGCGGCGTGCCGCGGCGCGGCGTCGAGGGCCCGAACGCCGCAATGGAGCTTGGGAAAAACACCTGGCAACCGAAGCGGCGGGCAGCCTCCAGCACATTGTAGAGGCCGCTCATATTGACGCTCCAGGCGTCTTGCGGCCTGTCCTCGGCGACCGCCGAGAGAAGCGCCGCCATGTGGTAAACGACGCCGACGTCGCGCCGGCTCATGAGATCGGCGGCTGCTTCCGCCTGCGTGCAGTCGAGACGTTCATAATGATCGTCAGATGGCCGCGCTTCTGCGAGGTCTGAGGCGATGACGCACGCCGCGCCATATCGCTTTCGCAGCGCCGGCGTCAGTTCGGCGCCGATCTGGCCGAGGGCGCCCGTAACCAGGATGCGTCGCATGCGCCTTCCGATGCCACGGCGCCTCCGCCCATGCGTCGAACGCCCTACTCCTCAGTTATGGCTGCTTTCCGCCGCGCCAATAGGCGCAGAGCCCGTTTTTGGCGGTTGAAGCCAAGCGGCGCGATCGACGCCAAGCGCCTGCAGGCTTGCGCCTAAGGAACACGTCTCTGCTTCCTCATAGAGCGCGAGTTCATCCAAAAACGGCGCGCCGAGCGCGGCCTCGAAGGCGCGTCGGTCGGCGCGCTCGATCAATTCCTCTTCACCACGCTCCCCAAGATTGGAGCGAAAGATTCCTGCGGCGCTGACCGGAAGGAAATCCTCGTAAACGATCGGTTCGGCGCGCAGCGCGCCCGTCCGCAGAAGATCATCCAACGAGGGAGGAGACAGGGACTCACCTCCCCTCGCGCTTGGATCGACCGAATAATGGAAGAAGGCGAGCTTCTCGCGCCGCAGCGTCTCATCATCATCGGGGAACGCCGTGAAGCGCCGCGCCAGCTCCTCGTTAAAGGCGAGCGTATTGGCGCCGTCTGGCGTGAGCGGAACCGCGGCCTGAGCTTCGGCGAGAAGCCTGTCGTAAAGCGCGCGCCCCTTCGCGGTCAGCGCGGCGCCTCTCTGCTCGATCTCGCCGAAACGCGCGGCATGGACGCCCGTCACGCGCCGGTCGTCTTCCTCGATGAATTCGACAGGCTCGGGACGCGCCTTGAAGCTCGTCTGGCGCAACAGGATCGGGCAGCTGCGACGCGGGGGGCCCTCGACAATCGCTTTCGGATTCATGCCGCGCGCCGCCATGGCGCTGTGCGCGGCGTCGATATCGAGCGCATGCAACGTGAGATGATTGATGTGCGGCCCTTTGAAACAGACGATGTCGGCGAGCAGCGGATGCGCTGCATGGAGCATCCGATAGGCCGATGATGAAACCGTCGCCTGTCCGTTCCAGCGAAAAATCTTCGCCGCCTCCCGGACAAATTCGCGCGCCTCTCCCTCGTCAAACCCATGTCTTTCGAAGAGATCGATCAGGGCTCGGCAGCGCGGCGTAAGAATGTCGCGCTGCGCCAGAACCTTGGCGGCGATCTCGCGCGCCTGCGCATCGGCGATGAGGTCCAGCCTGAGAAGCGATGTAAAAATTCGAAATGGGCTCGCCCGCAATGCGTTCTCGCCGATCGGACGGAATGCCGTCGAATGCACTGGAATTCCGGCGATCGACAGATCGTAATAGCCGACGGGCGCCATTCCCATGATCGCAAAGAGCCGACGCAGCATCGACAGTTCCTCGGCGGTTCCGACGCGAATCGCGCCATGGCGCTCAACGTCGAGTCGCTCGAGTTCGTTGTTTTCCTCCAGTCGCCGCTTGAGTTGCGGCTCGTCGGCGAGCGTTTGCCGGTTTACCTCGGCGACGAGCGTCTTCATCGCGCGATACTGCGGCGCTTCGGCCTGATACATGTCTGAGATCGCCGATGCGAACATCGTCCGAATGGAGTCAGCGGAAGCGTCATTCATTTTTTTTGACCTTCGCTACCCTCGCATATGTAATCCATCAGCTGCGGAAATCATGAGCGTAGCGTCATGTGCTGAGATCGAATTTGACGCCCTGCGCCAGCGGCAGTTCGCCCGAATAGTTAATCGTGTTGGTGGCGCGGCGCATATAGAACTTCCAGCAGTCCGACCCCGCTTCCCGGCCGCCGCCCGTGTCCTTTTCGCCGCCAAAGGCTCCGCCGATTTCGGCGCCGGAAGGTCCGATGTTCACATTGACAATGCCGCAATCCGATCCGTCGGCGGCCATGAAGCGCTCGGCTTCGTCCAGACGCGCGGTGAAGATCGATGACGCAAGGCCATGTGCGACACCGTTATTCAGCGCTATCGCTTCGTCGAGGCTGCGGAACTTCATCACATACAGGATCGGCGCGAATGTCTCCCGCCGCACGACGTCCGTCTGCCCCAGCATTTCCACAAGCGCCGGGCGCACGTAGAACGCCTCGGGGAATGTCTCCGTCAGCACGCGTTCTCCGCCAAGGATGACGCCACCCGCAGAGCGCGCTTCGTCGAGCGCGGCGCGCATCGCGGCATAGGCGTCCTGATCGATGAGCGGCCCGACAAGCGAAGCCCCGTCTCGTGGATCGCCGACCGAAACTGATGCGTAGGCGCGCCGCAAGCGGCCGAGAAGTTCGTCATAGACGTCCTCATGCACGATCAGCCGCCGCAGCGTCGTGCAGCGCTGGCCAGCGGTGCCCATGGCCGCGAACGCGATTGCACGAACGGCGAGATCAAGCGACGCAGAGGCGCAAACAATGGCCGCGTTGTTGCCGCCAAGCTCCAGAATCGATTTTGCGAAGCGACCCGCGAGGCGCGGCGCGATAGCGCGCCCCATCGTCGTCGAACCCGTCGCCGATACGAGTTGAACCCGCGCGTCTTCGACAAGCGTTTCACCCACTTCGCGCCCGCCGACAAGCACGGTTGAAAGCCCGTCCGGCGCCTCGCCGAATCGCGCAGCCGCGCGCTCGAACAGCGCTTGGGTCGCCAGCGCCACAAGCGGAGTCTTTTCCGAAGGCTTCCAAATCAGCGTATTCCCGCAGACCAGCGCAAGCGCCGCGTTCCAGGCCCAAACGGCGACAGGAAAGTTGAAGCTGGTGATCACGCCGACGACGCCGAGCGGGCGCCAAGTCTCCATCATCCGGTGGCCTCGGCGCTCGGTGGCGATCGTCAAGCCGTGGAGCTGACGCGAGAGGCCGACGGCGAAGTCGCAGATGTCGATCATCTCCTGGACTTCGCCGAGGCCCTCCGTCGTGATCTTGCCCGCCTCGATCGTGACAAGATGCGCCAACTCGGTCTTGGCCGCCCTCAGCTCCTCGCCCAGCAGTCGCACGAACTCGCCACGGCGGGGCGCCGGAACGTTGCGCCAGATACGAAACGCATTCGCGGCGCGAGCGATGGCGCCATGCACTGCCGCCGAGTCCGTGCTCTCGACGCGCGCGATGATCCCGCCAGTAATCGGCGAGCGGGTTGCCACCGAGCCGCGCTCAAACGCCTGTGCCTGAACCCCCAGCCTGCGCAGGAGGGCCGCAGCTTCCCCGGCGAGGCCACGATCTAAAGCGCGCACCTCCATTGCAACTCCCGATGTTCGCGGCTGATGCGCGGCTGGCGCCGCGCCCCGCATGTTCCCATGTATGTAGTCAGCACATTGAACGTTCGCACGCATTTATCCAATGCGAATGCGCGCCAAAAGCTCTCGGATATGGACAATACGGAGTTCAGTAACCCGCACGTCGCCAGAAACTACGACCCGCTGCCTGTCATACTGACACGCGGTCAGGGAGCGTATTTGTGGGACGTCGAAGGCCGGCGCTACATCGACATGATGAGCGCCTATTCGGCTGTCAGCCTCGGTCACGCGCATCCCCGAATCCTGGCAAAGCTCGCTGAGCAGGCGCAGCGGCTCGCGGTGCCGTCCCGCGCCTTTTACAATGATCGGCTCGCTCCGTTTCTCGAGGAGCTCTGCACCCTGACGGGGCTCGACGTCGCTCTGCCGATGAACTCCGGCGCGGAGGCCGTGGAAACCGCGATCAAAGCGGCGCGTCGCTGGGCTAATCGCGTGAAGGGCGTCGCCGACCCAGAGATTATCGTCGCCGCGGGCAATTTCCATGGGCGCACCACCGCGATCATCAGCTTTTCCTCGGAACGCGAGTATCGGGACGGGTTTGGTCCGTTCATGCCGGGATTTCGCGCGGCGCCCTTTGGCGATCTCGCGGCCTTCGAAGCCGCCATCACTCCGCGAACCGCCGCTATTCTCGTGGAGCCGATCCAGGGAGAGGCGGGCGTCATCGTGCCGCCGGACGGCTGGCTCGCGGGGCTACGCCGACTGTGCGACGAACGCGGCGTTTTGTTGCTGCTGGACGAAATTCAATCGGGTTTGGGGCGCAGCGGCGCCTGGTTCGCCTTTGAGCATGAGAATGTCCTTCCCGACGGCGTGATGCTGGGAAAGGCGCTCGGCGGCGGCGTTCTGCCCGTCTCCGCTTTCGTGGCGAAACGCGAAGTGATGGATGTTTTCACGCCTGGCTCGCACGGATCGACATTCGGCGGCAACGCTCTCGCCGCCGCCGTTGGACTAGAAGCGCTGCATGTCATTCGCGACGAACGGCTGGTCGAACGCAGCCAAGCGCTTGGCGCGAGAATGCTGAAGCGGCTGCACGCGATGCGCGCCCCGGCGATCAGCGAAGTTCGCGGGCGCGGCCTGTGGGCCGGCGTTGAGATAGACCCGCGTTATGCGAGCGCGCGAGAAATCTGCGAAAGTCTGTTAAAAAAGGGCGTGCTGACGACCGCGACGCATCACACGGTCGTTCGCTTGGCGCCGCCCTTCGTCATTTCTCAAGAGGATCTCGATCTCGCGCTCGACGCCGTCGAGGAAGCGATCTCGAAATTTCACGCGCCGCGCAATCGTGGCGCCGCCGACGTCGGCCATTCACTTGAAGCATAGGCGCCGCGGCTAAGCGCGTATGCGTTCGGCTTTCGGATCGTAGAATGGCGAAAGAGAGACGGTCGCCTGCCGGCGCTCGCCGGCGATTTCGAGTTGATAGTCTCCCGAAAGAACAAAGGTTGGATCGACGCCGTCCGAGTTGCGAACATAGCCATAGCCGATCGCCTTGCCGATCGAATAGCCGTAGCCGCCGCTTGATAGCCATCCAACGCGCGCGCCGTTACGATAGATCGTTTCGCGCCCGAGCAGCGCGATCTCAGAATCGTCGACGGTGAAGCCGGCGAGAAGCCGCGGCAAGGGCGACCCCGCGGCTTGAACGAGCGCGTCTCTTCCCTGAAAAGGCGCGCCGGACTTCATCTTGACGGCCCAGCCGAGACCCGCCATCGGCGGCGTGTGATCCGGACCGATATCCGAGCCCCAGGCCCGATAGCCCTTCTCCAAACGCAGAGACTCGATCGCTCGATAGCCGGCGTCGACGAGGCCGAAGGGCGCGCCCGCCTCGATGAGCGCGTCATAGACCGAGACGGCGAAATCGACAGGGATGTGAAGCTCCCAGCCGAGTTCGCCCACATAAGTGACGCGGATCGCCAGCACCGGCGCGCCGGCCAAGCGAATTTCGCGAGAAGTCATGAATGGGAATGCGGCATTCGAAAGATCATCGTCGCAGCATGATTGCAGAATCTCTCTCGCGCGCGGACCCATCAACGCGAGCACCGAATTCGCCGAGGTGACGTCGATCACGCGCGCGTCCATGCCTTCGGGAATCGATCGCCTGATCCAGTCGAAGTCATGGGTGCCGAACGCCGTCCCGGTCACGACATAGAAGCGGTCCTTCGCCAATCGCGTGATCGTCAGATCGCATTCAATCCCGCCCTTGCGATTTAACAACTGCGTATAGGTGACGGCGCCCGGCGGCTTGGCGACATTGTTGGCGGCGATCCAAGACAGCGCCGCTTCGGCGTCTTTGCCGACAATGAGCGCCTTGGCGAAGCTGGTCTGATCGAAAAGCGCCGCCGCTTCCCGGCATGAACGATGCTCTCGTCCGACCGCATCGAACCAGCCGGGCCTGCCGAACGAATAACGGTCCCGCGGCGCTTCGCCCGCGCTCACACCCGCGAACCAATTGGGCCGTTCGAAGCCCATTTTTTCGCCGAAGCACGCGCCCTTCGCCTTGAGCCGGTCATAAAGCGGCGAGCGCCGCAGCGGCCGACCCGACGTAAATTCTTCGAAGGGCCAGGCGATGCTGTAGTGGCGCGCATAGGCTTCGAGCGTCCGCACCCGCACCCAATTCGGATCTCTATGCGGCGCGCCGAAGCGGCGGATGTCGACCGGCCAGAGATCGAAAGGCTGTTCGCCGTCCGCGGCCCACTCGGCGAGCGCCATGCCGGCGCCGCCCGCCGACGCGATGCCGAAAGCGTTGAAGCCCGCGCCGACGAAGAAATTGCGCACCTCCGGCGCTTCGCCGATCATCCAATTGCCGTCGGGCGTGAAGCTTTCGAGGCCGTTGATCATCTGCTTGACGCCGGCCTCGGCGAGCGCCGGCACGCGGCCAAGCGCCAGATCCATGATCGGCTCGAAATGATCCCAATCGTCTTCGAGAAGCCGAAAGGCGAAATCCTCCGGCACGGCGCCGGATGACCAAGGCACGGGGTTGGGCTCATAGCCGCCCATGACAAGGCCGCCGACCTCCTCCTTGTAATAGGTGAGCCGATCCGGATCGCGCAGCGTCGGCAGATCGCTCGTCACGCCGTTGATCCTTTCGGTCACGAGATATTGGTGATGCACCGCCGAGAGCGGAACGGCGACACCCGCGCGCGCCGCGAGCGGCTGGGTCCAAAGCCCGGCGCAGAGCACGAGCTTCTCGCAGGCGACGGCGCCGAGATTCGTAACGACGCCGCGCACGCGATCGTTCTCGATGATGAAGTCCGTGACGGCGACGCCCTCGACAAGCTTGGCGCCGGCAAGCCGCGCGCCTTTCGCCAGCGCCTGGGTGATGTCCGATGGATTCGCTTGTCCATCAGTCGGCAGGAAAGCCGCGCCGATGACGTCATCGACATTCATCAGCGGCCAGAGCGCCTGCGCCTCCTTGGCGCTCAGGAGCTGCATCTCCAGGCCGAAGCTCCGCGCGGACGTCGCCTGCCGCTTGACTTCGATCCATCGGTCGGCGTTGCAGGCGAGACGAAGACCCCCATTGCGCCGCCAGCCGGTCGCATAGCCCGTCTCTTGCTCAAGCCGATCGTAGAGTTCCACCGAATAGCCGAGGAGTTTGGTGATATTGGCGTTGGTCCGTAATTGACCGATCAGTCCCGCCGCATGCCACGTCGAACCCGAGGACAGTTGATGGCGCTCAAGCAGCAGCGTCTCCATGCCGCGCTTGGCGAGATGATAGGCGACGGAGCAGCCAACGATGCCGCCGCCGATGACAATGATCTGGGCGCTTCGCGGCAGGTCCGTCATGCTCTTTCCATTTGTTGAAACGCCGCCCAGGCCTCATCGAAGCGCGTCAGATTTTGTTCTGAGTAAGCGACGTAATCGAAATCAATCGACGACCGATGTTCCGAGACAAGGCTCCACAACGCTTCGCGCAACAGCGAAGCGCAAAGCATCGCCTTGAATCGGCGCCGCAGCGCGTCGGTCGGCGCCGCCTCGAAATAGTCCTCGAGCATCGCGTCGTCGTCCGCGGCGTCAAAGCCATTATTCGACGAGAGTCCGCCAAGATCGAACAGCGGCGTATTCCATCCCGCATAGTCCCAGTCGACGAGCCAAAGGCGACGCCCGTCGTCGATGAAATTGGCGGCAAGGAGATCATTATGGCCGAAGACAAGGTCGATCGGGCCCATCGCTTTTTCCAAATTCTCGCTCGCGGCGAGCAAGCGCGGCAAATTCGCCGACATCCGGCTATTGTCCTCGATCAGCGTATGGGCGTAGTCGCGAATGATATGGAAGACGTTGAACGCCAGGGTCGGCCCGCGCAAATGCAGCGCAACCTCACGATGAACGCGCTTGATGAGATCGACGCAGCGTCTGCGGTTCGCCCGCATGTCTTTCGGCTCGTAGGTGCGGCCGGAAATATATTCGAGCGCCATCGCCATCGGCGCGGCATACAGAACTTTCGGCGATATGCCGGCGGCGCCCGCGGCCCTGCTCGCCGCCAATTCGTTAAAGCGTATGACGCCATGAACCGGAATGTCGCCGCCAAGGCGAACGACGACGGATCGATCGCCGTCCTTGACGATATAATTTTTGTTGGTGATGCCCCCGAGCAACGGCGCGATCTCGATCGGCCCACGCCAGAGCGGAAGCGCGCGTATCAGGGCTTCTGGATCTGCGGTATGGGCTGACATCGGCTCCGGCGGGGCAATATAACAAACTCTGACTGAGCTAATATATGCGGCTGGCGCGCAAAGGCCATGGGCTACGTAGGGCCTGGGGAAAACCTTACGCGCGGACAGTGACATGTCTGCTGGGGCGCCATAGCCTGTGAGAAGGTCTTTCGAGGTCTGGCCATGTATGCAACGACGATACGTGGAACGAGCTACAGGTTCCCAGACCTTAAAACGCTGATGGCGAAGGCGACTCCATTGCGTTCCGGCGACTGCCTCGCCGGCATTGCGGCGACGAGCGCCGCGGAACGCGTCGCGGCGCAGATGGCCCTCGCCGATCTGCCCTTGAGCGTGTTCTTGAACGAAGCGCTTGTCCCCTACGAGGAAGACGAGGTCACGCGATTGATCCTCGACGGCCACGACCGAAACGCCTTTGGGCCGATCGCCTCGTTGACCGTCGGCGAATTTCGCGACTGGCTTCTCTCCGACGCCGTCGATGAGGACGCGCTTGCCGCCGTGACCTTCGGACTGACGCCGGAAATGGTCGCAGCGGTCTCGAAGCTCTGCCGCAATCAGGACCTGATCCTGATCGCCGCCAAGCGGCGCGTCGTCACGAAATTTCGCGACACGCTCGGCCTGCGCGGACGGCTGTCATCGCGCATTCAGCCGAACCATCCGACCGACGACGCGCGCGGCGTTCTCGCCAGCGCCATCGACGGGCTTCTGCTCGGCAATGGCGACGCCGTCATCGGCGTCAATCCCGCGTCCGACAGTCCGGAGCAGTGCTACGAACTCCTGAGCCTTCTTGATGAATTGCGGGAGACGCTGAGCATTCCGACGCAATCCTGCGTGCTCGCCCATGTCACCACAACGCTGCAGCTTATCGAGCGACGCGCGCCCGTCGATCTGGTGTTTCAATCGATCGCCGGCACGCAGGCCGCCAATACCAGCTTTGGGATCGACCTCGCGGTGCTGCGCGAGTCGCGCGAGGCGGCGCTTGCGCTCAGACGCGGAACGATCGGCGACAATGTCATGTATTTTGAGACCGGCCAGGGCAGCGCGCTTTCGGCCAACGCCCACTGGAATTGCGATCAACAGACGCTGGAAGCCCGCGCCTATGGCGTGGCGCGGATGTTCGATCCCCTGCTGGTCAACACCGTCGTCGGGTTCATCGGCCCTGAATATCTCTTCGACGGCAAGCAGATCACGCGGGCGGCGCTCGAAGACCACTTCTGCGGCAAGCTGCTTGGACTGCCGATGGGCTGCGACGTGTGTTACACGAACCACGCCGAAGCCGACCAGAATGATATGGATGATCTGCTGACGCTGCTCGCCGTCGCCGGCGTTAATTATGTCATGGGCGTCCCCGGCGCGGACGACATCATGCTGAATTACCAGAGCACCTCCTATCATGACGTGCTTGCCGTTCGGCGCATGCTGAATCTGGCGCCCGCTCCCGAATTTGCGCAATGGCTCGCTGACGTCGGTTTGACGGACGCGCGTGGCGAATTGCAGCCGCTGGCGCTGCCGGCATCCTTTGCGCCGCTTCTCGAAAGAGCCTGAGGATGGCCGATGATCGCCCGACGCTTCTCGACAAGATGGCGATCCTCCGTTCGGCGACGCCGGCGAGAATTTTCCTCCCACGCGCCGGAGCGGCGCTGACGACGCGCGCCACTCTGGATTTTCAGCTGGCGCACGCCGAAGCGCGGGATGCGGTCGAAGAGCGACTCGACGCCGACTTGCTCTTCAATGAGCTGACCTCGCGTGGGCTGACGGCCATCCGCGTGAAGAGCGCCGCCCGCGATCGGCGAAGCTTTCTGCTGCGTCCCGACCTCGGTCGAAAACTCGACGACGATTCCCGCGAGCATCTCAAAGCGCTCGCGGGAGATTACGACCTTGCGTTCGTCATCGCCGAAGGACTTTCCGCCCGCGCAATCGCCCGGCATGCAATTCCGGTGCTCGAGAAAGCGCAGCAATCTCTCGGCCAAACATCGTTGAAAATCGCGCCGATCGTTCTCGCCGAACAGGGGCGCGTGGCGCTCGGCGACGATATCGGCGAAACGCTTGGGGCAAGGCTTGTGGCGGTTTTCATCGGCGAACGACCAGGACTCTCCTCGCCGGACAGCATGGGCGTCTATCTCACATTTGCGCCGCGCGTCGGCCGCACCGACGCCGAGCGCAACTGCCTCTCGAATATCCGCCCGCAAGGGCTTTCCTACGCCGACGCCGCGCACAAGCTGATTTATCTTTGCAACGAAGCGCGCCGACGCCAGCTGACCGGCGTCGATCTCAAAGACGAAGCGAGCACGCTCCCATCGGGAGAACGGCGCGCGATCGACGCCAAAAGTTAGCTGGCCGCTCTCGCTCTTGCCGCAGGCTTTACGATCCAACTTTGGCGCAAGCGCAAACGTATCGGAACTATCGTCATCGCCGTGAGTTGAGACCTCTCTTGGCGCTTGGGGCGATGGATGCAACTGGATCTCTGCTCTGACGAGACGGCTACCGCGCCGTCGACGGCTACTCACCAAGGTCTGAGCGTCGCGGACGAGGCGCTGCTTCGGCTGGGCGCGTTCCTTCGGGACCAGAACTACCGCTTCACCACTACAACGCCGCTGACGCATAACCGCGTCGTGC
Organism: Methylocystis rosea; assembly: GCF_003855495.1. Lineage (NCBI taxonomy): Bacteria > Pseudomonadati > Pseudomonadota > Alphaproteobacteria > Hyphomicrobiales > Methylocystaceae > Methylocystis > Methylocystis rosea. The sequence goes on along the minus strand of NZ_CP034086.1, from coordinate 343,358 downwards.
AACGTTCGGCAGTGGATGGATCGCATTTGACGCGCGCATTCGGATGGAGTCTGCCTTTTTATGCGAGCGATCTGCCGGTGCCGGTGTTGCGCATACTTGCCGAGGCCAAGGCGCTGGCGCATTGCAACGGTCTGCTGCGCAGCAAGGTGCGATTCTCGACTCTCAAGAACCAGCTCTTTGCGCACTCGGCCTTTCCCACAGACGCCGCCGATTCTGTTTTTTTCGGACCTGACACTTACCGTTTCGCACGCTGCGTCGAATCTGTCCTCAATTCGCAGCCTATCTCGGGCTCGGCGCCCGGCCGTTTCCTTGATATCGGATGCGGCAGCGGCGCCGGCGGGATTTTCGCTGCGAGCCTAATGAGACCCGGCGTCGAGCTGCTGCTCGCCGACATCAATCCCCAAGCGGTGCGATATGCGCGCGTCAACGCTGCGTTGAACGGATTAAAACGCACACAGGCGATTCACAGCGATCTCTTCCAGAAGGCTGGCGGCCCGTTCGACTATATCATCGCCAATCCGCCCTATCTCGTTGATGACTACCAACGTCTCTATCGCCATGGGGGCGGCGAGTTCGGCATCGCCCTTTCCGTCGATATTGTACGGGAGGGCATCCCGCGTCTGACGGAAAGCGGAAGGCTGCTGCTCTATACCGGCTCGCCGATTGTCGGCGGCGTGGATCAGTTCCTTGCCGCCGTGACGCCGATCCTCGACGCTTCGCCGGTAACCTTCGATTACGACGAGGTCGACCCCGACGTCTTCGGCGAAGAACTGGAGCGCTCCGCCTATGACCATGTTGACCGTATCGCCGCGGTCTTCCTCAACATCAAGAAAGACGGCTGACATATGCGTGACCCCGATTGGATCTCCCTGGCTCCGGCGCTCAACGGCGCGGCCTTTGAGCGCTTCCAGAGAGACCTTTGCCGACGCAACGGCGCACGACTCGAGCCTCTCACGCCCTCGGGCGACTGGCGCGCCGATGTGCATGCGCGCGCCGCGCTCGCCGAAGCGGAAATCGCCTATGTGGAGAGCGTTCGCGAGGCGATCGCCCCGTTCGTCGCCGATATTCCAAGCGACGCCGACGCCTTCCTGGCCTGGTATGAGCGCCTTGCCGAGAGTGGACCAGGCCAGAACGATCCGCTGTTCCCCTGGCTCGAGCGACTGGCGAGCTTCGAGGACATGAAATGGTTTCTTGAGCAGGAAGTGTCCGGCGAAGCCGGGTTCGACGATCTCGTCGCCCTCACGCAAATCAAGATGCCGCCGACGCCCAAGCTCGAAATGGCGCGGAATTATTGGGACGAAATGGGCCGAGGCAACGCGCAGGGGATGCACGGTCCGATGCTGGCGCGGCTCGCCGCCTATTTTTGTGTCGACGCGCGGCCGGAGCGCGTCTGCCCCGAGTCGCTCGCGCTCGGCAATATGATGGTGGCGCTCGCCAGCAATCGTCGCTACGCCTTCCATTCGATCGGCGCGCTTGGCGCGATCGAGATGACGGCGCCCGGACGCGCGATCCATGTCGAACGCGGGCTGCGGCGGCTCAAGATTCCCGGCAAGCAGCGGCAGTATTTTTCGCTCCATGCGATTCTCGACGTCAAACACTCCGAGGCGTGGAATCGCGAGGTTCTGCGCCCTCTCGTTGCGGAAGATCCGCGACGCGCGCAGGCGATCGGCGAGGGCGCGGTTCTTCGGCTTTGGCATGGCGCGCGATGCTTTGAGCGCTACCGTCGTCATTTCCAGCTGCAGATGGAATCGCCGCGGGAAGCGGCGTAGGAGCATCCATGCGGGTTCTGGGGATTGGGAACTACTGCGACCTCGCCGCGCTCTATCTTCGACTTTCGGCGGAAGGACATGAGGTCAAAGTCTTCATCGACGCGCCGCTTTGCCAGAACATTCTGAACGGAATGATCGCCAAGACAAATGATTGGCGTTCGGAACTGCAATGGGTGAAGAGCGCCGGCGGCGAGGGTATCATCCTATTCGAAAACGTCTCGTTGGGCGGCGTGCAGGACGAGTTGCGCAAAGAAGGATTTAATGTCATCGGCGGAAGCGCCTTCGGCGACCGGCTCGAAATCGACCGCGCCTATGCGCAGAGCCTTCTCGCTGAACTCGGCCTCTCAACCGCGGCGACCCGCCATTTTTCGAAGAGGCAGGAGGGGTTGCGCTTCCTTCGCGAGCGCCCCGGACGCTATGTCCTCAAATTCAATGCGCCCGAATTGGCGCATCGCAACTTCGTCGGCGGTCTCGCCGACGGACGCGACATTTCCGCGCTACTGCAAAATCTGCCAGACACTCCAGCTGACGAAGCCGGCTTCGTCCTGATGGATTTCATAGATGGCGTCGAGATGGGCGTCGGCGCTTACTTCGACGGCGAGAAGTTTTTGCGGCCCGCCTGTCTCGACTGGGAGCACAAGCGCTTTTTTCCGGGCGACCTTGGCGAGCTGACAGGAGAGATGGGCACCGTCGCTACATACGAGAACTCGACCCTTTTCTTTGAAAGCACTTTGGCGAGGATCGAGCCATTGCTCAGGCGTCACGGCCACTGCGGCTATGTGAACCTCAACACTATCGTCAATGAGCAAGGTATCTGGCCGCTCGAATTCACCTGCAGATTTGGCTACCCCGGCTTCGCCATTCTGTCCGCGTTACAGCGAACGTCCTGGGCGGAATTGTTTGGGGCGATGGTCCGCCGCGACAGGGATCATCTGGACGTCGATGACGGGTTCTCGGTCGGAGTGGTCCTAACGGTCCCGCCTTTCCCCTATTCGCGACGGCAGGCGGAAGAGCCGATCGGCATGCCGATTCTCTTTGAAGGCGCATTGTCCCGAAAGGACCAAGACAATCTGCACTATTGCGAAGTGGCTCTCGACAACGGCCAGCTGGTCACCGAAGGCGCCTATGGCTGGACGATGGTGGCGACGGGGTGTGGGCGAACGATCCATAGCGCGCGCCGCGACGCTTATCGGCTGATTGAGCGCGTGCATATCCCCAACATGCGTTACCGACGCGACATTGGAGAGCGGCTGATCGCGGCGCATTACGCCAAAGTGAAAGCGCTTGGCTTGCTGGGAGGCGAAATCGAATTACCGCCTCGGCCGCCGCTACCTCGGGCCGCCGTGCTTCATTCTCCCCGCATCTGATTTGTGACCAGCCATCGTTCGTCGACGACCGCGCAGGTTTTGACACCCCGCCCACGCGCCAGCGCGCCGCCCGTGAAGGCGCCGAAGGCGGGCAGCACGATCTGTCGCTCCTGCAGCACAAAGCAGGGAAGACGAACGCTGTCGCGCGCCGCCCCGCTCAGCCGGACACATGGGTGAAGATGCCCCGCAAGAATGGTCGCCCCCTGCCCTTCGCATTCGTCGGACGCAAGCGGGTGGTGACGCGCGACAATCCCTTCCGCATCATAGGGCTCGTCAACAAGCTCGATTCCGAACTGTTCGGACGGATCGCCCGCGCGCCGATCATGATTGCCGCGCACGAGGGTAAGGCGCAACGAAGCGTGACGCCTGCGCCAATCGAGAAATGCGGCCGCCACCCCCGGCGCATGCGCCTGCCGCGCGTGAAAAAGATCGCCGAGAAAGACAAGCCGGGTGGGATTGAATCGATCTATGAGCGCGTCGAGCCGGTCGAGATTGTTGCGCGTCGTTCCCTTGGGCGCCGGCTGGCCGAGCGTACGAAATGTCGCCGCCTTGCCAAGGTGCGCGTCGGCGACAAACAGCGTGCGCGTCTCACCGCGCCAGACGGCGCGCTGCGGCAGCAAGACCAGGCCGCGATGCTCGTGAGAGGAGACGAGGCCGGCGCCTTCGCTCCGCAACGTCATTTCAGGCTCTAACATTTGTCCGCGGCGCGCTCCAGCTGCGAAATCATGCGCTCAATGCGCGCCGCGAGCGTTTCATTGCTGAGGCGCTCGCGCATTCTCTCGACCATCAGCGGAAAGGCGAGCGGCGAGCAGCGCTGTAGCGCGACATGGACGATCTCTCTATTTTGCAGCCGCTCGAAGCTGTCGGCAAGACGCGCGATGTCGAGCGCGTCTTCCAAGACTTCGCGCTCCGCCTGACGCAACAAGCCATTTTCCGGGTCGAATTTGCGAAACACCTCATAGAATAGACTCGACGACGCCTGCAACTGGCGCATGCTCTTATGTTGTCCGGGATAGGTCGTCACGACGAGACCGGCGATCTGCGCGATGTCGCGAAAACGTCGGCGCGCCAGCTCCGCAGCGTTCAAGCTCGCGAGCGTTTCATGCGTCAGATCATGAATTGCGCGCGGCGCAATCAGTTCCGGCAGCGTGACGGCCCAGTCGCGCTCATCGGCGCTCAACAGCTCGAAGCCGTAATCATTCACCGCGATCGAGAACGTGCTCGCGGATTTCTGCGCTGCGCGCCATGCGATGAGGCTCGCCATGCCGATATGCGCGTTACGGCCCGCAAAGGGATAGAGAAACAAATGCCAGCCGTCGCGGCTTTTCAATGTTTCGGCAAGCAGCGTCGTCGGCGTCGGCAGATGCGACCAGCGCGCCTGCAATCTCAGCATTTTCTCGGCCGCCCGCAGCTCCGGCGTGTCATAACGCCCCTCGGCCGCGCGCTGCAATTGCTCCACCATGGCGTCCGCCAAAGTCGTCGAAAGCGGCATTCGCCCGCCGTCCCAGCGCGGAACGGCGCCGCTGCGCGCCTTCGCCGGACGCACATAGGCGACAAGGTCGCGCAAGCGCACGAACTCCAACAGCCGTCCTGAAAACCAGAAGCTGTCGCCGGGCTTGAGCCGCGCGATAAAGCTTTCCTCCACGACGCCGAGCTTTTGACCCGGCGGCGCGGGGCCGTATTGAACGAGCACGCTCGCGTCCGCCGTGATGGTCCCGATGTTGAGTCGATGGCGCAGAGCGATCTGCTTGCTCGCGACCCGCCACACGCCGTCGGCGCCTGGGCCGCATCGTCGATATTCGGGATAGGCCGAAAGGCTCGGTCCGCCGCCGCTCACGAAGTCGAGACACCAGCGCCAATTCTCTTCGGAAAGATGTTCATAGGCCGCCGTCGAACGAATTTCCTCAAGCAATTCGTCAGGCCTGAAGCCGCCGCCCAGTCCGATGGTGACGAGATGTTGCACCAGCACGTCGAGCGGCGCGTTCGGCGTGCGGCGGCTTTCGATGCGGCCCTCCCGCACCGCCTGCTGCACGGCCGACGATTCGACAAGCTCGAGCGCATGGCTCGGCACAAGCGTGATGCGCGACGTGCGCCCGGGAGCATGGCCGCTGCGGCCCGCGCGCTGCAGAAGGCGCGCGACGCCCTTGGGCGAGCCAACCTGTAGAATGCGTTCGACGGGAAGAAAATCGACGCCAAGATCGAGGCTGGACGTGCAGACGACCGCTTTTAGCTTGCCGGCTTTAAGTCCATCCTCAACCCAATCGCGCGACTCGCGCGCCAGCGAGCCGTGATGAACTGCGATGAGTCCCGCCCAGTCCGGCCGGGCGCGCAGTAGATTGTGATACCAGATTTCCGCCTGCGAACGCGTGTTGGTGAAAACGAGCGACGTCGCAGATTGTTCGATCTCCGCGACCACCTGCGGCGCCATTCTGGTGCCAAGATGCCCGGCCCAGGGAAAGCGCGCGGAATCTTTCGGTAACAGCGTGTCAATGACGATATCTTTTCGCAAGCCGCCCGCGACGATCGCGCCGCACGGCGCATCGGTTGGACCGAGCAGGACACGCTTTGCTTCTTCAAGATCGCCAAGCGTCGCCGACATTCCCCAAATCAGCAGATCTTGGCGCCAGCGCTTCAATCGCGCCAGCGCGAGCTGCGTCTGGACGCCGCGTTTATTGCCGAGGAGTTCGTGCCACTCGTCGACGACAACGCATCTGATCGCGCCGAGATAGTCGCGAGCGTCGGCGCGCGAGAGCATGAGCGATAGGCTCTCCGGCGTCGTGATCAACACGCTGGGCGGACGGCGCGCCTGCCGGGCGCGTTCGGCGGAGGCCGTATCCCCGCTGCGAACGCCGACCGTCCAGCGCTGGCCATGCGCGGAGAGACCGTCGAACGCCTCGTTGAGCGCCTTGGCGGTGTCCGCGGCCAGCGCCCGCATCGGCGTGATCCAGAGAACACAGAGTCCTGGCGGCGCTTCCGCGTCATCCGCGAGCGCCTTCCAGGCGCCGAGCGCGACGGCCAAAGTTTTGCCGGCGCCTGTCGTCGCATGCAGCAGGCCGCTGCGTCCCTCCGCCATTTCCCGCCACACGTCCCGCTGGAAGCGAAACGGCTTCCAGCGGCGCTCCGCGAATACGGTCTTTACGGCGGACTGTTTCCCGCGTCGTCCGCTCATGCGCCGCCGCCCGGCAAGAGCGCGCGTAGCGTCTCGATCGTATCGGCGTCCTCCACGGGCTTGTCCTGTCGCCAGCGCAACATGCGGGGAAAACGAACCGCAATGCCGCTTTTGTGGCGGTTGCTGGCGCCGATTCCCTCAAAGCCGAGTTCGAAAACCATGGTTGGGCGCACGCTGCGCACCGGCCCGAAATTCTCGATCGTCGTCCTTCTGATCGCCGCGTCGACCTTGCGCATCTCCTCGTCGGAAAGTCCGGAATAGGCCTTGGCGAAGGGCAGCAGCGTGCGGTCCGTCTGCTCCGGCGGGCCGCTCCACACCCCGAATGTATAGTCGCTGTAAACGCCCGAACGGCGCCCATGGCCCCGCGCGGCGTAGATCAGCACCGCGTCGACGCTCATCGGATCAAGCTTCCATTTCCACCACAGATTGGCGCCGCTCTTCTGGCGGCCGACGCCATAAGGCGCGTTCATCGCCTTCAGCATCATGCCTTCGGCGCCGCGCGCCCGCGCCTCTTCGCGCTGTCGCGCGAAGGCATCCCAATCGGGTTGCGTCAGCGCTGGGCTGAGCCGCAGGGGCAAATCGGCGCCGACCTGCATCGCGCAGGAATGCGCGCGCGACACGACCTCCTCGAGGAGCGCGCGTCGCTCCCGCTGCGGCCTTTCGCGCAGATCGCGGCCATCTTTCTCGAGCAGGTCATAAGCGATCAGCGCCACTGGCCTGTCGCGCAGCATTTTTGGCGTGAGAACCTTGCGTCCGAGACGCTGCTGCAATTCAGAAAAGGGTCGCAGATCGCTAAGATCGTCCACGGCGGAATGCGCGTCCGAACGAGGCGCGACGACGATGAGCTCGCCATCGAGGACAATATCGTCGGGGAGAAAATCGACGAGCGCGGCAAGCTCCGGAAAGCTGTCGCTGACGAGTTCTTCGCCGCGCGACCAGAGCCACCACTCGCCGGCGCGATGAATGAACTGCGCGCGTATGCCGTCGAATTTCCATTCAACGAGCCAGTCGTCGACGGGGCCGAGCAGTTCTGGAAACGCCGTAAGCGGCGCCTGAAGCGGGTGCGCGAGAAAGAACGGATAAGGCTGGCCACGCAGAGGCCGCCCGTCTTCGCCCGCTTCGGCTGGCGCGACGAGCGCGATAAAATCTTGCGCCTGAGGCGCCCGGTTCGCCTGCGTGTAGCCCATCATCCGCTGCGCGACGAGCTTGGCGTCAAGCTCCGTCGCCTGGGCGATCGCTTGGGTCATCTGCAGCTTCGAGACACCGATGCGCATTTCGCCGGTGACCAGCTTAAAGAACGGCAAGCGGTCGTCGGAGGGCATGGCGTCGAGCCAATCGCGAAGCGCCGCGAGCCGCTCATCATCATCACGCTCGCGCAAGGGGAGTAGCCGTTCGTTCATCCAAAGATCGAGCGGCGCGTCTTCCACACGCGTCGGCGGCGGCAGCAAAAGCGCCAGAGTCTCGGCGAGATCGCCGACGCTGTGATAGCACTCGTCAATGAGCCATTCGGGCAGATCCGTCGCCTCCAAGGCGAACTGGCGCAGGAGCTTGGTCGAGATCATCTGGCGCGGCTTGCCGCCGGCGAGAAAATAGACCGTCCAGGCGGCGCTGGCGTATTGCTCCGGATCGCCGACCGCAAGGCGTAGATAGTCGATCAGCGCCTGTCTCTTATGCTGCGTCGACGTCGCGGCGTCGATGCGCCGGTAGAGCGTGGCGAAGGTTTTCATGCGCCGTCGGCGTGGACGCTCGGCTCCGCCTCGCCCTCTTCGTCGCCATATTCGGTCGCCATCGGCCGCGCGTCATATCCTTTTTCGCGCAGATAGCGCGAAAGCGCCTCCCCGCTTCCATGCGTGACAAGGATACGCTCCGCGCCGGTCGCGGCGATCGCCTGCAATAGACCCGGCCAATCGGCATGATCCGAAAGCGCGAAGCCTTGATCGACGCCGCGTCGTCGCCGATTGCCGCGCAGCCGCATCCAACCGCTGGCGAAGGCGTCTGAGTGATCGCCAAAGCGTCGAATCCACCCGCTTTGCACGGCGTGGGGCGGGGCCAGCGCAAAGCAGCGCGAAAGCCCCGCCTTGTCGAGCGCGCCGACGTTGAACGTCGGCGGCAGCGCTATGCCGAGATCGCTATGAATTTGATTGAGCGGTTCGATCGCGCCATGGCAAACGATCGGGCCGATATTCGCGTCGAGATGTTTGAGCAGGCGCTGCGCTTTGCCGAGCCCGTAGGCTTGCATGACGCTGGCGCGTCCCGCGCGCGCATTTTCCGCCCACCATGAATTGATGTCGGCCATCACTTCGGCTTGCGGGCGCCAGCGATAGATCGGCAGACCGAAGGTCGATTCGGTGATGAAGTCGTCGCACCTAACAGGCTCAAAGGGCGCGCTGACGCCGTCCGCTTCGAGCTTGTAGTCGCCGGAGGCGACCCAGACCTCGCCGCGGTGCTCGATGCGCACCTGCGCCGAGCCGATGACATGGCCGGCGGGATGCAGCGAGAGCCGCACCTCGCCGATGTCTCGGCTCTCGCCATAACGCAGCGTCTCGATGCGAACGTCGCCGAGTCGTCTGCGCAGGATCGGCGCGCAATCCTCGTGACAGAGATAGGCGCCGCTGCCCCATCGCGCGTGATCAGAATGGCCGTGCGTAATCACCGCCAGAGCCGCCGGGCGCCAGGGATCAATGTGGAAATTTCCAGGCGGGCAGTAGAGGCCCTCCGCGGCGGGAACGATCAGATCCTTGGTCATTTAGCCGAAGTTGTGAAAAGCGCATCGGCGCGGCCCTTGGAGCAGCGCCGACAGCATAAATAGGAACTCGGTCGCACGGATTCACTTCCGGCGACGGCCGAGTTCGTGATTTACCGCAAGACGGCGCTTGCTCCCGCCGCGCCTGTCGCGGTCAAAATCCTCCATTGATCCTCGAGCTTGCGCTCGACTATATGAAGTGCTGGCGAATGCGCTTTTTTCATGCGCGCCTGACGCGTCAATGGAGCTGGGAATGCACCTAGGGGTCGACTTCATCCTCGAAGCGCTGGCGCGCGAAGGACTCGACCATGTGTTCATGGTCCCGGGCGGCCTCGTTGATCCCTTTCTTCCCGCCTTGGGAAGACAGAAGGCGCTGACGCCGATCGTGGCGGCGCAAGAGGGCGGCGCCGCCTATATGGCGGACGGCTACGCACGCGCGAGCGGAAATTTCGGCGCCGCGCTTTGCATCGGCGGGCCCGGCCTCACCAATACGGTCACCGCGGTGGCGACCGCGCAGTCCGACGGCTCGCCGCTTCTTCTGATGAGCGGCGAAGTGGCGACTGTCCTCGAGGGCTTGGGCGTATTTCAGGACGCAAGCCCCCAGACTCTGGATGACGTCGCGATCATGAAGCCGCTGACGCGCTATTCTTCTTCCGTCGACAATCCGAAGAATATGCCGCATCTGTTTGAGCACGCCCTGCTACATCTTCGTACCCGTCCCGCTGCGCCCGTACATCTGTCATTGCCAGGCGACTGCCTGGCCGCCGAGATTTTCGTCAGCCATACGCCGATTGATCGGGCCTTGGTCGATTACAACGCGCTGTCGATGGCGGCCGCCGAGTCGTCGCTCGAACATTTCTTTGGCGGCTCTGGCCGCAAGCCGCCCGTCAAGATCGCCATATTGGCCGGCGCGGGCGTCGAACACTCGAACGCCGCCCATGCGCTGAAGGAATTCGCCGAGACCTGGCGCATTCCCGTCGCGACGACACTGCGCGGAAAGGGCGTCTTCCCGGAGGACCACCCGCTTTCGCTCGGCGTGTTCGGCTATGCGGGGACGCACCACTCCCGCGCCGCCTTGATGGACCCCTCGCTCGATCTGCTGATCATTCTGGGGTCGGGACTGAATGAGCGCGACACGATGCATTGGGCGCTGCAAGTCAAACCCAACAAAACGATCTGCGTGAATTTGCTGCCCTCCGCAATCGGGACGCATGTCCAGGACGGCGGGATCGTTGGCAGCTGCGGCGCCTATCTTCGCTATCTGCTCGATCAAAGCGATAAGTTACGCGCGGCTCTCGAACCGACGCTCTCCGCACGCGCGGCTTGGATGTCCGAGATCCGCTCCCAACCCCGCCTGCAGGATCCGGAAAACTGCGAGAGCGATGCGGCTCCGATTCATCCGGCGCGCGTCATCCGCGAACTCAGAAAGGCATTCCCGCGCGACGGCGTTCTAGTGGTGGATTCCGGCGCGCATCGCGCTTTCGCCGGCCATTACTGGGAGGCCTACGAACCCAAGACCTACGTATCCGCCACCAATCTCGGCCCGATGGGCTGGGCGATCAGCGCTGCGATCGGCGTCCAATGCGCGCAGCCGCACCGCCGCGTGGCGGTCGTCACGGGCGATGGATGCATGCGCATGGGCGGCATGGAAATCGCGACCGCGGCGCGCTATCAGCTGCCGGTGATCTATGTCGTCATCAACAATGCCGCGCTTGGCAATGTTTGGTTGCGCGCGCATGGACTCGGTCCAACGCCCGACGAATTGACGCGATTGCCGGATCACGATTGGGCAGGTTTTGCGCAGGCCCTGGGCTCTCGCGCCGAAACCGTGCGCTCTCCGGGCGATCTTGCCGGCGCATTCGAGAGAGCGTTGCAGGGAGAAGGCCCCTGCCTCATCGACGTCAAGGCCGACAAGGCCTTCACGACGCCGGTCAAGGACTGGGCCGAGGCCATTGCGGCCTATTCCTACCACGAGTGACCGGGGAGGCGCCGATGGCTCAGTTGCCTTTTGATCCTTCAACGCTGTCGCCGGCCGATCGTGCGCGCTACGACCGCATGGTCGAACGGCGGAAGGCGCAAGGCGCGGGCTTCGGCGGTCCCTACGCCGCCCTGATGAACCATCCGCAGCTTTGCGAAAAGATCGAGGACCTCGGCTATTATTTGAAGTTCCAGGGCCATCTTCCCCGTGAGGTCTATCAATTCGTTGTGCTGTTCGTCGCGCGTCGGACCGGGGCCGACTTCGAATGGGCTGATCATGTTCAGCACGCCGAAGCGGCGGGCGTTCCAGCCTCGCTGATCAGCGCCCTGGAAAGAGACGAAGACTTAAGCGCCGTCGCTTCATCGCCCTATGATCTCGTCACTGCGGTGCTGGCGTCGACCTTGTCCTGGCGAAACATTCCGCAGAGCGTTCAGGACGAAGCCATCAAGGCGTTCGGCGTCGAAGGGTTTGTTGAACTGGTCGCCCTGTCCGGTTTTTATCAGATGTTTTCGGCGATCAATCAGGGGTTCGACGTCGCATTGCCGCCAGGCGTCGAGAAGCCGTTCAAGTAAATTGCGCATCGCCATTTTCGTTACGCCGCTTTTTATTTAGCAGCCGCTCCGAGCCTCAAGCTGCGCAATACGCGACTGCGCGAACCCTCGGAACATAGAACCCTGCAAATCAGTTTTCATCCTGGCGGGCGGCAGGGCCGAACCCAGGAATTGAGATTTAGGAGCATGGGATCGATGGATGCGTTAACTAAAGATGGCGGGGACCCCATTATCTGTGCCGATGAAGAATGCCGTTCTGGCGATGCATTGAATCCAACGGCGAGCGCAGAGGGAAACTCTGTCGATCTTGAGCGCTCAACTCGGGCGCGCTACTCGGTCGCCCAAGTGAAGGGTTCGATGTGGGAGGCGCTCGACAACATTGTGCAGTCGGGCGCAACTGATCAGATGCGCGGCTATGCCAACGAGGCCATGGGCAAGACCAAGTTGACCCTTGGACTCGCCACGCAGTCGACTCATCTCACGCTCACCGGACTCGCGCAGATCGTCGTTGGAGAATTTCAAAAGTCGATCGGCGAAGCGAAACTTGCCGAAGACGGCAAGGACATCTTTCCGGGATTGTAAAAGCGGTTGCCCTCCGGCAGCTGGCGAGTGGGCGCGCGGCGGTGGAACATTGGCTAGCGCCGTTGAGTTACGTCTCCGCCGAATTGTCGCGCTTTCCCGGGGCTCAACTTGTCGACGCAGACGGTCCAAGACCAGACGCTGGAACCCTCGCTCGGTCTCCAGAAAATTTCATCATGGGCGCTCATCGGCATGTTCGTGCTGATGCTCGCCGTGGCGATGAGCCTGGCTCAAACCCTGTTGGTGCCGCTCGTTTCAGCAGGCGTGCTCGCTTTCATGCTCGGGCCGTGGGTGACCACCCTGCGAAAATGGGGCCTGCCGCCCAGCATTTTTGCAGCTGCGGTCGTCTTTGGCGCCTTATTGATTATTCATGCAGCGATTGTTCAGGGCTCGACGATCGCCGTCGACTGGGTTGGTCGCGCGCCCGAACTGTTGACCTCATTCAGCGATAAGCTGCGATCCGCGTTTGGCCCGGCGTTTTCGCTGGAGCGGCTGCAAAGCACATTCGCACGAACCGGGGGCGGCTCCCTTGACGCAGCGGCAATCCTGCAGTCAACGATGAATTTTCTTACCCCGACCATCGGCGAGCTGATTGTATTTCTCGCGGCCTTGTTCTTCTCCTTGGCCGGACGAGAGGAGCTGCGCCGCTACCTTGTCTTCATCTTCGATGACAAGGAAACGCGGTTGCGCACGCTGCGGCTTCTCAACAACATCGAACGAGATCTCAAGAGCTATATGGCTGTGGTGGCCGCCATCAACCTCGTTCTGGCGGTCATCGTCGCCGTGACCGCTTTTGCTGTCGGCCTTCCAAATCCGCTGTTATGGGGCATCGTCGCCTTCGCTCTCGAATTTATCCCTTATGTCGGCCCGATCGCGATCTACGTCGCATTGTTTCTGGTCGGCTTCGCTACGTTCGGATCACTTTCGCAGGCGCTCGTCGCCCCGCTCATTCTTCTCGTCGCAGATACGTTAGAGGCCAATGTCGTATCGCCGAGCGTCATCGGCCGCCGACTGACTTTGAATCCCGGACTAGTCTTCCTGGGACTCGTGTTCTGGACATGGCTCTGGGGCCCAGTCGGCGCAATTCTCGCGACGCCTCTGCTCATCGCCGGAACAGTGACCTTCAGCCACGTGTTCCCTCAGCACGAGATCAATCTTCCAGAGTAGCGTGCGTCAGTGGGACGCGGCGAGGAACAATCAACCGATCTGGAAGTTCAGTCTTCGCCCAGCGGGGCAGTAACAGCGGAGAAGAGGGCATGAGCATAACATCGCAAGTCACGAACAAGGTCCAGGAGGCCCAAGACGCCGTGACCAAGGCGTCGGCGAACGCCGCCGCGAAGGCGTCCTCGATGGCTGACGACGTCAGCGCAAAGGTCGATGAAACCATGGAGAGGGCTGACGCCGCTTTAACGACAGTGGGCGAGCAGTCCCGGGAAATCGCGGAGAAGGCCAGGTCGGCAGGCGAAGGGCTCAAGACAACGGTCGAAGGCGCGGTGCGCGAACAGCCGGTGACGGCGCTGCTGCTTGCCGTCGCGGGAGGATTTCTCATCGGGGCCATGTGGAAGGGCCGCAGCTAATCTCTGGCGGGGCAAGATCATGATGCTGGATCCGCTATTCCATCGGGTTGACGAGAGTATCGCGAACGCGACGCGAGGCGCGTCGCGTCTCGCCATCGTCGCGACCCTCGCGCTGCTCGCGCTCGGCTTCGCAACGGCCGCCGCCCACGCTTACGCCATGAGGACTTGGGGAGAAATTGCCGGCAACCTCGTCATCGCCGGAGCCTTTCTCTTTGCGGCGCTCGTTGTCTATCTCGCGACTAAGGAATCAGCCTCGCTGGAAACTCAAGCTCCAGCACCAGAAGTCGAGCAGAGCATTTTTTCGCAGCTCCCCTTCCTTGATCAGATGCTGAAGCCCGATGGAAATTTGGTGCGCTCGATCGGCTCCTCCATCGGCTCGATGGCGCCTGTCGCGGCGAAAGCCGTGGCCGAACGCGTAGCGCCAAACCTCCATCTGATCATCGGCGCCGCCGTCGGACTGATGCTTGCGTCAAAACTCTCCGAAAAGCTTGACAGTATGAAGTCTCCGGAAGCGTAATCAGCGGGCGAGCGTTCAGCTCGCCCGCGAGCGTAAGAGGTATGCGTTGGCGCCAAGAGCGAACTGGAAGGGCTCTCTGAAGATAGCGGAGCTTACCTGTCCGGTGGCGCTCTACTCCGCGACTTCAACGTCTGACAGGATCGCGTTCCACACGATCAACCGATCCACCGGTCACCGCGTGCGACGGACCTTTGTCGATAGCGACACCGGCGAACCTGTAGAATCCGGCGATCAAGTCAAAGGCTATGAGGTCGGTAAGAACGAATATGTCGTTCTCGAACCGGAGGAAGTCGCTCAGGCGACGCCAAAGAGCGACAAAACTCTGGCCATCGAGACATTCTTGGATTGCGGCGAAATCGACGCCGTCTATTTCGACAAGCCCTACTATCTCTCCCCCTCCCAAAGCGACGCGAACGAACTTTTCGTTCTGATACGCGAGGGTATGCGCAAGAACAAAGTCGCAGCCCTCGCGAAGACAGTGCTCTTCAGGCGCGCGCGCACCGTTCTGATCAGCGCTTATGGCGACGGGCTCCTCGCGACGACTCTGAACTTCGATTATGAGGTGCGCTCGGCGCAACAGGCGTTCGACGAAGTGCCCGAGGTTAAAGTTCAGGGCGAAATGCTTCAGCTGGCCAAGCACATTATCGACACCAAGCGGGGCGCCTTCGACCCATCTACGTTCGAAGACCGGTATGAGGCCGTCCTCGCCGAGTTTGTAAAAGCGAAGCTCGAAGGCACGCCAGTCGCGCCGCCGCGTAAGGCTCGCGAAGCCAAGGTCGTCAATCTGCTCGAGGCGCTGCGCGAGAGCGCGGCTCTTTCCGAGCAGAGCGACAAAGCTGCACCCAAGAAACGCACGGCGCAGCCTCGCAAGACCAGGACAGCCGCGACACGCCGGAAAGCGAGCTGACCTCGCATGTCGCTCGCCGACTACCGCAGGAAGCGCGATTTTGGGGCGACGGGCGAGCCGAAGGGGCGAGGCGCGCGAAAGACCGGCAGCCGCTTCGTCATACAGAAACATGCCGCGAGGCGGCTGCATTACGATCTTCGCCTAGAGATGGACGGCGTTCTGAAAAGCTGGGCCATCACCAGAGGTCCAAGCCTTGTGCCCGGCGAAAAGCGGCTTGCTGTTCACGTCGAGGACCACCCTCTCGACTATCGCGACTTCGAAGGCGTCATTCCGGAAGGCCAATATGGCGCCGGCGAAGTGATCGTATGGGACAAGGGCGTGTGGATTCCCGAAGGCGATCCGCACAAGGGCTATGCCAAGGGCCACCTCGATTTCGAATTGCGCGGCGAAAAGCTCGGCGGCCGTTGGCATCTCGTGCGCATGGCGCGAAAACCGCGCGAGAAGCACGACAACTGGCTTCTCATCAAAAGCGAGGACGAATTTGCGCGTGCGCCTGAAGACGAGGACATACTTGAGGAGATGCCGCGTTCGGTAGACACCGGGCGCACGATCGGTGATGTGGCAGACGGCAAGCCGGCGCGGCGCTCGAAAAAAGCCGCCGCGCCAAAGCAGGCCGCCGCGCCCCGGTCAATCAGGACAAGCGCCGTCGCGCCAACGCAAGCGCCTGCGGTGGACATCGACCCGTCGCGTCTCAAGGGCGCAAAGAAGGCGCCGCTGCCGAATTTCGTTGCGCCGATGCAGGCCAGTTCCGGCGCCGCGCCGGCGAGTAAGGAATGGATTCACGAAATCAAATTCGACGGCTATCGCGTGCAGGCGCGCATCGAGGCGGGACGCGTACGGTTGCTCTCACGCAGCGGTCTCGATTGGACGAAGAAATTCGGCGATGAGGTCGCGTCAGCGCTGCGCGCCCTGCCTCTCGGCGCCGCGCTCATCGACGGCGAAATCGTCGTCGAGACGAGTTCAGGCGCGTCGGATTTCTCTGGGCTGCAGGCCGATCTGAGCGCAGGGCGGACCGATCGCTTCGTCTATTGGGTCTTCGATCTTCTTTGCCTCGACGGATACGATCTGCGCGGCGCGACCTTGCTGGAACGCAAAAGGTTGCTGGAAGCGCTCTTGGGCGCTGAGAACGGCGACAGGGTTCGTCTGAGCCTTCACTTTGAGGACAGTGGCGCGGTCGTGCTGTCGCACGCGTGTCGGCTCGGTCTCGAAGGCGTGGTGTCGAAGCTGCGGGATTCGCCCTATCGCTCTGGCCGCGTGAAGAGCTGGATAAAGGCCAAATGCTTCGCGCGGCAGGAATTCGTCGTCGCAGGCTATACGCCGTCGACGGTGTCGCGTCGGGCGATCGGCGCCCTCGTGCTTGGCGTCTACCAGAATGGCGTGCTTTGCCATGTTGGCCGCGTTGGCACAGGATTTACGGCCGATATGGCGCAGGAGCTTTTCACGAGACTCGATCCCATGCGCACCTCCTCGAGCCCTTTCGGCGCGCGCCTCAGTACGGAGGCCGCGCGCAATGTACGCTACGTGCGGCCCGAACTGGTCGCTGAGGTGGAATTTCGCGGCTGGACGGGCGATCAAAATCTTCGGCACGCCTCCTTTCGCGGTCTGCGCGAAGATAAGGACGCGCGCGACGTCGTTCGCGAAAAGGCGCCGCCCGTTGAGCGGGCGACAGCGGCGAGAGTGGAGCAAAGCGCCGTGAGGCTCACCCATCCCGATCGGCTCTATTGGCCGGATCAAGGCGTCACCAAACAGGGCCTCGCCGATTACTACGCCGAAATCTGGCGCTATATCGCGCCCTTCATCGTCAATCGCCCGCTGGCGCTGCTGCGTTGCCCCAACGGCGTCGAGGGAGAGAAGTTCTTCCAGAAGCATGCCTGGAAGGGCATCGATCCGAACATCGTGCTCATCGACGACCCGAAAGGCGAAGAAGACCCCTTGCTCAGCATCAAGGATCTCAACGGCCTGATCGCGCTCGTTCAATCCGGGACCCTGGAAATTCATCCCTGGGGCTCGACGGCGTCGGACTGGGAGCGTCCTGACGTCATCATCATGGATCTCGATCCCGGCGAAGAGGTTGCGTGGGAGTCCGTCATTGCGGCAGCGGAAGAAACGCGGGACCGACTCCAAGACCTTGGGCTCGCCGCCTTCGTGAAAACATCCGGCGGAAAGGGCCTTCATGTGGTGGCGCCCGTGAAGCCCAAAGCGGAATGGCCAGAGGTGAAGGCTTTCACCAAAGGCATCGCCGATGCGATGACACATGACAGCCCGAGCAAATATGTTGCAACGATCACGAAATCGAAGCGCCGCGGAAAGATACTCGTCGACTATCTGCGCAATCAGCGCGGCGCGACGGCTGTCGCGCCCTACTCCACGCGCGCTCGTCCGGGAGCCGCCGTCTCGGTCCCGCTCTCCTGGGACGAACTTAGTCCGGCGATCGGACCTGACTATTTCACGATCGCGAAAACCCTCGCGCGCCTCGAGTCGCTGCAGAGCGATCCGTGGGAAGGCTTTCGTCAAGCGGCGGCGCCGATCGAAACGCCGAAGACGCGGAAAAAGAGAAAAGTCTAGCGACGCTTGGAGCCGCGTTTTTCCGCATCGATGCTCTTGCGGAGCGCATCCATGATATTGACGACATTGCTCGGAGCCGCCGGCGCTTGTTTTTTGCCCCGAGCGGGTGTGTGCTCCTTCTTCTTTCCGGAAATGATGTCCAGCAACTGCGCTTGCACGGGATCATGGGTCATCGCCGGGTCCCAGTGACTCTTGCGCTCATCGATCAATTTGGAGATCAGGGTGAGAGCTTTCGCGTTCGGCGGTTCGGCGCCGATCTTGTCGAGGTAGTCCTTCGGATCGCGCACCTCGTCGGCGAAGCGCAATGTCCAGAGCACAAGCCCCTTGTCGCGCGGCTCGACCATCACGGCGCGCTCGCGTCGATACATCACGAGCCGCGACAGGCCGACTGTGCCCGTCGCATTCATCGCATCTCGAATCACGGAGAAGGCCTCGACGCCGATGGGATCATCCGGAACGAGATAGTGCGGCTTGTCGAACCAGATCCAGTCGACGCTCGCGGCCGGAGCAAAGGTCTCGATATCGATCGTTCGCGTGCTTTCGAGACTTAAGGCGTCAAGCTCTTCATCTTCGAGCAACACGTAATCGTCTTCGCTGCGCGGATAACCTTTCGCCGCGTCGTCTTCGCCAATCGGCGCGCCGGAGACCGCGTCGACATATTGACTGACGACCCGGTTGCCCGTGTTCCGATTAAGGATGTGGAAGCGAACTTTGTCGCCTTCAGTCGTGGCCGGCGTCATCGCGACCGGACAGGTCACAAGCGAAAGCTTCAGATAGCCCTTCCAGAATGACCGCGGCGCCAATCTAAACCCTCCGAGGGGCGGGAACTCTCCAACTCCCCAATAACGTTCCGTCGAATGCATCGTTCCGCTTGCGCCCTAATCGCCACGAAAAAAGACAGTTAGCGCTCCTAAGGGAACTTTGCCCTTCGAATATTGTTGAATTCAATCATGACTCTTCACATGCCCGTTGTCATTGGAGTCGACGGCTCCGATATCCAGAGCGCCGCCCAAGGGCTCTTCGAAATGAATAAGAAGGCCGAAATGCAAACCTCGAAGGGCCGCCGACGCGCGCCTGGGGGCCCGCGCGACGTGGCGCAGCAGCTCTCCTTCCTTGGGATCGATGGGGAGTTGACCTCCCGGCTACGCGACGTATACGCGAAGAGCCTCTTAGAGCCGATGCCGGATAAGTTTCTCGACTTACTCGTGCGACTTTCAACGTCAGTCGCCAAATAGCCTGTAGCGTTGTTGCTCACGCTCTCTTGGAAGGCGTGACGGGCGCCTTGAGCTGAGACGCGCTAAGTGACGATAGATAAGCAATGAGCAAAAAAATGATTGCCTGTCGTTCAACAGGCAATCATCAAGGGTCTAGGGTCGAGGGAATCATTTTTGACTGCGCAACCACTGCTCGATCTCCGCTTGTCGCGGTTCCCGAACATGGATGAAACGCTTTCGCGGCGCTTCGACTTGCGGCAAAAGCAGCATCTTGCGGACAATTTCCACAGTGCGCCGCCAGTCTACACCCAGTTTTGGCTTCAAACTCATTTCGGCTCTCCTTTCAAGGGAGACGGATATGAAAACAACTCTCCCTTTTTAAGAATGTTCCAAGATGTCGGCAAAGCTCCGTTCTCACCTCTCTTCGCCTGCGAAGAGATCGCCTCGATAAAAAAGCCCGAACCTGAGGTTCGGGCCGAGAAGCGCCAGGTGCGGGCGTCACGCTAAGCCCGCGACGCGCAAAAATTCACGAGTTTAGAGTCTTCAGCCAAGCGTCAACCTCTTCGCGAATGCGGTCCCGCCCTTCGCCGTAGCGTTCTTGAAGAACGCCCTCAAACTGTTCGCGCTTGCCGTCCATGCGCGCGAGATCGTCGTCAGTGAGTTCCGCCCACTTCTCTCTTACCTTGCCCTTGAACTGCTTCCAGTTGCCTTCGACACGATTCCAATCCATCGCCGTTCTCCCAAGGTTAAGGAGTTCCACGCCGACGCAACGCGGGCGGAACCGCTTTGTTCCAGGATTTGGCGGCAGGTGAATCGCAGCGTAGGGCGAATTGCCGCTCAGGCGGCTGCGCCGCAGCACTTCTTGAATTTCTTGCCGGAGCCGCAGGGACATGGATCGTTACGGCCCGCCTGCTTGCCCTTCACGACGGGCGCGCTCTTGCGATTGGCCTCTTCGAGGAAATACCATCGGCCATCCTGCGCGTCATGTCGAAACAGCGATCGCTCCCGATGCGCATAACGTTCGCCTTCGCTGGAGAAATGCGCGACGAATTCGACGTAGCCGGTTTCATCGCCCTGCAGCCCCTGTTCCGTCGACAGGATTTCAAGCCCGAGCCATTGCGAGCTGCGCGACCAATGCGTGATGGCCTTGCGATCAAAATCGTACCGCGACTCCGGCGCTAAGGAGTCGACAAGGTAGTCGATGTCACCCAATGCGAAGGCGGTGTACCGCGAACGCATGAGCGCTTCAGCGCTTGGCGCCGGCAGTTTCTCTTCGATGTAACGGGCGCAGCAGGCCGCATAGGAAAGCTGTTGCGCGTCCATCGCGCGGCAGGGACATGTCTGGTCGTTCATCGCTCAGTCGGAGTAAGAATGATCGCGCGGCTGCGCCAGGGTCTCAGACCTAGGCGACGAACGCGCCGACGTCCAATGTTTTGCGACATGGAGAGTGCGAGCAATCGAGCGTTCGTCAGCCGTCCGAACCGCCTTCGCCGGGACGCAATTCCGAAGCAGCGGCGCCCGCTGGGTGTTTGAGGCGTTTCACCGCCTCGATCGCGATCGGATCGAGGCCGGCGCCGCCATGTTCGACATGCGCGACGATAGCGTTCCGCATACGCGGGTCCCAGAACTTCTTCAAATGATCCGTCATGCTCGCGACGCCTTCAGGATGCTTCTGAGCCACGAAGAACGTGCCGATCTGGTTAGCCATTCTGACGAGCTTATCGACCGAATCATGCGACATGTGCGGAAACCTGTTCGAGGATGCGTCCTGGATGGGTGAAGACTTCGAAGTCCCGGCCGCGCATGACGGCGACGAGAGTCATGCCGCAGTGTTGCGCGTTGCGCACCGCGAGCGCGGTCGGCGCCGAGACGGCAGCGATGATCGGCGCGCCCAGGCGCGCGGCCTTCTGCACGAGTTCGACGGAAACCCGGCTCGTCATCAGCACCACGCCCTGCCCCGCGGCGATGGCCTGGCGCGTCAGCGCGCCGGCGAGCTTGTCGAGCGCGTTATGGCGGCCGACGTCCTCGCGCGCAATCAGCGCCCCGGAGACGGGATTCCAGAAGGCCGCGGCGTGAATGGCGCGGGTCTCCTGATTATATTTCTGAGCCGCGGGCAGACGCTCCATCGCCTCGATCAAGGCGTCGGCGCGCACCGACAGCGCATTGTCGAGAATCGGCAGAATGCGCGTCGCCGCCTCCAGACTCTCAATGCCGCAAAGACCGCAGCCTGTCGGTCCCGCCATCGACCGGCGCCGCTCGACATAGGCTTCCTGCCGTCCGCCCTTGAGCCAGGCGCGCAGTTCAATGCCGGCGTCGGAGACGACGATCTCGACGTCGCCCGCCTGCTCCGGCGAATCGATCAGCCCCTCCGTCAGCGCGAAGCCGATCGCGAAATCCTCGAGATCCGCTGGCGTCGCCATCATCACCGCATGGGTGGAGCCGCCAAAGGTGAAGGCGACCGGCGTCTCTTCGGGGATCACGCGAGAAGAACGCGCCGTCACATCGTGACGGCGCGCCAGGCATTCCACCCGTAGTGTCGGCGGCGGCCTCTCCGTCATTCCGCCGCGTCGATCGTGCTCGCGATGCGACGGCTCTGCTCCGTCAGCTCGCGATACTGATGCTGCCAGTCCGTCGGTCCGTTGGTGGTCGAGACCTGAACCGCCGTGACCTTGTATTCGGGACAATTGGTGGCCCAGTCGGAATTGTCGGTCGTGACCACATTGGCCTGGGTGTTCGGATGATGGAACGTCGTATAGACGACGCCCGGTGCCACGCGATCCGTGATCTTGGCGCGCAGCGTCGTCTCGCCGGCGCGGCTCGCCACCTTCACCCAGTCGCCCTCGCGTACGCCGCGATCTTCTGCGTCATGCGGGTGGATCTCGAGGACGTCCTCGGGATGCCACTGGCTGTTTTCGGTGCGTCGCGTCTGCGCGCCGACATTGTACTGTGACAGGATGCGGCCGGTGGTGAGCAGCAAGGGGAAGCGCGGCCCCACCTTCTCATCGGTCGGCACATATTCGGTGATGACGAATTTGCCTTTGCCGCGCGCGAAGCCGTCGGTGTGCATGATCGGCATGCCTTCCGGCGACTGATCGTTGCACGGCCACTGCACGGAGCCGACCTCGGCGAGACGTTTGAACGACACGCCCGCGAAGGACGGCGTCAGCCGCGCGATCTCGTCCATGATCTCGCTGGCGTTGGCGTAATTCCAATTGAGTCCCAGCTTGTTGGCGAGCAGCTGGGTGACTTCCCAGTCGGCGTAGCCATTCTTCGGCGACATCACCTCGGTGACGCGTTGGATGCGGCGCTCGGCGTTGGTGAAGGTGCCGTCCTTCTCAAGGAAGGTCGCGCCCGGCAGGAAGACATGCGCGTAGTTCGCCGTCTCGACCAGGAAGAGATCCTGCACGATGACGATGTCCATATTCGCCAGCGCGCGCGACACATGGCGCGTATCGGGGTCGGACTGCAGAATGTCCTCGCCCTGGACATAAAGTCCCTTGAAGGTGCCTTCGATCGCCGCGTCGAACATGTTGGGAATGCGCAGACCGGGCTCCGGATCAAGCGAGACGCCCCAATCCTTTTCGAACGCCTGGCGCGCCGCATCGTTGGAGATGTGGCGATAGCCCGGCAGCTCGTGCGGGAACGAGCCCATGTCGCAGGAGCCCTGCACATTGTTCTGACCGCGCAGCGGATTCACGCCGACGCCGCGACGGCCGAGATTGCCGGTCGCCATGGCGAGATTGGCGATGCCCATGACGGTGGTGGAACCTTGGCTATGCTCCGTCACGCCGAGGCCGTAGTAGATCGCCCCATTGCCGCCGGTGGCGTAAAGACGCGCCGCGCCGCGAATGTCGGCGGCCGGCACGCCCAGCACGCTTTCAAGCGCCTCGGGGCTGTAGCGGTCGTCGGCGACGAAGGCGGCCCAGTCCTGATATTCGTCCCAGTCGCAGCGCGCTTTGACGAAGTCGAGATTGACGAGGTTTTCCTTCACGATCACATGCGCCAGCGCCGTGACCATCGCGACATTGGTGCCCGGCTTCAGCGGAAGATGATAGTCCGCCTCGACATGAGGCGAGCGCACGAGGTCGATGCGGCGCGGATCGATGACGATCAGCTTGGCGCCCTCGCGCAGGCGCTTCTTCATGCGCGAACCGAACACCGGATGCGCGTCGGTCGGATTGGCGCCGATGACCAGAATGACGTCGGCGTCGTCGACCGAGTCGAAATCCTGCGTGCCGGCGGAGGTGCCGAAGGCCTGCGCCAGTCCGTAACCCGTCGGCGAATGGCAGACGCGCGCGCAGGTGTCGGTGTTGTTGTTGCGGAAGCCTTGACGCGCGAGCTTCTGAACGAGGTAGCTTTCCTCATTGGTGCAGCGCGACGAGGTGATCACGCCGACGGCGTTCTTTCCGTATTTCTCCTGCGCCGCCTTCAGCCGGTCGGCGGCGAAGCCGACCGCTTCGTCCCACGAGACGACGCGCCAGGGCTGGTCGATCGATTCGCGGATCATCGGCTCGAGGATGCGGTCGCCGTGGTGGGCGTAGCCATAGGCGAAGCGGCCCTTGACGCAGCTATGGCCATGGTTGGCCTTGCCGTCCTTCCAGGGAACCATGCGGACGACTTCCTCGCCGCGCATCTCAGCCTTGAAGGTGCAGCCGACGCCGCAATAGGCGCAGGTCGTGACCTCGGAATGCTCCGGCTGACCGACGGCGACCACCGACTTCTCGATCAGCGTCGCGGTCGGGCAGGCCTGAACGCAGGCGCCGCAGGACACGCATTCCGACTCCATGAAAGCTTCGTCCATGCCGGCGGAAACGCGCGATTCGAAACCGCGGCCCGATATCGTCAGCGCGAAGGTGCCCTGCACTTCCTCGCAGGCGCGCACGCAGCGGTTACAGACGATGCATTTCGACGAGTCGAAGGTGAAGTAGGGGTTCGATTCGTCCTTCGGCTTCCAGTCGAAATTCACTTCGCCATTGTTGCGGGCGAAGACGTGATTGGCGCCGTCATAGCCATAGCGGACGTCGCGCAGGCCTACCGCGCCCGCCATGTCCTGAAGCTCGCAGTCGCCATTGGCCGCGCAGGTCAGACAATCGAGCGGATGGTCGGAAATATAAAGCTCCATCACGCCGCGGCGGATCGCGGCGAGGCGTGGGGTCTGCGTCTTGACGGAGATGCCGGGCGCAACCGGCGTCGTGCAGGAG
Organism: Methylocystis rosea; assembly: GCF_003855495.1. NCBI lineage: Bacteria > Pseudomonadati > Pseudomonadota > Alphaproteobacteria > Hyphomicrobiales > Methylocystaceae > Methylocystis > Methylocystis rosea. Next base: position 319,221 of record NZ_CP034086.1, on the reverse strand, counting down.
GCCGGCGTGCCGTTGCGGCCTTCGACCTCGATGACGCAGAGCCGGCAGGAGCCGAACGCCTTGATGCTGTCGGTGGCGCAGAGCTTCGGGATCTCGGTGCCGACCTCCATAGCCGCGCGCATGATCGACGTGCCCTCGGGCACGGTGACGCTCTTACCGTCAATGGTCAGCGTGACCGATTTTACGGATGGCGATTCGGGCGTGCCGTAATCGATTTCTTTGATAAGCGTCATGGCGGCTACCTCACTCGGCGGCTTCAAGGGCCGGCTTGCGGAAGTCCTCGGGAAAATGTCGAAGCGCGCTCTCGACCGGATACGGCGCAAAGCCGCCCAATGCACAGAGCGAGCCAAACTTCATCGTGTGGCAGAGATCCTTGAGGAGCTCGATATTCGCATCGACGTCCATGCCGCTGCGTATCTTGTCGATGGTCTCGACGCCGCGCGTCGATCCGAGCCGGCACGGCGTGCATTTGCCGCAGCTTTCGATGGCGCAGAACTCCATGCCGAAGCGCGCCATCCAGGCCATGTCGACGGTGTCGTCGAAAACCACAAGTCCGCCATGGCCGATGAGACTGTCCTTGGCGGCAAAGGCTTCATAGTCGATCGGAAGGTCGAAAAGCGACACGGGCACATAGGCGCCGAGCGGACCGCCGACCTGAACCGCCCGGACGGGACGACCAGAGCGGGTGCCGCCGCCAATCTCGTTGACGACTACGCCGAGCGGAATCCCGAAGTCCGTCTCAAAGAGGCCGCCATATTTGACGTTGCCGGCGATCTGCAGCGGCATCGTGCCGCGCGAGCGGCCGACGCCGAGATCGGCGTAATGCTTCGCGCCCTTCTCCATGATCATCGGGATCGTGGCCATGGACAGCACATTGTTGATGACCGTCGGCTTGCCGAAAAGCCCGACATGGGCCGGGAGCGGCGGCTTGGCGCGCACGATGCCGCGCTTGCCCTCGAGAGATTCGAGCAGCGAGGTCTCCTCGCCGCAAACATAAGCGCCGGCGCCGATGCGCAGCTCGACGTCGAAGTCGAAACCCGAGCCCTTGATGTTCTTGCCGAGCCAGCCCGCCTCAAGCGCCGTCTCAATCGCCGCCTGAAAGACCTTGGCGACGATCGGATATTCGGAACGCAGATAGATATAGCCCTTGGAGGCGCCGACGGCGTATCCGCAAATGAGCATGCCTTCGATCAGCGAGAGCGGATCGCCCTCCATGATCATGCGGTCGGCGAAAGTGCCGGAATCGCCCTCGTCGGCGTTGACGACCACATATTTTTGGCCCGGCGGACAGTCCGCCACCGTCTTCCATTTGATGCCCGTCGGAAAGCCCGCGCCGCCGCGGCCGCGCAGGCCCGACTTCGTGACCTCTTCGACGACGGCCACGGGCCCGATCTCGAAGGCGCGCTTGAGGCCCTTGAAGCCGTCATGCGCCTCATATTCGGCGACCGACAGCGGATCGATGACGCCGCAACGCACGAAGGTGACGCGGTTCTGCTTCTTCATCCAGGGATGTTCGTCGACGATCCCGATGTTCAGCAGATGCGCGCCGCCGGTCAGGAACCCGGCGTCAAACAGCGACGCGACGTCCTTGACCTTGGCCGGCCCGTAACCGACACGGCCCGCGGGAGTCTCCACCTCGATCAGGGGCTCGAGCCAGAGCATTCCACGCGAGCCGTTTCTCACGATCTCGATTGTTTCGCCGCGGGCTGCGGCCTCTTGTGCGACGGCGGCGGCCAGTCTGTCGGCGCCCATCGCGACGGCGGCCATGTCCAGCGGGATGTAAAGCTTCACCATCAGTCGCGCGCCTCCGCGGCGATTTCGTCAAGCATTTCAGCGTCGACGCGGCCGATCGGCTCGCCGTCGTAAAGCGCTGAAGGGCTGTGGGCGCACAGTCCCAAACAATACACCGCCTCGACCGAGAGGGCGCCGTCCGGCGTCGTTCCACCCCAGTCAAGCTTCAACTTGTCGAGAAACGCCCGCGCCTGTCGCTCCGCCCCCATCGACTGGCAGGATTCGGCCCGGCAGATCTTCAGCGTATGGCGGCCGTGCGGGGCGCGGTGAAAGTCGTGATAAAAGGTGACGACGCCATGCATTTCGGCGCGCGAGATATTGAGCGCCTCGGCCATTTCCTTGACGGCGGCGTCGGGCACATAGCCGAATTCTTTTTGAAGCGCGTGCAGAATGGGCATCGCGGGTCCCTCGAGACCCATATGGGCGGCGATGATCTCCCGCGCGCGCTCGTCGCTATACTGAGCAGCGCCAGACATTTCTTCCCTTTCAGCCTGGACGTTGCGCATATGCGGTCGTCCTATTTAGACTAATTCCGAGAACAGTGCCGGAAATCCAAGGCGCGATCAATAGCGACCATCCGTTGTGCGATAGGGCGATCCTATCAACCGTCCAGCGTGTGGCTTTCCGCCAGCTTTTTGGCCTCCGAGACCAAGGCGGCGACCAGCGGGATCACCGGTTCGCGCTGCGGCGCCACAAGGCCGATTTCATGCACAGCCTCCGGCTCAACGATGGGAATCGAGCGCAGCGGCGCCGCCACGTTTAGGGTCTTCGCGAGCTTCTCCGGCAGCACCGTCGCCCAGCGGCCGGATCGCACATGGTCGAACAGCAAGATGACATCGTTCGACTCGAGGATCGGCACGGGCTCGGACCCGCCCTTGCGAATGAGCTGCTCGACGATGCGACGGTTCTGCATGTCTGGCGTGAGCAGACAGAGATCGATGCGCCCGACGTCAGCCCATGTCACCCGGTCGCGGTTCCCAAGCGGGTTGTCGGCGAAGGTCAGCAGCCGGTAGCGTTCGGAGCAGAGCGGCACGGTGCGCACGCGGCCAAGCGGCTCATTGTCGAGATAAGTAATGCCGGCGTCGATCTCAAGATTGTCGAGCATGGTGAGCACCTCGCTCGACGACGCCGAGATCACGGAAAAGCGCACCGCCGGATGCTTCTCGCGATAGGGCGTCGTCAGCGCCGAGACGATGCCAAGCGCGGTCGGGATGACGGCGATCTTCAGCTGGCCGGTGAGGCCTTCCTTGAGCGTGCGAACTTCCTGGCGCATCGCTCGCGCATCGCCGACGATGCGCTTCGCCCATTCGAGCACCCGCTCGCCCTCGGCGGTCAGCCCGTGGAAGCGCGAGGAACGATTGACGAGCAACACGCCGAGCGAATCTTCGAGCTGCTTGACGCCGGCCGAGAGCGTGGGCTGCGTAACGCCGCAAATCTCCGCCGCGCGCGAAAAGCTCTTCTCTTTGGCGACGGCGATGAGGAATTCAAGCTTGTCGATCACGACCGAGTCCACAAACGGGTCGCCAAGACGCAGCGTCCAGGCCGTCACTGGCGCTTTCCGTCAGCCCGCACGGCGTCACATTAGCATATCCGCCCAGGCCGCGCCGAAATTTTGAAACGAATCCAAATCCCTCGCGCCCAGGCAATTTGCCCGATCAGAGCCTAAGCGCATGATGCGCGCTGGACCTCGTTTCGATTCCTGCTCTACTGAGCAATGGGTTTTTCGTCGAGGAATGCGCCATGCGGTTGATCGTTGGGCTCGTCTTGCAGCTTGTCGGCATCACCCTCATCTGCCTTACGCTGACCGCGGGCTGGGTGATGGTCGACGCGCACCGCGCAATCGAAACGGAAGCGGCGACGTCCGCCGAGCGCGTGGCGCACCACCTCGAAAATCTCTACTGGCAGGCCATCCTCTGGCGGGGCAGCATGCGGCGCGACAAGATTCTGCCCGTCCCCGACTGGGAGTCGCTTTCGACCTTGAAGCTCGTTTCGCCGGGCGTCTGCATCAGCTATGCGCCGGGCGACGAAGCGCCGCGGACCCTTTGCAGTCAGCTCGAGGGCGTCGGCTCCGCCGCGCCGACATGGTTTGCGGCGGCCTATGAGCGCATATTCGGCGCCCATGCGCCGATCGTTCGGCCCTTGACCGTACGGCAACCGGAGACCGGCGCAATCCTCGTCAGGGCGGACGCCGACGCGGCCATCCGACAAGCCTGGCGGCAGATATCGATCATCGTCGGCGTTGCGGCCTCGATGGCGATCTGCATTTGCCTTCTGGCGGCAGCCGCCATCGTCCATGCTCTGGCGCCGACCCGAGCCATCGTCCGCGGGCTGCGCCAGCTGGAGCAAGGCAACTACGCCAGCCGGCTTAAGGCGCTGACGAAGGGGGAGTTCGGCCTGATCGCGCGCGCGGTCAACGACCTTGCCGAGCGGCTGGCGCGGACGACGGCGGAACGCGCCGCGCTCACGAAGCGGCTGTTCGAAGTCCAGGAGGAGGAGCGCCGCGCCCTCGCCCGCGACCTCCACGACGAATTCGGCCAGTGCCTGACGGCGACCCTCGCCTTCGCCGGCTCGATCGAGACGGCGGCGGCCCGGATTGATCCCGGCGTCGCCGAGGACGCGCGTTCGATCGCGCGCGTCGCCAAGCGCATGATGACCACCCTGCGCGACGCGCTTGCCAGGCTGCGCTCGCAAGACCTCGACGAACTTGGGCTCGAAGCCTGTCTCGTTCAGCTCGCGGCGAGTTGGAACGCCAAAGCGGAACGAAAGGCGCTCATCCACCTGCGGCTCACGGGCGACCTCGCCAACCTTCCTCAGACGATTTCAACGAGCCTCTATCGGATCGCGCAAGAGTGCCTGACCAACGCCATGCGGCACGGCGACTCGAAAAATGTCTATCTGCGCGTCGAGCGCGTGGCGCCAGACGACGGGCTCGTCGCGCTGACAGTCGAAGATGACGGCGGCGGCGACGCCTCCCGCCTCGCCGCAGCCTCCGGCCACGGCATTCTCGGAATTCGCGAGCGCATCGCGGCTTTTGGCGGAAGTCTGTCGATCAGCGACGCCACAAAAGGCGTACGCGTCGTCGCGCGCATTCCGCTTGTCGCCTTCGACAGCGCGCCGATGAAAGGTCTGGCGCCCGCATGACCGCAATTCTTCTCGTTGACGACCACCCGATCGTTCGGGAGGGATATCGGCGGCTCCTGGAGCGCCAGCCGGATTACAGAATCGTCGCCGAAGCCGCCAACGCCGCGGAGGCCTATCAGGCCTATCGGAAGGTTTCGCCCGACATCGTCATCATGGACCTTTCTCTCCCCGGCGCGAGCGGCGTCGAAGCGGTCCGCCACATCAGGCAGTGGGACAAGGGCGCGCGCATTCTGATCTTCACCATGCACAGCGGCGCGGCCTTTGCGCTGAAAGCCTTCGAAGCCGGCGCGTCCGGCTATGTCACCAAAAGCAGCGACGCCGCCGAGCTGCTCCGCGCCGTGACGATCGTCGCCAAAGGCGGCCGGGCGCTCAGCGACGACGTCGCGCGCGAGATCGCCGCGGAGCGATTGGGCGAGGGCCGCGCGCTCGTCGATGAGCTTGGCCCCAGAGAGACGGAGATCTTGCGGCTCGTGGCGTCTGGCCGAACGACCGAGGACATCGCCGGCATCTTAAATCTCAGTCCGAAAACCGTTCAGAACTACCATTATCAGATCAAATCCAAGATCGGCGCGCGCACCGACGCCCATCTCGTCTGGCTCGCCATCGGCGCAGGACTTGTCGGCGACGCGTCGGCGACCTCATCGGCTCCGAGCGCTTCCCGACCACATGGAATCATGTGATCGACAAGGAATCGCTCAAAATCAAAATGTTGGAGCAGGTTCTCATCGAAAAAGTCTGTCAACTTTTTCGGAACCTGCTCCAAAGGAAATTTGCCCAGACCGCCGCAGGCGAAAGGCCGAAGCTTCCACCGCTTCGCGCAGCTACGCCTTCAACTGCAACAGCGGAGCCTGGCGATGGTTAAGAAGACGCTCACTCACCTTTTGTTATCGGCGCTCGTCACAATCGCGACCGGAGCCGTCGTGACCGGCGCAGGCGCGCAATCCTCGCCGCCGATGAAACTCGCGGTCTTCGACATCGAGCTCGACGACTTCACCGCCGGGGGGCCGATCGCCGGGGAAAGCCCGGAAGAAACCGCGCGCCTCCAACGAATGACCGCGCTGGCGCGCGAACTCCTGGCTCAATCCGGACTGTTCGAAATCGTCGACGGAAGCGCGGCGACGGATCAGAGGGTCAAGGACCATTGGCTGCGAAAGTGCAACGGCTGCGACGCCGACATCGCGCGCACGCTCGGCGCAGACCTGTCCTTCGTCTGCTTCTTTCGAAAAGTCAGCGTGATGGAGCAATATCTCGAACTGCGCATTCGCGACGTGCGCACGGGAGAACTGGCGCATATCTCGCAGACGGATCTGCGCGGGGAAACCGACCAGTCTTGGACCCGTGCGCTGAAATTCCTGATGAGATATCATCTTGTCGGGCCAGAACTCGCGCGTCGAAATCACCCGCTTCAGCCGTGACGGCGGCGCGCCCTTACTCATGGTTAACAGGTTATCAACAACCGCCCCCGAATCGCCCAATTCCACGCCTATTCCGGCTATGCGCCTCAGGCGCTATTATATAGATGGCGTTTCATGCGATCCCGCGCGTTCAGCGCCGGGTAACGGGGCTAGGCGATGAACTTCTCGAAGTCCACATTGATTGCGGCGGCCAGCGCATTGCTGATCCTGTTTGGCGCCGCGGCGCCCAGCCGCGCGACCCCGTCGATCGTCGTCGACGTCGCGTCGGGGGCCGTGCTCTCGCATGAGCAGGCGACCGCCTCCTGGTATCCCGCCTCCGTGACGAAGCTGATGACGGCCTATGTCGCGCTCGAAGCGGTGCGCCAGGGACGCATCTCGCTCGAGACGCCGGTGATGATGTCGCCGCGCGCATGCAGCATGGCGCCTTCCAAGATGGGCTTCAGACCCGGCTCGGAAGTCACCCTGCACAATGCGCTCGTCATGCTGATGGTGAAATCCGCCAATGACATCGCCGTCGCCATCGCCGAAGGCGTGTCCGGCTCGGTCGAGGCCTTCGCCGATGAGATGAACCGCCACTCCGCCGCCCTCGGCATGACGCAGTCGATATGGGTCAATCCCAACGGCTTGCCCGATTCGCGGCAGGTCACGTCGGCCCGCGACCTCGCCATTCTCGGCCGCGCGCTTTACCTGCAGTTTCCCGAGCACGCCAATCTGTTCAACATCGGCGCGATGCAGCTCGGCAAGCAGATCATCCCCACGCATAACCATCTTCTCGGCCGCTACGCCGGCGCCGACGGCATGAAGACGGGTTTCACGTGTTCGGCCGGGTTTAATCTTGTGGCCTCCGCCACGCGCGGCGGCCGGCGATTGATCGCCGTCGTTCTCGGCGCGCCCAATCCGATTCTGCGCACGGCGAAGACGGCGGCGCTGCTCGATCGCGGGTTCCAGAGCGGCGCGGCCGTCGCCTCTTTGGCGTCCCTCCCCAGCTCCGGCCCAACGGCGGCGCCCGACTTGCGCGAGTCGGTGTGCCATCACCGCGGCCCCGCGGCGGCTGAATTCATGGCGGAGATCGAGGACGCCTCGGTCCCGGTCGGCTCAGGCGTTCCGCTGCTCGACACCCTCGGGGGCGCTCCGCAGCAGCAGATGAACGCCAAGGAGATCGCGCATCTGCCGCGCCCGCGTTTTGAGCCCGTGTCGGTCTATGTGGGACGCGCGCCGGGCTATGCCGGACCAGTGGCGCGGGCGCGCGCGCCCGGAGCGCCGGTCGGCGAGCAGCCCGATCTTGCCGCCTATGCGGCGCAGCCTGACGCCGGCGACGCCAGCGCCTCGCCGATCAGCAAGCCGGCGCCCGACGCGGTGTCGCTGCGACGCGCCAAACACGCCAAGGCCGTGAAAGCGGCGCGCGCCGCCAAGGCGGCGAAGGCGGACGCTGCAAAGGTTGACGACATCGTCGCCGACGAACCAGCCGCGAAGCCCAAGGCGGCGAGGAGCGCGACGAAGCCGAAAGCGGCCGCGGCGCAAAAGCCGGCCACCTCGAAGGCGCACTCCGCCGCCGAACCGGGCAAGAGCTGAGAACCCAAAGATCGTTCGTTCTGGAAACGCGCGGCGTTTTCGGCGAAGATGCGCGCCTTCCGCGAGCAGGAAATTCCTTCTGCTCCGGCGCGAGTTCCGCTGAATGAACGATCTGACCATGGCCGCCGCGAGTCGCGCGACGCGCGCGGCGCCGCCGCCAATTCCGCTGACCGTCATCACCGGCTTCCTGGGCGCCGGCAAGACCACGCTGCTCAACCGCCTGCTCGCCTCACCGGCGCTCGCCGAGACGCTCGTCCTCATCAATGAGTTCGGCGAGATCGGCCTCGATCATCTCTTCATCGAGAAGATCGACGGCGACATGGTGATGATGAGTTCGGGCTGCGTATGCTGCTCAATCCGCGGCGATCTGGTGAACACGCTCGAAGATCTGCTGAAGCGGCTCGACAACGGCCGGATCAAACCGTTTAAGCGCGTCGTGCTGGAAACCACTGGCCTCGCCGATCCGGCGCCGATCCTGCACACGATCATGTCCCACCCCTATCTGATGATGCGCTATCGGCTCGACGGCGTCGTGACGCTCATTGATGCGGTGAACGGCGAAGCGACGCTCGACGCGCATGAGGAAGCCGTCAAACAGGTCGCCGTCGCGGATCGGCTCGTCATCGCCAAGACGGATCTGCCGCAAGGCGCCGAGCGTGCGGATGCGCTGAAGGCGCGGCTCGCGCGGCTCAACCCGGGCGCGCTACAGCTTGACGCCGCCAAGGGCGAAGCGACGCCCGAAGCGCTGATCAATTGCGGCCTCTACGATCCCGAGACCAAGACGCCGCGCGTGAAGGAATGGCTCAACGCCGAAGCGGTGGAAGAGGCGCAGGCGCATGATCACGCGGACCATGAGCATGATCATGAGCATCACCATGAGCATGAGCACGAAACGCATGGCCATCGTCAGGACGTGAATCGGCATGACGCGCATATCCGCGCCTTCTGCTTTTCCTCCGAGACGCCGCTGACGCCAGCCTCCTTCGACATTTTCATCGACCTTTTGCGCCACACGCATGGACCGCGCATGTTGCGCGTGAAGGGAATCGTGGCGCTCGCCGATGATCCGTCGCGCCCCGTGGCGATCCATGGCGTGCAGCATGTCTTTCACCCGCCGTACCGCCTCGACGCTTGGCCGGGCGCGGACAGGCGCACGCGCATCGTCTTCATCGTCAAGGATCTCGACGAAGGCTTCGTCCGCGGACTCTACGGCGCGCTCGTCAATCACCCCGCGCCCGACCGTCCGGACGCGCAGGCGCTCACCGACAATCCGCTTACGCCCAGGCCGGGCGGCCTGTTCGGCTAAGCGCTCTATGCGCGGTTGAACAGATCGGCGACGCGGCGCTCGGCGTCCTGGAGCATCTCGATCCATCGAGGCGGCAGTTTGGCGAATGCGCCTGACGCTTGCGAAGAGAACCAATCGGCGACGGCGTGAGCGATGGACGATATGCTGCTCTCAAGGCGCGACGGCTGACGCGTTCCACGCAGCCAGAAGGCCAGCGTCGGGAACGCCGTGACGGTCACCATCGCGGCGCCCACAAGCGCGGACGCCGTCTCTGGCGCCATCTGCCCCCTCCCAACGCCGAGATAGGTGAGCGCGACGACAAGCGGCAGGGTGGTCGACGACAACAGCCCCAACGCCGGAATGTCCCGCTCGGGCAGCGTCCCGCGAAAAAGATTCAGCGGCGCGAGACGAATGAGCAGGAAGGCGGCGCAAAAAAACGCGAAGAGCGCGACGGTCGCGGGGCTCCTGACGAGCGCCATAAAGTCAAATGACGCGCCGCTCTCGATAAAAAACAGCGGAATCAAAAAGCCGGAGCCGATGGCGGTCAAACGATCCTTGAGGACTTCGGCCTTGGTGCCCCGCACCAGGACCGCGACGGCCATGCCCGCCATATAGGAGCCGACCACAAGCTCCATCCCCAACCTGTCGGCGAATGAGACGAAGCCAAGCAAGACGACGAGCGCGATTCGAATAGGCAGAAGCTCGCCGTCGCCAAGCCAATACACAATGCTTTCGGCGAGTCGGTCCGAACGCACCGTCTTGAGAAAAAAGATCGCGGCCAGTCCGAGCACGATGAAAAGCGCGCTTAACAGCGTCTGGTGCAGATGATGATTGTGCTGGGCCAGAACGATCGAGGCGAGAATGAGCGGTCCAAGTTCGCTGACAGCCGCGACGCCAAGGACGTAGCGTCCGAAGTCGTTATCGAGATCCCCCGACTGCCGCAAAACGGGGATCAATATGCCGAACGCCGTGGTCGGCAAGATCAGCGCGACGAGAAGCGGCGCTTCCACGAGGCCAACAAGATAAAGCAGTCCGGAAATGATGACCGAGAGGCTCAATGAAACGAGCCAAGCGAAAAGTCCCAGGCGAAGCGGCTTTCCGCTTATTTCCTTTTGGTTGAACTCGAAGCCCGCCTGAAAAAACAAATAGACCAGGCCAAACTCCATCAAAAAATTGACGGCGCCATCCCCCGCCACCAGCCCCGCCCCGCTTGGGCCGACGAGCATGCCCAGCAACAGTTCGATGGCGACGATCGGCGCGCGCGCAAAAGCCGGAACTCTGTTGAGCAGCGGCGCGAGCACGGCGATGCAGGAGATGACGAAGATCGTGTGGAATTCGCTCATGGCGGCGTCAATCTCCTAAGGGCTTCGCTTGGCGCAGTAACGGCGGCCTTGCCGCGCGGCCGGACAATGATTCTTTTGCTGACCCCTACGATGCGTTAGGGTCCCGCCTGTGCTCAAGTCCTGTTTTGTGATCAAGGGATCGTGGGTTCTTGGGTTCCTGGCGCCGCGCATTGCGCGCATCAGGTCGCAAAGCGCGGCCTGCCAAGCTTCTTGCAACGCTTGTTGAGTGGGTTGCCGATGATGCGGAGCCGAGCGACTGGCCTGCTTCGACCCCTGGCGCGGGCGGGACATGCGCTCCTCGACCTCATTTATCCGCCATCCTGCCTCGTCTGCCGAAGGGCGGTCGCCGCCCATGGCGCGATCTGCCCCGAGTGCTGGCGCGATATCGCCTTCATCGAGCGTCCCTATTGCGAGCGGCTCGGCACGCCGTTCGAACGCGACCTGGCGCAGCCGGGGCTGATCTCGCTGGAAGCGGCCGCCAACCCGCCCGCCTTCGGTCGCGCCAGGGCCGTGGCGCGCTACGACAGCGACAAGGCTCGCGCTTTGGCGCACCGGCTGAAATATTACGACCGGCTGGAGCTCGCCGAGCCGATGGGCCGCTGGATGGCGCGGGCCGGCGCCGAACTCCTCGCCGACGCCGATGTGATCGTGCCCATCCCCTTGCACCGGCTGCGGATTCTCGCGCGGCGGTTCAACCAGTCGGCGGCCCTGGCGCAGGCGATCGCGCGCGAGAGCGCCGTGCCGGTGGAGACCATGGCGCTGCAGCGCGTCAAGCCGACGGCGCCGCAGGTGGGGCTGACGCGGGCGCAGCGCGCCGCCAATCTCTCCGGCGCCTTTCGCGTCGACCCGGAGCGGATGGACGCCATCCACGGGCGCAATGTGGTGCTCATCGACGACGTGCTGACGACCGGGGCGACCGCCAACGCCGCGACTCGCGCTTTGCTCAAGGCGGGCGCGCCGCGCGTCGATCTCCTCGTCTTTGCGCGGGCCGTGACAAGCGCCTAGGCGCAGGCGTATAAGCGCGCCATGGCCCCCCGCATCGAAATCTACACCACGCCGACCTGCCCCTATTGCCTCGCCGCGAAGCGGCTGCTGACGCAAAAGGGAGCCGCCTTTGAAGAAATCTCAGTGGCGTGGGACCCGCTGGGACGCCGCCGCATGAGCCAGCGCGCCAATGGCCGCTCGACCGTTCCGCAGATCTTCATCGACGACAAGCACATCGGCGGCTGCGACGAGCTTCACGCGCTCGAAGGCGAGGGAAAGCTCGACGCGCTTCTCGCCAGCGGAGCGACGCCATGATCCGTTACTCCCTCATCTGCGACGCCGGCCACAGCTTCGACAGCTGGTTTCGCGACAGCGCAGGATTTGAAAAACAGGCGGCCGAAGGGCAGATCGCCTGCCCCTTCTGCGACTCGACGAAGATTACGCGCGACGTCATGGCGCCCCATATCGCCAAGCCGCGCGACGACGCGGCGCATGATCTGCGCGTGAAGCTGCGCGAACTGCACGACACGGTGGTCGCGCATACCGAAGACGTCGGCGACCGCTTCCCCGAGGAGGCGCGCGCCATGGAGGACGGCGAGACCGAGCGACGCGCCATCCGCGGTCGCGCCACCTTCGAAGAAGCGAAGGCGCTGCTCGAAGAGGGAATCGAGATTCTGCCGATCCCGGGTCTGCCCAGCGACAGCAATTAGCGCGCGCCTCTATCGCGCCGCCAAATGCAGGCCTCGCCCGATGTCATGCCCGACGCGCTAAGCGCGATCGGAAATCCAGAAAAAAACCAATCGTGCATGGCGTTGCCCCTGGATTACCGATCAGGCCATCGGCCTGTCGAGAAGTCGTCGTTGCGCGCCGCAGGCGCAGCAATCCATCGTCGCGCCGTCCATCTGAAGCGCTTCGTCGCCGCGCGCCTCGCAACGGCGCCCGCCATCATCGAAAATCGACCAAAGCAATTGAAAAAGCGCCGACAACCACTCATTCAACCAATTGGTTGACATTTGCGGGACGGCCGATATATTCAACCATATGGTTGAATTAGAAGCCCCCCAACTTGACGCCGTCTTTCACGCGCTCGGCGACGCCACGCGCCGGCGCATGCTTCGCGAACTCGCCAAGAGCGAACGAACCGTCGGCCAGCTTGCGGCGCCTTTCGCGATCTCGCTGGCTGCCGCCTCGAAGCACGTCAAGGCGCTTGAGAATGCAGGGCTGATCCGGCGCGAAGTGCGCGGCCGCGCCCATATCTGCCGCCTCGCTCCCGGTCCGCTCGCCAGCGCCCACGCGTGGCTGAGTTTCTACGCGCGCTTTTGGACAGACCGTCTGGATGCGCTCGAAGGCCTCCTCCTGACGGAGGACACAGGCCGTTCCAACGCCTGCAAAGGAGACGACTCATGACCGATCTTGCAACGCCAAATGCTTATGGCGCGCTTACCGAACCCGCCACCTTGACGATCGAGCGCCTTCTCCCCGGCCCCATAGAGCGCGTCTGGGCCTATCTCACGGAGAGCGAACTGCGCCGCAAATGGCTGGCGGCGGGGCCTATGGAGATGAAGGTCGGCGCGCCCTTCGAATTCGTCTGGCGCAACGACGAACTGACCGATCCGCCTGGTCAGCGGCCGACCGGCTTTGGCGACGAGCACCGGATGCAAAGCCGCATCACCGAGGTCGATCCGCCCCGCAAGCTTGCCTTCGCATGGCAAGGCAGCGGCGACGTTTCTTTCGAACTCGAGCCAAGGGGAGATCATGTGCTGCTGACCGTGATCCATCGACGTCTGCCCGACCGCGCAACCCTCTTGAAGGTCGGAGCCGGCTGGCACATGCACCTCGACATCTTGGTCGCCCGGGCGACAGGCAAGAAGCCGGCGCCATTCTGGGAAGGCTGGAGCCAGCTGCAAAAGGAGTACGACAAGCGGATGCCCGCCTGACGGCGCGTCTTAGGGTTGGCGACCGAAAGCCGGTCGCCAATAACCGCTACGGCGGGAAACCACGCTACCCCTGCGGCAGGTCGAAACGCTGGCAGCTGATCGCGCTCAAACGGCTGCGCGCGCGCTCCTGATCGGACGGGCGCTTGGCCAAGGAGCGGATCAGAATAAAGCCGCGCTTCGCCGGCGCCGTGAGGCGCACTTCCTGCGGCGGCGGCGCGTCGCCCTCATCGGCGCTCGTCAGCGCGTCGATCTGGCGCGCGTCGCCGACGACGATGTCGATCTTGCCCTTGATCGCCGAACGATCGGTCATGGAATGATAGATGCGGCCGGCGACGCCGTGAAATGAGAGCCCGAGAAAATCCTCGCCGTCGACGCTCGTCTTGACCCGCAGCGGACCCTTGGCGAGATCATAGACGCAGACCGCCTCGGCGAAGGCCGGGTCCTCGAAGGGCAGCGTCTCGGCGCCGGGCGCCATCTGCGGCAGCATCACCAAGCCTTCCGCCGGCGCGGCGCTCTTCACATAGGACGCGAGTCGCGCGAGCGCGTCGTTCGGCGCCAGGGTCGGCATCAGCAGCACCGAAACAATATGCACGATCCCCGCGACAAGCAGCGTCGCGAACAGCCACGGCAAAAGGTCGAGATAGCGATCGGGAATGTTCAGGCGCATCCGAGCTTCACGATTTTTGGAAAGGAATTTGGATCCGGAGTCGACTCGATGTCGAGCGGCGTATCATAGAGCCGCAGCATGACGACGAAGTCCTTCGCCTCGCCCGGCGACAGCCAATTGCCGGGCCGCGCCTCGCGCGCGACGTCGATCTCAAAGGCGCCGCCCTCCTTGCGCAGAACGTCGACCGAGGAATAGCCGTAGCGCTCGGTGGGATTGGCGAGGAGCCGGCCGTGGGGGTTCGCCAGCGCGATCGTCCAGAAGCGCGCGGCGGGCAAGGGATCGATAATCCGATATTCGCATTCGGCGCTCAGCGGCGCGCCATTGGAGTCGGCGCGCGCGATGAAGGCCAGTCCCTGATCGCGGCCGAGCGGCGCTTCTCCAGAACGCGAGATGACCGCCCGCGCATAAGGGTCGATATCGGCGCCGCCGATATGCGGCCAGGCGGTCCACGGCCCGGCGCGCAGAGAATTGAACCCATAGCCGGCGTTGAGCGACAGGATGGTCGCAAACAGGCCGATGCCGACGCCGGCGATCATCGCCGAGGCGGCGCGCAGATAATTTGCGTAAGGCTTGAGGTCCAAGGGTGCGCTCCCGCCGCTTAACGGATGACGCCGTCGGCGCCGCTCGCGCGCTGCGCCTCGCGCCGCACAGCGTCGGATGCGGCGGGGTCAGGCGCTTCGAGCGCGCTCTGCTTGTCGCCGCCGACCGCTTTGATTTTCGTTTGAAGCGATTCCAGCGCCTGTATCGCGCCCTTTGACAAGGTCGCGGGACGCTGCGGCGCGCCAAGTTCGAGCGGCTTGACGACATTGGCGTTCACGGCGGCTGTCGCGCCCTTGGGATCCGGCTTCAAGCCGACAATGGGCTTCAGGATCGCGCCCTGATGCGCATAGGCCATGATGTCGTGCCAAGTGCCTGCCGGCAGCGTGCCGCCGGTCATGTTGTTCATAGGGGCGTTGTCGTCATTGCCGTACCAAACGCAGCCGCCCATCGTTCCGGAATAGCCGCAGAACCAGGCGTCCTTATAGCCATTCGTCGTTCCGGTCTTGCCGATCACGTCGATGCCCTCGCCGAGCTGCGCGCGCTTGCCGGTGCCTTCCTCGACGACCTTCTTCATCATGCCGGCGAGTTCGACGACCTTGTCGAGCGGCACCGCCTGCGTTTGCGGCGGCGCGTCGCGGTCGTGGCGATAGAGCAGATCGCCCTGCCGGTTGCGGATTTCGACGGCGGCGTAAGGCGTGACCTTTTTGCCGCCGTTGACGAATGCCCCGTAGCCCGCCGAATGTTCGAGCAGGATCACGTCGCTCTGTCCGACCGGAAGCGAGGGCGTGTCTTCGAGCGGCGTGGTGATGCCGAGCCGCCGGCAGGTTTCGATGATCTTGGCGCGGCCGATGCGCGAATCGCCCTTGCCGATCGCCTGCGACAGTTGAATGGCGACCGTGTTCAAGGATTTCGCCAGCGCCATGGCGAGCGGCATCGAGCCGGCATAGCCGCCGCTGTAATTATGGACGCAGTAATTGCCGATGCAGGTCGGCCGGTCGGTGACGATGGTCGTCGGCTTGAAACGGCCGGTCATCAGCGCGGTGAGATAGACGTAGGGCTTGAAGGAGGAGCCCGGTTGGCGCGCGGCGTCGGTCGCGCGATTGAACTGGCTTGCGCCATAATCCCGTCCGCCGACGATGGCGCGCACGGCGCCGTCCGGCTCCATGACGACCGCGGCGCTCTGCTTGACATGGAAGCTGCGGCCCTGCTCGCGCAAATTGGTTTCGATGACGTCTTCGGCGCGCTTCTGGACGTTGGAGTCGAGCGTGGTGCGCACGCTGAGCACGCGATTGTCGCCGAGCTTACCTTCCTGCGCGAACTTGCGGATTTCGCCATAGGCGTAATCGAGATACCAGTCGGGGCTCGTCTCGCGGGCGCGGTCGATCGGCGTCGCCGGACTGCGCTGCGCCGCGATGATCTGGCTATCGGTCATGAAGCCGGAGTCGACGAGATTGTTCAAGACGTCATTGGCGCGCGCGCGCGCCGCCGGCAGATTGACGTGCGGCGCATATTTCGTCGGCGCCTTGAAGAGGCCGGCGAGCATCGCCGCCTCGGAGAGCGTGACGTCTTTGACCGACTTGCCGAAATAGAATTCGGCCGCCGCCTGAATGCCGAAGGCGCCGCCGCCCATATAGACGCGATCGAGATAGAGCTTGAGGATTTCGCGCTTGGTCAGATGGTGCTCGAGCCACAGCGCCAGAAAGGCCTCGTTGATCTTGCGGGTGATCGTGCGCTCATTCGACAGGAAAAGATTCTTGGCGAGCTGCTGGCTGATGGAGGAGCCGCCCTGCACCACGCCTGACGACCGGGCGTTGACGGTGAGCGCCCGCAGCGTGCCGATCACGTCGATGCCGAAATGTTCGTAGAAGCGGCGGTCTTCCGTCGCCAACACCGCCTTGATCAGATAGTCGGGATATTGATCGAGCGGCACGGCGTCGTCATGCTTGATGCCGCGCTGGCCGACTTCCGCGCCGTAGCGATCAAGGAAGGTGACCGCGAGGTCGGTCTGCTTGAGCCAGTTCTCGTCACTGGTCATCTGGAAGGCCGAGGACGCGAGCGCCATGGCGACGATGCCGGCGCCTAGACCAAGAGTCAGCGCCTCGCAGGAGAGCTCCACGCCGACCCGGGCAAGGCCGGAGACATGGAACCGCTCCATGAAGGTCGAAAAATCCTCATAGAGTTCGCGGGCGCGCCGCCCGCTCTGGTACATGGCGGAATCGATGCGCGCATCGATCGCGAGCAGGATGCGCCTCAAGCGCTTGGCGAAAGCAGAAGCCTGGAAACGCTCCAACACAGCTCAAATGCCTCCCGCGGCCGGCAAAACTTACCGGCGCTGCTTGGACTTTAACACTTTTTAAACCATCTTGACGACAGTCCGCGCGACTCACACTGCGTTATGGTTTCTGTCGCGCAAAGCGCAAGCCGAAAGAGAAGGATGGCGTTAAAAAAAGGCGAAAATGCCCCAGATCACGCTGCAGGCGGCTGGAGCCGCGGGACTCCGGAGAACGGGACGGGGTCCAAAAGTATGGAGCGCGCCGAAAAACCTCTCTCCAGTTTTTCGCAGCGTCCCCAGGAAGGGACCGCGCAGACCGAGGCGCCGTTCTGGGAACAGCCGCTTTCGGACCTCACCCGCGCCGAATGGGAACAGCTCTGCGACGGCTGCGGCCGCTGCTGTCTGGTGAAGCTCGAAGACGAGGACACGGGCGCGATTCACCACACGAGCGTCGCCTGCAAATTGCTCGACCAGCAGAGCTGCCGCTGCGGCGACTATCCGCGGCGGCGGCGCTACGTGCCGGACTGCGTGCGGCTGACGCTGGAGAAGCTTGCGGATATTCCCTGGCTGCCGCCGACCTGCGCCTATGTCCTGCGGCATCAGGGCAAGCCGCTGCCGCCCTGGCATCCGCTGATCTCCGGCGATCCCGAGAGCGTCTCTCGCGCCGGCGTGTCGGCGCGCGGCCGGATCGAGGCCGGCGAAGACGACGTCGAAACCGACGATCTGCCGGACTTCATCAGGCTGTGGCCAAAGCGCTGGCCGAAGAAGGCGCGGTGGTGAAATGGCTTCACCGACTCTTAAATGCGGGACTGATTCGGATATCGCCCTACGCGCAGCCGACCGAGAATCGCCGGAAATTTTGCGCGGGCATCCATCAGTTGGATCTGGCTATCTCTTCAGCGCGACCACTTCGTCGATTCGGTCGTCCTTGTCGTATCTCACTCGGAAGACCATCTCGTCGCCGGTGAAAAATACGCCTTCCGTCGGAGTCCCCACGACTTCCCATAACCCCAGCGTCACGACGTCGGCGGCGCCGTGAAAAACGGCGCGTCCCGCTTTCGTCCCCGCTGAATAGCCGTTCACGAATTTAAAAATTTCATATGTTCGGCCGTTCTTGGTTTCGGTTGCGGCGGGCATGCCGAATTCCGCCAGCATCAGCGTCCTGGAGGTCCCGACCGTGAACAAATCGACATTCTTTGCGTCGGGCTGCTTCGTCGCCATATAGACGCTGCATCCCGCCAGCGCCCAACAGAGCGCCGCGCCAATCAATATCCGCATGAAACCCCCAGCCGTCAGAATAAATTTTATTTAACGCCGCGCTATTCGAGAGTCGACTGTCGCTCGGCGCTCCCCTGTTGATTCCGCCGAGCGCGCGGCGAGCAAAGACCAGCGCCGTCAAGCAAACCGCGACCGCGCGCTGAAACAATCGCTGATAGCGTCAGTTCGCCGCGCCCGGTCTTGCAACGGCTCGATGAAGCTCTGTTGACAAGGGCGCTCATTCGTATCGAGTTCGCATCGAGCAGGCTTTTCAGCAGGGACAGCCGTGGCGTCGGAGACGGATTTCTAAACACTCTTTCGTTAACTATTCGCTCAACACAAACTCATTCGCCGGCGCAGACCAGCCACGGCCTCAAATCCTGTCGGGCATTTCCGGCTTCGCGCGTCGGCGCTTCGCTGGCCTCCCACTCTAATAGCCGCGCCGCTGCTTGCCCGGCTTTTATGATTTTATTCCTTGACAGCAGGACGATGGTCCTATAAAAAAGCGCCATGCTCCAAAATTGCGCTTGAGCGGCGCGAATGAGTTTACCGGCGCGGCGTCCTCTCCTCCCGTTCCCCCGCGCCCGCCTGATCCCCTCGCGCATCGAGACGCTTGTGTCTTGGGCCGAGGGGATCTTTTTTGGAGCGTTGCTGAAAACCAACTCGTCAGGCTCACGGCTTGTCATTCCCGACGCGCGAAGCGCGATCGGGAATCCAGGGGCGACATCAAACACGCTTGTTGTGACTCGGGATTCCCGATCAGGCCTGCGGCCTGTCGGCAATGACACCCGAGTCACTTGAGTAAATCAAACTCAGAACCAACAGCTCTTCCGGAGACTCGCAGATGCGAGCCAAATCCGTCCCGCCCTGCGACGAAAAGATCGCGCAGGCGAAGCTTCTCTATGACTCGGGCGTCACGCCCATCGGCGAAATTCTCGAACTGCTCGGCATGAGCGTCGGACAGTTCCGCCGCTTTCGCGAAACTCACGGCTGGCCGCTACGCGCCTCCGCCTGCGCGCCGAAAAAGCCGCAAGAGGCTGCGAACGCCGCAAAGAAACCGCGCGACGCGGGCCGGCTCATCGCGCGGCTCGAAGACGCGGTCGAGCAGGAATTCGCCCGCGCCGAAGCGGCGCTCGCCAAACATGCGCCCAAGACCATCGAGGCGAGCGCACGCACGCTCGCAAGCCTCGTCAAAACGCTCGCCGAATTGAAGCGCATGCGGCGCGAGAGCGAGGATAAGAAGAACGACGCAGACGATGACAGCGACCAATCCGTCGGAGACGCGAGCGAAGGAGGCGGCGACGCGCCGCCCCGCGAATTGGCCGAACTCCGCGCGGAGCTTGCTCGACGGCTTGATCGGCTGCGCGGCGCAGGGCCGACTGAATGAGGCGCTCGAAGGTTTGAGCGCGAGAGAACTGGCGCGGCTTCTCGACGAGTGGGAATTCATCGCGCGCCGCGATCAATGGCCGCCGCTGCTCGCCGCCAATGGCGCGCCGTGGCGCACATGGCTGATCCTCGGCGGACGCGGCGCGGGCAAGACTCGCGCCGGCGCCGAATGGGTGAAAGCGCTGGCGCTCGGACGCGCACAATTTTCGCTCCGCCCGCTCGGGCGCATCGCGCTTGTCGGCGAGACGGCGGCCGACGTTCGCGAAGTGATGGTCGAAGGCGTCTCCGGCCTGCTCGCCGTGCATTCGCCGCGCGAA
The DNA here is from genome assembly GCF_003855495.1 of Methylocystis rosea. NCBI lineage: Bacteria > Pseudomonadati > Pseudomonadota > Alphaproteobacteria > Hyphomicrobiales > Methylocystaceae > Methylocystis > Methylocystis rosea. The sequence continues at coordinate 299,314 of NZ_CP034086.1, read as the reverse complement.
CGGCCGCGCTGGGAGACGACGCGCCGGCGGCTCGTCTGGGAGTCCGGCGCCGTCGCGCAGGCGTTTTCGGCGGAAGATCCGGAAAGCCTGCGCGGGCCACAGTTTCACGCCGCCTGGTGCGACGAACTCGCCAAATGGCGCTATGCCAGGGAAACATGGGACATGCTGCAATTTGGCCTGCGTCTCGGCGACTGGCCGCGTCAGCTGGTGACGACGACGCCGCGCCCGCTGCCGCTGTTGAAAGAGCTGATCGCCCATCCGGCGAGCGTCGTGACGCGCGCCTTGACGCGCGAGAACGCCGCCAATCTTGCGCCGTCGTTTCTGGAAAGCGTCGTCGCGCAATATGCCGGCACGCGATTGGGCCGCCAGGAGCTCGACGGCGAGATCCTCGACGAGCGCAAGGACGCGCTATGGACGCGCGACATGTTGGAGCGCGCCCGCGTCCCTGAGGCGCCGCCGTTGAGGCGCATCGTCGTCGCGGTCGATCCGCCGGCGAGTTCGGGCAAGCGCGCCGACAATTGCGGGATTGTGGCGGCAGGGATTGAACAGGCAGGCATGCTCTATGTTCTCGCCGATGCGACATTGTCGGCGGCGCGGCCGGCGCAATGGGCGCGCGCAGCGATTGCGCTCTATCACAAGCTTTCCGCCGATGCGCTTGTCGCCGAAGTCAATCAGGGCGGCGAAATGGTGCGCGCCGTGCTCAACGAAGCCGATCCGTCGGCGCCGGTGACGATGGCGCGCGCGACGCGCGGCAAATATTTGCGCGCCGCGCCGGTCGCGCAGCTTTACGAACAGGGCCGCGTCAAACATGTCGGCGCCTTTCCGGCGCTCGAAGACGAGATGTGCGATTTCGGCGCCGACGGACTTTCATCCGGGCGTAGTCCCGATCGGCTCGACGCGCTGGTCTGGGCGATCACCGCGCTGGCTTTGACGCCGAAAGCGCCCGAGCCGCGCATGCGGAGAGTGTGAAAGGGCGCATCCCCACCCTCCCCTCGACGGGGAGGGTCGCGACGAAGTCGCGGGGTGGGGTGGGTTCCTTATCGTTTCCATTGGTCACCCCACCCCGAACCGCTTCGCGGTTCGACCCTCCCCATCAAGGGGAGGGTGTGGCGCCTCTTTACGCTTCTTACGCTTCTCTCAAGGGATCATCGATGCCCTCTCTGCTCACGCGTCTCATCGGCGCGGTCGCGCCGGCGCGCGAAACCAAATATTCGCGCGCGGCGAAACTCCTCGCCATGCATGCGCTCGGACAGCCGCATTGGAGCGCGCGCAATTCGACGGTGCTGACCCGCGAAGGCTATGAGCGCAACGCCGTCTGCCATCGCTGCGTGCGCATGGTGGCGGAAGCCGCCGCCTCCGTTCCCTGGCTCATCTATGAAGGCCGCGAGGAGGCGATCGACCATCCGCTCCTCTCTCTCATCGAGCGGCCCAATCCGCTCGACACCAGCGCCTCCTTCATCGAGACGATCTGCGCCAATCTGCTGCTTTACGGAAACGCCTATATCGAATCCGTGCTGATCGACGAGGAGCTGCGCGAACTCTACACGCTGCGGCCCGACCGCATGAGCATTGAGGCGGGACGCAACGGCTGGCCCGCGGCCTTCATCTATCGCGCGCTGGGACAGGAAGCGCGCTACGAGATGCGCGGCGAAGGGATCGAGCCGATCCTTCACATCAAATTCTTCAATCCGCTCGACGATTACTACGGCTTTCCGCCGCTCGCCGCCGCGCAGGTGGCGCTCGACACGCATAACGCCGCGAGTTTCTGGAACAAGGCGCTGCTCGACAATTCCGCGCGTCCATCGGGCGCCCTCGTCTATGCGGGGCCCGAAGGCGCGCATCTCACCGACGAGCAATTCTCGCGGCTGAAGGAAGAGCTGGAGGAAAATTTCTCCGGCGCGACCAACGCCGGAAGGCCGCTGCTGCTCGAAGGCGGGCTCGACTGGAAGGCGCTGTCGCTTTCGCCGAAGGACATGGATTTTACCGAGTCGAAGGCGGGCGCGGCGCGCGAGATCGCGCTCGCCTTCGGCGTGCCGCCGCTGCTTCTGGGTCTGCCCGGCGACAACACTTTCAGCAATTACGCCGAGGCCAATCGCGCTTTCTGGCGCCAGACCGTGTTGCCGCTCGTCGCGCGCGTGCAGAAGAGCTTTCAGGCCTGGCTGCAACCGGGCTTTGGTCCCTTTCGTCTCGACTATAACGCCGACCGTCTCGAAGCCTTGGCGAGCGAACGCGCGGCCGAATGGGAGCGCGTCAGCAAGGCGGCGTTCCTGACGCTCGACGAACAGCGCGAAGCGCTGGGCTACGGCCCGGCGCCGAAAGAAGCGCTCTTCGCCAAACGCGATCTTGCGCTGGAACGCCGCTACAGCCCCGATCAGCCGCGCGTGCCTGCGGGAATTTTCGGCGCTGGGCGATGGACGGACGGCGGGGGCGGAGGTTTGGGAGGAGGAAGTTTCGGCAGCGCCCGAGATGATCGCGCGCGGCGGCGTGATGTGGAGGGCCGAGTCCAGACTGCGCAGAACACAGATCCGAGAGTGGCGAGCGACGTCGAAGGGTCCATCACACTGGCCCAGGCGCGCGGCCGAGGCAGAGGCGGACGTTTCAGCGGACCCGGCGAAGCGACTCTCTCGCAACTCGATCGACTGGAAGATACGGCGCGCCTGGCGAGGGAAGCCGAGACGCGCGTGCGCGAAATCGATCCAAGCTGGAAGCCAGAATCCACGCTCATCGATCCAAACAACATTGAAGCGCGCATCGCTCGCAACGAAAGCGCAACGCGACAGGCGAACGAACTCTATTCGGAACACTTGCGAGAGCTTTATGGAGACCTCGCTTTGCCCGGTCGGGACAGCGCCCCGAGAGGCGATCTCACGGGACCGCGCGCGCTGGTGCGGCGACAAGACGATCCTGAAACGAGGCGCGGCGCCGAGCGAGAAAATCAGTCGGCTGACATCCTCTGGCTGAATGGCCACAACGTCGAACAAAAGCCGGATGTTCCTGGTCCGAAACGACCCGATTATCGGATCGACGGCGAGGTGTTTGACAATTACGCTCCAGTAACGGGCAGCGTGCGGAACGTGTGGGACAATGTCGCGGGAAAGGTTGCGCGCAAGCAGGCTTCAAGCATAATTATCAACCTACGCGACAGTTCCATTTCAACTGCGGAAGTGGAAGCGCAATTTCGAAGGTATCAGATAGACGGCTTGAATCGGCTCTGGGTTATCGATCGCGACGGTAAGCTATTTTACTTAAAGGGGGGATGGTGATGTCAATTTTTGTAACATGTTCGAGCGCTTATTCCCCTGAAGAAGCTCGTCAGAAAATTGCCCAAGCGGACGATCGCTATCACGACATTCTAAAGCACTTCTGGATTTCGGAAGTCGGCGAGCCCTTGGAGCACGAACGGGAGCGAGCAGCGGAACACGGCGTCACAGCCAAAAGCGGCTTTCTCATTCAGTGGAATAAGGAAGGCGGAGCTGAATACATTCCAGAAATCCCCCGCGTCATGTATGAGTCCTTCGGACGCGATAAGGTATTGGTGTTCGATCTCAACTACGAACTCATTCCGCCTTCTTGAATGCGCCACGATGGAGCGCGCGAGGTGACATATGTCCTCTCTCGTCACATTCGATGCTATCGACAAGGAATGGGTGCCGCTGTCCAGAGGCCAGTTCGAGACGGTAATGGGAGGAGCCTACGAGCTCTACCTCGATCATAGCAAGGCGCCGCGAATCGCGGAAGATTTGGCGCCACAAGTGCTCGACTTTCTTCACGACGGCTGGCCGAGCAAATATGAGTTGCCCAATGGGAAAGCTCTCGACTTCTTCGAGTTCAGCGACCACCCGCGCGAGGAGCGGCTTGAATTGCTGCGCGCGATGGAGGCCTATTACGCCGACTTTCAGCGCGATCAACTCGGCCCGGAGTTGAACTGGATGCGTGGCCGCCGTCCAAATTTCATCGCCGCTTTCGAACAGGTGATCGCACTGATGCGCGAGGAACTCGCGGCGACGTCGTAGGCGGCGTCGGAATACCTCTGAGCAAGCCTAACTTGCGCTCAACGGGGGATGCTGATGTCAATTTTTGTAACATGTTCGAGCGCTTATTCCCCTGAAGAAGCTCGTCAGAAAATTGCCCAAGCGGACGATCGTTACCACGACATCCTGAAACACTTCTGGATTTCGGAAGTCGGCGAGCCCTTGCCGCACGAGCGCGAGCGAGCTGCAGAATATGGCGTCACCGCCAACAGCGGCTTCCTTGTTCAGTGGAACAAGGAGGGCGGAGCGGAATACATCCCGGCAATCCCGCGCATCATTTACGAGGTCTTCGGCCGGGACAACGTATTGGTGTTCGACCTAGACTACGAACTCATTCCGCCTTCCTGAAGTGATTCGTACATGAGAGGACGCCGTAGGCGCGACGCGCGCATAAGCGGGCGCCGCGCGCGAAATCGCGCTCGCCTTCGGCGTGCCGCCGCTGCTCCTGGGCCTGCCCGGCGACAACACCTTCAGCAATTATACTGAGGCCAATCGCGCCTTCTGGCGCCAGACCGTGCTGCCGCTCGTCGCGCGTGTGCAGAAGAGCTTTCAGAACTGGCTGCAACCGGGCTTCGGTCCTTTTCGCCTCGACTATAACGCCGACCGTCTGGAGGCGCTGGCGAGCGAGCGCGCAAGCGAATGGGAGCGCGTCGGCAAGGCTGCCTTCCTCACGCTCGACGAACAGCGCGAGGCGCTGGGCTACGGCCCGGCGCCGAAAGAAGCGCTCTTCGCTAAAGGCGATCTCGCGCTGGAGCGCCGCTACAGCCCGGATCAGCCACGCGTGCCGGCGGGCAATTCCGGCGGCGGACAATGGACGAGCGGCGGAGGCGGCGGCGAGAGCGACTGGAATGCAAGCGATGATTCGACCGATGCTTCAACCGTTGCGCCAAGGCTTAGAACCGCACAAAATGAGAATCGTGATCGCTACGTCGTCAAACTGAACGATGAAGAAGACTACGGACATACAATTGAGAGACACGTTGGCAAAAGCGATGATGAGTTGCTCGCAAGAATCGAAAATGAACGGCACCGGACGACATTAGGGCCACTTGGAAGTATCGTGGAATATCAGCCAACTGTGGGATCGTTCGATTCCAAAGAATCGGCAAATGATTTTGTCAATCGCGTTCTGGAAGCCAACAAGGAATTGGTGGATGCGGTCGCTGAGGGAAAAGTGCCGGTTGCAACGATCGATCGCCTATTCGGATATCGGACCGGCAGGGAAGCTTATTTAGCGTCTGGAATTTCCACTCCTGTCATCCGACCGACATTTGCTGTGCGGGTTGTCATACACAGGGATTCAAAGGCTGAGTATGGCTACAGGGTCCGAACCGCATTTCCGATAAACCCGCGGTCGCGCAACTAGTCGAATGAAGGACGTTGCGATGATTGTTCCTCAATCATTCTGGAATATGTGCGTCTGGTTCAACAGAGAGTTGGAAGCGGACATCCCAGAAGGCTCAGACGACATTGATTACGCTATCAGCAATATAGATCAGCGGGAAAAGCAAGAAGTCCGAGATTTTCTGGCCAAGGCCTTGACGAGCGACCTAAGCGACGAGGAGCTAGAAGACATCTGGTTTCGCGGTGGCGCACTCGTTGGTTTTGTCGATCGACGACACTATCGAGTCTATCTTGAAGAGATATGGCGACGGCTGAAAGCTGAAGGCTCTTCGCAAGGGGAGTGAAGAGCCGCTCGGTTGACAGGACGCCGCGAGCTTCTGGAACAAGGCGCTCTTGGACAATTCCGCGCGGCCTTCCGGCGCCCTCGTCTATGCGGGACCTGAAGGCGCGCATCTGACCGACGAGCAGTTCTCGCGCTTAAAGGAAGAGCTGGAGGAGAATTTCTCCGGCGCGACCAACGCCGGAAGGCCGCTGCTGCTCGAAGGCGGGCTCGACTGGAAGGCGCTGTCGCTTTCGCCCAAGGACATGGATTTTGCCGAGTCGAAGGCGGGCGCCGCGCGCGAGATTGCGCTCGCCTTCGGCGTGCCACCGCTGCTGTTGGGCCTTCCCGGCGACAACACCTTCAGCAATTACGCCGAGGCCAATCGCGCCTTCTGGCGCCAAACCGTTCTGCCGCTCGTCGCGCGCGTGCAGAAGAGTTTTCTGGCCTGGCTGCAGCCGGGGTTCGCGTCGGGAATGACTGACAACGCGCCGCCGACAGGAAATACGAAGCCGCCCATGTCCGACATTCTGAACGCCATCTTGGAGCGCGGCGATCTCGCGCATCTTGCGCTGTTTCTGTGGGCGTGCGCCGCCACCGCGCAAGCCTATCTCGCCTTGCGCGAACTCGGCGAAGCGACGCGCCGCCTTGACGCCTTCGTGCGCGAACTCGCGCGCTTCAACCGCCGTTGCAGGAGCGATCAATGAGTCAGAACAATTGGCTGCCGCATTACTTCAAGCGTCCGCGCGCGCGCCAAGCGCGAATGCGGGACGATCCTTCCGCCGTGTTCAAGACCTTTGTCGAATTGCTGGCACAATTGCGCGCCGACGCCCGCGCGGCGAGCCATACGCCAATTAATGCTCAGGCGGAGAAAAGCTGATGGCGGCGTTGCAAAGAACTATGCCCGCCCCCGAGATAAAGCGCGCCGAGTCGCCGTTGCTGCAGGCCAACGAGGCCGGCGACTTCTCGGGCTACGCCAGCCTCTTCGGCGTGGTTGATTCAGGCGGCGACATGGTGATGGCCGGCGCCTTCGCGCGCTCGCTCGTCAAGCGCGGCGCGCAGGGCGTGAAAATGCTGTGGCAGCACCAGGCGGCCGAACCGATCGGGATGTGGTCCTCGATCGTCGAAGATGCGCGCGGCCTCAAAGTCGAAGGCCGCCTCGATCTTTCGGTGGCGCGGGCGCGCGAAGCCCTGTCGCTGATGCGCAAGGGCGCCATCGACGGACTCTCCATCGGCTTTCGCACGCGGCGCGCCACGACCGAAAAATCGAGCGGCGTGCGCCGCCTGCACGAAATCGATCTGTGGGAGATCTCCATCGTCACCTTTCCGATGCTGCCGCAGGCGCGTATCGGCGCGGTTAAGCAAAGTCGCAGTGGCCCAGCACGTTTGGAGGCGCTCGGCGCGAAGCTCTCGCGCCTGAGAGCGCAGCGGGCCGCGCTTGAATTTTCCAACGCGCTGCGCCGGCTGTCTGGGTCATTCTGACCAGGCGGATCGATCTATTGCATTGACCCGCGCTCTTGCCGTCGAGCGCGAACGCAAATTTCGAGACGGTCTTTCCTAAGCGCGCGGACTTCCCGGCGACTCCAGCCGCGGGGCGCTTTTCCGCGCGCCGCGCTCAAACACGAGGCTCTATACATGTCAGCAGTTGAAAACAAATCCGCCGGCGACGACATTCTCGCCGATCTCAATCGCGCTTTCAGCGCCTTCAAGGAGACGAACGACGAGCGTTTGACCCAGCTCGAAAACCGCCTCGGCGCCGACGTCGTGACCGAAGAGAAGCTCGCGCGCATCGACCACGCGCTCGACGACACGAAGAGCCGGCTCGATCGCCTGGCGCTCGAAATGTCTCGGCCACGTATGGGCGGCAAGCTCGTCGACGACCACAGCTGGCGCGAGCACAAAAGCGCCTTCAATCACTACATGCGCTCCGGCGAAGCCAGCGGCCTCAAGGCGCTCGAAGCCAAGGCGCTGTCGCGCGGCTCGGGCGCTGACGGCGGCTATCTTGTGCCGCTTCCAACCGAGCGGGACGTTCTGCGAAGACTCGCGAAGTTCTCGCCGATCCGCGCCATCTCCAGCGTGCGCGAAATTTCCGGCGCGTCGCTGCGCCGCGCTTTTTCAACGACAGGTCCCGCCGCCGGATGGGTGGCGGAAGCCGATCCGCGCCCGCAGACCAACAATCAGCAGCTCGCCGACATGACCTTCCCGGCGATGGAGCTTTACGCGATGCCGGCGGCGACACAGGCGCTGCTCGACGACGCCGTCGTCGACATCGAACAATGGATCGCCGAGGAGGTGCAGACCGCCTTCGCCGAACAGGAAGGCGCCGCCTTCGTCAGCGGCGACGGCGTGAATAAGCCGAAGGGCTTTCTTTCCTATACGACGGTTGCGGATGCGAGTTGGACCTGGGGCAATATCGGCTATGTGGCGACGGGCGCCGCCGGCGCTTTCGCCGCGAGCGATCCGTCAGACGCGCTCGTCAATCTCGTCTATGCGCTGCGCGCCGGCTTTCGCCAGAACGGCAAATTCGTCATGGGGCGGCGCGCGCAGTCGCTCGTGCGACAGTTCAAGACGACGACGGGCGACTACATCTGGGCGCCGCCCGCAACCGCCGACGCCGGCGCCTCGCTGATGAACTTCCCCGTCATCGAAGCCGAGGACATGCCGGACCCCGCCGCGAATTCTCTCTCCATCGCCTTCGGCGATTTCGAGCGCGGCTATGTGGTGGTGGACCGCGTCGGCATTCGCGTGCTGCGCGATCCCTACTCCGCCAAGCCCTATGTGCTCTTCTACACGACGAAGCGGGTCGGCGGCGGCGTGCAGAATTTCGAGGCGATCAAGCTGCTGAAATTCGCCGCGTCTTAATCATTCCGCCCCCGTTGAGGCCGCGACGAGAAACGTCGCGGCCATCTACTCACTAGACCTAGGATGTGCAATGCGACCGATGCTCATCGGCGCGCCGGCGGTCGAGCCCGTCTCGCTCGCCGACGCAAAATCATGGCTGCGTGAAGACGGCGTCGAAGAGGATGAATTGATCCAGGCGCTGATCGTCGCCGCGCGCATGACGCTCGAAGCCTATACGCGGCGCTTGTTCGTCACGCAAAGCTGGCGCCTGGTGTTCGACTGCTGGCCCCCTTCGGTTGGCTCGAACGCGACGCTCCGCATTCCCTTCGCGCCCTTTCAGTCGGTGACGGCGATCCGCGTGTTCGACGCAAGCGACGCGCCGCAGCCGCTCAATGCCGCGACCTATCGCGCGCCCAACTCGACCGAGGGCGGCCGCATCAACTTTACATCGGCGCCTCCGGCGCCTGGACGCGCGAGCGATGGAATCGAGATTGACTTTTCCGTCGGCTATGGCTCCGTCGCGAGCGACGCGCCGCAGCCGCTGCGCAAGGCGATCTTGACGCTCGTCGCGCATTGGCGCGAACACCGCGGCGATAGCGGCGACGACGCTTTGCCGAAAACGGTCGCGCAACTTGCGGCGCCGTTTCGGCGGGGGCGGCTGCTGTGAGCGGCCTCCCCATCGGCGCGCTTCGCCATCGCGTGACGCTCGAGGCGCCCATCGACGCGCCCGATGGCGCCGGCGGCTTTTCGCGCAGCTTTACGCCCGTCGCGGCTCTTTGGGCGCGTATCGCGCCTTCCGGAGCCCGCGAAGATTTCGTCGAGCAACGCGCCGAGCAGGCGACAACTCTCGTCGTGACGATCCGCTGGCGTGACGATGTCTCAAAGGACATGCGCTTCGTCTATCGCGGTCGCAAGCTTCGCATTCAATCGGTTGTAGATCCCGATGAGCGTCGGCGATTTTTAGTCTGCGCGTGCGAAGAGATCACTTAGAGGACTCGCCATGAGCGTTTCTCCCGTCGTCGCGCTGCGCAAGGCGATCCGCGCCTATCTTCTCGCGGATGCAGGCTTCGCCGCCGCGTTCGGCCAAAAGCTTTACGACGAGGCGCCGCACGGAACCGAACCGCCCTATGCACTTTTCGGCGAAGCGCAGCTGCGCGATTGGTCCGCCGATCTCTCGCCGGGCGCGGAGCAGCTGTTCACGATTGGCGTTACGTCGACGATGCGGGGGCTAAGCGAGGCGCTCCAACTGGCCCAGCGCATCGCCGATCTTCTCGATGAGGCGCCGCTTAATCTGCAGGACCATCGGCTGATCGACTTGCGCTTCCTCTCTTTGGAGACGCGTCGTGAACAGAACGGCCGTTTCGCGCGGGTCAATCTGCGCTTTCGCGCCACGACAGAATATCTTTAACGGAGCTCAATGATGGCCGCCCAGAAAGGCAAGGATCTGCTCTTGAAAATTCATGACGGCGCGAGCTTCGTCACGGTCGCTGGCTTGCGCACGCGACGCCTCGCGCTGAACGCCGATACGGTCGATGTGACCGACGCTGAGTCGAGCGGCCGCTGGCGCGAATTGCTGGACGGCGGCGGACTGAGGCGCGCGAGCGTCTCCGGAACAGGCGTGTTCAAGGACCAGCCGTCGGATGCGCTCCTGCGCCAGACCTTCTTCGACGGGGTGCTGCGCGAATGGCAGATCATCATTCCCGACTTCGGCGCGCTCTCGGGCCTGTTTCAGATCGCCAATCTCGATTACCGCGGCGAATATTCCGCCGAGGTGACCTTCGATATTTCGCTTGAATCGGCAGGCGTGCTCGCCTTCGCAGCGCTGTGAGGTTTGAACGGCTCAACTGACATTCCCGACGCGCGAAGCGCGATCGGGAATCCAGGGCAAAATCAAACATGCTTGTTGCGACTCTGGATTCCCGGTCAGGCCTTCGGCCTGCCGGGAATGACAATTCCAGATGGACCAGCGCATTTCACGTGAGGACGCAATGGCGAACAGCAGGCGCGGCGAAATCGACGCGGTAATCGACGGCAAGAGTTACACGCTCTGCCTGACGCTCGGCGCGCTCGCCGAACTCGAAAGCGGCTTTGGCGCAAGCGACCTTGTCGCGCTCGCGAGCCGCTTCGAGGAACGACGGCTTTCCGCACGCGACATACTGCGCATCATCGGCTGCGGGTTGCGGGGCGCAGGGAACGACGTCAGCGATGAAGACGTCGCCAGAATGAAAGTTTCGGAGAGTCTTGCGGGCTATGTGCGCATCGCGGCCGAACTCCTCGCCGCGACCTTCGGCGATGCGCCGGAGCGGAGCGCCGACGCAAACCCTCCGACGCCGCAGGACGCTTGAGGCAAACGGCAGAAGCGGCGCGCGACGCCTCCCATCGCGCGCCGTTTCCGTTCGCGCGCGCCATGGCCTTCGGGCTCGGCGTCCTGCGGCTACCGTCGCGCGACTTTTGGTCGATGACGCCGCGCGAACTTTTTTGCGCGGTCGAGGGCGTCTATGGCGCCGCGCCGCGCGCGCCGTCACGCGCCGTGCTTGACGAACTTATGCGCCGCTTTCCCGATTGCGGAGAATCGACATGACGATGAGTTTCGACCCCTTTCCGGACCCGTTCAATGAACCCGGGGCAAGTGAGCGCCTGGCGGCGCCTGATCTGCGCGCGACAAAGCTGTTGCTGGATCAGATCAACGTCTCGGCGGGAAATGTCACGAAGACGCTTCACCTGGGTTTCGGGTCAGCGGCGGCGAGCGGCCGCAGCTTCAACGACGTGCTCTCGACGATCGCACAGTCGCTGACGCGCATGGCCTTGCGCACCGGAACCAAGGCGCTCGCCGAAGGACTGGTGAGCGGATTGAGCGGCATGTTCTCCGGCGCCTTCGGCGGCGCCGGGACCGTCGCGCCTTTCGCGCAGGGCGGGGTCGTCGCTAGTCCAACCTATTTTGCGAGCGGCGGCGCGATGGGGCTGATGGGCGAGCGCGGCGCCGAGGCGATCATGCCGCTGGCGCGCGGCGCGGATGGCCGGCTCGGCGTCGTCGCGCAAGGCGCCGGCGCGCGTCCGGTGTCGGTCACGGTCAACATCGCTGCGCAGGATGTCGAGAGCTTCCGCCGTTCGGAGGCGCAAATCACGGGCGCCCTGGCGCGGGCTGTCGCGCGCGGCCAGCGCAACCTCTAAGCAGGCGCAGCCGGCATGAGCGACTTTCATGAGATCCGCTTTCCACTCGATGTCTCGCTGGGCGGGCGCGGCGGACCTGAGCGGCGCACAGAGATCGTGACGCTCGGCTCCAATCGCGAGGCGCGCAACGCCCGCTGGGCGCATTCGCGGCGCCGCTATGAAGCTGGCTACGGCGTCAAGAGTCTCTCGCAACTTTCGCAGATCATCGAATTCTTCGAAGAGCGGCGCGGCCGGCTTTATGGCTTTCGGTGGCGTGATCGCGCCGATTGCGCCTCCTGCGCGCCTAGCGCGACTCCGAGCCCAACGGATCAAACGCTCGGGACGGGCGACGGCGCGCGCGCTACATTTCAGCTTGTGAAGACTTACGGCGGCGCATTTTCTCCCTATACGCGCGACATCGTAAAGCCCGTCGCCGGAACAGTGCGGGTCGCGGCCGATGGCGTCGAGAAGTTGACGCCGGATGTGAGCGTCGACGCTGCGACAGGGATCGTGACCTTCGCGCCGGGCGCCATTCCCTCGGCGGGAGCGGTCGTCACGGCTGGCTTTCTCTTCGACGTGCCTGTGCGCTTCGATACGGACTTTCTCGAAATCGACATGCACGCCTTCGAGGCCGGCGCGATTCCAAATATTCCGATCGTCGAAATCGTGCCCTAGCCGTCGAACCGCCATTGCGCGCGAGGCGAAGCCGACGAAGCAATCCGCAGATCGCGGACCGTGCTCTGGATTGCTTCGCCTTCGGCTCCAATGACGCTGAAAGATCATACAAGAGTGGAATCCATCCATGCTCTCGCTCTCTCCTTCGATGCAGGCGAAGCTCGATCAGCGCGCCACCACCTTCTGCCATTGTTGGCGCGTCGCGCGCAACGATTCGACAGTATTGGGGTTCACCGATCATGATCGCGATCTGGCTTTTAATGACGTGACCTTTCGCGCAAACACCGGTCTCTCAGCGTCGCAACTCGAATCAAGCGTCGGCTTTGCGCCGGGAACGGGCGAGGCGGCCGGCGTCTTGAGCGACGAGAGCCTCACCGAGAGCGATCTACTGAACGGGCTTTATGACGGCGCATCGGTCGAAACATGGCTCGTCGATTGGACGAACGTTACTGATCGCGCTTTGCTGGATGTCGCGACGATCGGCGAGATACGCCGCGGCGAGACCGCCTTCGCCGCGGAGCTGCGCTCGAGCGCGCACCTTTTCGATCAGCAGCAGGGCCGCGCGTTCCAACGCAGTTGTTCGGCTGATCTCGGCGACGCGCGCTGCGGTCTTGACGTCATGGCGCCTGGTTTTCACGCGACGGGCGTCGTCGCCGCCTTCGTCGGCGGCGCAATCGACATCGATCTTTCGGAAACATTCGACAGCGGCTTTTTCACCGGCGGCGCGCTGACCTTTACGAGCGGCGCGAATGAGAACGCTCGCCTGACTGTTAAATCGCATCGGCAGGAAAATCTGCGCGCGAGCGTGACGCTATGGACGCCGCCGGGCGGCGTGATTGTCGCCGGAGACGCGGTTCTGATGACGGCGGGCTGCGACAAGTCGCCGACGAGCTGCCGCGCCAAGTTCGATAACATCGTCAACTTCCGCGGGTTTCCGCATATGCCGGGCAATGATCGCGTCATCGCCTATCCGAGTTCGCTTGCGCCGGCGATGGACGGCGGGAGTTTTTTTAAATGACCCGCGCCGACATTGTCGCGGCGGCGCGGCGCTGGCGTGGCACGCCTTACGTGCATCAAGCTTCGCTCATCCATGTCGGCTGCGACTGCCTCGGGCTCGTGCGCGGCGTCTGGCGCGACATCATCGGCGACGAGCCGGAGGGGGCGCCCGCATATACGCCCGATTGGGCCGAAGCCTCGGGGGCCGAGACATTGCTTGACGCCGCGCAGCGGCATTTCGGGGCGATCGCTCCAAACGAATTTCGTGAAGGCGACGTTCTGCTGTTTCGCTTTCGCGAACATCTCCCGGCGAAACATCTGGGCATCGCAATATCGTCGACGCATATGATTCATGCCCATGCCGGCGCCTGCGTCGCGGAGGTCGCGATCGGCCCGCATTGGCGCAAGAAGCTTGTCGCCGCCTTCGCCTTTCCGGGCGTGACTGACTGAATTCTTCCAATTTGTCATTTCCGGCAGGCCGAAGGCCTGACCGGGCAAGAGCCGCTCACGCGAGGCTCTGCAATGGTCTGGATTCCCGATCGCGCGCGATGCGCGCGTCGGGAATGACATTCGGCGAGACGCTCATGGCCACTCTTGTTCTGCAGACGGTCGGCTCTGTCGCCGGCGGCGCGATCGGCGGACCTGTTGGATCCTCTATCGGCCGCGTGCTCGGCGGCTTTGGCGGCTCCTTTGTCGACGCCGCGCTGCAACCGCATGCATCGCCGCGCTATTCGATCGGTCCGCGGCTGAAATCGATGGACGGGATCACCTCAACGGAAGGCGCCGGCGTGCCGCGAATCTATGGCCGCGCGCGCATCGGCGGACAGATGATCTGGGCGACGCGCTTTCTCGAACGCGTCAATGTATCTTTTGCGCAGACCCAGCATCAGGGCAAAGGCGGCGGCGGCGGCGGCTTCAACGTTCAGTTCACCTATGCCTATTCGGCGAATTTTGCGATCGGCCTATGCGAAGGGCCTGTCGCCTTCGTGCGACGCATCTGGGCCGACGGCTCAGAACTCGACATGACGACGCTGCCGATCCGTATCTATCCCGGGACTGAAGATCAGGAGCCTGATCAGCTGATCGTCGCCAAAGAAGGGGCGGAGAGCGCGCCCGCTTATCGCGGCCTTGCCTATATTGTTTTCGAGGATCTGGCGCTCGCGCCCTTCGGCAATCGCATTCCGCAATTTACGTTCGAAGTCGTGAAGCCCGTCGAAGGACTCGGCGCGATGATCCGCGCCGTCGACCTCATTCCCGGCGCGACGGAGGCCGGCTATCACCCTGCCCTCAAGCTCAACTTCTACTCGCCCGGCGCCACGGCGGCAGAAAATCGCCATCAGCTGACAGCCGCGACGGACTGGACCGCGTCGCTCGACGCCCTGCAGGCGCTTTGCCCCAATCTCGAAAGCGTCGCGCTCGTCGTCGCCTGGTTCGGCGACGATCTTCGCGCCGAACATTGCACGATCGCGCCGCGCGTCGACGCCACATTCAAGACCATCGGCCAGTTCAACTTCATTCTCGGCGGCTTGTGGCCGCCGGACTGGTCGGTCGCCGGGCTGACGCGCTCCACCGCGCGGCTCGTGTCGCAAATCGAGGGACGCTCGGCCTATGGCGGAACGCCGAGCGACGCTTCGGTCGTCGCCGCTATCGCCGACCTCAAGGCGCGCGGCCTCGCGGTGACCTTCTATCCCTTCGTGATGATGGACGTGCCGCCGGGCAATACGCTGTCCAATCCTTACACGAGCGCCGTCGAACAGCCGGCGTTTCCCTGGCGCGGACGCATCACCTGCGATCCTGCGCCGGGCCGGCCCGGTTCGCCTGATACGACCGCGACTGCAGCGGCGCAAGTCGACGCCTTCTTTACGCGCTATCGCGCGTTCATTCTGCATTACGCCAATCTTTGCGTCGCGGCCGGCGGCGTCCACGCCTTCCTCATCGGCTCCGAGCTGATCGGCCTGACGCGCGTGCGCTCGGCGCCAGGCGCATATCCCGCCGTCGCGGCGCTGATGACTCTTGCGGCTGATGCAAAGGCGATCCTTGGCGCGCAAACGAAAATCTCTTACGCCGCCGACTGGACGGAATATGGCGCGCATGTTCCTGCAAGCGGAGAAGCGCGCTTCCCGCTCGATCCGCTGTGGGCGTCAAGCGCCGTCGATTTCGTCGGCGTCGACGTCTATTGGCCGCTCTCCGACTGGCGCGACGGCGACGCCCATCTCGACGCGCAGGAAGCGGCGAGCATTTATGATCTCGACTATCTCAAGTCTCGCGTCGCCTCGGGCGAGGCTTATGATTGGCATTACGCCGACGCAAATGCGCGCCTCGCGCAAGATCGCACGCCGATCAGCGACGGGCTCGGCAAGCCTTGGATCTTCCGCCAGAAGGATTTTCTGTCGTGGTGGTCGCAACCGCATTACGAGCGCGTCGGCGGCGCTGAGCTGGGGGAGCCGACGGCATGGGTTCCGCAGTCGAAGCCGATCTGGATCGTCGAGACGGGATGTCCGGCGGTCGACCGCGGCGCCAATGCGCCGAATGTTTTTCCCGACCCGCGTTCGAGCGATGGCGGCCTGCCCTATTTCTCGCGCAATGGCCGCGACGATCTCATGCAGGCGCGATTCATCGAGGCGATGATCGCGCATTTCGATCCGGCGACGCCCGGCGGCGCGGCGCGCAACCCGACTTCCGACCTCTACACCGGGCCGATGGTTGATCCGGCGCGCCTGCACATATGGTGCTGGGATGCGCGCCCCTTTCCGGCCTTTCCGACGCAGACCGACGCATGGAGCGACGCCGCCAATTGGGAGACGGGCCATTGGTTGAACGGACGCCTCGAAGGCGCGCCGCTCGACCGCCTCCTGCCGGCGCTCGCCGGCGCCGTCTCCGCGCTTGAAATTGTCACGCAGCGGCCAGACGTCGCCGGCTTTCTTGACGGCTATGTGCTGGAGCGGCCGATGTCGCCGCGCGAGGCGATCGATCCTCTTGCCGCGCTCTTCGGCTTCGACGCCGTGGCGAGCGGCGGCGCCTTGCGCTTCGTCGACCGGCGCGGGAAACCGGTGCGCGAAATTGACGAAGACGATCTCGTCGCCGGCAAAACCGCCTCGCTCGTCACGCTGGCGCGGGCGCAGGAAAGCGAACTGCCGCAGGAGATCGCGCTTTCCTTCTCCGATTCCGAAAACGACTTTCAAATGGCGCGAGTCTTATCCCGCAGACTCGAGGGCCGCTCGGCGCGCCAGAGCGAAGCGCAAGCCGCGGTGATGACGAATCGCGCCAATGCGCAGTCGCTTGCGGAGAGCTGGCTGCAAGACGTGTGGATCGGACGCGAAACCGCCGAATTTTCGCTACGGCCTGGCCTTCTCGCCTTGCAGCCCGGCGATCTGGTGCGGCTCGGCGCAGCCGGCGGCGGCCGGCTGTTTCAAATTCAACGCATCACGGACGGCGCCGCGCGACAGATAAGCGCGCGCGCGGCCGACGCTTCTGTCTATGACGCGGCCGCGCCGCTGCTTGGACGCGCGAATGTCGTTTCGCCTAAGATCGTCGGACCGCCGAGAGTCGAAATTCTCGACCTTGCGCTCTGGCGCGACGAAGAAGCGCTCTCCTATGTCGCGGCCTTCGCCGATCCCTGGCCCGGTCCGCTCGCAATCTGGAGGATGACCTTTCAGGGCGGCTATGAGCAGATCGCCATCATCGACAAGCGCGCAACCATCGGCGAGACGCTCGACGTCCTGCCCTCGGGTCCAGTCGGACGCTTCGACAATGGAAGCAGCGTCACTGTCAGGATCGGCGCCGGACAGCTTTCGTCGGTCGGAGATCTCGCCGCGCTCGCCGGACGTTCGGCGATGGCGATACGCGTCGACGGCGACTGCGAGATTTTCGCTTTCGCGCATGCCGAGCTGATTGGCGAAAAGACATATCGACTGTCGCGGCTCCTTCGCGGCCTCGGCGGCGAAGAACATCTCGCCAAGCGTGATGCGCCGGCCGGCGCGACCGTCGTGCTGCTCAATGACGCCCTCGCGCCGCTCGCGCGCAAGGTCGCCGAAATTGGCGCGCCGATGACCTATCGCATCGGCCCGGCGGATCGCGACTATGCGGAGCCGATCTTTGTTCAGCCAACGGTCGCCGCGACAAACAAGGCGTTGCACCCCTACGCGCCGACGAAAGCGCGCGCGCGGCGCACGCCGGCCGGCGTCCTCATCGAGTTCGTTCGGCGCGGACGCATCGACTCCGACGCCTGGGAGACGCTCGATATTCCGCTCGCCGAAGCGAGCGAATCCTATGAAGCCGATGTCTCGCTGCCGGCGAGCGGAACGCGCACGCTCACCGCCGCCGCAGCGTCGATGCTTTATCCCGCCGCCGACGAACTCGCCGATTTCGGCGCGCCGCAAAGCGAACTGACGCTGTCGCTTTATCAGATGAGCGCGACGGTCGGACGCGGTTTCCCGCTGACGACGATGCTTTCCGTCCAATAGGAAAAACGATGACGCAAACCACGCATCTTGCGTTGCCTTTCATCGAGGCGGCGCAAGCGCAAAAACACGTCACGCATAATGAAGCTCTGGCGCTGATCGACGCGCTGACGCAGCTTGCGGTCTCTGCGCGAAACGTGACGTCGCCGCCCGCGACGCCGGCCGAAGGCGATCGCGTGCTCATCGGCGCCGGCGCGACAGACGCCTTCGCCGGCAAGAGCGATCAGATCGCGACATTCCTCGCGGGCGGCTGGACCTTCCTTTCCGCGCAAGCCGGCTGGCGCGCTTATGTCGAAGCGGAATCGCTTCTGCTGCTCTATGACGGCGCGGGATGGATCGACTGCGGGCTGTCCTTGCGCCAGCTGCAAGATCTTGCGCTGCTCGGGATCGGCGCGACCGCCGACGGCGCCAATCCGCTGCTCGCCAAACTCAATGCGACGCTCTTCACCGCGAAAAGCGTCGGCGAAGGCGGCTCCGGCGATCTGCGCTTTGCGCTCAACAAGGAGAGCGCGGCGAAAACCGTCTCGCAGCTTTATCAATCCAACTATTCGGCGCGCGCCGAAACAGGATTGACCGGGGACGACAATTTCCACGTCAAAGTCTCGCCCGACGGCGCGGCATGGAAAGAGTCGATCGTCGTCGACAGCGCCACGGGCGAAGTCGCCTTTCCGAGCGGGGGGCCGACGAAGGTCCGCGTTTTCGCGTCGAGCGGCTCCTATACGCCGACGCCCGGGCTGCGTTTTGCCGAAGTGCTGCTCTTTGGCGCCGGCGGCGGCGGCGGCTCCGGGGCGCGAACGGCCTCTGGCGCCGCAGCTTCCGGCGGCGCTGGCGGCGGCGGCGGCGGGCTGGCGCGCGCACGATTCACCGCAGCCCAGATCGGCGCCTCGAAAGCGGTCGCGATCGGCGCCGGCGGCACCGGCGGCGCCGCGCAGACGACGAACTCCACGAACGGAAACGCTGGTTCCGCCGGCGGCGTCACCACGTTCGGAACGCTGCTCCACGCAGGCGCCGGGGGCGGCGGCGCGGGCGGACAGATCGGCGGCGCCTCGGGCGGCGGCGGCGCGGGCAGTCAAGCTTCGTCAGGCCTCCCAGGTTCCGGCGGAACTGGCGGCGTTGGCTCCTTTGGCGTGGGCTCGGGCGGCTCGGGGGCGGTCGGCGCCGCCGGGTCGCACGTTTTCGGCGGCGGCGGCGGCGGCGGCTGCAACGCCGCTGGCTCGACGGCGGCCACTGGAGGCTCATGCCTTTACAACGGCCCCTCCGGGGGCGGAGCCGGCGGCGGGATCACCGCAGCCAACGCCGTCGCGAACGGCGGGGCGGGCGGCGCCGTTTATGTCGCCGGATTACCCGTCATCGGCGCGGCGGGGATAGCCGCCGGCGTCGTCAATGGCGGCGTAGGCGGCTCATGGGTCGCGAGCGCCGGGCCTTTTGAACAAGGCGGCGGCGGTGGGGGCGGCGGCGCGTCCAGCCTCACCGGACCTGGCGCGGGCGGCGCCGGCGGTCTTGCTGGCGGAGGCGGCGGAGGCGGCGGCTCGGTTCAGAACGGCGCAAATTCCGGCGCTGGCGGCAGTGGCGGAGACGGCTACGCCCTCATCTTTGAATTTTTCTGATCGAAGCGAACAGCCCGCGCCGCGCTGGCGCGTCTGAACGCTGACGAAGGAAGCCGCATTGGTTCTTCCCGCTCATCTTGAGCGACGAAGCGCTGCACATCGGCCCAAACCTCGCGCGCTTTCTAAAAGCGCTTTTCAGAATCCATTCGACCAATGAAGGAGTCGGCTCATGGCCTTCGCCGTGAAGAATCACGTCCTGCATTGCGACGGCAAGCCCGTCGCTCAAAAGCCGACGCCGAATGTCGGTGGCGTTTTGAAGCCCTCGCTGCTGATCATGCATTACACCGCCGCTCAGTCGGCGAAGGGGGCCATTTCCTGGCTGTGCAATCCGAATGCGAAAGCCTCCGCCCATCTCGTCATCGATCTCGACGGCGCGGTGACGCAGCTCGCGCCGTTCAATCGCGTCGCATGGCACGCGGGCAAAAGCGTTTGGAGGCGGCGCTCGAACTGCAACGGATTTTCGATCGGCATAGAGCTCACGAACGCCGGACCGTTGACGAAGCTCGCCAACGGGAAATTCTCCGACGGATACGGAAAAAATGTGCCGGCGAGCCAGGTGGCGATGCTCGCGCACAAACTCGACAACGGCGGGGAAAAGCCCTGGATGATCTATCCCGCCGTTCAGATCTCCGTCGCCGTCGATATCGCCAAGGCGCTCTGCCAGACCTACGGCATCAATGACATCGCCGGTCATGACGATATTGCGCCGACGCGCAAGCGCGATCCGGGTCCCGCCTTCGCTATGGAATCGTTCATCTCGCGAGTCCTCGGCCGCAAGTGAAACCGCGCCGGCGGCCTCCGGCACTAAAAAAAAAAGGAGTTCCCAATGCAAGGCTATCGCACTTATGTCGCCGCTGGTCTCGTCGCGCTGTTTGGCGCGCTCGCCTCGACCGACTGGATCGCCTTTCTCAACGATCCGAAGGCCGGCGCCATCGCCATTGGTTCGGCGGCGTTGATGGCGATCATGCGCAGCATCACCTCGACGCCGCAGGGAACAGCCTGACATGCCCAAGCTCATCGCGCTGGGTCTCGTCGCGGTCGCCGGCGTCGTCGCCTATGCGGTTGGGCGCGCAATGTTGGCGCGACTTGTCGCCGGCGGCGCCGCTAAGGAGAAAGCTCGGCGCGCCGAATCCGATCTGCGCGCCGCCAAGCGCCAGGCCGAAATCATGGTTGAGCGCAGGAGCGTTGAAGATGTTTCGCAAGATCTCGATCATGGTCGCTTTTAGCCTGGCTCTTTCGGCATGCCAGTCGACGGGCGGCGGCTGTCCGCCGCTCGTCGCCTATTCGCTCGAAGAACAGAAGATTGCGGCGAAGCAGTTGCGCGCCTTGCCCCAAAACGCGCCTCTCGCCGCCATGATCGTCGACTACAAGAAAATGCGGGACGCCTGCCGCGCCTCGGAGAGCTGAGGCGCGCGGCCGCATTTTTTGACTATTCATTGCGCATTCAGGGCATTCGGCCGACTATGCGCCGGGGAGAGGCGCATGCGGGCCGCCGGAGCTTGTTGGAGACGGACGCTCACCGTCGCCGCTCTCGCGGCGACGGCCGATTTCCTTTGGGCCGCCGCCAGCCGCGCCGAAGACGCTCCCGCACGGCTGCAATGCTTCACCATGGCGCAGGCGCGCAGCCAAATGGAAGCGCAGAAGCTCGCCGATCCTTTCCGGTGCATGCGAGATATCGCCCTGCGGCTGCAGGCCGAGCCGCTCGGCGCGCGGCTGTGCCAATTGGGCGAAGGACTTATCTATGAGATCAGCCTGCTGCGCCGGGACGGCCACATCGTCAAGATTCTTGTCGACGCGTTCAGCGGCCGGCCTCATTCTAGCTCTATAGGCGCTGGCTCTATAGACAATTGAGTCTCGCACGCAGGAGGATGCATTGCGTCTGCTCGTCGTTGAAGACGACAAGGATTTGAACCGCCAGATCGTTCGTGCGCTCGAGCAGTCGGGCTATGCGGTGGACCGCGCCTTCGATGGCGAGGAAGGTTGCCACCTCGGCGAAACGGAGCCCTACGACGCCGTCGTCCTCGACATCGGTCTGCCGAAGAAGGACGGCGTGACCATTCTCGAAGAATGGCGCGCGGCGGGACGCGACATGCCGGTGCTGATCCTCACCGCGCGCGACCGTTGGAGCGACAAGGTGCAAGGCTTCGACGCCGGCGCCGATGATTATGTTGCAAAACCATTCCACATGGAGGAGGTGCTGGCGCGCATCCGCGCGCTGCTGCGCCGCGCGACGGGCCACGCGACGAATGAAATCGTCTGCGGCGCGGTGCGGCTCGACACCAAGGCCGGCCGCGTCGTCGTGGACGGCGCGCCCGTGAAGCTCACTTCGCACGAATACCGGCTGCTCGCCTATCTGATGCATCACAGCGGACGAGTCGTCGCCCGCAGCGAAATCATCGAGCATTTATACGATCAGGACTTTGATCGCGACTCGAACACGATCGAAGTCTTCGTCGGCAGGTTGCGCAAAAAGCTTGGCGTCGATCTGATCCAGACCGTGCGCGGTCTGGGCTACATGGCGGCCGCGCCGGCAAAGGACGCCGGCTATAAGCGCTAGGCGCATGCCCCTTTCCTTCGTCTCCATTCGCTCCATCGCCGCGCGTCTGTTTCTGACTGCGGCGGCGATGAGTTCGGTCGTGCTGATCGTCGCCAGCATTCTTCTTACCGCCTACTACCGCAGCGAAGCGGAAGAGGTTTTCGAACGTCGCCTCGACGTTTACCTGCGCGCCATCGTCGCGGACGTGTCCGAGTCGGGACAGGAAGGACGCACCGGCCCTGGTCAGCTCGGCGACCCGCAATTCGAATTGCCGGGCTCGGGGTGGTACTGGCAGATCACGCGTCTCGACGACAAGTCTCATGACATCAAGGCGTCGCGCTCGCTCTTCGCCAACACGTTGCCCAAGCTCTCAGATCTTGGCGTCGCAGCGGAGGTCGGCGGCTTTCGCCGCGGCTACGGGCCGGGCCCGGACGGGCGCAGGCTGCGCATCGTCGAGCGCGTCATCGACGTCGGCGACGTCGGCATCTATCTCGTGCAGGTCGCAGGCAGCGGCGAAGAGATGGAAGAGCAAATCGCCCGCTTTCGATTCGCGCTGATCGTCGCTTTCGCGGCGCTCGCGATTGCGCTCGCCATCGGCGCCGCCTTTCAGGTCCGCTTCGGCTTGCGGCCTTTGAGGCAATTGCAGCGCGAACTCGCATCGATCCGCGGCGGCGAACGGGAGCGCATCATCGACGCCTACCCGAGCGAAGTCGCGCCGCTCGCCGAAGAGCTTAATCTGCTGATCAGCGCCAATCGCGACATTCTCGAACGCGCGCGCACGCAGGTCGGCAATCTCGCCCATGCGCTGAAAACGCCGCTCTCCGTCATCGTCAATGAAGCCGATTCCGCGCCAGGGCAACTCGCCGGGAAAGTTCAAGAACAGGCGCAGATCATGCGCGATCAGATCTCCTTCTATCTCGACCGGGCGCGGGCTGCGGCGCGCGGCGGCGCGCTCGGCGCCGCGACGCAGATTGCGCCGTCGATCGAGGCCTTGCTGCGCGCCTTTAGCAAAATCTATGGCGACAAGGGCGTGATCTTTTCTGGCGGCGCCGATCCGCGTCTGCGCTTTCTTGGCGAGCGCCAGGACCTCGAGGAAATGATCGGCAATCTCCTCGACAACGCCGGCAAATGGGCGAAGAGCAGGGTGACAATCGACGTCTGCGTCGAAGGCGCGTCGCGGCCGACGCTGCGCGTCACCATCGACGACGACGGGCCGGGACTTGCTTCGCATTTGCGCGCGGCGGCGACGCAGCGTGGGCGGCGTCTCGACGAAACCAAGCCTGGATCAGGTCTCGGCCTGTCGATTGTCGTCGATCTCGCCGCCGCCTATGGCGGCTCGCTGCAGCTCAACGACAGCCCCAGCGGCGGTTTGCACGCAGAGCTTCGATTGCCGGGGTTTTGAACTGCGTGGGTCCGCCCCTAAGCAAGGCCCCGGACCGATCAGCGATCGAAGGGGCCGCCCCGATTCGGGCAGCGCGTCACTCTTCTTCGAGATCGAAATCGAGAATCGCGACTTGCAGCGTGAAGCTCGACAGCTTCGGATCGTCAGCGGAGATGACGCCGAGAAATTCGCCGTCGGCGTTGAGTTCGACGGAATCCATTTTGCGCCCGCGCGCCACGATCGACAGGCGATCGTTTTCGAAGAGCTTGCGCAAATAGGACTGCAGCACTTCGCGTCCAACGGGAATTTTCATCTCGAAGGCGAAGGAACGATCGCCGTCTTCGTCGTCGACCGAGATCGAAGCGATCCTTCGCTCGCCAAGATGCACGGCGGCGTCGTCCGGATTCTTCGGATCCGCTGTGACGCGAACGCCCTCATTGCCGAGCGCACGGCGCAGGAACGCCTGCAGTTTTCGCAACTCGGTTTTATCCAAACGCCCGCCCTCGTTCAGCGATCAGCTTCATTCCCTCTGCCACGACGCCTTTCGCCGAGCAAGAGCGCAAGAAAAACGCCCGGCGGAGAGCCGCCGGGCGACGACAAAAAGCGCGAAGAGCGTTATTCGCCTGCGGCTTTCAGCCTCTTGTTGCATTCGCTCCAATATTTTGGCCAGGTGATTTTTGAACCGGCCTTTTTGAGCTCAGCCTTTTTCGCCTTCCATTCCTCGCTGCATTTCTTCTGGCGCTCGCGCGTCGCGGTTTTCGGGTCCGTCGCGGGTTTGGGGCTCGGGGTCACTTCGGTCGCGGCGGGCGGAGGAGTCGGCTCGACAGGCTTGGTTTCGGTCACCGGCGGCGGCGGCGTAGGCTTCGACTCCGCGGCGGCTGGCGGCGGCGTCTCGGGCTTCGCCTCGGCAGGCTTGGTCTGTTCGGCGAGCCGGCCGCGACAGGCTTTCAAAAATTCCTGCCAGCTCTGGCCGCCGAGTTCGTTGGCGGCCTTAGCCGCCTGGTATTGCGACCCGCATTCCTTCAATACATTGGCCTGCGCATACGCGTCCCCTGAGCTCGCGGCGAGGGCGACGGCGACGGCCAGAGCGCCGCCGGCCGCAGCGTAAGAAACAGCGATACGGATCCCCATATAAATTCTCCATTGATGGACGGCGCGAACTGAGCCGCAACAACTGCGACGGCGCAATAGAAGCAGGACGCGCGCCATCTGCGCCCGCCGGGGCCGACGATAGTCCCAACTTGGTTGTGAACGCAATCCGAACGCGCGATAAAGCCCGAACACGCGGCGTTTTTTCGTCCGCTTTCTAAAGGTGAGTCTTGGCAAGCGTTCGGGAACAGCCGGCAAGTTGGCGCGAACTCGCGGTCGTGTCCCATCTCGACGGGCTGAAACGTTGTCCGTGGCCCGGCGTCGATCCGCTTTACCTCGACTATCACGACAACGAGTGGGGGAGGCCCGAGCGGGACGGCCGGGCGCTCTTCGAAAAGCTGACGCTCGACGGCTTTCAGGCTGGCCTCTCGTGGATCACCATTCTGCGCAAACGTGAGGCGTTTCGCGCCGCCTTCGACGGCTTCGATCCAGCAAAGATCGCGAGATTTGATCAGAACCGCGTCGCGGCGCTGATGGGCAATGATGCTATCGTGCGCAACCGCGCAAAAATCGAAGGCGCCGTGCTCTCGGCGCAGGCGTGGCTGGAGATTCAGGCGACGACCGGCTTTTCGGATTATCTGTGGGGTTTCGTGGACGGACGACCAATCGTCAATCACTGGACGCGCATGAGCGACGTGCCGACGCAAACCCCGCTTTCCGAACGCCTCTCCAAAGATCTCAAGGCGCGCGGCTTCAAATTCTGCGGACCGACGATCGTCTACGCTTTCATGCAGGCGGTCGGCATGGTGGACGATCATCTGACGGGCTGCCATCGCCACGCAGGCGGCGAGGGCGGCTGACGCGATGCGCTCCCCTCCAGCAAAAAATCGCGGGCGGCCGACGCCCGGCGAAGCGCCCCGCGCTTGGCAGCGCATGTTGTCCGGACGCCGGCTCGATCTGCTCGACCCTTCGCCGCTCGACGTGGAGATCGAAGATATCGCGCATGGGCTCGCGCGCGTCGCGCGATGGAACGGTCAGACGATCGGCGCGCATATTTTTTCGGTCGCGCAACACAGCATGCTCGTGGAAAAAGTCGCAAGCGCGCTCGACCCCGCGATCGGCCGAACCGAGCGGCTTTACATGTTGCTGCATGACGCCCCGGAATATGTGATCGGCGATATGATCTCCCCCTTCAAGGCGGCGATCGGCGACGCATACAAAAGCGTCGAGCACCGCATATTGGGCGCGATTCTCCTGCGTTTCTCTCTGCCGCCGACGCCCGCTCCCGCACTGCGGCGCCTGTGCAAAGAGGCCGATCGCGCCGCCGCTTTTTTTGAGGCCGTGCAGCTTGCGGGCTTTACACGGGGCGAAGCCGAGCGCATCTTCGGCCGCCCGGCGATCCCGCCGCAGCCCTTCATTGACGAACTCGCCCCGGCTCCCATCGAGGAGACGCAGGCGCGTTTTCTCGCTCGGTTTCGGGCGGTCGACGAAAGTTGAAGAAGAACGTCGGGGAGAGAAATGCCGAATGGGCGCCTGTACGTCTGTTCCCTGACTAAGGTGGTCGACACGGTGCGCGATAGCGGCGCACGCTCGCTTGTCACCATTCTTACCGCCGGGGCGTCGCTTGTTCGGCCTTGCGAAATCTCCCGCGAGCGCCATTTGCGCATCGCTGTCTCCGACATCGACGCGCCGCGGGGGGGACACATCCTCCCGGGCGAGGAACATATCAATCGGCTGCTTGCTTTCCTTGAGGAATGGGACCGCTCCGCGCCGCTCGTCATACACTGTTACGCTGGGGTGAGCCGATCGCCCGCAGCGGCCTTTGTCGCGGCCTGTGCTTTAGCGCCGCGTCGCAGCGAAATGGAGATCGCGCGCGAACTGCGCCGCGTCTCGCCGACCGCGACCCCGAACAGACGGATGGTCGCGCTCGCCGACGAAAGGCTCGGGCGGAACGGGCGAATGTCCGCCGCGATCGCCGCGATCGGACGCGGGACCGACTGCTATGAGGGAGCGCCCTTCGCCCTGGAATTCGCCGACGCCTAGCCGAGCCGCCGAAGAGCTCGCGCCCCTTTCCCCGCCCGTCGAAATCGGCCTGACCGCCGCAATCGTCGCCGTTCGAGACGACGAGCCCTTGATCCTGACGACGCGCGCGGACGGGCCGGCCAGCATCGCCGCCCTTCCCTCCGGACCTTTCGATCCGATCCGCCATCGCACCTTCGAAATCGGCCTGCGCGAATGGGTCGCCGAGCAGACCGGCGCGCCGCTGGGCTATGTCGAGCAGCTCTATACATTCGGCGATCGCGGACGCCACGCCCGCGCCGGCGACCGCGATCCGCACGTCGTCTCGGTCGGCTATTTGGCGTTGACGCGCATCCGCGACGACGCCGATCGGCGCGCAAGCGTCTGGCGGAGCTGGCATGATTTCTTTCCCTGGGAGGATTGGCGCAAAGGTCCGCCCGTGGTGCTCGAGGAAACGATCGCGCCGGGATTGACGGACTGGGTGGCCGAGGCGCCGGACGCCGTCTCCTCCTCGGGCGTCTCGCGCCGGGTGCGGGTCAATCTTCTCTTCGGCGGCAAGGGACGCGCATTCAATGAGGAGAACGTCCTTGAGCGCTACGAGCTTCTTTACGAGGCCGGGCTTCTCGAGGAGGCGCTGCGCGATGGTCGCGAATCGGCGGAAAAACGGGCGCCGCTGACGCCGCTCGGCACTCCGATGCGCCATGACCACCGCCGCATTCTCGCCACAGCCATGGGCAGACTGCGCGCCAAAATGAAATATCGTCCGGTGATCTTCGAGTTGATGGCGTCCGAGTTCACGCTGACCGAGCTGCAGCGGACAGTAGAAGCTATCGCTGGCCGACATCTGCATAAGCAGAACTTCCGCCGTCTGGTGGAATCAACGGCCATTGTCGAGCCGACGGGGGAAATGTCCTTAAAGACAGGCGGGCGCCCGGCGGCTCTATTCCATTTTCGCCGCAATGTTCTGCAAGAAAGGCCCGCGCCAGGGCTTCGCGTCGGCATTCGAGGCTGATGTCGCTCCTTTAAGGCGATGTTCACCGCGACATGGTGAATGTTCGCTGAAGCGAAGCCGCAATGCGTAGAGTAGAGGTGCGTCTTGGGCTATTTGTCGCCGCCCCCCATGCCGGCGCCGGTCGTCGTCTACAAGGACGTCGGCGGCCTGGTCAGCGATTATGAAGCGCTCACCGAACGATATCGCCGCGAGAATCGCGAGGTCAGGCTGCATGAATGCCGCTCGGCCTGCACGCTGGCGCTGAGCCTGCCCAACGTCTGCGTCTATCCGGATGCAAAGGTCAAATTTCATCAGGCCTATAACGCCATCAACCGGGAGGTCGACGTCGGCGTCTCATCCCGGCTGTTTGCCTCCTACCCGACCGCCGTGCAGGCGCGTCTTGGCTATCTGACCCGAGAATATCGCGTATTGACCGGGATGGAGCTGATCGCTCTTGGCATGCGCAATTGCGAGGGCGGCCCGACCATGATCGCAAGCCGCAAGCAGCGCGCGCCTTCGACCAGCGTCGCCAGCGCACGGCCCGATGGGCAGTCCGGCGGGAGCCTCGCCGCCTTTGGCGACATCGCGCAGAAGGTGCAGTCCGCAGTCGCCACCGCCCTTGCGAGCACAGGCGGCCGGACCGATCCGATCCATGTCGCCGTCGCCGACCGTCAACAGTTGACGGGGTTGGCGCGCGGCGGCGAAGAGGCGAATGCGCTACCTGAGCCCGCGCCGCTGCCGCCGCGCCGGCCGGCGTCCGAGGCCTTCGCGGCCGAGGATCGGGCGCCGATGTCTCCCGCCTATCTGCAACTCATCAGCGGAGCGCAGCCCATCCTGGGGCCGCGGCTCGTGCGCACAGTGGCCTCGAACTGAGCGGCGACAACCTAGGCTGAGGCCTAGCGTAGCTGTGTGATCGGCATTCCGGATGTCGTGCTTGGCAAAGGCGGCATGATTTCAGCGGCCGCAAAAAGCGGACGTTCATACGACGCGTTCACCGCGGCATGCAGATCAATCATTGCGATTCGCTGCGGGCTTACGGCGAATTCCTGCAGCGTGACCATCAGGAGTCGGCGCGACTGTTCGCGATCCTCTTGATCAATGTAACGAGTTTCTTCCGTGACGCCGAAGCTTTCGACGCTTTGGAAAAAATCGTTGTTCCGCGTTTTTTTAGCTACGGCGCCGTTAGTCTGAAAGAGGTGGTGCGCCGGCGCTCGCGCCCTATTTCTCCGAGGGCAGCCAGCTGCTTGCCTTTCGAGACCATCGATCACGCTGCCGCCCAAGACTGCAAGCGTTGGCAGACCTTGGATGAACTCCCGACCAATGCCGTCGCTATCGAACAGTCCGGGGCATGTTTCGGTCGATCGGTCTTTGGTGGCGGCGCCGGACGATAGAGCGTCGACGCTGACGCTCAGGTGGCGCGAGGTTGGGCCCCGCGCGGCGGACCAAAGAAAGGGGCTTTGGTCTGACGCTCATTGAACGCGAAGTGAGTTACGGGGCGAGACCGAGTTTTCGGGAACGTTCATAATTCCCTTGAACAGAGGCCGAATAGCGGCGTGGGAGATCATGGCGAGTTCAACGATAACCGGAAAGCGCGTCCTCATTGTCGAGGATGAATTGATCATCTCGATGATGCTCGAATGCGAATTGAACGACAGCGGTTGTGAAGTCATCGGCCCCACGCCCTCCGTTGAAGCCGCATTGCGGCTCATCGACGAGGAGCGTCTGGACTGCGCCCTGCTCGATTACCAACTTGGTGACGAGACCAGCGGAAGAATTGCTTCCGTGCTGGCCGAGCGAAATATCCCGTTTTTGCTGATGACGGGACATTGCGCGGGCGACCTGCCGCTTGAACTGCGAGACAAGACTCTCCTGCGGAAGCCGGTGACGGGCAAAGCTCTACGGGCGGCTCTCGAAGCCATCCTAAATATTGCTGCGTGAACTGTGCGGCGAAGCTCGAGCAATTTTTCGCCACGATGTTGCCCTAGCCTCTAAATTGGTGGGGAATCAGGGCGGTAACGACGCCGAGGGGCAAAGCCGTCTAACTGCGGATTCCGCATCGAATTTTTTCGCCCGCCTCGCGCCATCGGCGCGAAGGCGCTTTCCGGCCGAACGGCCAGAAGGCTTGTTAGTTTCACGGGCACGTCGGTTCAGGCGCGCTTCAAGCGGGACGGGAAGCAGCTATTGACGACGCCTCGCTCCAGCGCGCGCCTGATTTCCGCTCCGCTTTCGACAGTTCTAGGCCTTGTGGTCTTTTGTCTGGCGACGCTCGCGCCAAAGATGACCGAAACCGCGGTCGCCAATGGCGACACAAGAACCATTCATCTCTACCACGCCCATACGCATGAATCGATTTCGGCGACGTATCTCGTCAACGGGCAATATGACGCCCAAGTCCTTCAGCAGTTGAACTGGTTCCTGCGCGACTGGCGTCGCGACGAGCCGACCAATATGGACCCTCGCCTCTTCGACGTCGTGTGGGAGGCCTATCGCCATGCGGGCGCCGGCGATCAGGTCGTGCATGTCGTCTCCGCCTATCGCTCTCCAGAGACAAACGCCATGCTGCGCGCCCGGTCGCGCGCCGTCGCCAAATATTCGCAGCACATGCTGGGCAAGGCGATGGACACCACCATGCCGGGAATGCCGATGTCGCAAATTCGCGAAATCGGCATGCGCATGCAGCGCGGCGGCGTCGGCTATTATCCGACGGCGGGCACGCCTTTCGTCCATCTCGACGTCGGCAATGTGCGGGCCTGGCCGCGCATGAACTACGACGAGCTCGTGCGGCTCTTCCCCGACGGCAAGACTGTGCATTTGCCGACCAACGGCCAGCCGCTCGCGCGCTATGAAGAGGCGCGCGCCGAGATCGAGGCGCGCGGCGACGGCGCTTACGTCGTTGCGCCTCGCCGCACGTTTGGCGGCTTCTTCGCCATGCTGTTTGGCGGCGGCGCTGGGGGTGGCGAAGAAGACGATGCGGAGGTCACCGCGCCGGCGCCCAGCACCCGCAAGCAATGGGCTTCGCTCGCGCCGCGGCAGACGCGCGGGACAAGCGGCGAAATGGAAGAGCAAAGCGCGGCTGCCGCCCCGACCGACGCCTATCGCTACGGCGCGAAAGAGCTTTCGCGGGCGGAGTCCGATTTGCCGCGTGGCGAGACGACCCTATCAGCGCCGGGCGCAGAAGCGCCGGAGCAAGAGCCGCCCGCCGCGAAGCTTCCGACAGTTAGAGCGCCGCTGCCGCCGCAGCGTCCGGCCTCGCTCGCCGCCCGCGCGGATGGGCGGACGGCGCATGACAGGTCAGCCGAACTGCAAAGCGCGGTCGATTTTCAGGACGCCGACGGCGCTGAACGCCGTTCGGGCACAATGCCGGCAGCTGATGCGCCGCCACGCCGTTCAAAGCTCGCGTCTGCGCCCCTGCCCCCCATTCGGCCGGGGATCCCCCATGCGAAGGCGACGAGCGCGATCGCGCGGCTGGTCGACTCGCCCAAGAATGAGACGAGAAAGTCGAGAGCGGCGGCCCGGCACGAGTCGCTCGCCTATGCGCCTGAGCCGCCGCAGGGCGCTGAGCCGTCGGACGCCGCCACAGCGGAAAAAAATGCGAACTCGGTCCCCGATGAAGCAACTGCTCGCGGCGCAACCCCACTCCTCGGCTCATCGACCGGCCTTCGAGCAGCCGCCCGCTCCCGCGGACGCAGTCACTTGAAATAGGATGTCTCAGCCGGCCAGGACGTGGAGACCCGCGCGCGGTGAGACTGACGCATGGGGGAAGTTTTTTCGAAGCTTTTTAGAATTGCGCTGTACGAGCCACGCTGTCGTATCAAACCTATAGATCAAGGCTCGACGTTAAAAACTCAGGGCAAAAGAGCAACGGCGTTTATCGCCGCGACGCCGATAAGGATTGCCGCCCGCGCTGCAAAGTAAAGCGTGCCGGCGATGGCGAGTATTTTAATAAAGCCAAAAGCGTCAGGGTCGAACATGGCTTCGCGTCCACTGGAGCAAGCCTGAACCTCTCAGTGAGAATCAGTCTTCAGACAGTCTAACCCCTAACTTGCAAAGAATGTTCCTACGGTCGCGCCCAAGCGCCAGGGGCCGGGAGTCGCCGTCCCAGCTTGCGCCGCAAGCAAGTTGCCGCCTGGATCGGCGGGCGCGGTCAGAGAAGCGTCAGGCGAAAGCCGGGTCGAGCGCCTTGGCGGCTTCCAGCAGCGTCCGAACCGAGGCGACGGATTTTTCAAACATCGCCCGCTCGGCAGCGTCGAGCTTGATCTCCATCACCCTCTCGACGCCATTCGCGCCGATGACCACGGGAACGCCGACATAGAGTCCGTTCACGCCATACTGGCCGGTGAGATAGGCGGCGCAGGGCATCACCCGCCGCTTATCCTTGAGGTAGCTCTCGGCCATGGCGATCGCCGCGGTCGCCGGCGCATAATAGGCGGAGCCGGTCTTGAGAAGCCCGACGATCTCGCCGCCGCCCTTGCGCGTGCGCTCGACGATCGCGTCGATGCGCGCCTGCGTGGTCCATCCCATGGCCACGAGATCCGGCAAAGGCACGCCGGCCACCGTCGAATAGCGCACGGACGGCACCATGTCGTCGCCATGGCCGCCCAGAACGAAGGCGCTCACGTCTTCGACCGAAACATTGAGCTCCTCGGCCAGGAAATAGCGAAAGCGCGAAGAATCAAGCATGCCCGCCATGCCGACGATGCGCTGCGTCGGCAGGCCGGACGCCTTCTGCAGCGCCCACACCATGACGTCGAGCGGATTGGTGATGCAGATGACAAAGGCGTTCGGCGCATAGCGCTTGATGCCCGCGCCGACCTTGGCGATGACGCCGAGATTGACCGACAGAAGATCGTCGCGGCTCATCCCCGGCTGGCGCGGCACGCCGGCCGTAACGATGACGACGTCCGCCCCCTCGATCGCCGAATAGTCGGAGCCGCCGGTGAGTTTAGCGTCGAACCCCGCGACGGGAGACGACTGGGCGATGTCGAGCGCCTTGCCTTGCGGCACGCCGTCGACGATGTCGAAAAGAACGATGTCGCCTAGTTCCTTGAGGCCGGCGAGATGGGCAAGCGTTCCGCCGATATTGCCGGCGCCGATCAAAGCGATTTTTCTTCGCGACATAATCAAACTCGTTCTTTGCTTCTGGGAAACAGCTACCGCGCTTTTGCGGCGGTGGGAAGACTTCTCGGCGCTTGTCGTAAGCAGAGCCTTACAAGGAGACGCGGAGTCTCCGCGACCCAACAGCGCGCCCCGCGGTTTCCTGGCGCGGGCGAATGTCGCAGGGATTGCGGGCCGTCGCGGCGCTCCTTACCTGCGAAGCTCGAGGGGAGCGCGCGCGAACCGCTTGTTGGAAGGGCGACCTATGAAAAACCAGTTTTTGCTGAAACGCCTGTGCGCGGCCACGCTCGCGGCGAGCGCCTTTTGCTTTGCTCCAGCCGCGGCGCAGGCGGCGGATCCGGACGAATCCGAGCTTCTGGAGCATTTCGAGAAGGTCGACGTCTGGCACGCTCCGGTCGATTATAGCGTCCGCTACAACAACCAGGACGTGATCGTCACCCGCGAGATGGTGGCGCAGCCTGCCCCTCAGGGGGAGCTCTGCTATATCCGCTTCGATCTCATTAAGGGCGAGGGCGATTACGGCTACGGCTTCAAGCCGGGCGCGCCGCGCGACGCGCATTGGGGCTTCAATGTGCTGAAAAGAGGCACGGTTGTCGACCAGTTGGCCTCGCAGCTCAAGATGCACGTCATTTATTTTTACACGCAAGGGCCGAAGACCGAGGCGGCCAAGGCCGTTTGCGCGCGCAAACAGGCCGCGCCTACGCCCGCCGCGGGCAACGCCCACAAGGGCCCGTGGGCTGATCTCGTGACGAAAGCACGTCTGATCCACGGATGGCCGGCGGCGCACGCGCCCTAATCCGGCGCAGAAAATGCGGGCGGGCGCGCGTAACGCTGGACAGCGGCGAGCGGGTTTGATATTCGCACCGCTCGTTCGAAGCAGCGTCGCGCTCGCGGCGCTCGACGGACGGGCGCATAGCTCAGTTGGTAGAGCAGCTGACTCTTAATCAGCGGGTCCAAGGTTCGAGCCCTTGTGCGCCCACCACTTATCACTTGAAACGTATAGTCTATTTGGCATGCCGATCCTGCGCCAGTTATTGGCGTGGGGCTGGAATACACGCGCATAGTGGCAACTCACGCCCTATGATCGAGGCGCTGCTGAAACGCCGCTCAATATTGGTGCGTGAACCGCAGATGATCTTGCCGGAAACCATTAGGCGGCGCCGCGCCAAAAACAGAGCCGCCAAGAACAGAGTCATTAGATTTTCGAGGTGAGCGCCGCGCCATGACGACGATTTCGGTCGCCGCATGCGCTATCCGCTCAAAAAGTTCAGCAAGAGCGGCAAACGCGTTGTTGAGGCGCGAATTCCTCTTCTTCAGCCGCCTCTTCGGGAGCAAGCAACTGTTTGCGCGCACTTAACTGCGTCACCTTCCGATCATCAAAAATTGCTCTAAGGTTTTCAAATTCGCACAACCGGCTCGAGTCGTAGCCCGTGACCAAGAGTGTAACTCTTTGTCTAACGCGCGCGGTCGATTAATATCTTGGTCGTAGCAGAGCGGGTCCCAGATGAAGATCAATTTTCTGACCAAGAGCATCGATCAGAACGACTTCGCCTCTCGAACAGCCGTGGTGGCTATGATCGCGGCGGCGACCGGGGCCGTCGTATTCGTTCTTTGGCAGCTGACGGATCTTCTCCCGGCGGTTTTCGCGACGATTCTCATCGCGCTCGCTTGGCGTGGCGTCGCCGGGCGGGTCTCCAGCCTTCTTGGCCTTTCGCAGGGCGTGTCGCTCGCGTTGGTCGCGCTTGGCACGCTCGCTTCCATCGTTGTGGCGTTGATGCTGTTCGGCGGTCAGCTCGTGCGTCAATATGACGAGGTCGCTCTCGACATTCCCGCTGCGATCGCCATGCTCGAGCGCTTGGTGGAAGAGCACCCGTGGGGACGTTTCGTCGAAAAATTTGTGGTGCACGTCGACTTTTCCAAAATGACGACCCCGGTCGCCCAGCAATTTGGCGCTTTCCTCGGTTCTGTCGGCAATGGCCTTGCCTATGGGATATTCACGATCATTGGCGCCGCATATCTTGCCGCCGATCCAGGGAGGTACGCCGCTGGCGTAATCGCCTTGACGCCTGCGTCGCGGCGCACCGACATGGCGCTGTTTTTGGACCGGTCAGGCGCCGTCTTGCGGCAGTGGCTTTTCATCCAACTCTATGTCGTCGCCATGAACGCGCTCTTCGCAGGGGCGGCTCTCTGGGCCTTTGGCGTCCCAGCGCCGCTGGCGCTCGCGACAATCAGCGGCGCGCTAGCGTTCGTCCCCTATTTCGGCTCGATCATCGCAATGATTATCGGGGTGCTGGTCGCGTTGCCGCACGGACTGGACAACGCCGCCCTTGCGGCGCTTGCGATCGGATCCGCGAGTTTCATCGAAGGCTATCTGATCACGCCCTATCTACAGAGCCGTTCACTTATGGTGCCGCCGGTCGTGCTGCTATTCTGCATGCTTGCCTTCGCCTCGCTGTTCGGGACGATGGGCGTGGTGTTGGCGGTGCCGGCGACGGTCGTTCTGTCCGTCGCCTATGGCGTCTTCGCCGAAAATCGATAGAAGGACGGGCTTTTTTGCTGTCGGCGCCTGCCCAGCAGTGCGCATGCAAAGTCGGCCGACAATGTCGCGC
Organism: Methylocystis rosea; assembly: GCF_003855495.1. Lineage (NCBI taxonomy): Bacteria > Pseudomonadati > Pseudomonadota > Alphaproteobacteria > Hyphomicrobiales > Methylocystaceae > Methylocystis > Methylocystis rosea. The sequence continues at coordinate 264,151 of NZ_CP034086.1, read as the reverse complement.
GCGTCGCTCACGACTCGGAGCGACGCGCGTCTTACTCCAATAACTATTTTTTCTCTTCGGGAATCGTTTGCGTGGGACCAGTGCGTCGCACGCGGGCGACGCGCCTATGACGGCGTGACCCTCGCGTTGAACTTCGGGGCCGTGACACACGCGGCTGGTGATGGAAGGTCGTAAATTGCCGCTCGTTTGACTCCAGCGCCTCCGCATCGGAGGACGCGAGCGTCGCTGCGGGGATCACAGCGGCTGCAGAAAATAGCGCTACGATGAATGAGCGGCGCGACAGTTTCCTGTCTTCTGAAATCTCGACATCCATTTCACCCTCCCAATTTTTTGTTTTGACATCCGCAATCCTGATCAGAATCATGATCGTCGTCAAGCTGCGTCACTTTGACATGTCTTTATGATGTCAGCCCCGCCGCGCTCGCTCGCAAACCTGAAAGGCTGTTCCGCAAGAGCAATTGTCAAAGCATGAGTCAGGTCACGGACATTGCGGCGCACCGACGGCGCCCATTGAGGGATTGTTCAGGCAACGCCTTATGTTGGCCAACGCCGCCGCCCGCCACATTTTTATGGTCTCCGGCCGCCGGAATAGCTTGTCCTCATGCGACAGAAGATTCCTGAGAAAGGCCGCCTGCCCCGCATTGAAGACCTCCTTTGGAATCCAGCTGAATTCAAAACGTATGTCTTGAAAGTTTGCAGCGAACTGCTCCCATGGCAGGGCAAGCGGACTGAGGTCCAGATCGACGAACAGGTCCAGATCTCGCGAAAATCCTCGATAACGCTCTTCGCTGGCCTTGGCTTCGAGGTGATTGGTCGTCGCCATAATCATTTCGTGAACAGCCTCGACGTCAGCTGAATTCATAAGCGTATAACTTTGAAACAGCTCAGCGCTATCTTGAACGTTTAAAAAATCCGCCCGTCGCGTTTGGCCTGCGCCGCGTGTTCGATAGACGACGTCGTGCCAGAAAATAGCTGTCGCGATGAGCTCGGGCCGCGCTGCAAGCGCGGCAAGTTCGTCAAACGCTTGCAAGAGGTCGCTGATATGGCGCCAACTATGGTAGGCGCGCGCGAGATCGCCGTAGGCGGCGTCGAGCCTGTCCCAGGCGGCAGCCTTATGACTCGCCTCAAGTGGGACCCAATAGCGACTTCTGATCTGAGATGCATTCATGTTTAGGCTGGGGCGGTTCTGATTGGTTAAAACATGGATGATTATTTCGTAGCCGGAGCAGGAAGGCGACAGGATTTTTCGAGCCGTAACGGCGCTCTGCCGGCTTCCGCATTTTTGTTAACCACGCGACGGCTTGCTTGATTCTCAAAGAGCGCTCGAGAAGATTGCGCGTCTAATCGCCACATGAAGGTCGCGTGCGGCGCCGCGAAGTTCACCGGCTCATCGAGCGTTGCTTGCGCCAATTATCTGAAAAGACATGCGTCCTTCGTCTTGCCGCTCTGTTCGCGCGGGCGGCGCCGAGGATCGAGAGAGTGCGTTTGCATACAGGAAGCTTGACTTCCCCGTTGTATCGACAAGTATCAAAAGTCTTGAAGGCTAAGCAAGTTGCTCAAAAAAAGGGGAGTTTCCACAATGCGCCGGAACCTGAAAACGCATTTGTTTGCGGTTGCTTGTGCTTCGGTTTTATTTGCGTCAAGCCCTTCGGGCTCGGCGGTTTTGTCGACGACGGCGGATCTCAACGTCGATGGCGCGTCGGCCTCCCATTTCGTGCAGAAAGCCACCATGCACGCTCCGGCAAACAAGAGATGCATTAAATGGACCCGGACATGGAATCCGCGGCACGGAATCGCGCGACGCCGATGTGTTCAGTGGCGCTAAAAACGCCGGTTGCTCGCATGGTCTGAATTGTTAGCGACAGACGAATTTCGATTGTCGAGAAATAGGCGATCGAAACGATCGTGGACAGACAAAAGGGGCCCGAATCGGGCCCCTTCCCTGTAAGCGCAACACTCTAAAAGGCGACTCGCATGATGCTGCCTGGCGGCGAAATGATCGCTTGGCTGATTTTGTGCACGCCCCTGCGCACATCTCGCCGTGCGAGATCGCTGCAAAGCGCACACGACAGATCCGCGGTCCGGCGCCGGCAGAGCCCATGGGTCAGACCTCCTCCAATAACTCATCAAGGTCGAGAGTCGAACGTGCGCCGACGTCGCGCTCATGCCGCTCAAGGAAGGCTTGCGCCGAGCGGCGTCCCTCGTCGCGCAGCATGCAAAGAAAATCCCATTCGGCGATAAGCTTCGAAGACGCGCTCAGCTCCGTCATCATCTCGCTCGAGATCCGATGCATGCGCATGCCAGCCCAGCGTGAGCCCTCTCTGTCGCCGGGATTGGCGGCGCGGCGCAGCAAGGCGATCATGCGGAGCTCCTTGAGCAAAACCGAGTTGAACGACACTTCGTTGAGCCGATTTAGTATCTCCGTCGCCGACCGCGGCGTGCCCTTGCGTTCGATAGGATTGATCTGGACAAGGATTGTGTCCATCGATTCACATTCGCGAACCAGCGGCGTGATCGTTGGATTGCCCGAATAGCCGCCGTCCCAATAGGCTTCCCCGTCAATCTCGACGGCCTGAAACATGGTTGGCAGGCACGCCGAGGCCAGAAGCGCGTCCGGCGTCACGTCCGCGTTTGTGAACACGCGGCCGCGGCCGCTCGAGACGCTTGTCGCGGTGACGAAAAGCTTTATCCGCGCACGCGCAAGCCGCTCGAAATCGACGGTTTCGGCGAGAATCTCCCGCAGCGGATTGACGCCCTTCGGATTGAGGTCATAGGGCGAAAATAGGCGCGACATGATATCGGTCGCGACAAAGAAAGGGGAAGCATCCAGCGTCCAGCGCCCCATCAACACGTCGACAAGATTACGCTGCAATGGACTGAGCCGCGCCGCCTGCGAAACGCGCCGCCAGAAAAGTTCGAGCGCCGCGCGCGCGCCGTCCGCCCCGCCCTCAACATGGCCGCTGATGAGCGTCGCCGCATTCATAGCTCCAGCGGACGTGCCCGAAATGCCCTCGATCTGGAGCCAGGGCTCCTCCAGCAGACGGTCGAGAACGCCCCACGTATAGGCGCCATGCGCGCCGCCGCCCTGTAAGGCGAGATCCACGAGAATCACGTCGCGCGTCATATTCGCGGGCCTCCACTTCTGCGTCAGTCAGACCTCGCAAGTCGAGGTCCAATCAGACCGGCTCCGCGCTTCATCGGCAAGCGCTGTCCAGAGAGTCCGATCGATTTATCCGCTGGGTTCCAGTCGAAATAAATTATAGTCTGTGTGGGAAGCCTCGATTGGGCAAGCAGCTTTTGCGCGGAGTCGATTGTATAAGTCGGCGCGATCGTGAAAGCGGGGATGAATGATGCTAGGCATGGCGCTGAAATTGGCCAAATGGTTTTTGGCGTTGCTGAGCCTTTTCGTCGTTACGTTTTTCGCGGTGCGAATTTACAACTCTCAGCGTGGACTGCCGCTTGATGTCTGGCACACTTACGTGCCGCAAGAGTTGAGCAAGACAGAAATCGACGACGCCGATTGGGAGTCCTATCTCGAGGCGGAGGCGAAAATATTCGCTTCCCTGCGCACCAACGTCAGCCAGCAGTTGACGCCAGAGGAGCAAGTTCCCTTCAATCGCTACTTCGAGGGCAGTCCGGTCTACCCGGGACATTTTGCCCGGGATTGGAACCGGTCCTATCTGCTCGAACCCGCAGGACCGCCGATCGGCGCCGTCGTTCTCCTGCATGGATTGACGGACTCGCCATATAGTTTGCGCCATATTGCATCCCGCTACCGTGATCGCGGCTTCGCTGTGGTTGCGATCAGACTGCCTGCGCATGGCACAGTTCCCGCGGCTTTGACCGACGTGGAGTGGCAGACATGGCTGGCCGCGACGCGTCTTGCCGTGAGAGAGGCGCGGCGGCGCGCGCCTGAGCCGGCGCCTCTGCATGTCGTCGGGTTCTCGAACGGCGGATCGCTCGCGGTCAAATATACGCTCGACGCCATCGAGGATAAGCGTCTTGCTCGGGTCGACCGTCTGATCCTGATTTCGCCGATGGTCGGAATTACAAGGTTCGCGCGTTTTGCCGGACTGGCCGGACTGCCGGCGATGTTGCCCGCCTTCGCCAAGGCGGCTTGGCTCAGCGTGCTGCCTGAGTTCAATCCATTTAAATATAATTCCTTTCCGGTGAATGGGGCGCGCCAATCCTATCGCCTGACGGATGCGCTTGGAACGCAGATGTCGCTGGCGCGTCGAGAGGGTCGATTGACCGCGCTGCCGCCAGTCCTGACGTTCCAATCCGTCATGGATTTCACTGTCAGCACCCACGCCGTGCTTTCGGGGCTTTACGATCATCTGCCGGCGAACGGCAGCGAACTCGTCCTGTTCGACCTGAATCGCAACGTCAAATTCGGTCCGCTGCTGCGCGCCTCCGCGGAGTCCGCGCTCTCCCGCATCGTGCCGCCTCGCGTCAGGGATTACCGCCTAACGGTTGTGACGAACGCCGGCGAAGGCACCGAGGATGCGGTCGAACGCGTCGTTGAGGCCGGCGCCACGGCCGAGCGGACCCAAGCGCTGGGGCTACAGTATCCGAAAGGCGTGTATTCGCTCTCGCATGTCGCATTGCCCTTCCCGCTCAGCGACTCCCTCTATGGCCTGACGCCGGATCAAACAGAGGACTTTGGCGTCCACTTGGGTTCGCTGGCGCCGCGCGGCGAGCGCGGGACGCTGATCGTCAGTCTGGACGCGCTGCTGCGCATGTCGTCAAACCCATTCTTTACCTATATGGCGCAGCGCATCGACGAGCATCTTCCGGCCCGGCCAGACGGCGACGCAACCGAGCAAGGCGGAGCGCCCGTCCAATCGCCGCCACAGGCCGCCCCGCCGCCGCGTCGCCTCCCCAGCGCAGCGCCCGACACGCCTGCGCCGGCCAGCAGCGACCGGCCCGCAAAAAAGCGCTCGCATCGTTGAAGCAGCGGGGTCCGCAAGCGTAATCCTAGGACCGCCTCACGCGCCTCAGGAATAGACGCCCCAGCAGTCCGATGAGATAGCCGCCGATCGTGATCGCCAAATAGACGACGATCACGAAGGCCCAGCGGTCGCTCGCAGAGGCCACTCTGCGGAATACATCCGTCAGGTAGTTTAGATCGATGAACCTGTTTGCGAACAGCCCGCAAGCCACGGCGAGAATTGGCGCGATCCACCACGGAGCCCTGAAATAGCCGAGCAATATGGCGAGCAAAAATACGATCAACCCGAAGATATGCAAAAACTCTAGGAAAATCGCTTGGGAAAGCAAGCCCATGAATCGGATCAGCCAAAGCATCTGACGCCTCTTAGCGCGAATTCAGTTTATCTTATCCGAATTCGGCCGCAGCAGCCATCTCGTTTCAGGCGCGCGCGGCCGAAACCTACAGCGCGCGTCAACGCGGCGGGCGAGAGACTTTTCAAGCGAAGCGCCAAAGCGCCCGCGCGGCTCACGCCGTTTGCCGGGTCGAAGCCCCGCGCCGCCCGCCCGACAAAATCTCCGCCACCCATTGGGTCGACGGGAATTGTTCGAAAATCGTCAGAGCTGCGATCGAAAGCGGGACGCCGAGAAACGCTCCAAGCGCGCCCCACAGGAAAGTCCACAGAACAATCGAAAAAAGCACGATCGGAGGGGAGATCGAGAGAGCCGATCCCGAAAACACCGGCTCCAGATAGCTCCCAATGATGAACTGGATGACTGACACGCCCAAAAAAACGAGCAAGGGCGCTTCAAAGGTTCCGAACTGAACGAAGGCGAAAAGCGGCAGAAGCGCCGTGACGATGAAGGAGCCGATGTAGGGCAGGTAGTTTAGCGCAAAGGCCAGCACGCCCCATGCGCCGGCCATTTCCAGATTCATGAATTGAGCAAATCCCCATACCGCGAGACCTGTCGCGATGCTGGCGATCGTCCGAACGAACATATAGGTGCGAAATTTTTCGCCGATCTTCCTGCCGCTTTCAAGCAGGCGCCGGCTTGTCTCCTGATTTTCCAGCGCTGCAATTCGGGACTGAAAGGCATCGGTTTCCGCTAGTCCCAAAATCACATAGACGAGCACGATGACGGCGAAGGCGAGAACTGTGTTCACTCTCACGGCAAGTATGTGAAGGAGTCTGATAAGCGACGCGGTGTTGAAATGTTCCGCAAAGAGCGTGAAGACGAAAATGTCGTGCTCTTCGAGCCACGCCGTCGATGTCGTCGCCGTTTCCTGGATGCGGTCGAGATTCTGTCTGACCCATTCCAGCACCTCATGCCCGCCCCAAGCGATCAGAGAAAAGAGCGCCAGGATCACGGCGGCGGTCATCGCGACCGTCACGCTCAAAGCGATGGCCTTCCCCAATCTCGCCTGTATGGCCTTCTGCAGGGGCCAAGCAATTGCGATAATGAAGACGGCAAAGGCCACGGGCTCAAGGACCGCCTGCCCGAACTTGCAGGCGGCGAGGACGATAAAGAGGATCACGACAACGGAAGTCACGCTCGTGATGCGACTTTTTTCCATAGTGATCCTCTTGCCATCGGACGCGTGGTCGGTCGTCAAAGATAAGACGGCGAGCGTTTGGGCGTGGCTGCTCTGACGGTCAAGTTTATGAGCCGGTCAGTTGGCGTTGCAAGCGGCCATTTGGAATGGCGCGCGACTGATCGCTGCGCGGGGCCATTCGCGGCCGCGCTCGCATATGACTGTTTTGATGATGACCCGAGGCCGGCGCGGGCTCGTCAACCCCGCCACCCAGCGCCGACGTCAAAGCCGGCGCGCAGCGATCGCTAGGGCTCTGCTCGGAAAGAACGAGTAGAGCCCGGAAAAGTAACCTCTCTCGCGATCTTCCTCGCCGTGAATTGGGCTCTACAATTTCAAGGGGCTTAGGGAGGGCAACGCCAAAACGGCAATTTTGGAGATTTGCCATGAGGACGACCTTTCCCCGAACATGTGCGCTCGCGCTTATTTTTTCTGTGACTGTCTCGGCTGCGATTGCGGCGCCGGTTGGCGCCGTTGTCTCTGCGTGCGATCGGATGCACGATGCAGGGCAAACCTGCAATTACGGCATCAAAGGCAATTCTCTCGTCGGATGCACAAACGACGTCGTCTTCGAATGTCCCGCCGACGGAAGCCGCCAATGCACCGGCTCGAAAAACACGAGCGGGAAATGCAACGAAGACGGTACGGCCGCGCGGGTCTCTACGCTGAAGGGCAATGATCTCTTGGACTCGCTTCATGCGAAAGATCTTCACCAATCCAAGTAGGGATTCTGTCGACCAGGGAGTCCCTCGATAAGGGACTCCCTCAATTAGAGAAAAACGCTCCGCGCGTGCATCCGGGCTCGGGGCGTTCTCTCCTCTCCTGAGACTCAAAATTGATAGCGCTCGAGCTCGACCCGAGCGATGCAGCGCAAGCGCAGCGGATGGCGCTCGCCCTAGATCTGCGCCGAAATTTTAAATCGCGTCAGGCGCGCCTTGCGGCAAATGGCCAAGGAACTTCGGCACTTGCGTCGAGTGCGCGTCGAAGATCGGTCCAGAATTGCGCGGACCAATTTGCGCGTGCGATAACGGCGGCGATCGGCGCCCCCAGCTCGGATTGAAAGAAGCTCATGGATCATTCGCGCAATCCCGGATCCCCGCTCCCGCTGAGGCTGGCTAGAGTCTTACTCGGGCTGCTGAACGTCGCCCTGCTCATCGCGCTTGTGCTCGTCCTGCTCCCGCTCGTCACGCCTTATTTCAAGCATGCGGGTTCATACCGCTGGATCGAATATGTCGAAGTCTTCGACGCGCGGATGATCCGGCGGGTCAAGTCGGTAATCCCGACCAACTTCAAGGGCTATGAGCTGGCGCGTTGGTTTATCGTCGGCGGACTGCTCTTCGGGCGCATGTGGGTCGACGCGCTGCGGCGCAAGGTCTCGACCGCGATCTACCGTGCGACGCTGCAGCGTGACTTCGAGGCGCTGCAGTCCTCCGCGCCGGCCGACGCGCGGGTGCTTGCGCCGGTCAAGGAAAAAATGAAGACGATGGACGCGCGCAACCCAAAGAGCCGCGCGGAGTTGCTCAAGGTCATGGGCGACGCCAAACGTCAGTTGGAGTCGATGGGCCGCGACCTTGCCTTTCTTTCCATTGACGTCGTCGACTCGACCAAGATGAAGCTCGGCGAGGACAAGACATTTATCGAGCACGATTTTCGTGAATACAAGGATCTCGTCGACAGCAAGCTCCGCAGCAACGGCTCGCTGAAGGCGGCTTGGACGCCCGACGGCGTCATGGCCTGCTTTCCCTCGATCGACGCAGCGCTGAAAGCCGCCAAGGAAGTGATCAGCGGTCTCGACGCGTTCAACGCCAATGTGAAGATGATCAAGTCGAATTTCACCGTTCGGTGCGGCATCAACGCCGGGCACGTTTATTACGACGAGCACACGCCGATGGAGGAAATGAGCGACCGCGTCATCGATATCGCCGGCCATATGCAAAAATACGCGCTGCCAGGGACGATCGCCTGCGCGAAGCAGATCATCGAGCCGGTGCAGCAGCGCGGAGGCTTCAACGATGCCGGCAAGGTGGTGGACGGTTACGAGGTCTACCAATGGACCCCGGCAAGCCGTCTGCAGGACGAGCGCGCGGCTTCCTGACGCAGCCTCAAAGCGCGCGCGAGGATTTTCACGCGCTAAATGATCGCTTGATGCGACATAACGAGTAGCGAAATCGAGCCGCTTCCATCAGGCACATGCGCTAAAACGCCTATGGCCTGCTCGCTCACCCTTACTTAAGCTTAGCTGTGGAATCCTCATCGCCGATTGGCAAAGTTGAGTAAGTTGCGGTCTCGGAGCGTTGCGTTTGCTAGTGGGTGCCATCCGTGGCTTGGCTTGAAATGAAATGGGCCTTTTTGCTGAGATCTATCGCCTTGGCGTCGATCTCATTGGCCGACGCCGCGGCCGAGGATGCGTCGAAGCGCCCGGAGGCGGCTGGGAACGCTCCCATTGCAGCGCTGTCGGCGAAGCCGACGATGATCAATCCAGGTCAGTCGGCGACCCTTGCGTTTTCCGCAACGAACGCCGACGTTTGCACGAGTTCGAGCCGCCCGCGCGATCCAAATTTTGTCGTTCGCGACCTGTCGGGCAATGTTCTCGTGCGGCCCGCCCGCACGACGATTTATACGATAAAGTGCAAGAAAGGCGCGGCGTCCACGTCGCATCGCGCTGTCGTGACGGTAACGCCGGAACGCATCATCCTGTCGGAGATTTTCGACAGCGCGGTTCCTCACGCGCCTGAAACCCGAATCGAAGATGGCGAGCTTCTCGCTCACAATTGGAAGTCCGTTTATCACGGCTATGGCTCTAATGCTGTCGCCCGCCTGTTCGATGGCCAGGCGCTGGCGATACGCCCGAAGGAGTCAAACTCTGGGAACGAAACGCATGCCGGGCTGATTAGTGGACCGCATCCGTCTTGGCCCGTCGACGTCAAGGGCAATTTGAGCGTCGAGGCCTCGCTGCACACAGAGAAGCAGTTGCGTCGGAACAGTGCGCCAAATCCGTGGGAAGTGGGCTGGCTTTTGTGGGATTACGTCGACAAAACCCATTTCTACTACTTCATCCCGAAGCCGAACGGCTGGGAGCTCGGCAAAGCGGATCCTGCTTATCCCGGCGACCAGCGCTTCTTGGCGTCGGGAAACCGACCGATTTATCCGATCGGAAATCGATATGTCGTCAAGATTGTTCAGGCCGTCACCCCGACGTCGACGACGATTTCGGCATTCGTCGACGGCGTTCTCTTGACCACCTTCACTGACCGAGAGAGGCCCTATTCGAATGGGCTTGTCGGGTTCTATTCCGAGGACGCCGCAGCGTATTTCCATTCGGTCGTCGTGACGATTCCTCGCGCCGTAGCGACCTCGAAATAGTGATGTTGCCGCAAAGTCGAGTTCTGGGCGGGGGCTCCGTCGCGTTGTCCCGGCGTCAGCGGCGCGCCTCGGACATGCATGCTTTCAAAAGGAAATTCCGATTGTCGCGTTGAGACCGCCTTGACGTCGACTCTCCCCGAAGGGGAACAAATAGCCAATTTGTGCAGTCAAGATGCCGTCAAAGGCGCGATAGAAGTCTCCGCCCAGCCATGTGCGCGCGACAAGCGCCGGACCTGCCCCAAAGGCAAATCGGCGGGTGTCCGCGCTATCATATGTCGCCATGCCCATTGCAGCCGCTCCGAGCACGACGCGCGAGTCAGCGTCCCAATAGGAATAGCCAAGCAAACCCACCGCGTTCTGCAGATACCGGCGCTCGCCAGCCCTGTAGGTGCCGTAGGTCGCAAAGCTCGTCAGCGGCTGCCATGTCGTCTCATGGGGATAGCTTAGATCCGTCGGTTCGATCGCGCCGGCCGCTCCCGCGCTTGGGGCGCTCGAATACGCGAATCCGCCGTAGCCATAGCCCCATGACAAGGCCAGCTGATTGAAGGGTGCGTTTCGCGTGAAATAGTGCTGCCACTCAGCGCTCACCGAGAAATTTATGCCGTCGAACGGACGCAAGCGCAAACCGAGCCGCGAATAGCTCTCGGTGAAGCGCGTCTGGTCCTGGGACCAAAAGCCGCCGATCAAACCCTCGAGGCCAAATATGTACGGCAGGTGGCGACCATCGAACCGGATGACCGTTTCGAAGCTCGGCTGAAGCTGATGCCCGCCCCAGCGTCTTGGACGATCGGCGATGCTGTTGAACACCACATTGGTGCGAATGCTCGCATCCGACTCGACAACCTGCGTTCTGATCACATCTCGATCGCGGGGCGGCCGGGCGCTGAGTGAGGGATCGCTCGACCAGCGGTCGAGCGCTTCCCGAAAGAACTGCGACTCTTTTGAGCGATCGACATAGACGCTCGCATAGCCCGCGTTCAGCAACACTTCGCCGCTGCGCTCGACCGCGAGGCTATTCTCAAAGGCCGCGACGGCGGCGGCATATTCCTTTTGACGCGCATAAAACTGGCCAAGCGTCGACCATCCGGCGGCGTAGCCGGGATGCGTATGCGCGAAGTTGACGAGCTCGTCGCGCGCGCGCGTCAGATCTCCCTGTGTTTCATACGCAGACGACCTGGCGATGGCGATTTCGAGTTCGACCGCCACCCTTTGCGCCGGAGGCAAATCACCCCGATCAAGCGCTTTCACAAAGTCCGCAAATGCGCCGGCGCCGTCTCCGAGAGTCTTCCGAAGATACGCCCTTTGCGCATAGGCTTGGCCCGTGGCTTTGCCGCGTGCAATGAGCGCGTTTGACGCCCGTAGCGCCTCGTCCATGTGGCCAAGCCCTGCGAGGGCGGCGATCGTCACGCGAAAAACCGCCTCGTCGGCTCGGGGGAAAGCCTCGGCCGCCCGGCCATAACGTAAGGCGCTCACCCAATCGCGAGCGGCCAGAGCCTTGAAGGCCTTTTCGGCGACGAGCGTGTAGCGCGCCTCATCGAGCGCCCGCGCGACATTGAGCTTCTGATCGGCCGGAAGTTCGTATTTCAAGGCCTGCTCGAAGTCTGCGGCGGCGCCGCTCACATCACCGGCCTGACGACGCATGAACCCGCGCTGCGCGAGAACCCCCGGGCTTTGCGGCACAGACGCTAGGTATCGATTCGCTTCCGCAAGCGCCTCAGCTTTGCGCCCTTGGCGAAGGAGCGCCGTCAAGAGGAGAAGAACAGGCTCCTCCGCTTTGGGATCGAGACTATGCGCCTCTCTTGCCGCGCGCACCGCCTCGTCCGGCCGCCCCACTTTTAGCGCGTCATAGCCGCTGTTGAGCGCTTGCTGCAGGGGCGTCGCCTCCGCGCCGACCGCCGAACCGCCCGGCTCGTTGGCGCGTTCCGCCTCCGCAAGCGCCAGTTTCAGCCTCTTGGATTGCGCGGGCTCGAGAGCCGGCTGAGCGAGCGCAGCCCGGAAGTCCGCAATGGCGCCGGGCAGGTCTCCAGCCGCGCGGCGGCTGTATCCGCGCTGCGCGAGCAATGTCGCACTCGGCGTATTGTCCTTGATGAACGCATCCGCTTCTTTGACCGCTGCTGCAGCCTGCCGGGATTTGCTCAACGCCGACATGAGCGCAAGTAGCGGCGCTTCGTCGTTTGGATATTTGGCGCGAAGGACGCGCGCCGCCTTCACCGCACGAGCGTAGTCGCGTTTCGCGATCGCCGCGTAAACCTGCGCGAGTTCGGCTTGCACAATGCTGTCCTGCTCAGCCTTCGTGGCTTCTGCGAGCGCATTGCGTAATGTTAATGTTTCGCTTGGCTCAATGTCGGGCGCGGCGAGCGCGGCTTCGAAATCCGCCGCTGCGCCTTTCAAGTCTTTCATGGCGCGACGCAAATATCCGCGCTGGGCGAGAAGACGCCCGCTCGCCTGATTTTGCGAGATATAGCGATTCAGCTCGTCGAGAGCCGCTTGAGCCCGCCCCTGCCGGCTATAGGCTTCGGCGATCAGTCGGACGGGAGATTCAGCTTTTTCATCCAATTTGCGCGCCGCTCGCGCATTTTCTATGGCTTCATTCAGCCGAGACCCGTTGAAGTCCTTATATGCGGCGCTCATTGCAAGATCGAAGAGCGCGACATTGACTGCGGCGGCCTCCTCTTGGGTCAACGCGCCGCTGTCTCGTGCGCTGCGCAGATCCGCCTCGGCGCCGGCGACGTCCATGAGTCGTTTGCGCAGATGACCGCGCAGGGCGATCAGCGCCATCGAATGCTTATGGCTGGCGACAAAGGCGTTGATGACGTCGACCGCCTCGCCAATTCGTCCCGATTTATTTAGAATGTCGGCCAGCAGGCGGACGGGCATCTCGTAATCGGGCGCCAGGCTTCGTGCGCGCTGCGCGTATTTGAGGGCGCCGTCGTAATCGCCCTTCGCCAGACGCGCGAACGCCAGGGCAAGCTCTTGGTAGCCGGGCTGGCCTGGCCGCAGCTCCTCGCGGACGGCGTCATTGTCTCCAGCACGAGCAGCGAGGGGCGTCGTGGGCGCGAGCGCCAGCGCCAAAAAAAGGATTGTTGCGTAAGGCCTTCGGAAAACGCGCCGCACGATGCGCTCCATCTGCGTTGGCAAAAGCCGAGATTCCGACATCAGAATCTTCGAACGCGCGTCACGCGAATCAGGAACGAAACATCTTGTTTTTGCTAACCTACAACCGCAAATGAAGCAAAATCCCGTCATCGGGCGCCTCGGATTCTAGAGGCAATCGCTTGCGCATCGTCGCGCATTCATATGTTTTGCATAGCGCGCTAGAAAACTTAAGTCCAATTCTATACTTAGGCTTAAGCGTGGCAAAGAGTTTACATTCAGACGCCCGACATCGCCGAACACACAGGAGCAAAGACGAAATGCAACTTATGGTGTTAATCCTCGTATTGTTTACATTAATATCCCTCGCCGGCTTCGTCGGCTCGCTTTTTTTCGGCGCGACAGGAGCCACCATATTGATGGTGCTAGGTTTAGCCATCTCCTTTGTCGGAATAGCTTTTTTTATAGGCCGCTAAATATGTCGAAATATTCATTCGACAGCCCAAAACTTCTCAATTATACGGGGAAATAATTTAGCGTCGCTGAGAAGAGCTGAGATGAACGAATTGACGAGCATCAAGAAAAGCGAACTTCGGCTAAGTAAATCCAAACTTTGCTGTTTATGCATCGTGGGGACGCGGCCCGAAGCTATCAAGATGGGTCCTGTCATCGCCGAACTCGAACGTTCGGATTGGGCCTATCCCTATGTGGTGACGACCGGCCAGCACGCTGACGTCGTCGAAGGAGCGCTCAAGGATTTTGGAGTGGTTCCTTCCCGCCGGATGGAATTCGAACGTCGAAACGGCTCGCTCAATGAGCTGTTCGGCAAGGTGATCGCCGAGATGGATCGCGTGATCGACGAAGTTCAACCTGACTGCGTCATCGCCCAGGGCGACACGACGTCGGTTGCGGTCGTCTCGCTCGCCGCGTTTCACAAGAACGTGCCCTTCATGCACGTAGAGGCGGGGCTCCGAACTGGAAAACTCAACGATCCCTATCCGGAAGAACTCAACAGACGAATCGCCGGACTGACCGCGGCCATGCATTTCGCGCCGACCTCGACGTCGCTCAACAATCTCTTGCGTGAAGGCGTCGTTCCTGGCGACTGTCTCGCCACGGGCAATACAGGCATTGACGCCCTGCTGCAGACGGCGGCGCACAAATCGCCTGCCCCGAAGGGGTTTCCGAAATTGCCGAGAGTCATTCTCGCGACGGCGCACCGGCGGGAAAGCTTCGGGGCGCCGATTGAAAGCGCGCTACGGGGCATAAGGGCGGCGGTCGACCGGCATGATGACCTCGGGGTGTTTTTCGTCAGCCATCCCAATCCGAACGCTCATGAGCCGGCGCGCCGGATTCTTGGCGGCCATCCGCGCATCGTGGTTACGGATGCGATCGGCTACGCCGATATGGTCGCCGCGCTGAAGAGATGCTGGCTCGTCGTCACCGACAGCGGCGGCCTCCAGGAGGAAGCGCCTGCGCTGGGCAAGCCCGTCCTCGTGCTGAGGAATACCACCGAACGGCCGGAGGCGGTTCGCGCCGGAGCGGTTCGCGTCGTCGGCACAAACTCCGCCGCGGTGTCGAGCGCGATCTCTCAGCTGTGCGACGATCCAGCGCTATACGCACGCATGTCGGTCCCGGTTTTCCCTTATGGCGACGGCCAGGCGGCGAAGCGGATTGTCGCCGCGATGCGCGCACGACTGGTGCGCTCAGTTCCCGCATTGTCGGCGGCCTAGGCCGCTTCAGCGCTTCGCCATGCCGCCCACAACGCGGCATGGCGCACAACAAGAGGTCCGGCGCGCGCTCGACCTGCCGAACACGCGAGGCTGAAGAGCTTAGGGACGACGGATGTTTGACCTGACGGACGCCACGGTCGCCTATGTCGATGCGCTGGTGGGACTGTTCTTTGTTTTTGGCGTCGCAATTATTCTTTATAGCCTCGACGATGTGTTCGTGGACATTGTCTATTGGGTTATGAGAATTTCAGGAACGATCCGCGCCGAACGCTCTCAGCTTTCTGAACAAGCGCTGCGTGAACAGCCGCAACGCCCCCTCGCGGTCATGGTGCCGGCCTGGCGCGAAGAGGCTGTCATTTACGAAATGTTGAAGACCAACGCCGCCCATTCCGCGACGACGGTTTTTTTTGTAGGCGCCTATCCGAATGATGCGGCGACTCAGCGGGAAGTGCTCAGGGCGGCGGCGGAACTCCCAGAGAATATCCGTCTCGTGATCGGTCCGCATAACGGACCGACGACGAAAGCCGATTGCCTCAATGCGATCATCGCGCAAATCGGCGAATTTGAGAAAACCGCAAACATAAAGTTTGAAGGCTATGTGCTCCACGACAGCGAGGATGTCATCCATCCGCTCGAATTTCCGTTGTTCAGCGCGCTGATCGCCACCTTCGATTTCATCCAGATCCCCGTATATTCCTTTCGGCGCTCGCTCCTTCAAATGACGGCTGGCACCTACATGGATGAGTTCGCGGAGTTTCATAATAAGGATCTGTTTGTCCGGCAGCGTCTTACAGGCATAGTTCCGTGCGCCGGCGTCGCCGCCTGCTTCAGCCGGAGAGCGATCGAAGCTCTGAAGTCCTGGCGTCGGGGCGAGGTGTTCGACCCCATCGCTTTGACGGAGGACTACGACGTCGCCTTCGCCATGAAGTCGCTTGGCCTGAAAGCCGCGTTCGCTCTCAATGAGGCCCCCTATACGCTCGATATTCCGCGGGGCGCCGATCAGGTGCAACGGATCGCGGAGCCGCTTGCGATCGCGACGAGAGAAAATTTTCCGAGCGACTACCGAGCCGCCTACCGCCAGCGCGCACGCTGGCTTCTGGGAATCGGGTTCCAGGGAGCCTCAAAGCTCGGCTGGGGAAACACGCTGGCCGAGAGAATCTTTTTTCTACGCGATCGCAAGGGCATCCTGTCCGGCATCATCGCCGTCGTGGCTTATTTCCTGGCTTTCAACGCTATCGCGATCCTTGTCCTTGGAACATTGAGCGAAGAATGGCGCATCGCCGGCTATGCAATGCTCGACCCTACACTGCGGGTGGTGTTCTTCGTCAATATCCTGTTGCTCATCAACCGGCTCGTTCAGCGGATGATCTTTACGAGGTCGATCTATGGGTTCGGTCAAGGGTTGATGGCGGCGCCGAGGGTCGTTTTCTCGAACCTCATTAATTTCTCCGCGGGGTTGCGCGCACTCTATATTTACGTATGGCGCCATAAAGCGCGTGGGGAACCGCTGAGTTGGGACAAGACGAGCCACACCATTCCCGCTCATAATGTTGAAGCGGCTCAAACATGAATTGAAGCGTCTGGAGCGCACGGCTTCGATCGGGGCCGTGATAAGCCAGTCCCCTTTTTTCAAACATAACGATTACGCATAATGCGGAAAGGACGACGCACGGGCCGGGTTGGGCATTTTGACAATGACTGCTCTTGTGTAAGTTAATGGCGTCGCCTGTTTGGCGAGGTCCTGGGAAATGACAGTAACGGTTACGCTTCCGAAAAAGGCCGTGTCATGGGCCATCTTCGGATGCCTTGTCGCGGCGATCGGCGGCGCCGCCATCTCGCTTCAAAAACAGGTGGCGGCGCAAACATGGGTCGAGCACACGCTCTATGTGCGCACGGCGCTTCTGCAAACCCTCTCCACCCTTCAGGACGCGGAAACAGGCCAGCGGGGCTTCTTGCTGACCGGCGACGAAACGTTTTTGGAGCCCTTCCGTAACGCTGAACGAACGATTGGCGAGCGCTGGGCGACGTTGGAGCGGAATGTTTCAGACAATGAAATGCAGAAGCAGCGACTAGATCGCTTGCGTTCGGTCGCGGCAGAAAGACTAGGTTCGTTACGCAAGCGCATTCAGGAACGCCAAGTCGCGCCGGATGCGCCTTTGACCGATGGTCTTAAGATCGGCAAACGGCTCATGAACGAGGCGCGCAGCGTCATTGCCGAAATGCTCGCCGAAGAAGAGCGCCTTTTGACGACGAGAAACGCCGAAATGCGCTGGACGGTGACGTTGACGCAGATTGGCGTTGCAGGCGCTCTCCTGTCAGCGGCTCTCCTGGGTTGGGCGACCCTCAAAGACCGACAGAGGCAGGTCGCCGAACTTCAGACGGCCAATGTCGCGCTTCGAATTGCGCTCAAGCAGGCCGCCGAGGAAAGCGAACAGCGGGAACGCGTGGAAAGCCAACTCAGGCAAGCGCAGAAAATGCAAGCAGTCGGGCAGCTTACGGGCGGCTTGGCGCATGACTTCAACAATATGCTTGCCGTCATCGTCGGATGCCTCAACCTCCTGAAGCGCAAGATGGCGCGCGGCGAGATCGACAAGGATAGCTTGATCGACAAGGCCATGGAATGCGTCGATCGCGCGGCAGCCTTAACTCATCGCCTGCTCGCCTTTTCGCGTCAGCAGCCGCTCGCGCCCCAGACCGTGGACGCCAATAAGTTGGTGGGCGGGATGGCGGAGATGATCCGGCGCACCCTTGGCGAATCCATCAACGTCGAGACGGTTCTCGCGAGCGGGGTCTGGCGGATCCACGTCGACCCCAACCAACTTGAGAGCGCGATATTGAATCTGGCGGTTAACGCCCGCGATGCGATGAACGACGAAGGCAAGGTGACGATCGAGACCTCGAACGCTTACATCGACGACAACTACGCGCGGGAACACGCCGAAGTGAAGGAGGGTCAATACGTATTGGTCGCCGTCAGCGATTCCGGAACCGGCATGCCGCCGGAAATTATCGCCAAAGCCTTTGAGCCATTCTTCACCACCAAAGGCCCTGGCAAAGGAACGGGGCTCGGCCTCAGTCAAGTGTTCGGTTTCGTCAAGCAGTCAGGCGGACACATCAAAATCTATTCGGAGATTGGCCAGGGCACGACGGTCAAGATCTATCTGCCACGCTTCGTTGGCGAGGGAGAAGTCGCCGGTCCAAGGCGTGAGCCGAGCGCTGCCGGGATGGCTTTCCGAGGTTCACCGCAGACGCTCATCCTCGTCGTCGAAGACGAGGATCGGATGCGGAGCGTCGCCGTCGCGATGGTCCAGGATTTGGGGTACAGCGTGCTCGCTGCGGCGAGCGCCGTCGAGGCGCTTGCGCTTATAAACGCCAATCCTGATATCGATCTGCTATTCACCGACATTGTCATGCCGGACATGAACGGTCGCGCGCTCGCGGAAGAGGCGCTGCGCCGTCGCCCCGACCTGAAGATTGTGTTTACAACGGGCTTCTCGCGGAACGCCGTGATTCACAACGGCGTGCTCGATCGCGGCGTAAATTTCCTGCCAAAGCCATTCTCGATCGAGCAGTTGGCGCAGAAGGTCAGCGCTGTTCTTGGCGTTATGGAGACTACCTGAAGCCGCTCGCCGACACCGGCGATGCGCCAGTTGGGAACGAAGCGCGCCGATGACGGCGTTACGGACGCGCTCATCACCTACGCATAGTCCGGCGGAGGCGCGAAACCGCCGAACTCCCGCTCAAGGAGTTCGGCGAAGCCGATCGTGGTGCGATCTTCGAGGTAAGGTCCTATGATCTGCACGCCGATCGGCAAACCGGTCTCGGTTCGATCGATCGGCGCCACGGTCGCCGGGAGGCCGGCGGTCGTGGCAAGCTCCGCCCACACGATTTGCGCATCGAGGTAGGCGTAGGTGCGGCCGTCGATCTCGATGCGTCGCGACTCGATCGACGAATGATCGTGCGGAAAAGCGGGCGTCGGCATCGCCGGGCAGAGCACGACGTCCCACTCACGAAAGAGTTCTCGCCATCGCTCCTGAAGTTCGCTCCGCGCCCCGTCGGCCGCGAGCCAATCCCGATGGCTGATGACCGCGCCGCGCGTACGTTCGGCCGCGAGGCTCCGGTTCCGGGGCGACAGCGCTGCGGCCGCGCCGCGAAGCCTGGCATAGACGCTGGGTCGCAAATCCGCGCCCCAAAATGCGGACAACAGCCGAACATAGAGGCGCGCCGATTCGGCAAGGTCGGGCAGCAAAGGACTGGCGTGCGCGAGTTTCGCCCCCGCACGGACGAGCCGCTCCGACAATCGACCGAGCGCCGCCCGCACCACGTTCGCGGTCCGGCCAAGCGGATGCGTGTCGATGACGAGAACGCGAAAGCCCTTGAGGTTATCGTGCCGCGCGGAGGGCAAAGCCAGTCGGTAGCCGGCGCCGGCGCGCTCCTCGTCCGGTCCGGCGATCACATCGAGCGCAAGCGCGAGATCCGCAGCGCTTCTCGCCATTGGACCGATGACTCCGAGATCGCAAGGGCGCGGCAAAGGCGGGGCGCCCGGCGGGGTCAGTCCGCGATTAGGCACAAGGCCAGAGGTCGGCTTGTGAGCATAGACGCCGCAATAATGCGCTGGCGCGCGCAACGAACCGCCACGGTCCGAGCCGATCGACAGCGGCCCGAAACCGCAAGCAAGCGCCGCCGCCGAGCCGCCCGAGGATCCTCCTGGCGTGAGCCGAAGACTCCAAGGATTATTGGTTGTGCCGTAGATGTCATTGTAGGTCTGCCAATCGCTCAGCATCAGCGGAACATTGGTCTTGCCGAGGATGACAGCGCCCGCATTCTTTAAGCGAGCGACGACCAAGGCGTCTTCTTGCGGCATGAAGCGCTTGAACTGCGGGTCGCCCCAGGTCGTCGGCAGTCCGGCAATATTGAAAGATTCTTTCACCGTCATCGGGACGCCAAGCAATGCGCCCGCTCCCCCGCGAGACAGCGCGACATCGGCCGCCTTGGCCGCCTCGCGCGCGCGTTCGAAGTCTCGGGCAACGACGGCATTGACGCGCCGGTCCGCCGTCTCGATGCGCGCAATCGCGCGATCTGCGAGCTCCAGCGCGGAAATCTTTCGCGCCCGCAAAGCGGCGAAGAGGTCTTTGATCGTGCAGTAGTCCCACTCCGATGCGGGAAGGGGACGGGTGTTCTGAGCCAGCGCCCCGAGCGACCATGGGGCGGTCGCGGCCGCCATGGCGGATGTCCCTGCCCCGATCAAAACATCTCGTCGTGCTGCGCCAGTCATTGGACGATTCCTGACCGCCGATCTGTCAGTCGCGCTGGCGACGCGCCGTCAATCGGCGAGCGGCGTTGAATCGCTCTGAACGCCGCGTCCGATCGCGATCTGGCCGACTGACCCTTCAACGTGAAACGCGAGGCCCGTCATCTTCGCAAAGAGGTCGATATCTCCGACGCCGACGGCGCAGGCGCCGATCTCCATCTCCGTGGCCATCAGATAGAGCGTCTGCATCAGCACGCCGACGTGTTTCAGAACGAGCGCATAGGCGAAGCCGCTGTATTTCCAGGACACGCGGCTGAACCGCGCCGACATTGTCATGAGGACTTGCGGGACCGCCGGCGCGCCCATGGCGAATTGCGCATCCTCCAGCATGGCCGTGAGCCAATGCGCGTTCGTCTCGATCAAAACAAGAGCGTGCTGGTTGGCGTCGTAATGATAGAAGCCGCGCGCCAGACCCTCACATCTGTCGACGGCGAGATAGAGCTCCAATTCGTAGCTCGCGCCACCCGATGGATAGGGGCGAGGGGCGACCTCGGACTCATCCTCGTCTTCGTCAGTCTTTCGCTTTCGCGATATGATTCGTGCGGCGCCGTCGAGGAGCCGCGCCACCTCCGTCAGCGTGATCGGACGCTGCTCATCGAAGACGCGAATCGAGCGTCGGCGCCGCAGCAATGTCGCAAAAGCCGAAGGCGGCGCCGTCTCAAGCGTCTTCAGGTCGATCGCCGGCCCCGGCCAGCTCGGCCGTACCGCGGGCGGCAGCGCTGCGAGATGGGCGTGGGCATAGATCCCGCCGGAAGGATTAGCGTGACGCCCGTTCGTGCTGCGGGCGTGGAACAGCAGATCATGGAAGTCCCACAAGACGAGATCCTCGTCGCCCTCGGCCGCGCGCAGCGCTTTGTCGGCGCCCGGACCGGGCGTGAACAGGATTTCGCCGTCGAGGAGCAGCGCCAGCAGCTCGACACCGGGAAAGTCGGCCGAGTCGCGAAGCTCTCTCACCGTACGCGCCTCCGACAGATGCGCGATCATTGCTGCAACGCTGGGATCGCACAGTCGGAAGAGCGCGCATGCGCGCGGCGATTCGAGCACCATGTCGGCGCCGCGCCGCCGCATATAGGCGAAGCGCGACAACGTCAGAGCGCAATCCTCGTCGATTTCGATCATCCGTGGCGCATAATCGCGCATCTGCGGCTCGACGACGATGAGATCGGGACCGCTCGGCGCGCGCGCCAGGCGATATTCCACCAGTCCGTAAAGCGCGAGTCTTCGGACGAGTTCGCTCATCTCGTCGTCCGGCTCGCCATCGAACGCCACGCCCGTGTCGAAGTCGGCGGCGCGCTCTGTGACATCGGCGCCAAACTTTCCGAACTCCACGCTCCGACCATCGAAAAGGGCCGTGAGCCCACCCGCGGCGTTGCGCTCGAGCGTGACGCCAGGATTGAGTCGCGCGAAGAGCCGCGCCGGCGGTTGGGACGTATCGCTAGGCAAATTAGGTGCGGGGGAACAAAGGGTTGACATCGGCTTCGCGCACCGGCCGCTTGCGCAGACCCAGCGCGATGGGCACGTCGTAGAGACGGCCGGGGCCGAAGCGGCGATAGAAATGCCGCAGTCCCGGAACGATCACCCGAACCACCGGCACATCAATATCCGGACGCGTCTGATCGAGGACGAGGAAATCGTGCCCAGCCCGCGCGGCGAGCTTGACGCAGGCCAGCACCTGGTCGCGGCCGTCGAGTTGGGCGAAATTCTTGAACCGCGACCGCCCGAACGACGCCTTGCCCTGCGGCCGCATATAGGCGTGCTTGCGCAGCGGCAGAGGGTCGCCGCCATAATCGTCGTCGGGCCCGAGCTCGGGGCGGCCGCCGAGGCTGTCGATGGCAAGAAACTGGTTGAGTTCGGTCATGGCCCGCAGCGTCGCGATCCTTGGATCGAAATGCGCGCCCGCCGCGACTTCGATATACTCCCGTCCGTCCTCGGTCCAATGAGCGACGGCGACGACGACTGGAATGCCGAGATCGCTCGTTACGTCCAGCGCCCAGACGTCTCGCCCCATTCTGGCGAACACCGCGCGCAGATCGCGCACATAGCTGTCGCCGAGCTTGTCGAGATCGATCTCCGGACGACGCAAACGGTTGTACCACCAGATCGCATATGCGTCCCGCTCAATCAGTTCGAGGAAACCCTGAATAATGGCTTCCTCGATCGTATTGCCCGCCGCGCAACCGTTCGAATCAGCGCTGATCTGATTCGCGCTGTCGGACTCGTGGAAGAAATAAAGAAGGCCGGTGGGAACGTATTTGAAACATTCGTCGCGCAGCGACCACACGGGCGACCATTCCGTCTCGGCGGCGGGATCGAAGCGCTGTGCGCCCTCGCCGCAGCCGCCGCTTTTCGCGCCCTGCTCATATTGCGCGTCGCTATAGAGCAGGATGTCGTCGGGCAGGATCGCCTCGCCGGCCGGGAAATCCGCGAATCGTCGGACGGTCCTGATCTCGTCGCCCTGGAAAATCCCGCAGTAGCGCTCGATCGCCTCCATCAGCGCGCTGGCTTCGCCCTGTTCGGCGACGCTGCCCTTGCCATAGCTGTCTCCGCTCAGCCCGGCCTGAAGGGCGTCGACGGTTTCGGGGCGCGGCGAAAAATTATGTCTGGCGATGAAGCTCGCGTCGAGCGGCTGTTGGCTCTGGATCCGATCAAGATGCGATACGACGCCGGTCAGCGGGCTCACATGCTTGCGATTGCGGGCAAGTGTGTCGCTCGGCGCGACCGATCTGTAGCCTCCGCTCGTCACGACGCTCGCGCTGCCGGCATGCAGCGGGATGGGCGTGGGCGTTCGCGCGGGATCGCGCAGCTCGGGGTCGCCGCAGCTTGGGCATTGCGGCCGAGCCGGCACATAATGCCGTGCGACGGTCGAGCCCAGCATGTCCAGGCTCACGATGTGCTGGCGCAGATCGGTGCGGAAGCCGCTGGCGATCGCCTTGGCGATCTCCGCGGCGGCGATGCCAGCGCCGCTCAGGCCGAGTGGATTGGCGCCAAGCGGCGAGACAGCGACGCAGCGCGCCTCCTTGCGGCCAAGGAAAGCCTTGACCTGTCGATTCCAGTTCATGCGATCGGCGAGGCATCTCCAACAGGCGCTCTTGCCCGGGCTGAAGATCGGGCCGACCAGCGGGAAAACACCGGAAGGCTGCACCAGCAGCCAGTCCTGCTTCGCCTCGAGCCGCCGGCGGTTGAACTCCGCGAGCTGACCTTCAAGATAATCGCCGACCAAGGCGATGGTCAGATCGCCCCCGCGCTTCACGACCTTAACGCCGAAAACGCCCAGCGCCTTCTCCAGCTCCCGCGCGCCGCTGATCCCGAGCGCTTCGATCTGAACGGAGACCTTTTGCAGATTTTTCTCGGCGACTTCCGGCTGTAAGCCGAGACTCGCCCAATAGCCCGCCGCAACGCCATCGGATGCGCCCGCTGGGACGACGAAGCGGCGATCGAGCAGGCGCTTGAACGCCTCGTCTATTGAATCAACGGGAAACTCTGCGGAGAGCGCCTGGCGTATGGCGTCGGCGTCCTCTCCCGCGCCGATACGCTCGGCCAGCGCGCAATAGAGCGCGCCACGGAGGAAAAACTTTCTGTCCTCCGAATAAAGGCAGACAGCGTCAGGCGGCAGGACATAGACAGAAAAATTTGGCGCGAATCGAAGGGCGTTGACTAACCGCTCTTGTGAAACCGGCTTCGGCGCAAGCGGTTTAGATACGTCAATTGTCATTTGGCTGTCGCGCGCCCCCCGTCTCGTCGCGCCCAGGAGCGACGAGATTTTGTTCGATTCAGGAATCCGAGAGACGAACGTAGACCCACAGACCTGCGCGGAACACTATAAATGTTCCGCACGATCTTACTGCACGCCTCGGCCCACGTCCTCGGGCCGAAGCGCCGACGGCCTATCGGAACCGACTCAGCCGTCAAATGTGCAGTAGTGCGTCACCCGCAACCACGGCAGCCACAGCCGCGACAGCCGCAGCCCCGACATCCGCGGCAGCCACAGCCCCTACAACCGCGGCATCCGCCCCACCACCAAGCGACCTGCTCGGTCTTGACGGCCGGGACTTCTTCGCGATCGAAAAGGCGGAACGAATTCAGCCCCACGTCGAACACTTCCTGTTCGCGCAGATCGATCGTGCGCGTCCGGCCCGTCGTGGGAGCCGTCGAAGCGTCAGCAGGAGAACTGTCGACGCAGGCAGCGCCCGCGAGCGACAAAGATACACCCATCACGCCGAGGGCTTTCTTGCCTCGACGTTTGTTCTGTGGATTGTCCGATGAGCGCGCCATAGAGTCCTCCCAAAAAATCTCAAAAACCGCACGGATGCAGACAATAGCGCCCATCGCGCGCTGGTCAATACTCATCCGATAAAAGGCGAGCCCAAATGTCTCGACGATCATCGATGGGATGAAGCCAGCTACGCATACGCCCGCCAAAGCCTTCCCGCGCATCTACAGATCACATGGTTAACGTCAGGGACCGGCTCGCCGGAATATTTGGCTCAAGCGATCCGCGTAGCGATTCTTCGGGAGCGCGCGACACGGTGGCCAAACGCATGCGAGGCCACGCCCTGGAGAAACATGTTAGCCGCAGAAACCCAACGCGTCGGCGCTTCAGCTAACGGCCGACTTCAAATCGCGACGGCTATTGGCGGCCAATGCGCCTTAGCGTAATGAAATAGTGGTCGCGCTTGCCCGACTTTTTGTTGGGTTGGACCGCATGGCGGAGGCGCGAACAGCCGGAGCCCTCATATGCAGCGCGTAACGATAACGATCGACGAAGAGCTGATGAGCGCGCTCGATCAGTATATGGAGGCAGGCGGCCATCGAAATCGCTCCGAGGCCGTTCGCGATCTCGTCCGCGCCGGGCTGCTGAAAACGCCAGAAGCCGATGACAACGCCCGCCCCTGCATGGCGGCGCTCGTTTACGTCTACGACCATGAGACGCGGCAGCTGTCGAAAAAACTGATGCATGACCATCACTCTCATGCCGACATGTCGATCGCGACGCTGCACGTGCACATCGATGAAGCGACCTGTCTCGAAGTGTCGCTGCTTAAGGGCCAGAAGACGGATGTCGAGCACTTCGCCGGCCATGTGATCGGCGAGCGCGGCGTTCGATACGGGCAGCTCGTCGTCTTGCCGGCGGATCTCGAGCAGGGCGAAACGCCCCACGTCGATCGCCACACGACCGGCCGCCACCCGCACCATTCCAGCTAGAGCGCTTCGTCTGTGATAAATCGGCAACGCTTTCGGCAAATTGCATTGAGCCAATTGACCCAACGCATCGCGTAAGACAATTTTCAAAAAAAATCACAATAACGCGTATGTTGGGTGACGCCGAATGAACCGCAGAAACGCCGCTTCCGTATCCGCTTTCGCCATCGCGATTTCGCTTATTGGCGCTGAGGCGCAGGCGCAATTCACCGCGCTCCCAACGATCAATGTCGGCGGTCAGCGCCCGGCGGCCAGCACCGCTGCGAGGCCATCGCGACCGAGTGGGCAAGCGACGCGCGGCCCAGTTCGTCAAACGCCAGCCATTCAGGATCCCACGGTGTCGGTCGGGCAAAAACCGCCGCCGCTCACGGCGTCGAGCGACAAGTTCTACACCGGCGCGGAAGTGACGGCTTATCCCTATTCGCGTCCAAGCGAGTCGCTTGAAATCGTGCCCGGCTTGATCGTCTCGCAGCACTCAGGCGAGGGCAAAGCCAACCAATATTTCCTGCGCGGCTTCAACCTCGATCACGGAACCGATCTCGCGCTCTATCTCGACGGCATGCCGCTGAACATGCGCACGCACGGCCACGGGCAAGGCTACGCCGACACAAATTTCCTCATGCCCGAGCTGTTGTCGTCGATTCTAGTGCACAAAGGGCCCTACGCGGCCGAAGACGGAGATTTCTCTTCGGCCGGCTCGATCTACATCCAATACATCGATAAAATCGACAAAGGCTATTTCTCCGGAACAGGCGGCAGTTTCGGCTATGGCCGCGGTTTCGCGATCCAGCCCTATAAAGATATCTATGGCGGCGACGCCTACGGCGCCGTTGAAATGAATGTTTACAACGGTCCCTGGGAGCGCGGCGACGAAGTAAAGAAGATCAACGGCGTATTGCGCTGGACGCGCGGCACGCAGAGCGACGGATTGTCTCTGACCGCAATGGCCTACGCCAACCGCTGGTATTCGACCGATCAGATTCCCATGCGCGCCGTGAATTCCGGCCTGCTGTCGCTATGGGGCACGACGGACCCGACCGACGGCGGCGACACGACTCGTTTTTCGCTCTCTGGACGATGGAGCCAGACAGAGGGCAATCACTATTCGCGCGTCGAAGCCTATGCGATCCGCTCGACTCTGGAGCTCTACAACAACTTCACTTACTACCTCGCGCATCCTGACGTCGGAGATCAGTTCCGCCAGTTCGACCGGCGCACGATCGTCGGCGTCAACGCTCAGCATGGGATCGCCTGGAACTCCTTCGGCCTTCCCGTCCAGACCCGCTTCGGGCTTCAGGGTCGCTATGACGACATCCGTCTGGGCCTGCAGGAAAGCTTCCGCCGCAACATCTACGATTCGATCCGAAACGATTATGTCGGAGAGGGCAGCATCGGCTTCTGGACCGATACGACGGTGAGTTGGACGCCATGGCTGCGAACGGTGGCAGGCGCGCGCGTCGACCTTTATTCAGCCGCCACCAACTCGATTCAAACGCTGGCCGACGCTCCCAAAGTCTTGAACAGCGCCGGGCTGCCGGTTTTTCTATGGACCGGTCCCTTTAACAATGGTCAGAAAGACGCGTCTATCTTCAGTCCTAAGGCCTCGATCATTCTCGGTCCCTGGTATGCGACCGAGATGTTCCTGAATTTCGGAGAGGGATTCCATTCCACCGACGCGCGCGGCACCGTGCAGAGCTTCGCGAGCGCGGAAATCGGCGGCATCGAGGGTCTCGACCTCGACAGCTTCTCCGTCGTCGGGCGCATTCCGCTGCTCGTGAAGTCGCGCGGCGCGGAAATCGGCTGGCGCACCAAATTCATCGAGGGACTCGACTCAAGCGTGAGCCTGTTCTGGCTTAATCTCGATTCCGAAAATCAATATGTCGGCGACGCCGGCACGACGGAATTCGGCCGCCCGAGCCGCCGCTACGGCATCGAAATCGCCAATCACTATCATCCGGTGTCCTGGATCAGCTTCGACGGCAATGTGGCCATCGTGAATACGCGCTTCCGCGGCGTCGATCAAAATGCGTGGCTCAGCTATGCCGAACTGACGACGGCGGAGACGCTGCCTTACGGAACCTTCCTTGGCAACGCCCCTGGCAACTATCTCTTCAACGCCCCCGCGATCGTGGCGATGGGCGGGCTCGAAATCGGCGAGGCCACCGGTTGGTTCGCCGGCATGAAATACCGCTATTTCGGCGCGCGGCCGCTAACGCCGGATGGCTATTTCACCTCGCCCGCCACTGGCACCCTCAACGCGCGGCTCGGCTATCGCTGGGCGGACGGCTGGCGCATCCAGCTCGACGCCTTCAACATCTTCAATTCGCGCTCCGACCAGATCACCTACGCCTATGGGTCGCTGCTGCCGAGCGACGCCCTCTATCAGCAATGCGTCAACGGCCTCGCCCCCGGCGCGGTTTGCGGGGTCGGCGTCATGGACCGCCACTTCAAGCCGGTCGAGCCGCCGGCGGTGCGCCTGACATTCGGCGGTCCAATCAGCTTTGAGTCGCTGCCCGACTTCACAGCGCCGCTGCGGGTCGTGTCGGACTAGCAGCGCTCAACCCGCCTTGCGCTGCTTCACATAGCTGCGCAGCACGGCATTGATGCGCCGCTGATAGCCCGGGCCTTGCGCCGTATATTCGGCGAGCGGATCAGCTGTGAATCATGGGCATCGCGGTGAATTTGTTCCCTGCCGAGAAGGAGTAGTGCTAGGGACACCCTATGCGCTTTTCCCCTTCCTTCCTCGATGAGATACGGGCGCGCCTGCCCGTCTCCGAGGTCGTGCGCCAGAGGGTCAAGCTCAGGAAGGAAGGCAGAGAGTGGCGGGGCCTTTCGCCCTTCAACGCCGAAAAGACCCCCTCCTTTTACGTCAACGACCAGAAGATGCGCTGGTTCGACTTCTCTGCGGGGAAGAACGGCAACATCTTCGATTTTGTCATGGAGACGGAGGGGCTCTCCTTCCCCGAGGCGGTGGAGAGACTGGCGGCCCTCGCGGGGCTGCCCCTGCCCGTCGAGACCAAAGAGCAGCAAGAACAGGACCGACGGCGCGCGACGCTGGGCGAGGCGCTGGAGGCGGCGGCGGTTTTTTTCGAAAAGCAGCTCGCCGGCGCCGCAGGGCGCGAGGCGCGCGCCTATCTCGACCGCAGACAGATTTCCTTGGCCGCGCGCGAAAAATTCCGCCTGGGTTTTGCGCCGCCCGAGCGGCATGCGCTGCGCGATCACCTCGCCGCCAAGGGCGCAAGCGTCGAAACGATGATCGAGGCGGGCCTCCTCGTTCACGGCGAGGATATCGCCGTTCCCTACGATCGGTTCCGCAATCGGGTGATGTTTCCGATCTGCGACCGCGCCGGACGGGTCATCGCCTTTGGCGGACGCGCCCTGGAGGCGGACGCCCAGGCGA
Organism: Methylocystis rosea; assembly: GCF_003855495.1. Taxonomy (NCBI): domain Bacteria; kingdom Pseudomonadati; phylum Pseudomonadota; class Alphaproteobacteria; order Hyphomicrobiales; family Methylocystaceae; genus Methylocystis; species Methylocystis rosea. Next base: position 235,532 of record NZ_CP034086.1, on the reverse strand, counting down.
AATATCTCAACTCCCCCGAGACGCCGCTCTTTCACAAGGGCGCGACGCTCTACAATCTGCACAACGCCCGCAAGACGGCGCATGAGGCCGGCGCGGTGATCGCCGTCGAGGGCTATGTCGACGTTATCGCGCTGGCCGCCGCGGGCTTCCCCAACGCGGTCGCCCCCCTGGGCACTGCGCTGACGCCGGAGCAATGCGCCCTGCTCTGGCGCCTGGCCGAGGAGCCGATCCTCTGCTTCGACGGCGACAAGGCCGGATTGAAAGCGGCCTTTCGGGCGGTGGATACGGCGCTGCCGCTGATTGGCCCCGGGCGCTCGCTGCGATTCGTCCTTCTGCCGGACGGCCAGGACCCTGACGAACTGCTGCGCTCAAGCGGGTCGGAGGCGCTGGCGGAAGCGTTGAACCACCCGCTGCCGCTCGTCGATCTCCTGTGGATGCGCGAGACCGATGCGGCGACGTTGGATACGCCCGAGCGGCGCGCCGCGCTCGAGCGGCGGCTGCGCGAGATCGTTGGTCAGATCGGCGATGACGACCTGCGACGTCACTACCTCCAGGAGCTGGCGCAGCGGCTTGACCGCCTCTTCAGTCGCGACCGACGCGCCCCATTTCGACGCCCGGACGGCGCGCGGCGAGGCGCGAGCGGTCGCCGGCGCGCTTCCGACGAGGGCGCCTTAACCATTGGTCCAGGCCTGGCGAATTCGCCGCTGTTTCGCGGCGTCAAGTCCGCGATTGCGCCGCGCGAGGCGCTTATCCTGCTGATTCTCATTAATCATCCAGATCTCATCGACTCCCGCGCGGAGGATCTGGCCACGCTTGATCTTGAGTCCGCCGACGCGCGCGACTTGCGCGACGCGCTCCTGCGGTTCGCGGAGAGCAACGCGAGCGATAAACTTGAGCTTCACCCGTTTTTGGCGGCGCTCGGACTTGCGCGGACGGTCGCCCGGCTCGAGGCGATGGCCGCCCATTCGACGCTGTGGAGCGTGCGCCCTGAGGCCGCGGCCGCGGACGCCGGCGAGAGCCTGCGACAGGCTTTCGCCTTGCATCGCAGATCATTGGCGTTAAATAGAGAGTTGCGCGCGGTGCAAGCGCTGCTGGCCGACAACCCAAACGAGCGGGATCACGCGCGGCTGAAGGATATTCAGACCCAGTTGTCTGCGCTAGATGGCGCAGAAGCAGCGGTGGAAGGTTACGGATCACTTTCCGGCCGGCCGTCGCGCAACTTATGAATTCGCATGGGTTGGCGCCGTGGCGAGGACTCTTGGCGAAGAGGGGACGGAAAGCGCGCCGCTAGGGGGCGGGGCGATGGTTTTTCCGCGGTCGGTCGGGCTTTTTTGGTCCGCTTGCCGCGCCTTGGCTTAGAGAGGGCCGGCCTCTCTGGCTTATTTTAGAAAACTTGCGCCTTGCCTGGTTCGGGGAAAGCCGATCCGGGGCGAGGCGTTTGGAGCTTGTGGATGGCGAAGAAAGACGAAAATAAGGTCGAGAACGAAACCGTAGCGGCGACGGAGGCTTCCGACGGACCGCTTCTCGATCTCAACGACGCCGCCGTCAAGCGGATGATTAAGCTCGCGAAAAAACGCGGCTTTGTCACCTATGCCGAGCTGAACGCGGTGCTGCCGTCCGAGGAAGTGTCGTCGGATCAGATCGAGGACGTCTACGCGATGCTCTCGGAAATGGGCATCACCGTCTCTGAGGGCGACGACCCGGACGACGTCGAGGCCGAAGAACAAAGCCCCGAGGAAGAAGAACCGGAAGGCGGCGAGCTCGTCGAGACCCCTCGCGCGACCGCCGTGGCGACGCGCACGTCGGAGCCCGCCGATCGCACCGACGACCCCGTGCGCATGTATCTGCGCGAGATGGGCTCGGTCGAACTTCTGTCGCGAGAAGGCGAAATCGCCATCGCCAAGCGCATCGAGGCCGGGCGCGAAGCGATGATCGCCGGGCTCTGCGAGAGCCCGCTGACCTTCCAGGCCATCATCATTTGGCGCGAGGAATTGGAAGCCGGCAAGGTCCTGCTGCGCGACATCATCGATCTTGAGGCGACCTACGCCGGCCCCGAGGGCAAGGCGACGAAGACCGCTGAGCCGGCGTCCGCCGCCGACCTGGCGCCGGCGACCGCGCCGCGGACCCCGCCCGCCGGGCTGCAGGAGGACGTCCCGCCCGCCGAAGAGTCTTTCGAGGAAGAAGACGACATGGAGAACTCCGTGTCGCTCTCGGCGATGGAATTGGAACTGAAGCCGAAGGTTCTCGAAACCTTCGCGCGCATCGCCGACGCCTATAAGAAGCTGCGCCGGCTCCAGGACCAGAACGTCGAGAACAAGCTCAAGAACGAGACCCTGACGCCCGCTCAGGAGCGCAAATATAAGACGCTCAAGAAGGAAATCGTCGCCGACGTCAAATCGCTTTCGCTGAACCAGAACCGCATCGAGGCGCTGGTCGAGCAGCTCTACGACATTAATAAGCGACTCATCGGCTATGAGACGAAGCTCCTGCGGCTCGCCGACAGCCACGGCGTGATGCGCGAAGACTTCATCGACAAGTTCCACGGCTCGGAGCTCGACCCCAAATGGGTCATGCGCGTCGCCAAGCTCGGCTCCAAGGGCTGGAGGGAGTTCGTCGCCGCGGACAAGGATCGCATCAAGGATCTGCGCGGCGACATTCATGCGCTTGCGACCGAGACGGGGCTGGAAATCTCCGAGTTCCGCAAGATCGTGCATATGGTGCAAAAGGGCGAGCGCGAAGCCCGGCAGGCGAAAAAGGAAATGGTCGAGGCGAATCTGCGTCTCGTGATCTCCATCGCCAAGAAATACACCAATCGCGGCCTGCAATTCCTCGACCTCATCCAGGAAGGCAACATCGGCCTGATGAAGGCCGTCGATAAATTCGAGTATCGCCGCGGCTATAAATTCTCGACCTATGCGACATGGTGGATTCGTCAGGCGATCACCCGCTCGATCGCCGACCAGGCGCGCACCATCCGCATTCCGGTGCATATGATCGAGACGATCAACAAGATCGTGCGGACCTCGCGCCAGATGCTGCATGAGATCGGACGCGAGCCGACGCCCGAGGAGCTTTCCGAGAAGCTCGCCATGCCGCTCGAGAAAGTGCGCAAGGTGCTCAAGATCGCCAAGGAGCCGATCAGCCTGGAGACGCCGATCGGCGACGAGGAAGATTCGCATCTTGGGGATTTCATCGAGGACAAAAACGCCGTGCTGCCGATCGAGGCGGCGATCCAGTCGAATCTGCGCGAGACGACGACGCGAGTCTTGTCGTCGCTGACCCCGCGCGAAGAACGCGTGCTGCGCATGCGCTTTGGCATCGGCATGAACACCGACCACACGCTCGAAGAAGTCGGCCAGCAGTTCTCGGTGACGCGCGAGCGCATCCGTCAGATCGAGGCGAAGGCGCTGCGGAAGCTGAAGCACCCGTCAAGGAGCCGGAAGCTGCGGAGCTTCTTGGATAACTGACGCGACGCGCGGCGGAGAAACGAGGAATGAAAAAAAAACCGGTCATTTTCACAATTTCCGCCGCATGGGATGACGCGGCTTCGGTCTGGAGCGGCCATTGCGATGAAATTCCGGCGGCGGCTGACGCTCCAACGCTCGACGAACTCTTCGCGAAGATATCGGCCATGACGCTCGACCTGCTGGCGGACAACCACCTCGGCGTCGACCCGGCATCGGTGTATTTGCAGATTTCCGCGCTGCGCGAGGTCGAACAGGCGGTCGCGTGATGGCGCCGCAGTTCGATCGTCCCTTGCGCGAATTATTGCGCGCCGCAGGTTGCATCATGGTGCGCCAATCCCGTCACTGGACGCAATTTCGCCGTTCCCATCGGAATTCCCAGCCGCCACACCGCTAATGCCATTTTGCGTCAGGCGGGACTGAAAAAAGCGTTTTGAACGATCACGCCGCAGTGTTCATTTCATACGGAAGCGATTGCGCAGACCAAGGCCGAACCTGCCTGCTTCAGGATGCTTAGGGCTCTGGTGGGAAGGCTTGCCTGCCACAATCGTTCGGTTTCACGGAATTCCACGGGAGTGCTATCGTAGCCTCCATGAACTCGCATCTCCGCCCGAGCGATCTCCCACTCTCGACCCAGGCCGCCGAAGGCATGCCTCGGCGCTGCTGGACCGTCGCGGAAATCGAGGAAATGGTCCGAGTCGGCATCATCGACGAAGACGAACACTTCGAACTCATCGGCGGGGAGGTCGTGCCCCTGTCGCCCAAGGGGGCTCGGCATGAGTGGATTAAGATTGAGCTGAATCGATTTTTGCAACGTGTTGCGCCAGCCCATCTGACCATTGCGCCAGAAACGACGCTGCGACTTGACGCCCGCACGTTCGTCGAGCCCGACTTCTGCGTCTTCCCTCGCGATCTCGACCTTAAGGCGCTCGACGGCCCCGCTGTCTTGCTTGCGCTCGAAGTCGCGGATTCGAGTCTCAATTACGACAAGGGCCGCAAGATCGGCATTTATGCGGCATATGGCGTTCGTGAAGTCTGGGTCGTCGACGCCATTCGCGCCACGATCCGGATTCATCGCCGGTTGGGCGCCAGCGGCTACGCCGAGATCGTGGAGCTTCCGTCAAGCGAGCTTGCGACGCCGATGCTCGCGCCCGAACTTGCCGTGCGCCTGTCGGACCTCGGCATAGGACCAGCGGCGGAGCCGGTCTAGAATTCGTTCAAAGGTCATGCGCTCACGAGCAGACCATGGTTTACGCCTCGACATATTCCGCAACGGCGCTAGGCGGTGGCACGGGTAAACCGTCGGATTCCAGTCCCTCAATATGGAATCGGATCGCTTCTCGGAGTTCCTGCTCCACGTCGGAGATGGTCGCTCCTGTCGCGATGCAGCCCGGCAAGTCCGGCACATAGGCCGAATAATTATCGCCCGCCTTTTCGATCACGACTGCGTAACGCATCACTGTTTCTCCTTCAGACCTGCCTGTTTAAGAATGCTGTTCAGCGTTCCCGGAGAAATATCGTCTGAAAGCTTGCCCGCGACGGTTGCGCGACCCGCCTTGGTCGGGTGTTTGAACTGGCGATGGCTACCTCTTGTGGCGGCCAAAAACCAGCCGTCCTCCTCCAGCAAACGGATCACGTCCTTTACTTTCATAAGGCTGAAAGGCCCGTGTATCCGAACATCATATTATATCTCTTCCCGCTCGATCCGCGAATTCCTCTTCGTATCCGGCATCGTCGCGTAGACGATGAGCGAAATGAAGATCGCGGCGCTCGCATAGTAGAAGAACCAGCTCTCATGGCCTTGCGCCTTGAACCAGAGCGCCACATATTCCGCCGAGCCGCCAAAAACGGAAACTGTAGCTGCATAAGGCAAAGCGACGCCGGTGACGCGGATCGCCGCCGGAAAGAGTTCGGCCTTCACCACGGCGTTGATCGAGGTGTAAAGCGCGACGATCAACCAAGCGCAGCAAATCAGAATAAAGGCTGTCCATGGATCGCGCATCGTCTGAATGGCTGACAAGAGCGGCGCGGTGAAGATCGTTCCCAGCACGCCGAAGGCGATGAGCATCGGTCGCCGGCCGACGCGATCCGACAAGGCGCCGTAGATCGGTTGCAGACAGAGCGCGAAGAGAAGCGAGCCGGCCGCAATCCACGTCGTCTGCGCATCGCTCAATCCGACGGACAGCTTCAAGAATTTCTGCATGTAGGTCGTATAGACATAGAAGGCGATCGTGCCGCCGAGCGTCAGTCCAACGACCGTCGCCGTCTCGCGCTTATGCGCGAGCAGCGCGCTGAGCGATCCGCGCCGCCGCTCGGCGCGCGACGCCTTGAAGGCGGGCGTTTCCGCAAGATCCCGGCGCATATAGAGCGCCACGATGGCGAGCAGCGCGCCGAAGGCGAAAGGGATGCGCCAGCCCCAGTCGCGCAGCGCCTGAGCGTCGAGCACGACATTCTGCAAGATGAGCAGCACGCAAAGCGCCAGCAATTGGCCGGCGATCATCGTCACATATTGAAAGCTCGAATAGAAACCGCGCCGCTCGGGATGCGCCATCTCGGCAAGATAGGTCGCGCTCGATCCATATTCGCCGCCAAGACTGACGCCCTGAACGAGGCGCGCGAGGAGCAGCGTCGCCGGCGCGCCGACGCCGATCGTCGCATAGGTCGGCGCGAGCGCGATGAGGAGCGAACCCAGACACATCAGCAGCACCGAGAGCATCAGCGCGGCGCGCCGGCCGCGCCCGTCCCCGATGCGCCCGAACACATAGGCGCCGATCGGCCGCATCAAAAATCCAAGCGCAAAAACGCCGGAAGCCGACATCATCTGCGCGAGGGGGTCTTCGCCAGGAAAGAATGAATCGGCGAAATAAAGAGAAAAGGCCGAATAGACGTAAAAGTCGTACCATTCGACGAGATTGCCGACCGAGCCGATCAAAATCGCGCGCAGTCGCGCGGCTTCAGTCTTGATGGTGTCTATCGCCGCCGCATCTTCCTTCATATGTCCTTCAGACCAACTGGCTGGCGACGTTCACCATGAGCGCGAGAATGGTGGTGTTGTAGAAAAAGGCCACGATGCCATGCGTCGCCACCATCAGTCTCATCTGCGACGAGCAGGTTTCAATGTCGGCCGTCTGAAAGGCGACGCCGATGACATAGGAAAAATACAGGAAGTCGATGTATTGCGGCATCCTGGTGTTGGGAAAATGCAGTCCGCCGCGCGCCGTCGGCGGCTCGTCCGGATCATGCTCCTCCTCGAAATAAAATTCATGCGCATAATGGAAGGCGAATGTCAGGTGCAGGAACAGCCAGGAATTCAGCACCGTGATGATGGTGAGCGCGATGGCTGCGCCCTTCTCCCAGCCTTCCATTGACTTCACCGAACCAAGCTCGACGACGACGGCTCCGAAAGAGGCTGTGGCGATCGCGGTCGTGAGCAACAGCATGACGAAGCGGCCTTCGTCGAGAATCTGGGCGCGCTCGCGAATGGTGTCGTGCGTGGCGCCGACGATGAGCAGGTAGACGAGAACGAAATAGCACAGCGCTACGGCGTTCCATGCGACGAGCGCGCGTGCGACCGGCTGCATCGCCTGCGGCAGAAGCAATCCGACGATGACGCCGAGCGCGAGACTGAGAAAGAGCTGCGGGCGCGCGCGAACAATACGAAATGGCGCCAGGATCGCCGAGGCGCGCCGACGGGTCTTGGACAGTCCTAGTCGGGACATCGGCGCGATTCCTCAGTTGCGCCGCGCGGCGACGAAACGTGCGGCCTCCGTGAGAATGTCGGTTCCCTCGCCCAGTCCTGTCTCGCGCAGCGCCGCCGTCGCTTCGGCGACCAGCGCGTCGCGCCTCACGCGCGCGGCGTCGAGACCGAGAAGACCGACAAGAGTCGCCTTGCCGCGTTCGGCGTCCTTGCCGGCGCGCTTGCCGAGCGCGGCGCTATCGCCCTCTGCGTCGAGAATGTCGTCGGCGATCTGAAAAGCCGCGCCCAGCGCTTCGCCATAGCGCGTCAGCGCGCCCGCCTGCGACACGGAAGCGCCGCCGAGAATGCCTCCGGCGTCGACGGCGAAGCGCAACAGAGCGCCCGTCTTCATCGCCTGCATCCGCAAGGTTTCCTCGAGCGTGAGCGGCGTCGCCGCGGTTTCCGCGGCAAGGTCGAGCGCCTGTCCGCCGACCATGCCGCCAAGCCCCGCCGCGCGCGCCAAGGCGAGCACCAGCGCCGCGCGCACGCCAGCGTCCGGGTGCGTCTTCGGATCGGCGACGACGTCGAACGCGTAGGTCAACAGCCCGTCGCCCGCGAGGATCGCCGTCGCCTCGTCGAAGGCCTTGTGAGTCGTCGGCCGGCCGCGGCGCAGATCGTCATCGTCCATCGCCGGAAGATCGTCATGCGCGAGCGAATAGCAATGAATCATTTCAAGCGCGCAGGCGGTGCGCAGCGCCGCTTCGCCGACGACGCCGAAGAGTCGCGCGGATTCGATGACGAGAAAGGGCCGCAGCCGCTTGCCGCCGCCGAGCGAAGAATAGCGCATCGCCTCGAGAAGGCGCGCGGGGCGGGCGATCTCGCCGGGAAGCGGCGCAGGCGCGAGTAGCGCGTCGAGCGCAGTTTCAGTGGCGTCGGCGGCGGCGTCGAGACGGCGGCGAAATTCCTCCGCGCATGCGGCTGCATCCATGAGAGCGATGTCCTTCAAAGCAAACAACAATGGCTGCTAGCAAATTTACGGTCCAATCCCAAGGGCGCCGTTCGCGCTCCTTTATGGCGAAAACTCGTCGCGTATCGGGCTTTTCCTAAGCGGCGAACGCCTGAAACTCGAGCGATGTTGTATTTTTGCGACAGTCATTGCAGACGGCATTTAATAAACTCCGCCCGACGCCAATGCGGCTGGCGGCTTACCCAAGCGGCCGTCGGCCGCGGCGTCGTACAGACTCTCGCGGCGCGCATACAATCGATTGGTCCGGCGCCGCTCCGCCTGGATGCGGACGATCCAGCGTCACCCTGAGGAGAAACGCATGAAGAAAGTTCTGCTGCTGACGACCGCCCTGGCGGCGGCCGCGCCGCTTACGGCGTGCAATACTCCCGGTGAACGCGCAGCAGGCGGCGCCGTGATCGGCGGACTTGGCGGCGCGGGCATTGGCGCGCTTGCGTCCGGCGGACGCGCCGGGGGCACCCTCGCCGGCGCGGCGATCGGCGCGGCCAGCGGCGCCGTCGTCGGCGCGGCGACCGCTCCGCCGCCACGCTGCGCGCGCTGGGGCTGGGACTATTACGGCAACCGCGTCTGCGTCGCTTTCTATAACTACTAAGCGCACGCAATTTTTTTAAAACCGCAGGCCCCGTCGCCTGCGGTTTTTCTTTTCTTTTCCGCCTACGCGATCGCCGCGCTGTGGGGCAACGCTTCTTGATCTTGGAGGTGAGACCGCTAATTTGAAGCGAGCGGCGCTGCCTGGAGAGAGTTCATGCCGGAAGGTTTAACGAGACTGATGATTCTAGGGGCGATCGGTTTCTTTCTCGGCGCTGCGATCGTCAGCTATTACTCCGGCTGAAACCTTCAGTCGCAGCAAGTCGCGGGTGCAGGACCGGTTTCCGTCGCCCTGGCGACGCGCTTGCTGAATCGACTCTGGCCTGTCTCGAAGCCGCTACCGGGCGCGCTCGCCCGAGCACGAATTGGCGTCTGATGAGCGGCCGAGCGCCGCGCTTTTCCCACGCGTAGGCCGCGCGGACGCAGGACTTGCGCGCTAATAGTTGGTTAACCATGTTGATCTAAATGAGTGCGGACGAGGCGCAATCAGGAGACGTAGCGATGGCGATGAGCAACAGGACCAAGATTGGTGTCGTTCTGGCGGTGGGGGTTCTCGCCGGCCTCTCGTCGGGGTTGCTGTCCCTGCTGCTTTTGGCGGTGGCGGGCTTCCTGATCGCCTGGGGCCAGAACCCCAAAGCCGTTGAGGACTTTTTCGAAACCCTTCCCTTTAGAGACTACAGCTCAAAAGCCTTCTCTCGCTTGAACTCGATCCTCTCTTAGGATCTCCGGCCACGGGAGGCGCCTCGCGTCGCCGTCTATCCGCTCGACAACATCGAAAAAGCCCGCCGGACCCTCTGGCGGGCTTTTTTCTGCGCGCAAGATCGGCCTTTTACGCGCCCGCCCGCATGTCACGTCGAACTGAGAGACAAATTATTGAGCTGGTGCTGCAAGAGAGGATTGAACTCTCGACCTCTCCCTTACCAAGGGAGTGCTCTACCACTGAGCTACTGCAGCGCTTGATCGCCCGAAACGCATGAAATCGCGTCCGACGCGTTCGGCGCCTGTGTGCCACAGGGACGCGCAAGTCGCAAGCGCGCGCGCGTCCAGCCCAGGGCTTCGAACTCGAGATAATTTCGCCTCACTCTCAGCCGTCATGCCCGGCCTTGTGCCGGGCATCCACGCCGGTCAACCGCGAAACGCTTCGCGCGGAGACGGTACTTCCGCCTCATATCCTCACATTTGCCTCGTGTCGTCGCGTGGATGGCCGCGACAAGCGCGGCCATGACGCAGTGAGATGACCCCCTCGTTAACCTGGATTCGGAGCCCTGGCGTCCAGTCTCATGCGGCGGCTGAACGCAAATCTTCGCCGGACGACCCCGCGCCGAAATAGGTTGTGCTGTTTAAAATTACAACCTAGGATAGAAATATCGATCGATCATCCCGGCCCTTCACATCGAAGCGTCCGGCGGGTCGACGTCGCAACGCGCCGCGACGGAGGATCTATTGATTGAGCAGTATCTGTCGGACGAACATTGGCAGGCCGTCGCTCCCGTCCTTCCCGGAAAACAAGGCGACCCAGGCTGTAGGGGCCGCGACAATCGGCTTTTTCTCGAAGCGGTGTTCTGGATCGTTCGCACCGGCGCGCCCTGGCGCAGCCTGCCGCCGCGGTTCGGCAAATGGTACACGGCTTATACGCGCTACCATCGCTGGGACAGGAAGGGCGTCTGGCCGCGCGTCGTGGCCGCGCTCAACGCATGCGATTTCCAATATGACGAAGACGGGCTGCGCTTCACGCCGTGCGATGAAATCGGCTTAGCCGAGCGCGCGCGAAGCGACGCCGACGCGCGCCAGAGCGCGGCCAGTCAATTGATCGGAGTCTGAGACAGCTACTGCGATTGCGACTGCGACTGGCTGAAGGCCGCCGCCCGCGCGACGCGCACTTTGACGTCCAGCGTTTCGCCGCCGCCGCCGGAGTGCGAGCCGCGGATCGGCGCCGCGCCCAGATAGTCGAGCGCTATCGCGACGCGCACATGATTTTCCTGCGGCGAGACGCCATGCGTCGGATCGAAGGCCACCCAGCCGAGATCCTCGACATAGGCCTCGGCCCATGCGTGGCCGGCGACCTGATCCTCGCCATCGCTGCCGAGGAAATAGCCGCTCACATAGCGCGCCGGCGCGCCGATCCCGCGCGCGCAGGCGATGAAGAGATGCGAATAGTCCTGACAGACGCCCTTGCGATGCTCGAAACATTCCGCCGCCGTCGTGCCCGAATGCGTCGCGGCGGCGTCGAATGTGAGTGATTCGTGAATCGCGCCAAGGAGCGCATGGAGCTTCGAGAGCGTTCCGCTTTCCTTCGACGTCGTTTCGCGCGCGAAATCGCAGATCGCCACGTTGGGGGACGTCAGCGGCGTGTCGCGCATGAATAGGACCGGCGGAAAGCGCTCGACCGCGCCCGATACGACTCCGGCGATGTCGAAGGTCGTCACCTCCCCTTCCACCACTGTGGAAATCGACTCAAGCGGCCCGTCCACGGAGAAGCGGTGCAGCGTATTGCCGAACGCGTCTTCCGACTGCACCAGTCGGCAATCGCGATCGACGTCGATGCGCCAGTCGACGACATGCTGCCCGTCGTGACTGCGTGGCGTCAGGCGAAGATGCTGCACGGCCGTTCGCGGCGGCTCCGCATAGCGATAGGTCGTTTCATGCCGTATGCGGATGCGCATCAGATTTCGCTCAAAAGAGATATTGCTCGGAGATGAGCGCGGCCAGTCGGTTGTTTTCAGAGATGAAGGATTGCACGAATTCGTGCAGCCCGCCCTGGAAGACGCTCTCCATATTCAATTTTTCGAGCTTGCCGTAGACGCCGCGGGCGTGACGCTGCGACACGCCCTGGCGCCCGTGGGCGCGGGCAAGATTGTCGAGATTGCGCACGATCGACTCATAGCAGGAAATCAGCGAACGCGGCATCTCCGGACGGAGGATCAACAGATCGGCGACGAGCCAAGGCTTCATGCTCGTGCGATAGACCCAATGATAGGCGGTATGCGCAGACACGGCGCGCAGAATGGCCGACCATTGGAAATAGTCGAGGGAACCGCCGACGATCTCCTTCTCGGGCAGCAGCACATGATATTTGACGTCGAGCAAACGCGCCGTGTTGTCGGCGCGTTCGATGAAAAGCCCGACGCGCGAGAACCAATAGGCGTCGTTGCGCAGCATGGTGCGATAGGCGCCGCCGTCATAGGTCAGCGACGTCTGCTTGATGACCTCGAGAAAGCGCGCCAGCTCCTCGGCGCAAGGGACGACGCCGCGCGACTCTAGCGCGCGCATTTCCAGATAGGCGTCGTTGATCGACTCCCACATTTCGATGGTCAACGCCGTGCGCACGGCGCGGGCGTTGGCGCGCGCCTGCTCCAGGCAGTTGCGGATCGATCCCGGATTTTCCGGCGCGAAGGTGAGAAACTCGATGACGTTGGCTTCATCGACGGGGCGTCCGGAGGCATCGAACGATAGCGACGCGCCCGACGACAGCAGCACGCTTTCCCACTCGGTTTCGTCGCCGCCATAGGCCTTGGGCAGCGCGGCGAGGCGCCGCGACGCCTGGATGGCGCGCGCCAGGAAGTCGGCGCGCTCCATGTAGCGGGCGAGCCAGTACAGATTGTCGGCGGTGCGGGAAAGCATCAGCACGTCCGTTTATGAGTCGCTTTGGAGATCATCGATGTTCATCGCGGCGTTTGCGAGCGTCTTCTCACGCTTGCCCCATCGCCTCTTCGGCGCTCCACGCGTCGTCGATCACCCAGGTGTCCTTGGTGCCGCCGCCCTGGCTCGAATTCACGACGAGCGATTTCTCCGTCATCGCGACCCGGGTCAAACCGCCCGGCACGACGCGGGCGCCATTGGCTCCCTGCAGCACGAAGGGCCGAAGATCGACGTGGCGTGGGGCGACGCCTGACGCCATAGCAATGGGGCATGTCGAGAGCGCCAGCGTCGGCTGAGCGATGAAAATCTCCGGATGCGCCTTAAGCTTTGCGCGAAACTCCTCGATCTGCGCCCTCGTCGCATGCGGTCCCACAAGCATGCCGTAGCCGCCGGAGCCGTTCACTTCCTTGACGACGAGTTCATCGAGATGATCGAGGACGTAGGTCAGCGCTTCCGTTTCGCGGCAGCGGAAGGTCTGAACATTCTGCAGGAGCGGCGCTTCGCCCAGATAAAACTGAATAATGTCAGGCATGTAGGTGTACATCGCCTTGTCGTCGGCGGCGCCGGCGCCGACTGCATTCGCCAGCGTCACATTGCCTGATTGATAGGCGCCCATCAGCCCGGCGACGCCGAGCGCCGAATCCGGCCGGAAGCACAGCGGGTCGAGAAAGTCGTCGTCGATGCGCCGATAAATGACGTCGACGCGGCGCGGGCCCTCGGTCGTGCGCATATAGACGACGTCGTCGCGAACGAAGAGATCGCGGCCCTCGACAAGCTCGACGCCGAGCTTATCGGCGAGAAACGAATGTTCGTAGAAGGCTGAATTGTACTGGCCGGGCGTCATCAAGACGATCGTCGGATCGCCGTTGGCGCGCTGCGGCGCGACCGAGCGCAAAGTCGCAAGCAGCTCGTCGGGATAGTTTTCGATGGGCGCGACGCGATGCAGCGCGAAAAGCTCGGGAAAAAGCCGCATCATCACTTCGCGGTTCTCGAGCATATAAGAAACCCCAGACGGCGTCCGAGCATTGTCCTCTAGAACGAAAAAGCCCTGATCGTCGGTGCGCACGATGTCGACGCCAGCGATATGCACGTAAATATCGAAGGGCACGCGACGGCCCGCCATCTCGGGGCAATAGGCCGGGTTGCGATAGACGATATCCGCAGGAACGATTCCAGCCCTCAAGATCTCGCCGGCGCCGTAGATGTCGGCAAGAAACGCGTTGAGCGCGGTGACGCGCTGGATCAGACCTTTTTCAAGCGTCGTCCATTCGCTGCGCGAGAGTATGCGCGGCAGGATATCGAAGGGAATGAGGCGCTCGGTCGCCTCCTGCGCGCCATAGACCGCGAAGGTGATGCCGATGCGACGAAAAAGCAGCTCCGCCTGTTCGCGCCGCGAGGCCAGGAGCTCGGGCGGGGTTTCGGCGAGCCATTGCGAAAGCTTGCGATAAGGGGCGCGGGTGCGGCCGTCCGCTCCAGCCAGTTCATCGAACTGCGTTATGCGTGAGTCCATTGCAAGAACTCCCTCTTGGCGGCCCGCCTTTGTATGCGCGGCTGGCGGCCGTTTTTTACAGTTCAAAGCAAGGACTGCGCCAATAGTCGCTGCGAAAATCTGTCACAGAGTTTTACTATTTGGCCAAAGGATGATTCGCGCTGCGCTTGGTTCTGGCGCAGCCTTATCGCTATCCAACGGAGACGCCGCCGGCAAGGTTCTTAACAGCGCATGCGCAGGCCTCGATCCAGCCCGAAATCGAGCGTCGCCGCCCCTCGACATGGAGCGCCGACGAGCGCCGCCGCGCGCCTGTCTTTTGTCGTCGCTCTTAGCTTTGCATTTTGCGCGTTGCATGGGAACGCGGCGCGCTGCGAAGACCGGCCGCCGGTGTTCAGCTGGGTCGGCATGTATATGGGTACGAGCCTCGGCGGCGCCGTTCCTCTGCACGCAGGCGAGCGGCTGCAGGCGGCGAGCGGCTTCGGTGCGCCCGCCTTCGATCTTTATCCGAGTGGCGTGACGCGCCCAGGCGTCACCGTCGGCGTGCAGGTCGGATATAATTGGCAGCGCGGCCCCTTCGTCTGGGGTTTCGAAACCGATCTCAGCCTTCTCGACGGCAGGCGCGGGCCGACCGGCGCATATTTGACTTCGCCCGCCTATCCGGCGCCGCCGGTCTTCACGCTCTCATCTAATTCCAGCGCGAATTTCTTCGCGAGCATTCGCGGGCGCGTCGGCTACGCATGGGACCGCTCGCTCTTTTATCTCACGGGCGGCGTCGCGGCGGGCGGCGCGAGAGGTCCGGCGACCTTGACGCTCGGCGCGGGCGGACCCGACGCGATTTTCTACGCGCCCTGGTCGCAATCCTCGCGGATGAAATATGCGATCGGCGCCGGCTTCGAATACGCCTTCGCCGACAATTGGTCGGCGCGCGCCGAATATCTCTTCCTCAATCAGTCGCTGAACACACAGGTCTTCGACAATGGGGCCGGCTATTCCTATGCGTCGCGCATGCGCAATGAGAACCATCTGCTGCGATTCGGTCTGAATTACCATTTCGGCGCGAAGAGCGAGATTTTAGGCGAATTGCACTACGGCCAGCACGCGCATGACGGCCAGAATTCGGGCAATGGCGGGAACGCCAGCGATCCGGACGCCCCTGAACGCTACAGCGTGCATGCGCAGACGACGAATGTCGTCCAGGCCTATCCTCGGTTTCGCGCGCTCTATGACGGCCCCAACAGCTTTCCTTCCGGCGGCAAGGCCAATGTCGGCTCGACCACCAATCTTTTCCTTGGCCTGCGCTTGTGGGACGGCGGCGCCGTCTACCTCAACCCTGAGATAGACGCCGGCTACGGGCTCGCCAATTCGGTCGGCGCGGCGTCTTATGTCAACGCCGCGGTCGCCAAGGTCGGCCGCGCGGCGCCCTATATGCGCTTCCAGCGTTACTTCCTGCGTCAGATCATCGGATTGAACGAAGACGGCGAAAGAGAAAGAGATCCGGACCAAGGCTCACGCAGCGAGGTGCTTGAGTCGACGCAAAACCAGATCTCGGGCAAGGTCGACAAGAATCGCATCGTCGTTACGCTCGGGAAATTCGCCGTTGGCGACGTGTTCGACGACAACGTCTACGCACACGACCCAACGACCGGCTTTCTCAACTTCGCGTTCAACACGATGGGCGCCTTCGACTACGCGGCCGACGCCTGGGGCTACACCTACGGCCTCGCGGCAGAGTGGAAGCAGGACTGGTGGACGGCGCGCGGCGGCGTGTTTCAGCTCTCGACGACGCCGAACAGTTTCGACATTGAGCCGCAACTGTTTCGACAGTTCATGGGCGTCGCGGAATTCGAGGCGCGATATGATCTTTTCGAACAGCCCGGCGCGATCAAATTTCTCGTCTATGGCGACAACGGCTATCTGAGCAAAATCGATGACGTCATCCGATACGCCTATCTCGCTGGCGACTTCCCGCCGCGAGTCGACACCGCGCGAGGGCGCGCCGTGAAAACCGGCGGCGGGATAAACGTCAAGCAGCAGGTCGCGCCGCATCTTGGGTTCTTCCTGCGCGCCAGCATGGCCGACGGGCGCTATGAGACGGTCGATTACACGGATATCGACCGCTCCGTCGCATTCGGCTTCGTCGCCGGCGGCGCGCTCTGGGGATGCGACGACGACGAGATCGGCGTCGCCGGCGCCTTCAGCGGACTACACGGTTCGCGCGTGCGCTACTTCGAACTTGGCGGAACCAGCGTCTATATCGGCGACGGCGCGCTCTCCTACGCCGGCGAGAAGAATATGGAGGCCTATTACAAGATCGGCTTCGGCAAGAATATCGATGCGACCTTCGATTATCAGCTGCTGGTCAATCCCGCGCATAACAGCGCGCGCGGTCCGGTCAATGTCTTTGGGCTGCGTTTGCGCGCGGCGTTTTGAGAATTCGCTTCGCTCGCAATGACGGTCTCAACCCAGCGAACAGTGCTACCGGAACCCCTTCGAACGGCTTGGCTGTCATTCCCGACGCGCGCGTAGCGCGCGATCGGGAATCCAGAGCAAGACCAGTTTCTGGATCGGCTCTGGATTCCCGGTCAGGCCTTCGGCCTGCCGGGAATGACACGGCCCAAGCGAACGGATCAGCCGGAATCCGCATGACGCTTCAAGCAAGATATTCCGGCAGCTTTTGCTCGAACTCCGGGAAATAGCGAGCAATGACGCTCATGTCGAAGCGCGCGAGGATGCTCTCCTTTGCTTCGCGGTCCAGGAGGAATCGGAAGGCGGCGTCTATACATTTTTGCGCCTCGGCGCCGCCGCCGAGGCGCAGCAGATCCTTTCGCGACAGCGTGACGCGATGCTGGGTTTCGCCTCCCTGATCGCGCAGCTTCACCTCGAAGACGAGTGGATCGCCGTCTTCGATCATGCGCGCGTCGATGGCGGTCACAACAGCGCCTCAACGTCCTTGGCGATCTGCTCGGGCGTGTCGGTCGGCGCGTAACGCTTCACGACGTGTCCCTTGCTGTCGACTAGAAATTTCGTGAAGTTCCACTTGATCGCTTCGGAGCCCAGAATTCCCGGCGCCTCGCGCTTGAGGAGGCGATAGAGCGGATGGGCGTTATCGCCATTGACGTCGACCTTGGCGAACAGGGGAAAGGTGACGTCGTAATTCGCCGAACAGAAGGACGCGATCTCCTTCTCGGAGCCCGGCTCCTGCGCGCCAAACTGATTGCAGGGAAAGCCCAAGACGACAAATCCCCGATCGGCGAACTTGCGGTACAGCGCTTCGAGCCCGGCGTATTGCGGCGTGAAGCCGCACCGGCTCGCGACATTGACGACCAGCATGGCCTTGCCGGCGTAATCGGCCAGCTTCTTCGGCTGGCCGTCGATGGTTGTCGCTTCGATGTCGAACAGCGTCATGAAATCCTCGCACTGACGGAAGTTTGCGCGCCGCGACTAAGCGACCAGCGTTCCCGATGGCTCGGAGTCGCTTGCTGACGCTTCCTCCCGGCCGTATTCCTTCATCTTCCGATAGAGCGTCGAGCGGCCGATCCCGAGCCGTCGCGCAATTTCCGACATCTGGCCGCGGTAATGCGTCAAGGCGAAGCGGATCGTCGCGGTCTCGATGTCCTCGAGCGTGCGCATTTCGCCGTTCGATCCAATCAGCGACATCGCATTCGGATCGCGGATCTCGACGCGGACGATCTCGCGTTCGCGCGGCGACGTCCCGGGCGCGCCCGGCGCGGGCGCGGGCGGCACGCGCACTTCATAGCCTTCGACATGGGCGGCGATCTGCGGAAATTCGGCGACCGTCAGTTCGTCGCCGTCGGCGAGCACGACAGCGCGAAAGACGGCGTTCTCCAACTGGCGGACGTTGCCCGGCCAGTCGTAGCTCGTCAGCAGCGACAGCGCTTCCGACGTCACGCCGCGGATGTTGCGGCCTTCCTCGGCGGCGAAACGCGCCGCAAAGCGCCTGGCGAGATCGGCGACATCCTCGCGGCGACCGCGCAGCGGCGGAATGTTGATCGGGAAGACGTTGAGCCGATAGAAAAGGTCCTCGCGAAACAGGCCGCGTTTGACGAGATCGATGAGGTTTTGATTGGTCGCCGAGATCAGTCGAATATCGACCCGGATCGCGCGCTTCGCGCCGACGGGATCGATTTCGCCTTCCTGCAGCGCGCGCAGCAACTTCACCTGAATGTCGAGCGGCAGTTCGCCGATCTCGTCGAGAAACAGCGTCCCGCCGTTCGCTTCAAGGAATTTGCCGCTGTGCTTCTCCGTGGCGCCGGTGAAGGCGCCCTTCTCATGCCCAAAGAGAATTGATTCGACGAGATTGGCCGGCAGCGCGCCGCAGTTGACGGTGACGAAGGGCTTGCCTTTGCGATCCGACGCGCCCTGGATGGCGCGCGCCACGATCTCCTTGCCGACGCCCGACTCGCCTTCGAGAAGCACCGGAATCGAGGAATGCGCCGCGCGCTGGCCGAGCCGGATGACGCGCTCCATGTCGTCGCTGCGCGAGACGAGGTCTTTGAAGGTCAGCGCGCCCTGCGCCCGGCGGCTGATGCGGCGCACTTCGTCGGCGAGCGCATCGGCGGAGAGCGCGTTCTTGATCGAAATTTGCAGGCGTTCCGCGCCGACCGGCTTGACCACGAAGTCATGGGCGCCGGCGCGCATCGCCGAGATGACCGCCTCGATCGACCCATGCGCGGTCTGCACGATCACCGGCGTCGCGAGTTTCATGTCGCGCATGCGGGTGAGCACGCCCATGCCGTCGAGGTCGGGCATGACGAGGTCCAGAATGAGCAGCGCTACGGACTTGGCGCCAGGCTGCGTCAGTCGGGCAATCGCCTGTTCGCCGCTTTCGACAGTCTCGGCCTCGTAACCAAATCGCCGCGTCATAGCTTCCAGCAGACGACGTTGAACGGGATCGTCGTCGGCAATGAGAATGGTCGAGGTCATTTCGTCCCTTGCATTCCGGGATAATCGAGCGGCGAAGTCGCCGCGTCGGCATTGGCGCGTCCCGGAACCGCCTCGGCGGCTCCTCAATCGTTGCCAAGCATAGTAAAGGCGGGGTTAACCGCGCCAAGACGTAACTTTGTAGCGCCTTCCGTCCCGTCGACCAAGACCCCCAGAGGGCGATCGTGGCGATTTGGCGGCGAATCGCTGCAAGTTAAGGAGATATCAGCGCTATGGCGACGCCCGCCGGCGCGCCAGGCGCCGCGCGGCGGGAGGAAATCTGATGGATCCGCGCAAAATCGCCGGCAAGCTCGTCATCGCCACGCATAATCCCGGGAAACTTTGGGAACTCAGGCAATTGCTCGAGCCGCATGGCGTCGAGGCGGTTTCCGCGGGAGAACTCGGCCTCGAGGAGCCCGAGGAGACCGAACAGACCTTCGCCGGCAACGCGCTTTTAAAGGCCCGCGCCGCCGCCGTGGCGTCGGGGTTTCCCGCCTTTGCCGATGACTCAGGTCTTTGCGTCGACGCGCTCGACGGCGCCCCCGGCGTCTATTCGGCGCGCTGGGCGGGAGAGGACCGCGACTTCAAATCCGCCTGCCTCCGCGTCGAGCGCGAACTCGAGGCGCGCGGCGCCGCGCCGCCCTATCGCGCGCATTTCGCCTGCGCGCTCGCTATCGTCTGGCCCGACGGGCATATCGAGCAGTTCGAGGGCCGTGTGGACGGCGTTCTGGTCTTCCCGCCCAAGGGCGAGAAGGGCTTCGGCTATGATCCGATCTTTCGGCCCGACGGGCTCGACAAGACCTTCGGCGAGATGATGTCGGCGGAAAAACATGCCCTGCCCGGCGACGGCTCGCAGGCGCTGTCGCATCGCGCCCGCGCCTTTCAGGCGCTGGCGAAGGCGTGTCTCGACTAAGACAACCGGCTCGGGCGCTTAACGTCAGGCGCTTGGCGTCAGGCCCTTGGCGTAACGCCGCGCTCCAACTACCTTCTCAAAGAAAAAGCCGCCGCTGCGGCAACGCGAGGAACGCCCCATGACCAAGCATGAAACTTTCGCCGCGCTCAAACCGCCGTTCAAGCCGCGCTACGGCAATTTCATCAATGGCGCATGGGCGGACGCCAAGTCCGGCCGCGTCTTCGACAATGTCTCGCCGATCATCGGCCAGAAGATTTGCGAAATCGCGCGCTCCGACAAGGATGACGTCGAGGCCGCGCTCGACGCCGCCCATGCCGCCAAAGACGCCTGGGGCCGGACGAGCGTGGCGGAACGCGCCATCATCCTCAACCGCATCGCCGACGTGATGGAGGCCAATCTCGGTCTCCTCGCCGCCGCCGAAACCTGGGACAATGGCAAGCCGATACGCGAGACGAGCGCCGCCGACATTCCGCTCGCGATCGATCACTTCCGCTATTTCGCCGGCGCCATACGCGCCCAGGAAGGCGGCATCTCGGAAATCGACCACGACACCATCGCCTATCATTTCCATGAGCCGCTCGGCGTCGTCGGCCAGATCATCCCCTGGAACTTCCCGATTCTGATGGCCGTTTGGAAGCTTGCGCCGGCGCTCGCCGCCGGCAATTGCGTCGTCATCAAGCCGGCCGAGCAGACGCCCGCGAGCATTCTCGTCTGGGCGGAGCTTATCGGCGACCTTCTTCCCAAGGGCGTGCTCAACATCGTCAACGGCTTTGGGCTCGAGGCCGGCAAACCACTCGCCTCGTCGAATCGCATCGCCAAGATCGCCTTTACCGGCGAGACGACGACCGGCCGGCTGATCATGCAATACGCCAGTCAAAACCTCATACCGGTGACGCTGGAGCTTGGCGGCAAGTCGCCCAACATCTTCTTCGAGGACGTCGCCCGCGAGGATGACGACTACCTCGACAAGGCGATCGAGGGCTTCGTCATGTTCGCGCTCAATCAGGGCGAGGTCTGCACCTGTCCGAGCCGCGCGCTGGTGCATGAGAAGATCTATGACCGCTTCATGGCGCGCGCCTTAAAACGCGTCGGCGAGATCAAGCAGGGCAATCCGCTCGACCCCGAAACCATGATCGGCGCGCAGGCCTCTTCCGAGCAGCTCGAAAAGATCCTGAGCTATATCGATATCGGCAAGCAGGAGGGCGCGAAGGTGCTCGCCGGCGGCGAACGCAACGCGCTCGCAGGCGAACTCGCCGGCGGCTTCTACGTGAAGCCGACCGTGCTCGAAGGCCATAATCGGATGCGCGTGTTCCAGGAGGAGATTTTTGGGCCCGTCGTGTCGGTGACGACCTTCAAGGACGACGACGAGGCCTTGGCCATCGCCAATGATACGCTCTACGGCCTTGGCGCCGGCGTGTGGAGCCGCGAGGCCAATCGCTGCTACCGCTTCGGCCGCGCCATTCAGGCGGGGCGCGTCTGGGTCAACTGCTACCACGCCTATCCGGCGCACGCCGCTTTCGGCGGCTACAAACAGTCGGGCATCGGCCGCGAGAACCACAGGATGATGCTCGATCACTATCAGCAGACGAAGAACATGCTGGTGAGTTACAGCGAGAAGAAGCTGGGGTTCTTTTAGCCCCCTCCCCAACCCTCCCCCGCTTCGCGGGAGAGGGAGCGAAACTCGCCCTTCGCCGGAGAAACGCGGAACGCCGATCGCTAGCGTCCCCTCTCCCGCTTTAGCGGGGGAGGGACAGGGAGGGGGTAGTGATCACGACAGTCAAACCCGCAAGAGTCATCGCCACACAGGCGGCGCTTGATCTCATCGCCAGGCTGCGCGGCGAACATGGCGCGGTCCTCTTCCACCAGTCGGGCGGCTGCTGCGACGGCTCGGCGCCGATGTGCTATCCGCAAGGCGAATTTCTCGTCGGCGACGGCGACGTTCTGCTCGGTGAGATCGGCGGCGCGCCCTTCTACATCGGCGCGGCGCAATTCGATTACTGGAAACACACGCAGCTCGTCATCGACGTCGTGCCGGGGCAAGGCGGCATGTTCTCGCTCGACAATGGCACGGGGCTGCGGTTCCTGACGCGGTCGCGGCTTTTCTCCGACGCGGAGCTGGCGCAGCTGACCGCCGGCGCGGCGGCCGCCAATTCGCCAGCTTGAGCGCCTGCATTCGCGGCGCATGGCCTCTGCGCAAGTTCTGACGCAAATGCGCGCTCGAGCGGGGCTCAGCGTCGCCCCCAGCCCGCCGGGGAGTTTAAGGTTGACACTGCGCCGCAGGGGCCGCATATGCCGCTGCATCGG
Source organism: Methylocystis rosea (assembly GCF_003855495.1). Classification (NCBI taxonomy): domain Bacteria; kingdom Pseudomonadati; phylum Pseudomonadota; class Alphaproteobacteria; order Hyphomicrobiales; family Methylocystaceae; genus Methylocystis; species Methylocystis rosea. Next base: position 213,494 of record NZ_CP034086.1, on the reverse strand, counting down.
CCGCTTCATCGCGGCCGCGTCTCCTTGCGAGACGATGGGGGAATGTCCCGAGCGGCAAAGGGGGCGGACTGTAAATCCGCTGGCTAAGCCTTCGTAGGTTCGAGTCCTACTTCCCCCACCATCTCCAAGCATGGAAATTCTCTTGCAGCTTCGATTCCTGCCGCTTCGATCAGCGCAGGAAGCGCAGGCGCTCGCGCAAGGCGTCGTAAAGAGGCGCGTCGCTCATCAGCGTAGGGATGAGCATGGCCGTAAAACAAGCCGCCAGCATCGGCAGGAGCAGGAGCGCGCTGCCTGTCATTTCCGTCGCGAGCACGAGTCCGGTCAGCGGCGCCCGCACCACGCCCGTAAAGAACGCGGCCATTCCAACCACCGCGAAGGCCTCTGGCTGAATGGGAAGGTCCGGGAACGCCAATCCGCAACCGGCGCCAAAGAGCAGTCCCAATTGCGCGCCCAGCGTCAGCAGCGGCGCGAAAAGACCGCCTGGCGTTCCCGCCGAATAGGACAAGGCGCCGAACCAGAACCTCAGTTGAAAGAGGAACGGCAAGACGAAGAGGCCGGGCGCCCCAAGCAGCGCATTCTGGGTGAGATTATCGCCCCCGCCGACGCATTCCGGTCCGAACCAGGCGAGAACGCCCGCCGCGGCGCCGATCGCGGCGGCGCAGGTCTCCGCCGGCAGGCCGCGCACGAGGTCGACCGCGGCCAGCGTCGCCAGCACCGCCTTATTATAGGCGATGGCTACGGCTCCGCACACGACGCCAAGCATGAAGAACAACGGGCCGATCTCCGGCGCGGGATACGCCAGCGCCGGCAGTTGAAAATCCGGCGCGTCGCCCAGAATAAGATGCGCGACGGCGATTGCGGTCGAGGACGCCGCCAGCGCGGCGATCGCTATCCGATGCTCGAATTTTTGGACGAGCTCTTCCAGGACGAAAACCGCTCCGGCCATCGGCGCGTTGAAGGCGGTCGCGAGGCCTGCGCCCGCGCCTGCCGCCAGCAGAACGCGGCAATCCGGCCAATCTCGGCGGAAGGCGCCGCCGAAGAGATGGCCAAGCACCGCGCCCATCTGCACGCTCGGGCCTTCTCGGCCGAGCGCAAGGCCCGAGCCGATCGCCAGCCATCCGCCGACGAATTTCACCGGCAGGAGGACAAAGGGCGACGGCGCCGCGTCACCGCGCAAGACCGCCTCGACATGCGGAATCCCGCTCCCCGACGCGTGTGGCGAATACCGCCGCACCAGCCAAGCGGCGATGACGGCCGCCGACGCGCAGCCGCCGACGAGCAGAATAAAGCCCGCGATTGAGTGGCTATGCGCCCAATCGATTACGGCTGCGCGAAAAACATCGGCCCGCTGCAGCGCAAGTCGGAAAAGCGCGCAGACGAGACCCGCGACAGCGCCGACCAGCAGCGCCAACGTCGCGAGAACTGCGAGATTGCCCTCTGAAGACGTCAAGGCCGCCGAGCGGGCCTCATAGAGGTCGCGATGAAGCATGTCGCAGCGGCTCGGTCGGTGGGGGCTGGGGGCCAAGGCGAAGCCATAGCACGATTGCGGTCGGAAACACGCTCCCGCAGCGCCGGCGCGCCGTAACCGGCCTATGCTCCCGCTTGCGCTGTCTTGTCCAGCGCAGCGGCGTTTGGCATGTTGCGCCCGCCATGAAATGGGGGAGCGCGTATGACCGGGGTTTTCAGGATAGTCGCCGCCGTAGTCTTGTTTTGCGTCGGCCTCGCGGCTCCGGCGATGGCCCATACGCCCGATATTTCGACAGGCAAAATCCTTCCCAAGGACAATCGAACCTATACCGTCGAGGTCGGCTTTCTCGCCACCGATCTTGAGCGCATGTTTCAGGACACGATGAGCGAACGCAGCAGCGTCGACCTCTCGGCGCCCGGCGCGCTCGAAGCCGAAATCGGCAAATTTGTCCAAAAACGCGTCGCGATGCGCGATGCGACAGGGCGCGCCTGCATCGCCAATGTCGAAAAATCCGGCGAAGACCCCACCAACCAGGACAGCGCGCTGATCGTCGTGCGCTTCGACTGCGGCGCAACGACGGGCGCGCTCTTCTATGACGCGACGAAGCTCCTCGCCGCGCAGGGCGCAAAGGGAAAGCACCTCGTCACGCTCGAGGGGAGCGAAAACGCCGGCCAGACCATGCTCTACCCCGACGATCCCCCGCTCGATCTGTCGAAGCCGATGGAGACCACCGCACAACTGATGTGGAAGTTTCTCAAAGCCGGCGTCGAACATATCGTCACCGGCTACGATCATTTGTGCTTCCTGTTCGCCCTCATTCTCTGGGCCACTCGCGTCTGGCCGGTCGTCAAGATCGTCACCGCCTTCACCATTTCGCATTCGATCACGCTGTCGCTGGCGGCGCTCAATATCTTCACGCTGCCCTCGACCTTGGTCGAAGCGCTGATCGCCGCCTCGATCGTTTTTGTCGCGGTGGAGAATTATTTCTCGCGCGACGTCGACAACCGCTGGCGCAACACTTTCTTGTTCGGCTTCATCCATGGCTTCGGCTTCGCCTCGGCGCTGACCGAGATGGGCGTGCCGCAAGGCGGGGTCGTGCCGGCGCTCGCCGCTTTCAACATCGGCGTCGAACTCGGCCAGATCGCCATCGTCTTCGCGGTCATGCCGATCCTGTTCCTGATCGACAAACAGACAGGCGGCAAGCGCAGCGAAAAGCTCGTCTACGTGGCCTCGGCGCTGATTGCGATTGCGGGCGTCTACTGGTTCTTGGAGCGGATCGGGGTTCTTCCCGGAGTTTGACGTCACGAGCACTCGATGAAGCCGGCGTCGCGCTTTTCGAGTCTGGGACACCAGGAGCCGAGATTGACGACATAAGCGTCGCGCGCAGTCTCGCTCAACGACCGGATCGTCGGCAGCGCCGCGGTGGCCGCCTCTAGCGCGTTGAACTCGATGACGCTGCGATAGCGCCCGCGCTTCAGGCAAATATAAGCGTTGTCGAATCCTTGCGCGGTCGCTCGCTTTACTTCGGCGCGCGCGGCGTCCTCCGTGACATCGGAGCCGAAAATCACGATCCAACGCGAGTCGCCGCGCGCCGTTAGCTCCTTCGCCGAAAAGATCGCGGCCGAGTTCTGCGACAATGCCTTATCGGCCTGTGCTTGAAAATCGGCAGCCCGTTTCAGCGCTTCGCCGTTCTGCGCAAGGATGGCGCGGACGCCCTCGTCCACCAGCGAAGGACTCTCGGCCGCATAAGGTCCCGACCTTCCTCCGAGCCCGCGCGAAAGCTGGCGCTGTCGTAGTTCCTCATTCTGAGCCGCCAGAATTTTGAGCTTTTCGTCAGATGTTTTGAGCTTTTGCGCAAGTTCGCTTTGCACGACTTGCGATTCCTGTAGATCTACGGCGACCTTCGCAAGAGCCGTCTTGCCCTTGAAGCCCCACAGGTCGAATTCAGCGACTCCGATGCCCGTCAACGCGCGATGCACGACCTGCGGAAAGACGAAAAAAGAAACGACGATGAAGACCAGCGCGAGACTCTTGAGCAGCTCGAAGATTGATCGCCAAAGTTCGACAGTGTCTTTTGTGGACATGCCGACGCTCCCTGTTCAAAATCGAATCGCAACCCTACAAAAAATGCATTCGTTCAAAAGAAGCAGGCTTAGCCCCGCACCCGCACATATTCGCCGGGCGCGTCGCAGATGATCTTGAGCTTGCCGCCGCCGGGCTGGCGCGCGGGGACTTTCTTGGGCGCCTGCGCGGTCACCCAGCCCAGCCAGTGCGGCCACCAGGAGCCCTTGGTCTCCTTGGCTTTCTTGATCCATTCCTCGAAAGAGCCCTTCGCGGGACCGCCCGTCCAATATTGATATTTGTCTTTAGAGGGCGGGTTGATGATTCCCGCGATATGGCCCGAGCCGCCGAGCACGAAGGTCACGTCGCCGCCGAAGAATCTCGCGCCGCGGAACACGGATTGCGCCGGCGCGATATGATCCTCCCTCGTCGCGATCTCAAAGACCGGCGCCTTCACCTGACGCAAATTGAGCCGAACGTCGTCGATGACCATCTCGCCGCGGGCGAGACGATTTTCTAGATAGCAGCTGCGCAGGTAGAAGGAGTGATTGGCCCGCGGAATGCGCGTCGAATCGGAATTCCAATACAAGAGATCGAAAGCGGCGGGCTCGACGCCCTTCATGTAATTGTTGACGACATAATTCCAGATGAGTTCGTTCGGCCGCAGCATATTGAAGGCGTTGGCCATCTTGTAGCCTTCGAGATAGCCGGTGCGCGCCATGCTTTCGTCGAGCGCCGCGAGCCGCGCCTCGTCGACGAAGATCTGTAGATCGCCAGCGTCGGAAAAATCGACCTGCGTTGCAAACAGGGTGACGCTGTCGATGCGATCGTCGCCGGTCGCCGCCATATAGGCGAGCGTCAGGGCGAGCAGCGTGCCGCCAACGCAATAGCCCGCCGCCGTGACCTTGCGTTCGCCCGTCGCCTTCTCGATCACGTCGAGCGCGGTCAGCACGCCCTCGTGCATATAGGCCTCGAACCCCTTTTCGGCCTTCGTCTCGTCGGGATTGACCCAGGAGATGATGAAGACCGTGAAGCCCTGCTCGACGGCCCAGCGCACGAAACTTTTCTCGGGGTTGAGATCGAGCACATAAAATTTGTTGATCCAGGGCGGCGTAATGAGCAGCGGCCGCGCATAAACTTCCGCCGTCGTGGGCTCATATTGAATGAGCTCCATCACGTCATTGCGCCAGATCACCTTGCCGGGCGTATTCGCCATATCGACGCCCAGTTCGAATTTCTGGTCCGCGCTCTGACGGATCTTCAGCACGCCGCCGCCCGCGGAAATGTCTTCCGCGAGCATCTTCAAGCCGCGGACAAGATTCTCGCCCTTGGCGTCCATTGTGGCGCGCAACAGTTCCGGATTGGTCGGCACGAAGTTCGATGGCGAGATCGCGCTCGAAATCAGCCGCGTATAAAAGACCGCCCTGGCCTTTGTCTGCGGGTCGAGACCCTCGGCGCTCTCGACCATGTCGCCCGCCCAGCGCGACGCGAGCAGATAGGACTGCCGCAGCCAGTCGAAGAAGGGGTTCTCGTTCCATTCGGGCCCGGAGAAGCGCTTGTCGGAGCGGTCCGAAGGAACGATCGGGGCGACATCCTCGCCGGTGTAGCGGCGAAGCGTCTGCCGCCAGATTTCGCTCAAGCCCTTGTAAAGATCGGCCTGGGCGACGGCAGCGCGCTCGGGCTTCGACAGCCAATATTCGGCGACGGCGCCCAAAGTCTTGGTGGCGTCGGCGACATTGGCGGCGAGTTCGCTGCGCGCTTCATCGGGATTGACGCCGCCAATCGCCGCGGCCAGCGCCTTGCGGCCCTGGTCCACGAGCTGCGCCATATTGTCGGCGATCGCTTCGATGTCGAGCTGGACGAATTTCTCGAGATTGGGATGCGGCGGGGGCGCGCCTGCGCCATTAGGCGGCGCGGGCGCGGGCGCAGGCGCGGCCTTTTGCTTCGGAGCGCTGGGCGCGGAAGGCTTTTTCGCCGGAGTGTTTTTCTTAGCCTTGTTTTTCCCCTTGTGTGAGGGCTTCACCGGCGTTTCGGACTTGCCGAGCGCGGAGACCTTTTCCGCCGTGGCCCCTCGTTTCCGGTTGGCGGCGGGATCCTGGTCCTGGTTCGCGCTCATGCCCTAAACCTGCTGTTTTCGAATGATGGGGCGCGCCGCTCCGCAACGCCGCGTCGCTCTGGTCTAACAATTGCGCGCTGATGAGAAAAGCTCTGCCGGCCTGGCGCGAAACGACGCGCCCGGCGACATAAGCTCGAATTATTACAAAGCAATGCCGAATTGCTCCCCTGAGCAACCGCTCTCCAGGGTCGATTGTGCGAAAAGGTCGCACGGACCCGAATGGCTGACGTCATTCAGCAGGATGCTATGCGGCGCCGGCGCTGTCCAGCGCCATGAGCTGCGGCGACAGCGGCAGGCCATGCGCGGCGGCGACGGGCGGCGACAGTATCCGGCCGGCGGAAATTTCCAGACCCGCGCGAAGATGCGGGTCGTCCTCGATGGCGCGACGCCAGCCCTTGTTGGCGAGCGCCAGCACGAAGGGCAATGTGGCGTTATTGAGCGCGAACGTCGCCGTGCGCGGCGCGACTCCGGGCATGTTGGTGACGCAATAATGCACGACCCCGTCAACGACATAGGTCGGGTCCGAATGGCTCGTCGGCCGTGACGTCTCGCAGCAGCCCCCCTGATCGATCGCGACATCGACGATCACGGCGCCGCGCTTCATCGTCGACAGCATGTCCCGCGTGATCAGGATCGGCGCCCTCGCGCCTGGCGCGAGCGCCGCGCAGATGACGAGATCGGCGCGCTTCACCGATTCGGCGATCGCGGCGCGGGTCGAATAAATGGTGCGCGCCGCGAAACCGAAACGCGTTTCGAGACGCCGCAGCGCGTCGGGGTTGCGGTCGGCGACAAGCACGCTCGCGCCCATGCCGAGCGCAATCGCCGTCGCCTGCGCGCCGACGCTGCCCGCGCCGAGAACCAGGACGTCGGCAGGCGGCACGCCGGGCGCGCCCGCGAGCAAAACGCCGCGGCCGCCCGCCTGCTTTTCCAGAAAATGCGCGCCGATTTGCGGGGCGAGCCGGCCGGCGATTTCGGACATCGGCGCGAGCAGCGGCAATCCGCCGCCCGGCGCCGTGACCGTCTCATAGGCGATGCAATGGGCGCCGCTCGCCATGAGTTCGCGCGTGAGTTCACCGTCCGCGGCGAGATGGAAATAGGTGAAGAGCACATGGTCCGGCCGCAAGTAAGCAATCTCGCGCCGATGCGGCTCCTTCACCTTGACGATCAATTGCGCGGCGGCAAAGAGCGCTTCAGGACCATCGACGAGCTTTGCGCCCGCGGCGGCGTAGTCTGCGTCAGATAGATCCGCGCCCTCCCCCGCGCCGCGCTCGATGAAGACTTCATGTCCCGCATGGGCGAGTTCGGCGACCGAAGACGGCGTCAAGCCCACCCGATATTCGTTGTCTTTGGTTTCTTTGGGCGCGCCGACACGCATTTCCGGCTCCAAAATACGGCGTCGACTCGGGTAAACATCTCGCCTGTGGGGAATATATGCAAAGGGCGACCTTTCAATACAAGGGCGAAGGTCAAGCGAGTTTCAAAACGGCGGAGTGCAACAAATGCCGACCATCAATACGGACAAAGTCTGTTTCGTCGTCGTCAAAGCGCGTGAGCTTGAAAGCGAAGACGAGGGAATCGATGCGGACGCCTCAAACGCCACGGATGACGGTTTCGTCAGCGTGTTGACCGAGGACGCGTTCTCCACCACGCGCGATGAGGTGGCCTCCTTTATCGAAGCCATGGATATCGACGAGCAGGTTGAACTCGTTGCGCTGATGTGGGTGGGCCGCGGCGATTTCGCCGCGAACGAATGGAACGAGGCTGTCGCGCAAGCGCGGGCCCGGCACGAAGGCGCGACATCGGCCTATCTGCTCGGCGTGCCGCTGCTCGCCTCGTTTCTTGAAGGCGGCCTGGCGGAATTCGGCGAGAGTTGCGAGCTTTTTGCCGCCGACCGGCAATGATGGCTCCCGCGACGTCGAGAATGCCGGACAGGACCTCGATACTAGAGCGAATGCGACCATATTAACGGTCATGCGGCGAAGCATTGAGGAGATCCCCCATGAATCGCAGGATTTTTGCTGCGGCCCTGGCTCTGTCCATCGCGGCCTTTTTCGCCCCCCGATTAGCCTACGCCGAAGATCATCTGGGTGAAGCCATCACCCACACCAAACAGGCGATCAGCGAAGGCAAGCAGGGAAAGGCCGAGGCGCTGACGATGCACGCGGAAGAAGCCCTAAAGCACGCCAAGGCGTCCGAGGCCGAGAAGCCGAACGAGCACACCAAACAGGGCGTTTCGCATCTTGATATGGCCATCGACCACGGCAAGCAGAAGCATGCCGACGTCGCGACGAAACACGCCGAAGAGGCGCTGACGCATCTTGAGGCCGCCAAGAAATAGGTCGCCAAGAAATAGGCTGCCTGACAAAACGAGAGAGCGGCCGTTGGCCGCTCTTTTTTTTGCGGCTGCGCATGGCCCGGCCGCAATGACAGCGTCGCCTGGATCGCCTATGGACGTCATGGCGGACACGCCCGCCGACGAGCCATTTGATGAAGCTTTCCTCCTCGCTGCTGCGCGCCAAATCCATCGAATCGCTGCAAGCCGAAGCCGACCGGCCGGGCGGATTCCGTCGCGTGCTCGGGGTCTGGCAGCTCACCGGCATCGGCCTTGGCGGGCTCATCGGCGTCGGCATTTTCGTGCTGACCGGCGTGGTGGCGGCGACTCAGGCCGGCCCCGGCGTCGCCCTCTCCTTTCTAATCGCCGGCGTGGCGAGCGCCGCGGCGGCGTTCTCCTATGCCGAATTCGCGGGCATGATTCCCGTCGCCGGCAGCGCCTACACATATGCCTACGCCGTGCTGGGCGAACTCGCCGCCTGGATCATCGGCTGGGACCTTCTGCTCGAATACGCGCTCGTCGTCGCCGTGGTGGCGATCGGCTGGTCGGCCTATTTGCAGGCGCTGCTCGCGCAATTCGGCCTCGCGCTTCCCGACTGGGCGAGCGGCGCGCCGGGGACCGGGCCCGGCCGCGCCGTCGATCTTTTCGCCGCGCTCGGCGCGCTTGGCGTCGCCTTCCTGTTGACGCTGCGCGTGGAGCTTGGCGCGCGCTTCAACACCGCGATGGTGGTCGTCAAGATCGCCGCGGCGCTGTTGGTGATCGTCGCCGGCCTTCCCTATGTGCGCGTCGAGAACTGGACGCCCTTCATGCCCTTCGGCTTTTCCGGCGTGGCGCAGGGCGCGGCGGTCGTGTTCTTCGCCGTGTTCGGCTATGACACGCTGACGACCGCGGCCGAAGAGGCGCGCGCCCCACAGCGCGACGTGCCGCGCGCCGTTCTCCTGTCGCTCGCCGTGGCGCTGACGCTCTATATCGCCATGTCGCTCGTGCTCACCGGAATCGTGCGCTACGACACGCTCGACAATCCGGCGCCGGTCGCGACCGCCTTCACGTCGCTCGGCCTGCCCTGGATCGCTTTCGTCGTCTCGCTCGCGGCGGTGGCGGGGATCGCCAGCGTCATGCTGGCCTTTCTGCTCGCCTGCGCCCGCATCTGGTTCGCCATGAGCCGCGACGGACTGCTGCCGGCCTGGTTCGCGAAACTGCATCCGCGCTTTCACACGCCCTATCGGCCGACGCTGATCGCCGGCGCGCTGACCGCGCTCGTCGCCGCGCTCTATCCGATCAAGGAAGTGGCGGAGCTGGTGAACATCGGCACGCTCTCCGCCTTCGTCGTCATCTGTTCGGCGATCATCGTGCTGCGGCGCACCCGGCCCGACGTGCCGCGCAGCTTTCGCGCCCCTTTCGTCCCCTTCACGCCGCTCGTCGGCATCGGCTTCTCGATCTGGCTGCTGTCGCGCCTGCCGGCGGTGGCCTGGGAGCGCTTCGCGATCTGGATGGCGATCGGCCTCGCCATCTATTTTCTCTACAGCCGCCGCCACAGCCGGCTGGCGGGGAACGCTGAATGATGATGGCGCCAGCGGTCCCGTTCAGCGGCCTCTTTGTTTTCGGCGCATGGGGCATCAATGGTGCGGATAGAGCCGATGATGCGGTGGATGATAGGGATTGAGATGCCTGCGGTGATAGTACGGGCAAGGGTAGCGCCAATGTCGGATGCCGCGCGTGTGATGCGTCGGCGTGGTGGTTACAAAGCATCCGCCGCGGTGATGCCCGGGAGCCGCGCCGTGCCAACCAGCTTCATGCATCAGCGCGACCTGCCGCGCCACGGCTGGCGACGGCGCCATCATACTGGCGAGCCCGCAAGTGGCGGCGACGATCGCACAAATGACGATGCCCTTGGATTTGTTCTCGGTCTTGGCCTTGGACATTCGACTCTCCGGTCCACGATCAGCGCAGGAGCACACGCGCGCGCCAACTCGCCAGATAGATCGCCAAAGAAACAAAGCTAGAAGCCGTCGGAGCGAAATAGGAGGCAAGCGCGCTTCCTCACCATGCACGAAGGGTCCCGTTCAATCGGCCATCGTCGCCAACGCCGCCGCTCTATCCCCTGATCGTATCGAACCTTCGATCGTCGCCGGCAGGCCCGTATGCGTCCAGTCGCCGGCAAGCCACAGATTGTCCCAGCGCGTCTTCGCATCGGGCCGGCGCTTCTCCTGCGCCGGCGTCGCGGCGAAGGTGGCGCGCTTCTCCTTGACGATCTGCCAGGGCGGCGGCGCCGCCGGCAGGCCCGTCGCGGCGGACACCTCCGCCCAGATTTTTTCCGCAAGCGCGTCGCGCGACTCGTCGATCAGGCGGTCGGCGCCGCTGATCGTCACCGACAGGCGATCGTCGAAGGCGAAGAGCCATTCGGTGAGCGTGCCGATCATGCCGAGAAGCAACGGTTGATCCAGCGGCGGCGCGATCTTGAAATGCGCATTGAGGATCGCGCGAAAATCGTCGGGCGCGACGAGACCGGGGAGAAGCTCCTGCGCGATCCATGGCGGCGTGGCGAGCACCACCGCGTCGCCTTTTTCCAGCGTCACTTCCGCGTCGCCGAAACGCAGCGCGGCGACGCGTGACCCCTCAAAAGCGATGTCGCGCAGGCGCGCGCCGAAGCGCGGCTCGACGCCTTTGGCGCGAAGCGTGCGCAGCGCCGGCTCGATGAAGGCGTCGCCGAGGCCGCCTTTGGCGACCATTGGGCGGCAGGCGTCGCCGCCCGCCGCGAGCGTCTCGCGCAGCACGGCGCCCGCGAGCGTGGCGGACGCCTCTTCAGGCTCGGTGTTCAAAGCGGAAAGCAGAACCGGGCGCCAAAGCTTCTCCCACAGCGGGCCGCAGCAACGCATGGTGTCGCCGATGGTCGCGCCATCCTTCGCGAAGAGAAGCTTGCCGGCGCCAAGATAGTCGAGCGGCCCCGTGCCGGGAACGCGGCGGTCGGCGACAAACACCCACCAGGGAATGCGCGAGGCGTTCGGGCGCAGCGTCCAGCGCTCGGCCGTGCGCGCATCGAGAAAGTCGAAGGCGCATTCGCTGGGACCGATGAGCGCGTCGCTCGCGCCGATGCGCTTCGCATAGTCGCGCGCCGCCGTGTTGCCGGAGAGCAGCAGATGATTGCCGTTGTCGATCGTCAGGCCGAGCGACGCGTCGAAATAGGAGCGGCAGCGGCCGCCCGCCATGCGCGCGGCTTCGTAAAGCGCGACGCGCCGTCCGGCGTCGGCAAGGCGCAGCGCGCAGGCGAGCCCCGCGAGGCCCGCGCCGACGACGTGAACCGTTTCGCTCACGTGAAGGCGTGTCGCAGGAAGGCGCTGACGAGCTTGAGACGCGACGCCCGCACCGGCGCGCGCGGCGCCGAAAAGCCGCGCGCCGCGAGATTGTCGAGGATCGAACGATAGCCGGCGGCCATGAGATAGGGCGCTTTCACCGCGCGCTTGGGCAGGCCCGCCATCACCAGATCGGCCTGGTCATAATGTTCGCGGGCGCGGCTGAGGACCGGCGCGCATACCTCTTCGAGCGAGGGATGCGACAGCACGGCGTGCGGCGCGAAGCTCATGACCCCCGCGGACTCAAGCGCCTGGCGCGGCAAATAGAGCCGTCCCCGCGCGGCGTCCTCGTCAAGGTCGCGCAAAATGTTGGTGAGCTGCAATGCGCGCCCGAGGTGGTAGGCGAGCAGTTTGGGACCCGTCGGCAAATCGCATTCGGCGCCCGGCTCCTCCTCCGCGAGACCGAAAGCGCGCACGGACAGCCGTCCCACGGCGCTCGCGACCCGGTCGCAATAGAGCTCAAGCTTTTCCCAGTCGGGCGCGCAGATATCCTCCTCGACGTCCATGGCCATGCCCTCGATCACCGACTCGAAATCGGCGCGCTCCAGCCGGAAACGTCGGACGGGTTCGGAGAGAAAGCTGACGCGCGCGCGGATGCGGCCGGCGTAAAGCTCATCGAGGTCGGCGCGCCACTGGTCGAGCGCGGCGCGGCGCACGGCGCGGTCGCCCTCGTCGTCGGCTATGTCGTCAACGGCGCGACAGAAGGCGTAAATGGCGAACATCGCGTCGCGCCGCGGCGGCTCGAGGATGCGCATCGCGAGATAGAAGGAGCTTCTGGTCGCGATGGCGCGCGTGCGCAGCGTCGTGGAATCGGCAAGCGCGTCCATAGTCATTGGCGCGCCCCTGGGCGCGTGCTCGGGACGGCCGCGGAATCTGCGCGACGCGGACGCGAAACGCGGCGAAGAAGCGCGCCAAGCGCGCCCGCCGCGCCTTTGAGCGCAAAGCTGAACTTGCCGTCGTGAACCTTGTCGCGAAGCGGGTCGGCGTCCGCGAGGCGCCCAACGAGCTGTTCGGCCAGCGTCTGGATGGCGCCAATCTCCATGGCGAGTCGCGTATCGTCGATCAGATCGGCGAAGGGACGCGACTGCGCGAGCAGACGCCCGGTCTTCTCGTTGAGGTCGCGGATCGTCGCCAGGAGCGGCGGCGGCGCGCTTTCCTGCGCGAGCATCTCGACGGTCGCGCCATGCGCCGCGAGCGCGTCCTGCGGCAGATAGACCCGGTCGAGGTTGCGGTAGTCCTTGCCGCAATCCTGCAGGTGATTGATGATTTGCAGCGCCGCGCAGAGCGCGTCATTGGCCGGCCAGACCCGGCCGGGGTTCTCGCCGTGGAGATCGCAGACGAAGCGTCCGACGGGCATGGCTGAGTAGCGGCAGTAATCGATGAGATCGTCCCAGTCGCGATAACGCGATTGCGTCACGTCGCGCTTGAAGGCGAGGATCAGATCGCGCGCATGCTGCGGATCGAGACGCCGCTCCCGGCAGGTCTCGCGCAGGCGACGCGCCACCTCCGCATCCTCTTTCGCCTCTCCGATCAGGGCGGCGTCAAGCGCGTCCAGCAGATCGAGCTTCTCTTGCGCGGAAAGCGTCGGGTGGTCGGCGATGTCGTCGGCGGCGCGAACGAAATCATAGAAGGCGAGGATCGGCGCGCGATGCCGCGGCGCAATCAGAAAGGAGGCGACAGGGAAATTCTCGTCGCGATGGGTCTTTCCCGAACTCGTCTGCGCAATGTCCATATGACGCCGTCTTGCCGCTCCACGGCGCTGGCGCGCCCTATACCTCGATGTGGCGGTTCGCCTCGATCTCGCCGGGCGTTTCGAAGCGCTGCGCCGACTTTTGCGCGCGCGGCGCCTGGTAGCGGCCTTTCCATTCGCCGCCGCGGCCGCTGAGGTGCCGCCAAGCCGATTCAACCGTAAACCACGTATAGCATGCCGCGACGCCTGGCAAAGCAAAGGCGCGCCACCGCGACAGGCCGTAAAAGCGCAGCGTCGGCATATAGGCCTGCGCCATCAGGAGCCAGGAGACGAGCGCCGTCTCGCGCGCCGGCGATTCGCCAAACAGCGCCAGACAGGGCGGCGCGAGATAGGCGGCGGCCATGCCGATAAGCGCGCCCGCAAGACGCCAGGGGGAATAGCTGAGCTGCGCGTAGGCGGAGCGCACGACCATTCGGGAGATATCGGCAAGGCGCGGATAGGCGCGCAGGCTGTGGACGTCTTCGGTCAGACCCAGCCAGATTGGACCTTGCGCCTTCATCAGCGCGCCGAGCGCGCAATCGTCGATCAGCGCGCCGCGAATGGCCCGCAGGCCGCCGGCGGTCGCGAGCGCCTCCGGACGCAGCAGCATGACTCCTCCCGCGGCGCCCGCCGCCGGGTGATCCGGATCATTGATGTGGCGGAACGGGTAAAGCTTCTGGAAATAGAAAATGAAGGCGGGGACGAACCAGCGCTCCGCGAGGCTTTCGCAGCGAAGCTTGACCATGAGCGAGGTCAGGACGGCGCCGCGGGCCTTCGCGCCCGAGGCGAGGCGGGCGAGCACATGCGGCGAAAATTCGATGTCCGCGTCGCAAAACAGCACGAAGTCCGGGTCGATCGGCAAGCTCCGCACGTGATCGAAGCCGCGTTGCATCGCCGCGAGCTTTCCCGTCCAGCCCGCATCGGGTCCGCGCGAGGAGAGAATCGTCAGGCGGCTCGATGCGCCACGGGCGGCCGCGCAACGGCGAGCCGCCTCGGCGGTGCCGTCGTCGCTCTCGTCATCAACCAGAACAATGTCGAAGCGGCCATGGAACTGTTGCGCGAACAGCGAAGCCAGGCTTTTCTCGATGACGTCGGCTTCGTTTCGAGCCGGAACGATCGCCACGACATGGGTCGCCGGGACGGCGCCGTGACCGCCCAGGTCCCGGTCATGTTCGGTCAGCCGCCAAAACCCGCCGCGAAGCGCGATCAGATAGAGCCAAACGAACAGCCCGAGGGCGGAGATGACAATCGCGAGCATGGGCGAATCGGGGTAAGGATCCGACGAAGACCCGTTTTTATCACTCACGCTCTAGGCAGGCCAGCGCGCCTTCCCCCTATCCTCGCCTCGCCCAGCCCGCCTCGGTCTTGACGTAGCTTCGCTTGACCGCGGCCCAGGCGATGCGGTGCGCCGCCTCCTCCTGCCGCGGGTCGCCGCGATGGGCGTCGAAGGCGTGGTTGAAGGCTTCGCGATAAATGTCCTGCGCGTGCTCCGGAAGGATGTGCTGCAGATTTTCGGGCAGGTCGGCGTTGCTATGGTAGGGCATGCGACCGACCTCGATCAGGCGCCGGGGATCTCGCCCACCACCGCTTGCGCCGCCGCTGCGGGATCCGCTGCGCGGGTGATCGGCCGGCCGACGACGATATAGTCGGCGGAGGCTGCGACCGCCTGCCGCGGCGTCATAACGCGCTTCTGATCGCCGACGTCGGCGCCCTGCGGCCGCACTCCTGGCGTCACCAGCAGCATGCTGGGGCCCACAAGCGGCCTTATGGCGGCAAGCTCCATCGGCGACAGGATGAGGCCGTCGACGCCCTTTTCCTTGGCTTGTCGGGCGCGGCGCGCGACGAGCTCGCCGACGCCGCAGGCATAGCCTGCTTCGTTCAGATCCGCGTCGTCATAGGAGGTCATCACCGTCACGGCGAGGAGCTTGAGCGCGCCGTCCGAGGCGCCCGCGCGGGCCGCCGCCATCGTCTGAGGAAAGGCGTGGATGGTGAGAAAGTCGACGCCGAGCCGGGCGATCTGGCGGGTCGCGCGCTCCACGGTGACGCCGATGTCATGAAGCTTCAAATCAAGAAATACGCGCTTGCCCGCCGCCTTCAATTCACGGGCGAAGCCGAAGCCGCCCGGCGCATAGGCGAGCTCCATCCCGACCTTGAAGAAGGAGACTGTCTCGCCCAGAGCCGCGACCATCGCCCGCGCATCGTCGACGCTTTCGACGTCCAGCGCGACGATCAGCCGGTCTTGCGGCTTCACGCCTTACGCTTTCCGGCGAAGCCGGCGTAACCCGCCTTGCGATAGCGCCAGACGCGCGCGGGCGGAATGTTGAGCACGACCGGCGGCGATCCCTTGCCGACATAGGCGCCGTTGACGCCATTGGCGTGCATGGGCATCGGCGATTTTGTCAGGCCATAAGTGAACTGGATGAAGAGCCCCTCGTCGCCCATCAGTTCGAAGGCCTGGTTCAACAGCTCGACCCGATCGCGCTCCGGCCGCACCAGGAGCGGCAGGCTGGAGACGACGGTGGCGATCTTCCCAGGCACCTTGCCGTCGAGAGTCGCCTTGAGGCCATAGGCGTCGCCTTGCACGATGTTGACGCCAGGAAAGCGTTCCGAGAGCAGACGGCAGAACCGGCTCTCATATTCGACGAGGACGAGGCGCTCGGGCGCGATGCCGCGGGCGAGCAGCGCCTGAGTCACCGGCCCGGTGCCGGGACCGAGTTCGACGATATGGCCCTCTCGATCCAGTTCGACGAAGCCGGCCATCGTCTTGGCGAGCGCGCGTCCGGACGGCGAAACGGCGCCGATGAGGCGCGGATTTTCGATCCATTGACGGATGAAGCGCGCGTTATCGACGAGCCTCGCGCGCCCACTGGCTTTCTGCATTTTGTGCGGCAACGGAGCCCCTCCCGACCGGCGCGATGAAACGCGCAAACGGCCCCCGCGATCGGAGGGCCGTTGGGCCGATGATAGGAGAGGCGCGCGTCAAAAACAACGCGGCGTCATCGAACTCTGCCGCCTAACCGCCGAACAGATCCTTCATCCGCGCGAAAAAGCCGGTCTCCTCGGGATGCGTGTCGTGCGAGGACTCCTCCTCGAATTCGGCGAGGAGCTCCTTTTGCCGCTTGGTCAGCTTTTGCGGCGTCTCGACGCTGATCTGCACATGCAGGTCGCCTTGCTCGCGCCCGCGCAGAACCGGCATGCCCTTGCCTTTGGCTTTGAGCTGGCGTCCGGACTGCGCACCCTCGGGAATTTTGAGCTTCACCTCGGAGCCGTCGAGCGCATGGACCTTGATCTCGCCGCCGAGCGCCGCACGCACCATCGAGATCGGCACGCGGCAATAGAGATCCGCCCCATCGCGCTGGAAGAACGGATGAGGCTTCACCGACAGGAAGATATAGAGGTCGCCGGGCGGACCGCCGCGCAGGCCCGCCTCGCCTTCGCCGGCGAGCCTGATGCGCGTGCCGTCCTCAACGCCCGGCGGCACATTGACGGACAGCGAGCGTTCGATCGTCTTGCGCCCGGCGCCAGCGCAAGCGGGGCAGGGATTATCGATGGTCTCGCCGCGCCCCTGGCAGGTTGGACAGGTGCGCTCGATCGCGAAAAAACCCTGCTGGGCGCGCACGCGTCCCATGCCGCCGCAGGTCGCGCAGGTCTTCGGTTTGGAGCCTTTTTTCGCGCCTGTTCCCGCGCAGGCCTCGCAGGTCGCCGAGGTCGGGATTTGCAGCGAGGCGGCCTTGCCGTGATAGGCCTCGTCGAGGGTGATCTCCATGTTGTAGCGCAGATCCGAGCCCCGCTCGCGGCCGCCCGAGCGGCTGCGCCGCCCCATCACATCGCCGAACAGATCCTCGAAAATGTCCGCCATGGAGGCGCCGAAGCCTTCGCCTCCGCCGAAGCCGCCGCCCTGTTCAAAGGCGGCATGGCCGAAACGGTCATAGGCCGCGCGCTTCTGCTGGTCGCACAGACACTGATAGGCTTCGTTCAATTCCTTGAAACGCGCTTCCGCCTGCTTATCGCCAGGGTGCCGATCGGGATGGCACTGCATCGCCGCCTTGCGGAAGGCGATCTTCAATTCGACTTCCGTGACCGTGCGGCTGACGCCCAGAACTTCATAATAGTCGCGTTTGGACATGCTTGATTTCTGATGGTGCGCGGCGGGCCTGGCCGCGATCACATGAACGCAAGGGAACCCGGCGTATTCGCGCCGGGTTCCCGTTTCGCTACCGCATCGAAGCGGCTATGGCCAGTCCCGGCTTACTTCTTGTCGTCGCCGACGTCCTTGAACTCCGCGTCGATCACGTCGTCCTTGGGCGCCTCCTCGGACGCGCCCGTCCCTGAGGCGTCCGCCTGCTGCGCCTTATACATCGCCTCGCCGAGCTTCATCGAGGCCTGACTCAATTCGTTGGTCCTGGCCTTGATCGCGTCCGCGTCGTCGCCCTCGACGGCGCTCTTTAGCGCGGCGATGGCGGCTTCGATGGCGCTCTTGTCCGCGGCCGAAACCTTGTCGCCAAATTCGGCGACGGATTTCTCGGCAGCGTGAACCGCGGCCTCGCCGTGGTTTTTGGCGTCGACGAGTTCGCGGCGGATTTTGTCCTCCGCGGCGTGCTCCTCGGCGTCCTTGACCATTTTATCGATGTCGGAGTCGCTGAGGCCGCCAGAGGCCTGGATGCGGATCTGCTGTTCCTTGTTCGTCGCCTTGTCTTTCGCCGTGACGTTGACGATGCCGTTCGCGTCGATGTCGAAGGTCACTTCCACTTGCGGCATGCCGCGCGGCGCCGGCGGAATGCCGACGAGGTCGAACTGGCCGAGCAGCTTGTTGTTCGCGGCCATCTCGCGTTCGCCCTGGAAGACCCGGATGGTGACGGCGGTCTGATTGTCTTCGGCCGTCGAGAACACCTGGCTCTTCTTGGTCGGGATCGTCGTGTTTCGGTCGATGAGGCGCGTGAACACGCCGCCGAGCGTCTCGATGCCCAGCGACAGCGGCGTCACGTCGAGCAGCAGCACGTCCTTCACGTCGCCCTGCAGCACGCCCGCCTGCACCGCGGCGCCGATGGCGACGACTTCGTCAGGGTTGACGCCCTTGTGGGGCTCCTTGCCGAAGAACTGCTTCACGACCTCCTGCACTTTGGGCATACGGGTCATGCCGCCCACAAGCACCACTTCGCCGATGTCGGCCGCCGACAGGCCGGCGTCCTTCAACGCCTTCCGGCAGGGCTCCACCGTGCGCTGAATAAGATCGTCGACGAGGGCTTCGAATTTCGCGCGCGTGAGCTTCAGCGTCAGATGCTTGGGGCCCGTAGCGTCGGCGGTGATGTAGGGCAGATTGATTTCGGTCTGCGTCGCCGACGAGAGTTCGATCTTGGCCTTTTCGGCGGCCTCCTTGAGGCGCTGGAGAGCGAGCTTGTCCTTCGTGAGGTCGATGCCCTGCTCTTTCTTGAATTCGCTCGCGAGATATTCGACGAGACGCATGTCGAAGTCTTCGCCGCCAAGGAACGTGTCGCCGTTCGTCGACTTCACCTCGAAGACGCCGTCGCCGATCTCCAGGATCGACACGTCGAAGGTGCCGCCGCCGAGGTCATAAACGGCGATCGTGCCCGACTGCTTCTTGTCGAGGCCATAAGCGAGCGCCGCCGCCGTGGGCTCGTTGATGATGCGCAGCACTTCAAGGCCGGCGATCTTGCCGGCGTCCTTGGTGGCCTGGCGCTGAGCGTCGTTGAAGTAGGCGGGGACGGTGATGACGGCCTGGGTGACCGTCTGGCCGAGAAAGGCCTCGGCCGTCTCCTTCATCTTTTGCAGAATGAAGGCGGAAATCTGCGAGGGCGAATATTGTTTGCCCGAAGCCTCGACCCAGGCGTCGCCATTATTCGCCTTGACGATCTTATAGGGGACGAGACCCATGTCCTTCTTGGTCATCGGGTCATCGTAGGTGCGGCCGATCAGCCGCTTGATGGCGAAGAAGGTCTTGTCGGGATTCGTCACCGCCTGACGTTTGGCGGGTTGGCCGACGAGGCGCTCGCCGTCTTCGGTAAAGGCGACAATCGAAGGCGTCGTCCGAGCGCCTTCGGCGTTTTCAATCACCTTGGGGCTCGACCCTTCCATGACGGCCACGCAGGAATTGGTCGTGCCGAGGTCGATGCCGATAATTTTGCCCATATCGTTTCCTTTCGCTGGTGAACGCCGGACCCCGAAGCGGTCCGGTTCAAAAGGCGAAGGACGGCGGCTCGCCATGAGCCCGCCGCGCGATCCTTCACGCTTAGCTCTCCCAAGATTGTGTTGCGCTCACCCGGCCGCAAGAGCAGGCCGCATATAGAAGAATCATTTCCGTGCGACAAGGCGTCCGGGCTGCGCTGCGGCGCGTCCAGCCATGGACCAGGCCGGTTTAGCCAGCGCCTGGAACAAGATTTCGCTTCAACAAAATTTCTCTTGCCGGTTGACCAATCGCTGACGACTGACGATTATTAAAAATCGTCAGAAGAACCAAACGCGGCTCTGGCGTCAATGGACGGAGTTCAATGTTCAGCTATCGCTCGAGGCTTTATGCGCTCGCCGCAGTTCTCACCACGGCGCTCGCCGGCTGTGACGGCAAGGGCGAACGGTCGGCCGAAGAAAGCGAGCGCTCCGAGCGGCCGGTGCTCGTCGCGCCGGCGCGCTACGCCGCGCAGTCTCAATCGCGCGAATTTGTCGCCACCATTCGTCCCCGGGTCGAGTCCGACCAAGGTTTTCGCATCGGCGGGAAGGTGGTCAAACGCTTTGTCGAAGTTGGCCAGCGGGTCAAGGCTGGCGACCCGATCGCGGCGCTAGACGAGCAGGATCTGCGGCTGCAGAAGGAGCAGTCCGACGCCGAATTCGCCGCGGCGCGGGTGGCGCAAACTCAGGCCGTCGCCGATGAAAAGCGCGCCGCCGAACTGCGCGCCAAGGGCTGGACCGCCCAGGCGGCGCTCGATCGCGCGCGCTCGGGCGGCGAGGAAGCGCGCGGGCGGTTCCGACGGGCCGAACGCGCGGTCGAACTCTCCCGCCACGCGCTGGAATACGCCATGCTGCGCGCCGGCGCGGACGGCGTCGTCACGCAAACGCTCGTCGATGCCGGGCAAGTGGTCGCGGCGGGGCAGCCTGCGGTGCGCATCGCCCATGCTGGCGAACTGGAAGCCGCCGTCTCCTTGCCGGAGGCGTTCGCCGCAGCCGCTGGAAAGGGCGAGGCGACCTTGACGCTCTGGTCGAAGCCCGGCGCGGTCTATCGCGCCAAGCTGCGCGAACTGAGCCCCGCCGCCGATCCGGTCACGCGCACTTTCTCGGCGCGCTTCTCTATCCTCAATCCGGACGCCGCCGTCGCGCTCGGAATGAGCGCGACGCTGCACATTTCCGCTTCGGATGCGCAGCCCGTCGTCAGCGTGCCGCTCTCGGCGATCTACAATCAGGGCTCCGGACCCTCGCTCTGGAAAGTGGACGGCGAGGGGAACTTGCAGCTCATTCCCGTCACCTTGGTGCGCCTCGAAGCCGACGCCGCGCTTGTCGCTGGCGGCGTCAAGGACGGCGACAACATCGTCGTTCTCGGCGTCCACAAGCTCGATCCCAATACAAAAGTCCGCGTGATCTCGCGGCAATCGCTTTGAGGGTCTGGCCATGGCTGGCGTAAACCTTTCGCGCTGGGCCGTCCAACGGCCGACGCTGATGCTGTTTCTGATGATCGCGATCAGTCTGACCGGCGTCTATTCTTACATGCGGCTGGGACGCGCCGAGGATCCGTCATTCACCATCAAGGTCGCCGTGGTGACGGCCTCATGGCCAGGCGCGACGGCTACCGAGATACGCGATCAGGTCGCGGATCTGATGGAGAAGAAGCTTCAGGAGCTGCCGTTCCTCGACAAGATCGAGAGCTACACCAAGCCCGGCTTTCTGGCGATGCAGGTGACCTTCAAGGACACGACTCCGCCAAAGGACGTGCCGCAGCTCTTCTATCAGTTACGCAAAAAGCTCGACGACATCGCGCCGACGCTGCCCGCCGGCGTGCGCGGCCCGCAAGTGAACGACGAATATGGCGACGTCGACACGGTGATGTATGCGGTGACCGGCGACGGCGCCGACTATCATGTCCTCGACAAGGTGGTCCAGACGCTGCGCCAACGACTGCTCGCCGTGCAGGACGCGATCAAAGTCGACGTCTATGGCGATCAGGGACGCCGCATCTTTGTCGAATTCAGCGAGGCGAAGCTCGCGAGCCTGGCGATCCAGCCTCAGGCCGTCTTCGATTCGCTCTCCAAGCAGAACGCCATCAATGGCGCCGGCGTGTTCGAGACCTCGTCGAACCGCGTGCGGGTTCAGGTGACGAGCGATCTCAAGGGCGCCGACGCGATCGCCGCGATTCCGATCGAAGCGAATGGCAAGGTGATCCGCCTCGGCGACATCGCCAATGTCTACGCCGGCTTCGAAGACCCGCCGAGTTTTCTCGCGCGCTTCAAGGGCCAGCCGGCGATCGTCGTCGGCGTCGTTATGGGAAAGGGCGCCAACGTACTCAAATTTGGCGAGAACGTTGGCGCAGCGGTCCAGGAGATACGCGACAAAACGCCGGTCGGGGTCGATATCGATCAGATCGCCGATCAGCCGAAGGTCGTCGAGGAGGCGATCGGCGAATTCACGCGTTCGTTCCTCGAGGCTCTGGTGATCGTGCTCGGCGTGAGCTTTCTCTCGCTCGGCTTCCGCACCGGCATCGTCGTCGCGCTCTCCGTGCCTTTGGTGCTCGCCATCGTTTTTATCTTCATGGGGCCGCTCGGCATCGATCTCCAGCGCATCTCGCTTGGCGCGCTGATCATTGCGCTCGGCCTTCTTGTCGATGACGCGATCATCGCGGTCGAGATGATGATGGTGAAGATGGAGCAGGGCTTCAATCGGATCAAAGCTGCGACCTTCGCCTGGGAGTCGACGGCCTTTCCGATGCTCACGGGGACGCTCGTGACCGCCGCGGGCTTCCTGCCGGTCGGCTTCGCCAATTCCGGAGTCGGCGAATATACGGGTTCGATGTTCTGGGTGTTGCTCCTCGCGCTGATCGCGTCATGGTTTGTCGCGGTGATGTTTACGCCCTATCTCGGCGTGAAGCTGCTTCCCGATTTCGCCAAGCTGCATCCGCATCGCGATCCGGACGAGATCTATCGGACGCCCTTTTATCGCTGGCTGCGCGCCGTCGTCACTTGGGCGGTCGACTATCGCGGCGTGGTGATCGCCGGCGTGGTCGGCGTTTTCGCGCTCGCCGTCTTCGGCTTCTTCGTCGTGCCGAAGCAGTTCTTCCCCTATGCAGAGCGCCTGGAGCTCTTCCTCCAGTTGCGACTTCCCGAAGGCTCGTCCATCGGCGCTTCGCTCGAGGCCGCGAAACAGGCTGAGGCGCTCCTCAAGGACGATCCGGATGCCGCCCTCTACACGAGCTATGTCGGACAGGGGCCGCCTCGGTTCTGGCTCGGCCTCAATCCGCAGCTCCCGAATGAAGCCTATTCCGAGATCGTCATCGTCGCCAAGGACATCGCGGCGCGCGAGCGATTGAAGAAGAAGCTGGAGACCGCCATCGCCAACGGCGCTTTGCCGCAGGCGCGCGCGCGCGTCGATCGCTTCTATTACGGGCCGCCGGTGGGATTTCCCGTGCAGTTTCGCGTGGTCGGCTCCGATCCGGCGACCGTCCGCGCCATCGCCTATCAAGTGCGCGACGTGATGCGCGGCGACGAGGGCGTCGACGATCCGCATCTCAACTGGAACGAGCAGACGCCGCGCGTGCGGCTGGTCATCGACCAGGATCGCGCGCGGCTCCTCGGGCTGACGCCGCAGGATGTGTCGAACAGGCTGCGTCTGGCGATTTCCGGCGTGACGATCACGACATTGCGCGACGGGATCGATCAGGTCGAAGTGGTCGCGCGCGCCATTCCTCAGGAGCGCGGCGATCTCTCGAGGATCGGCGACATGGTGATCTATGCGCGCGACGGCAAGGCGGTGACGGTCTCGCAGGTCGCGAAGATCGTCTACGACCACGAAGAGCCGATATTTTGGCGGCGCAATCGCGACATGAGCATCACGGTGCGCTCCGGCGTCAAGGACGGCGTGCAGGCGCCGGATGCGACGATGCGCATCTGGCCGCAGCTTGCTCAGATTCGCGAGCATCTTCCCCCGGGCTATCGCATCGAGATCGGCGGCGCGATCGAGGAATCGAAAAAGGGCAACGCGTCGATCTTTGCGGTTTTTCCGCTCGTCGGCCTTGTCATGCTGACCATCGTGATGTTCCAGCTGCAGAACTTCACGCGCGTCGCGCTCGTGATGGTGAGCGCGCCGCTCGGCGTCATCGGCGCCTCGCTCGCGCTCAATGTCGCTCACGCGCCGTTCGGCTTCGTCGCGCTGCTCGGCCTCATCGCGCTCTCGGGCATGGACATGCGCAATTCGATCATTCTCGTCGATCAGGTGCGACAAGATCTCGAACGCGGGGAAAAATATCGAGAGGCAATCATCGGCGCGACGATTCGGCGCGTGCGTCCCGTCGCGCTGACGGCGCTCGCTGCGATTCTCGCCATGATTCCATTGTCGGGCTCCGCCTTCTGGGGGCCGATGGCGCTGACCATCATGGGCGGGCTTTTTGTCGCCACGTTTCTCACCGTTCTGTTCCTGCCGGCGCTTTACGCGACATGGTTCCGCCGTCATCTTGGCGAGGGATTGGCCGAAGCCAAGGGCGCGCGGGCCCAGACTCTAGCCGACGGGCTTGCGAGGGGAGCGGCCGAATGAGCGTGATGGGGGCTAGCGCGCAGAACGCGCGCGAGACCGAGCAGCGCGCGAGAATCATCGCCACCGCAGAGCGGCTCTTCCGCGAGATCGGCTTCCAAAAGACCACGGTCGCCGATATCGCCCGCGAATTGCGGATGTCGCCGGCGAACGTCTATCGCTTCTTTGGCGCCAAATCGGAAATCAACGCCGCTGTCGCGCGCCATCTGATGAACGAAGTCGAGCAGTCGGCGCAGAGCATCGCGCATGGGCCAGGCTCGGCGGAGCAGCGGCTGCGCGCGCTCGTCCTGTCCAATGAGGCGATGAACGCCGAGCGCTACGTCGCCGACCGCAAACTGCACGACATGGTGGAAGCGGCGCTCGATGAGAATTGGCCGATCATCTCGGATCACATCGACCGTATCGACGCCGCGCTCGAGGACGTCATTCGCTCCGGCATGGAGAGCGGAGATTTTGCTAAGGGCGATGCGCAGCTCGCGGCGCGGCTGGTGCATGCCGCCTGTATTCGCTACTGCCACCCGCGGCTGATGGTGGAATGCGCCGATCGCCCAACGCCGACCAGCGCGCAAATGGTCGAATTTTGCATTGCAGCGTTGCGCGCCGGCTTTTGCCCCAACCGATCGACGACGTTGCGCTAAGCGCGATTCGACCTATACCTTCGGCGCCAGCGACGTATAATGAATGAGCGGCGCTATTCGTTAGGATGCGACTTTGGGTCGCGGGAGCAACAGCGAAACAATCGGGCGGTCGATGAAGGTTACTCTGGTTCAGATGAATTCCGTTGGCGATAAGGCCTTGAACCTCGCCAACGCCCGCGCTTTGATCGAGCGCGCCGTGGTTCAGGAGCGTCCCGACTGGATTTGTCTGCCTGAGGTCTTCGATTTCATCGGCGGCTCGCGCGCCGAGAAGATGGCGGCCGCCGAGGAGCTTCCGGGCGGCCCCGCTTATGAAATGTGCCAGACGCTCGCGCGCGAGCACAAGGTCTTCATCCACGCCGGGTCCATTCTTGAAAAAGCGCCTGGCGAGGAGCGGTTGCACAACACCAGCGTCGCCTTCAACCGCGAGGGCGAGGAGGTGGCGCGCTACCGCAAGATCCACATGTTCGACATCACGGCGCCGGACGGCGCCAAATATCACGAGAGCGCCGCGTTTAAGCCGGGCGACTCCGTCGTCACCTATGATTGCGAGGGCGTCACCGTCGGCTGCGCGATCTGCTACGACCTTCGCTTTTCATATCTCTTCCAGGCGCTCGCGGATAAGGGCGCGGATATCGTCGCGCTGCCGGCGGCGTTCACGCTGGTCACCGGCAAGGACCACTGGGAAGTGCTGTGCCGCGCGCGCGCGATCGAAATGCAGGCCTATCTCTGCGCGCCGGCGCAGACGGGCGCGCATAAGGCCGGGCATGAGACGCGCTTTACGTACGGCAATTCTCTGATCGCCGACCCGTGGGGCCAAGTCGTCGCGAAGGCTTCCGAGGGGCCGGGCCTCGTATCGTCCTATGTGGACGTCGACCGCATTCGTAAAATACGCGCCATGATCCCGGTGGCGCAGCACAAGGTGAAATTGGCCGTTTGAGGGTTCCGCGATCGCCTGCCCGCAGGTCAGAGTTCGATCGTTTGGTCGGGACGTAGAACACGTGATCGCCCTTGCATATCGGTCGTTTATGCGTACTATGCGGCCACGGGCGCAGCGCCCATTTATTGCCATGTTGCCATTGCCAGAAGCTTCGAGGGGGAGTTGTGTTCAGCCCAGTCCCGACAGAACGATCATTGGGCGCTCTTTTCGCATGGTAAGGAGAACCGCTCCAGGCAGCACCTTAACGCGGGCGGCGCTGCGAGAGGCCGTGTATGGCTGCTGTCCATCGTTGTCCCGCGCCGAAGCTCGCAAGATCTTGGACGCGACTTTTGACGAGATCAGCGAAGCTTTGCTGCGCGGCGAATCCGTAAAATTGCGTTCTTTCGGGACGTTTAACGTTCGCGCCAAGCGTGAGCGCATCGGGCGCAATCCCAAAACCGGCGTCGAGGCCACGATAACATCGCGCCGTGTGTTGACCTTTAAGGCCTCGCCCGTGCTTGTCGCGCATGTCAATGGCGACGCGGTCATTCCTGAAGAGGACTGACTCCTCTATCATGGGGCTAGACGGCAATCGCCGGCGACACGGTCGCGGCGAGCCGAGCGGCTTCTCATATCCAAGGTGAAAGATGCAGAAATTGAGCGTGGCGGTCGCGATCTTCGCGGCGCTTACTGCGCTGGTCGGCGCCCATAAGGGCGACTCCAGCCTATTCGTTCTCGTCGCCGCGACGGCGCTCTGCGCCTATACGACATGGCGCGCCGCCGACATGTCGAGCTTCCTGAAAATCTTCGCGTACATCTTCTCAACCGAGACGATCGTGTTCGGGCTCATCGGCCTGGCGCAGGCGGAAGGCCTGTGGCCCGAGTCTTTGAAAGACTATGCGCCGCCCGAAACCATGCCGCTCACCGTGGCGGTGTTCTCGATCCTCGTTTACGCGATCTCGCACATTCCAGTCGTGCAGGAGATGACGCGCATCGCCGATCTCTACTTCAGTTCGCGCGACCGTGGCGAAGGGCGCGTCTGGCCATTCCAACCCTTTGCGGCGCGAGAGAGCGCGATCGCCATCGCCATGGTGGTCGTCTTGGTGCTGCTCAATCAGGGCCAGGTCGGCATCACCGTGCGCCTGTCCTTCTTCAATCGCGACTGGTTCAACGCCATTCAGGAGAAAAACGCCGGGGAATTCTGGCGGCAGCTTCTTTACGTGTTCACGCCATGGGCGTTCGTTTACGTCGCCTCGGTGATCATCGAATTCGTTCTGCAGTCGATGCTGATCATCCGCTGGCGTCGCTGGCTGACGGAGCACTATATCGAGCGCTGGCTCGGCGCGCATACGCATTACGGCATGGCGCTCGCCGGGAGCGGCGCTGACAATCCGGACCAGCGCATCGCCGAGGACGTCAATCGCTTCATCAGCGGCGGGGAGGAAGGCTATGGCGTCTACTCCTATTCAATTCTGCTGATCGCCACCTTGAGCTCGCTTGTCTCCTTCGCCTATGTGCTGTGGGATTTGTCGGGCAATTATCCGCTGCCCGGAACTGACATTTATATTCCCGGTTTCCTGTTCTGGGTTGTGCTGCTCTATGCGTTGGTGGGAACGCTGGTGACGCATCTTATCGGCCGCTCTCTTACCGGGCTCTACTTCGATCGGCAGAGACGCGAGGCGGATTTCCGCTTTTCCCTGGCGCGAATGCGCGAATACAGCGAGCAGATCGCCCTGCTTGGCGGCGAGCCCGCCGAGCGCGGTTCGCTGCTGCGGCGGTTCGCCGGCATTATCGTCAACTATCTGGCGATCGTACAGAAGCGCAAGCAGCTGATGGCGTTCACCTCCACCTACGGACAGTTGTCGCCGATCATTCCTTACGTGATCACGGCGCCATTCTATTTCGCCGGGCGCATTACGCTCGGCGTCATGACGCAGACGGCGAGCGCCTTCGGGCGGGTGGAGAGCGCGCTGACCTTCTTCATCAACTATTACACCTCTCTCGCCAATTTTAAGTCCGTGCTCGACCGGCTGACGTCCTTTGACCACGCGATCGATACGGCCCCCCGGCAGACGTCTGCGACGCAAATTATCTCTCCGACGGACGGCGCCGATATTCGCCTGCGCGGGCTGACGCTTGCCTTGCCCGATGGACGCCAAATCGTAACGGTCGACGATCTGACGCTCGCCGCCGGCCAACCGGCGCTGCTCACCGGCCCGTCGGGTTCCGGCAAGTCGACGCTGTTTCGCGCCATCGCCGGCATCTGGCCTTACGCTTCGGGCGAGGTGCTGACTCCGCGCGGCGCGAAGGTCATGCTCGCGCCGCAGCGGCCCTACATCCCCATGGGCGCGCTGGCCGAAGCGATCGTCTATCCGGGCCACGTCGACGACTACTCGCGCGCTGAAGTGCAGGAGGCGCTGCGCGCGGCGCGGCTTGCGCCTTTCGTCGAGCGCCTCGACGAGGAAAACAACTGGGGTCAGCGGCTTTCAGGCGGCGAGCAGCAGCGCGTCGCGATCGCGCGCGCGCTGCTCGCCAAGCCGGATTGGCTTTTCCTCGACGAAGCCACGTCGGCGCTCGACGAGCGGCTCGAAGAAGACATCTACGCCATGCTGCGCGAGCGGCTGCCCGGTACGACGATCGTCTCAATCGGCCATCGGTCGACTCTGCACGCCTTCCACGATCGAGACATCGTCATGGAGCCGGCGCCCGGCGGCGTCTTCAGCCCGCGCGACAAGGTGCACGCGTGACGAAAGAGTCGGGACGCGAAGGCGGGCGATCGCTCAAGACGCGGGTCAAGACCGCGCGCAAGCGGTCGCTCTCCTCGACGCTCTGGCTGGAGCGCCAGCTCAATGATCCTTACGTCGCGCGCGCCAAGCGCGAGGGCTATCGCTCACGCGCCGCCTATAAGCTCATCGAGATGGATGATCGCTATCATCTCTTTAAGCCGGGCGGCCGCATCGTCGATCTCGGCGCCGCTCCAGGCGGCTGGTCGCAGGTCGCCGCCGCGCATGTGAAGGCGAAAGAGGGGAAGGGCAAAGTCGTCGCGGTCGATCTGCTCGACATGGAGCCGGTCGACGGCGTCGAATTCGCGGTGAAGGATTTCAACGATCCCGATGCGCCGGAATTCATCAAGAACATGCTCGGCGGCGACGCCGACGGCGTGATGTCAGATATGGCCGCCAACGCCACTGGGCATCGGGCGACCGATCATCTGCGCATCGTGGCTCTTGCCGAGCTTGCCGCTGATTTCGCGTGCGACGTGTTGGCGGAGGGCGGCTTCTTCATCGCCAAAGTGCTGCAGGGCGGAACCGAAGGCCAGCTGCTCACGCGCCTCAAGCGCGATTTCGCGACGGTGCGGCACGTCAAGCCGGCGGCGAGCCGCGCCGGTTCGGCCGAACTCTACGTGCTGGCGACAGGCTTTCGCGGGCGACGCGGCGACTAGGCGATGCGCTTAAGCGCCATGCGCTTGCGCATAGGCGTCGACCTCGGCGATCCTCTCTTGCTTTTCATCGTCAGAAAGAAATGACGCGGAGAAACTGTTTTTCGCGAGCTGCGTCAGCTCGGCTGTTCCTAATGTGAAAGCC
This sequence comes from Methylocystis rosea, assembly GCF_003855495.1. Lineage (NCBI taxonomy): Bacteria > Pseudomonadati > Pseudomonadota > Alphaproteobacteria > Hyphomicrobiales > Methylocystaceae > Methylocystis > Methylocystis rosea. The sequence continues at coordinate 184,560 of NZ_CP034086.1, read as the reverse complement.
TGCTGAATCGCGCGGTAGTTCTCGTTCACATAGCCGCCAAAATAGGCCGGATCGTCCGAATTGACGGTCACGACGACGCCGGCCTCGAAGAGCCGCTGAATCGGATGCGCGCGCATATCGGGATAGACGCAGAGGCGTATATTCGACAGCGGACAGACGGTCAGCGGAACCCGCTCCCGCGCGAGCCGCTGAACCAAAGCCGCGTCATCGATCGCGTGAACGCCGTGATCGATGCGCTCGACCTTCAAGCGATCCAGAGCTTCGGCGACATAGGCGGCGGGGCCCTCTTCGCCCGCATGGGCCACGGCGCGCAGACCGAGCGAACGGGCGCGCTCATAGACCTCAGTAAACTTGCCCGGCGGATTTCCGGCTTCCGCGGAATCCAGTCCGACCCCGGTGATGCGATCGAGCCAGGGACGCGCCGCTTCGAGCGTGGCCATGGCGTCAGCCTCGTCGAGATCGCGCAGGAAGCACATGAGGAGGCGCGACGTCGGCCCGCCCTCGCGCGCGGCGTCGTTCAGAGCTGCGCTCAATCCCTCCACGACCGGGCCGAAGGGAACGCTGCGACGCATATGCGCCTGCGGATCGAAAAAGATTTCGACGTGGCGGACGTTCTCATCGCGGGCGCGGGCAAGATAGGCGCGCGCCAGATCGTAGAAGTCTCGCTCGGTCAAGAGCGCCTGCGTCGCCTGATAATAAAGATCGAGAAAATCCTCGAGGTTTTGAAAATCGTATAAGCGGCGCATCGCCTCGACCGAAGCGTACGGGAGCTTGACGCCATTGCGCTCGGCGAGCGCGAAGGCCGTTTCGGGTTCGAGCGTCCCCTCGATATGAAGGTGAAGCTCCGCCTTCGGGAGCCCGGCGATGAAGTCTTGGGCTGCGCTCGACATAAGGTCCTCGTTTCAGTCGATCTGGCGCTCGCGATCCTCATCGACAAGAGCTCTTCGTCCGCCGATCAGCCGTGAGATTACACGCGTTTTCGGCGCCCGGTCAGGTCGTCGCCCGCATTGCGCGCGAGCGGCAGGAAGCTCATCACCGAAAGCGTCGAGATCAGCGCCACGACAATGAAGGCCGGCGTGAAATCCGCCGCCTGCAGCGCGCCGCCGCCGCGCAACGCGCGCGTCGCCTCCAGCGCCGCAGCGCCAATCGCGACGCCGGTCGACAGCGATAATTGCTGCGCGACGGAGGCGAAACTCGTGGCGCGGCTCATGGCGTCCTGATCGACGTCGGCGTAGGCGATGGCGTTGAGCGCCGTAAACTCCAGCGAGCGGAAGAAGCCGCCAACGAGCAGCACGCCCATGATGACCAAGTGCGGCGTCGCCGCCGAAAAACTGGCGTTGAAGGCGAGAAAGCCGGCGGAGATAAGCGCATTGACGATCAGCACCCGCCGAAAGCCGAAAATCCGCAGGATCGGCTGCGCGGTCGTTTTCATCGCCATCGCGCCGGCCGCTGAAACGAAGGTCAGAAGTCCCGCTTCATAGGCGGAGAGTCCGAAGCCCGCTTGCAGCAGCAGGGGCAGCAGGAAAGGCGTGGCGCCAAGTCCGATGCGAAACAGAAAGCCGCCGAAGACCGCCGCGCGAAATGTCGGGATCTGCAAGAGATCGAGGTCGACGATTGGATAGGGCGTGCGTTTGGCGTGGCGCGTATAAGCGAAGAGCGCCCCTGCCCCGAGCGCGACGATGAAAACCACGACCGGCGCCGGCGCGAATCCGCGCCCCGCGATTGTAAAGCCGAAGACGAGGCAGGAGAGGCCGACGCCTGAAAGGATCGCGCCGGCGATGTCGAGCGGCGGCGTCCATTCTTCGCGCATGTCTGGAATAAAGCGCGTGACCAGCATGACGCCGAGCGCGCCGATCGGGATATTGATCCAGAAGATGTAGCGCCAGTGAAAATAGGTCGCGATGAAGCCGCCGATCGGCGGGCCGATCATCGGGCCGATGAGCGCCGGAATGGTGAGATAGGCCATGGCGCGCACAAGTTCGTGGCGCGGCGCGGTGCGCAGCAGCACGAGTCGTCCGACCGGCGTCATCATCGCGCCGCCGAGGCCTTGCACGATCCGAAACGTCACGATCGCGCCGAGCGAATTGGACAGGCCGCAGAGAATGGAGCCGAAGGTGAAGACGATGATCGCCGCGCGAAAGACGCGCCGCGCGCCAAAGCGATCCGCCGCCCAGCCCGAAAGCGGAATAAAGACCGCGAGCGATAGAAGATAGGACGTCAGCGCGAGTTTCAGCGCCACGGGATCTTCGTGCAGATCGGCGGCCATCGCCGGCAACGCCGTGGCGAGCACGGTGCCGTCGAGCTGCTCCATGAAGAGCGCGGTGGCGATGATCAGCGGCGTGACGAAATAGGACAATAGGCTCAGCCCGCTTGTGAAAGTGTCGCGTCAATCCTGACGTCTGTGCACGGACTTCGCGTCAAATGAGCTTCAGCCCTCTGAAGCTCGCATGGCCATGACGGCCAACAATGAGGTGATCGTGGACCGTGATGCCGAACGGCTGCGCGATGGCGGCGATGTCCTTCGTCATGCGTATGTCCGCGGCCGACGGCGTCGGATCTCCGGATGGATGATTATGGGCCAGGATGAGCGCGCTCGAGCCAAGCTCCAGCGCACGTCTGACGATTTCGCGCGGATAGACGGGCGTATGGTCGATGGTGCCGACGCCCTGCACCTCGTCGGCGATCAGCGCGTTGCGCTTGTCGAGGAACAGGATGCGAAACTCCTCCCGCTCGGCGAAAGCCATCGCCGTCCGGCAATAGTCGAGCACCTCCATGAATGAGGAAAGCACAGGACGCTTCTGCAAGGCGCCGCGCGCCAGGCGTTTCGCCGCAGCCTCGACAAGCTTGATTTCGACGATCGCCGCTTCGCTGAGGCCGCCGACTTCGCGAAGCCTCTCGGGCCGCGCCGCGACGGTCTCGGCGAAGGAGCCAAAGCGCGTGATCAAGGCCTTTGCGAGCGGCTTCACGTCGCGGCGCGCGATGGCGCGAAACAACAGCAGCTCAAGCATTTCGTAATCGGCGAGCGCTGCTTCGCCTGCATCCATGAAGCGATCGCGCAGACGCTGTCGGTGACCGTGGAAATGAGGCGCAGAATCGCGCAGGCCTGAGCCGTCGCTTGTCGCGGCGTCAGCCGCCTTCTTCATGCGTCGGCGCGCGCGGCAGAGGGATTGTCGAGCCCCGCCGGCGATTTGGTGAAGACTTCCACGCCCGTTTCGGTGACGCCGACCGAATGTTCGAACTGCGCGGAAAGCGAGCGGTCGCGGGTGACGGCCGTCCAGCCGTCCGACAATATTTTCACCTGCGAACGGCCGAGATTGATCATCGGCTCAATGGTGAAGAACATGCCCGGCCGCAACTCGACGCCTTCGCCCTTCACGCCATAGTGCAGAATATTCGGCTCGTCATGGAATACGCGCCCGAGCCCATGGCCGCAAAAATCGCGCACCACCGAACAGCGCTCGCTTTCGGCATAATGCTGAATCGCCGCGCCGATGTCGCCGGTCGTCGCGCCAGGCTTGACGGCGGCGACGCCCCGCTCAAGCGCCTCATAGGTCACGTCGATCAGCCGCTGCGCCCGCCTTGGGATTTCGCCGACGGCGAACATGCGGCTGGCGTCGCCATGCCAGCCGTCGAGGATGAACGTCACGTCGACATTGACGATGTCGCCTTCGCGCAAAGGCTTGCTGTCCGGCACGCCATGGCAGACGACATGGTTGATCGAGGTGCAGATGGATTTGCGGTAGCCGCGATAGTCGAGCGGCGCGGGATAGGCGCCATGCGCCATGGCGAAGTCAAAAACCAGATCGTCGAGCGCCTGCGTCGTCACGCCCGGCTGGACGTGTTCGACCAGCATGTCCAACGCCTCCGCCGTCAGCTTGCCCGCGGCGCGCATGCCCTCGAAATCATTAGGACCATGCAGCTTGATCTGTCCGCTTTTGCGCGCGGCGGGCGCGAGATGGGATTCGATAAAGGTCATGTAACGTGGCGGCTCGGGCTTCCTGGGCGAAGGGTATGCTCGACAAGGTAATGGTTTGAGGCGGCAACGCAAGGCTGCCGCAGGAGCCCGCCCGCGATTCCGTTGGAAAGCGTGGAGCGCGGTCTTGGCGGGACTTGCGGGACTTGCGGGACTTGGCGGGACTTGGCGGGACAGCGGCGATTCAATATCAGTGGAGGCATGCGGCTTGCTGCCGCGCCACGGGCGCAGGGAAAAAAGGGCGTGGGAAGCGGGTGCAGGGAAAGCGAGTCGAGGGAATAGATTTCTGGCGGGGCGCCGCCCTCGCCATCATCCTGGTGAATCACATCCCGGGCAATGTGCTCGGCGCGATCACGCCGCGCAATTTCGGCTTCTCTGATGCAGCCGAAGGCTTAGTTTTTCTTTCGAGCGTTTCGCTCGCCCTGGCCTATGGCGAGAAATTCAAGCGCAATGTCTTAGACGCCGCGGCCTCGCTCTACGGCCGCGCCCTGCGCCTTTACGGCGCCCATCTTGGTCTGACCGCGGCGGCGTTGGCGCTTTATGGCGTTGCGAGCTATTTCACGCCCTGGGATTTCCTCGGCTCCGAGAACAGCCGCGCCGCGCCTTTCGCCGACCCGGCGCGCGGCGTCGTCGGCATTCTCGCGCTCAGTCACCAAGTCGCTTACTTCAACATCTTGCCCCTCTATGTCGTGCTGATCGCGCTTGCGCCGGCGCTCTTCGCATGCGCTTCGCGCGGGGGTTTACGCATGCTTGCGGCCTCGGCAGCGGTTTATGCCGCCGCGCGCCTGCTGGGGTGCAATGTTCCCACATGGCCCGAGCCCGGATACTGGTATTTCAATCCATTCGCCTGGCAGTTCATGTTCGCCTTGGGGATCTACTGCGGCGGCGCGCTTAAAACGCGCGGCGTGCCTTTTCACGCCGTCGCCTATCGACTTGCTTTGGCTTTCACCATCGTTTCGACGCTCATCGTCTCCAACGCGTTTGGCTTGGCGCCCGGGCTTGTCGACGCCGCAGGCCGTTATCTCGACTGGGACAAGACGGATCTTGGCGTCGTACGCATCGTCGATTTCGTCGCCCTGGCTTATGTGCTTCATTTCTCGAAGATCACCGAGGCGCTGAGCCAAACGCGGCTTTTTGCATTCTTCACGCTGCTCGGCCGCAACGGCCTCTCGACCTATTCAAGCGTCAGCCTGCTGAGCGCGCTCGGGCAGATTCTGCAGGAAGCAAGCCTCGCTTCGCCCGCCCTTGACGTCATCTTCGTTGCGGCCTGTCTGGGCCTGCTGCACCGCATCGCCGCCGCCGTCGAGCAGTTTTCCCTGGCAGCGCCAGCCGCTACGGAATGAGCGCCAGGGCTGGCGTTCACGGCCGCCATGGTCATAATCGGCGACAGGGAGGCCGGTAATGGCGCAAGAAACGGCGGGCGACAGGCCGGCAAGCGCGGCGATTCTCGTGATCGGCGATGAAATATTGTCCGGCCGCACGCAGGATGTGAACACGCGCTATATCGCGAATTATCTGGCGCAGATCGGCGTCGATCTTCGCGAGGCGCGAATCGTGCCCGACGAGACGGAGGCGATCGTCGAGGCGCTTAATGCGCTGCGCGCCCGCTACACCTATGTCTTCACGACCGGCGGCATTGGTCCCACCCACGACGACATCACCGCCGATGCGGTCGCCCGCGCCTTCGGCGTGGAGATTGGCGAGGATCCGCGCGCCATAGCGCTCCTTCGGGAACGCTTTTCGGAAGCCGAGCTGAATCCGGCGCGCCGGCGGATGGCGCGCATTCCAAAAGGCGCGGAGCTGATTTTCAACGCCATTTCCAAGGCGCCGGGATTCTGGATCGGCAATGTCATCGTTATGGCCGGCGTGCCGACAATCATGCAGAATATGATGGACGTGGTCGGCCCGCGGCTCGCGGCCGGCCCGCCGGTGCTCGTCGAGACGGTCGACGCTTACGGCGTTCCGGAAGGCGCCTACGCCGCAGGATTGGAAGCCATCGCCCGCGACCATGACGGTGTGAGCGTTGGCTCCTATCCGTCCTTTACGAGCGCCGGATTCAGGAATCAGATTGTGCTGCGCAGTCGCGATGCCGCGCTCTTGGCCCGCGCGACGGCCGCGGCGCGCGCGATGATTGCGTCGCTATCGACGGAAAAGGCGCGCTGACGGCGTGATCGGGAGGCTTGAAGCTGATGTACGGGTCCGACAAGATCTTTCCGGTCTCCTGGGACATTTTTCACCGCGACGCGCGCGCGCTCGCCTGGCGTCTCGCTTCTATCGGCGGATTCTCGGCGATTGTGGCGGTGACGCGCGGCGGTCTGGTGCCCGCGGCGATCGTGGCGCGCGAACTCGGCATAAGGGTTATCGAAACCATCTGCGTCGCGAGCTATCACGAGGAAACGGAGCGTGGCGAGATCCAGGTGCTCAAGCCTCTGACCGACACGATTCTCGCGCGGCCAAGCTCCGAAGTTCTCATTATTGACGATCTCGTCGACACCGGCGCCACGGCGAAAGCCGTGCGGGACACTCTGGCGAACGCGCATTTCGCCACTGTTTACGCCAAACCGCAGGGCCTGCCGATGGTCGACACCTTCGTCACCGAAGTCTCGCAGGACACCTGGATCTTTTTTCCCTGGGACACGGGCCTGTCGTTTCAGGCGCCGATCGGCACACCCAACGCCAAGCCCGAGGGCCAGCGACGACGGCGCATATAATCCGCTTGGCGGCGTCGGGTTCGCGCCCCTATAAACGAGCGCTCCGCGGGCGTGGCGAAACTGGTAGACGCAACGGACTTAAAATCCGTAGGGCCGCAAGGCCTGTGCCGGTTCGATTCCGGCCGCCCGCACCACAAAATGCATATGAGACCGTCATCTTTTCGCCTCGCGCGTCCCCGCAGCGCAAGGCCGTCGCTGGTCCGTAACTTGCTATCGCCTGTCAATGTTGATTCTTGAAGGCGATCACGATGGCGTTCACCGCGATCTGTAACACCGGCGCCGTGAGCGAAGGCGGCATGGGCCTCTTTCACGCCGGCAAAAAGAGCGTGCTTCTGGTCTGGCCGAGCGGCGGCGAACTCAAGGCGTATCGCGGGCGCTGTCCGCATGCGGACATGCCGTTGAGCGAGGCGACCTTCAACGGCCAGACCGTCACCTGTCCGCACCACCAATGGGGGTTCGACAGCACAAGCGGCAAATGCGTGACGCATCTCGTCCGCAACACGCTCCACCCCTATGCGCTTCGCGTCGAGGGCGACGAGATTCAGGTCGACGTCGGGCCGGTCAAGCCCGCGCGCACGCCCGCGCCGGCGTGATGGCGAACTGCAGTCGCGCGCCCAGACTTGCGCCCAGGTAGACGCAACGTCGCGCGCGGCCAGCGAGCGGGCGCAGCTTTGCGCCCTGCCCCGCGTCGGATTTACGCTGCCTTCTTCTGCAGCTCGGAAATATAGGCCGTCGCTTTTTCGACGAGCGCGGCGATCCGCTTCTGCACGACCGGCAGATAGTCCTTGGCCTTGAGAAGGACCGGCCGCAACTCGCTCAGCGCCTTTGTCGTCAGCGGATGCGTCTTCAGCTTCGTCCACTCGGCGCGCAAATCGAGATTCGCCAGCCAGGCGAGCGTCTTCTCGGTCAGGGGATGCGCCTTCACCGCCTCGACCTTGGCCCGAAGATCAATTGTCGAGAGATAGGCCAGCGCCGCCTTCGACCCTTCCTCGGCATGCTTGCGCGCGACGGGGAGAAGTTCGACGAATTTCACGGCGCCGCGCTTCACCTCGCGCAGGGCGATCTCCGTCAGAACATTGGCCTTCAGCAGGGCGTAGAGTCTGGCGTTCAGCTTGCGCAGCTCTCCTTCGAGCCGCAGGATCGTAAACTCCTGCTGCCTGAGCTGGTTGACGGCGCCCTCATGCAGCGAATTGACGCGCTGCAGCTCTGTCCTGGCGCGCTGCAGCTCCGCCTCAAGTTGATTCACATGATCCCTGATGGAGTCGACCATCGGGAAAGAAAACTTACCGGCCTCGAGGTCGGCCAGTGCGCGTTCGCCTTCCGTGTTCGTAGCCATGCTCACTCCTCTCGCTCCGTTCAAATGACCATCGGCGGCCGATGGTTAAAACTTCGTTTCGACCATGCGAAAACATCGGCAGTTTTTACAATGGCGCATCGTCGCGGCGCTACGGCGCGGCCTACACTCGCCGCGACAGCGAGCGCAGGAATCCCTGCATCTCGTCGGTGAGATCCGTCTCGATCGCCGGCGCCATCTTCAGCAGCATATTGGCGATGAAGGCCTGGTCGTTGCGCGTTTCGGCGAGGCATTCCTGCAACACCGGCACGCTGTCCTCGATATGCGCCATGAAGGCGACGCCCTTCTCCAACGTCTCGGTCCATTTCGCCCGCGTCCACAACGCCAGCGGATAGACGATCTCATGCACGAAATTCGATTTGCGCGCCTTCTCGAAGAAGCGCAGGCCGGCGTTCCAGTTCTCGCGCGCGCGCATCGGCGGCGGCGGGATGTCGCCCGCGAGCATTTTCTGCGCGGCCTGCCCGACATGATCTTCGAGACTCATCGGCGAAGCGATGGGCGAACGAAAACTCCACAGCGCCGTCGACCCTGGATACTCCTGGCCGAGCTGCTCGGTGAGCGCCGCGTCGACCTTTTCAACCGCGGCCTTGTCGCCTTTCAGCGCCGCCGCCATGCAAAAGGCGAAGAGCGCGTCTCCCCCGTAATTCACCGCAGCCGCGCCTTTTATCTGCTGCGGCGCCAGCTTCGGCGTCACGCCGTCGGCGGGGACCTCGACGTCGCCCGCGCGCAGCGCCGTGATGAAACTCGTGATCTCGAGCCACGGCAGGTAATTCGCGATGAAAGCGTCGGGATCGACGTGCACGATCGCGAGATTGAGCGGTTGCTTTCGTTTTTGCAGTTCCGCCATATCGGTCATAGAGCGCCTTTCATTCTTCGGCGAGCAGCACGCCGGTGAGGCAGACGTCGCCCTCGTCGACGACGAGTTTGATCGGCGTCAGCCGTTGGCCCTGACAGGGGCCGATGAAGCAGTGGCCGGTGTCGATGTCGAACTGCGCATGATGCCTGCCGCATTCGAGGAAATTGCCTTCCTCGTCCATGAACTGGCCGGGATTGACGTCGAGCCGCTCGCCTTCATGCGGGCAGGCGTTCTCGAAGCCATAGAAATTGTTGCCCTTGCGCGTGATCAGGATCGGATAAGGGGCGGCGTCGCCGCTCGCCTCGGCGCGCATCAGGACGAATCCCGTCGCCTCGGAGTCCTCGATCTCGTCTGTCCGACAAATCACATAGAGTTCGTCCATCGGCTCACCTTTCGGACAAAGTCGCGCGCCACGCCGGCGCCAGGGCGCCCTCATCTTCCCCTGTAGCAATCGATGAGCCAGACGCGACTTGACGATATAGCAAATTCACTATAGCTCACGCAGATCGGCGCGAACTGAGCGCCAATTCATCCCCCAAGCCGAGATGACCGAAGACTCACTCGCGCCCAAGGCGCCACTCGAAGACCACCTCCTCAAGGCGCAGCTCGTTCGCAAGATCGAAGCGCTGCTCAAGGAGCGCGGGTTGAAGCAGGTGCAAGCCGCGAAACTCTTCGGCGTGAAGCAGCCGGACGTGTCGAAGCTGCTGCACGGCGATTTCCGGCAGTTTTCGCTGGAACGGCTCATGCGATTTCTCGTCGCCCTGGGGCAGGACGTCGAGATCGTCGTGAAGCCGCATCATGAGTCGGCGAAGTCCGCGACGCTCAGCATCGCGTGACCGCACATACAAAGGAATTGCAATGAACGCCGCCGCGCGTATTGACGCTAATTTCACACCCATTTCCAGCGAAGCGCTGGAGACGAGCATTCAGAACGCCAAGCGCGCGCTTCTGTCGCTCGGCAAAGGCGATGGACATTTCTGCTTCGAGCTCGAAGCCGACACCAGCCTCTCGGCTGAATATGTGCTGATGCGCCATTTCCGCGCCGAGCCCATTGACGCGGAACTCGAGCGCAAGATCGCCGTTTATCTGCGCCGCTGTCAGGGCGATCACGGCGGTTGGCCGCTTTATCAAGACGGGCCGTTCCACATCAGCACCAGCGTCAAGGCGTATTTCGCGCTCAAGATGATCGGCGACGATGTCGACGCGCCGCATATGGCGCGCGCGCGCGCGGCGATCCTCGCCTATGGCGGCGCGGCCAAGAGCAATGTTTTTACGCGCGCGCTGCTGGCGCTTTACGGCGAAATTCCGTGGCGCGGCGTGCCGGTGATGCCGGTCGAAATCATGCTGCTGCCGAAGTGGTTTCCCTTCCACCTCGACAAGATTTCCTATTGGGGCCGCACCGTTCTCGTGCCGATGCTGGTGCTGATGACGAAAAAGCCGCGCGCGAAGAACCCGAGGAACATACACATCGCCGAACTCTTCACGACGCCGCCGGAAGAGGTGAAGGTGTGGCCCAAGGGCGAACACCAGACCTGGCCCTGGGCGAATATTTTCGGAAAGATCGACAAGCTTCTGCGTTTGATTGAGCCGCACATGCCCAACGGCCCGCGCGAACGCTCGATCGAACTTGCCATGACATGGACGACCGAGCGTCTCAATGGCGTCGACGGACTGGGCGGCATCTTTCCGTCCATGGTCAACAGCCTGCTGATGTATGACGTGCTCGGCGTGCCGGACGCCGACGAGCGTAAGAAGCAGGCGCGTGAGGCGATCGAACGGCTGCTCGTCGTGCATGATGCGGAAATCTATTGCCAGCCCTGCGTTTCGCCGGTGTGGGACACCTGTCTGACGGCGCACACGCTGCTTGAGACGGGCGACGAAGACGCGCGCGAACAGGCGCGCCAGGCCTGCGAATGGCTCGCGCCCTTGCAGGTGCTCGACGTCAAGGGCGACTGGGCGGCGCAGCGGCCGCACGTTCGGCCCGGCGGCTGGGCGTTTCAATACGCCAACGCCTATTACCCGGACGTCGACGACACGGCCGTCGTCGTGACGGCGATGGATCGCCTCACGGCGAATGACTCTTCCCGTCCCTATGACGAGCGCATCGCCCGCGCCAAGGAATGGATCGTCGGCATGCAGTCGAAGAACGGCGGCTGGGGCGCCTTCGACGCCGACAACACATGCCATTATCTGAATCACATCCCCTTCGCCGATCACGGCGCGCTGCTCGATCCGCCGACGGCGGACGTTTCCGCACGCTGCGTGTCCATGCTGGCGCAGCTCGGCGATACGATCGACTCGAGCGAATGCCTCAAGCGCGGCGTCGACTATCTGCTCAAAGAACAGGAAAAGGACGGCAGCTGGTTCGGCCGCTGGGGCGCGAATTACATTTATGGGACTTGGTCGACGCTGTGCGCGCTCAACGCCGTCGGCCTGCCGCATGACCATGACGCTTACCGTCGCGCCGTCGCCTGGCTCGTGGCGATCCAGAACGAAGATGGCGGCTGGGGCGAAGACCTCTCAAGCTACAAGCTCGACTACAAGGGCTATGAAAAATCCCCTTCGACGGCCTCGCAAACCGCCTGGGCGCTGCTCGCGCTGATGGCCTCGGGCGACGTCGACCATCCGGCGGCGGCAAAGGGGATCGCCTATCTGCAATCGACGCAAAACGGAGCCGGCCTATGGAATGAGGCGCGTTTTACCGCGACGGGTTTTCCACGCGTCTTCTATCTGCGCTATCATGGCTATGGAAAATTCTTCCCGCTCTGGGCGCTCGCGCGCTATCGCAATATGAGGCGCGCCAACAGCAAGCGCGTGCAGGTCGGGCTCTAGAATCGCTTTTTTCGATGGAGCTATGCGGCCTCGGCCGGAGGAGCAATGGCGCGCGCGACAGGCCGTAGAAAAACCGCCGAACTGAGCGCGCTTGCGCCGATTCTCGTCATCGTCGGCATGAAGCGCGAGGCCGCCTGCGCCGCCGGCGAAGGCGTCACGACGCTGTGCAGCGGCGCGAACGTCCGGCGCCTGCGGCAAGCGCTCGATGCGCTCGGCGGAACCGATTTTTCCGCCGTCGTCAGCTTCGGACTCGCGGGCGGACTGGATTACGCGCTGCGGCCCGGCCATGTCGTCGTGGCGGACGCCATTGTCGGGGGCGACGCGCGGCGTGACACCCATTCGCGTCTCTCGTCAGTGCTGATGAAAGGCGCCGCGGCCGCCGGCTGCAAGGTTACGCCGGGGGCGATCATCGGCGTCGACGAGCCGGCGATGAACCCGGGCGCCAAGGCGGCGCTGCGCGAAGGCGCGCAAGCGGTGGCGGTCGATATGGAATCGCATCTTGCCGAAGAATTCGCCCGCCGGCGCGACATTCCTTTCGTCGCGCTGCGCGCGATCAGCGATCCTGCGGCGCGCGCGCTGCCGCCGCTCGTCGCCAAAGCGCTGACGCCTGAAGGCGACATTCACGCGCTCGGCGTCGCCCGCGAGCTGATCCGCGGGCCGCATCAACTTGGCGGCATGATTCGGGCGGGCCTCGATTCCCGCGCCGCCTTCGTCTCGCTAAGCCGCTGTGGACCGTTGCTCGGCCCGTTGCTGCGCCTCGTGCTCGCGGATCTCTGAAAGCCTGGCGATATTTTCGTCATAGACATATTCGGCCGGGCGCTGATTCTCCAGCGAGACGTCAGGCGCCATCGGCCCCTCGGTGCGCACGCCAAAGAGCGCGACGGCGGCCGCCCGCCAGGGCCGGCGAACCGAATCGGCGACGGCGGTCGCCTCAAAGCCGGAGTGCACCATGCAGTCGGCGCATTTCTCGTAATTGCCGACGCCGTAGGCGTCCCAGTCGGTCTCCTCCATCAGCTGCTTGAACGTCGGCACATAGCCCTCGCCAAGCAGATAGCAGGGACGCTGCCAGCCAAACACCGTGCGCAGCGGCATCCCCCAGGGGGTGCAGCGATAGCTCACATTGCCGGCCAGGAAATTCATGAACAGCGTCGACTGGGTGAGTCCCCAGGCTTTCCCGCCCCGGCCGCGACGCAGAATGGCGCGGAACAATTCCTTGGTGCGGGTGCGATTAAGGAAGTGAGTCTGATCCGGCGCCCGCTCATAAGCGTAACCCGGCGAAAGCGTCATCCCGTCGACGCCGAGCGCCGTGGTCGCGTCGAGGAATTTCGCGACGCGCTCGGGATCGGCGTCGGAAAAGAAGGTGCTGTTGGTGGTGACGCGAAAGCCCTTCGACTTGGCGAGTTTGAGCGCCTCGACGGCGCGCTCATAGACCCCGTCCTGGCAGACCGCGCGGTCGTGCATCTCCTTGTCGCCATCGAGATGGATCGACCAGGTGAAATAGGGGCTCGGCTTGAAGTAGTCGATCTTCTTGGCGAGCAGCAGAGCATTGGTGCAGACGATCGCGAATTTGCGCCGCGCGACGATGCCCTCGACGATCTGCGGCAAATCCTTGTGCAAAAGCGGCTCGCCGCCGGCGACCACCACCACAGGGGCGCCACATTCGTCCACCGAGCGCAGCGCGTCCTCGACCGAAAGCCGCTTGTTGAGGATATGATCGGGGTAATCGATCTTGCCGCAGCCGGCGCAGGCCAGATTGCAGCGGAACAGCGGCTCCATCATGAGCACGAGCGGATAACGCCGCACGCCCAAGAGGTGCTGCTTGACGAGATACGCGCCGATTTTTGCGATATAGCGGAACGGAATGGCCACGGCTGACCCCTTGATGACTTGACGGGTTCAAGGCCCGTCAGCGCGAGTCGCGGCCGAACGGCCCAGCCGCAGACAATAATCTCGCCGTCTAGCACGAATCGTTCGGGAAGGGGAAGCGGGGCGCCGCGCCGCACCAAGATCCGATAAGCGGCGCGCATCCGCCGGGAGCGCCGCCGACGCGCTGCGCCGCAGCGGAGTCCGCCCTTGCGCCGAGGCGCAAATCCGTCTCAATTCGCCGGCAACGTCACCAACCCGACATTGCTTTTTCTAAGGGAGCGGACATGCGCAGCCGGCTGGTTCCAGCGTCGAGAGCGTCCGCGCGATGACCGTCTCTGCGCAGCAGGCGCGCGTCGCCGACGCCTCGGCCCCGCAGCGGCGCTTCGGTCTTTTCGACGCTCTTATTTCGCCGCTGTCGCGCCTGTGGAGCGGCGATCTCAACCTCGGCCGTGTCGGGATGGCCGCCGCCCTGCCCGTTCTAGGCTGGGTCTTCTACACAACCTCGTCCGGCATGATCGACATCATGCAGCGGGAGCCCGGAGACGTGATCGGGATCGCGGGCACGCTGATCGCGACGACCGCCGTCCTCACCATGCTCGCCTCAACATCCTGGTCGCTGGGCGTCGACCTTGCGGCGCTGATCGCGCGGCGGCGCATGGCTCGCGAACGCATGATCATCAAGACCGGCGTGACCGCGCTGGTCTTCGCCTTCGTCTTCTCGATCTCCGCCTTTTTTTCGTTCACCTACTATTACAACAACATCTTCAAGCTCTCCTCGCGCAAGATCGTCGCCGAGCTTCAGCCGATGGAGCTGGCGACGGAAGTCCTGCTGCCGGCGACGAAGGACATCGCCGCCGCTTATGAAGCGGCGTCGGCGCGCATCGCCGCGACGCCGAGCTACAAGGCCTATCTCGATTCGATCGACGGCCTCATCGACACCGCGCGCCAGGCCGGGCCGGCGCTGCGCGACGCCATTCGCAAGCGACAGGAGGCGCAGCAGGCGGTCATCGCGCAGGCCGCGAGCCAGGCCGCGCAGGAAATGGAAAGCGCGCAGGCGGCGATGCGTCAGCTCGAGGATGCGCGACGCGAAATCCAGGCGCTTGAGCGCAGCATCGCCGAGCTCGACGTCATCATTAAAGCGAAGCAGGACGAGATGACGTCGATGGCCGCCGCCGCGCGTCAGGAAGAACAGCTCGCCGTCGACGCCGCGCACGGCTTAGATGGGCTGGGCGCGACCTGCGGCCCCAATTGCCGCGCGCATCAGGAGAAGGCGGCCGAAGCGATGCGGCGCGTGTCGGCGCTCAGGCAGACGCTCGCCGGCCCCGCGAACGAACGCGCCAACGCGGTGAAGCGGCGCGACGCGCTCAACGCCCAGACGATCACGCTTAAACAGAAGGCCGAGACCGCGAGCGCCGCTTCCGGCCGGCCGATGCCGAAGGGCGAAGCCGCGCTCGATCTCGACGCGACGTTGCGCGACCTCGCCGCGCTGCGCGACCAGCTGCGCCTCGAGCCCACATGGCGCGCCGTGCGCGATGCGAAGCCTCTCTGCGAACCGATTCTGGCGGCGGCGCGGCAATCAAATGCGTTGCCGGGAAGCGTGCCGCGCGACTTTACCTGCGAACCGCAGGGGGAGGCGCGCGATCTGCTCTCGGCGCGCGACGAAACGATCGCCGCCCGCGCGGCCTTCGATAAAAAATGCGGGCTGGAAGCCGGACTGCGCGACGAACTCTCCGCGATTGTCGCCAAGATCCGCTCGGCGCCGGCGTCTGACAGGGGCGCCGCGGCAAACGGCTTCAACGACGCCAAAACCCTCGTCGACGCCTGCGTCGTCTCCGGCAAGGCGGCTGGGCTGTCAGACGACGAGGTGCGCGAGCTTTTGAAAAAAAGCGACGCCTATCTGCGCACGCACAGTTCCGAGCGCAATAAATTCGAACTGGCGCGCGAAGCCTTCTGGAGCTTCACCCCCGATTCGACGATGGCGATCGGCGTCGCGATGGCGCAGGACGCTTTTCTGTTCATCATGAAATTTCTGTCGGAGATTTTCAAACGTGGCTATGAGGCGCGCGAGCGGCGTCAGTTCGCCGCGCCGATCGATCTTTCCGACGACGAGGAGCAGCCCGTCGACATCCGCGCGATGAAAGCAGTGCTGCGCGCGGCGCGGCCGGTTCACGGCGACATGAGCGAGATCGACCCCGACGCGGAAGCAATGTCTGCGCTGCCGCCCAATGTGCGCGACAATATCATGGCGATCCTCAATCGGCTCGTGCGCGACGAAATCGCTCACGTCGACCGCAAAGGCGCCTATCTCGTCGACAATATCACCGTCGGGCAGATTGAGGCGCGGCTGTTCGCGGCGCTGAAGCCGCGCTCCGCCCGCGCCTTGCATTACGCCGCCGACGGCGTCGTCGCGAGCGGCCCGCGCGCCTATTACGCGGACGCCGGCGCCGCGAACCTGCCACGGCGGCGCTCCGGCGCGCTCGAGCGCTATCTGATCGCTGAACCGAGTCCGATGGACAGGCGTGCGCCCGGTTAGAGCAGGTTCCGAAAAAGTTGAGAGACTTTTTCGACGAGAACCTGCTCCAACATTCTGCTTTTGAACGATTCCTGTCGATCACATGGGTGGCGATCTAAGCGCTCTGGAGTTCAGGCGGCGACGGGTGTTGCGCGCGCGGCCGCGCGTAGCGACGGAAGGTAGCGCAGGCAAAGACCCTGCGGCGCGTGAAGCAGACCGGAAACGACGCTGATCTCGCGCCAGCGGGGATAGCTCGACGGCAAAAACTGCAGCGCGAGGCCGACAGCGCCGAGAAACTCGGTTTCGCTCGCAAAATCGTCGGCGCCAAAGGTCAGCGTCGCGTCTTTGCCCGTTTCGGCGCCCCGCGCCAGAAATTCGAGCGTCGGCGTCGCCCAATGGGTCGCTTTCAGCGCATCCTCGAGCGCGCTCCAGACATCCCGCGGATCGATGAAGCGAACGAGGTAACGCGCCGGCGCGGCGTTGTAGCGCGTCGCCTCGTCTTCCGTCACCAAATCCGGTTGCGCGTCGAGCTCGGAGTCCGCCATGGCGAGCAGCGCCGCGGGATGTTGGCGCCAGTCCGCCGCGCTCACGCTCCAAACAGCGCTCTGCTGATAGAGGCGTCCATGGCCGCTTTCGCCGTCTTCAGGCCGAAAGCGCGCGCGCAGAAAAATCGCGCGACGAGAATTGGGCTCCGGGGCGACCCGCGCGATGAAGGAGCCGCGTCGTCGAGAAGCAGGATCGACAAGGTCGGGCTCGAAGCGGCGAAGCGCCATCAGACGCGGCGGCGAAAGCAGCCGGTCGTCGGCGGGCTGCAAATTGCAGCTGCGCAAGGTCACGCCATAGCCCGCGGTCGCCGGCACGCGCAGCGTCGCGCCAAAAGCGAGCTTCCCATAATGCAGCCGTTCGAGAGAGATCTCGGCCGTTTCGTCGCCATTCGGCGCAGCTATGCGCATCGCGCGTCCTTTCGCGCGGGAAATCCGCGCGATCACCCTATGCGCAGAGCCTTAAGCAAGAATTGACGAAATTCGCTTTAGAGCAGGTCCCGAAAAAGTTGAGAGACTTTTTCGATGAGGACCTGCTCCGATATTTTGATGTTGAGCGATTCCTATCGACCACAGGATTCCATGTGACCGGGAAGCGCTTCAGCCGATCTCCTCGATGCGCGCGTCGAGCTGCGCATAGGAAAAGGTGAAGGCGCTGTCGAGGCCAAGCGCGGCGTATAGAAACGGCTCGGCGGTGAGAAACGGCCGCCAATATTCATTATAGGCGCGGGCGCCTTCGAGGCCCGCGCGACGAAATCGGCGCTCGCCAGGCTGATGCGGATCGATGTTGGGATTTTGAAAGCGCTTGACGAAGCCATAGGCCGAGCAGACCGTGAAGCGCACCGATGCGCCGCCGTTCGGCGCCTCCAGAGCCCGCAACCGATCCAGCCATTGCGCCGCGCGCAGCGATTTGCGCAAGGCGTGCAGCGCCACCGCCGGATCGCAGGCATAGGTGAGGGCGCTCGGCCCGAGGCGCGCGAACAAGCGCTCATATTGCGAGAAAACGACGACGAGCCGCTTGAGCTTTTTCTCAGGCGCCAGCGCCAACCGGTCGATGAGGCGCGCGAGATTGCCGGACCAGCCGGAATCCTCGAGCCGCACCAGCGGCAGCACGATCACGATCGCGTCCGCCTCCAGCATCTGCCGGGCGAGCTTGGCTTTGACATCATTGAGAATGGCGACTTCGGCGCCGTCCGGCGGCACGGCGATTTCTCCCGCCGAGTCAATGATCTCCAGAAGCCAGGGACCCCGGAGCACCGCCGCCGGCGGGGCTTCGCCGTTGACCGTCAGACGGAAGCGATATTCGTAGGTGTCGAGGGTGTCGGTGGCGAGGCCGCCCTCGGCGAATTCGCGCCGCAGCCGCTCATAGTCGCCCTGTTCGACCGACAGAAGATTGGCTTTCTTCGGCTCAGCGCTCTCGGCGAAATATTCCGCCTCGGTGATGGGCTGTAGCGCGGGGCGCAGGCGCGGCGAATAGCCAAAGGCGCTTTGCGCGACGCAGTCGACGAGCGAGGCGAGCAGCGACGACTTGCCTCCCTTCTTCGGGCCGATCAGACAAATCGAAAGTCTTTCGGTCATTCACGCCTTCAACTCGTTGGAACCAGCCTCTAACGCGACAATACAGGCCGCTGGCGCCTGGCGAAAGGTGACGCGCGCGCCCCGGCCGTGGTAAGCGCGCTCATGCTTGAAGGCCTTCCCCCTAATAACGCCAGCCACATGCTGCGCCTCGATTGCGACGAAAAGCGCGCCCGCGCCGTCGCCGACCTCATCGTCGAAACCTTCGAGCCGACAGAGACCGCCGCCGCCGCCTTCGAGCTGGACGACGGCCCCCGATGGTCCGTCGAGGTCTATTTCGCGGGCGCGCCCGACGAAGCGCAGATCCTCGCCCTGATCGAGGCCGCCGCCGACGCGGAAACGGCGCGGGCGGCGCGCTTTTCGACTGTCGCCGAGCAGGACTGGGTGGAGAACGCTCTTGCGGGATTGGCCCCGGTCCGCGCCGGCCGCGTGCTGGTGCATGGCGCGCATGATCGGGGCCGGCGGCGCGCAAACGACATTGGCGTCGAGATCGAGGCGGCGCTCGCTTTCGGCACCGGCCATCACGGCACGACGCTGGGTTGCCTTAGAGCGCTCGAGAGAACCGCCAAGCGCCGGCGCCCACGCCGCATTCTTGATGTCGGAACCGGCACCGGCGTTCTGGCGATCGCCGCCGCGCGGCTCTTTCACCAGCGCGTCGCCTGCGGCGATATCGATCCCGTCGCCGTGGCGACAGCCTCGGCCAACGCCCGCGCCAATGGCGCCGGCGCCGATGTTCGCCCGGTCGTCGCGACCGGGCTCCGCCACGCGTCGCTGCAAGGCCAATATGATCTGATCTTCGCCAACATCCTGGCGAAGCCTCTGCGCCTGCTTGCGCCGGAAATTGTCCGCGCCGCGACGGCTGACGCGGAGCTGGTGCTTTCGGGACTGCTGGCGCGCGACGTGCGCGGCGTGCTCGACGCCTATCGCGCCCAGGGGTTCTTCCTGGCCGAGCGGGGCGACATCGACGGGTGGGCGACTCTGGTTCTTAGACGCGGCGGAGCGTCCTACGTCCCCTCCCTGCCCCTTCCCCTTTAAAGCGGGAGAGGGGACGCTAACGACGCAGGTTTTGCGGTTCTTCGCCGAAACCCGAACCGGACTCCCTCTCCCGCGAAGCGGGGGAGGGTTGGGGAGGGGGAAAGCGGATGCGCGAAGCATTGCCATGCGGGAAGCTCGCGACTAGCTTTGCTCCATGTTCGAAGCAAAATTCCAAACATTCGTCGACGACGCCATGCGCGGCGACAGCGCGGCGCGCCTCAGGGCGCTGCGCACTGAGCTGAAACGGCAAGGACTCGACGGCTTTCTCGTTCCGCGCGCCGACGTCCATCAAAACGAATATGTGCCCAAATGCGCGGAGCGCCTCGCCTGGCTGACAGGCTTCACCGGGTCGGCCGGCTTCGCCGTCGTGCTGGAGAAAGAGGCCGCGCTTTTCGTCGATGGCCGCTATGTCATTCAGGTGCGCGGCGAGATCGACGCGAAGCTCTTCAAGCCGCTCGACATCGCCGAAACGACTCCCGCCGCCTGGCTCAGCGGACATGCGCGCGAAGGCGCGCGCATCGGCTATGACCCTTGGGTGCACACCAGCGCGCAGATCGAACGCTTCGGGAAAATTCTCGCGGAAAAAAAGATCGAACTCGTTCCGCTCGACGCCAATCCGATCGATGCGCTTTGGATTGACCGGCCGGCCGAGCCGACAGGCGCGGTGGCGATTCATCCCGCGCGTTACGCGGGCGAGAGCGCCGGCGCCAAAATCAAGAAGCTGCGCGCCGCGCTAAAGGATGCGGACGCAGCGTTGATGTCCGATCCGCATGCGATCTGCTGGGCGTTCAACATTCGCGGCGCCGATGTGGCGCATACGCCGATCCCGCTGTGCTTCGCCCTGTTGCCCAAGGGAGGCGCGCCTGCGCTCTATGTCGACGAGGCGAAGCTCGCGCCGAAGGTGCGCGCCGCGCTTGAAAAATTTCTGACGCTGAAGACGCCCGAAGCGCTCATCGACGATCTCGTTGACGCCGGCAAGCGCGGCGCGACCCTTCTCTTCGATTCGGCGACGGCGCCGGCGAAACTCGTCGAAACCTTGCGCGCGGCGGGCGGCAAGCCGCGTCTCGCCGACGATCCGGCGACGCTACCGAAAGCGATCAAGAATGAAAGGGAGCTCGCAGGCGCGCGCGAAGCTCATATCCGCGACGGCGCGGCGCTGACGCGCTTCCTCGCCTGGTTTTCCGAAGCCGCGCCGAAGGGCGGATTGACGGAAATCTCGGCGGCGGAAGCGCTCGAAACCTTCCGCCGCGAAAATGGCGACCTGCGCGACATCTCCTTCCCGACGATCTCCGCCTTTGGCGAACATGCGGCGATCCCGCATTATCGGGTGACGGAAACGAGCAATCTCAAGATCGGTCGCGGCGTCTATCTCGTCGATTCCGGCGCGCAATATCTCGACGGCACGACCGACGTGACGCGCACCGTCGTCGTCGGCCCGGCGTCGAAACAATTGCGCGAACATTTCACCCGCGTGCTCAAAGGCCATATCGCCATTGCTCGCGCCGTTTTTCCCAAGGGCGTATCGGGCGCGCAGTTGGACGCGTTCGCGCGCCGCGCGCTGTGGGAGGCGGGGCTCGACTTCGACCACGGCACCGGACATGGCGTGGGCTCCTACCTTTCCGTGCACGAAGGGCCGCAGCGCATCTCGAAACTCGGGACGACGCCCCTGCAGCCGGGAATGATCCTCTCGAACGAGCCCGGCTATTACCGCGCCGGCGAATATGGAATCAGGCTCGAAAATCTCGTCATCGTCGAGAAGCGCGAGATCAAAGGCGCGGAACGCGAGATGTATGGTTTCGAGACCATCACGCTTGCGCCTTTCGATTTGAATTGCGTCGAACCGAAATTGCTGTCGCCGGAAGAAATCGGCTGGCTGAACGCGTATCACGCCCGGGTGCGCAAGATCCTATCGCCGCTTGTGGACGCGAAGACACGCAAATGGCTGCGAGAGGCGACGACGTCGATATGATGAATCTCGAAACGGATGACGTTGATCTGTTGATCCTCAGAACTCCGCTCGCTCGGAGGAAATTGTCATGAGCATTGGCGCAGAATCGACACGGAACGAACCCATCGCGGCATTGGCCGGCGAGGCCTTCGCGAAGGCCGTCACGACGCTGGCGCGCGGACGCATGCTGACGCCCTTCGGCGTGGCGCGGTCCGACGACGGCGTCGACCAGCCGCAACAATTCGTCGTGAGCGAGGCCGGCAAGATCGATGTCGCCGAAAGCGTCGAGGCCGCGCTGCAATGGCTGGAGGATGAAGCGCCAAACGCCGACGTCTGCATGATTATTCTCGACGGCTATCTCAGCAGTGATGACGGCCGCATCGACGCGGTGGTCGGCCGCGCGCTGTCGCTGAAGCGACAGTTGATGGTCGAGATCGCGCTGCCTTACGAGAGCGCCGAAGACGAGGAAGGTCTCGAGTTTTCAGACCCGCAATATCGCTTTTCCGGCGTCGCCGAAGACGGCGTGGAGATCGAAACGGTCGACGTTGACGCCGACGCTTTCGACGCCGTCTTTCGCAGCGCCTTCGCCAAACACGCGCCCGCCTAGAGCAGGTTCCGAAAAAAATTGACAGACTTTTTCGAGAGAGAACCTGCTCGGACGTTTTGATTTTGAGCGATTCCCTATCGATCACATGATTCCATGTGATCGGGACGCGCTCTAGCGGCGTCACCAAATCATCACATAAGCGTCACGCAACCTCTATCCCAACGTCACCGAAACGCAGCCTCCGCGTCGCGAAACCGCAGCGTCCGTCGCGTAGCGTTGCGTCATGGCGTTCACATCGGACCAGCTGGCGAAGCTGACGCGAGACGCGTCATCGGAGCCGCAAGCAAACATCGGCGTCGCCGCCACATGGGGCCAACGTCTCTTCGACCTTGACCTCGCGGCGGTTCATCTTTTCTCTCGAACGGCGCGCTCCGCGATCGGCAGATTCCTCGCCGTCGCGATCAGCAAGCTCGGCAATGGCTGGATCTATCTGATCCTCGCGCCCATCGTCCTCATCGGCCTCGGCTGGCAAGGGCTGCATGTCGCGGCGCTCGCGGGATTGAACGCCGCGCTGCTGCATATGCTCTATCCGATCATCAAGCGCCGCTTCGGCCGCAGGCGTCCGTTCCATGTCGACGCGCGGCTGCCGTCGCTGTTGAAGACGCTCGACGATCATTCATTCCCAAGCGGCCATGCCATGACGCTCACCGGCGTGCTCGCGCCCATCGTCATCGCCTGGCCGGCGACGACGCTATCGGCCGCACTTCTTCTGCTGTCGATGGCTTGGTCGCGAATCGCGACGGCGCACCACTATCCGAGCGACGTCGCGGCCGGCGTCGCGCTTGGCGCCGGCCTCTCCTACCCGCTCGCGAGCGGCATTCTCGCCTATTGGTGAGCGTCGAGCAGGTTCCGAAAAAGTTGACCGTGAAGCGCTCTAAGCCGCCTGCGGCAAGTCGAGCGCAGGCATGGTCGCGGGAATGACGCGGCCCTGCGCGGCCGATAGCGCGCCGTCGACAAGCTCCAAGCCCAGAAAGCGCGCGCGCTCGACCGGTCCCGGCATGATCAGCCGCTCGGTGAATCGCCGCTCGAAACCGAAGCGCGCATAATAAGGGGCGTCGCCGACGAGCAGCACGGCGCGGTGGCCGAAGTCGGCGGCGCGCGCGAGCGACTCGCGAATCAGCGCGCCGCCGACGCCGAGCGAACGCGCCTGCGCCGCGACGGCGAGCGGACCCAGCAGCAGCGCCGCACGCCCGCCGGCAAGAACCGGCCAAAGCCGCAGCGTGCCGATGAGCGCGCCGACGCTGTCGGTCGCGACCAGCGCGAGGCCCGGCGCCGGCGCCGATCCGTCGCGCAGCCGCTGGCACGTCTTCAAGAAGCGCGCGGGACCCATGGCGTCATCGAGCAAAGCTTCGCGCGCCGCGACATCGGCGAGCGTTTCTTCGGCGAGCGTAAATGGACCGCGCGCCTCCAGGCGCGCATGGGACATTGCGGAGCAGGCGCGCCAGGAGGCGCGCGGTCCAGCGTCAAAGTCGTGGTGAGCAAGAAAGGCCATCTTTTCCTCCCTTAAGAAGGACAAGCGACCCTCGCGCCTGGCGCATGACGCGCCCGCCGAACGGGACTGGGTTGGGATTGTTCCCGCCCTCGCCCTTCGAGACGCGAGCGTCGCTCGCTCCTCAGGATGAGGGCGGATAGGGTGCCGCCATCACGTTTCCCTCATCCTGAGGAGGCCTCGAAGAGGCCGTCTCGAAGGACGAGGGAAACGATCGACTCGCTCAGATCACATGCGTCTCAAGCGGCGGGAAGCCGTTGAAGCCCACGGCCGAATAGGTCGTCGTATAGGCCCCGGTTCCTTCGATCAGCACTTTCGCGCCGATCTCGAGCGAGATCGGCAGCTGATAGGGCTGCTTCTCATAGAGCACGTCGACGCTGTCGCAGCTCGGGCCCGCGACGACGCATGGACTCGTCGGCGCGCCGTCCGCCGGCGTGCGGATCGGATAACGGATCATCTCGTCGGTCGTCTCGGCGAGGCCGTTGAACTTGCCGATGTCGAGATAGACCCAGCGAATTTCGCTGTCCTCCTCCGACTTCTTCGAGATCAGCACGACTTCCGCTTCGATCAGCCCGGCGTTGCCCACCATGCCGCGGCCCGGCTCGATGATCGTCTCCGGAATGCGGTTGCCGAAATGCTTCGACAGCGCGCGGAAGATCGCCGCGCCATATTGCTTCACCGCCGGCACGTTCTTGAGATATTTCGTCGGGAAGCCCCCGCCGAGATTGACCATCTGCAAATTGATTCCGCGCTCCGCGAGCTCGCGGAAGATCTCCGACGCCGACTTCAGCGCCGCGTCCCACATGCGCGGATTCGTCTGCTGCGAGCCGACATGGAAGGAAACGCCATAGGCGTTGAGGCCGAGGCGATGCGCATGTTCGAGCACGCCCGTCGCCATCTCGGGGACGCAGCCGAATTTGCGCGACAAGGGCCATTCGGCGCCGGAGCCGTCGCAGAGAATGCGGCAGAACACCCTGGAGCCAGGCGCGACGCGCGCGATCTTTTCAACTTCCGCCTCGCAGTCGACCGCGAAGAGCCGCACGCCGAGCGCATAGGCGCGCGCGACGTCACGCTCCTTCTTGATCGTATTGCCGAAGCTGATGCGATCGGGCGTCGCGCCGGCGGCGAGGACCTGCTCGATTTCGACGACGGACGCCGTGTCGAAGCACGAGCCGAGCGAAGCGAGCAGCGAGAGCACTTCCGGCGCCGGATTGGCCTTCACCGCATAGAAGACGCGCGTATCCGGCAACGCCTTGGCGAAGCCGACATAGTTTTCGCGCACGACGTCGAGATCGACGACGAGGCAAGGTCCGTTGTCGCGCCCGTTGCGTCGGCGCTCGGCGAGGAAATCGAGAATGCGGTCAGTCATTGTGGCCCCCTTGCGCGGCGAACCGCGCCCAGATCGTTGAGCGTCAACGGACACGCCGCTCCGTTCGCCCGCGCGCGATGGAGACGCGACGAACGTTGGGTTTAGCTGTCCAAGGCCGCGCGAGCGCAAGCGCTCACACGGCTGGTTGATGCGCCGTTGACTGGACCGATGCGAAATGATGCGCGCCTGAGCGCGCACGCTTCCGCGGGTACAGCCATCGATTGGAAGGGGAGAATCCCGATCCGCACGCCCGGCAAGAAAGACAAGCCTCTTCGGTACGCCGACCTTTGGAGGGTCGACAGAGACGAAAAAGCCCGGTCCGTCGTTGCTTTAAGTCGCGATCCTCCGCAGAGACGGAGTTCGCCGGTTCGCCTCCGGCTGCCGGTTTTACGCTGGCGGTTGACCGGCCTCTTGTCCGGATCCCCGCCTACCGACACACGACCACAGGCACGTGCGATTTGGGCAAGGACTTAGATACGCGCTTTTGCCGCTGAGACAAGCGGTTTTTGCCCCATGCGATTATTTTTTCAGCGGGTGATGCATGTCGGTCGCAAGAACCCGCGTGAGCCGCCGGCTTCTTGCGCAAGCGAGACGATGGGGCTAGAGCAGCAGTCAAATAGTGAAGGCAAGACCTTGGTTCGGACGCGGGAATGACGCGAATAACGCGGCGCCAATTCGCCGGGACGCTCTCTGCAATAGGCGCGCAATTTGCGCTCAAAGGCCCAGCGCTAGCGGCCTCAGACGCTCCCAAGCCGCGGTTCGGCTTTGAGAACGTCGTGCAGCGGGCGCACGACCTGGCGCTGGCGCCCTTCGACGCTGCGGTTCCGCCGCGTCTGCCTGATCCCTTCGACGCTTTGGACTTCGACACATGGCGAGGGATTCGCTTCAAGCGCGAGCATGATATTTTTGCGGGCGCGGACGGCGGCTTCCGGCTAGAGACGTTCCATCTCGGCTTTCTCTATCGTCGCCCGATGACGGTAAATATGATCCGCGACGGCATCGCGACGCCGATTCCCTATTCGCCGGCGCTCTTCGACTATGGCCGCCTCAAGGTTGAAAAGGCTCCCCCCGTCAACACCGGCTTCGCCGGCTTTCGCCTGCATTTCCCGGTCAACGAGCCTCATGTTCACGATGAGGTGATCTCCTTCCTCGGCGCGAGCTATTTCCGCTTTCTCGGCCGCGATCAGAAATATGGGCTTTCCGCGCGAGCGCTTTGCGTCGAGGCCGGCTCCGAGCACGAGAGCTTTCCGTTCTTCCGCGAATTCTGGGTCGAAACGCCGGAGAAGGGCGCCAATCACGCGACGCTCTATGCGCTGCTCGACGGCGAGGCTGCGACAGGAGCCTTCAGATTCGATCTCTTCGCTGGACAGGAGAGCGCGCTCGAAATCCAGGCAACGCTTTTCCCGCGGCGCGCGGGGATGAAGCTCGGCCTCGCGCCGCTCACGTCGATGTATCTGACCGGCGAAAACGACCGGGATGTGCGCGACGGCTTTCGCACCGAATTGCACGATTCCGACGGGCTCTTGATCCGCACCGGCGCCGGCGAATGGCTGTGGCGCCCGCTCACCAATCCACCGCGAACGCGGATCTCGTCCTTTCTCGACAACAACAATCGCGGCTTTGGGCTGCTGCAGCGCGACAGAACGTTCGAATCCTATCAGGATCTTGATCTCGCCTATGAAAACCGCCCGAGCTATTTCGTCGAACCTATGGGCGACTGGGGCGAGGGGCGCGTCGAACTGATCGAACTGCCGACGCGTGACGAAACCAACGACAATATCGTCGCGAGCTGGACGCCGGCAAAGTCGCCTGAGCCCGGCGCGCCTTTCGTCTACGCCTATCGTATCACCGCCGGGCTCGACATGCCGCAGCTCGCGCCCAACGGCGTGGTCGTCAACACCTTCGAGGCGCCGGCGCGGGCGCTTGGCTCGGCCGAGCCCTACGACCCCGACGCACATCGTTTCATTGTCGATTTCGCCGGCGGCGATCTCGCCTATTACGTGGCCGATCCGGGTCAGGTCGAAGCGGTGGCGACGACGAACGCCGGGCGGGTGCTGCGCGCCAGCGTCGTGGCCAACGCGCATATCGGCGGACTGCGGGCGCTCTTCGACGTTTCGGTGCAGCCGGGCCAGACCGCCGATCTTCGGCTGTTTTTACGCGCGCACGGGCGGACGCTGACCGAGACCTGGACCTATCCGTGGACTGCGCCGGCAGCGTGATCCTCAATCGTCCATGCTCTTGAGCCGCGTCAGGTCGAACGCTTCGACGTCGCGCAACAATTCAACGAAAGCCGTCGCCCAGTAATCCGCGACCGCTTCGCCCTTCTCGGCGCTGGCTTTCGACGCATCGCCCATAGCGCCCGCGGGCGAGAGATCCTGCGCCATCCAGCCGAAGCCCGCCGGGCGGTCGGCGCGCAGCCAGGCGAAATCGCGCTCGAAGTCGAGCGTCGCCGGCGGGAAGTTTTTGGCGCGCGCCATGTCGACGAGTTCCGGCCTGAAGGCGAGCATGAGCGACGTTTCGATTTCGCCGCCATGAATCCCGTGGCGGAGCTCCGCCGCAGAGAACAGTCCATCGGGATAGCCGAAACGCGCCCAGGAGACGATGACCGCCAGCGCGCCGAAACGGGCGCGCAGATCCAGCGCCGCCTGCGAAATGAGCGCGGAATTGCCGCCATGCGAATTGAGAATCACCAGCTTTCTCACGCCGGTGCGCAGGACGCCCTCTGCGATCTCGAGAAGGACGCGCGACGCGGTCTCATTCGTCAGCGTCAGCGTGCCGGGAAAGTCGCGATGCTCGGTCGAGACGCCGACGCTCTGGATCGGCAGAAAGACCGCTTCGAGGTCCTCGGGCAGGCGCACCGCGACGCGTTCGACGCATCCTTCCATGATCATCGCGTCGACGCCGAGCGGCAGATGCGGTCCGTGCTGCTCCACCGCAGCGATCGGCAGAACGGCGATGACGCGCGACATGTCATGCGCGCGCATGTCGCGCATCGAGAGCTCGGACCAGAAGGGCGACGGGAGCATGGCGCGCAGCATAGGCGTCTTGGGCCCCGAGGGGAATGCGGCGCGCCCAACGGAACGCCTTAATGTTCGTCAGAGTCCCGTCAGTTTCATGAAGAGCTTTTGAGCCATCTCGGCGACAGGATATTTGAACAAGAAGAGTGGCGGCATCGGCAGCAGCGCCGCGGCGAGAATGATCGCCAGCAGGCGAATGCTGACAGGCGCCAGGCGCATATTTCGCACAACGCCGACGCTATTGCCGAGATCGGCAAGCGATTGCAGGTCCGGCGTCCCCAGCAAAGGCTCTCGGTCAGGAGACGCTTCGCCAAACCATTTGCGCTCGAAATCCTCGACGTATCGCGCCGCAAGCACCGTGTAGTCGCGCAGTCCCCGTTCTCTGCATTCCACCAGCTTGAAGGCGAAGAAACAGGGAGGACCGAGAAACAGCACGACGTCGATGATCACAATGATGGCCGTCGCCAGATAGATCGGGTCAAACGAGGCGCCCGTCGACATTTCCTCGGCGAAACCGGCGGCGACGAGCAGTGAGATGGCGAAGGCCAGAGGCGCCAGATGAGTCTGGACGACTTCGAGATATCCGAGACCCCCGGCGCCGTCGGGATGCGTCGGCGTCAAGTGAAGCTCCATTCGAGCCAGGCGCCACAGGAATCGCCACCAGAGCGCGAGCCGCAAAACCCAACGAAACGCCAGAAAGCGAAAGAGCGGCAGGCAAACCATCCAGTACCACAAGCCGGCAAGCGGCATGAGGGCCAAGGCTCGGCCCGATTCGGGCGACGCGGTCTTTCCAGACAGATGAAGCTGCGCCGCGAAAAGAAACATCAGCACTGTCGCCGCGAGCGAGGTCGCATCCGGAATCCAGGAATTGCTCCAGCGGGCGAGGCTTCGAACTTCAGCCTGCAAGGCGGGAAGAGCCGCTCTCGACGCTACGCCGGAACGAAGAAGGGTCGAAAGAAACTCCCTCGCTTGCCGATCAAACGTGGTTTCGCAAAAGAACAGCAGCGGAATGACCGCCAGCAACCGAATGTGCCCGCCGATGACGGAGAGCGTAAAGAACTTTCCGCGATCGCCTTCAAGCGCCGCCAAGGCGACGAGGACGATCCAGGGGACCAGCCCGAGGGCGATCCCCAAGGGGAGCGTATTCGGCCCCGGACGGACGAGGCCGAGCCGCCTTCCCAGCCTCTGAAGGGGGCCGCCAAGAAGCGAGAATTCGCTGAGCAGGTCGTCGGCGTTTTGCGGGCTGGCGGCGGATTGGCTCATGCACCCCTTCCGATGGTAAGCGCTGGGTCCGTTCGAGCGACGTCTTGCCGCTTTTGTCGGCGACACCGACATACTACCGCAAGCGACTTCGCGCGAATGCCGTTCCGACGATGCGCCCGCCTTCCGAATGGACGCGCATGGAGCGCGCGAGACAAGGACCGACGCTCATGGCGAATAACCTCTTCACCCGACGCGAGACGCTGCGGCTTGCCGCCGTCGCGGCGCTTATCCCCGGATGGGCGCGCGCCGAAGGCGCGACGAAGGTCGTGATGCATAAGAGCCCGACATGCGGCTGCTGCGGCGCGTGGAGCGCGCGCATGCGCGAGGCCGGCTTCATCGTCGAGGAGATCGTCGAAGTCGATATGCCATCGGTGAAGAAGCGCCTCGGCGTGCCTGAGCCGCTGTCCTCCTGCCACACGGCCGAGATCGACGGCTACATCGTCGAGGGCCATGTTCCCCCGCAGGCGGTCGCGCGGCTCTTGAAGGAGCGGCCGAAAGCCGTCGGCCTCGCCGCGCCGGGCATGCCGGCCGGATCGCCCGGCATGGAGGGCGGCGCAGCGGAAGTCTACAGGCTGTATTTGTTCGACGCTTCCGGATCGCGCCCATTTGGCGACTGGCGGGGCGACAAGCCCGTCTGATCGGGCTCGGGCGACGTGTTCTGCTGATCGAGAGAAAGGCCGAGATAGCGGGCGGCCCCGCGGCCTGCCGCCAGTCCGGTGGCGAAGGCCGCCTGCAGCAGATAGCCGCCGGTCGGCGCGTCATAGTCGAGCATCTCGCCCGCGACGAAAACGCCCGGCAGCTTCTTGAGCATCAGATGGTCGTCGAGTTCGTCGAAGGAGACGCCGCCGGCGGTCGAGATGGCGCGCTCAAGACCGCCGACGCCTGTGACGGTGAGCGGCGCATTCTTGATGAGGCCGGCGAGCGTTTCCGCATCGCGCGGCAGGCCCTCCCCGCGCCCCTCGCGCAGGAGCCCGATCTCGACTTTCGAGAACCCGGCCTTGCGCAGAAAATTCGCATGCGACTGTTTCTGTGGACGACGCGACAGCTTGCGGGTCAGGCATTCGAGACTGGTGTCGGGCCGCAGATCAATCGACAGCGTCGTCGGGCCGTGTTTTTGCGTGACGTCGCGCAGCTGCGAGGAGAGCGCGTAAACCGGCCCGCCTTCCAGCCCGCCCCGCGTGACGACGACATCGCCGCGCGCCGTAGATGCGCCATGGCGCAGCAACGCCGTCTTGATCGGCTGGCCTTCGAAATCGTCGCGAAAGATCGCGCTCCACTCGATCAGCGCGCCGCTGTTGGCGGCGGCGAGCGGCGTAATGCGCACGCCCTGCGCGCCAAGCCGCGCCGCCCAGGCGCCGTCGGAGCCGAGCCGCGGCCAGGAGGCGCCGCCGAGCGCCAGCACCAGGGCGTCGACCTTGCGGGTGAATTCGCCATCCGGGCCGATCAGGCGCAGCGCCCCCGATTCGGCGAAACCCGCGAAGTCATGGCGGGTCACGATCGTGACGCCGAGCCGCGACAGCCGCGCGAGCCAGGCGCGCAGCAGCGGCGAGGCCTTGAAGCTTGCCGGAAAAACCCGGCCGCTGGAGCCGACGAAGGTCGTCTCGCCAAGCTCGGCGCAGAAATCGCGCAGCGCCTGCGGCGGCCAGGCGCGGATGAACGGCGCGATTCTCGCGGCCGCCGCGCCATAGCGGGAGATGAAGCGCTCCAGGCCTTCGCTATGGGTGATGTTGAGCCCGCCCCGCCCCGCCATCAGGAATTTGCGCGCGGGGCTCGCTTTGTGCTCATAGATAACGACGCGCGCGCCGGCGCGCGCGAGCGCATCGGCGGCGAAAAGGCCGGCGGGGCCCGCGCCGATGACGGCGCAGAACGGAGCCTCGGCGTCGCTAATGGAAGAGCCTCCCTTGGGCGGCGTTTTTCGATGCGCATAATGGCGAAGGTTCACGCCTCCGCTCGCGCCACGCCCGCGTTTCGGTGGCTCTCATATCATGTGCGCGTCGGCGCGCGGAAAAAAAGCTGAAATGACAGTCAAGGCTCTGCCTCAAATTGACGCATCCGCCGAGCGCTTCGAATTTCTCGTTGCGCCGCAGCACGCCGGCGCCCGGCTCGACCGCTTTCTCGCCGAACAGCCGGAGATCGTCGCCGCGCATCTGTCGCGCAGCCGCATCAAAGGGCTGATCGAGGACAATCGCGCGACCCTTGCCGGCGAGACGGCGCGCGATCCGGCCAAGAAGCTCGGCGCCGGAGATCACGTCACGCTCGACGTGCCGCCGGCGACTCCGGCCGAGCCGCAGGGCGAAGATATCGCGCTCGCCATTGTCTATGAGGACGAACATCTCCTCGTCATCGACAAGCCGGCCGGCCTCGTCGTGCATCCGGCGAGCGCGCATGAGAGCGGCACGCTGGTCAATGCGCTGATCGCGCATTGCGGCGACAGCCTTTCCGGCGTCGGCGGGGTGAGGAAGCCCGGCATCGTGCATCGCATCGACAAGAATACGAGCGGCCTGTTGGTCGTCGCCAAGACCGACGCCGCGCATCATGGCCTCTCGCGCCTCTTCGCCGATCACGGCCGCAAACTGTCGCTGACGCGCGAATATTTCGCCTTCGTCTGGGGCGTTCCCGACCGCGCGCATGGAACGGTCGACGCGCCGCTCGGCCGCCATTCGACGCAGCGCGAGAAAATGGCGGTGGTGTCGGAAGCGCGCGGCCGCGAGGCGATCACGCATTGGGAGAAGGTCGAGGATTACGGCGTCGCCGCGCTCATGCGCTGCCAGCTGGAGACCGGCCGAACGCATCAGATCCGCGTGCATATGGCCCATATCGGCCATCCGCTGATCGGCGACAAAACTTATGGCGCGGGATTTAAAACCAAGGTCGCGAAACTGACGCCCGCCGCGCGCGAAATCGTCGAGCGTTTGGACCGCCAGGCGCTGCACGCCGCGACGCTGGGGTTCGAGCATCCGGTGACGAAAGAGGAGATGATGTTTGAAAGCGAACTGCCGGAGGATTTGGCGGGATTGAGAGAGGCGCTCGCGGGCGTTTGAAAGCCGGCGCCAAAAACCTGGCGCTGCTACTTGGCGAACTTACCGGCGCAATAAGCGACGCGCATCTGTGCACGTCATGCCCGGCCTTGCGCCGGGCATCCACGCGGCGCCGCTCCGCAAATTTCGCAGCGCCGCGCCGCCTCTCGACGTGGATGGCAGGGACAAGCCCGGCCATGACGGGCTGAGTTCCCAAACGACGCGTTCACCGAAATCGAAGCGGGCCGATGCTTGCTCGCTTTCCCCGCCCGGATTACCCTTCCGCGCGTTGCTGATGTTTTTTGGAGTTGGCGTCATGCGCGCACGCGCTGTTCGAATGCTGTTTTGCTCGTCCTTATCGCTCGTCGCCTCAGGCGCGACGGCGGATACGCCTGCATCGGGAACTTTTCTAGCCCGTCAGTCCTGTCCCGCGCTTCAATCGATCCGAACCGGCGCCAATCCCGGCAACATCAGCGTCGAGCCGAATGGGCATTATTCCATTTTCGCCAAGAACAAGCCGAACGCGACGCATTATCTCATCGATGTCCCCGACGCTCAGCCGGGGCGCCGGTGGGTCGCTGTCGGATGCGGCGAGGCGACGCTCGCGGAGGGCGGCGGCCAGCCGGGGAGCGGCGGCGAACAAGCCTCGGGCGGGCAAGAGCCTGACGGCGGTCCCGCGCAAAAGCCGGATTACATCCTCGCCGTGAGCTGGCAGCCGGCCTTTTGCGAAGGCAAGCCCGACAAGACGGAATGCGAAACGCAAAGACCCGACCGGTTCGACGCGACGCATTTCACGCTGCATGGGCTCTGGCCCAAAAAACAATATTGCAACGTCGATCGCCACATCGTCGCCGCCGATAAGGACAACCGGTGGAACGGCCTGCCCGAGCCCGAACTCTCCGACGCGACAAGGCACGCCCTGTCGGAAGTCATGCCGGGAACGATGTCGCTGCTCGAAAGGCACGAGTGGATCAAACATGGCACGTGCTTTCCGGGAAGCGTGGCGGAAGCCTATTTTTCACGGATGCTCGCGCTGGTGTCTCAGCTGAATAGCTCCAAGGTTCAGGGGCTTTTCGCGGCGCATATCGGCGAGGAGATCACGCGCGACCAACTCAAGGCGGCGTTCAACGAGACCTTCGGCGACGGCGCCGCGGATCGCGTGCGCGTCGCCTGCAAGAGAGACGGCGGCCGCAATCTCATTGTCGAGATGACCATCGGATTGGTGGGCGACGTCAAACCCGACAGCAAACTCGCCGATCTTATGGCTGCCGCGCCGGCGACCGACCCCGGCTGCCCAAGCGGAGTGGTCGATGCAGTGGGGTTGCAGTAGGCGGCGCGCCAATCCCCTCGCCCCTCATCGCACTTCTCCCCGCAAGCGGGGAGAAGAGGCGTCAGGCGATTCGCGAAAAAATCATGCGCGCGCGACGTGCAGAAGGCGCTGCGCCGCTATCCCCTCTCCCCGCTTGCGGGGAGAGGTAAGGTGAGGGGCTTCGGCGATTGGCGCGCGCCCTCACTCCACCAGCGCGGCCTTGCCCTTCGCCTTCTTGCGGTCGTTGGGGTCGAGAAACACCTTGCGCAGGCGGATCGATTTCGGCGTCACTTCCACGCGCTCGTCGTCCTCGATATAGGCCAGCGCCTTTTCCAGCGTCATCTGGATCGGCGGCGTCAGGCGCACCGCCTCGTCCTTCGACTGCGTGCGGATGTTGGTGAGCTGCTTGCCCTTCAGCACATTGATCTCGAGATCATTGTCGCGCGTATGTTCGCCGACGATCATGCCCTTATAGACCTTCCAGCCCGGCTCGATCATCATCGGGCCGCGATCTTCCAGCTTCCACATCGCGTAAGCGACGGCCTCGCCGGAATCATTGCTGATCAGCACGCCGTTGCGGCGTCCCTGAATCTCGCCCTTATAGGGCGCATATTCATGGAACAGGCGGTTCATGATCGCCGTGCCGCGCGTGTCGGTGAGAAGTTCGCCCTGATAGCCGATGAGGCCGCGCGTCGGCGCATGGAAGACGAGCCGCAGGCGATTGCCGCCCGACGGACGCATCTCGATCATCTCGGCCTTGCGCTCATTCATCTTCTGCACGACGACGCCAGAATGCTCCTCGTCGACGTCGATGACGACTTCTTCGATCGGCTCCAGAATGTCGCCGCTCTCGTCCTTCTTGAAGACGACCTTGGGGCGCGAGACGCCGAGTTCGAAGCCCTCGCGGCGCATGGTCTCGATCAGAATGCCGAGCTGCAATTCGCCGCGGCCCGAGACGATATAGGCGTCGCCCGCCGGCGCGTCCTCGACGCGCAGCGCGACATTGCCTTCGGCTTCCTTGAAGAGGCGCGCGCGGATCATGCGGCTCGTGACCTTGTCGCCTTCCGTGCCCGCGAGCGGGCTGTCATTGACGAGGAAGGTCATGGAGAGCGTCGGCGGATCGATCGGCTGCGCCTGCAGCGGCTCGTTGACTTCCAGCGCGCAGAGCGTGTCGGCGACGTTGAATTTTTCGAGGCCGGCGATGGCGACGATGTCGCCGGCTTCCGCCTCGTCGATCGGCTGGCGCTCAATGCCGCGGAAGGCGAGAATTTTCGACACGCGGCCCTGTTCGACGATCTTGCCGGTGCGGTCGAGCACCTTCACCGCCTGATTGGGCTTCACGCTGCCGGCGAAGACGCGGCCGGTGATGATGCGGCCAAGATAGGGGTTCGCTTCGAGCAGCGTGCCGAGCATGCGGAAGCCGCCGTCCTCGACGGTGGGCGCCGGCACATGCTTGACGACGAGATCGAAGAGCGGCGCCATGCCGTCCTGCGGGCCGGTCGGCTCCTCGGCCATCCAGCCTTGCTTGGCGGAGCCGTAGATGATCGGAAAGTCGAGCTGCTCGTCGGTGGCGTCGAGCGCGGCGAAGAGATCGAACACCTCATTGACGACTTCCGAGACGCGGGCGTCGGGCTTGTCGACCTTGTTGACGCAGACGATCGGCTTCAGGCCGATCTTGAGCGCCTTGCCGACGACGAATTTCGTCTGCGGCATCGGGCCTTCGGCGGCGTCGACGAGCACGATGGCGCCGTCGACCATCGACAGGATGCGCTCAACCTCGCCGCCGAAATCGGCGTGGCCGGGCGTGTCGACGATGTTGATGCGCACATCCTTCCAGGTGATGGAGGTGGCCTTCGCCATAATGGTGATGCCGCGCTC
Organism: Methylocystis rosea; assembly: GCF_003855495.1. Classification (NCBI taxonomy): domain Bacteria; kingdom Pseudomonadati; phylum Pseudomonadota; class Alphaproteobacteria; order Hyphomicrobiales; family Methylocystaceae; genus Methylocystis; species Methylocystis rosea. The sequence goes on along the minus strand of NZ_CP034086.1, from coordinate 149,407 downwards.
TTTTTCGAGATCGTTCGAATCCATCACGCGTTCGGCGACGCGCTGGTTTTCGCGAAAGGCGCCCGACTGCTGGAGCAGGCGGTCGACGAGCGTGGTCTTGCCATGGTCGACGTGGGCGATGATGGCGATGTTGCGCAGCTGCATGTTCAAAGGCCGGCCAGGTAAAACAGCCGCCTCTGCGGCCGCTCGAGAGCGGCCGGGAACTGGAGACGCTGGCTGTTGTTGCGATGCAGCGTCTCATACCTCAAGGCGGGGGAATTTGGAAGCGGAGCCGGCCTGGGCGGTCCTCCCAAGGCCAGACCCCGCCCGAACCGCGGCTCAGCGCGCCGGGCACTGCTCCCGGCAGCGCCGCCAGGCGGGGATGCATTGCGACCCCAGGCCGCCATCGGCGAGACAGGCGTCCCGCTCGGCGTTGCATTCCCGCAGGCACTGCTCCCGCGGCGTCGGCTCCGGCGGCGGGGGCGGCGGAGGCCGTGGCGCGGTGAAGGTGGTGAGATCTCCGAGCTCCTGCTCGATCATGCTCATCGGGCTGAAGACGAAGGAGCTCCCGTCGTCCGGTCCGCCCCACAAAATGCCGTGCAGGCTCGCCTGACTGCCGGTCGGCAGGATGGAGAAGACGGGGGAGCCGCTGTCGCCATTGTCCGTCAGCTTGTTCGTCCCGCTGACCCGCCCGACGCGGCTCTGGCACAGCAGCCTGACGTCGGTGTCCGCGACATTAACGTCGATGCAGGTCGCGCGCACGTCGCCGAAGGCCCAGCCGGTCGTGCGGCCGATTTTGTTGAGCCTCATGCCCACCACGGAGTCCGGCGTCTCGCTGACGATCAGAAATGTGCTCGGAGAGCCGTTGATCGTCAGCGAGCCGGTATTGTTCGTCGTTCGCGCGATTTCGAAACGCCCGCGGTCGATGCGATAATCGGCGTAGGCGCTGTCGCTGAAGCGGCATTTCTTCCCCGATGGGCACACGCCGCCGGTGAAGTATGGCGGGTCTCTGTCCTCGTCGCCGATCTTATTGCCGGAAAGCAGCGGATCGTTCGGCTGATGGAAATCGTCGTCGTTGCTGACGCCGCGATTCTTGGTGCAGTGAGAATTGGTGATAAAGCCGTCGCGGCCATTGCGCACGACATTGAATCCGAGCGTGCAGAGCTTGAAGGCGAAAACGCCGGTGTCGATTTCGATCTGAACGCCGGCGGGCACCGGCCGACGTTTATCGCGCAACGAGGCGTGAAAACGGATCGGCTGCGTTTCTTCGATGATCAGCGCTTCGAACGGAACGCCGAGCGATTTCGCCAGAGCTTCGAATCTTTGGCGCGACGGATCGCCGACGACGCCGATGGTCACGCGATTGCGGCGTTCGTCGAGATCGACGAAGACGATCTCCTGGCCGTCGAGCGCCGGGCTGAAGCTTTTCTTCCATTTGGCGAGCTCGACGACGTCGTAGTCGCCTTTGATGATGTTCGGTTCTTGAGCGCGGCCTTTGGCGGCGGCGTTTTGCGTCAGGAACTCCGCGCCGAGCACGCTGGCGATGGCCGACGTGACCTGCGACCGCGCGGCTTTCATCGCATCCGCGCTGCGTAGTTCGGGGGCGTTTTTCATATAGACCTGCAGCGCGCCCTTCTCGTCGAAATACATCCCGCCGAAACCTGGCGCCTGCTCGCCAATTTTCACGAGCTTGTCGTCGAAGGTGGAGACGGGCGTGGCCGGCGCTGCGGGCGCTTCGCTCTGCTGCGCCATGGCGGCTGTCGCGATCGTCATGGCGAGGGCCACAACAGATTTCAGCAATAATTTAAGGCCCATCGCGCCCTCCATCAAATCATGCGCGGCGCGCGAGCGCGTATCGCTCGCGTTCGCCGCCAAATGGCGCCAAATATGGACGTCATTGCCAGCGTAGGACTTACGTGCCGGCATCGCGTCGTTTATTTGAATGAACTAGAGCGCCGTGCCGCGCTCGGCCACTGGCGTCCACAGCACCTGCTCGATGTGCGCAGCTCCCGTCGCGAGCATCACCAGCCGGTCAAAGCCCAGCGCAACGCCGCAGGCCGGCGGCATCTCGGCCAGAGCGGCGAGAAAATCCTCGTCGATCGGATAGGTCTCGCCGTAGATGCGGCGCTTCTCCTGCATCTGCGCCTCGAAGCGCCGGCGTTGCTCCGCCGCGTCGGTCAGTTCGGCAAAGCCATTAGCGAGCTCGACCCCGCAGACATAGAGTTCGAAGCGATCGGCGAAGCGCGGATCGTCGGCGTTGGCGCGGGCGAGCGCCGCCTCGCTCACCGGATAATCCGTCAGAATCGTCGGCCGCTCGCGACCGAGCATGGGCTCGATTTTTTCGGACATGATCTTGCTAAAGAGATCCGACCAGCCGTCGTCGTCGACCACCCGTATGCCGTCCCGCGCGGCGGCGCGCGCCAGTCCGTCGCGGTCGTCGAGCAGCGATTCCAAATCAATGCTCGCGTGGGTCGCAAAGGCCTCGCAGACGCTGATGATTTGCGGTTCCTCGAAGGGATCGCAAACGCGTTCCATCCAGGCGAAATCCGTCGCGCCGGCCGCCCGCGCCGCGCTCGCCAGCAATCCGGCGCAATCCTCCATCAGCCGCAGCGTCGGCGCCTCCGCGCGGTACCACTCCAGCATGGTGAATTCCGGATGGTGCAGGGCGGAGCGCTCGCGATTGCGGAAGACATGCGCAAGGGTGAAAATCCGCTCCTCGCCTGCCGCGAGCAGCTTCTTGCAGGAAAACTCCGGCGAGGTATGGAGAAAAAGTCGGCTCCGCTCGCCGGCCGAGCCGATCAACTCGGTCGCGAAGGCCGAAAGATGCGTTTCATTGCCGCCGGATAGCTGAAGCGCCGCCGTTTCGACCTCGGCGAAGCCTTCCGCGGCGAAGAAGCGTCGGACGGCGGCGGCGATCGCCGCCCTGCCCTTGAGAAAGGGCTTGCGGTCGGCATAAACATCCCGAGCCCACCAAGGCGACGCGCGCGTCATAAGGTCTCCCGCGAGGCGGGGCCCGGATTGCCGGCGCGCCCGAAATATGGTCTGACCGCCGTTCATAAACTAGGCCGGCAATAAGGGATACGGACGTGAAAGTCATCGCCAGTTCGATTCGCAAAGGCAATATCATCGAGAGAGATGACGGGCAGCTTTACGTCGTCCTGACCGCCGAAAGTTTTTTCCCCGGCAAGGGCACCCCGACGACGCAGATCGACATGCGCCGACTCTCGGACGGCGTCAAAACTTCGGACCGCTACAAGACGACCGAACAGGTCGAGCGCGCCTTCGTCGAGGATCAGGATTTCAGCTATCTCTACAATGACGGCGACGGCTATCACTTCATGAATCAGGCGAGCTACGAGCAGATCATCGTGCCCACCGATGTGATCGGCGATCAGGCGCAGTGGCTGCAGGAGGGCATGGTCTGCATCCTGTCGATGTTCAACGGCGTGGCCGTTGGCATTCAGTTGCCGCCGCGCGTGACGCTGGAGATCATCGAGACAGAGCCGGCGATGAAGGGCCAGACCGCATCCTCGTCCTATAAGCCGGCGAAGCTCGCCAATGGCGCGCGCGTGATGGTCCCGCCGCATATTCAGCCCGGCACGCGCGTCGTCATCCAGACCGAAGACGGCGCCTATGTCGAGCGCGCCAAGGATTGAGGGGGCGTATCCCTCCCCTCGACGGGGAGGGTGGTTCGCGTAGCGAACCGGGTGGGGTGAAAAGCCCCCCACCCGCGCCGCTTTGCGGCGCGACCTCCCCGCAAGGGGGAGGTATGCGCCCCCTACCCCAGAAATTCGCGCAGCTTCTTTTCCACGCCGGCTTTATCCTTCAGCTCGCATTCCCAGACCGTGAGCGCGCGCCAGCCCATCGCCGCGAGCGCCGCCTGATGCGCCGCGTCGCGCGCGATGTTCCTGGCGATCTTGGCGCGCCAATAGTCGGCGTTGGCCTTGGGGCTGCGCGCGCCGCGCGGGCAATCATGCCCGTGCCAGAAGCAGCCATGGACGAAGATCGCGCGCTTGCGGCCGATGAAAGCGATGTCGGGATTGCCGGGAACGTCCTTGCGATGCAGCCGATAACCCGGCGCGAAACGCCTCAACATCGTCCGCACGGCGATTTCGGGAGCGGTGTCGCGCCCCTTCACCGCACGCATGATGGCGGAGCGACGTTCGCGCGTTTCTTTCACGCTCACGCGTAAGACCCCCTCCCCAGCCCTCCCCCGCTGCGCTTCGCTTGCGGGAGAGGGAGCAGAGACCGCCCGTCATAAAGGTTTCGGCTAGCCCGGCAGCGCTGATCGCGACGATTCCCTCTCCCGCGAAGCGGGGGAGGGTTAGGGAGGGGGCTCAAGCCGCCTCCTGCACGGCACATGTATTCAGCAACGGCTCCAACAGGCTCGCTGCAATGTGGCGCACGACCGGAACGACGACGCCGTCACCAGTCAAATGATAGGCGTCGCTATAGGTCGCGGGGAGCAGATAATCTTCCGGCAGTCCCATCAGCCGCGCGGTCTCACGCGCCGACATCAGCCGCGAACGCACCTTGCCCTTATTGAACACCAGCACATATTGCCGGCTCGAGCCGCCGGCCGGCGTGCGCAGACAACCGGCGATCTCGTCAAAACGCGCCTCGGCGCGCTGAATCTTGACGCCATTCTGATAGCGGGTACGGCGATAAAGCGTGCCCACCATCTTGCGCCCGGCGCGCTTCACATCGGCGATCTTTGCGAGATTAACGTCGCTCATCATGGCGATGAGCGCATTTGTCTCGCTTACGCTATGCCACGCCACATCTGTCGGAGCGTCTTCGATCACATCGCAAAGAGTTGTGTTGCGCAGCGGCGGCGCCGGCAAATTCCACCAGAGCCAGTTGTCGCGTAGCCGCTTCGGCAGACGCTCATGCGCCGCGACAAGTGCGCGGGTGTGAAACGGCGCGTCTGCGCTCTTCCTCGTTAACGCAGAAGAAGCCGACACATCCTCGCGCGCGGCGATGATGAACAGCCGCGGGCGCGATTGCGGAACGAACAGCGCGGCATCGATGACCAGCGCGCCGAACCTGTAACGCTCCTTCGCCAGCGCCTCGCAGATTTTAGTAAAATCCTTGCCGCCATGCGAAGTGAGCGCGCCGCAGACGTTTTCGAGCACGATGACCGACGGCGCACGGCCCTCCTCGCGGAGCGCCTTCATCAAATCCCAGAACGGCCAAAACGTCCCGGATCTTTCGCCCTTCAATCCGGCGCCGGCGCCGGCGAGCGACAGGTCCTGACAGGGGAAGGACGCCCAGACGAGATCGGCGCGGCCTGGCAATTGCGCTGTGGATAACTCGCGCACGTCGCCGACGTGCAGCGCCTCCCCGCCCCAATTGGCGCGGTAGCTTTCGGCTTTCTTGCGATCGAAGTCATTGGCGAAAAGGCAGCGCCAGCCGTCGCCGAGACCGGCGCGAGCCATGCCGCCGCCGGCGAAGAATTCATAATAGGCAGGCCTATCGTCCATCCGCGATTCGCTCCAAGCGCAGCGTATCCGCCCGGCGCCGGCTCCGCGACCCGAAAAGAAGCGTGATGGCTTTGCGAACGCGAAGCCGAGAACACTGTCACATAGGTTTTATGCTTCTGTGATTGGGAAATCTCCCGACCTGCTGGCTGGGTCACCCGGGGCGACAGCTTCGCGCAGGCGCTGCCTGACGCACCTGCGCCTGCTCAGCGATGATGGAGTAAATAATGAAAAAGTTCCTGCCTCTCTTAGCGCTGATTTTGTCGCCAGCCTTTGCTCACGCGGAGGAGGCCTTCGACTGCAATAAAAAGTTCGACGGCGAGGTCGAATGCAAGGTCAAGAAGGACAAGGTCGCGGTTAAGGCCGTGGCCATCGACGGCGGCGAATGCGCCGCGCCGACCTCTTCGAAGGTCTACGGAAAGGCCATGAAGAAGGGCGACAAGTTCAAGCTGCCCGGCGCGCAGGAGTGCTTTTACGTCAGCGGATTCACCATCACGACGACGGACGGCAAGACCCAAAAGTTTTACGCCTTCTAAAAGGCGATCCGCCTGAGCGCGTCGCCGCTCAGGTGGCCACGACCATCACATGCACCGTGGGCTTCTTGCCCCAGACGGACGATACGGCGCCGCGAACGGCGCGCTCGATCGCCTTTGAAACGGCGTCGGCGTCGCGGCGCCGCGGACGCGACAGTCCCTCGAAAGCTGCAAAGAGCGCCTCGTCAATGACTTCGCCCATCTCCTCGCCGAATTTGCCGCGTTTCGGCACCCCAGCGAAGACGACGTCCGGATCGCCGACAAGCTCGCCCTTGCGGTCGACCGCCAGCGCGATGGAAATGACGCCGGTGGCAGAGAGGCGCAAGCGGTCACGCACGGCGCCGTCGTCTTCGGTCAGGACGACGTCGCCATCCTTCATCAGACGGCCGTGCGGGGCCTTCCCGATGATGCCCGGCGCGCCCGGCGCCAGTCTTACGATGTCGCCATTGCGCGCCGAGACGACCTGCGAAACGCCATGCGACTTGGCGAAGGCCGCATGCGCAGTGAGATGATGCGCCTCGCCATGGGCCGGCACGGCGATCTGCGGCCGGATCCATTCGTACATTTGCCTGACTTCGCCGCGGCGCGGATGGCCGGAGCAATGCACGAGGTGGTCGTGGTCGGTGATGACCTCGACGCCGATGTCGCAAAGAGCGTTGATGACGCGAAAGACGTCGCGCGCATTTCCCGGAATGACGCGCGAGGAGAAGATCACCCGATCGCCCGCGACAAGCTTGATCGCCGGATGTTCGTTCACCGCCGCCCGGGCCATGGCGGCGCGGTACTCGCCCTGGCTTCCGGTCGCGATGACGACGGTCTTGTCGCGCGGCAAGGTCGGCAGCAATTCTGGCGCGTGAAATCCGGGGAGCCCGTCGAGATAGCCGCAATCTCGCGCGACCTGGATGGCGCGATCCATCGCCCTCCCGGCGACGACGACGGTGCGCCCGCAGGCCTGCGCCGCTTCGCCGATGCCGCGCAGCCGCGCAATATTGGACGCGAAGGTCGTGACCAGCACCCGGCCCGGGGCTTCGGCGATCAGCGTGCGCAACGTGCGCGCAACGTCGGCTTCCGAAAAACTGTCGCCCTCGCGCAGGATGTTGGTCGAGTCGCAGATGAGCGCCGTGACGCCCTCGTCGCCGAGCGCGCGGAGCCGCGCCTCGTCGATGCGCGTCCCGACGCCGGGCTGCGGATCGATCTTCCAGTCGCCGGTGTGGAGCAGCAGGCCGAGCGGCGTTCGGATCGCGAGCGCATTCGCTTCCGGAATCGAATGCGCGACCGCGACATATTCGACCTGGAACGGATCGAGATCGAGCTTTGCGCCGGCATGCGTCAGGGAAATGTCGATCTTCGGCGCGCCGGGTTCGTTCAACCGCCGCACTTCAAGGAGGCCCGCCGCAAAGGGGGTGGCGAACACCCTGCATTTGAGCCGCGGCCATAAGGTCGCGAGCCCGCCGATATGATCCTCATGCGCATGGGTGATGCAAATGCCGACGAGATCGCGCGCGATCTTCTCGACGAAGGCGATGTCGGCGAAGACGAGGTCGACGCCGGGCGCCTCGGGTCCCGGAAATCCGAGGCCGCAGTCGACCATCAGCCATTTGCGCGCTTTCGGCGGCCCGTAGCCGTAGAGCGCCATGTTCATGCCGATTTCGCCCAAGCCGCCGAGCGGCACGAAGACGAGGTCCGCGTCCGGCGTCGTCATGCGACGCCTCCCGCCGTGGTCTGCCGCGGGCCGAGCGACACGTCGCCCGCCTCGATGATGCGCTCGCCGTCACGCGTCGCCAGCACGAGACGGCCGATCGCGTCGATGGTCGCGAGGCGCCCCTCGACGGTCTCGCGCGGCAGCTCAACGCGGATTTGGGCGCCGATATAGGCGGCGTCCTTGAGCCAAGCGTCTCGGATGCGGGCGAAGCCCTCGCCGCCCCGCCAAAGATCAAGCGTTTCGACGAGCGCGTCCGACAGATGCGTAAAGAGCGTCGCAGCGTCTGGCGCGTTCGGCCCGATCGACGCCAGCGCGCGCGCTTCGAAGGGCAGATCGCGCGGCGCCTCGGCGCAGTTGACGCCGAGGCCAATGATCGCGACGGAGGTGCGGGGCGCGCGCGCGTCGCCTGTCGGCACGCCGACATTCTCGAGCAAAATCCCGCCGAGCTTGGCGCCCTCGAGCAGAAGATCATTGGGCCATTTCAGCGCGAAGCGGCCGGCGCCGCCTGTCGCGGCGCGCAACCCGCGCATGGCCGCGACGCCCGCCACGAAGCCGAGCTGCGGCGCCACGGCGGCTTCGCCGAAATCGCCAAGAACAAGGCTCGCATGAAGATTGCCCGGCGGCGAAATCCAGTCGCGTCCGAGACGGCCATGGCCGCGCGTCTGCCGCGCGGCGACCACCCATAACGGTCCGCGCTCGCCCGCCTCGATCAAACGTCGGGCTTCGTCATTGGTCGAATCGACGCTCTCCAGCGCGAGGAGGCGCACGCCGCGGGCGCGCGCCAATGATCCCAACTCCACGCGCGAATTACCTCCCTAGAAAAGCGACTTCGCCGCCGCCGCCGCCGCATCCATGACTGGGGAGGGATAGACCCAAAAGCCAAGCAGCGCCAGCGTGGAGGCGCCAAGCACCGCGCGCAGCGCCATCGGCGCGCGGTCGAAGGCCGGCGCCGGTTCATCAAAATACATGACCTTGACGACCCGCAGATAGTAGTAGGCCGCAACCGCGCTCGCCAGGACGCCGATGACCGCGAGGCCGAAGAGGCCAGCGTCGACCGCGGCGAGGAGCACGTAATATTTGGCGAAAAAGCCCGCGAGCGGCGGAACGCCGGCAAGCGAGAACATCAGCATCGCCAGGAAGAAGGCCATCCAACTATTGGTGCGCGACAGGCCGGCGAGGTCGGAGACGTTCTCGACATATCTGCCTTCGACGCGCATCGCGAGAATGGCGGCGAAAGTCCCGAGCGTCATGATCAGATAGATCGTGAGGTAGATCGCGACGCCGCGCACGCCCGCCTCGTCGCCGGCAGCCAGTCCGATCAGCGCAAACCCCATATGGCCGATCGAGGAATAGGCCATCAGCCGCTTGATATTCTCCTGCCCGATCGCCGCGAAAGAGCCGAGCAGCATCGAAGCGATGGCGATGAAGATGATGATCTGGCGCCATTGGTCTTTCACGCCGGGAAAGGCGGTAATGACAATGCGCACGGTGATCGCCACCGCCGCCATTTTGGCGGCCGATGCGAAGAAGGCGGTGACCGGCGTCGGCGCGCCCTGATAGACGTCGGGCGTCCACATATGGAACGGCGCCGCCGACATTTTGAAGGCGAGCGCGGCGAGGACGAAGACAAGCCCGAAGATCACGCCGATTGGCGCCGAGGTCGAGACGACCGACGCGATCCCGGCGAAGGACACTGTCCCCGCGAAGCCGTAGAGCAGCGACGCGCCGTAAAGCATCATGCCGGAAGAGAGAGCGCCGAGGACGAAATATTTCAGCCCGGCCTCCGACGATCGCCCGTCGTCGCGCGCGAAGGCGGCCATGACATAGAGCGCCAGCGACATCAGCTCGAGGCCGAGATAGAGCGCGATGAGATTATCGGCTGAAATCAGCAGCAACATGCCGAGCGTCGAGAGAATGATGAGCACCGGATATTCGAATTTCTCGAGCCCGTTGCGTTGCAGCCAGTCGACGGACAGCAGAATCGACACGATCGCGCCGATGAGCGTCAGCGCCTTCATGAAGCGCGAGAACCCGTCGTCGATATAGGCGCCGTCGAAGATGCTCGTGTCCGGCGTGCTCGACAGCGCGATCGCGACCAAGGCGAGGCCCAGAATGCCGACGGCCATTTCGTCAACGAGGCCGAAACCGCGCTCGCCGCGGAAGGCGCCGATGAGGATGAGGGCCATCACGCCAACGGCGAGAATGGTCTCAGGAAGAAAATGGTGCGCGAGTTGAACGAAGAAGGGCATCGTCAGCGATCCGTCATTGGCCAGCCGCCGCGAGCTTAATCGCGTCGATGAGCGCCGTATGAGTCTGGATGAGATTGTCGACCGACGCCTGCGTCGCGCTCAGAATGGCCTGCGGCTGCACGCCGTAGTAAATCGTGAGCAGGACAAGCGGCGTGAAGATCGCAATCTCGCGCGGCGTCAGATCGGCGATGTTCTTGAGGCTGGCCTTGTCCAAAACCCCGAAGATCACGCGGCGGTAGAGATAGAGGGCGTACGCCGCAGACAGAACGACGCCGCTCGTCGCGATCAGCGCGACCCAGCTATTCGCCTGGAACGCGCCGGTCAGCGACAGGAACTCGCCGATGAAGCCCGTCGTTCCTGGCAGGCCGACATTCGCCATGGTGAACAGCATGAACACGAAGGCGTAGATCGGCATGCGGTTGACGAGCCCGCCATAGGCGGAGATCTCGCGCGTATGCATGCGGTCGTAGATCACGCCGACGCAAAGGAACAGCGCGCCGGAGACGAGGCCGTGCGAGATCATCTGGAAGATCGCGCCCTGCATGCCTTGCGCATTGAGCGTGAAGAGGCCCATCGTGACGAAGCCCATATGCGCGACGGACGAATAGGCGATGAGCTTCTTGATGTCTTCCTGAACGAGCGCGACGAGCGAGGTGTAGACGATCGCGATCACCGACAGCGCGTAGATGAGCGGCGCGAAATTGGTCGAAGCGTCGGGAAACATCGGCAGCGAGAAGCGGATGAAGCCGTAGCCGCCCATCTTCAGGAGAATCGCCGCAAGGATCACGGAGCCGGCCGTCGGCGCCTCGACATGCGCGTCGGGCAGCCAGGTGTGCACCGGCCACATCGGCATCTTCACCGCGAAGGAGGCGAAGAAGGCGAGCCACAGCCAGGTCTGCATCTCCTTGGGGAAGTCGGTATGCAGCAGCACGGTGATGTCGGTCGTGCCGGCCTTGCCATACATGGCGAGGATCGCGACCAGCATGAGGAGCGAACCGACGAGCGTGTAGAGAAAGAATTTGAAGCTCGCGTAAACGCGCCGCTTGCCGCCCCAGATTCCGATGATGAGAAACATCGGAATGAGGCCGCCCTCGAAGAAGAGATAGAACAGCACGATGTCGAGCGCGCAGAAGACGCCGACCATCAGCGTCTCGAGCACCAGGAAGGCGATCATATATTCTTTCACGCGCTTCTGGATCGAGTCCCAGGAGGCGAGAATGGCGAAGGGCATCAGGAAGGTCGTCAGCAGGACGAAGGGCATCGAAAAGCCGTCGACGCCCATCTTGTAGACGAGGCCCGAGCCGAGCCAGTTTTTCTCCTCGACGAACTGAAACGCCGCGCTCGTCGTGTCGAAGCCGGACCAGATGACTAGCGACAACGCGAAGGTCGCGAGCGTCGTCGCCAGCGTCGCCCATCGGATATTGCGCAGGCTCGCTTCATCATCGCCCTTCTGCGTCAGCAGGAAGGCGACGCCGACCAGCGGCAGAAAGGTGACGCCGGAGAGAATGCCGAAACCAAACATCAGCGCAGCCCCCCGGCGATGAAGTAAGTGACGACCGCCGCGACGCCGATGAGCATGGCGAAGGCGTAGTGATAGACGTAGCCGGTCTGCAAGCGCACCGCGAGCCTGGCGCCATCGGCGACTCGCGCGGCCACCCCGTCAGGCCCGAGGCCATCGATGATCGCGCCGTCGCCGCCCTTCCAGAACATTCTGCCGAGCGCAAAGGCCGGCCGAACGAACAGGAAGTCGTAGAGCTCGTCAAAATACCATTTGTTGAGCAGGAACCGGTAAAGCCGCGGGAAGGCCCTGGCCAGCGCCTGCGCGGTTCCCGGCTTCAGCACATAGAAATAGAGCGCAACGGCGAAGCCCAAAGCCATCACCACGGTCGGCGCAAGACCGACGCCGAGCGCCACGTCATGGAACTTATGGATGATGTGATTGTCGCGGCCGGTGAAGAGAGCGCCTTTCCAGAATTCATCGTAATCATGGCCGATGAAGTATTTGCCAAAGACGATGCCCGCGCCGAGAGCGCCGAGGCCGAGCACCGCCAGCGGCGCCAGCATGACAATCGGCGACTCGTGTGGGGTGTGATGGCCGTGGCCATGGCCATGGTCGTGCGAATGATCCTGATGCGTTTGATCGCCATCCGCATGGGCTGAATCCGCCGCCGTCGGCTCCTCATCCGCATGGTCCGTTTGAACGGCATGGTCCTTACGGGCGCCAAAGAAGGTCATGAACACCAGCCGCCAGGAATAGAATGACGTCAGGCCGGCGGCGACCACGGTCGCGACAAAGGCGAACATCGCGACGTGATGATGTTCGCCCGCGGCGTAGGCTGCTTCGATGATCGCGTCCTTGGAATAGAAACCGGCGGTGAACGGGAAGCCCGTGAGCGCGAGCGTGCCGATGATCATCATCGCGAAGGTGAAGGGAATGTCCTTACGCAACCCGCCCATGTTGCGCATGTCCTGCTCGTGATGCATGGCATGGATCACGGAGCCCGCGCCGAGAAACAGCAGCGCCTTGAAAAAGGCGTGGGTGAAAAGATGATAGACGCCGATGCTATAGGCGCCGACCCCTTCCGCAACGAACATATAGCCGAGCTGCGAGCAGGTCGAATAGGCGATGACGCGCTTGATGTCGTTTTGCACGAGGCCGACCGTCGCGGCGAAAATGGCCGTGACCGCCCCCACCAAGGTCACGAATTCGAGAGTCGCGGGCGCATATTCGAAAATCGGCGAAAGGCGCGCCACCATGAAGACGCCGGCCGTCACCATCGTCGCAGCGTGAATGAGCGCCGAGACGGGCGTCGGGCCTTCCATCGCATCCGGCAGCCAGGTGTGCAGCAGGAATTGCGCCGACTTGCCCATCGCGCCGATGAAGAGCAGGAAGGTTGCGAGCGTCAGCGCGTCGACATCCATGCCGAAGACATGGATGGTCTTGCCGGCAAGCCCCGGGACGGCGGCGAAGACCTCCTCAAAGCCAAGCGACTTCGTCAGCTGGAAGACGAGGAAAATCCCGAGCGCGAAGCCAAAATCGCCGACGCGGTTGACGACGAAGGCCTTGATCGCGGCGGCGTTAGCCGAGGGCTTTTGATACCAGAAGCCGATAAGCAGATAGGACGCGAGACCGACGCCCTCCCAGCCAAAAAACATCTGCACGAGATTGTCGGCCGTCACCAGCATCAGCATGGCGAAAGTGAACAGCGACAAATAAGCGAAGAAGCGCGGGCGATCCGGATCCTCGTGCATGTAGCCGATGGAATAGAGATGCACGAGGCTCGACACCGTGTTGACGACGACGAGCATCACCGCCGTCAGCGTATCGACCCGTAGCGCCCAGTCGACCTTTAGGTCGCCCACGGTCATCCAATTGCCGATGATCGGCGCATAGCCGTGATCGTGGCCGAGCGCGACGTCGAAGAAGACGATCCAAGACAGCACGGCGCAGATCATCAAGAAGCCCGTGGTGACCAGCTCCGAGGCGCGCACCCCGATCCAAGGTCCGAGCGCGCCTGCGATCAGAAAGCCGACAAGCGGAAGAAAGACGATGGCGTAAATCATCGCTGGGGTCAGCCCTTCAAGGAATTGATGTCTTCGACGGCGATCGTGCCGCGGTTGCGATAGAAGGTGACGAGTATGGCGAGGCCGATCGCCGCCTCCGCCGCCGCGACGGTCAGAACGAAGAGCGCGAACACCTGACCCGTCAAATCGGCGAGCGACTGCGAGAAGGCGACAAAGTTCAGATTAACCGCAAGCAGGATCAGCTCAACCGACATGAGAATGACGATGATGTTCTTGCGGTTGAGGATGATGCCGGCGACGCCGAGCGTGAACAGGACCGCTGCGACGACGAGGTAATGCGTGAGGCCGATGGTCAGCATGGATGTCCTCGTTAGACGCCGGTCCGGAACGGAACTTTTTTGATCTCGATCACATTTTCGCGCGTGCGCGCGTTCTGCTCCTCGATCTTCTGCCGCTTGATGTTGGGCTTGTGATGCAGCGTCAGCACGATGGCGCCAATCATGGCGGTGAGCAGCACAAGCGCAGACGCCTGAAAGAAGATCACATATTTCGTATAGAGGATTTGGCCGAGCGCCGCGGTGTTGCTCATTTGCGGAATGATCGGATTGGCGGCGGCGTCGGCGGCCGAAGGCGCCGAACTCCAACCGAGCGCAACGAAACCTAATTCCGCGAGGACGACGACGCCGACCCCGACGCCGACCGGAAGATATTTGGCGAAGCCCTGCTTCAACTCGGCGAAATCGACGTCGAGCATCATGACGACGAACAGGAACAGCACCGCGACCGCGCCGACATAGACGACGATCAGGATCATCGCCAGGAACTCCGCGCCGGCGAGCAGAAACAGCCCCGCGCCATTGCAGAAGGCGAGGATGAGAAAGAGCACCGAGTGCACCGGATTGCGCGCGAAGATCACGACGCCGGCCGAGGCGATCATGATCGTGGCGAATAGGTAGAAAAATACGGCCTGCACGTTCTTCGTCCTCTCGAGCGCTGCGCTTTCGCGCCGCTCACATGCGAGCTTGGAGGCTCGCGGTCCAATTACCTGTACTGCGCGTCCATCGCGATGTTGCGCGCGATCTCGCGCTCCCAGCGGTCGCCGTTATCGAGCAGACGCTCCTTGTTGTAGTACAGCTCCTCGCGCGTCTCGACCGAGAATTCCGAATTGGGCCCCTCGACGATGGCGTCGACCGGGCAGGCTTCCTGGCAGTAGCCGCAATAGATGCATTTGACCATGTCGATGTCGTAGCGCGTCGTGCGGCGGGTGCCGTCGTTGCGGCGCGGTCCGGCTTCGATGGTGATCGCCTGCGCAGGACAGATCGCCTCGCACAGCTTGCAGGCGATGCAGCGCTCCTCGCCATTGGGATAGCGGCGCAACGCATGCTCGCCGCGGTAGCGCGGCGACTGCGGATTCTTTTCGTGCGGATAGTTGATCGTCGCCTTCGGCTTAAAGAAGTAGCGCATCGACAGCAGAAATGCGCCGACGAACTCGGTGAGGAAGAGCGACTTGGCGGCTTGATCGAGTTTCATGACGGCCTCAACTGCCTGCCGGTCCCGCCGGCCAGAACTGCAGCACGGCGGCGACGATGACGACCATGGCGAGGGAGATCGGCAGGAAGACTTTCCAGCCCAAACGCATCAGCTGATCGTAGCGATAGCGCGGCACGAAAGCCTTCACCATGGCGAAGAAGAAGAAGAAGAAGCTCACCTTCAGCGTGAACCAGATCACGCCCGGGACGTAGGTGAACGGCGCGATCTTGATCGGCGGCAGCCAGCCGCCAAAGAACAGGATCGTCAGCAGCGCGCACATGGTGACGATCGCCACATATTCGGCGAGCATGAACAGAACGTAGGGCGTCGCGGAATATTCGATCATGAAGCCGGCGACGAGCTCCGACTCCGCCTCCACGAGATCGAACGGCGGACGATTGGTCTCGGCGAGCGCCGAGACGAAGAAGACGACGAACATCGGGAACAGGCGCAGCCAATACCAGCCGGCCATGCCGTAGGACGTATCCTGCGCATTGACGATGTCGGTCAGATTGAGCGAGCCGGCGCAGAGCAGCACCGTGATGATGACGAAGCCGATCGAGACTTCATAGGAGACCATCTGCGCCGCCGAGCGGAGCGCCGACAGGAACGGATATTTCGAGTTCGACGCCCAACCGCCCATGATGACGCCATAGACGCCCAGCGACGACAGCGCGAAAATATAAAGGATCCCGACATTGATGTCGCCGACCGCCCAGCCGTCGGCGACCGGAATGACGGCCCAGGCGGCGATCGAGAGCGTCGCCATGATGAAGGGCGCGAACAGGAAAACGCCCTTGTTGGCGACGTCCGGGATCACCGGCTCCTTGAGCGCGAACTTGAGAAAGTCCGCGAAGCTCTGCAGCAACCCCCAGGGTCCGACGACATTCGGTCCGCGGCGCAACTGCACCGCCGCCCAGATCTTGCGGTCGGCGAGGATCACATAGGCCACATAGATGAGCAACGCGACCGCCAGCAAAACGCTCTTCACGAGCGCGAGAACAAGCGGATACGCGATGAAGAAATCCGAAATGGCGCTCGCCCAACCGTCGCTCACGTCCAAAGCTCCTATTCCGCCGCCTGCGCAAGCCGGCCCTGCGCCAGCGCCGAACATTCCGCCATGACCGCCGAGGCGCGGGCGATCGGATTTGTGAAGTAGAAGTTTTGGATCGCCGGCGCGAAGAAATCCTTCATCGCCACGGCCGGATGATTGGCGAGCGCCACGACCTGCGTGGATTCGCTCGGCGCAATCTCGTCCAATTCCGCGAAGTGCGGGTGGGACTCGACGAGCAGCCGGCGCAACGCCGCAAGCGAATCGAAGGGCAGCGGAGCGCCGAGCGCGCCCGAAAGCGCACGCAGCACCGCCCAATCCTCTCGCGCTTCTCCGGGCGGGAAGACGACGCGGAAGGCGCGCTGCACGCGGCCCTCCGTATTGACGTAAAGCCCGGACTTTTCCGTATAGGCGGCGCCGGGCAGGATCACGTCGGCGCGATGCGCGCCGCGATCGCCATGCGTGCCGATGTAAACCACGAAGGCGCCCGGTTCGATGGCGATTTCGTCAGCGCCGAGGTTGAAGATGAGATCGAGCGCGCCGGCCTTCGCCATCGCCCGCGCATCCAACCCGCCGGCGCCTGGCGTGAAGCCGAGATCGAGCGCGCCGACGCGCGCGGCCGCCGTATGCAGGACGGAGAAGCCGTTCCAGCCATCGCCGAGACCGCCGAGCCTTTGCGCGGCCTGAGCGGCGAGCGTGAGCGCCGCCTCCCCGTCGTCACGCGACAGAGCGCCCTGCCCGACGATGACGAGCAGCTTTTCAGCCGGCTTTGCGACGCGGATGAACTGCAGAAGCGATTCCGGTCCGGCTCCGAGATAGTCGTAGTCGTAGGTGAGATCGGCGCGCTCGCCGACAAGCGAGATCTTGAAGTCGCCTCTGAGCCAGCGCTTGCGGAGTCGCGCGTTGAGAACAGGCGCTTCCTTGCGCGGATTGGCGCCGATGATGAGCGCGGCGCCCGCCTGCTCGATCCCCGCGACCGTCGCGTTGAAGAGATAAGAGGCCCGGCCGAATTTCGGATCGAGTTTGGCGCCGTCCTGGCGGCAATCGAGATTGGGCGTTCCCAGCTGCTCGGCGAGGAGCTTCAGCGCGAAGGTCTCTTCGACCGCGGCGAGATCGCCGACCAGCGCGCCAATGCGCGACGCGGGCGTCGCCTTGGTTTTGGCGGCGACGGCGGCGAGCGCCTCCTGCCAGGAAGCCGGACGCAGCCGGCCGTTCTCGCGGATATAGGGGCGATCAAGGCGCTGCGTCTTCAGACCGTCGACAATCTGGCGCGTCTTGTCGGAAATCCACTCCTCGTTCACGAGGTCGTTGATGCGCGGCAGAATGCGCATGACTTCACGGCCGCGCGAGTCGACGCGGATCGCCGAGCCAAGCGCGTCCATGACGTCGATCGTCTCGGTCTTCTGATACTCCCAGGGACGGCCACGGAAGCTTTGCGGCTTGGGCAGCAGCGCGCCGACCGGACAGAGATCCGCGACATTGCCCTGCAGCTCGGAGGTCATCGCGCTTTCGAGATAGGTGGTGATCTCCATATCTTCGCCGCGGCCGATCGCGCCCATGTCGCCCGTGCCGGCGACCTCCGCCGTGAAGCGGACGCAACGCGTGCAATGGATGCAGCGGTTCATCTCGGTCTTGACCAGGACGCCGATATATTTGTCCTCGACCGCGCGCTTGTTTTCATGAAAACGCGAGCTGTCGACGCCAAAGACCAGCGCCTGATCCTGCAGATCGCATTCGCCGCCCTGATCACAGATCGGGCAATCGAGCGGATGGTTGATCAGCAGAAACTCCATCACCCCCTCGCGCGCCTTCTTCACCATCGGCGACTTGGTGAGCACTTCCGGCGGCGCGCCGTTCGGACCGGGGCGCAAATCCTTCACCGACATGGCGCAGGAGGCCTGCGGCTTCGGCGGTCCGCCCTTCACCTCGACGAGGCACATGCGGCAGTTGCCGGCGATCGACAGGCGCTCGTGATAACAAAAGCGTGGAATCTCGGCGCCGGCCTGCTCGCACGCCTGCAGCAGGGTGAAATCCCCGGGCACGTCCACTTCGACGCCATCGACGAGAATCTTGGTCACTTCGCTCTCTCCGAAGTCTCGATGGGTTCGATCATCACTCGGCCGCCACGCGGATCGGATCGGGATGCGGATTGGCCGCATATTGATCGATGCGATGTTCGATCACGTCGCGGAAATGCGTGATGAGCCCCTGGATCGGCCAGGCCGCGGCGTCGCCGAGCGCGCAGATCGTGTGGCCTTCGATCTGCTTTGACACATCGAACAGCATGTCGATTTCTTTTTTATGGGCGCGGCCTTCGACCATGCGCTGCACGACGCGCCACATCCAGCCGGTGCCCTCCCGGCACGGCGTGCACTGGCCGCAGCTCTCGTGCTTGTAGAAATAGGCGAGGCGCGCGATGGCGCGGATGATGTCGGTCGATTTGTCCATGACGATCACCGCCGCCGTGCCGAGGCCGGACTTCAGCGCCACGAGGCTGTCGAAATCCATCGGGCAGTCGACGATCTCATGCGACGGCACGCAGCGGACCGACGAGCCGCCGGGAATGACCGCGAGCAAATTGTCCCAGCCGCCGCGCACGCCCCCGCAATGAGTCTCGATGAGTTCGCGGAACGAGATCGACATCGCCTCTTCGACATTGCACGGACGATTGACGTGGCCGGAAATCGAAAAGAGCTTGGTGCCCGTATTGTTGGGCCTGCCGATGCCGGAGAACCAGGCTGCGCCACGGCGCAGGATGGTCGGCGCGACAGCGATCGACTCCACGTTATTGACCGTCGTCGGGCAGCCATAGAGACCGACATTCGCCGGGAACGGCGGCTTTAAGCGCGGCATGCCCTTCTTGCCTTCGAGGCTTTCGAGCAGCGCAGTCTCTTCGCCACAAATATAAGCGCCCGCGCCGTGATGGACGTAAAGGTCGAACGGATAGCCGTGGACGTTGTCCTTGCCGATCAGCCGCGCATCATAGGCTTCGTCGACGGCTTTCTGGAGCGCGATGCGCTCGGCGATGAACTCGCCGCGAATGTAAATGTAACAGGCATGCGCGCCCATGGCGAAGCTCGCGATGAGCGCGCCTTCGACCAGCGTATGCGGATCGTTGCGCATGATCTCGCGATCTTTGCACGTGCCGGGCTCCGACTCGTCGGCGTTGATGACGAGATAATGCGGACGCTTGGGGTCGATTTCCTTGGGCATAAAGGACCATTTCAGGCCCGTCGAAAACCCGGCGCCCCCACGCCCGCGCAATCCCGACGCCTTGATCTCATTGATGATCGAGTCGCGGCCCTTGTCGAGCAGCGCCTTGGTGTTGTCCCACTGGCCACGCTTTCGCGCGCCGGCAAGCGATCTGTCGCCCAGGCCATAAAGATTGGTGAAGATACGATCTGCGTCGGAAAGCATGGTTTTTCCTCTTCCCTCCGCTACTTCGCGCCGTCGCCGTAAAGCGAGGTCAGGCTCGTCAGCTTACCCGCCGGCTCGGAAGAGACGCGGCCGATTTGCGAGCCGATCTTCACCGGGCGACATGCGGCGAGATTGTCGAGAAGCTTCTCGAAGTTCTCGGCGGTCAGGTCCTCGTAATAGTCGTCGTTGATCTGCACCATCGGCGCGTTGCAGCATGCGCCGAGGCATTCGACCTCGAGCCACGAGAACAGCCCGTCGTCGGTCACCCGTCGCTGAGGGCCGACGCGGCGATGCAGCACCGCGATGAGGTCGTCCGAGCCAGCAAGCAGGCACGGCGTCGTGCCGCAAAGCTGGATAAAATATTTGCCGACCGGCTCGAGGTTGAACATCGAATAGAAGGTCGCGATTTCAAGCACGCGGATCTTCGCCATGCCGAGCGCGTCCGCGACTTTTTCGATCGCCGCCTGCGACAACCAATTGTCATGCTGCTTTTGCGCCTGCCACAGCGCCGGCACGACCATCGAGGCCTGGCGGCCATCGGGGTATTTGGCGATCTGCTTCTCGAGCCACGCCTTGTTTTCGGGCGTGAACTCAAAGCTCTCTGTCTGTTTTTCGGCGAGACGACGGACGGACATTAGCGATCGACCTCCCCGAACACGATGTCGAGCGAACCCAGGATCGCCGAGACGTCGGCGAGCATGTGGTTCTTGCAGAGAAAATCCATGGCGGACAAATGCGCAAAGCCCGGCGCGCGAATCTTGCAGCGATAGGGCTTGTCGCCGCCGTCAGACACGAGATAGACGCCGAATTCGCCCTTGGGCGCTTCGACCGCGGCGTAGACCTCGCCCTGCGGCACGTGGAAGCCTTCGGTGAAGAGCTTGAAGTGATGGATCAAGGCCTCCATCGAGCGCTTCATCTCGCCGCGCGAGGGCGGCGTGATCTTGTGATTGGGCGCCATCACCGGGCCGCGGTTTTCCGCGCGCATGAGCTTTTCGACGCATTGTTTCATGATCGAGGTCGACTGCCGCATCTCCTCCATGCGGATCACGGCGCGGTCGTAGCAATCGCCATGCTTGCCGACCGGAATGTCGAACTCCATCTCCTCGTAGCATTCGTAAGGCTGCGCCTTGCGCAGATCCCAGGCGGCGCCCGAGCCGCGCACCATCACCCCCGAGAAGCCCCATTTCCAGGCGTCTTCCAGAGAGATGACGCCGATGTCGACGTTGCGCTGCTTGAAGATGCGGTTGCCGATGAAGAGTTCATCGAGATCTTCGACGACCTTGAGGAACGGATCGCAAAAGGCGCCGATATCCTCGACGAGCTGGTCGGGCAGGTCGCGCGCGACGCCGCCGGGCCGGAAATAATTGGCGTGCATGCGCGCGCCCGAGGCGCGCTCGTAGAACACCATCAGCTTCTCGCGCTCTTCATAGCCCCAGAGCGGCGGGGTGAGCGCCCCGACGTCCATCGCCTGCGAAGTGACGTTGAGCAGATGCGACAAGAGGCGGCCGATTTCGGCGTAAAGCACGCGAATGAGCTGGCCGCGGCGCGGAACTTCGACGCCGAGCAGACGCTCGATGGCGAGGCAGAAGGCATGCTCCTGATTCATCGGCGCGCAATAGTCGAGCCGATCGAAATAGGGGACGTTCTGCAGATAGGTCCGCGACTCCATCAGCTTTTCGGTGCCGCGATGCAGGAAGCCCACATGTGGGTCGACGCGCTCGACGACCTCGCCATCCAACTCCAAGATCAGGCGCAGCACGCCATGCGCCGCCGGATGCTGCGGGCCGAAGTTGATGTTGAAGTTACGTAGGCCCTGCGATTCGGGCTTCGCTGGCGCGGGGGTTTGATCGTTCATCTCGACGCGCTCACTTGCTCGCCTTCTCGTCGCCGGGAAGGTCGTAGTGCACGCCCTCCCACGGCGAGAGGAATTCGAAGTTGCGGTATTCCTGGCTGAGCCGCACCGGCTCATAAACGACGCGCTTCTGCTCGTCGTCGTAGCGCACCTCGACGAAGCCCGTCATCGGGAAATCCTTGCGCAGCGGATGACCGTCGAAGCCGTAGTCGGTCATGATGCGGCGCAGATCGGGATGGCCGGAAAAGATCACGCCGAAGAGATCGTAAGTCTCGCGCTCGAACCAGTCGGCGCCGGCATAGAGCGTGACGAGCGAGGCGACAGGCGTTTCTTCCGACGCCGGCGTCTTGATGCGGATACGGCGGTTGTATTTGGGCGAGAGCAGATGCGCGACGACTTCGAAACGCTCGGTCCGCTGCGGGTAATCCGCCGCCGTCACGTCGATGAAACACACGAACAGGCAGTCGGGGCTGTCGCGCAGATGGGCGGCGACCTCAAGCCAGCGGTCCCGCACGACGGTCAGCGTAAGTTCGCCATAGGCGACCTTCACATCCGTCACCGCGCCGAGCAAGGCGCCGCTGATTTTAGCGCCGAGAGCTTCCAACTCAGCCGACATTCTAAATTCCTTGGCCTGCCGCTATTCCCTCTTCCTTCGAGACGGCGGCTGCGCCGCCTCCTCAGGATGAGCGAATTGCTTGACCCGACCTCATCCTGAGGAGCCCACGCGAGCGGGCGTCTCAAAGGACGAGGGCGGACAACTCCTCAGTTTCGCGTCGTTAGCGCTCGATCGTGCCCGTGCGCCGGATTTTCTTCTGCAACAGCAGCATGCCATAGACGAGCGCCTCCGCCGAAGGCGGGCATCCCGGCACATAGATGTCGACCGGAATGATGCGATCGCAGCCGCGCACCACTGAATAGGAATAGTGATAGTAGCCGCCGCCGTTGGCGCAGGAGCCCATCGAGATCACGTAGCGCGGCTCCGGCATCTGGTCGTAGACCTTGCGCATCGCCGGCGCCATTTTGTTCGTCAGGGTGCCGGCGATAATGATGCAGTCGGACTGGCGCGGGCTTGCGCGCGGCGCAAAACCGAAGCGCTCCAGATCGTAGCGCGGCATCGCCGCCTGGATCATCTCGACGGCGCAGCAGGCGAGACCGAAAGTCATCCACATCAGCGAGCCGGTGCGGGCCCAATTGATGACGTCGTCCGTGGCGGTGACGAAAAACCCCTTGTCGGCGAGTTCGTCGTTGAGATGCAGAAAGAACGGGTCGTCCGAGCCGACAGGCTTGCCGGTGCGCGGATCGATCAGTCCCTTGGGCTGCGGCGCGATCAGAGTCTGGCGCACGCCTTCCTTCTCGATCAGTCCCATTCCAGAGCTCCCTTGCGCCACTCGTAGACGAAGCCGACGGTGAGCACGCCAAGGAAGGCCATCATCGACCAGAAGCCGAAGGCGCCCGCTTCCTTGAAGGCCACCGCCCAGGGAAAGAGAAAGGCCACTTCAAGATCGAAGACGATGAAAAGCAGAGAGACGAGATAGAAGCGCACGTCGAACTTCATGCGCGCGTCATTGAAGGGATTGAAGCCGCATTCATAGGCGGAGAGCTTTTCGGGGTCCGGCGCCTTGAACGCAAGCAGGAAGGGCGCGACGAGCAATGCGCCGGCAATCACAGCCGATAGGGCGATGAAGATCACCAGCGGCAGATATTGTTCGAGCAGCGGCATGAGTCTGGTCCGACTTCGGCGGGGCGAGGGCCGGTCGCGGGAGCGTTTCCTTGGCGTTTTTCCTTAGAACGACTCCAGGCCGCGCGTTCCGTAACAAAGGCCATTGTGCAAAGCAAGAGAGGAAGCGCGCCGTCGGCAAATTGGCCGCAGCCTTTTGACGAGGCGCCTCGACATTGCGCGTCAGTCAGTCAGGAGTGGAATGGCGCGACACGGTCGCCGCGGCCTCAAACTCCTGAAAGCGCGCGGACCGTCTGGCCATCGCTTCGGCGTCTTCGCCCCAGGCGCGCATCTGCCAGTCTTCGTCGACGTTGGCCGCCTCCCAGGCCTTGCCGGCATCTATTTCGTGTCGGGCGGCTGCAAGCGCAAGGACCGCGGAGCCTGATAGGGTCGTCATGACGTGCAGCGCCGCGAGCCTGAGCGGGGCGCCGGCGCCCTCCCCCACATAATGGCGCACGGCGCGCGCAAACGCGTCGAGCGCCTCCTGCGGCTGTTCGATGAACATGACGCCCTCCGCAAGCGCGAACTTGGCGCCAAGCTTCTCGCGCGCGAAGGCGACGAGCGGGTCCCAGGCCGAGGATTGCGCCGCCGCCAGGCTCTCCGGCTCTCCGGCGCGGTAGCAGATGAGGTCGGAGGCGGCATATTTGACGATCTCGGCTTCGACCTCGGCCATTTGCGCCGCCACGCCGTCGAGCGCGGTGTTCATCAGCTTGGTGAGCGGCATCGTCGCCGGATCGATCGTCTCGCCCTGCTTCGCCCATTCGGCGGCGATCGCTTCCGCCAGCGGCCGTGAGGGCGCGACCAGCCTACGCTTTGCAGGCGTGTTAACTGGCCGACCGTCGAGGAAAATCCCGTAGCCGCCCTCTGCAGGCGCCGCGACCGCCTCCTCGTAGAAGCGCTTCGGCAAGGGGCGCGCCGGTTCGCGCGCGGCCTTTACCGGATCGCGCTTCTCCGGGGAGACGAAAAAATCGGCGTCGAGGCCGGTCGGCTCCTTTGACATTTGTCATCCTTGCCAAGAGGCGCTCAAGGAAACGCGCCCGCCGAGTTTTTCCGGGCCCCTTAAGCGTCCGGCGCGTCCTCGATCGGATCATGACGCTTCACATCGAAGCCGAAAAGGTCCCAGCTCTGCTGCATATGATCGGGCAGCGGCGCGGTGACGTCCAGCGTTCCGCCCCTTGGATGCGGCAACACGAGCCGGCGGGCGAGGAGGTGAAGCTTGCGCTCGAGCCCCTCCGGCACAGCGCGCAGAGGGTCGCGGCGGCGGACCTCGTCCTCGGCGCGATGGCCATATTTGGGGTCGCCGAAGATCGGGTGGCCGATCGCCTCCGCATGCGCGCGCAACTGATGCGTGCGTCCGGTGAGCGGCTTCATCGACAGCCAGGCACAACGCGGCGCAACCTTGTCGACGATCGCGTAATAGGTCAGCGAATGCTGCGCGTCGGCCTCGCCATGTTTGGCGACGCGCATTTTCTCGAGGTCTCTTGCGCCGCCTCTGGATTTTTCCATGCCGGCGCCTTTCGCCAGATAGAGCGAGATCCGGCCCTGCGACGGCTTCGGCACGCCTTCGACAAGCGCCCAATAGACCTTCTTGGCCTGCCGGGAGCGGAAAATCTCGCCGAGGTCGGCGGCCATCCGCCGGTTCTTGGCGACGAGCAGCACGCCAGAGGTGTCGCGGTCGAGGCGATGCACGAGCACGGGCCGCGTATCGCCCTTGGCGAGCGATTCCAGCATCCCGTCAATATGCCGCGTCTGACCTGAGCCGCCCTGCGTCGCCAGCCCATAGGGCTTGTTGAGGACGAGCAAATCCTTGTCCTCAAAGAGCGTCATGTCGGCCAGCGCCAGCGCGTCTTTTGGGTCGGCGCGCTTCACCGCCGGCGCCGCGGGCGCCTCGATCTTCAAAGGCGGCACCCGAACCTTTTGCCCTTCTTCCAGCCGCGTCGAGGTTTCGACGCGCTTGCCGTCGACCCGCACCTCGCCCTTGCGGCAGATCTTGGCGAGATGGGACAAAGCGAGTCCGGGATAACGTCGCTTGAACCAGCGGTCGAGGCGCATCCCCGCCTCGTCCTCGGTGACGACGGCGGTGGAGACGCCGCCCACGGCGGCGGGCGTTGATGATTCTGGACGAGCGGCCATGCCGGCTTATCGGCCATCGGCAGCCGCGTGTCGATTCGCATGACAGCAATCTTCCCCGCGGAAGCGAGGTGTTACACAAAGCCGCATCGCCTCGCGACCCGGTCGAGCGCTAAGCTTGAACAGGCGTATGGCGGAAAATTATTCAAGGCGCGTCGGCGGCGGAGCGCTTCACCGTGAACAAGATTACGACGAGTTCGATCACCGGCGCGCGGACGGAAGACCGCCCGCCGCTCAGGCCCCGTTGGCTGCATCCTGCCTCGACCGCTGCGGTCGTCGGGATATTCTTGGCGTTCTTCGCCTCAGGCGTTTACTGGCCCCAGTCTCTGGTCGTCGACCTCGGCGGCATCGGCGCGGACCTCATCCCCGAAGGCGTTTCACTCGAGGCGGGAGACCCCGCGCCTGAAGGAGATTCGCTGGACGACCCGCCGCCGCTCGAAGAAGCCGCCCTCACCGACGAGGGGATGGACGAGCTGATCGCCGATGAGCCGCCGCCCCCGCTGATCATGGAGCCCGACGAGATTCAGGCGCCGGAAAGAAAAGTGAAGACGGAGAAAAAGCCAAAGGTCGAGAAGCCCAAGAACGAGAAGTCCAAGCAAGCCGAACCAAAACGGGCGCGACAAGTGGCGGCTGTTAACGACGGCCGCCGCGCCGACGCGACCGGTCGGCGCTATGGGCTCCCGGGCGGAACAGGCCAAGGCGTGGGCAGAGCGCGCGTCGCCGGCCGTTTTGGATTGCCGGGAGGTAGCGGCGACGCTTCGGGCGCCTCGCAGGCGACCTGCCTTGCTCAAATCTACGCTTCAATTCGCGGACATACGCCCGCCGTGACGAGCCTTGGCCCCGGAACGGTCAATGTCACCTTCTATGTGAATTCCGGCGGCGGCATCTCGGGTATTTCCGCGTCTGGCGGAAGCCCCGCGCATGCGGCGCTTGCGCGCCGAATCGTCGCCTCTTCGCGCGGGCCAAGCAGCTGCGGAGCCGTGTTCGCGCGGCAGGGAATCACGTTTCAATAAGCTTAACGCCGCGAGCTCAGGAGAGCGCTGCAATGGATTTTGCGCCCATGTCACTTGCGCCGATGTCTCCCCTCGGCATGTTCATCTATGCCGGACCCGTCAGTAAACTGGTCATGGCGCTGCTTCTCGCCGCGGCGGTCTGGACCTGGGTGCTCATCATCGATGGCGTCTTTGTTCTGCGGCGTCTTTCCAAGGCGCTGGATCGCGTGCGCGCCGGCGGCGACATTGGCGTCCTTTGGCCGATCGCCGAGGCCGCGCGCCAAGCGTCGCAAGCTGAATTGCCCAACGAATCCATTCACCAAAAGCGCGAACGAATCCTGCAGCAGATGAACCGCGCCGCGCGCGAATTCATGCTCGACGCCGAAGGCGGTCTCCCGGTTCTGGCCATCGTCGCCTCGGCGGGCCCCTTTGTCGGCCTGTTCGGCACGGTATGGGGCATTATGTCGAGCTTCTCGGGCATCGCGCAGACTCAAGACACGAGTCTTGCGGTCGTCGCCCCGGGCATCGCCGATGCGCTCGCCGCGACGGCCTATGGGCTCGCCGCCGCGATTCCGGCCGCGATCGGCTATAACCGCATGGGCATGGCGTTCGGCAGTCTCAAAGAGAGAATGAGCCGCTACATCATGACCTATGCGACGTCGATCGCTTAAAGCAGGTTCCGAAAAAAGTTGACCGACTTTTCGATGAGAACCTGCTCCAACATTTCGGTTTTGAGCGATTCCCTATCGATCACGTGATTCCATGTGATCGATAAACGCATTAGAGGCGAAGACGCCGCGCCATCTTGGCCGGCGAGACGTCCTCATCTAAAGTCGCATCGTTTCTGACTTAACGAGGGCATGGATGAGCGATCGGTCGACCGAGCAGGCGGCGCTCGAAAGAGCCAATCTTGACGCCCGAATCGCCTTCGTGGCCGCGAGCTTTCTGCTGGCTTACGCCTTTGCGGCGCTTCTCGACCGCGTCGGCGCGCCGGAGCGCTTTGTCGGCGCGGCGCCGCCCTATTTCACCATCCTCGGCCTCGGCACGCTCGGCTTCCTTCTGCATTCGATGCGGGCGTCGGTCTATTACACCGCCGGCCGCGGACTGCCGGCCGCCTATGCCGGCTTCGCCAACGCCGCCATCGTGATCGCCCTGATGCTGCCTTTCGGCTCACGGCTTGCGGGAGGCAGCTGGGCTGTAGGCGCCGTCGCCGGCGTCTTCATCGGTCTCGCCGCGGCGGGTCTTTATGTCGGTCCGCTGCTGCGCAAAACCGGCGTTTTTTCGATTTCCGAGCTTCTTTGCGCACGTTTTACAAGCGCCGCCACGCGCGTCGGCTTCATCGGCGCGGTGGCGCTGTCTTCGACGCTGCTTGCCGCCGCCGGCGGCCTGATTGCGGTGAATGCGCTTGTCGAGCACACCGGCGCCAACCGGGGCTTCGCGGCATTTTTGATCGCCGCGGCCAGCCTGATCATTGCCGGTCCTGGCGGACTTTCAGGCGTCATGTGGGCGGCGGCCGCCGCCGCTGGTGTGGCGACGCTGGGCTTTGGCTGGCCGATCGCCGCGCTCGGTCTCCATGACGCGCTGCCGAGCGGTCTGATCTTTGGCGGCGGCGCCTCCGCGGAGGCCGCGAAACTGCTGGAGAGCTGGGGGGTGACGCCTACGCCCATGGGCCTGCCGGTGGAATTCGTCACGACGATCGCCGTGGCGCTCGGGATCGCGACGCTCGCGCCCGTGCTCGCGGCCTCGGTGGCGACCGCCGACGGGCGCAGCGCGCGGCGCGCCGGAGTCTCCGCCCTCTTCTGGAGCGTCGTCATCGCGCTGCTGGCGGCCGCGGCGATCGCCGCTTCGGCGCTGTCGCTCGCCCGGGCCACGGCGGGACAGCCGCCGGAGCGTTTGCCGCAAGCAATCTATCAGGCGAGCGAACGCGGGCTTCTCAGCGTTTGCGGCTATTACGTGCGCGGGCCATCGGAGGCTCAGCGGGCCTGCGCGGCAAAGGGATATGCGCCCGGCGCGCCGCTCGCCGCGGCGGAGATTCGACCGATCGACGGCGACTTTCTGCTAAGCGCGCTGCCGCAGGCGGCGGAGCTCGGCGCGGCGTCTTCGGGACTTATCGCCTCGGCGCTTGTCGCCCTCGGGCTGGCGCTCGCCACGGCCGGCCTGCAGGCCTGCGCGACAGCCTTTGGCCATGACGCGCTCTATCGGCTGCGGGGCGAGATCGACCTGACGAGCCGGCGTCTCGCCGTCAACCGCGTCACGCTCGTGGTCGTGTCGACTCTTGCTTACGTGACGGCCGTCACCGGCGTCTTCACGCCAGGCGCGCTCGTGGCCGCGGCGCTCGCAGTATCGGCCGCCTGCCTCGCGCCGCCGCTCGCGCTGGCCTTTTGGGCGCGGGCGGGCGATCGAGAAGCGCTCGTCGCGCTCTGCGGCGGCGCGGTGGGCCTGTTCAGCGCCTTGGCCTTAGCGGGATCGCCCAATCGCATCGAAATCTATGCGCTCTGCGCGCTTGCGGGCATCACGCTTGGCGGCGCGCTTGGACTGTTGTCAGGACTGACCTCGAGAAGCGACAAGCCCGCGGCGCGCGCCTTCATCACCCGCATGTTGCGCGGCGACGCCCAAATGCTCCAGCCCGACAAAGGCGCCTAGGGCTTGGTGCTGAAGAAATCCTCGCCTGGCGTGATCTTGCCGAGAACGATCGGCGCGTCCTTGCCGCAGACGAAATCGCGGGCGTGTCTGTCGGCGATCTCGCGCGCCAGTTCATTGGCGTTGGGGTTGGCGAGCGCATCGACGTAGCCGAGGTGGCAGACGCCGCCCGGCGGCAGGCGCGTGACGACCAAGGCGCGGCCTCGGACCTCACGGTTCTCCATGTCGGCGGCGCGTTTCACGTTCCATCGCATGATTGTGGCGAAGGGCTTGCCATTGGCGAGCCGCCATTCGACGACGCCCTTATAAAAGTCGTTGAAGGGCGCAAGCGTCTGTCCCGCCGCCGGTTCGGCCTTGGCCTTGGATCCGAAGCTGACATACATGCGCTGATCGCCCGCCCCGAGCCACACGGGCGTGCCCGCATAGCCCTTGCAGCGCCAGTCGCCATAGTCCTCCACCGCCTTTCCAGGCCGGTGCGCGCAGTCGCGGCGCACGTCCAGCTTTGTGTAAGCGGAGGAGATGTCCTGCGCGGGCGCGACGCCGCTCGTAACGACAAGCGGCAAACAATAGCGGGCGATGCGTTTCATCAAGGCTCTCGTCAGCGGGCGCGGATGCGACCCCTGCGTCTATCGGCGTAAGCCCTGCGAGTCGCGCGCGCTTTGCGCCAGCGCACACGGCCTAAGGAAGCGGCTTTCGGGGAACAAGATGCATGACGCGCGCAAGCCGCCGCTCGGTGAGAAAGGCCAAACTGAACAGCTGCAGGAAGTTTTCCGCCTCGATCAGCTCGAGGCCGATGGATTTCGGCGTCAGAACCTTTCGCGTGCGAAAGAGAATGTCCCAGATCGAAAGGACGATTCCATAATTGCCGTCGTGCTCGCTGCGCAGCGTCGAGTGATGGGCGCGGTGCAAAGACGGCGTGATGATGAAATAGGACAGAATCTTCTCTCCGGGAATCGCGATGTTGGCGTGGTGGAACAGCACAAAGAACATGCGCACAACCTCGCATGCCACCACGACATGCGCCGGCGCGCCGATGATAATGGCGCAGACGCATTTCACGACGACTTCCAGCAACTGATCGAAGACATGGAAACGCAGCCCAGTCGTGACGTGAAAGCTCTAATCGCTGTGATGGATCTTGTGAAACAGCCAGAGCGCTTCGGACCTGTGCCCGAGATAGTGCCACGCATATACAGCCAGATCGAACAACACGAAGCTTGCAATCCATTTCAGCGGCGCGTCGGGCAGGCTCGATAGCAGGCCATAGTTCGAATAGTTCGAAGCGACGACGAGCAGGCTGGAAACCGACAAGACATTCATGATGACGTTGTTGATCAGGAAAGCAGAAGTGTTGGTGGAGAATGACGCCTTCAGACCCGCGCCCGCGAATTTCTTGTAAGGACGGAATTTTTCGACGACGAGCAGGACCGCAAAAAGACAGAATGCGGCGATAAGCAACAGGTTCTCGAGATGTGGCGGAGCGCTCATCGCCGACCTCGCTGGTTTGGGATGGACCGATTCAGGCGCGCGGCGAGCGCCGCCCAACTCATAATGGGCGCCCGAGCCCCCCCGAAGACCGCCAATGTTCGCCAATTTGCCGCCGTTTTTAGACGGCGCGGAGGAAGTCGGCTGGATCGCCCTTGTCAGTCGCCCGAAAACGCCTAGCTCGTCTGAGGAAGCCCATCATCTTTCAGCAAGGGCGTCGCATGTTGGGACTTAACGTAAATCTCAAAGGATTGAGCCCGCCCCGTCCGCCAGCCGTCGGCGGCGTCGCAAGAACCGTGATTTCACGGCCGCGCGATTTTGCTTTCGACTTTGTCGCACGCGATTTTTTCGAAAATTATCAGCGATGGTGTCCGCAAGTGGTGGAGTTGGAGCCGAATGGAAGCGCGCCCGTGCGCGTCGGGACGACGGCGCGTCAAGTTACGATGGAGCGGGGCATACGCAGCGAGAGCACATTCGAGATCGTCAACCTCGAACGCCCGCGCCTTCTCGCGATAGAAGGAATTTCCGAACCCTTCTCGTCCTCCTACGAATTCGAGTGCGAGGCGCAAGGAACCACGCTGATTTTCACCTTCGAACTGCGCGAGATCGAGTTTTCGATGCGACCCTTCGTCAAATTGATTCGCGCCGCATTGCAGGACGGCGCGGAGCAGATCGTCGAGAACCTTCGGGCGCTTATCGAAACCGGCGCGACTTCAGCCCAACCCGCCGGCGCATCACGATCAAACTGAGGTCAGCGAAAAATGTTCGTCGTTCAGAAAGATGATGGGATCATCCCGAAGATTTTGACGCAGATTCTCGATTCATGCGTCAACGGCGTCACGCTGGCGGACCCGGATCAACCCGACGCGCCGATCATCTATGCGAACAAGGCGTTCGAAAGCATGACCGGCTATGGCCAGGACGATATCATCGGCCGCAACTGCCGTTTTCTGCAAGGCGACGACCGGGATCAGGAGGGGCTCGCGCCGCTGCGGGAGGCCATGCGCAAGCATGAACACATTGAAGTGACGCTGCGCAACTATCGGAAAAATGGCGAGTTGTTCTTCAATAAACTCAATATCACGCCGCTGCTCGATAGTCGCGGCGCGGTGATCTACTACCTCGGCGTCCAATATGACGTGACCGAGCTTGTCCGCGCCGAACTGGAAATCAACAGGCTGGGCCAGCGCCTGAAGGCGCTGGAGAAGGCGTAAGACCTCTATCCATCTCCTGCATTTCTGCTATAACGCCTCCGCACGCCCCGGTCCGCCGGGGCGGCTCCGTTTTCGCGCGACCCTGCTGGACGACATCCCGGCCTTGGCCGCGGAGCGCGGATCACCTCCAAAGACAAGGACAATCCGATGTCGATCTCGGCGGAGCGCAAGCAGTCGCTCATCAAGGAATATTCCACCAAGGCGAACGACACGGGCTCGCCCGAGGTGCAGGTGGCGATTCTCACCGAGAGAATCACCAATCTGACCGAACACTTCAAGACCCATGCGAAAGACAATCACTCGCGTCGCGGGCTCCTGAAGCTCGTTTCCCAGCGCCGCCAGCTGCTTGACTATGTGAAGGTGCGGGACGAACCGCGTTACAAGAGCCTGATCGAGCGGCTCGGCATCCG
This sequence comes from Methylocystis rosea, assembly GCF_003855495.1. NCBI lineage: Bacteria > Pseudomonadati > Pseudomonadota > Alphaproteobacteria > Hyphomicrobiales > Methylocystaceae > Methylocystis > Methylocystis rosea. The sequence goes on along the minus strand of NZ_CP034086.1, from coordinate 117,501 downwards.
CCGCTAACCAGCTGAGCGAAAGCGGCGCGACGATGCGCCGCTTTCCCCAAGATAAGCGTCCAGAGGGACGCTCGCCACGACCAACGCGTTAAAGTCATGGCAGGATCGCCGGACGCTGCGTCGACGCTTTAAGAAACATCGCTGCCGCAGCTTCTCGCCGTCTTGCTCATGACGAACCGCAGGTTCATCAGAGAAAGACCAGCATGTTCCATATTCACCGCGAAGAACTCGATTGGGCCGGGCGCACGCTCGTGCTCGAGACCGGCAAGGTCGCCCGCCAGGCAGACGGCGCCGTGATGGCGAGTTGGGGCGAGACGACAGTGCTCGCGACCGTCGTTTCGGCCAAGGCGCCAAAACCCAGCCAGGACTTTTTCCCGCTCACCGTCAATTATCAGGAAAAAGCCTTCGCCGCCGGCCGCATCCCGGGCGGCTATTTCAAGCGCGAGGGCCGTCCCTCGGAGCGCGAGACGCTGATCTCCCGCCTCATCGACCGCCCGATCCGCCCGCTCTTCCCCGACGGATACCGCAACGACACCCAGTTGATCTTGACCGTGCTGTCGCATGACCTCGAAAACGATCCAGACATTCTCGCCTTGGTGGCGGCGTCAGCGGCGCTGACGCTTTCCGGAATCCCTTTCATGGGACCCGTCGGCGGCGCGCGCGTCGGCTGCATCAATGGTCAGCTCAAACTCAATCCGACGATCGAGGAGATGAAGCTCTCCGAGCTCGATCTCATCGTCGCCGGCACGCAGGACGCCGTGCTGATGGTCGAGTCGGAAGCCAAGGAGCTCTCCGAGGAGACCATGCTGCAGGCGGTCATGCTGGGGCATCGCGGCTTCCAGCCGGTGATCGACGCCATCATCCGCCTTGCCGAACGCGCCGCCAAGGACCCGCGCGACCTCGTCATCGCCGACACGACGGACGTCGCGAACGCCGTCGCCCAGATCGCCGAAGCCGAACTGCGTGAAGCCTACAAGAACACCGTCAAGCAGGAGCGTTACGCCGCCGTCGACGCCGTGAAGGCGAAGGTGACCGCCGCGCTCTTCCCGGAAGGCGGCGAGGCCAAGTTCACCAAGGAAGAAGTCGGCGCGGCCTTCAAGGAGCTTCAGGCCAAGGTCGTCCGCTGGAACATTCTCGACACGGGCATCCGCATCGACGGCCGCGACGTCAAGACCGTGCGCCCGATCGTCGCCGAGGTTGGCGTCCTGCCGCGCACGCATGGCTCGGCGCTCTTCACCCGCGGCGAGACGCAGGCGCTTGTCGTCGCGACTCTCGGAACGGGCGAAGACGAGCAATATGTCGATTCGCTCGAGGGCACCTACAAGGAGCGCTTCCTGCTCCATTACAACTTCCCCCCCTACAGCGTCGGCGAGACCGGCCGCATGGGTTCGCCCGGCCGTCGCGAAATCGGCCATGGCAAGCTCGCTTGGCGCGCGCTCAGGCCCATGCTGCCGGCGGTGGCTGAGTTCCCCTATACGCTGCGCGTCGTCTCCGAGATCACCGAGTCGAATGGCTCGTCCTCGATGGCGACGGTCTGCGGCACATCTTTGGCGCTCATGGACGCCGGCGTGCCGATTAAGGCGCCGACGGCCGGCATCGCCATGGGCCTCATCCTCGAAGGCGAACGCTTCGCCGTGCTCTCGGATATTCTGGGCGACGAAGATCATCTCGGCGACATGGACTTCAAAGTCGCGGGCACGTCCAATGGCGTGACCTCGCTGCAGATGGACATCAAGATCGCCGGCATCACCGAGGAAATCATGAAGGTCGCGCTCGCTCAGGCGAGGGACGGCCGTCTGCACATCCTCGGCGAGATGGCGAAGGCGATCACGAGTTCGCGCGCCGAACTCGGCGAATTCGCGCCGCGCATCGAGACGATGAAGATCCCCACCGACAAGATCCGCGACGTGATCGGCTCCGGCGGCAAGGTCATCCGCGAGATCGTCGAGAAGACCGGCGCCAAGATCAACATCGAGGACGACGGCACGGTGAAGGTCGCCTCCTCGGACGGCAATTCCATCAAGGCGGCGATCAACTGGATCAAGTCCATCGCCTCTGATCCCGAGGTCGGCTTGATCTACGAGGGCACGGTGGTGAAAACCGCGGACTTTGGCGCCTTCGTCAACTTCTTCGGCGCCAAGGACGGGCTCGTTCACATCTCGCAGCTGTCCAAGCAGCGCGTGAACAAGACGACCGACGTCGTGAAGGAAGGCGACCGCGTGAAAGTCAAACTCCTCGGCTTTGACGACCGCGGCAAGGTCCGCCTTTCGATGCGCGTCGTCGATCAGGAGACCGGCGAGGATCTCGAGGCCAAGGAAAAGGCCGAAGCCGTCGCGGCGAACGGCGGAGAATAGGACATTCAACGGGCGGCTTCTCGAAGCCGCCCGTTTTCTTGGCGCTATTTGCGGCCGCCTTGGACCGCGCAGATGTCGGGCCTCCTTGCCAAGCCCGCGGCGCGCCCTGTCTATAGGGTTGAACGCAGCGACAGGGGCGGACATGAACGAGGAGCTTGAAGCGGCGGCGCTCGTCGAACAGGATCAGAACCTTTCAATCGACATTTTTGTTCTCGCCAGACTCGCCGTCACGCTTGCGTTTCTCTCCGCCGCGATTCTGATTTCTGCGCCATTTCTGCCGGCGCTCACCTGGGCGCTCGTGCTCGCGGTTGTGTTCATTGCCCCCCATCGCGTGCTGGAGCGCTTCTTGCCGCCCTCCGTTGCGGCCGGCGTCTCCATGCTGATCGTCGGCCTCGTCATCGTTGGACCGCTGCTGCTTATGATCGAACGGCTCGTCAGCGAGGCCGCCGCAGGCGTCGATTACGTTCAGAAAACGGTGCAGCAAGGCGACTGGCAAACAATGCTCGACGCCCATCCTTGGCTCGGCGGCTTCCAAAGCTGGATCGCACGCAGATTCGATCTGCAAGCGACGTTCTCGCAACTTGGCGCCTTCGTCACCAATGTCGCCACGAACTTTCTGCGCGCGTCTACCGGTCAGGTCATCACCACTGTTCTGGCCTTCTACCTCCTGTTCTTTTTCCTGCGCGACCGCGCGGTGGCGCTGCAGACGCTCGCGCGACTGTCGCCCTTCTCGAACATCGAAACAGGCAAGATCATCGTGCGCGTGCGCGATACGATCCATGCAATCCTCTTTGGCACGCTGGCGGTGTCGGCGCTGCAAGGCCTGCTTGGCGGACTCATGTTCTGGGTGCTGGATTTCAATTCGCCGGTGCTGTGGGGGTTGATCATGGGGCTTGTCTCGATCGTGCCGGTGCTCGGCTCTTTCGTCATTTGGATTCCGGCGACGATTTACCTTTTGATCGAGGACCGTTGGGTTGAAGCCATCATTCTCGGGCTGTGGGGCGGCGTGGTGATCTCCAGCATCGACAATCTGGTTCGGCCGCTGCTCATCGGCGACAGCATGCGGCTGCACACTGTTCCCGCTTTCATCGCGATGCTCGGCGGCCTGCAATTGTTCGGCGCTTCGGGCATCGTCCTTGGCCCGATCGTTATGGCGCTCAGCCCGTTGCTGCTGGAATTCTGGAGACGTCGCGTCGGACCCGATCAGCCGGGCTAGCCTCAGCCTGCGGGAACTACGTCAGCGCGCATGCGAGCGCATCGGCCAGCGCCGATTCATCCGGCTTCGAGCACGCTGGCGTTCTGCGTATAGATCAGAAAGCAGCGCAGCCGCTTGCCGGGAAAGAGCGGCGCGATCGCGGCGCGATAGAGCGCAAGCTGGCGCAAATGCGCGTCTTCGAGCTTGGCGCGCGGCCGTCCCGTCTTGAACTCGGCGATGAGCGCCTCGGTCGCCGTTTCGGCGAGCCGGTCGATGCGGCCCGCGACGACGGCGCCGTTTTCGAGCGTCGCGACGACGTCAACCTCAGGAGTCGAGTCTGGGCCAAAGAGCGGCGCGAGACGCGGATCGGCGAGAACCGCGAGCGCCGACTGCGCCAGCGCCTCTCGCCTGTCTTCGTCCAGAAAGCCGCCACGCGCCGCAAGGAAGCGCCGCGCCGCGCTTTGACGATGGTCTGGCGCGCAGGCCGGCAGATGCTGCAGCAGCGCATGGACGAGACGACCGTGCAGCAGACGTTCCGCTTCGCCTCGGCGCGCAGCCACGCCATCCGCGCCAATGGCGATGAGGTCTGCGCCGGCGAGCGCGCTCGACGGACGCAGCGGCGGCGCCGGCGCAACTTCGGGCCGCGCCTTGGCCCTGGCGAAGGCCGGAATGTCCACGGCGTCGGTCCGCAGCGCTCTTCTCGCAAGATCGAAGCGCTGCGGAACCGCGCCGCGGCGCAGAATCGTCGATGTCGCATCGAGGGGGTCGGGCACAATCTCGCAGTTCGGTTCGAGCGCATCACGAATGGCGTCGTACCAGCAGCCGTCAGCGCGCCCGCTCACGCCATGAGCGCCGCAAATGTAAAGCCGCTCCTCCGCGCGCGTCAGCGCGACATAGAGCAGGCGCTGGCTTTCCTCGCGCTCGCCGCGCCGATGCGCCTCGCGCGCCTGCTGGAGGGCGATCGGGTCGCTGTCTTTGCCGATCGACCAGAGAAGAGCCGCATCGTCAGCCTCGCCGAGCGCATAGAGCTTCGGATCATGCTTGCCGGCGGACGCCCCGCAGGTGTCCGGCAAAAACACGATCTTCGCCTCCAGACCTTTCGCCGCATGAGCGGTCATCACCCGCACGGCGCCGCCGGCCGATTCCATATCGCGCTTGATCGAAAGATCGAGCGACTCGGCCATCGCCAGAAAGGCCGTGAGCGATGGCGGCTGTTCGCGTTCGAAACTCGCCGCAAGTTTTAAGAATTCGTCGATGGCGTCCTCGGCTTCGCCGCCCAGTCTCGCCATGAGCTGCGCGCGGCCGCCGTCCGTTCCAAGAGCGCTGCTGTAAAAATCGAACGGCGCCATGGCCTCAGCATCGCGTCGCAAGCGTCGAAGCCGCGCCGCGGCCTCCCGGCAACGCGCGTCTTCGGACTGCTCAAGCGCTTCGATCAGTGAAGCGCGACGTCCTGGCGCAAGCGCGATGAGATCGTCGTCGTCGAAGCCGAAGAACGGCGACTTCAGGACGCCCGCCAGCGTCAGATCGTCTTGCGGCAATAGCGCGGCGCGTCCAAGCGCAACGAGATCGTGGACGGCGATGTGGTCGGCGAGATCGAGCCGGTCGGCGCCAGCCACGGGAACATGTTCGTTTTTCAGAGCGCGAATGATCGCCTCGAAGAGCGGACCCCGCTTGCGCACCAGAACCAATATGTCGCCGGGTTCGACGGGACGCAGCGCGCCGCCGTCCTCGACGCATTCGCCGCTCTGCGGCGAAAGCAGCGCCCTGACCTTGCGCGCCAGTTTTTCCGCGAGACGCTCGCTGGGGTCGCTCGCGTCGACGTAGTCGAGCGGCAGGCGCCAATCGCTCGGCTCCTGCGCCTTTTCCGCGCCGATCGACTCCCAGATTTCGATGAGCGCCGCGACATCGGATTTCCAAGCCTCATGCCTTGGCGCCGGCTCCTGGGGATCGCAGCACAGGCCGAGGCGATTCTGTTCGATCGCGAAAATGTCGTCGACGGCTTGCAGCACGCCGGGCGAAGAGCGGAAGGATTGGGTGAGCGTCACCGCTTCGAAGCGGCGTTCGACGCATTCGAATCTTCGGCGAAACTCGCGCCGCATCGCATCGAATCGTTCAGGCTCCGCGCCTTGAAAGGAAAAGATCGATTGCTTCTCGTCGCCGACTGCAAAAAAACTGCGCGGCGGACCGCCTCTCGCTTCGCGCGCGCTGGCGCCTGCACAAAATTCGTCGGCGATCGCCGCCAATATGTCCCACTGCGCCGGACTCGTATCCTGCGCCTCATCCAGCAGGATGTGGTCAATCTGCGCGTCGAGCTTATAGAGCACCCAGGACGGACTCGAACGATGAAGCAGGCGGCGCGCGCCCTCGATCAAATCGTCGTAGTCGAGTAATCCCCGACGTCTTTTGGCGTGCTCATATTCGCCAAGAATGGCGTCGCCGAGAACATGCAGCGCCAGCGAGCGTTCGGCTGCGGCCGCGGCTTTGCGCTTTTCGATGAGCGTGACGAGTCTGTCACGCTCAGCCTCCATGCGCGCAAGAAGCTGTGGCTCGCATTTGGCGAGCGGGCCGGTGATGATTTTTGTTTTTCCCAGGCCGCGCGGTTCGCCGTCTTTCTTGAAGAAGGCTGCGAGATAGCTCTCGATACAGTCCGGATGCGGGGCAAGCACAAAAGCGGAATCGAGCGAGTCGGCGAGCTTGCCGTCGTTGGTCGAACCGCCGCGCAGCATCTTGGCGAGCGCCGGCCACGCGGACGGCGGCTCGCCGTCCTCGATGATCGCCGCGTCGATCCGCGCCAGCGTTTCATCCGTCGTCAAGCCAAGCGCGGCAAAGACATGCGCCTCATAGTCATCCTGCTCGCGCATGCGCGCGATCTTTTGACGATGATGCAGCAATTCTTCGCAGAGCGCGTCGAATCCCGCCGCCGAAGTCTCGTGGGCGACAAGCTCCAGCGCTTTTCGCAGCGACCCACTGTCTCGCGTGGCGGCGTCGAGCGCGCGTCGGCGCGCCGCGTCCATCAGTTCGGCGCGCTCCAGATCGTCGACGACGCGGAAGGACGCCGGAACATTGGCTTCGAAAGGAAAGATATGCAGCAGCTTTTCGCAGAAGGCGTGGATCGTCTGAATCTTAAGCCCGCCCGGCGTTTCGACGGCGCGCGCGAAAAGCCGCCGGGCGAAGTCAAGATCGATGCGCGATTCGACCGTCGCGCCCATCTGAGCGATTTCATTGGCCAGCGCCGCATCGTCGAGCGTCGCCCAACGCGCGAGCGCGTCAAAGACCCGCGCGCCCATATTGGCCGCTGCCGCCTTCGTATAGGTGAGGCAGAGAATCTGCGACGGCCGCGCGCCGGCAAGCAGCAACCGCAAAACCCGCTGCGCGAGCACATGGGTTTTCCCGGAGCCGGCATGCGCCGAAACCCAGGCGGAGGTGAAGGGATCTGACGCCGTTTGCTGGCGCCGGATCGTCAGGGCGCCAACCGGACGCTCGCTCATGCCGTCTCTCCGCCGCCGCGCATCCATTCCTTGACGCGCGCCAGATGGTCGTAATCGCCGATATCGCTCATGAAAGCCGGATGCGGCCGCGACGCATAAGGCGTCGATTCATTTGAAAACTGCGACAGCAGCTCTTCGAGCTGCACGCGATGCGCCGTAACGACGTCGGCGAAATGCGCGTCTTTCCATTCGAGCCAGTGAGTCTCGCCGCCCTTTCGCAAGCCGATATAGGCGGCGCCGGAAACTGGCCGCAGGCCGATTTTTTCGAAAGCACCGGCCTCGATCATCGCCGCCTCCAAGGTCAGTTGCGGCGACCAGCCGGCCCTGACCTGCTTCTTGGACGGCGGCGCGCCCGTCTTGTAGTCGAAGACATATGCCTGGCCCTCTCGATCCACCTCTATGCGGTCGGCGATCGCGGTCAGGCGAAAAATCGTTCCGTCGGCGAGCGCAAGCGCGATCTCGCCGCGCGTTTCGACATGGACGTCGCAGTCCAAAGCGCGCCGCTCCTGTTCGAAGCTGAACGCATGATCGAGCCCCGCTTCGATGCGCGGCCATTGAAAACTCACGAAGGCCGGATCGGCCATGAAGCCATCGAGTTTCTCGCGTGCGAGATCGCGGAGAACGTCGCGGGCGCCAAAGGGCAGCGCGCCGCGCGGATGGCGCGCGACGAAGGCCGCAAGCGCCTCATGTATTGCGACGCCAATTTCGCGCGCGCCGGCCTCCGCGCCGATTGGCGGCAGCGGCGTGAGTTTGAGAATATATTCGGCGAAGATCGCGTAAGGGTCGCGCCGCAGGCGCTCGACGCGAGTGACGCTCAAGCGTTGCGGGCGCAGCGCCGCCGGCGGTCGCGGCTGTGGCCGTTCGATCGCAATCGTCGCTTTTGGACGATCGAGCGCTGCGGCGATCGCGAGCATCGCGTCGCCGCGTTTCCTGCAATCGTCGAATGCGTCGCCGGCAAGCGCCGAGAGGCGCGCGATGAAGCGGGAAGGAACAGTCGGCGCGCCATTACGCTTGATCGCGCGGCTCAGCACGACGCGCTCCGCGCCCATAGCCATGATGAAGTCATGCGCGCTTTGGCCGATGCGCCGCTCCGGCGCCATCAAGCCGAGTTGCGCGCGCATCGAGCGGTTGAGAAAGGCGCCGGTGTCCGTCTGCGGCGGCCATACGCCTTCGTCCAGTCCGGCGAGCAGAACGAGGTTGGCCTCGATGAGCCGCGCTTCTAAAGGGCCGAGGATCTTCAAGCGCGGATGGGCGCGTCGCGGGCCGCGCAGCATGGTCTCGGCGGCGACGCGGTCGAACAAAGCTGCATAGTTTTGCGCGTCAAAGCCTGCCGGCGCCTCAGCCTGCGCGAGCCGGTCGAGAAGTTCGAACAGCGTCGACGCGCCTTCTTCATCAGCGTCGTCGGCACCGGCGATCACCGCTTCAAGCGCGCCGCTGTGCGCGCGCGCGCGGTCCGACAGCGACGCCGTTGGCGTCAGCGCGGCGAAGGGCGCGAAAGCGGCGTCAATACGCGTGAGCGCGTCTTCGATCGCGCGCCACTCCTCATCGCTGATGCGGCGCGCCGCGGGATGCGCATGCGGCGCGCGCGCCAATTCGCGCGCCGGCGGCACACGCGCCGCCCAGCCGCCGTCAGGCTGCGCGAATGTCCGCAGCACGCCAATCTCGATTGGCGACGCGAGCGATGCGACATGCGCGCGCGAAAGTCCGAGCGAGCTCAGCGGATGCGCCAGCAGCGCGGCGACGTTCACGGCGCCGGCGCGATCCGATCCGATCGTCGCGACGAGCCGCGCCAGTGCGCCGATGGAAGTTCTTGCGAGCGGCATGCCGCCAGAATCGTCGATCTCAATGTCGAAGCGTCGCAACTCGGCGGCGACGCGCCGCGCGACGAGCCGGTCCGGCGTAACGAGCGCCGCCGTTCGGCCGGGCGTCTCCAGCGCTTCGCGCATGAAGAGCGCAAGCGCCAAAGCTTCGAGGCGCTCGTCCGGCGCTTCCAGCGCAATGACGCCGTCGAGCGCCGCTGCGAAGCCGCCGCTCTGCGCAGCCTGATAGTCGCGCCACGCTGACGTCGCGTCAGCAGGCGCCATCGCTTGCGAGACAAACGCGCGGCGCGCCGCCAGCGCCGGAGTCACGCGCGCGAGTTCCCGCGGCTCGTCTCGCGCCGCGCCCATGGCCGCGAGCAAGCGTTTCAGCATCATCTGTGGATGAGTGAAGGCCGGTTCTCCGCCTCTCTCGGTCTGACCCACGCTCGCCCAGGCGTCCGCGCTCATGATCTGATCAAGGCCCGGCAGGACCACGGCGCCATTTTCGATCCCCGCGATGGCGGCGAGCAGCCGCGTGGTCGTCGGCTGCGCGCCGGTGGAGCCGAGCGCGATCACCGGCGCGGTCGGCGGCGTGCGGACGAGTGCCGCGATCTGCGCCTCAACGAGGCGTTTCTGATAGGCGCTGGCGTCGATGCGTCCCCGGTCCGCAAGAATTCGCGGCCATTCGCGCAAGGCGATCTGCAGAAATTTCGTCGTGATCGCCCAGAAATCGCTGTAGGCGTCATCGCTCAAAGTATCGAAGGCGTCGACCGAAACATCTTCGATGTGCAATTCGTCGATGAGGGCGCCGAGCTCGGCGGCCAGCGCATAGGCGGCCGACGGCGTCGATGCGACGAGCAGCGGCTCGCTCTCATGCAGATTGGGCGCGCCGCTTGTGTCGACCGAGATGAGCGCGCGCCCGATCGCTTCCGCCCACTGCAGAATAAGCTGCGATAGCAGCAGGCGTCGTTCCAGCTCTTCGATCGGCGCGGCGAGGGACGCATCAGCCTCGACGTCAAAATCTCCGGCGAATAGAGCGGCGTTCTCGCGCTCCTCGAGCCCGCCGAGCGGCAGAATGCGCGGCAGCAGCGTCGCGCGCCGATCCAGCGCCTGTGCGAATTCTACCGCGAGCGCCCGTGCGGCGCGCTGGGTCGGCACATAGATCGTGGCGCGCGCCATCGTCAGCGGCGGCGTGTCGCGCGAGAGGCCGGAAACGATCTCGCCGTCGAGCAGGGCCGAAACAAACGTCTTCAGAAACGGCGCGCCAGGCGCGATGGTGAACAGATTGCGGCGACGCGCGAGCATCGCGCTCAGCCCCGGCGCATGGCGATCGCACGCTCGGCGTCTGCAATAGCTGCGACCGTGCCGACGTGAAGCCAAAGACCGCTGGAGACGACGCCATAGAGCCGCCCCTTGCGCGCGGCCTCGAAGAAGAAGGGCGCGAGCTTGAAAACGTCATCCGCGACGCCGGCGAAGAGCTGCGGCTTCATGAGGCCCACGCCTGTATACACATAGGGTTTCCGGCCATCGCGGCGAATAATGCGCCCTTCCGCGTCCAGATCGAAATCGCCGCCCCAGTCGACTCCGACGCTTCCCGACGTCGGCGCGAGCAGGAGCGCCGCGTCCATCATGTCGGGGTCAAAGGCTTCCGCAAGCGCCAGAACATTTGAGCGCGCCGCGTCGATCCAGAACGCATCGGTGTTGCAAACAAAAAATGGATCGTCTCCGATCAGCGGAAGCGCTTTCTTGATCCCGCCGCCTTGATCCAGCAGCAGCGCGCGTTCGTCGGAAATGACGACTCGCGGACGAACGCGGCTCGCGAGATGCGTTTCAATCTGATCGGCGAGATGATGGACATTGACGATCGCGGTCTCGACGCCAGCGCTTTCGAATTCATCGAGCGCCCGATCAATCAGCGTGCGTCCGGCGACAGAAACGAGCGGCTTTGGCGTCTTCTCGGTGATCGGCCGCATGCGCGCGCCAAGCCCGGCGGCGAACACCATGGCGACGCTCGGCGCAGGCGCGCGCGCGCGCTTCTCAGGCGTCGCGAAACAAGCCGGGGATGTTGGCCTCATACCACGCCCTGATGTCGGCCAGCGCCGGATGGCGGAGGCTCTTTTTGAGATAGGATTCAACGCGCGGAAGATGCGCGAGATATTGCGGCTTGCCGTCGCGCTGATCCAGCCGCGCGAAAATCCCCAGGATCTTTGTCGCGCGCTGCGCCGCCAGGATCGCATAAGCCCTGGCGAAAGCGGCCATGTCGAATGCAGAGTCGGCGTCGCGGCGCAGTTTGGCGTAATGGGCGAGGAGCTTCAACTCCAAATCGTCGGGCACGTCGACGCGGGCGTCCTGCCCTAGCGAAGCAACGTCATAGGCGGGATGGCCGAGCACACAGTCCTGGAAATCGAGGATGCCGATCCGCGCCAGCCCATTCCGCTGCGCCAGCCACAAAAGATTGGGAGAGTGATAGTCTCTCAGAGTCCATGTCGGCGTCCAAGTCGGCCCGGCGCCCGCGACATCAACAAGCGCCTGGCGCCAAAGGTTGAGAAAGATGGCCTTGGCGCCGGACGAGACCGACGCCTTCTGGCGCGTGAGATACCAGTCGGCAAGCAATTCCACTTCGATCAGCAATGCGTCGATGTCATAGGGCGGGATGTGGTAATCGCCGTCGCCTTCGACCGCGATCACATCCGGCAGGCGCTGCGCGTGAAGATAGGCGAGCGCGCCCGCCGCCTCGAGATAGCGCTCGACGATCGGGCCGCTCCCGTCGACGACGCCCTCGCCGCCGAGATCCTCAATGATGAGCAGGCCGGCATCGACATCTTTGGCGTAGACTTCGGGCGCGGAAAGGCCCACTCCGCGCAGCCCTTGAGACATGGCGACGAAAGGAACGACATTTTCGGCGAGGCGCGCGATCGCGCTATAGGATTTGCCGAAGCGTATCGGCGGTCCGTCCGGACGCGCCGGCGAGATCATCAGAATCGCGCGCTGTCCATTTTCCTTTTCAAGCCGCTCATAGGCGCGCGTCGAGGCGTCGCCCTGCAGGAAATGGCGCTTGGCGTGGGCCCAGCCCGCCTTTCGCAGAAGTTCGCGCAGCGCCTTGAAGGACGCCAGGCGCGACACGAAGCCGCCATAGCCGGAAATGGTGAACCGACGCGCCTCGCGATTGTCGCCATCGACGAAACTCAGTCGCACTTCGAGACGATCGGGCGAGAGCGCTTCACGCGCACGTTCGGCCCATTCGACGAGCACGATCGCGTCGTCAGTCGCCTCCTCCCAGCCTAATCCCTCAAGCTCGCCAGTGTTCTCCAGCCGATAGAAGTCGGCGTGGACGACGCGATTGCCTGCGCCCTCGTAGACCTGCATCAGCGTGAAGGTCGGGCTTGGCGCCTCAAGCCGCGGATCTTCGACCAAAGCGCGGATCATCGCGCGCGCAAACGTGGTCTTGCCAGCGCCGAGATCGCCCGAAAGCATGACGGCGTCGCCGTTGCGAACGAGCGTCGAAAGTTCTTGCGCGAGTTCGATCGTCTCGGCTTCGCTGGCGACGTCGAGGCGCCAGACCGCTTTCGGCGCCGCCTCCTCGCTCATTCCGCGCCTCCAGCGCTCGCCGCGAGGAGACGCGCCTCTTCATGCGCGGCATGCGCCGGAAAGATGCAGGTTACGGTCGTGCCTTCGCCAGGGGCGGAATCAATCAAGACCCTGCCGCCATGCAGCTCCATCAAGGCGCGCACGATCGAAAGGCCGAGCCCAACGCCGCGGTGGCGGGAACCGGCGGTGTGCGACTCAAAGCGATCGAAGATGCGTTCGAGGATTTCCGGCGAAATGCCGCGGCCGCGATCCGTGACTTTGAAGACGATTTCGGTCTCGCGCCGCAACACCGCAAGCGTCACCGTCTGCCCCGGACGCGAGAAGCCGATGGCGTTCGAAAGAAGATTGAACAGGATCTGGCGCACGCGTTTGGCGTCGCCGCGGAACGTTCCGACATCGTCCATGGCGACGATCTGCACGTCGATCGAATTTTCGGCGAGCCGATCCTGCACGCCTTCGATCGCGGCGCGCATCGTCGCCTCGACGTCGACCTCGGAAACTTCAAGCTCCAGCGCATCCTCGTCAATTGTCGCCAGATCGAGAATATCGTCGACGATGGCGAGCAGCGCCGCGGAGGATTTGTTGACATAGCCAAGATATTCACGCTGGCGCGGATTGAGCGGGCCTGTCGAATCCTCTCCAAGGAGATGCACGAAGCCGTTGATGTTGTTGAGCGGCGAGCGCAGCTCATAACTGACGTGATGGATGAAGTCATTGCGCAGCTTTTCGGCGGCGAGCAGCGCCTTGTTGCGATCCGTCAAGGCGCGCTCGACATTCACGTCAGCGGAAACGTCGACGAAGGTGAGGAGCGCCGCGCCGTCGAGCAACGACTGCGCCGTGCAGTCCAAGACAACGCCATCGCTGCGTTCGATGCGCCGGGTGAAGCCTTCGCGCAGCTCATTGAGACCGGTGACGAAGCCTTGCAACTCCGCCCATGTCTCCTCCGTGGCGTGCAGCGCGCGACATCTCGCGGCGAGCGCGTCGAAGCGCGGGCGTTTCGTGAGCTCCTCGGGATCGAGCCGCCACAGATGGGCGAAGGCGGGATTGCTGAACTTCAAACGCCCGTCGGAACCGAAAACCGCCACGCCCTCGTGCAGCGTCTCCAGCGTTTCGCTCTGCATGCGGGCAAGCGCGTTGAACCGCGTCTGGAGATCGTAAGCCTTAGTGGTGTCGTCATAAAGATAGGTGACGCCGCCTTTGGGGTTCGGATGCGCGACGACGTCGATGATGCGGCCATCCGGCAGATGCCATGTGTGGCGTATGGGCTCTGGCGAGCGATAGGCCTCGAACAGCCGCTCCTTCCACGCCCTGTAATCCGATTCGACGGGCACGCGCTGTTCGGCGCGCAGACGGTCGAGAATCTGTCCGTCGGTCGGCCGTTGTTCGAGAAACCTCGGGTCGAGCTGCCACAGCTTGGCGTAAGCGTCGTTGCTGTAAATGAGGCGCCGCGCGCGATCGAAGCTCGCGACCGCCGTCGGCAGCTGATCGAGCGTGCGCACATGCGATTGCATCTGCTGTTCAAGATCGGCGCGCACCGTTTCGACCTCATGACGATCAATCGCGATGGCGGCGGCGGCGCCCGCGGCGGAGGCCTGCGTGACGTCGAGCCGATGACGCTCCCCCGCCACGACGGCGTTGACGCGCTCGCGCCAGACGCTGTTCTTGGCGCGCGCCGCCTCGGCGGCGATGCGGGCCGACTCGTCGAGCAACTCCAGTTTGCGGGCGAGGGCGTCCTCGGGATTCTTCGCTTCGACCGCCTGCGCATAGGCGTCGTTGACGAAGACGAGCTCGCCCGCGTCGTCGCGTATCCAGAATGGCGCAGGCAGCGCCTGGAGCATCGCGCGCAGACCGGAGAGTTCGGATTGCGCCGACGCGTAGCGCTCGCGAAGGCCAATGAGCTCCAACCGGTCGCCGGAGACTTCACGGACGCGCAACACGACGCTGCCGCCAACCGCTCGGCCGTCGGCGTCGAAATGCCGACCGGCGACGCCAGCAAGCGCCAGACGGAAGCTCTCGCCGCTCTTGCGCAGACGGTCGACGGCGCTTTCGAGCGCCTGAGCGTCCTTGGGCGCAAGCCAGGCGCCAAAGCTCAATATGCGGCGCGGCGCGGCGACAGCCCCGGTCATGATCAGCGACGAAGAATGAATATCGGGCTCGGCGTCGGGCGTCGTCCAGGCGACGAAGATCTGCGGCTCGGAGGCGAGAAAGGTTTTCGCCCGGCCGAGCTGGGCGCGGGCGTCGTCGAGCTCGACGCTCAAGGCGGCTTCGCGGCGACGCCAAGCGGCGCGCTCGCGCACATGCGTCGCAACGATGGCCGCGGCGAAAATCGCCAGCCCGCCGCTAAAAGCGAAGCTGACGATTTGCGGATCAATCGCGAGATCCTCGAAGAAACCAGCCGCGCGCGCGGGAGTCGCCTCGAGCCACAGAAGCAAAGACCCGAAGGAAGCGCCGGCAAAGGGAGGAGCGCCAAAGTGGTTGATCGCGCGCCGCCGTCTCGTCATTGCGAGGACGACTCCGCTTGCAAGCGATCGAATTGGCGCGTCATGAGAAACCGGTCTCCACGATCAATTGCGGGTGCTCATCACAACAACGCCGTAAACGGTTCTTGCAGAACGCGGACGCAGCCTGCCGGGCGCAGGATGCGGATAGGCTCCGACGACAGGAAGACGGAGGGCTCCGTCGGTGGCCCGCCGCGCCGCACACGAATCAACCCCAATCTAAAGCGCAATTGCTCAAAACGGAATCTTTGAAAAGCGAATGTGCCGGGGCGTTCGGAAAGCTCGATCCCTCGCGTTAAGCGCGAACTACCTCCCCCTTGCGGGGAGGTCGGCGGACGCAGGCAAGTTTACGCAGCCTGCGTAAACTTGCCTGCGTCCGCCGGGTGGAGGTCTCATCGCGCCACTAGAGCAAATTTTTCCCCACCCGACCCCGCTTCGCGGGGCCACCCTCCCCGTAAAGGGGAGGGATGCGCAAACGCCCAACCTTTAGCCGACCCACTCGACGGGGCATCTCAAAAGACGGCCTCGCTCCAGGCAAGGAGCGAGGCCGTCAATGGCGAAAACCAAGACCCGGGTTCAATACCGGTAATGTTCCGGCTTGAACGGGCCGTTCTTCGGCAGGTTCAGATATTTGGCCTGCTCGTCGGTCATCTGAGTCAGCTTCACGCCGATCTTGTCGAGATGCAGCGAGGCGACCTTCTCGTCGAGGTGCTTGGGCAGCGTGTAGACGCCGACCGGATACTGGCCCTGCTTGGTCCACAGCTCGATCTGCGCCAGCGTCTGATTGGTGAAGGACGCCGACATCACGAAGGAGGGATGACCCGTCGCGCAGCCCAGATTCACCAGGCGGCCTTCGGCGAGCAGCAGGATGCGCTTGCCGTCCGCGAACTCGATCTCGTCGACCTGCGGCTTCACATTGTGCCACTTCAGGTTCTTCAGGCCGGCGACCTGAATCTCCGAGTCGAAATGGCCGATGTTGCAGACGATGGCGCGGTCCTTCATGGCCCGCATATGGTCGACGGTGATGACGTCGACATTGCCCGTCGCCGTGCAGAAGATGTCGCCACGTGGCGCGGCGTCTTCCATGGTCGTGACTTCATAGCCTTCCATCGCCGCCTGCAGGGCGCAGATCGGGTCGATTTCGGTGACCAGCACGCGGCAACCGGCGTTGCGCAGCGACGCGGCCGAGCCTTTGCCCACGTCGCCATAGCCGGCGATAACGGCGACCTTGCCAGCCATCATCACGTCGGTGGCGCGGCGCACGCCATCGACGAGCGACTCGCGGCAGCCATAGAGATTATCGAATTTCGACTTCGTGACCGAGTCATTGACGTTGATCGCCGGCCAGAGGAGCTTGCCCTCCTTGTGCATGACATAGAGGCGATGCACGCCCGTCGTCGTCTCTTCGGTGACGCCTTTGATCGCCTCGGCGTTGCGCTTGTAGAAGCCCGGATTGGCCTTCAGGCGCTTTTTGATCGAGGCGTAGAGAACTTCTTCTTCTTCATTCGAAGCGGTTTCGAGGAAGGCGACGTCGCCCTGCTCGGCGCGCAGCCCGAGATGAATGAGCAGCGTGGCGTCGCCGCCGTCGTCGAGGATCATGTTCGGGCAGCCGCCGTCGCCCCATTCGAAGATCTTGTGGGTGTAATCCCAATAGTCTTCGAGGCTCTCGCCCTTCTTGGCGAAGACCGGCGTGCCAGTCGCGGCGATGGCGGCGGCGGCGTGATCCTGCGTCGAATAGATGTTGCAGGAGGCCCAGCGCACGTCGGCGCCGAGCGCCTTCAAGGTCTCGATCAGCACCGCCGTTTGGATGGTCATATGCAGCGAACCCGCGACGCGCGCGCCTTTCAGCGGCTGCGACGGGCCATATTCGCTGCGGGTCGCCATCAGGCCGGGCATTTCCGTCTCGGCGATGGCGATTTCCTTGCGGCCCCATTCGGCCAGCGAAAGGTCGGTGACGGCGAAATCGTTAAAGTGATGTGCGGTCATGCGAAATCCTTCTGTTTCTCGTGCGGCTTGGTCTCGGATGTCATTCCCGACGCTTCGCATCGCGAAGCGATTGGGTATCCGAGCAAAGCCTTCCTTGGCGACCCCCGGATGTCCCTGGTCTCAGTCGAACCCCTCGAATGTCATTCCCGACGCTTCGCGAGCGAAGCGATCGGGAATCCAGAGCAACGCCAGCATTTCCGGTCGGCTCTGGATTCCCGGTCAGGCCTGCGGCCTGCCAGGGACGACACAACATGGAACGGTTCAGCCAAATGCAGCCCGCCGGTCAGCCCAGCGACCCCGTGCGAGTCTATAGCAAGGGTGGAAGAGGAAGGCAATAAAGATATAAAGATGCGTTTATGTCAATTCCGGTACGCCGGCGCCGGCGCGACCTCCTCGGTGATAACCTTGAAGCTCGCGAGCGTGCAGGGGCCAAATGAGGTCACCATCGCGACGTCGGTCGCATCGCGTCCGCGCGCAATCAGGATGCGCCCGATTCGCGGGGTGTTGTGGCGCGCGTCGAACGTGTGCCAGCGGCCGCCGAGATAGACTTCGAACCAGGCGCTGAAATCCATCGCGGCGTCGTCCGGCGGCACGCCGATGTCTCCAAGATAGCCGGTGCAGTAACGCGCTGGAATATTCATGCAGCGGCACAAGGCGACGGCGAGATGGGCAAAGTCGCGGCACACGCCGCGTTGCTCTGTATTCGCGTCCCACGCTGTTCTTGTTGAACTCGCATGCTGGTAATCGAACGCGAGGCGATCGTGGACATAGTCACAGATCGCCTGCGCCAGCGGCCAACCCTTCGGAACCTGACCGAAAAGCGACCATGCCAAATCCGATAGGCGATCGGTCTCGCAGTAGCGGCTGCCGAGCAGATAAATCAAAACCTCCACCGGCAGGTCTTCGAGCGCATGCTGCTCGGCCTCGAGGGCGATTGAATCGGGCTTCCCGTCGTCCTGAACAAGAAAGTCCGAGGACATTGTGAGCCGGCCTGCAGGCGCGCGGATCACATGGCAGAAATTGCCGAAACTGTCGTGATAGGTGTTGGCGGGGATGGGCGGATCGAGGCGCATACGATCCGCGGTCAGCACATCAGCGAGGCGTGACGGATGGACGCTCAGCGTCAGAATCATCGGCGTCGGCTGCGGGCAGTCATAGGTGATTTCGTAGCCGGCGCGAATCTTCATCGGGAAAGCCTCCTCTGCTCGAACAAGCGGAGCCGTCGCAACGGTCGGGCATTATCCTCCCGCGCTCATGAGAGCACCGCATTCGGCGTCCGCAGCAGCGGCGACCTTGACGGCGACCTTCATGGCGAGATGGTCGGACGCCGTCCCGATCCATGTTCCTTGCAGCGGAATCGCTTTCCTTGGCTCATCCACGACCGCGATGCGCACCAAGTTCCGATTCCCGAACATGCCGCTCGATGGATCGAAGTCAACCCAGCCAGGGCCGGCGATATAGGCCTGGACCCAGGCATGGGTGTTGCCCCCGATGTCGTCATCGTCGTCATCGTCAAGATGCAGATATCCGGAGACGAATCGCGCGGCGATTCCAAGCGCGCGCAGCGCCGCGATCATCAGCGTCGCAAGGTCGCGACAACTTCCACTCGCCAGCTCCAAAGTCTGGACCGGATCCTGCACGCCCTTCTCATGTCGCGCCACATGCTTGAAGGTCCGATTAATGGTCTGCGTCATATCGACGAGAAGCTTGTGAGTGTCGGCCGAGCCGTCCTCACGCAGGAACGCGGCGGCCCAGCGATGGAGCCGGGGATGCTGCGACTGTGGCGTGAGGAAGCGCTCGAGATCGCGCCTCTCTCCTTCGCCGTAAGCAAACGGATGGCTCCGCGCAAAGTCCTCAATATCGGCTTCGTTGAAGTCGGTCGGCGCGTGGCGGAGACGCATGGTGCTTTCGAACCGAAGCTCGCAGGCGCGTTCCGCGAAACGGGCCGTCGCGACATGATTGCCGAAAATATCCCGCGTCCAGGAGATTTGGCTCGGCGCGGGCGTAATTTCGAGTTCGGACTCGAGCACGATTTGGTCGTCGTCGTCGCGCGGACGCAGCATCATCCGGTGCTCGCCGAACGCCACAGGCTGCGCATAATGGTAAGTCGTGACGTGTCGGACGGTGAGAATCGGCATTTCGGTCCCGCGCTGATCCAAGTTGCGGATAATACAAGCTCGGATAGCACGCAATTTCCACGCCAGGAACAGGACGCGTTTATCGCATCGCGCCGTCGCCGCTCCAACGAAGAGAACGCCCATGACTGGAACGCCATACAGGCTGTTGGCGGCCGATGACCCGGCGCCGATCACGGTGCATAATGAAAACGGCCTCTCGCCATTGCTGATCGTGGTCGATCACGCGGGCAATTCCCTCCCGCGCGCGCTCGGGCGGCTCGGCGTTCCGGAAAGCGAATTGGCGCGCCACATCGCCTGGGACATTGGCGTCGCCAAGGTGTCCCGCTTCGTCGCGGACGCGCTCGACGCCACTTTGGTGCAGCAGAACTATTCCCGCCTGGTCATCGACTGCAACCGCGCGCCGGGGTCGGAGACGTCAATCCCCGAAATCAGCGAGTTTACCCCGATCCCTGGAAACGTCGGTTTGAGCGAAGGCCAGAAGGACGCGCGGCTGCGCGAGATTTTCCAGCCCTATCATGATCGGATCAAAGCCGAGCTTGATCGGCGATGGCGGGAGGGCCGGCCGGCGGCGTTAATCGCGATGCATAGTTTTACGCCGGTCTACATGGGCGCGGCGCGGCCCTGGCATGCCGGCGTGCTGTACAATCGCGACGCGCGTTTCGCCGATCTGCTGATCGCTTCGCTCAGACGCGAAGACGGACTCATCGTCGGCGACAATGAGCCCTATAGCGTGACCGATGAGTCGGATTACACCATTCCGGTGCATGGCGAGCGACGCGGCCTACTCCACGTCGAGGTCGAGATCCGCCAGGACCTGATCGCCGGCGACAGCGGACAGCGCGCGTGGGGGGCGCTGCTCGCGCGTTTGCTGCCGCAGGCGTATCAAGAGCTGACGACGGCGTCGTCGCTCAGGTCCTAGGATTGGCGTTGCCTAGAAAAGGAGCCTGACGCCGTTGGCTATGCCGGCAGCATGACCACCTTCGTCTTGACCGGCGTTCGCGCATAGAGGTCAAGCATGTCCTGACTGAGAAGACCCGTACAGCCGCTCGTGATGCCCTGCCCGAGCGTATCGGGGTCGCTGGTGCTGTAGATCGTGTAAACCGTGTAGACGCCGTTTTTATAAAGATACAGCACACGGGCGCCGAGCGGATTCTCCAGACCTCCCGGCATGCCGCCGGCATATTTGCGCGCCTCTGGCTGGCGGGCGATCATCTCCTTGGGCGGCGTCCAGGTGGGCCACTCGGCCTTGCGCCCGACATAGACTTCACCACTCCACAGGAACCCGGGGCGGCTGACATTGGCGCCATAGCGGGTGGCCATTCCGTCGCCTTCGATGCGGTAAAGATGGAATTTGCCAGGATCGACGATGATCGTGCCGGGCGCTTCCTTGCTGTCGTAGCGCACTTTCTGGCGAAAATATTTCGGATCGACCCTGCTGATATCGACCGCCGGGATCGCGAATTTGTCGTTGGGAACCGGCCCGTAAAGCTTCGCCGCTTCGGCGCGCATCATGTCGTCGGACGACACGCAACCTGCGAGCCCCGCCGCGCCGAGACCGGCGGCGGAGCCGACCAGAAACGACCGGCGGTTGAGACGCCCCGACCGAAGCCCAAGCAGAGCTTCCTCGTTTCTATCGCCGGCATCGGCAATCCCATCGTCCATGATCATAGTTTTGGAGTTCCCATGTCCTGTTGCCGACCAGAGAATGCTCCGGCCTATAGCCGCCGAACGTCTTTGCTGAGCCGAGACCTTGCCATCACTTGCTTTTCGGAATGTAAAGAATGTCGCCTTTGACCGGTAATTTCGGTCATTCTGTGGCGGCGTTCGCCAATGGCGATGGGCAGTCGTGTGAGCGCTCAGCAATACAGCTGGATTGTCACTGAGTTAGTCTGCTCGGGATGAATCGGGCGACGACGCGGGACATTCCCCTTGGCGAAGGAAGAAAGAACCGCGTCAGGCAGGGTTTGGGCTAAATGAAGCATGTGTGATTGACACAGTCAGTCCTTTCGGACTGCTCACTGTTTCGATCTGCGCTTTGATCTGTTGTGTCAACGCTTTTACCAGCGTGCTGCCTAGGCCCTCGTGGGGCGCCGCGCCATTCTCTTTTTGCTTGCCGACGCCGTTATCCGACACGGTCAGCCGCCAGTTGGCGCCGGAGGTCTCGTATCTGACGAGAATTTCCGCGTCGGGACGCTTCTCAGGAAAGGCATATTTCACAGCGTTGATAACCGTCTCCGTCACGATCAAGCCGATGCTTACCGCTTCCGTCGGAGGAATAAGGGCGCTGTCGAAGGCATAATTGAGGGTTATCCTTTTCTCTTCGCCAATCACCGAGGCCGCAAGGCCATCGCATAGGGTCGTCAGATAGGGAACAACTTCGACCAGATCCGATCGCCCTGCAGTATCAATATGCCTCTGCAACGACGCGACCGACATCACGCGTGAATAGGCGTCCTCGAGATGGCGCCGCGCCTCTTCGGACGTCGTAATGCGGGTCTTCATCATGAGAATGTTCGCAATGATCTGCAAACTGTTGAAAATGCGGTGCTGCATTTCGAGCAGCAGCACTTCTTTCTCGCGAAGCAGCCTCCGGGTTTCGTTGTAGAGGGACTCTTTTTCCTTCTCAATTAAGCGCCGATGGGTCTCGTCTACGAAAGAGAGCAAAATAGCTTTGTGAGTGTTGCCAACAAAGAAGACTTCTCGCGCGTTCACAATCAGGGCGCGCCGCCCGACGCGCGGAAAGACAGCGTCGATTTCAAAGTCTTCCGCGGCGACGTGCTCGGGCAAGACCTTATTTAAAAGCGAAACGAGGCGCGGGATCTTGAAACAGCCGTGTAAGATCTCATAAACGGAATGTCCGATGACGTCTTCGGGGCGCGCTTCAAAAACATGGAAAAAAGATCGGCTCGCCGCGGTTACGCTGAAATGGCAGTCAAGCACCAGCAAAGGGTCGCGCACCGTGTCAACGATTGCCTGCGCGAGCACTGCGTTATACTGGGGATCTAAGGGTTTGCTCGTAATCTCGGAAAAGCCTTGTTTAATTCCGCCAGCCGATTGCCCTCGGTTCTTCACTCTGTCTGACAGTGAACGAAACAGCAAGCCGGGCTTGGTGATGGGAGCAATCCGTCGGGCGGTGAAATTCTGTCCGCTAGTAGTCGGGCGCCCTTGTTCGTGTGGCGGTCAAGCTTCTGCGCGATAGGAGCGCGCGTCGACCCACCTACCCCTCCCCTCTCTCCTGCTCTCTACGGATTTGCAACGCAGCTCCCGTCCCGCTAGCTT
The DNA here is from genome assembly GCF_003855495.1 of Methylocystis rosea. Lineage (NCBI taxonomy): Bacteria > Pseudomonadati > Pseudomonadota > Alphaproteobacteria > Hyphomicrobiales > Methylocystaceae > Methylocystis > Methylocystis rosea. The sequence goes on along the minus strand of NZ_CP034086.1, from coordinate 95,176 downwards.
CGCCGCCCATGTTCTCAGCGCTCAAAAACTTCATCAACGAACTCACCGGCGAGGCCGAGCGTCCGAAGGCCTTTGAGGCCGCGGACTATCAGCTCGCCGCCGCCGCGCTTCTCGTCCATATCGCCTCGGTCGACGGGCAATTCGACGACAAGGAGAAGGCCCGCATCCGGCAGCTCGTCGAGGCGCGCTTCAATCTCCAGGGGGACGACGCGGCCGAATTGATCGACGCCGCGCAGGCGAGCGAGCGCGACGCCGTCGACCTCTATCGCTTTACCAGCGTTCTGAAGCGCCGGCTCGATGAGGACGGGCGCCGCCAGATCATCGGCATGCTTTGGGACATGGCGCATGCCGATGGCGCGGTGCATGAATTCGAGGAGAACGTCGTCTGGCGCGTCGCCGAATTGCTTGGCGTCTCGACCCGCGAACGCGTCGAGCTGCGCCGCGAGTTCCGCGAGGCCGCCGTCCCTGCGCCGACCGGCCCCTGGTCGCCAAGCAAGGGTGACGGCCGGTGACGCGCCCCGTCGCGGTCATCACCGGCGCGTCCGACGGCATTGGCGCGGCGCTTGCCCGCATCTTCGCCGCCAACGGCCATGAAGTTGCGCTCGTCGCCCGTCGCGGCGACCGGCTGGAAGCTCTGGCCGACGAAATCGCCGCCAATGGCGCCGTTCGCCCGCTCCCCATCGAGCTCGATCTTACCGAGCAAGGCGCCGCAGACGTTCTGTCGGAGCGTCTCGCGGAGGCCGGCGCCGCCCCGCGCTTCCTGGTCAACAACGCCGGATTTGGCCTCATGGGCCGCGCCATCGAGCTCGACGCCGCCGAGCAGCTCGCGATCGTCGATCTCAACATGCGCGCGCTCACCGCGCTGACCTTGCGCTTTCTGCCGGCGATCGTCGCGGTGAAGGGCGGCGTGCTCAACGTCGCCTCGGTCGCGGCCTTCATGCCGGGACCGGGCTTCGCGGTCTATTACGCCACCAAGGCCTATGTGCGCTCCTTCAGCGAAGCGCTGTCGCAGGAATTGAAGCCGCTGGGGGTGAAGGTCGCGTGCCTGTGTCCCGGTCCGGTGCAGACCGGCTTCCAGGCGCGCGCCGGGATGGATCTCTCCGGCTTTATGACGGCGATCAAGCCGGCGATGCTGCCGGCGGCGGAAGTCGCGCGCCAGGGCTATGAAGGGCTGATGGCCGGCAAGCGCGTCATCGTGCCGGGCCTCGTCAACCGGATGTTCGTTTGGGGTGCGGCGGCGACGCCGCGCGCGCTGCTGCTGCCGCTGCTCGCGTCCGCTCAACAGCGGCGCTGATCAACGCTGGCGAAATCTGTCCGGCCACGGCAAAGGCGCGGCTCTGCTGGCCGCCCTCTGTTGACCTAGCCAGTCTTGATAATATCGACCGCAGATTTCAGAGGGTCGGTTGGAACAGTGAAAAATCCCTGGAATGGCCGATCGAGCTCCACCAGCAGAAAGATTGCCCCGGACACGCATAAGGAGGCCGTAACAAGCCCAAGCGCTGCTGTCCAATGATGGTGCGAAATGACGCCGAAATTAAAGAAAACCGTCACGAGCAGAGCGATCAGGAATATGACCACCTCCAGCGGTATGTTGGCGTTCAAGTCGTTATAGATTTTCCATCTTATGCCGGAAATTTCTTGGGTTAAATTAAGCGCAGCCGTCTTCGCCCATGATTTTTTCTCATCTTTCGCATCTAAATTGAGCACTGCTTCGCGAAATGAATCGATCTTGGCTTTTTTAAAAGCCTCCTTTTGATCGATGTTATTGCCGCTCGCGACCTGCAATAGATCAATCTGACCCTGCACAGTGCGCATGATTTTTGTTCTCGCTTCGTTGGCTTCGTCGCCAAACAAATCCAACACGCGATGCAACAAAACGACCTTGGACGCTTGCGTTCTGACCTCGTCAACCTTCTTATCAAAATTGTTTTTAGCCGTTACCAATAAAAAGCCGAGACACACCGCAAGCAGTGAAGCAATCATGTTTCTTACTGCTTTAAACTGATCCCTTGATACTCCATCAAGCCAGCTCTCTTTGAGCCGTAGTGTAACAGAAAATCCAAATATACCTGCAAGCAATGTCGCAAAAAAAGTGACTATAGATATATCAACGCTATTCACGAGCATTTCCTCCGCAGGATCCTACCCGGCAAGGACGGCCTTGCAAACCTTCGCGTAGCCTGAGCGATCCCCGACCGCCTGGAATGAATAAGGCCCGCATGAGCGTTCGAAAACAAAAAAGCGAGCCTCGCGGCCCGCTTTCATTTCCTCACTCGTCGGAGGGATTATTCCTCGACGGATTTCGGCTTCAGCACCTGACGGCCACGATACATGCCGGACTTGAGGTCGACGTGATGCGGCCGGCGGAGCTCGCCGGAATCCTTGTCTTCGATATAGGTCGGCGCCTTGAGGGCGTCGGCGGAGCGACGGAATCCCCGCTTCATGGGCGAGGTTTTTCTCTTCGGAACGGCCATTTATTCTCTCTCTAAATGGAAGGGCCGCGGACGGGAGCGCCGCGCGGCGGAAACTGGCGTTGCGCCTATACGCGAAATCTCGCCCGATGGCTACCCCGGCGAGGGCTTTCACCAAGGCGATCGGGCGCTGCGGCTTTCCCTATTGGACGGCTGCCGGCGGGACGGGGCCGCTCGCCGCCTTGTCATAGGCGTTCTTTTCGCCGCCCGACAGCATCGCCGGATCTTCCTCGATGAGCTGCTTCCCGCCGCGATCGTCGGCGGGCCGCGCCGCGACCGGCGCCGCCGCCAGGCCGGTCTGATGCGCGAGCCAGCTTCGCCAGTGATCGGCTGAGCCATTGAACGTGTTCTGGTCCACCGCGCCGGTGATGCCCGGCACGCGCCCGTCCGAGCGATACTGCCAAAAAGTCCACTTGCGGTCGCCGTAACGCACCTGTGGGTGATATTTCGTCGAACGCACCCAGATCGGATATTCGGACAGCGCGTCGGAGTGCAGGATCGCCTGATAGAAGTCGACCGAGGAATAGATGATCGGCTTCTTGCCGTAATGGCGCTCCATCTGCGTGAGCATGTCCTTCATGTCGCGCAGCACTTCCTCGCGATAAAGCGTGCGTTTGCAGGTTCCCGACGTCGGCGTCGCCTCGACATCGAGCACCGGCGGCAGCGCGTCGGGCTCATTCGGCACGACGCTGGCGAAATTGCCAATCTCTTCATGCGGCCGGCGGCACCAGTAAACGAAGTGATAGGCGCCGCGCGGCACGCCGGCGGCCTTCGCCGCGGCCCAATTATAGGCGAATTTCGAGTCGACCCGGTCGCCGCCTTCCGTGGCCTTGATGAAGGCGAAGGAGACGCCAGAGTCCTTGACCTGCTCCCAGTCGATATTCCCCTGATATTTCGAGACGTCGATGCCGTGGACGGCGAATTCGGCGCTGCGCGTCGCCGGGAATTTATGGAGATCGTTCTCCGGCACGGCGTAGGCGAGAAAGCTTGGGTCGCGCTTGGGATTGATCAGCGGCGCGCTGGTCTGGAACCGCGGCCGGCGCGAAAAGCTCGGATCATAGGAGCTGCCGCAGCCGGCGAGGGTCGCCGCGGCCGATACGGCGCACACGAGGGCGGAGGAAAGCAGGGGAAAATATTTGAACGGGCGCATTTCGCCAAATTATCTCCGCAGGCGGTAACGGAGCGTAAACGCCCCAAACGCCTCAACCCAAATGGAACCACATACTGGCGATTGTAAGGAACGCCCCGTAGCCGACCACGTCGGTGATGGTCGTCACGAAAGGCCCCGAAGCGACGGCAGGATCGAACTTCAGCTTGTCGAACGCAAGCGGCACGACGATGCCGCCAAGTGCGCCAGCGACCAGATTCGTGAACATCGCCATGGCGATAACAGGCCCAAGCCCAACATTATTGAACCAGTTGGCGGCGACGATGCCGGTCACGAGGCCAAAGGCCGCGCCATTGACCGCGCCGATGGCCAGCTCCCGGAAAATAATCCGCACGGCGTTGGCGCGGGTCAGCTCGCGGGTGGCGAGCGCCCGAACGGCGACGGTCATGGTCTGGGTCGCGGAATTGCCGCCCTGTCCCGCGACGATCGGTCCCAGCACCGCCAGCGCCACCATTTGCTCCAGCTGCAACTGAAAGTGCTTGAGCACGCTGGAGGTGATGAAGGCGGTCAGCATATTGACCGAGAGCCAAGTAAAGCGGCTCCGCGCGATCCACCAGAAATTGTCGGTCAGCTCTTCTTCGGGGTTCACGCCGCCGAGCGCCAGGATCTCGTCCGACGCCTGCTCCTGAATGACGTCAACGATGTCGTCGATGGTGAGAACGCCGACGAGCCGTTCAGATTCATCGACAACCGGAACGGAAACGAGATTGTAGCGCTCGAAGAGCCGCGCCGCCTCGGCGCCGTCCTCGGTCGCCATCACCCGCCGCCGATCCTCCTGCATGATGTCATCGAGCCGCACGCTTGGCTTGGCCCGCACCAGAGCGTCGAGGAAAACGGTCCCGAGCAAACGGTAGCCGGGATCGACGACGAAGACTTCGAAAAAGCTCTCCGGCAGATTCTCTTCACCACATTCTCGAAAGAAATCGAGCACGCGCCCCGCGGTCCAGAAAGGGGGCGCCGCGACAAACGTCGTCTGCATCAGGCGCCCGGCGGAATCCTCCGGATAGTCCAGCGAGCGACGCAGGACGATCCGCTCTTGCGCCGGGAGCGCGTCGAGGACCTCCGCCTGTTCTTTTGGCTCCAGACCTTCGAGAATGGCGACGGCGTCGTCGCTTTCGAGGTCGCGCACGCCTTCGACGAGGGTCTCGACCGGGAGTTCGTCGAGGATTTCCTCGCGGGTCGCTTCGCCGACCTCCATCAGGGCCGTAAAGTCGAAGTCCGCGCCCATCAGTTCGACAAGTCGCGGTCGCGCTTCGTGGCTTAAGCGCTCAAGCAGAGCGCCAAGGTCCGCCTCATGGAGGTCGCCGACGAGTTCGTGAACGCGCTCCGAGTCGCCCAGCGCAATCGCGCCTTCGACGTCGAGAACGAATTCCCGGCTGAGAGACGCCTCTCCGCCGTCGCGGAAGTCCTCGGCGGCGGTCGCCGTATCTTCATGATCGAGCGGCATTGGCGGCCCCGCGCTATATTATGGTCGCGCTCTTAACCCGAGGGCGCGAGAAATCAAACCGGCAAGCCGTCATGACCGCCATTTTTCCATTGCTGAAAAGAGCCAAAGCGACAGTCGACGCTCCCCTCCAGCGGTTCGCGCTCGTGCTGCTGGGGGTTTTAACCGCCGCCAGCGTTTCTAACGCCCCGCGCGACGCCGCCGCCGCGGAACGGACCTGCGGACCCGACGCGCTTGGCGTGTCGCGCATCATCGAAATCGACCGCGCCAAGGGAACGGCGGTCGGCCTGCAAAGTTATCCGCGCACGCTGGATTTGCGCGACCATGAGGTTGTGCTGACATTCGATGACGGACCGGCGTCGCCCACGCCGCAAGTGCTCGACGCGCTCGCTAAGGAATGCGCGCGCGTGACCTTCTTTCTGATTGGCCGGAATGCGGAAAGCCTGCCCGCTCTGGTGAAGCGCGCCGCCGCGGACGGCCACACCATCGCTCACCATTCCTACAGCCATCCCGACAAGACCCTGAGGCTGATGAGCGAGGACGCCGCCAAGGCCGACATCGACAAGGGGATCGCCGCCGTGAACAAGGCGCTCGGCGCGACGGCCGCGCCCTTCTTCCGCTTTCCCGGCTTCGCCGATACGCCCGCGCTCGTCGCCGACCTTACGGCGCGCGGCTACACAATCTTCGGCTCGGATTTGTGGGCCTCGGACTGGTCGCATATGACGCCCAAGGCCGAACTCGATCTCGTGCTGTCGCGGCTCGAAAAGAACCGCAAAGGCATCGTGCTCTTCCACGATTCGCAGGGGATCACCGCGCAGATGCTGCCGGAATTTCTGCGCGAACTGAAAAAGCGCGGCTATTCGCTCGTCCACATCACGCCCGGAGACGCGCCGACCCCGATCGTCGCCGCCGGTCCGGATTGGACCTCGACGACAGAACCTATCATCGCCAAAACGCTTGGACCAAAGGCCAGGCAGGCGCCGCAGGCGCATGAGCATGAACGTGGCGTGCAAGAGCCGCCGAAATCCGGCGAGCCTTAGCGCAATGTGATCCGGAAGCGCTGCTTGTCTTATGACTTCCGCGCCGCTTAGCCGCGGTCGCAGATATAGGTGCTCTTTGAACCCCAGCAGGAGCCGCTCTTGTAAACGTTTCCGAGATTTTTGCCGCCGAGCGCCGCAGACCAGGCTTTTCCCCTGGCCGGAGAAAGCGTCAGCGTCTGACCGGAATATTGGAAGACTACCGCGCCGCCTTTTCGCGAGATCTGACAGACGCCGCTGTTGACCACGCGCCCCGAAATTCTGACGTAGCATTTGCCGGTTCGCGCTTCGGACGCGGGCGGCTCCTGTTCACCCGCGACGTTCGCCGCCGCTGACGCCTCATCTTCCGCCATGCGGCGCGCCGCTCTGCGCTTTCCCGCGATGCCGTCGCTGAGAAATTCCGGCTCGAGTTCGAGGTTCGCGATGGATGACGCGAGCGGGTTCGACGTTTGGGCGCCCGGCGCCGATTCCGCGCCGTCCTGCGTGGGCGCCGCGCGTTCTGGCGACGCTGTCGGCCCCACCGGTCCGGCGATGATCGAAGGCGGCTGTTCATGCGATCGCAAATTGGCGGCCGGCGCTCCCGGATGCGCCAGGCTTTGCGCGCCGCGCGGCGCGGAAGGCGCTATTTTTTGAGGCGTCATCGAATCTGCGGGATCGCCATTTTGCGGAAGCTCGCCCCAGAAGGCGGAGCCGACGACAATGGCGGTGCCGACGACGACAAGCGCCGCAGCGCCAATGTAGAAGAAGCGCTCGACCCTTTCGAAGTTGCGATCGGACGCCGTTGCGTAGGACTGGCGCGAACCCGCCGGCCGCGGCGACGCCATGCGCCTGTCGCCTTCGATATCATGCCAGGCATAGCGGGCGCGCGTCTCGATAGTGTCGGCCTTTGGCGGCGGCCTGCGGTCTCTTAACGACACAGCCATGCTTCCCTCTCCGGGCGCCGTCGAACCAAAGAGCGGCGTCGAACGCCTCGCGTCTGCGAAAAAGGCGCGCGGCGCGCTCATTTGCGAAGATCGAGCAGGCGGCTTGCACTGACCAAGCGCCAGCGCAACGATATTGCAATGGGGAATGTGGCTGATGTTTGCCCGCTGCGGCGCCGCAATCGGCCGCGCGAACTCTGGGCGCTTTTATGGCGCTAACCTTGGTGCGGCCGAGAGGACTCGAACCTCCACTGGTTGCCCAACTAGCACCTCAAGCTAGCGCGTCTACCAATTCCGCCACGGCCGCAAGGACGCTCCGCTTAACGCGAAGCGCCGGCGCGCTGCGTCTAACAAATCGGCTCCCAGATGACAAGCGGCGAACGCGTAATCCGCCCGGCTCGCTCTTTGCTCGTAGGGACGCGCCTTACATTTGCGGCGCGCCGATCGCCTTGGCGGGACGAACTTCTCTTTTGTGACTTTCAGGCGTTCGCAAGCACTTCACGAAGCGTATGCCCGACTTGATCCTTAATGACGCAGATGGTGGCCTTTTGATTGTCATAGAAGACATCGCGCATCATTGTCTGCCCATAGGCGTCCGCGAGAGCCGCCGTCTTTACACGACGTTTCGTCGCATTTAGAGAAAGGCGTTGGCCGGCGGCATCGATTGCGAAAAACTCGAACAAGTAAACCATTGCGTTCTCCTGCTTTGCGCTAATCATTGCACGCAGTTGCGACCGGCGCGTGAATGAACAAGGGGATAGAATTGAAGCTGAGCCGCGACCAGGCATCCAATTCAACGCGCTTGTTACGGTCGCTATTCGAAAAATGCTTGCCCTTATACAGAGGCTGCTCGCGAAACGCTCTAGGCGTGAAGCAATCGCCGAGATTCAGTTTCGCCGGAATGCGCGTCTCGGCGCGCTTGATGGGCTTAGTTCGGCCGAATGACTGAAACGCCTTGTCCGCCTTCTCATCACTCCCGAGACGCCGTCATGCGTCTGCGCCCTAACGCGCCGCCGGTCGAATGGCGCGTCAGCGACGATCTTGTCCCCTATGAGGAGGCGGTGGCCTTCATGGAGGCGCGCGCCGCGGCGATCGCTTCGGGCGAGGCGCGCGAATGCGTCTGGCTGCTGGAACATCCGCCGATCTACACCGGCGGCTCCTCGGCGAAGGAGCAGGATCTGCTTGAGGCGCGCTTTCCCGTACATCGCACCGGACGCGGCGGGCAATTCACCTATCACGGGCCAGGACAGCGCGTCGCTTACGTCATGCTCGATCTTTCGCGGCGCCAGCGCGACGTGCGCGCCTTCGTCTGCGCGCTTGAATCATGGATCATCGCGACGCTCGCCGATTTCGGCGTCACGGGCGAGCGGCGCGCCGGGCGCGTCGGCGTCTGGGTCGAGCGGCCGGAGAAGACCAAGGGACGGGGCGGCGAAATGGCGGAAGACAAGATCGCCGCCATCGGCGTGCGCCTGCGGCAATGGGTGAGCTTTCACGGCGTCGCGCTCAATGTCGCGCCGGATCTGACGCATTTTTCCGGCATCGCGCCCTGCGGCGTGCGCGACGCCCATCTTGGCGTCACGAGCCTTTCGGACCTCGGCGTGGCGGCGGACATGCCTACCGTCGACGCCGCGCTGCGCAGGAATTTCGAGGCGATCTTCGGCCCAGCCGAGGACTCTTAAGGCGCGGCGGGCGCCCGCCCCTCGCGCGCCGCAAGCGCGGCGAACAGCGCATCGTCTTCATTGACGCCGGCGTTGCCCGTCGTCAGCAGCTTCTCGCCATAGAAGATCGAATTGGCGCCAGCGACGAGGCAGAGAATTTGCGCTTCACGCGACAGCGACGAGCGGCCGGCCGAGAGCCGCACCCGCGCCTTCGGCATGACGATGCGCGTCGTCGCGATCATGCGCACGAGATCGAGCGGGTCGATCTGCGCGCGCCCGGCGAGCGGCGTGCCCTCAACGGCGACCAGCGCGTTGATCGGCACGCTTTCCGGATGCGGATCGAAAGACGCCAGCGTCTGCAACATGCCGGCGCGATCTTTCACGCTTTCGCCCATGCCGATAATGCCGCCGCAGCACATCTCGAGCCCCGCGCCGCGCACGGCCTTGAGCGTGTCGAGACGGTCCTGATAGGTGCGGGTGGTGATGATCTCGTTGTAGAATTCAGGCCCGGTGTCGAGATTATGGTTGTAGGCGGTGAGTCCGGCGTCGACGAGGCGCTTCGCTTGCGACTCGTTGATCATGCCGAGCGTGACGCAGGCCTCCATGCCGAGCGCGCGCACGCCGCGCACCATGTCGAGCACGGCGTCGAAGCGCTTGCCCTCGGGCGCCGAGCGCCAAGCGGCGCCCATGCAGAAGCGATCGGCGCCGGCCTCTCTGGCGGTCTTTGCGGCGCCGAGGACCTCCGCCGTCTCCAAGAGATCGACGCGGTCGAGCTTCACCTCGCGGTGATGCGCCGATTGCGGGCAATAGGAGCAGTCTTCCGGACAGCCGCCGGTCTTGATCGACAGCAGCGCCGCCTTCTGCACGTCATTGACGTCGTGAAAGCGGCGATGAACGGCGTTCGCCTGCGCGACGAGATCGAGCAGCGGCTGATCATGAATGGCGACGATCTCTTCGACGCCCCAGTCATAGCGTAAGGAGAAGTCCGCGGACGCGTTCACGCTGGACCTCCGGCGTCGCGGCTTTGCGAACGATGCTGGGCGCGCGCGGCGAGTCTGCGCTGCGGCGCCTCCTTCTTAGACGTGTCCTCGGCGCGCGTCACGCTCTTGCGCCCGCCACGCAGAGCGGCATAAGCGACGAAAAGCGCCATCGCGACGTCGAACGCCGCATTGGCGACGACGAAGGGCGCAGGGGCGAATTGCGCGGCGGCGCCGATATAGTGAAAGTAAATCGCATAGAGCGGATGCAGCGCGAAGCCCGCGACGACCCACCAGGGCGAGCCGATGATCGACATGCCGGCGAGCGTGCCGAAAACGGCGACGCCGGTCATTTCGACGCCAACCCAGGGGCCGGACTCTTCAGCGCGAAAGGCGAAGCCGACGTAGAGAAAGCATAGCGCAATCAGCGCATAGGCGGCGATCCGCTGGACGGCCGCGCCCGACCATTTGCAGAATGCAAGAAGGCCCAAGGCAAAGACCAGGCCGACCCCGGCAAAGATAAGAATTTCGGTTGTATCGAGCATGGCTTTGACCATTAGCGCCGCAAATTGCGGAGATTAGGCGTATCGCATCGTCGCCGACGTCTATAAGCGGCAGAGCCGCCTCGAACAAGTGCCGCAGTCTCGGACGCTACGGCAAGCGCATCCGCTCTTGTCAAACTGTCCCGCTTGACGCAGTTTCGGCGTTGGAAGTTGCGGTCACTGCTGGCGGCGAGGCTCCCGTGCAAAAAACCATATTAGTTGCGCTGCTATGCGCGCTGAGCGGCGCTACGCCTGCGCTCGCCGTGAACACCTGGGCAGGCAACACGGCCGACGATATGGCGGTCGAGCAGGACGCCTGCGCCCCCGACGCTTACCGCTTCTGCGGCGGCAACACCGTCTTCATTTTCGAGATGGAAAATTGTCTCAAGCGGTATATGCCGTATCTGTCTCGATCGTGCCGAAAGCAGCTCTCTCCCACCGATTTTCGCAAGTATCACGGCGAAGAGCCGGATTTCTTCGGCTTTTAGAGCCGCGCGCGCCGGTCGAAAAACGCGCCGGACGCCAGACGCGTCGAAAAGGCGTCCGAAGCCTGCTATAGCTGCCCTGGACGCGCCCCGAGGCGCGGAAGTTCAAAGGTCGCGATAGTATGCAGCTTGAAGCGCAGGCGCAGGAAAAGCTCGTTACGACCGCTCCGGCGGCGGGCGCCGATCCCGAAGCCTTGAAGGGCGACGAATCCCTCATTGACGACATTCGCCTTCTCGGGCGCTTGCTCGGCGACGCCGTTCGCGAACATGAGGGCCCCACGGCGTTCGAGCGCATCGAGACGATCCGGCGGCTCTCCGTCGCCGCCAGCCGCAACGGGGACGCCGAAGCCGACAGGAATCTCGACGCGTTGCTGCGCGCGCTGACGGCGGAAGAGGCGCGCACCGTGATCCGCGCCTTCAGCTATTTCTCGCATCTTGCCAATATCGCCGAAGACCTGCATCCGCTGCAGCAGCGCGCTCGCGCCCAGGCGAGCGGCGCCTTCACCGGCGCGCCGAGCCTCGCCACTACCTTCGCGCGTCTGCGCAAGGCCGCCGTCGGCGCCGGCAAGATCGCCCAGGCGCTGGCGCGCGGCTGGATTTCGCCGGTGCTGACCGCGCATCCCACGGAAGTGCGCCGCAAGAGCCTGCTCGACGCCGAACACGCAATCTTCAAACTGCTCGCCGCGCGCGAACATATGCGCGGCAAGGCCGAGCGCGCGCAAAACGAGATGCAGCTTCGCGCCCGCGTCTCGCAGCTCTGGCAGACCGAACTGTTGCGTCATTCGCGCTTGACCGTGCGCGACGAAATCGAGAATACGCTGAGCTATTATCGCAGCACCTTCTTGCGCGAGATCCCGCGCCTTTACGCCGACATCGAACAGCGTCTCGAAGGACTGCGGGTGCCGCCCTTCCTGCGCATGGGCGCCTGGGTCGGCGGCGACCGCGACGGCAATCCGAACGTCACGGCGGACTCGCTCTCCACAGCCATGCGCATGCAATGCGAAACGGCGCTGCGCTTCTATCTCGTCGAAGTGCATGAGCTTGGCGCCGAGCTTTCAATCTCGCGGCGTTACGCCGGCTGCAGCAAGGCGCTCGAAGCGCTGGCGGCGCGCTCGGGCGACGACAATCCGCATCGTGACGACGAGCCCTATCGCCGCGCCCTCATCGGCGTCTATTCGCGCCTCGCCGGCACACTGGAGAAGCTGACCGGCGGCCAGGCGGCGCGCCACGCCGTGGCGCCGGGCGAGCCCTACGCCAATTCATGGGCGCTGCTCGCCGATCTCGTTACCATCGATGAATCGCTGCGCGTGCATCACAGCGAGGTCATCGCCACGCAGCGGCTCGAGCCGCTGATCCGCGCCGTCGAAGTCTTCGGCTTTCACCTTGCGACGCTCGATTTGCGGCAAAGCTCCGACCGGCACGAAGAGACCATCGCCGAGCTTCTCGGCGTCGCCCGCGTCGTCGACGATTACGCCGCGCTCCCGGAAGCCGAAAAGCGGCTGCTGCTGCTGAAGCTGCTCAGCGATCCGCGGCCGGTGCGCCTGCCGGGCGCGACATACAGCGACCGCGCCACGAGCGAATTGACCATCATGGAGCGTGCGCGGGAGATGCGCCGGCTCTACGGCGACGAGGCGATCCGCCATTACATCATCAGCCACACCGAAACAGTCAGCGACCTCCTAGAAGTTCTGCTGCTGCAAAAAGAATGCGGCCTGATGCGGGGCACGCTCGATCCGCGCGACACACAGGCCGTCGTCGCCGATCTCATCATCGTGCCGCTCTTTGAAACCATCGAGGATCTGCGCAACGCCGCGCCGATCATGCAGGAGTTTTACGCTCTGCCCGGCATCCTCAAGCTCGTCGTCAATTCCGGCGGGCAGCAGGACGTCATGCTCGGCTACTCTGACTCCAACAAGGACGGCGGCATCCTAACGAGCATCTGGGAGCTCTACCGCGCCTCGACCGCGCTTGCGGAGTTTTTCGGCTCGCTGCCCAACGTCGCCCTGCGGCTTTTCCACGGACGCGGCGGCACCGTCGGGCGCGGCGGCGGACCGAGCTATGACGCCATTCTCGCGCAGCCGCCCGGCACGGTGAACGGGCAGATCCGTCTGACCGAGCAGGGCGAAGTCATTGCGGCGAAATACGCCAATCCGCAGATCGGCCACGTCAATCTGGAACTGCTCGTCGCGGCGACGCTGGAAGCGACGCTGCTCTCCGCGCACAAGACTCCGGCGCCGGAGTTCCTGGAAGCGGCCGAAAAACTATCGCAGGCCGGCATGGCAGCCTATCGGGGTCTGGTCTACGGGACCGAAGGCTTCGTCGATTTCTTCTTTTCGTCGACGCCGATTTCGGAAATCGCCTCGCTCAACATCGGCTCGCGTCCGGCCTCGCGCAAACCGTCGCGCCGCATCGAGGATCTGCGCGCGATTCCGTGGAGCTTCTCCTGGGCGCAGGCGCGCGTCGCGCTGCCGGGCTGGTACGGCTTTGGTTCGGCGATCGCGCATTTCATCGAAGAGGACGAGAAGGCGCGGCTCGCGCTGCTGCGCCGGATGAGCGAAGAATGGCCGTTCTTTCGCGCGCTGCTGTCAAACATCGACATGATCCTGTCCAAGACCGACATGTCGATCGCGCATCATTACGCCGGACTTGTCGAGGACAAGGCGCTTGCCGCGCGCATTTTCGGCATGATCGAGGCGGAGCATGCGCGCGCGAATGACGCGCTCGAAAAACTTCTCGGCTCCAAGGAGCGGCTCGCTGACAATCCAACGCTCGCACGCTCGCTGAGGCACCGCTTCCCCTATATCGCGCCGCTGAACTATCTGCAGGTCGAATTGATCCGCCGCCATCGCGCAGGCGAGCGCGGCGACGACATTCGCGAAGGGATCTTGATGTCGATCAACGGCATTGCGGCGGGCTTGCGGAACACGGGTTAAACCTGTCGAGAGGAGCGCGTCTGCGCGTTCGGAATATCCCGCAGGCCTCAGGCGGACAGGAATCCCTCGACTTGCGCGCAAAAGAGTTCGGGCGCTTCGTCGGCGACGAAGTGGCCGCTGTCGTCCACGATCACAGACCTCAAATTCATCGCCTGGGGTCGGAGCGCGTCCGCGAGTCTTTCGCCCACGCCGTGTCGCCCTGCGATCGCCAACACTGGCATGTCGAGCTTGCGGCCCTTCGAGGATGCGGCGGCGGCAGCGTCATCTTTGAGCGCCCGGTAATAGTTGAATCCCGCCGTCATGCCGCCCTCTGAGGCGTAATGTTTGGCGAACTCCGCGATCCCGGCGTCTGGGACCGCGTCCTTCTTGTGGGACCAGGCGCGGATCTGCGCCGCGATATAATCGCGCTCGCGGCCCTTGGTCAGCATTTCCGGAAACTCGGGCGCCATGTGAAATCCGTAGTGCCAAGCGCCGCCGCGCAACGAGTCCATGTTCTCGGTGCCCGGAACTAGGCAATCCACCAGAACGAGCTTTTCGACATGCTCAGGGTGAAGATGGGCGAGCATGAAGGCGGCTTTGCCGCCCATATCGTGGCCAATGACATGGGCGCGCCCTCCGGCCGCCTCGTCGATGAGGGCGCGAACGTCGCCCGCGATGGTTTGCTTGTCATATCCCGCGGCGGTGCGTTCGGACAGGCCGAGGCCGCGCAGATCGGGAGCGATCAGCGTAAACCGCGAGCAGAGGCGCTCCATCGTGTTGCGCCAAGCGAACCAAGTCTGCGGCCAACCGTGAAGCAAGACCACGTTAGGGCCGACGCCGACGCGCACATAATGCAGCTTGACGCCATTGACGCGTGCAAAGCGGCTCTCACCGCCCTCAGGCAGCAGCAGTGAGCCGCCGCCGTCGTCCGCCGCGACTGGCGAACTCGTTTCGCCTGGCGTCGGCGAAGCGGACGCCGTTGCTCCTGCCGCGAGAGTCGACGCTCCGAGAAGAAAGGCGCGGCGTTCCATGCTCATTGATCTGTGTATCCCGTGCATAGCGGCAATGGAGAGGATTCGGTTCCGGCAATCTCAAGAGCGCCCGGCATATGCAACGTTCCAAAGGCGACGCCCGTCGCGTGCGGCGGCGCTCGGTCGAGCTTTTGACGTCGCCCTTTTTTTCGTTCTTGGCGGTCAGATGCTACGGTTTTTCGGTGTTCCAGTCGGCAGCGAGAATTTCTAGAATGGGGCCGCCCGCCCGTAAAGCGGCTCGAGTCTGCAATAAAGGTGGCGACGGAACGCCTGGAGCGCGCCGCGAACCGTGGTATAGGCCCGATAGCGCATCGTCAGACGCAAGCATCGCGTCAGCCGCAGGACTTCTAAGCGCGAGGCGCCGAGAATGTCATGCTGGCATAGGAGGATTGAGCATCATGAGCACAGGTAGTCCATTCAATGACATCAGCCTCGAAGAGCTGAAAGCGGGCCTTGCAGCAGGGCGGGTCTTGCTTGTCGACGTGCGAGAGGCTGACGAATATGCGGCGGGCCACATCGCCGGCGCACTGTTCAATCCCCTGTCAAAGTTCGATCCGAGCCAACTGCCGGTCGCCGGCGAGGGCCAGCAAGTGATCATCTACTGCCGCTCCGGCAAGCGCTCGGTGTCGGCGATGGAGCAGGCGCGGCTCCTGGGACGTCGCGACGCCAACACGCATTTTGGCGGCGGCATCCTCGCCTGGCTCAGCGCCGGCGAGCCTGTCGTCCAGGGCATGTAAACAGCGCGCCCACACGACAACGCAGCTTCAACGCAGGCTCGCGAGATAGCGCGACAGGGCGAGCAGCTCGCTTTCGCTGAAGATGTCAAAGGCCGGCATCAGATTGCCGGGCTTGATGTCTTGATTGTGCTTGATCCATCGCGCGATGGAGGCTTCGTCCGTCGTGAGGATCGCGGCGCCGATCGAGATCCTGCCGCCCACATGCGTAAGATCGGGTCCGAGCCGGCCGGCCGCAGGCGTCCCCCGGATTGCGTGGCACGCGCCGCAGCCGTGCGAAAGAAACAGCGCCTTGCCCTCTCGCGTCACCTGCGTTGCGGGCTCCTGCGCAGGCTGAAACTCCCGTAAGCGCCATTCGTCATATTCATTCTGCGGCATCGCCACGACGTTGAACGCCATCAGCGCATGCGCCCCGCCGCAATATTCCGCGCATTGGCCCCTGCTCACGCCAGCTTGCTCGGCGCTTAGCGTCAGCGCGGTCTTGCGGCCGGGAATCATATCGAGCTTTCCGGCCAATTTCGGCGCCCAGAAACTATGGATGACATTGTCGCTCGTGAGTTCGATCTTGACCGCGCGGCCGAGCGGAATTCGCAGCTCGTTGGCGCTCTCGACCGTGGAACCGGCGTCGTCGCGATAGACGACGCGCCACCACCAGCGCTCGCCCGCCACCTCTATTCTAACCGGACTCGCCGCCAACTTTCCCGGCCCCGCGCCGAGCATAACCAGTCCATAGACGAGGAGCGCGGAGAGCGTGGCGACGGGGAAGATCAGTCCGCCAGCAAGCACGACAGTGTCGCGGGCGAGGAACGCCCGGCGGCGCGCTGGCGCAAATAGCGCGATCGCCGTCACGAGAATGACCACCAGCATGATCGCGCCGCTTCCCGCGACCATGACCCAGAAGAGCTGCGCAATATGTTGCGCCTGCGGTCCGGTCGGCGCGAGCGTCGATTGAACGCCCTCGCATCCCGCAAGCAGCAGGCAGGCTGGAGCGGCGCGCGCGATGCGCAAGGATCGCTGTCTATCTCGCACGGCGGCCTCCACGACGAGGCGGTGGGATGGGCCGTTCGGGCCTTTCGGCGGGCGTCTCAATGCTGGCGAAAAAGGCGGCGACGTCTAGCGCCTGCGCGTCGGTCAGACGCGAAGCGATCGTCCCCATGATCGCTCCATATCCCGACTTACTGCGCAGTCCGCGTTTCCAGATTTCGATCTGACCGACGATATAGGGCGCGTATTGGCCGTCGAGCTTTGGAAAGGACGGCGCCCTGTTGCCGCCGTGGCAAACCAGACAGGGCGGGACGCCCGATTCCGCGACTCCCTTTGTCGCGATTTCTTTGCCGCGCGCAATCTGATCGGCGTTCGACGCTATCGGCGGCGCGCTTGGAGCGAGGTTCGGCGCGCCGGTGTAGTATGCGCTCAGCGCCGTGATCGCGGCGCCGTCCAGCGCCACGGCGATCGGCTCCATGATTCCGCTCTGCCTCGAACCGCTGGCGAATTCGCGCAGCGCGCGTTCAACATAGGCCTGTGACTGTCCGGCAAGACGGGGCACGAGCGCGCTTCTGGGCTGCCCATCGCCGCGATGACAACGCACGCATCGGGTCAGCGCCTCCATCGTCATGCCATTCCGGGCGATCTCAGCGCCGTCATTCGGCCGCGGCTCCGGGTTGCCGATGGCGAACAGCCGATATTGGCTCGCGCTCATCTGCGGAAGGGCGCGTAGGAACGCGACCACAGACCACACTTCATCGTCGCGTTGCTGCGCGACCCACGCCGGCATTCCAGTGAATTTCAGACCATGCTTGACGATCCAGAAGAGCTGCTCTGTCGACCAGTTGGATGCGGCGCGGCCGAGTTCCGGCGGCTCTGGGAGCATGCGATCAACGATCGGGTCGCTGCGCCCCCCCGGGGCGCCGTGGCAAGGCGCGCAGCCGCCGTCGAAATGGCCGGCGCCGAGGATCACCAGATTTTTATCATCGAGCGTCGGCGGCGTGATGGAGGCGCTGTGCGTGGCGACGGAACGCCGCAAACCAAATTCCAGGAACCAGCGTGTGAGCGCCCAATGCGGCTGGCTGGCCCCGACGTTGTAGAGACCAGACCAAGCGAAGAACAGGACGGCCAAAGCTAGAACGAGGGCGACCCCGAAGCCGGCGAGTAGAGTTTTTCCGGCGACCGCCACCTGGCGTCACCGCCGCGCTGCGGCGGCGCATCGCAGGCCAGTTGCGTTTGACTGTTCGGTTCTCTCCATACCGATCTCCCCACTTGGCGCGAGCCTGGCAGCGTCGCCGACGCAGTAGCGTCCTAAGAGATAGGGTTGGAACACGAGGCGATCAGCTCGAAAGCGCAGGCCGCGCCAAATTGCCTTAAGAGGCCGTCGCGGAAGAAAACGCTCCTCGTTGACTAACCCATGGCCACTGTCGAGCTGAAGGAATAAGTTCCAATTTTAAAGCCTAGAGCGCGGCTCGCGAAAAAGTGGGAACCGGTTTGTCGCGTAGAACGCGCTCTAAACTTTGCGAGTCGATCACGTGATCTGCATTAGGCGATTCCGCCCAAATGCAGCGTGATCTAGCAGCAAATTTCCGGGACATGCGCATGATCGACCAGTATCGAACAATCAGCACGCAATATTCTGCAGCGCGGAAGGATGACCATACGAATTTCCTTGAAACGCCAACCGTGCAATCGGTTCTCGGCGATCTTTCAGGCGCGAGCGCCATCGACTACGCATGCGGGACCGGCCATTATTCCCGGCTTCTCAAAAGACTTGGGGCCAAGAATGTGCTCGGCGTGGATCTGTCGCCCGCGATGATTGAAGCCGCGCGGCATGAAGAAAGCCAAAACGCGCTGGGGATCGTTTACGAAGTCGGCGACGCCGCGACGATGGCCGTTTTTGGTTCATTCGACGTCGCGACCGCAGCCTTTCTGTTCAACTACGCCGAGGACGAGCAGACGCTTGCGCAAATGTTCAGGTCTGTAGCGGCGAATGTGATTCCCGACGGCAGATTGGTCGCCGTCGTGCCCAATCCGGACTTCGTCAACGGCCGCGAGGATACGCTTCCTTATGGGTTTTTTCTCGAGGAGATCGGGGAAGGCCCCATGCGCCTGCGCGTGCGGATGACCTTTGTCGGCGAAGAAAAATTCTGGATCGAATTCACCCAGTGGAGCCGTCGCGCTTACGAGGACGCGCTGGCGCAGGCGGGGTTTGTTGACGCCGAATGGACGCGGTTCGCCGTGTCCAAGGAAGGAATTGAGCGTTACGGACAAAAATTCTGGGACGCAATTCTCGCCAATCCGAAAAGCGTCGTGTTGAGCGCAAGGAAAAAGCCTGCGTGAACACGTCCCCGGCCAGAACAAAGTGAGATGCGATGCTGCTCGTTGATACGGCGGATCAAAACGCTATCCTGAATGCGCTGAAATTTCCGGGCGTGCAGGGGTTCACGACCAATCCGGCGCTGATGGCCCGCGCCGCCGGCGCGGAAGCTTTGTCGTTGGATGAATACGTCGCCGCCGCCCGCAAGCTCTGCGCAATGTCCGCCGACATTGGCGCGATTCGGCAGCTGATGATTCAGGCGGTTGGAAGCGCAGACGACGCGCTGAGGCAAGCGGCATGCTATGTCGACGACCTGAAAGCCGCGCGCGAGAAAAAGCTCTGGATCAAACTTGCGCCGACGGCGCCGAGCCTCGCGTGCTGCCGGGCGCTGAAAGACATAGGCTGCGCCTCTCTGGCGACGGCGGTGTTCACGGCGGCGCAGGCCTATGTCGCGATGGAGGCGGGCGCGGATGGCGTCGCGGTATATCTCGGTAGGCTCATGCGGCATGAAAAAGATTGGGAGAAGCAGATCGAAAGCGTCGCCGCGATCGTCAAGAGCGTCGAGCGGACCTTGCTGCTAGCAAGTTTTCCCGATCGACAGACCATTGAAATTGGACTTCGATATAGTCGCGATATCACGGCGCCGCCGTCTGTTCTCGACGACTTGCTGACGTCTTCACTGTCGCAGAATGCAATCAAGGCGTTCGACGAGAAAGTCGCATCGGAGCGCTAAAGAGCGGGCCAGGCCCCGAAAAATTTTAGGAAGCAGGAATGCAAATGCGCGCAAAAGATCGTGACGTCTCGCGCCGGACGCTTCTGACCGGCTGCGCGCTCGGCGCGCTCACGCCCTGCATTGCAGTTGCGGAGACTTCCGATCTCGAAAACTTTCTACGCCTCAGCGCCGAGCTCACTGGACGCACGCGTCTTCCAGTCGATTCGGCTCGGATTTATCTGCAGAGTCTTGGACTCGATCGCGGCGCATTGCGCAGCATGGACCCTCTACAAGATAAAGACTCGGACGGCCTTGCGCGAAGAATTGTGGCGGACTGGTATTCCGGTCAAACCGTCGACTCTGGACGCATGATTTGCGTCGATTACACGGGCGCGCTCATGTGGGACGCCATGGGCTTTGCCGGGCCAAGAGGCATTCCCTGGGATGACGGCGCGGGCTGGGCGCTCACGCCAATAGGGAAGTGACGTCTCACATGGTTTTTCACGCCGACGTAGTGGTCATAGGCTCTGGCGTCGCCGGGGCGTTGGTCGCCTCTCGCGTCGCGCGCAAAGGCGCGACAGTCATCATGATGGAGGCCGGGCCTCGCGTCGACCGCGCCGCCGCGGTGAGACGATTCCAGAGCGCTTTTCCCAAGACCCCCGAGTCGGCCTATGAGCAGGTCGCGTTCGCGCCGCACCCGGAGTCAGACAAGCCCTATGCGTTCTATGCGCAGAAAGGGCCTCATCCTTTCAGTTCGACCTATTTGCGACAGGTGGGCGGCACGACGTGGCACTGGCTGGGAACCGCCGTTCGGCTGGTTCCCGCCGATTTCGAGTTGAAATCGCGCTTCGGCCTCGCCGTTGACTGGCCGATCTCCTATGCCGATCTCGAGCCATGGTACTGCGAGGCGGAACAGGAGCTCGAAGTCGCCGGAGACAATGACGACGATCTCGGCTCGCCACGCTCAGCGCCCTACCCGTTTCCGCCGATCGCGCAGAGTTTTCTTGATCGCGCATGGCGCGACGCATTGCAGGAGTCCGACTATAAGGTCCGCCCTACTCCACAGGCGCGCCTCTCGAAAGCGTCCGGCGACCGACCGGCCTGTCACGGCAGCGCCAGCTGCATTCCCATCTGTCCGATCCAAGCGAAATATGACGCGACCATTCACGTCGCGCGCGCCCAATCTCTCGGCGCGAGGCTGCTGACGGAGACCTGCGCCAATTTCATCGAATGCCGCCCGGACGGGCGCGTCGAAGCGGTCAGGTTCATACGATCGGATGGCTCGACCGGACGCGTTTTCGCGCGCGTCGTCTGCGTCGCCGCCAACGGCGTCGAGACACCGCGACTCCTGCTGGCCTCGGCCTCCGAATCCTTTCCTGGCGGCGTCGCCAATCGCTCGGACCAGCTCGGCCGAAATCTGATGGATCATCCGATCCAGCTGAGCTGGGCCCTCACGCGCCAACCCGTCTGGCCCTATCGCGGTCCTGGGGCGACATCGGGGATCGAGAATTTTCGAGATCTGAAAGACCGTAGCGCAAATTCGGCTTTGCGGTTCGAATTTGGCAATGAAGGGTGGAATTGGCCGACCGGAGCGCCTGAATCGACCGCGCGCGAACTGGCGCTCAGCGGCCTGCGTGGAAAGGCGCTCGACACGGCGCTCAGGGAGCAGACGTCGCGGCACATTCGCGTGGCCGCATTGACGGAGCAACTCCCTCTGGCGAGCAACAGGGTGACGTTGGATCGGACGCAAATCGAAAAGACTGGCCTGCCGCGCCCAGCGATCTGCTTTCAACTCGACCGCTACACCGTCCGCGCGCTAGCCAACGCCAAACATCTGCATGAAGACATGTTTGCGAAGATCGGCGTGGAAGCCTTTTGGCACAAGGACGACGCCCAAGGCGCCGGCCATATCATGGGCACGGCGCGCATGGGCGAAGACGCGGCGACGTCGGTCGTCGACAAGGACCTGCGCGCCCACGCGCACCGCAATCTTTTTCTGGTTGGCGCCGCCGTGTTCCCGACCGGCGGAACCGCCAACCCGACGCTCACCATCGCCGCGCTCGCCCTGCGCGCCGCCGACGCCGTTCTTTCTTCCTTGACGGAATAGTCGCGCGGTGGGGCCTGCCTGCTATGAAGCGCGCGCCTTGAAGGCGACGCCCATGGAGTCGGCGGCATAAATCGCGTCCATGAGAGTCGCGGCGGTCACCTCGAAAGGTTCATTATGCGCGCTCTCGCCGACGGCGACGGCGCGCTCGGCGATCGCCCGCGCCATGTCGCGCGACAGATTTACAAGCCCGAGTTCGGCAAGCGTCACAGGCAAACCGACCGAGAGGCAAAATCCCATCGCTTCATCGACCGTCGAACGCGGCCGTCCTTCCAGAGCGAGCTGCACCAGCGTGCCGAAAGCGACCTTTTCGCCATGCAGCCGATCATGCGTTTCCGGCGCGGCGGTCAGCCCATTGTGGACCGAATGCGCCACCGCAAGGCCGCCCGACTCGAACCCGAGGCCGGAGAGAAGCGTGTTGGCTTCGATGATGCGTTCCAGCGCCGGCGTGATCGCCCCTGCCCGCGCCGCAGCGACGGCGGCTATCCCGTCATTGAGGAGCGTTTTGTAACAGAGCTCGGCGATGGCGGCCGCGGCGATCGTGCTCAGACCCCCGGCGACGTTGTTGCGATGCGCGCGGATCGTGGCGTCCGCTTCGAAAAAAGTGGCGAGCGCGTCGCCCATGCCCGAGATCAGCAGGCGCACCGGCGCGCGCGCGATGACCGTGCTGTCGACGAGCACGAGATCGGGGTTGCGCCGGTAGAAGAGGCATTTCTCAAATACCCCGTCTTCGGTGTAGACGACCGAAAGCGCGCTGCAGGGCGCGTCGCTCGACGCCGTCGTTGGACAGCAGGCGACGGGAAGCTCAAGTTCCGCGGCGACGGCGCGGGCGGCGTCCAACGTCTTGCCGCCGCCGGCGCCGACGATCGACGAGGCCGAGACCCGGCGCGCCTCTTCGCTCCCGCGGGAAATCTCCGCAAAGGAGCATTCGCCGCCGAAATCGAGAATCGCATAGTCGAGTCCGGCGGCCTGGAACGTCTCGCTCCAAACCGGCTCCAGCGCCTTGCGCGCGGTCGGACTCGCGATGATCAGCGCCTTTCCGGCAATGCCGAGCCGCGCCAGCTCGGAGGCGAGCGCCATCGTCGCGTCGCGGCCCTGAACATATCTCGCGGGAGCGCAGAAAACCTTCAACATACGGGAGATCCGATCTGATGCGTGAGGGTTGCGATTTGAGAGCAAATACGACCGCAACGCAACGCATCGGCTTGAGTGATTACAGCAGCTTACCCAGGCGCTGCACTCAAAAAGGCCGAGCAGGCGGCGCAAAAAAGGGCCGGCCCCACCGGCCGGCCCCGATCACTTCGAAATGCTAAGCGTTTTTTGCAACGTTCGGATCATTGCGCGTTTCGTTGAAACGCGCAGTGCGCCGGCGCACTTGACGCGTGCGGATCGGGTCATGTCCGAAGGCCCGCCAAGCCGGCGTCTATGCGCACTCGATGATCTCTGTCTCAGTCAAAGCCCCTGCGACAAATGTCGGCAGCAGATTGGGTAAATTTGCCGCTTGAAATCGGGCCGCACACGTTCCTCAATTACAAGCGCTCAGATGAGCAAGAAGGGACACAAAAAGTGTGCAGCATTCCGGAAGATATTTTTACCGAGCCTGAGTTCTCCCCTGATACGCTGGCTAATCTCGGTCCGCTACGCCGCTTGGCGGGCGTGTGGCAGTCCGATCGAGGCGTGGACGTCAATCCCAAGGCCGAAGGTCCAGAAACCCGCGCGTACCGGGAACATATCCGGATGGATCCGATCGATCCGCAGACGAACGGGCCGCAACTCCTCTATGGATTGCGCTATCACATCCATATCAACACCCCGGAGGAGGCGATCACCTTTCACGACCAGGTTGGGTACTGGCTCTGGGAGCCGGCCACGGGCCTGATTATGCAGTCCATCGCGATTCCGCGAGGACAAGTCGTGCTGGCGGGTGGAACGGCGAAACCCGATGACGCGCGCATTTCCGTCGAGGCGCGGCGCGGCGATAGTCGCTTCGGCATTTGCTCGACGACCTTCCTGGAAGAAGCGTTTCGCACCGACTATTACCGAATCGACATCGCCTTCAACGACGATGGCAGCTGGACCTATGTGACGCGAACGGATCTCGCCCTGCGCGGCGTCACGCCAGCATTCAACCACCACGACACAAATACACTGCGGCGGATCGCGCCCTCGGCGCCAAATCCGCTCGTCGGCCTGCTGAAGGACAGCAAAGTGAGTTAGCGCTGGCAGAGGACGCGAACCCGTCTCGCCTCACTCCCCTCCCTGACTACGGGAAAAATCAGAGGCCTCCGATGCGCCGAAGCTGCGACACTATTCGTGGCGCTCGTGAACGGGACGCCGCCAAAGCGGCTCCAACTGAGCGATGCCGACTTTATAACGCGGCTTATGTATTTTCAGAACATGCCGAAGCGCACACTCTTTAAATCAACCCGCGCAGATCGCTCCCAGAAAATTGAGTGGGTCGTCGATTGGACTTGACTTAGCCCGGCTTTCTCACAGAGCTTGGGCTTATAGGGTTCATGAACGTCATCGTCATGGCTTCCTTCCGCCGCTCGACCAAGGAGTCCGAGCGTGCGCTCGGATGCGCAGAGAGGACAAATGATCAACTCCGTCATCGCATGTGCGCTCATGATGAAGCTGTCTATGACGACGAAGCTGGAAATGGCCCGGCTCTTCCCAGAAGTGGCCAACTACTGCATGACACATCCTTCCGGGAAGGTTCGCGTCTTCTACCGGTTCGAGGGTTCGGCAAGATCATCACGGTCCAGCGGCCGCCGTTGAGCCACAAGAAGCTTCCAGTGACGGCAAAACCGCGCAAAAAATTCTGGAACAAATCATTGCGGCTTGTCCCCGTCGAACGCCCAAGCGCGGTTTTGCGACCGTTCGTTTGAATTTGCACCATAGCCCGCAAACTTGCTGGGTTCATTTTCCTTTGCATGCACTACTTTCGAGTTACGCCTAGCGAGATTCGTCGATTTTTTGTCCGTCCCTGCTCAGTGTCATTGGTTGCGACCGGATGGCTTTCGCCATAACCTTTCGTGTTGAGGCGTGAAGCGTCCACGCCCAAATTCGTCAACTCGCGCATCACCGAGTCTGCGCGCGCTTTTGACAGTCTCCTGTTTGCCCTCCGGGCGCCGACGCTGTCCGTATAGCCGCCAATCGTGGCTATGACGTTCGGATAGGCCGCCAGAATCTCGGCGATGTTTCTCAACTGCTCCTGAAAGGCGGCTCGCGGTTTTGCTTTGCCCGTCTCGAATTGGAGGCGGTCGAAGTCGAACCAGGTCACTCCTTCTATCTTCGCTTCACGCTCGAGAAACGCGAGCAGATTTGCCTCCATGCCGGAGCTGGGAACATTCAATATGAGACCGCTGGGCAGCTTCCTGCTTAAAAGTTTAGGAGGCCCGCCAGCCGCCGTTCTCGTGCTGGTCTCCTGTTCCCGGCCGCTTGGCTGGGCTTCCTCCACGGCGGATTTCGTTTCCTTGGACGGAGTGGGAGCGCCTTGTTGCGCGGGCGAGGCTTCAATCCTCTCTACTCGAGACGACCCAGTCTCTCGCGGCGTGATGAGCTTTGGCGCATAAGCGATAAGGAGCCAGCCAAGTGAAATCGCCATCGCCGCGGCTGCCGTCCAGCCGACAGAGGCCCTCGCATTCACGCGACCTTGTACGAATATCCGACGGAGCCAACGAACTCCGTTAAGTCCTGCGCCGCGCCAAACGTATTTGAGCGCTTCAAGCAGCACCAACACGATCACGCCGGCGCCGAGCGTGACTGACAGGTCGTCCAGATGTAGGGGCCCGAAGCGGAAGAGTTCGCTAATGGGGGGCGAAAGGAGCGTCAGACTCAGCATCGCCACGACGGCAAGGAGCACCCACGCAAGCGCCGTGTTTGGTCGACGCAGGGCTGTCAGCAGCGATGCGCTGAAGGTGCGGTTGACAAAGATTAGGCCGACGATCGCGAGGACCAATGAGAAGAAAGTTAACGCGCGCACTTCCGTCTCTGGCATGCCCCGCTTCAGCGCAATGAGGAAAATGCCGGCGACAAGCGCGAATGCGAACGCTCCTTGTATAAGGCCCCACGCGATCACGGGACCGGAGAATAGAGGCTCGTCAGTGGGACGTGGCGGGCGGCGCATCACATCGTCTTCCTCGATCTCGGCTTCGAAGACGAGCGAACAGACCGGGTCGATCACCATTTCCAGAAATGCGATGTGCATCGGCCCAAATAGGATCGGTAGGCCCAACAACAGAGGCAATATCGCCAACCCCGCAATGGGCACATGCACCGCGAAGATGAAACCCGTCGCCTTGCGCAGATTGTCGTAGATTCTGCGGCCAAGCCGGATCGCCTTGACGATCGAGCCGAAATCGTCATCAAGAAGCACGATTGAGGATGCCTCCCGCGCCACGTCCGTTCCGCGTCCGCCCATGGCAATGCCAATGTGCGCGGCCTTGAGCGAGGGCGCATCATTCACGCCGTCTCCCGTCATGGCGACGATCTCACCGTTTGCTTTGAGCGCATTCACGATTCGAAGCTTCTGATCCGGCATGATTCGCGCAAATATGCTCGCTGTCCGCATGCGCCGCGCGAGCTGCGCCTCGCTTTCGCTTTCGAGTGTCTGTCCTGTCACGACGTCGTCGGTATTTAGACCCGCCTGGCGCGCGATTGCCTTCGCCGTCGCTGGGTAGTCGCCCGTGATCATGACCACTCTGATGCCTGCCGACCGACACTCGCTCACGGCGGCCGGAACGGCTGAGCGTAACGGGTCGGCGAGTCCGACGAGCCCCAAGAATTCGAACGTGAAGTCTCGCTGCGAGTCCGGCAATGCTTTCTGCGCGAAGGATGCGTTGGCCACTCCCAGAACGCGCTGACCCTCGGCAGCCATGCCCTCAACGGACCGCTTCACTGCAGCAAACTCCGTCTCGTTCAATCGGCAGAGGGTAGCGATGGCTTCCGGCGCGCCTTTGGCCGCGACAACGAATTCCGGCGTGGCGTCGCTTTGCCAGACCTGTGACATCGCAAGGAGATCGGAACGAAGACCGTATGTCTGCAAAAGTTTCCAATCTGGACCAAGCAGAGTTCCGGTCTTGGGCAAATGGTTCCGGCCGAAATCGTGAAACGCTTTTTCCATCGGATCGAATGGATCAGGCGCGCTGGCAAGAATTCCGAACTGGACCAGATGATCGAAGCTCGCAGGCATTGAGCGGGATATCTGGCCGGCGCGTAATGCCTCGCCGTTCTTGAGGCGTAGTTCGGCAATCGACATCTGGTTCTCGGTCAGGGTGCCGGTCTTATCCGTGCACAAGACCGTCGCCGAACCCAGAGATTCGATGGCCGCGGCGCGACGGGTCAATACGCGCGCCCGCGAAATCCGCCATGCTCCCATCGCCATGAATACGGTGAGCACGACGGGAAACTCTTCGGGCAGCATCGACATGCCGAGCGCGATGCCCGCGAGCACCGCATCGAGCCATCCTCCGCGCAACAGGCCGTAGAGCAACACCGCCAACACGCTCACGGCGCCTCCCGCGAGAGCAAACACCCCCACAAGACGCCGTGTCTGCGCCAACAGACGCGGCGGCTCCGTTTCGAGCGTGCTGAGCGATTGGCCAATTTTGCCGATTTCGCTAAGTGCGCCGGTCGCGATCACCTCGCCGATTCCGGCTCCGCGCACCACCAGCGAGCCAGAAAACACATATGGCAGGTCGTCGCCCCCCGGCCGGCGGCTTCCGAGAGGCGCATCGGCGCGAGAGATCTTGCGAACGGGCGCTGACTCTCCCGTCAACAGCGATTCGTCGATCTGGAGGTCCTGGCATTCGCTGAGCGCCGCGTCGGCGGGAACCCGGTCGCCTTCGCTGAGCACGACGACATCGCCGCGCACGACTTCGCGCCCAGCGATTCTCTTACGTACGCCGTCACGAATAACCAGCGCGCGCGGACTCGTAAGATCGCGTAGCGCTTCCAGGACGCGCTCGGTGCGGGTCTCTTGCACCGCCGTGATCACGACCGACATTGTTGCGAAGACGAGAAGAATTAATGCTTCCTTCAAATCCCCTAGCAACAAGTAGATCACGCCGCCGCCGATGAGCAGCGCGAGCATCGGCTCGCGCAGGACCTCGAGAACGATTCGCAGCGGCGTGCGCCGTTGCGGCCGCGGCAGCTCGTTGTACCCCTCGCTCTTCAGCCTGGCCTGCGCATCTGCTTCACTGAGGCCGGGAGTGGAGTGGAGGGCTAAGGAAGCATCTGGCACTAAAACCCTCCGAGCGTTCGCTAACCGCATATTTCAAACTCGGCATGCGTTAGCCGACTTGTGACGGGACGATGATCGCAATGCCGACCAGGCGTCACAAGCCGGAGAATCGTCGCCAAGTTGCGACCAGCGGATGTGTAGCAGTCACAAGGGCAAGTCGCGGACGCTGTTCTTGCGATCGATGGGCCCGTGGCATGCCGGGGCCGCCAAGAACGGCGGGCTCACGGCTGATCAAGTGATTGCGCTAAGAGACGTCGCGCCCTGCCGCCACCCGACAGATATCGACGTTGAAATCCGTCCTGAAGCGCAGTCAGCCTGGCCAGCACCCTTCCGTGCGCCAAATATGATTCACATCTCGGAATCCCCGCCGAGTTCGCTAATTGGCTCATGGATGTGGTAACACCCCGCTCCAATTAATTCCGCGGGTCAAGCTGCGGGGAATAGCTACTGAGCGCGGCAAGCGTGATTTTGAAGGGGTGCGATTGAACCGAGCCTCTTTGCAAATGCGGAGTATCGCTAGGCAGTTGGTTGCTTGCGAGAAGCCGGGGAACACGTCTGCCGAGCTAGACAGTCCCACGGCGTTTCGAGCCACCGACAAGCTGCGTCCGCACTTTTCGATGCTGATGGGTCGGGGCGGCTTTCAAGCGCTGCTTGCGCGCGCGCTGATGCTGGCCACCGCCGAGGTCTCCTGGCTAGCCACGGTGCGGGTGGTCGCGGATGGAGAGCTGGAAGGCCTGACTGTCGCCACGACGACAGTCGACCCGGCGGACTTCGTCGAAGGCGAGGCCGTCCTGCTGGCTCAATTATTCGGTCTGCTCGTGGCCTTCATCGGCCCGGCTCTGACCTTACGCCTGATTAATCAGCTATGGCCGCAGCTAGAGTTTGACGACGCGGATTTCAGCGTTACGGCAAATAATGAGGACGTCGAGTAAGATGGCCAAATCAGCCCAGCCGAAGGCGCGCCTGCGCAGGCCACCTAAGGTCAAGATTAACAAGCTTCCGACCGGCGTACGCGGACTCGACGATATCCTGGGGGGCGGCATCCCGGAGTTCTCGTTCAATCTGATTAGCGGCTCCCCGGGGTGCGGCAAGACCACGCTGGTTCACCAACTGGCGTTCGCGAACGCAACCGCGGACCGGCCGGCGCTCTATTTCACAGTGCTCGGCGAGCCGAGCATCAAGATGTTGCGCTACCAGCAGCAATTCTCTTTCTACGACGAATCCAAGGTGGGCGACGCCCTCCGGTTCATCAACCTGTCCGAAGCCGCCCTGCAGAACGATCTGGCCGTTGTGTTGCGGGAGATCGTGACTCAGGTCACCGCGGCCAACCCGCGCGTCGTGGTGATCGATTCATTCCGCAGCCTCGCGCGAAGGGCGACCGGCGAAGCGGGAGCGATGGAGGTGCAGGCGTTCATCCACAACTTGTCCCAGTTCCTGGTGAACTCGGAGGTGACGACCTTTCTGGTGGGGGAATACATCCAGGACGAGATCCGTGAAAACCCGCTGTTCACCATGGTCGACAGCATTCTGTGGCTTTCACAGGTGACGGAGCGGAATTCCACAGTGCGGAAGCTGCAGGTCCTGAAGTTGCGTGGTCAGGCCTCGGTGCCTGGCTTGCACACCATCCGGATCACCGACGAAGGGCTCCAAGCCTTTTCGCGCACGCTCGGACTGGAAACCGCCCGGGCGAGACCCAAGCGGCGCAGTCGGCTGTCCGTGGGAATTCCCGAGCTCGACAAAATGCTTGGCGGCGGCGTTTTGGCGGGCGACAGCGTCCTTGTGGCGGGGCCGTCGGGAACGGGTAAGTCGGCGCTGGCGACCCAGTTCATCGGAGAGGGCCTCCGCTGCGGGGAGCCGGGCGTGATGGCGATCTTCGAGGAGCGGCCCGACGGCTACGTCCATCGGGCGGACGCGTTCGGCCTCAAGCTGAAGGCAGCGCAGGAAGCCGGAACCCTCGAGATCCTGTATCTTCGTCCCCTCGACCTCTCGGTCGACGAGACGATGCTGGCGATCCTGGACGCCATCAAAAGGGTGGGCGCACAGCGCGTGGTCATCGATTCCCTGGTAGGCTTCGAGATGGCGTTGGCGCCCAGCTTCCGAGCCGACTTCCGGGAGTCGCTGTACCGCATGATTTGCGCCCTTACCGGCGCGGGGATCACGATCCTCAGCACGGTCGAGGTGGAGGACAACTTCACCTCCCTTCAGTTCAGCCACTATGCGGTGTCGTTCCTCACCGACGATATCATCCGGCTGCGCTATGTTGAAATCGACGGCCAGCTGCGAAAGACGATCGTCGTCATCAAGATGCGCGGGGGAAACCACAGCAAGGACATCCGGGAATATATTATTAGCGACGAGGGGGTGGCTGTCATCAATCCGCGCAATACAGACTACAGCCGGTTAAGCACCGGGCTCCCGGAACGTACAGGGCCGCGCAGACCGCAAAAAGACGAAAGCCCACCAGAGCCGAAGGCTTCCGAGTGATGTCGGCATCGAAGGTCACAGACCCGGCTTCGTTGCTCGGCAGCCTTTCGAGTTCGTTCGACCATTCGCCCTGGGCGGTGACTGAGCTTTCCGGAGAGGCGCATATCGTCCGCTACGCCAACTCAGCCTTTTGCCGATTGTTCGACAAGGCCCGGGACGAGGTAATTGGAAGACCGTTCGACAGATTGTCGCCGGCGGACGAGTGTTTGGCGCTTCTGGATCGAGTCTTTCGCACCGGCGCGGCGGCAAGCTACACGGCAGAAGAACTGGCGGCGCCTTGCCCTCTCTTATTCTCTTATAGTTTGTGGCCGCTTATGGCCGACGGCCGGACGGCGGGCGTCATGATCCTGGTGAACGAAACAGGGCCGCTTCACGAGACAAGGCATGCGATCAGCCAGGCCCTGCTCTTAGGGGCGCTTCGCCAGGATGAGTTGATCGAGGCGACAGAATTGGCGAACGTCCAGTTGCGGACCGAGATCTGCGCACACAAGCAACGCGAAATCGACGCAAAGCTGCTGGCGAACGAGGTTGCGCACCGGGTCAAGAACAACCTGCAGGTCATCGCCTCCTTGATCACCACCGAGATCAGACGGACGCCGGCGCCTTGGGTGCGCGGCTTCGAGGCCATGCAGGACCGCGTCATCGCCATCGCTCAGCTCTACGACCTCATATCCCAATCTAGTGGTGGCCGCACCGTCGCCCTGGGGACCTATCTTAAGGAAATTGCCGCGACCCTATCCGCGAGCGTGCTGGGAGACACGGGCGGCATTCGAATAACCGTCGAGGCAGAAGCCCTTCAGATCGATTCCGAGCGCGCCGTGCCCTTCGGTCTGCTGGTCAACGAGCTGGGCACGAATGCGTCAAACACGCTTTCCCAGGCGGCGTCGGAATGGTCACGCTTGCCGTCCGACGGATCGGGAACGATGTCGAGCTGACGGTAGCCGACGACGGGATCGGCATGCCGGCACAGGGCCAAGGAAACACGCCTGGGCAGCATGGCTCGAACTACGTAACGATCTTCGTGCGTCAGCTTTCAGGCACCCTCGTTAGGTCGGGAGCGCCAGGCGTTGGGACAACTTTCAGGATAGTTTTTCCTATGTCGCCTGATCCGGAAACATCCCCGCGTCAGTGACGGGGGAAGGCCAGACGCCATCCTGCGCCGATGCCGGGACCTCGAACTGCGCCGAAGCGATTGCGGCGAAACCTACCGTTGCGGACGTCCCGCTCGTATTGGCCAAGATGACCGAACTCAGCTGTGCCTGAGCTTCCGCGACGTGGAAGATCTGTTGCTGAACGGGGCGTCGCGGTTGCCTAGGAGACCGTGCGACGATGGGATGTGTCCAATCCACGTCAGTGGGAGGAGGTGTCGCATCCGCGATCTATTCGTGCGAACTGACAAAGTGGCCCGCCAAGGATTGGATGAGGGACCATGTCTCCGATGCATCACGCCTCGTTATAATCAGCGGCGCTTTTCGCAAGGCGATCCGCGCGTTGAACGCAATTAAATGACCAGCGCCACTCGCGCCGGACCGATCAAGCGCTTGGCATATCCGTTCTGCAAGTCGAACGGAACGAAATGGTGAGCGCGTCCGATCTTTCGAGTTGAGCCCTTTTGCCGAGGCGCATCGGCGTCTCACGAATTCCTGTTGCCAAAACTCAACCCAAATGCGAAATTTTGAAACAGCTTTGTGGTAAGCTCTTCATTAGGCGAGAGCCGAGGGCTGACCCTAGCGCGCGTCACCAAAAATCGACGAAAGCGCAATGAGTTTTGGACATTGCCGTAAATTTACCGGGAGACTGCGGTGCTAACGCTCATAATTGGAATCCTTATTATCGTCGTCCTTGGGGCGATCTTGTTTTGGGTGATCGATAAATTCTGTCCCGATGCGCGGCTAGCACAGCTACTCAAGCTGCTCGTGGTGCTCGTCTGTTTGGGCGCGATCATAGCCCGGGTGCTTCCGCTACTCGGGTCTCCTTCATTTCTCTAGCAGCATCAGTTAAACGAAAATCCCGAAGGGCTAAGCCACTTCCTGGATGGAATTCCCTTTGAAACGCCCTGTTCAGCGGGTGGATCGCCCGCAGTGCATTCGCGCTCAGGTCGCAGACAGGCCGCCACGAAGCCGAAGTTACCAGGCCGCTGGCAGCATACGTCTCAGAGTGCGATCGCGAAAAACGAAGTGGTGGACGAACGCCGCTCCAGCATGGAGCGTGGCGAGGATGATAAGTCCGTTCGCTAGAGTTTCATGGATTTCCTTCATGTCATGCGCAAACATTTTGTTCTTCGTCCACGGCGATGCGATATCGAAAACGCCAAGCACGGAAAGCGCGTCGCCATCGGCAAATTGCGTCGCGACGCCAACGGCGACAACCGCCGCAAGCAGCGCGTAGAGCGCAAGGTGGACGGTTTTGGCGGCCAAATCGCCCAATCTCCCCAGCGGCGTCGGTTCTGGAGACGGCGGCGCGTTGATTAGACGCCAGCCGACGCGAACGATCAAAAGAATGGCGATCAGCTCTCCCGCGGAAACATGGATTAGTTCTCCGAGATTACGAGCTCTTCCATTTGGCAGGTCTTCGCCCACGGTCCCGAGCACCCATGCGACGCCAACAAGAAGCACGGAAAACCAATGAACGATTTGGACGGCTGCACCGTAGGCTCGTGGAGAATTGCGCCATTGCATTGAGGGCCTCACTGGTTTTCCGCAGACATTTGTCAAAACGACATAATTGCTCACTTCGGCGAATTTCCGTCGAACGCGGAGAAGCGATGCGGCAAATTGTATCGGCGGCACGTCATGAATTCACATTGGGCGCTTTCCGCACTGCGGTCGGCGCGCGCAATGAGGCAGCGGCCCTACTAGGCACAACAAGACCACGACCATCAACATGACGGCCATATAGTCGAAATCAATTTGCGACAAAATCCACGGCTGTAATGCCGCGTAGGGTCACATGCTCAAGGCGCTGATTTTACTGTCGCGAAAGTTTTCGAAAGGGGCCACAATTGAAATCTGATTTCACCGAGGCGCTCCAAGCGCCGCGAAGTTGGTCGTGATCGAGGAACCTCCTCGACAACTTCACATTCAGGCCTAGTTGATGCTCTTGCGACGCAGAAGCAGCTCGCGGCGCGCCCGCGTTGGGGCGGACTCGACTCTGTGTTTCTCAAAATCTGTGTTTCTGAAAGGGAGGTCGAAATGTGTAAGAGTGTGAAATCTGTCCTGGCCGCGTTATGCGGGATGACCGCGCTGGCGGCTCTACCGGCGGAAGTTTTGGCTGGCCCCATGAGCGCCGCGAGTCCAGCGAGCGTTGGACTAACGACGTCGTTCGAACAAGCTTACTATCGGGGTTATCGACGCGGTTATTATCGCCGAGGCTACGGCATTCCGGGCGCCGCGGTTGGCGCAGCGGCTGGCGTCGCGGGCGCCGCGGCCGGCATTTTGGGCGCGGGAATCGCGGGCGCATCAGGCTACGGCTATCCCGGCTACGGGTATGGCGGCAGTTCGTGCTGGCAGTGGGACCCCATCGCTGGTTGGGTGTGGGCCTGCTAATAAGCGCCTTGTCCTGCGCCGCAATTGGACGCGAGGCCACAACAGCTATCGGCCTCGCGGTAAACCGAGTGGGGGCGACTTCGTTGGGATAAGGACGCTGGGCGCGCCCCGCTCCTAAGACTTCTCGCGCGTTCACAATCACGACGCGCTGTCCGATGCCCGACTGCGGAGGTCGTGACCATCATGGCCTCATGATTACTGGCGTGCCGACGCTCACGCGATCGAACAGATCAATCACGTCCTCGTTCAACATGCGGATGCAGCCGTAGGAGGCGGCGGAGCCGATCGATGCGCGCATCCTTTTGGTCGTCCCGTGAATCGCCACCTGGAAGCGGCTGAGGGTAAGAGCGCGAGCGCCCATGGGATTGTTCGGCGCACCGCCGCGAATAAGGGCCGGCAATTCCGGATGGTCGCGTTTTACAATCCATGGCGGAGCCCAGTCGGGATTGACGTATTTACCGATAATCGTGGCGGAGCCAGACCATTCCTCGCTGCTCTTTGGCACGGCGATCGGATAGCGAATTGCGACGCCTTCATCCTCAACGAAAAAAAGTTTGCGTTGGCGCGCGTCGATGACAATCGTGCCCGGCTCGACGGACGACGAGAAGGCCACCCTATCCCGGGCGGCGCTGATTGACGGCAAGGCGGTCGCGCCAACGACGAGCGCCACGCCGACAAGGAGAATGCGCAACAAGCGAGCGAGACGTTCCGTAAGAGCCGGAGCCCGTATTTGAGACGATAAGCTACTCATGGAGTCTTTTTCTGAAGGTTAAAGGCAGCCGGGCGATTGCGCCGCCGCAAGTATGGCGATGGCGGATGGCGCTCTCCGGTCGGCATACGTTATTTGTCAGGCCAAAAGACCGGCTTTAACGCTTCATGCGGCTGAAGGCCCAGTTGGACAAGCGTTCCGATCAAGATGAGCGTCCCCGTTAAGACGAGAGCGACCCCCACGACCAACGCCGTAGCGACAAGCGCGCTCACGAAAGGCCCAACGGGATGCGGTCTGGGCTCAGACGCCTTGGTCTTTCGAGCTCTGATCGGCTTCGAAAGACCTGCGGCATTGATGGACCAGAAGAACCATATCTTGCCCACTTCCGTCGCCGCAATGTAGCCGAGGACGATAGCGACAACGGCGCTTATCTCAATCGCCGAGAGCGGCACGAAGCCGAACACCGAGCTCGTCGCCCCAAGGAAGGGGATGGCGAAGGTCACGGCCGCTACCGCAAGCGTTGACCACAACAGCAACTGACTCGGGCTGCTTCGAAAGGCCGGCTTGTGGGTTCGCAGGACGAGGACGACCGCGAGTTCGGTCAGCAGCGAAATCATGAACCATGCGGTCTGGAACGTCGCCTCGCCGGCGTGGAAAACCAGGAGCAGCATCGCGAAGGTCAACATATCGAAGGCCGAACTGATCAGGCCGAAAACAATCATGAACTTCTGGATCTCGCTGATGCTCCATCGCTGCGGATGGGAGACCCGGTCTGCGTCGACATTGTCGCTGGATATTGCGATCGACGGCACGTCGGAGAGGAAGTTATTCAGCAGAATCTGCTTGGCGGCGAGCGGGAGGAACGGCAGCAGCGGCGCCGCCAGCGCCATGCTGACCATGTTCCCGAAATTCGCGCTCGTGGTGATCGAGATGTATTTTAGCGTGTTGGCGAAGGTCCGCCGACCATCCTCCACACCAGAGCGCAACACGTCCAGGTCGCGGTCGAGCAGGATGATGTCGGCGCTTTCGCGGGCGACGTCCACCGCCGTCTCGACCGAGATGCCAACATCGGCCGCATGCAGGGCCGGCGCATCATTGACGCCGTCGCCGAGATATCCGACCGAATGACCTGTCCGCTGCAGGGCGCGGACGATCCGCTCC
The DNA here is from genome assembly GCF_003855495.1 of Methylocystis rosea. Taxonomy (NCBI): domain Bacteria; kingdom Pseudomonadati; phylum Pseudomonadota; class Alphaproteobacteria; order Hyphomicrobiales; family Methylocystaceae; genus Methylocystis; species Methylocystis rosea. The sequence continues at coordinate 59,534 of NZ_CP034086.1, read as the reverse complement.
TTCTGCTGAGGATCGATCTCCACAAAGAGGTCTGTCCGTGGCGCGAGATGCCACAAAGCCTCGTCCTTGAGTTTTACAAGCTTTTCGCCCGTGAGCATCGACGTTGCATCGAGTCCCACAGCCTTCGCCAGATGCGCCGTCACATAGCGATTGTCGCCGCTGATCACCTTGATGCGGATGCCTAGCCGATTGAGATCGTCGATCGTGCGCCGCGCGTCCGCCTTGGGCGGGTCGTAGAAGACAAGAAAGCCACGAAAGGTCATCTCCCGTTCGTCGTCGCGGTCGTAGTCCGCCTTCACTGGAACCTTGCGAGTTGCAACGGCCAGAACGCGGAAGCCTTCAGCGCTCTTGGCCTTGAAGACATTCTCGAGTTCCGCGCGCCGCTCGGCGTTCGCCGGAACCTCGACGCCATCGCGGTCCAAGGATGTGCATATGTCGAGCACGTTCGAAAACGCCCCCTTGGTGATGAACAGGCGCTGTGACGGCGCTCCATCCTCCGCCACGACGATGGTGAGTCGGCGACGCATGAAGTCGTAGGGGATTTCGTCGATCTTGGCGGCGCCGCGGGTCGATAGCCCAATGTCCTTGCCCGCAGTCACGATCGCTTCATCGAGCGGGTTTTCGATGCCGGTCTCGAAGGCGGCGTTGAGAAAGGCGAGCCGTCGTACCTCATCCGAAGGCTGGCTTCCGGCGTCGAGGACGTCGCGCAGAACAATGGCGCCTTCAGTCAATGTGCCGGTCTTGTCGGTGCATAGGATATCCATGCTGCCGAGGTTCTCGATGGCGTCAAGCCGGCGGACGATGACGCCGCGCTTGCTCATGGCCCGCGCGCCGGCCGAAAGGGTTACGCTGATGATCGCCGGCAAGAGCTCAGGCGACAGGCCGACCGCGAGCGCCACGGCGAACAGCAGGGACTCGATCACAGGACGGTGGAGCGACACGTTCACAGTCAGCACGAACAGAACGATGACAATCATCACGCGAACGAGGAGATAACCGAACTGCCGCACGCCGCGGGCGAAGTCAGTCTCGGGTTGGCGCGCCCCCAGCCGCGCCGCAATAGCGCCGAACTCGGTCCGGCGGCCGGTGCTCACGGCAAGGACCTTCGCCGTGCCGCTGCGCACCGAAGCGCCAAGAAAGACGGCATTGGTCCGTTCAGTGATTGGCGCGTCGGGGCGAACTATCCCGGCCCGCTTCTCGACCGGAAACGACTCGCCGGTCATGCTCGCTTCGCTGACGAGGAAATCCTGCGCCTCGATCACGAGCCCATCAGCCGGGATTAGATTGCCCGCCGAGAGGAGGATCTGGTCGCCGGGCACGATCGCGCTGACCGGCGCCGTTTGCTCCACCCCATCCCGCACCACACGGCATGTCAGCGCTAGGCGCTTCTTCAATTCTTCGACTGCCGTGGACGCCCGGTATTCCTGAAAAAAGCTGAGAAGCGAACTGCCCAGCACGATCGCCAGGATGATGGCGGCGTCCACCCATTGCTGAAGCGCCAGCGAGATTGCGGCGGCGAACGCCAGGATGAGGACGAGCGGGCTCTGGAATTGGCGCAGAAGGAGGCGAAGCGCGCTCAAGCGCGGCGCATCCTCGACGCTGTTGGGACCGACGCTTAAAAGCCGCGCAGCGGCGCGATCGGACGATAGTCCGTTGGGACCCGACTCCAAAGCTGCGGCCAGCTCGGAAGCATCCTGGCTCCAGTAGGAAGTTTCGTTCGCGTCCCAGGTCACTCCGGTCCTATCTGCGATCGTGTGTCGGTGAACGTCGCTAGTCTGCTCCTCGGCCTCACTGCACGCCAAACCAGACGGCGTCCATCAAAATGACATGAGAAAAACGATCACATAAGAGTTCGCAGCCTGACAGCGATAGTTTCACATGAAGAGGCCGTTGGCGCCAAGATGGAGGGCCACTATGCCGCCTTGCCGGTCATCCCAAGTTGAGCTTTAAGAGCGAATATGACGAACGTCATTGCTCCAACCGCGGTCGATGCGCAGCTCCTGCGCCACTTTGCAAACCTCTCCTTTGGCTTCTGGACCGGGCCGACGCGCCGCAAAGCGAAACTGTTCGTGGCGGGGCTCTTTGCCTGCCTGCTGCTCAATCTCGCTCCGGCCATCGCGGTCAACCGATGGAACAAGTTTTTCTTCGACGCGCTGCAGAACAAAGACCAGCGGATGATCTTTCTCAGCATCGGCCTGATGCTGGCGCTGGCCTTCGCCTCTGCGTTGACCAGCGTCGCGCTGCTGCAGATGCGCATGCGCTTTCAGTTGCGCTGGCGGGAATGGCTGACGCAGACGCTCGTGCGGCGCTGGATGGAGCGCCGTCGCTTTATCAGCTCAGCGTCCTTCGGCTCGTCGACAACCCGGAAGCGCGCATCGCCGAGGACGGGCGGATCGCGATCGAGCTCTTCGTCGACTTTGCGACGGGCGTCACGAATGCGCTGCTCATGGCGGTCTCGTTCGTCAGCGTATTGTGGTTCATCGGCGGCTCGCTAACGATCGGGGGCGTGACGATCCCCGGCTATCTTGTCATCGCGGTCGTGACCTATTCCGCCGCGACGTCCTTTGGCATGCTGCTTTTGGGTCGCCCCCTCGTCGCGCGCGTCGAGGCGAAGGCGGCCGCAGAGGCGGACTTTCGTTTTGAGCTTTCGCACACTCGCGAAAACGCCGAAACCATCGCGCTTATCGGCGCCGACGACGCCGAGCGGGAGCGGCATTATGCGAGATTCAGTCAGCTCGCGCTGCGCTGGGTTGCGGTGATTGGACGGCAGGCGCGCATGCTCTTCCTGTCGAGCGGGAATAACGTGCTCGCGCCCGCCATCCCGCTCATGCTGAGCGCACCGAAATATCTCGCCGGCGAAATGTCGCTCGGCGATCTCATGCAGGCGGCCGCCGCCTTCATACAGGTGCAATTGGCGCTCAACTGGCTCGCCGACAATTCGCTGCGCCTCGCGGACTGGTTTGCCTCGGCGCGCCGCGTCGCGGCCCTTGACCTCTTCTTCGAGGACCTCGACGAACTCGCGATCGGAGCCGAGGAGAAGATGATCGATCTCGCCTTCAGCGACGACGACGCATTGCATCTTTGCGGGCTCTCCATCGCCCAGCATGACGGCGCGTTGATGCTCGCGGACACCGATGCGACGATCGGACGCGGCGAGAAGGTTCTCGTGAAGGGAGATCCTGGCGCCGGCAAGAGCACGCTGATCCGCGCCATGGCGGGTTTGTGGCCGTGGGGCAGCGGCCGCATTCTGCGTCCGAAGGATGCGCGCATCGCTTTCATGCCGCAGCAGCCGTATATGCCGCGGGGCACGCTGCGCGAGGCGCTCGACTATCCACGTGGCGACACACCGCCCGACCCCGCGCGCGCGGCAAGAATCCTCGTCGCCTGCGGCTTGGCTCATCTCGTACCGCGCCTGGACGAGGAGCAGAGCTGGTCCGATGTGCTATCCGACGGCGAACAGCAACAACTCGGCTTCGCGCGCACGTTGCTGAGGCCGCCAGACATCATCATCATGGACGAGCCCACCTCAGCGCTCGACGACCTCAGTCAGATGCGGCTGATGGAGTTGCTCTGCGAGGAAGCGCCAGGCTCGACCATCATCCACGCCGCGCGCCGCAATGTTGACAAGCGCTTCTACGACCGCGAGATCCAGCTCCATGCGAGATCCCCATCATGAACCCGACCATTGCTGACTTGCGAAAGGGATCATTGTTCGGCGCGTTGCGGCCTTTCCTTTTGGATGTCTTGAAAAGATATTGGGTGTGGACCGGCGAAGCGGCCGTGATAAGCTCAAAAGTGAAATTCCCTGCGACGGAGATTGCTTAATGTCACTCTCAACATTGCTCATCATCCTCCTCATTATCGTTTTGCTCGGCGGTTTCAGTGGACGTTTCGGCGGCTACGGCTATGGGTACGGGCATGGCGGCGTCGGCGTGATCGGCCTCATCCTGATCGTTCTTGTCGTTCTCATGTTGCTTGGGCGGATTTAATCTCAGAAATCGGAACTTCGGATGAGTCGTCTGCGACTGCACCCGGAATACCATCTGGTCGAGCGTATCGGGTGGCTAAGAGCCGCGGTGCTCGGCGCCAATGACGGCATCGTTTCAACCGCGAGCTTGATCGTCGGCGTTGCGGCAGCCAATACGGCTGATGGCGGCGTCTTGATCGCTGGCGTCGCGGGACTAGTGGCTGGCGCCATGTCCATGGCCGCTGGCGAATATGTGTCCGTTAGCTCGCAATCCGATACCGAAAGGGCGGATCTCGCTCGGGAACGCAGCGAACTGACCGAGAACGCCAAGGCCGAACTTGACGAGCTTGCCGAAATTTACGTCCAGCGCGGCGTCGATCCGGCGCTTGCGCGGCAGGTCGCCCAACAGTTGATGGCGAAAGACGCCCTAACCGCTCACGCGCGCGATGAACTCGGGATTTCGAAAATCACCACGGCGCGTCCTGTGCAAGCCGCACTGACATCGGCTGCAGCATTTTCTGTCGGCGCCGCCATGCCCTTACTGATGGTTCTGGTATCGCCTGCCGGCGATCTTGTTCCCATCGTTTCCGGCGCGTCTTTGTGTTTTCTCGCTCTTCTTGGCGCCATCGGCGCAAGAGCAGGCGGGGCGAATGTTTTGCGCGCCACAGTCCGAGTGACGTTCTGGGGCGCTTTGGCGATGGCTATAACGGCCGGCATCGGGGAAATATTCGGCGCGGTTGTTTGAGCATTCTGACGGTGGAAGAAATAAAAACGCTCGGTCATTCGCGAAACGCAGTGGGTCCTATCACCGCCGTCACAAATCTTTGTGGCTGTGAAGAAAGCGGGCGATATGCTCTTTCAGGTCCGCTGTGGGGAGCGGCTCGCCGACAGAAGCGGCGCTCGCGAAAAGTTCCCGCTGGACTTCCGTCGGTAGATTATTCCAGCGGCTGATGACCGCCGCTCCCAAGCACTGCAAAATGAGCGCTTCTTCTTCCTTGGCCAGAGCAGCCCGCTTTTCCCGATCCGCATCGGTTCGACCGCCCTCGTTCTCCCATCGGGATAAGGCGCGGAGCAGCGGGTTTTCCCTAGTCGAAGTTTTTGGTTCCTTGGCCATCACGCCTCACCCTGATGGATATCAACGCCGCAGCCGAGGGATTATGCCGCCTTTTCGCCGTCTTCAACACCCTGCGCACACTGGCATGGCCAATCCAAGTTGATCGGCCACCTTGCCGTGACAGGCTCCGCAGGCTGGTCGAACGACCAAATAAGAAAGGCGGCCTGTAGGGCCGCCTTTTTCACGCTCAGGATGGAGGTCAGGTTAAGCCTTGTCGACGAGCTTCTTCACGACGTCCTTAGCCTTCCCGACGGCCTCCTGAGCTTCACCTTTGAGCTCCTGCACGGCGCCTTCGAGTTCAAGGTTCGGATTGCCCACTGCTTGGCCGACCCCCTGCTTGACTGTCCCCGCAGCCTGATTTGCCGCACCCTTGATCTTGTCGGTTGTGCTGCCCATGGTCGGTCTCCTCAATTACGGTCGGCAACGCGGTATTCCGCATTGCGTATCCCGATTTGTTAATAGCGTGATGATAGTCGATTACGGAAAAGCTCGGTAGCGCAATGATTGAGACATAAGGCCGCGCCAGCCTTTCGCCCTAGCTGTAAGCCTCAATCGCGTCGCGTCACTCGTGATGCTCATTTTCTCGCGCCCTTCAACAGGCGCGCTTTGCTGACGCGAATTTTTTTTGACGTTCAATTCGCATTGGCCAAGCTTTCGCTGCTCTAAACGCGATTGTCGTCGCCAATGGCGACACATGACTTTCGCGCTCGAGCGCTCCGGGACAATATAGCAAGCATTTGGCGTCGGACCTCGCCGCCGAAGCAGCTCGAACCGTCGCCATTTCGTCTGAGGCCGTCGATGCCTACCCGGATCGTCACTTTGCTGTGTCTTTTTGCGTTAGCGATCGGATCGATTTCGTACACGCAGGCGCAAACCGTGACCGGCCAGCGATTAACGCTTCCAAGAGCCCGCGACTGGACAGGCGATTTTTCTGCGATGTTGAAGCGAAGGACGCTTCGGATTCTTGTTCCTTACAGCAAGACCCTCTTTTTCATGGACCGCGGCCGTCAGATGGGCGTCATTGCGGAATTCGGTCGCGCACTCGAGGATTGGATCAATGCGCGACACAAATCCGAGACGCGTCGCTTCCATGTCGCCTTCCTTCCCACGGCCCGCGATCGCCTCTTACAGGCGTTGAACGAGGGCAAAGGAGACGCCGTCGGAGCCAATTTGACAATTACGCCCGCGCGGCTGGCCGACGTCGACTTCGTCGATCCGTGGTTGAAGAATGTCAAGGAGATTGTCGTCACCGGCCCCACCTCGCCGAGGCTGGACACGATTGAGAGCCTCAGCGGACGCGAGATCCACGTGCGCCTTTCAAGCAGCTATGCGGACCATCTTGCGAGGCTAAGCGACACATTTGTGGCCAAAGGCCTGAAGCCGATTGCAAGCATCCCGATCGATGAGAACCTTGAGGATGAAGACCTGATCGAGATGGTGAACGCCGGACTGCTGCCTTATGTTGTCGTCGACGATCACAAAGCCACAATATGGTCTCAGATCATTCCCAGAGCGCTTCCACGCAACGACCTTGTCGTTAGCGAAGGCGGGGAGGTCGCATGGGCGATTCGCAAGAACAGCCCGGAGCTCAAGTCCGCGCTCAACGCATTTATCGGGGCGCATCGCGCGATCACCAGCTTCGGCGCCACGATCCGGCGACGCTATTTCTCGAACAAGCGGATTGTGAAGAACACTCTTGACGAGAGCGAGGCTAAAAAATTCGCCGCTGTTATCGACCTCTTTCGCCGTTACGGCGCGCAATACAATTTCGACTATCTGATGCTCGTCGCTCAAGCCTATCAGGAATCTCACCTTGACCAGTCCCGACGCGGCTCGGCTGGCGCGGTGGGCCTCATGCAAATCAAGCCCTCGACCGCGGCCAGCGCACCCATCGGAATCACTGGGGTCGATCGTGACCCAGATCGCAACGTTCACGCCGGGGCCGCCTATCTCCGCTATCTTGCCGATACGTATGTTTCGGATCGTATCCCTTCGGCGTGGGCCGCCTTTCGAATTTTGAGCAGGAACGCGATGCTGCGCAGCTAAGTCGGCTTTATGAGCGAGGCTAACTGCACAGCATGGGTCGGATGACATTGATCACGGGCGTCGAACGGCGCCGACGGTGGAGGGACGAAGATCGGGTTCGGATACTGGCGGCGATTGAGGAGCCCGGCGCGGTGGTCGCCGAGGTGGCGCGTCGCGAGGATGTCTGCACGAGCTTGGTCTACAAGTGGCGCCGAGCGGCGCAACGGAACGGAAGCATCGACGCTTGCGGGTTTTCGCCGGTAGTCATCGAGACGCCGCCGCCGCAATCACCGCCTCTGAACGACATCGACGCGAACGTCATCGAAGTGGACATAAAGGGCGCCCGTGTTCGGATTGGCGCCGGCGCGCCTTCTGCGACGATCGCCGCGACATTGAAAGCGCTGCGCCGATGATCCCGCTGCCGGCGGGCTGCCGGGTCTGGATCGCGACCGGCCATACCGACATGCGGCGTGGCATGCAGGGGCTGGCGCTTCAGGTGCAGGAGCAGTTGAAGCGCGACCCGCACGCGGGCGACCTGTACATCTTCCGCGGTCGCCGCGGTGACCTGGCGAAAATCCTCTGGCACGACGGGGTTGGCCTGTCGCTTTATGCCAAGCGTCTCGACCGAGGAAAGTTCATCTGGCCCTCGGCGAGTGCGGGCGTGGTGTCGATCTCGGCCGGACAGATGGCCTATATGCTGGAAGGAATTGACTGGCGAAACCCGCAACTCACCTACAGGCCGCAAAGCGCGGGGTAAGGCGTGAAAAAAGCTGGGGTCGACTGCATTTTGGGGCGCCACAAATCACTGGAAGTATGATTCACTTCGCGTCATGGACGCTGCGGCCAAAGCTCTTCTCGACGAAAACGCCGTGCTGAAAGCGCAGCTCGCCGTCGCGCTTGCAAAGGCGTCGGAAGACATGGCGCTGATCGCGGCGCAAAAGCTCCAGATCGCCAAATTGCAACGGCAGATCTACGGGCAGAAATCGGAGCGCTCTGCGCGGCTGCTCGATCAGTTGTCGCTCGAGCTGGAGGAGTTGGAGGCGAGCGCGACGGAAGACGAACTCGCCGCGGAGCGCGCCGTCGCGAAGACGACGACGGTCGCCGGCTTCGAACGCAAGCGGCCGGAGCGCAACACCTTCCCCGACCATCTGCCGCGCGAGCGCGTGGTCATCGAGGCGCCGAAGGCCTGCGCCTGTTGCGGCGGTTCGCGCCTGCGCAAGCTCGGCGAGGATGTCACGCGAACGCTGGAGACGATGCCGCGCCAGTGGAAGGTTGTGGAGACTGTGCGAGAGAAGTTCACCTGCCGGGACTGCGAGAAGATCACGCAAGCCCCCGCGCCGTTCCATGTCGTCGCGCGCGGCTGGGCGGGGCCGAGCCTCCTTGCGATGATCGCCTTCGAGAAGTTCGGCCAGCATCAGCCGCTGAACCGCCAGGCCGAGCGCTATGCGCTGGAAGGCGCGCCGATCGCCCTGTCGACCATGGCCGACGCGGTCGGCTCCCTCTGCTCCGTTCTCGATCCGCTGCGGCGTCTTGTCGAGGCGCACGTCCTCGCAGCCGAGCGGCTGCATGGGGACGACACCACGGTTCCCGTGCTGGCCAAGGGCAAGACCGACACAGGACGCTGCTGGATTTATGTGCGCGACGACGCGCCCTTCGGCGGCGCCGGGCCGCCGGCCGCGATGTTCTATTACTCGCGCGATCGGCGCGGGGAACATCCGCAGGGCCATCTGGCGGGATACTCCGGCATCCTGCAAGCGGACGCCTATGACGGCTACAACAAGCTGTATCTTGCAGACCGCGAGCCCGGCCCGATCCGGGAGGCGGCGTGTTGGACCCACGCACGGCGTCCGTTCTTCGCAATGGCGGACATCGACGAAAACGCGCGTCGCAGGGCGGCCGGGAAGAAGGAAATCCCGCTGTCGCCGATCGCCATCGAAATCGTGCGCCGGATCGACGCACTGTTTGCGATCGAGCGCACGATCAACGGCAAGAGCGCGGAGGAACGTCTTGCGGTTCGCCAGGCGTCGAGCCGCCCACTCGTCGACGAGCTCGAAAGCTATCTGCGCGAACAGGTCGCGAAGCTGTCGCGCGGACACGATCTCGCAAAGGCGATCCAGTACATGCTGAAACGCTGGACTGCCTTCACGCTGTTCCTCGGCGACGGACGCGTTTGCTTATCGAACAACGCTGCGGAACGAGGGCTGAGAGGCATTGCACTCGGCAGAAAAAGCTGGTTGTTCTGCGGTTCCGATCGCGGAGGCCAGCGCGCCGCGGCGATGTACAGCCTTATCGTGACCGCGAAGATGAACGGCGTCGATCCGCAGGCCTGGCTCGCCGACGTCCTCGCCCGCATCGCAACCCACCCCGCGCATCGGCTCGACGAGCTGCTCCCGTGGAACTGGCACAAGAACGACGCCGCGTCGGCGCTGGCGGCATAACCGCCGCGGACCTACCCTGCGGCCTACGGCGAAGGCTTACTTCGGATCTTGCGATCGATCCGGTGAATCGGACGTTGATGAGCTTCGCTGCCTACAATGCCGGCCCTGGCGCCTTGCGCAAGTCCCGCGCTGTCGCGCGGCAGGCGGGTCTCGATCCGAACGTCTGGTTCAATAATGTCGAAGTGGGCGCGGCTAAAGTGTCGGGGCTCACGCCCGTTCAATACGTCAGCAACATCTATAAATATTACATATCCTACCGGCTCGCCGCCCAGCGTCTCGAAGCTGGCGGAAAAGCTCGGGAGGGCATGGGCGCCGCGAAATGAAGACACTTCGAGCGAAGTGTCGCAACCGAACTCTCAGTTCGAAACATTGATCTGAGCCGACGCCACATCTCTCGATCCAAACTCCGCGAGACATTCGGCGATGATTGAGCGAGGAGAACAGATATGTCCTTTCGGGCCGACAACGATGCATACGAGGCGTGGCTTCGTAACCAGTGCCAAGTGGTTGAAGCAGACCTCGAGCATAAACACGAGAAGATGAAGAAGGACGCCTTCACCTTTCTTCGCGCCACATTCTTCCGATGGGCGAAGACAATCGAGAAAACTTGCGCCGATCTAAGTGATGCGCCAGCCGTTCTTAGCGTCGGCGATACTCATGTCGAAAACTTCGGGACGTGGCGCGACGCAGAAGGTCGTTTGGTGTGGGGCGTGAATGATTTCGATGAGGCGGCGGTCATTCCATATCCCCTTGACCTTGTCCGACTTGCGACGAGCGTCAGGCTCGCTCAGGGTTTGACGTTCAGCAACCACGACGCCGCCAGCGCCATTGCCGCTGGGTACCGGAAAGGTCTGGACCAACCGAGGCCAACGCTGCTCGATGAGAACGCAGCCTGGATGCTGCCGTTCGTGGCCTGCACCGACGAAGAGCGGGTAAAATTCTGGGACGAGGTCAGGAAGTATCCGGCGGCTATCCCGCCGGATGAGGTCAAGAGCGCGCTGCGTTCGAGTCTCCCCCCGGATGCCGTCGTCGAGAGGTTCGCGTCTCGTAGAAAGGGCAGTGGAGGGTTGGGGCGACAACGCTTCGTGGCGGTCGCGGACTGGCGCGGCGGGAGCGTCATACGGGAGGCGAAGGCGCTGGCGCCGCCCGCGTGGCAGTGGGCCCATGGCGAAGACGCGCGCCCGCCTTCTTTTATGTAAGCGCTGTTTTGACCGCACCTTTTCTGGGGCTAGGGACGGGGCGATATTCGGAGCGTTGAGGAGCTCCGACACATGTCGATTTTAGAGCATAAGCACGTGTCGGAGATTGAGGCGGCTCCGCCACGACGTGTCGAGATTTTTACTGGGGCCGGTCGCCGCCGCACGTGGACGGCGGAAGAAAAGGCGTCGATCGTTGCGGAGAGTTATGAGGAAGGCGTCCACGCCTGCCAAGTTGCTCGCCGACATGGTTTGACGCCACAGCAATTGTTCACGTGGCGGCGCGCGGCGCGGGAAAGTTTGAAGGCTGTTGACGCCGAAACTCCCTCAGCATTTGTTCCTGCGGTTGTTGAAGCGACAGCTGTGAAAGCAACGCCTGCCGAGCCGGCCGACGCCCAAGCGGCCTCTGTTCGGCCGCCGATTATCGAACTTGAGATCGGCGGTTCGCGCGTATGGATATGGCGCGGGGCGGAGGCGGCGCTGGTGACCGCGATCGTCGGCGCGTTGAAGGACGATAAAAGATCGGACTGCGCGTGATCGGCCCGACGGGCGCGGTCCGCGTCATGGTGGCGACGAAGCCCGTCGACTTCCGTAAGGGCGCGGAGGGTCTCGCGGCGCTGGTGCGCGAGACGATGCAGGCCAATCCCTTCGACGGCGCGATTTACGTTTTCCGCGCCAAGCGCGCGGATCGGATTAAACTCGTGTTCTGGGACGGCACGGGCGTATGCCTCTTCGCCAAGCGACTGGAGGACGGCGAGTTCCGCTGGCCCAAGATCGATGACGGCGTCATGCGATTGTCGGCGGCGCAATTGTCGGCGCTGCTCGAAGGACTCGATTGGCGGCGCGTGCGCGCGGCGAAAGAGACGCCGGCCCCCGCGTTGCCGGGATGAGCTGCGACACAGTGAATCAGGGCCTCGAAGAGCGTCGAAAGACGGCAGAAAATATGGTGTTCTGCGGCTATGGCGCAGGCGATCGAGAGGCTTCCCGACGATCCGAACGAACTGAAGGCGATGCTTCTCGCCGAGCGCGCGCGCAACGAGCGCCTGGTTCAGATCATCAAGGAGATGCAGCGCCATCGCTTCGGGCGGCGCGCCGAGACGCTTCCCGAAGACCAGATGCTGCTCGCGCTTGAAGAGGTCGACCAGACGGAAGCCGGCGCGGCGGCGGCGGCGGAAGCCAAATCCGCCGCCGAACGTGAGAAGGCGGCCAGAAAGCGCCGCACGAACCGTGGCGCGCTGCCTGCCCATCTGCCGCGCATCGAGACCATCGTCGACATCGACGAGAAGGCCTGTCCCTGCTGCAAGGGCGCGCTTCACCGGATCGGCGAGGATGTCTCCGAGCGGCTCGACATTGTGCCGGCGCAGTTCCGGGTGCTGGTGACTCGGCGTCCCAAATACGCCTGTCGCGCCTGCGAGGGCGCGGTCGTGCAGGCGCCGGCCCCGGCGCGGCTGATCGAAGGCGGACTGCCGACCGAGGCGACCGTCGCCCACGTGCTCGTTTCCAAATATGCAGATCACCTTCCGCTCTATCGGCAGGCCCAGATCTACGCCCGGCAGGGCATCGCGCTCGACCGTTCGACGCTCGCCGACTGGGTTGGACGCGCCGCCTGGCATTTGCGGCCCGTGCATGAGCGACTTCTGGAACACATAAGATTGTCGACGAAAATCTTCGCCGACGAGACAAAGGCGCCGGTGCTCGACCCCGGACGGGGGCGCACCAAGACCGGCCAGCTCTGGGCTTATGCGCGCGACGACCGGCCTTTCGGCGGCGCAGATCCGCCGATCGCCGTCTATGTCTATGCGCAAAACCGAAAATCCGAGCAGCCGCTCACGCATCTTGCCGGCTTCACGGGCGTCGTGCAGGTTGACGGTTACGCCGGCTATCGTGCGCTGGCGCAGAAGAACAGCGTGTCGCTCGCCTTCTGCTGGTCGCATGTCCGCAGGCGATTTTACGAACTCGCCGCCGCCGGCCCTGCGCCGATCGCCAGCGAGGCGCTCGAGCGCATCGGCGCGCTCTACGCGGTCGAGAGCAATATCCGGGGTCAGAACCCGGATGACCGGCGCGCGGCGCGACAGGAAAAATCCCGCCCCATCCTCGACGCCCTCGAGCCATGGCTGCGTGAAAAGCTCACGCTGATCAGCCAGAAGACCAAGCTCGCCGAGGCGATCCGCTACGCGCTCTCGCGCTGGGACGGCCTAACGCGCTTCGTCGACGACGGGCGCATCGAGATCGACTCCAACATCGTCGAGCGCGCCATCCGCCCCATTGCCCTTAATAGGAAGAACGCTCTCTTCGCGGGTTCCGATGGCGGGGCTGAGAACTGGGCGATCGTCGCATCGCTTATCGAGACCTGCAAGATCAACGGCGTCGATCCGCAAGCCTATATGACCGACGTCCTCACGAAGATCGTCGACGGCCATCTCGCCAGCAAACTCGACGAACTCATGCCCTGGGCCTACGCGCAGCCGGTCGCACTCAAAGACGTGGCCTGAAAACAGCGGTTACTCTTTTATCGATCTAGCCACGGGAAAATATCGATCGCCTGATCCCTTCCTTCATATCCATGACGGTTTCATCTTACGGCGGATTGCGGCCGATTCCCGAAAGATTGACCTCGGCGACAACGCAGGCGCCAAGTTGAACCTCCAATTGCTCGAGGCCATGGGCTTTGACCTCGGCGCAATCCACGCCGCCAGCGAAGAGCAGACGCCAGCCATTCGCAATGATCTCGACGCGCGTCCAGTCGATTGGCTGCACGGCGCTGCTAAAGTTGCAACCGAAAGTGTGAAAGAGGACTATGCCGGATGGGCAAAGCTGATCCCGTCAATGATTGCCGCTTTTCGCGACTTCCTCAATGTGGACGATAACGCCAAGTAGAACGATGAAGGACGAACAGGTCCACGCGCGACATCAAATCCTTGACCTGATTTTTTTGCGCGCGTGTCTGCCGAGAGTTCGACGGCACCCGCAGTCAGGTTCGTGTCGGCGGCCGATGCTCGAGGCAGCAGGCAAAAAGGGCGATCGGTTTTCCGCCCGCAACCTTGAGCGGCTACTCCGTCGTCTTGCCGTCGAAGTGCTCGTCACCAGCTTCGGCCTCCGCCTTAGTGGCGCGGACGACGCCGTCCCGGTGATCCGGCGGGCCATAAATCGTATAGAGCTTCAAAGGCTTTTCACCCGTGTTTATGACGTTATGGCGAGCGCCTGCGGGCACGATGATCGCATCGTCGCTCTTAATCTTCGTACGGACTCCGTCAATCAGCACTTCGCCCTTGCCTTTTTCGACCCGAAAAAACTGGTCGTGGTCCGAGTGGACTTCCTCTCCGATTTCTTCCCCGGGTTTTAGAGCCATCAGCACCAACTGAAGGTGCTTGCCCGTATAGAGAACGCGCCGGAAGTCCTTGTTCTCCTCGGTCAGTTCCTCAATGTCTTCGACAAAGCCCTTCATGGCGATATCCTCACTGGTAATCTAAATTCGGTTTTTCGCTGCTGGGGCGCGATCCGGTGAATGGGTCGCGCCCAGGCCAATGGCTCGTCCTTGCCGCACGATCGGACAACATTATAACGCCAGGAGGCGCGCTATTAAATTCAGACTGGATCCGCTGCGGGCGCTTGCCTCGTGTCTAAAACCAACGTCCTCGGCCGTACCAACCGCCTCCGCCGAGCAGGAGAACAACAATAATAATGAGGAGCAGCGTCTGGATATCCATGATGTCCATTCCTTCAGTGCGATGGCGGCTTTGGCTTGTCCACAATATCTGTCGAGCACATCATATGGGAGACGCCGACGGACAAAAGAGAAGTCGGTGAATTTCGTAACAATAATGTGTCGGAGCTCAATCCAATGATGGGTGCGAGGCGTCCGTCATCAAACACGAATCAAGTCGATTGCTTTTGCACGTCATGGATCAGATGACTGAGAGACGGCTCGTCGAGGTCGTGCAGAACATCTGCCAGTCTCTCATCGTCAGACCGCCCCGGAGCGAATCCGGCCCCATAGGTCTGACGCAATGTGGATATAAGCGTATTGCCATGTTTCTTGCTGATTCTGCCGTTCTTGTCTCGATGGCGGCCGTCGAGTCCCGGTTGCTTTGTCATGACCGTTTCCTCGGGTGGATGGGAAAATGCGTCATCACGATTCATCGGGGAATTGATTTTTTCAAGAACGGCCGCGGGCTCTTCGACAGGCGCCGCGCCCCCCGCGGCTTCGGCCTCCGCTTCCGCCTTTGCCTCGGCGTAGAGATCCTCGGCGGCTTCGGCGATTTCGCCGCCCCGTATCCGCGCCTCGTGCATTGCCGCCAGCGCTGCTTTCAGCGCGGCTTTCGCGGCCGGACGAGCGCGGCGCGCGATGTGCGGGCCCAATAGCGCGACGCCCGCCGCGCCTACTACAGCGCCGAGCGCCATGCGCGCCAACGGTGACGACATGATCGTTTCTCCTCTCGAACCCTCGCGGATAATGCAGGTAGTGGATTTTGGCGCAACCGCACCAAAGTTTAATCAATTGGCTCGCTTGCGCGCGCGGGAAATGTCGGCGGCGGCGTCAAGTTCTATCCGCTGGAAAGCGACTGATCGACGCGATCCGCGTCCATGCTCAAGTCAATGACGAGGTAAGGGCGTTGATGACGAGACGATCCGGAATGCGGCGCCCGGAAGAATTTCCTCGATGCGTATCAGATAGTCGATTCGCCGCACGCCTTCCGGATGGGCGGTAGCTCCTAACCCCCGGCGACCGGGGTTAGGAGACTTATCAGCCAACATCTCGAACGGTTTCAGCTTCGCGGGGTCCATGTCAGTGTGAACAGATCGCTCAGGCGCGAATAATCGAGTGTATTGACTTAGCTTCGCTAATCTTCGGCCATGGCACTTTAATGCCGGCTGCCTCCAGGAACATCTGCGCGACATAAAGAACAATGAACACCCCGACCAAAACAACGAGCACGTTAACAACTGTCCGAAATGGCTCCGCGAGAGGAATGACACGGAGCAAGGTTGTCGCGGCCCACCAAAAAACCCCGATGACGATGACGAGAAAGATGAGTCCTATCAATGTTTCGATCATTGTCATGTCTCCATCAAGCCGACACTGCCCAAATGGCGGCCAACCTTGCGAAAAATATGGGCCTATTTGGCGTTTCAGACAAGGCCGAGCTTTCAATGATCCGTTGGCGGCGACCTGGCGTGTCATTGCCGCCTATGGACCGCTCTGCTCGATTAGGAGCGCTGTGAGATGCTCCCGCGCCAATTTTCTGCCAACGCCTCGCCGATCCTATTTTTGATCGGTGAAGGCTGTGCGACGCCAGTTCGAGCCGTTTAAAATCTCGTAAACCGAACGACCGATGACCGATTGATGCGCGCATCCTTCTGGACATCCCGGAGCGCAGGAGGAAGCGCTTTCCGAGTGTGTGGCGACACCTCGGCCCTCGGTCCGGACGCGCCGAACTGGGCCAAGATCACCGCTCATATTGAAGGCGGGGTCGCGGGCTTGGCCGCCTGCGCGTTTGCTTGACCAGAGCCTCGACAGGACGGTTCTGGATTAAAACTTCACGCCATTCGGCGCGGATTCGGACGGCTATTTGATTTTTGATTCTATTGGTTGCGGCGCCGTCGGACATTTCCGATCCGTCAGATCACGACGAAGCGATCTACTTTGTTATGACGAGTTGCTTTTACGTCGGCTAATGTCCGGCGCGCCGATTGACGCGTCGGGTCCGGAGCCAAATGAGGTCTCATGCCTCCATTTGTCTCGATCCGGCCGAACGCGCCGAAGCGAACTAGTCTGCGCGCAAAGCGAACCTAAAGTCCGCGTCCGGTCCCAACTTCCGGGAATGCATGGCTGACGACGCAGTCCCTGCGAACCCGTCTCGCCTCGCTCCCCTCCCTGACTACGGGAAAATCAGGGAGGTTTTCAAAAATTCATGCTTCACCCCTATCGTCTGCGACGAAACCCCCGTGATTTCAGTGTCATGACGTCGTTTTTCCTGCTGCAAAAACAGGGACGCATGTGGCCAGGAACACGGGAGGCGGGCCTTTTATCAGGTGAATTTCTTGTCGTTACCCGGGATCGGATTGTCATTAGCCGGGATTCGATTGCCATTATCTGGATTTCGGTTGCCGTTGAGCGGGATGAGCGCGCCGTTAGGCGGGAGAGGCGAGTCGCTATCTGGAATGGCGGCGCCGTAAGGCGGGTGGATGTTGTCGGAATGCGACAACGCCTTGCGTGTTGCGAATCGAACGGGATGATTCGGGATTTCGAGCCCGTCCCCAGGGTCTGAATTGGCCCTCGACCAACCTCTTGAGCGGGGTGCTTGCTATTGCGGGGCGTCCCAACCCGATCGAGGCGGCATTGCGCTCGAAGCAACGCCAGTATTTTGCAAGCATTCGGACTGGTATAAAGCGCCCTCTGAAACGCGCGGGTTCTTAAACGGCCCTTAAAGGGGCATTGAAGGGCCTTTGAAAGCCCCTCCTCCGCTGCGAAATTTTGTTGCTACAGCAATAGCCTTTGGGGTGATAATCTATACGTGGAATACCATTAAATCGGTGTTTAAAGGTGCTCTCCCCAAGCTTATCCCCGTTCAGAATATTGACGAGCTGAATCTCTTTGTGAAAGCCTTTGCGCAACTTCGATCGGAGCTCATTGCGCGAAGCGCGCAAGCCGGTCCCGCCAAAATTGCTGTTGAGGCAGACCATGAACGCCACTCCCCCCGCGATCGAATTGCGGCCCGTAACCTCCCTCAAGCCTTATGCGAATAACGCGCGGCGTCATTCGAAGAAACAGATCCGGCAAATTGCGGAGAGCATTCGCCGCTTCGGCTTCACGAATCCAGTCCTGATCAGGGACGACGGCGGCATTATCGCCGGCCATGGCAGGGTTTTGGCGGCGCAGGAGTTGGGTCTCGAAACGGTCCCAACGCTGAAATTGTCGCATCTCAAGCCGGAGGAAGTGCGCGCCTATGTCATTGCGGACAATAAGCTCGCCCTCAACGCCGGCTGGGACATGGAAATGCTGGCGATCGAGTTTCAGGCGCTGATCGACACGGAGTTCGACCTCTCGTTCACCGGCTTCTCTTTGGCGGAGATCGATCTCACCTTCGATCAGGCGCGGGAGGCTTCGGTCGAGACGCCGGATGGGCTCGACGTCATCCCAGATTTACCCGAAGCGGCCGTTTCACGCTTGGGCGATCTCTGGATCCTGGGAAAACACCGGCTGCTGTGCGGCGACGCGAGGGAGAAGCGTGATTACGCCCGTCTGCTTGGCGCAGAGAAAGCCGATCTGATCTTCACGGATCCGCCCTACAATGTCGAGATCGACGGCAATGTCACCGGGCTCGGCCGCCACAGCCACCGGGAATTCGCTATGGCCGCGGGTGAGATGTCTCGCGAGGCTTTCACCGAGTTCCTGACCATAACCCTCTCCAACGCCGCCTCGGTTTGCAAGGACGGGGCGATCGCGTTCGCCTGCATGGACTGGCGGCACATCCGTGAAATGACGGAAGCAGGCGAAGCCGCCTTCACCGACTTCAAGAACCTCTGCGTCTGGAACAAGACCAATGGCGGCATGGGCAGCTTCTATCGTTCCAAGCACGAACTGATCTTCGTCTTCAAAGTCGGGACCGCCCTACACACCAATAATTTTGGTCTCGGCGAGACGGGGCGCTACCGCACGAATGTGTGGGACTACCCCGGCGTGAGCAGTCTTGGGTCGGATCGTTCCGAGGCTTTGTCGATGCATCCGACGGTCAAGCCAGTGGCGCTCGTGGCCGACGCCATCAAGGATTGCTCTCGGCGCGGGGAGATCGTCCTGGACATCTTCGGGGGCTCCGGCTCGACCCTGGTTGCGGCGGAGACATGTGGACGACGGGCGAAGCTTATCGAATTTGACCCTCTCTATTGCGACGTCATCGTCTCCCGCTGGGAGAGACTGACCGGCAAGTCGGCCGTCAACGCCGAAACGACCCGACGCTTCGAAGACATTGCAGCCGAGCGATTGCCGACCGCTCGATCGGCAGGAAAGGCGCGCATGACGTCTCGAACGAGGCAAGATCGACAAGGCCGGAAACGTGGAGCGCTCGTCGAGCGAGACCGATCGCTTCCCGACGAAAAACCCCCAAATGATAATCCTCTCCTTGCCCGAGAATCATGACTCATGACAAAGCGTCGCGCCGACAAATCTTCGACCGAAGATCCCTCTGAGCGATCGGAACACTTGTTTTCCGACGAAATGGTGGATCGTTTGAAGAGCGCGCTCGTATTTGGCGAGCCGATTCCAACCCTGCCAAAATCAACGCGTTTCCAAAAAGGGCAATCAGGCAATCCAAAAGGAAGGCCTAAGAAAACCTCAAGCATTCCATTTCATCCCCGGATTGAGCCGCTTCCCATACAGGAATTGATCCTGAAAGAGGGCGAGCGCGGCGTCACGATCCGTGAGGGCGATAGCGTCTCTGTCATTCCAGCCAAACAGGCTCTTATTCGCGCGTTGCAGAATGCGGGCCTCAAAGGCAACCCTCATGCGCTGAGAACATCGACCTTGTTGCATGAGCGGATCGAACGAGAGAAGGCGATCGAGATCAAAGCTGAGAATGAATTTTGGGAGGCCTATCAGCAGCAATGTCGGGACGAAATCAAGGAAGCTGAATCAAAGGGCGAGGCGCCGGCGCGGCACCTTCCACACCCAGACGATATCATCATCCGATATGGAAAGCCGCCACTCTTCACAGGGCCGACGAATGAAGCGGAACTCAAAGATATGGAAGAGCGCATCAAATTGACGGACGCCTTCATTATGCAAATTGCCGTCAATGAGCGATGCGCTTTGCCAGAAAATATAGAGGCAGGACTCCGATGCGCCGACGCTGCGACAATATTCGTGGCGCTCCTTAACGGGACGCTGCCAAAGCGGCTCCAACTGAGCGATACCGACTTTACGATCAGGCTTATGTATTTTCAGAATATCCCGAAGCGCGCCCTCCTTAAATCGACCCGCGCAGCATGGAGCGCCGCCGGTCTTCATGTCCCGCGCGGCAAAATATTCCCCAGGCTCGAAATCGCTCGTGCGGTCGTCGAAGGGTTCAAGGGCGCCAATGAGGCTGAAGAAAATTGAAGAGATTCGTTCTCTGGAGATCGGATAGAGTCGCGCCGTCATGATATTAGTTCGCAGATCAGATAGCACTCGCGCATCTTATTGAAGGTAGTAGCGCCACAGTGCGACGAATTTTTTCAAAGAGCGGCGACATTCTTTTGGCGCTCTCCGAGAGCAAGATGTTTTCTTAGTCGCAAGATTCGTCATCGAGCAGGATTTCGTATTCAAAGGTGCTCCGTAGCCGGCGCTTCCCGTCCAAGGGAACGACGCACGCCTTGGCCTCATCGAAGTAGAACACCGTCCAGCCGGGTAATTCGGCCTTGACGGCGCGAGCAATGGCGAGGCCTTCGGCGGAAAAATTCGTCCAGTCGCTTTCTCGGGGGAGCCGGTTTTCTTCTTCGATCGCATCCTCGAATCGCCTCATAGTGCGCCTGCCAGCGGCGAAGGCGCTTGACGAGCGCGGGAGAGATCGGCAATTCCTCGGTCCCACAGGAATTTCCCTCGATGTCCCACACCCCATCGCAAGAATAGTCGGCCATGACGCGAACCCAGCGATGGCGATTAAGCAGGTCTTCGTAGATGTCGCTCATGTGCGCCTTCCGTCTTAATCCTCAGATCCGTTAGTTTATACCGTTATTTACAATCCTTTAGAATATATCCGCGCTATTATACTTGACAAATGTAGGAGCCCAAGTGGCGGGTGTTCGTCAGCGGGGGGCGTTATTGCCTTCCCTCAGGGCATGGCTATAGGGTCGATTGTCGGTGCCGCTGGGGGGCTAGGCACAAACTGCGCCATCGGCCAGCACGGCCTCGGCTGACTCGCCAAAGGTCGATACAGACCGGGGTGCGCCGCAGCCGACCGGCTGCTGGGCGATATCGAGGTTGGCAGCGTCGTGCTCACCACGACCGACCCTGAGGCTGGTACGAGTCCGAAGTCATCGAAATTCTCGGCGACCTGATGAAGCTCAGATGGCGCAGCTGGCCGGAAGAGCCGGTTTCGCGCGCCGCTTTTCTCAAGTTGGCCTGCTGCCCCGAGCGCAGTGATCTGAGGCGGCGCTACCGGAGCCGTCGAAAGATGGGGAAGAGCCGTCGCCGGCCGCGACGGCGGCTTCCGAGTTCCACAGCCCCTTCGCCGGGCTGTTCAGTCCAGACGATGTCCCGCGAGAAGCTTTCTGCGCTTCTCCGGCGAGAGCAGTCTCCATTCGGTTTCGGGCCCTACGCGACTTCCGTGGGATGCTGCGCGATAATTCGTGCCTTCTGATGTAGCATCAGACGTCCATGGGTTTGTTTTGGGATTGCAGCGCTGTACGCCGCCCATGCGACCTCGACGTTGTCGGCGGCGGCGATCACTCGTGACGTTCCGAGGTCGTCGATCGCCGTCACCGTGAAGTTCAGCGTCCTAGCCTCCTTTTGGTCGAGCCAGCTCGCATAGCCTTCTAGCGCCATCGCGAGAAACATCGCCGTGTCGGGCTCAAACCAGGTCGGCCGATATCGACGCGAGATCTCGCCTGCGAGCCAGCGCGCATATTCGGCGGTGTTCTTGGGAATGCGGCGGTGGGTAGACATGTGAACGAACAAAGAACATGACGCTGAAGGGGTCAAGAAGGTGCCCGCTTGCAAAGGCGAGCGACGCAACCCAGTGTCAACGCTGCTGGCCAAGAGCCGGTCGCCTGCCGGCCGTCAAATCATAGGGAATTGCAAAAAATATAATGATTATGCAAGGTTGCATTGCACTTTGAATTCTTCGAGAGGTCACCACAAGGACGCAAATTTGTCCTTTCTCTCCCATTTTAATGTCAAGCTCCCGCCGCTTTGCTTCCCTGATCTACCGCGCGGACAGATTGCGCGCCCAACCTGTTGGCTTCCCATCAGTTGCGAGGTCGAACGATGAAACAGCTCTCTGCGGAAGCGGTCGTCACGAATTCTATTCGGCTGACCGAATTGTTGCTCACGAAGAATCAGGTGAGCTGGAAAGAGGCCCGCGACGGCATCGAGTTCATAAAAGAAGACTTGGCGAGCAAGTGGCCCGCCGATTCCGTGATGATTAGGGCAAGATTCGACGCATGGATGTGCGCTCAGCACACGCGGTGCGCTGATCCTACGTTTCAGCTACGCGCAGGGATGCTCACTCGATCGCCTCACACATTGATCAGACCAAGGTAAATCGCCCGCACGCAAGCCTCCGTCTTGGTCGCGGCTCCTAATTTGGCCATCGCATGCTTCAAATGAACGACGACGGTGCTTTCGGCGACATTGATGATGTCCGCTGTCTCTGACGCAGTTTTTCCCCGCGCCGCCCAGGAGAGGACATCCCGCTCACGATCGGTGAGGGAAACCGCCGCCAAAGGCTGGCCTTCGCTGTCGAGAAAACGATGAGGCAACTGCTGGGTTTTCGCGACGAGATCGATCGTCCGCTGAGCCCAATAGATCAGGACCAAATGCAGCCAGTTTTTGTTGACCCTGAAGCTGTTGACAAAGCCGCTCAGCGGATCGGTCCAAAAGAACGTGCACACGCTGGAATAGGGCCTGCCAAGATGGTCGACGTAATGGAAGGGAATGACGACTCCCTCTGCGAATCCGTGATCCTTGGCGGCGAAAAGGGTTTTGAGCGGGCCAGGAATGCGTCGCCCCTTGCGCTCCGGCAGCGGCAACGAAGACCAACTGAAAGGAATATTCGACCGACGCGCCACGCCAATCGCAGGGTCCACTTCGATGAAGTTCTCCTGACGGTATGTCTGGTCCCAATCCCGCCGGTTCGTAGTCACGACGAGGGGCGCCTGATCGCCTGCCAGAGAAATGTCGACAAAGGCATAGGACGCAAATCCGCAGTCTTCGGCAACCCATTGAAGAACAGCGGTGAGTTCTTCGACGGTTGATGCAGCCTCTATTTTCGCAATTGCCTCGTCGAGGGACGTCGCCATTTAAAACTACCCATTTTTGAGAATGGGGACTGAAGCTCGATCTGCGCCATCGTCAGCCCAGCAGCTGGGGGGCTGGCGATGGCGAATGTTTCGGACAATAGCACAGCTATCTTCTTCGAGGATCAAGCATCTGACGCGCGCGCAGCCGAAATTCGGCGATTTCGCAAAAGAATTTTCGTTGAAAACAAAGGCTGGAAATTGCGGGTAAACGGTGAGGAAGAGAGGGACGACTATGACGCATGTGGCGCAATATTGTGCGGCCTATGGCAAGACAAACATTTGATCGGCTCATTTCGAGCACAGCGGTGCGATCGACCTTACCTGAGCGCAGAGGTGTTTTCGCATCTCTCCGACAATCAGCCTTTGCCCAAGGCCAGTGACGCTTGGGAGATCTCTCGGTTTGCGGCGGCGCCAAATCGCTCGGACGCTGGCGTTCAACTCTACGCGCTGCTCATAGCGTTTGCGCAGACGCGTTCGGCACGATGCCTGATCGCCGTTGCTGACATGCAGCATGAGCGACTGATGAGGCGGCTGGGCATCGTGACGCGGCGCTACGGCGAGTCGAAACAAGTCGGAACAGATCGCTTTCAAAAACCCATTTTTGCCGTCCTCGGGGAAATTCCCATCGCCTCACAGCCAGCTGCACTTTTGGAAAAACTCACTCAAAGGCTTCAGAACGTGGAGATTATCGATGAGACATTGGTTCTCGGACATATCGCGCTTTCGGCGTGACACGCTCGCTTTCTTTACTGAGATGGGCCGCACGTCGCGCGAGCCTTTGCGTCGTCTGAATATGGGCTTTGCCCCGGTCTACCTCGTGACCGACCCCGAGCTGACGAAGCCGATATTTTCGGCGCCCGAAGAGGAGATCGACAAGGGCAGGCTGATCTACAAGCTACGCGAGATTATGGGCGATAGTTCGTTCACGCTCAGCGGACCGCGGCACAGGGAGCGTCGCGCCGCGATGCACGCACAGTTGGCGCGCGGCCTCGCGACGAACATTGCGCCCAGCATTTCCGCTCTCCTACGTCGCTACGCCGCAGCGCTTGCGACCGAGCCGGATTTCGATGCGCATCGGGCGACGGCGCCGCTCGCCCTACGCATTATTAGTCTCTTGCTTTTTGGTCCCGACGCGCTGGCCCCGGGCGACGAAGCCCTGATGGTGGAAGCGGTGAACTTGATCGAAGACGACCTCGCGGCCGGCATCTTTCAAATTCTTCCGGACCTGCCTTGGGTACGAGCGCGCAAAAAACGCAAGCTCGCGGAAGGCACGTCCATGATGCACTTCGTGGTCGAGCGCGCGCGACGCAATGCAAAAAAAGACTCGCTCATTCGAGCGCTCGAAGAGTTGCAGCTCTCCGAAAAAGAACTGAACGACGAAATCCTGCTTCTGTTCCTCGCGGGCCACCATACCAGCGGAACCGCGATGGCGTGGCTTCTCTATTTTCTCTCTATCGATCCCGCGCTCCGCGATGCGATCGCCCACGAGGCCGCCTCGATTTCTGACGAAAGCGGCGAAATCAATCCCCAGCTGCTGGCAAGAACGCCAATCGCTACGGCCGCCGCGCGCGAAGTCCTCCGGCTTTATCCGCCTGCTTACTGGCTCTCGCGAGAGGTCAAGAAGCCTGTGACGATCGCCGGACAACGCCTGCCTGCAGGCACGTCGCTCCTCGTCAGCCCTTGGCACATGCATCGGGATCCTCGGTTCTGGACCGAACCCGAAACTTTTAGGCTCGATCGGGACCATCTGAGAAATCCCGCGTGGACTCCATTCGGGGTTGGACCGCGGGTGTGCGTAGGCATGGGCGTCGCGATGCTGGAGCTCCAATTGCTCGCGCTGGAATTCGCCGCGGCATTCGAGATGACGATCACAAGCGAGGTGCCGGCGCCCACGCCAATCCCACGCGTCACGATCGTTCCACCAGAAATCCGGATCGCTCTGAAACCTCGCCAACCATCCACCCGATCAGACCTCCCATCCTCGGAGATGCAAAGTGACGGACAAGAGTGCCCCTGCGCCCGCCCGGCTAAACATCCTGCAGCTGCTTGACTTGGCGAAGAACTTTATCTGGGAAATGAGCCCACGAGTCTCTGTTGGCATCGCAGACATAATGCTTGAGCTGGTGCGCGCAGTCGACGATGAGGAGCCTTTGCTTAAAGACCGAGTGGAGCTTAGCATTTTGGAGGACTGCTCCGCTGATGCACAGTTCGCTCCCGCTCCAGTGGAGCACGGCGGCGCTCAGGCATGCGTGGGCAGGATTTGAGATCGGAGAAACCTTGGTGTTCAATTGGCTGCGGCAACGCAACGCGGACGATTCCTTGGTTCAATCAGGACCAAGCTCTGCGAAGAGTTCGCCCTCGCCTGCGGCGACGGCCGCCCTCCGCGCTTCATCAAATCCCTCGGTCGCGCCGATCTCCTGATCCTCGACGACTTCGGCCTCGAACCTCTCGACCCGCCCTCGACATCTAGCATCCCAAGACCAGCCGCCGAATCGGGCCAGATGAGTTCAGCACTCCTCTGCTCCCGGCCAAAGCCTTTTTGGCGGAGCTCGCCTACGCCGATCGGCATGGGATCAGGGTATGCGTGCGGGACCCGCGCGGGCTTTTTCCGCGCGACCAGTGGCCCGCCCACACGCGCGCAACGACGCACCTTTCGTCCTGTGATGGGCAAGCGGATTTACGCCATTAGTTTGCACGTTTCGATGGGCGACGCGGACTTCGGTCCACTGCATCGGTAAAATGAGATATCCAAGCTCTTAAGGGAGCAAGCTCTCTATTATTGATTGCTCCTCGGGAACAGAAACGCCAATCCACTTATGTTGAATTTGTTCCAAATGCACCGATGGATCGTAAGGCATGACATCCAGGTCGAGGGTCGCGTATGAGAGCCGCCCGATCGCCGCAAGCGCTGCATAGGAGCCCACAACCCTGTCTCGTTGCGCGGTCACAAGATTCACGCGAGCAGTAAGCAGCGCTTGTTGCGCATTCAGCACGTCGAGCGTGGTGCGTTGTCCGAAAGCGGCTTCGTCTCTGACCCCGCGCAGCGCCACCTCAGCGGCTTTGACGGCTTTCATGTTGAATGAAACGGCGGCCTTCGCTGTCGTGAACTGACTGAAGCCCTGAATAACCGCCGCTCTGACAGAATTCTTGACGACGTCAGCATGAATTCTTGCCTGACCGAGCTGCTCTTTCGCCTGCCGTATCGCAGAGTACTCGCCGCCGCCTTGATAGAGAGGCACGTTCAATTGACCGAACACCTGTGCGCCAAACTGCCGGGTTTTTGGATAGCCAAAATATGAATCGAATTGTTGGATGACTTGAGCTCCGACAGAAGCCGTCGGCAGGATCGCGCTTTCCGCGATTCTCACGGCAGATTCTCCAGCATTAATCTGGTGAACTGCGGCGACGATGGAAGGGTGATCGGCAAGAGCGATCGCAATTGCGTCTTCCCGGCTCGCGGGAAGAAGCGCTTCAAGGGACGGCGCCGGTTGCAGCAGCTCTGGCTCGACGCCAATCGTTTGATGATAGACCGAGGCGCTATTTTCGAGCGCGCCGAATGCCGCCGCCAGATCGGCTTGGGATTGGGCGAGCGCGGCTTCGGCTTGTGCCACGTCTGTGCGAGTCACTTCGCCGAATTCGAAGCGATCCACTGTTACCCGTAACTGCTCGCGAAGAACGCTGATGTTATTCTTCTTGAGACGAACCACAGCTGCATCGCGCAGCACATTCATATATGCCGTAGCCCCCTTCAAGAGCGCCTGCTGTTCCGCATCACGAAGAACTGCCCTCGAAGCTGATACGCTGGCTTCCGCTTGACCTACGCTCGCTCTCGTTTTGCCCCCATCCAACACAGGCAGCTGAAACGCGAAGGTCGCATTGAGCGGCTTGCCCGAATATTTGTCGCTCTGGTATTTTCTGCTGCTGAACTGATCAATACCGGCCGGAGCGCGGATCAGCGTTCTTTGCGGCCCGCCCGTTGCGGATATGCTCGCTTTCGGTCGCGCATAGGAATAGGCCTTTGAGACCTCTTCATCATGGACGCGAACGTTCGCTCGCTGTTCGTCGATTTCGGGGTTTGTCGTGTAAACCTTCTCCAACGCGCCGTTTATCGTGTCTCCACTCGCGTGCGCCGCCGCAAAATATACACAGCACACAATGCAGGCTAGAAGAACATTTCGCCGGCACGACTGATCGCGCAGCACGCGCGCGCACATCGGCGTTTTTCCAAGCCTGCACATCGAGCTAAAATTACCTTTCCTTCATCGCGCGTGACGCGACTTCGAGCAGTGGAGAAAACAGATATTCGAGAATGCGGCGCCGCCCGGTCTTTATCTCTACGGTAACGCCCATGCCGGGAGACAACGGAACATCGACGCCATCGATATTCATCGTCGAACGCTCCGAGCGGAGGGTCACCGGAAAGACGAGATTTTGAGTGCGTTGCGCGCCGCCGAAATAACTATTTTTGGCGGGCTTTGTCGGATTGCCTTCGAGCGCTTGAGCGTCAGGCTCGGGTATCGCGTCATGCGCAACACGCGTCACCGTCGCGTCAAGCGAGCCATAGCGCGTGAATGGAAATGATTCGATCTTCACAATGGCGGGCTGATTCTTCTTTATAAATCCTATGTCCTTATTCTGAATATAGCATTCAATCTCAAGATCAGCGTCATCGGGAACGATTCGCATGAGTTCTTCGCCCGTCGTCAGAACCTGGTTTTTTGTAGTAACCGATAGACCGAACACCGTTCCAGCGATCGGACTCCTGATCGTCATATGTTCGGTTTTCTCATGCGCCTTGTTATGTCTCTGCTCGAAATCATCGATCTGGCGCTCTGCTTCGCCCAATTTTTGTTCGTTCTCGGCGACAAATGCATCCACTTGCTTTGTTCGCTCTTGCCGCAGCACGCGGCTCGCGGCCTGAGCTTCGGTGAGCTGCCCCTGTTGGGTCGCAAGATTGGTTTGCTGGACCTGCAGCGCCTCGATCGAATCGATGACTGCCGCCCTAGGCGTCGATCCGCGGGCGAGCAGTCCCTTTCTCATAAGGACGCGCTCTTTGAGAGTCGCGAGCAGTGATTCCTGACTCGCGATCGTATTTTTGAGGCGCTTCTGTTCCTCTTCCTTTTGATCAAGCTGCGCATCAATGCTCTTAAGTGAACTCAGAAGCTGTCTTAAATCCCCTCTGAGAATACGACCTTCCCGTTCCTTGAGCTGGTCTGGAATCTCCTTCGGCCAATCAACCGCTATTTCCTTGTCGTAAGAATTATTGGCGATCGCGTTCAAGGAGGCCTTCCGGCGCACTTTCTCCGCGACATAGGCCAGGTAGACGATCGAGGAACCCCTTTCGTCCGCAGCAGCTTCCGCCGGATCGAGCTCCACCAAGACCTCTCCGGCAGCAACATGCCGCCCGTTCTCGACATGGATCGCGACCACGCGGCCGGTCTCAAGCGGTTGGATCGTTTTTACGCGGCCGGCCGGCTGAATTTTCCCCTGCGCAATTGCGATGATGTCGATATGACCGAAATACATCCATGTCAGCGCGACGCTCAACAGCAAACAGATTGCCCAGAGCAGACCGATATGTATCGGAGAGGGCGGGGTTTCCATAATCGAGATGGCCGCAGGAAGGAACTCGCCATCCGAGCGCGCCCACTTCACGAGCGCAAGCTGTTCCGCCGCAGCGCGAAGACGAGGCAATCCGTCAGCGCTTGGCTTCGCGAGATTGATCTTCCTCTTTAGCCGCATCAAACGGCTTCCAAATCGTTCTGAAGAGACCAAAGGTGAGCATAGAGACCGTTCGGATTGCGGATGAGTTCATCGTGCGCGCCCATCTCTTGAATGCGCCCTTCGCTGAGACTAATGATTCTGTCGCATCTCCGGACCGCCTGCAGACGATGAGCGATGATGATAACGGTGCGGCTCTTGACGATCTCGAACATGTTTTTCTGAATGATGCGTTCGCTTTCGTAGTCCAGGGCGCTGGTCGCTTCATCGAAAATGAGAATCCGAGGATTGATTGCAAGCGCGCGAGCAATGGCGATTCTCTGTCGCTGTCCCCCAGAAAGATTGCTGCCCCGTTCCTCCACCATGGTGTCGTAGCCATTGGCTAGCCGACTGATGAACTCATCAGCTCCGGACATTCTTGCCGCGGCCACGACTTGCGCCCGAGACATCGCAGGATTGGCGAGCGCGATATTATCGTGAAGGCTGCGGTTGAAGAGCAGGTTCTCTTGGAGCACGACGCCAATCTGCGAGCGAAGCCACGCCGGATTGACCTGCATAATGTCAGCGCCGTCGACAAGGATTTGCCCCTCTTCAGGCGCATAAAAGCGCTGAACCAATTTTGCGAGGGTTGACTTGCCTGATCCGGAGCGTCCGACTACTCCGATGACTTCTCCCGGCTTTATCTTGAACGAGATATTTTTCAATATTTCAGGCGAACCAGGCCGATAACGGAACGTGACGTTCCGAAACTCGATCTCGCCTTTAGCAGGCGGCAAATTCCCATGTGCGAGATTTAATGGCTCCATCGGAGCATTCAGGATATCGCCCAGACGATCGATAGAGATCTGCACTTGCTGGAAATCTTGCCAGATTTGCGAGAGCCGCAAAATTGGTTGCGCGACTTGAGCGGAAATCATGTTAAACGCAACGAATTCCCCCACCGATAGCTCGCCGTCGATGACCGCTTTTGCACCGAAGAGCAGCAGCAGCGCGTTTGTGAGTTTGCTGATATATTGAATCGCGGACTGGCCCCCCGCGCCCAGCAATCCAGTATCGAATGATTTCGATACATAAGAAGCGAGTTTTTCTTCCCATTGCGTTTGCATCGAGGGCTCGACAGCAGTCGACTTGATCGTCTGCACGCCAACGACCGCTTCCACCAACATCTGCTGGCTCTCGGCGCCGCGATTGAACTTCTCCTTGATCATTTCTTGGAGGATCGGACGAATGAACGCCGCTACGATAAGGTAAAGCGGTATCGAGGCGATGACGATCAGCGTTAGTTTCCAGGAGTAGGCCCACAGAACCGCAAGAAAGACGATCGTGAAAAAGATGTCCAAAAGCGAAAACAGCCCCTGACCCGTCAAAAAAGAACGGATCGTCTCGAGCTCTCTTACGCGCGCGACTGTCTGCCCTGCGGATCGCGTCTCGAAATACGCCATCGGCAGATGGAAGAGATGAAAAAACAGGCGGCGTCCGAGTTCAACGTCAATCCGATTGGTCGTATGCGACAGCGCGTATGTGCGCAAATACTGAAGCACAACGTCGAAAGCGCCGATAACCGCCAGTCCGCCGATCATAACGAAGAGCGTATCGTAGCCCCTGTGGCTGAGGACTTTGTCGATAACGACCTGGAAGAAAAGCGGCGTCACCAGGGCAAAGATTTGCACAAAGAACGATGCGACGAGGACGTGAAGCAACGGCCGACGATAGCGCCAAATCGAAGGTAGAAACCAGCGAAGACTAAAATGTTTGGGCTCGACGCCTGCGCCGCCAAGTCTACGAGAAACAAGAATTACCGCGTCGATCACCTCATGGATTTGATCTAGGGGAAGGCTACGATCCGCGCGCGTGATCGGATCGACGAGGCGATAATCGCCAGAAGGCATTTTGCCGCCAAAGATTTCGAATCGGCCAATTCGCGTTCGAACGATCGCAGGCGAAGGGAGAGCGGCAAGCCTTTGCTTATGTATGGGACGAATTAAGCGCGCTTTGAGCCCGATAAGAACGGCGGCTCGCACGAGGTCTTCGCAACTGACGCTCGTTCCGTGAAGCGCGAGTTCCCGCCGGATCTGATCAGGGCTAGCGACAATGCGATAGTAGGCGGCGATCCCGCAAAGGCCCTGCAACCCGGAGTCTTCAAGGCGCCCCGCCGGCTCTTCATGGGGCCTTTCTTCGGTCGGCGCGGTTTCATCCGCCGCAGCATCGTGCATTTTCAGCCGAACCTTAAAGCTATGATCTGCTTCCCGTTATTACCTCCTGCCTCATATGTAAAGGGACTTCGCCTGTTCATGTCTTTCCTACTGAACCGACCTGACGAAGGGAACAATTTGGAGGTCGAGAAAGTCTTGCGCAATATCCACGCAGCATGGCGATGGCCCATATGAATCAGAGAGAAACCCGCCGAATCCGCTTAGACTGATATCGCGCGATCCGACGTCGAGCGCTGCTGCCACGACTCCCAGCCGACCCTAACTCGCGCAATCAGATTGCTTGA
Source organism: Methylocystis rosea (assembly GCF_003855495.1). NCBI lineage: Bacteria > Pseudomonadati > Pseudomonadota > Alphaproteobacteria > Hyphomicrobiales > Methylocystaceae > Methylocystis > Methylocystis rosea. Next base: position 28,582 of record NZ_CP034086.1, on the reverse strand, counting down.
AGACAAGTTGGGCGGCCTGCCGCATAGACCATGCGCTCCTAATCGCCCATTCCCCAATCGCTCCCCCAGAACCGACTCCTGGCGACGCCTGCTCCTCCCATAAGACATTCATTTCGCCCATTAGAGCTTCGCCAGCGTCTCCTCCGTTTACACGAATTGCACTTGCGATTGAGTCAGACTCGACAGAGAGACGTTGCTGAGAGTGATCGTGTTATTTGCGTCGAACGTGATACGCGTATCTGCTCCCTGTTGAGATGAAGCGGCAAGAAGATGCGACCAATCCGCAAAGATCGCATGATCAAATTGCAACGTGTCCGACGCATCGAAACCAGAGATCACATCCGTCCCGAACCCTGGATGGAACACGAAATTGTTGTTGTTGCCATTCTCCGTGATCGTTGAGGACCCGAGAAGGGCAATATCATTATTTGAACCGTTAATCGTATCGGTGTCGCCGGCGGCAATGTTGACCTTGCCGCCACTGATGTTGATCGTATTCGTATGATTCTCCGTGCCATAGATCGCGACTGGCCATCCCCACACCCAATTCCAGCCAATCACGACAGTGCTAATTACGCCGCCTGCGACGTTCACTGTGGAACCGCCGCCGGCATTGACGACGTTGTCGTGACCTGCAACCGACAAAGTCGCGTTTACGTCGGTCGCGAGCTTATTGGCTGATCCAGTGACAGTCGCGCTGGCGGAGGCGTCGACGGTGACGTTTCCGGAGTTCACGGTCAGTTGATTGCCGGTCCCTATCACGGCGACCGGATCATTGGAGCCATTGACCGTGACATTTGTGTTCGATTTGAGGGTGATGGCGTTTCCGCTGCTCGAGACCGTTCCGCCAGATCCATTTTCGAAAATCACGGGGGTCAAGGCCGTGTTGACCGTTGCGCCGGTATTCGTCACGTAGATCGCAGTGACGTTGACGCCGCCAAGGGTGGCGTGATCGATTGTGCGCGCAACCGAATCAAGTAAATCCGCCCTTGAAATTGTCCCGGCGGTCAGCATGCCGGCCCAGGTTTGAGACTCCGTCGACGTCGGCGCTCGGCCATAGACGTTGGTAAATACGAGATTGACGAAGGCTGCATCGGTCGTCGTTCCGTATTTCGTAGCGAATTCCGAAGACGCGATGAGTTCGCCGGCGATCTGAAACTCCGTCGCCGATCCGTTGAGAATCCTCGGCAGCTGTGCAGCGATTTCAGCGCCGGTCATGGTACGTTTCAACGCAGCGTAATAGAGTTGCCCTAGAATATCCGTCGCAACCTGCTTGTCGGTCGTGTGATCGATAGAAACCAGTTGCCCACCGCTCACCGTGTTGTTTGTCGTCTCATGGACGTTGCCGTCGGCGACATGTTCTGAACTTTCCGACAGGGCGACAGCGATATCGGCGCGAGTAACCGTCCCGGCCTTGAGCTGAGAGAGATAATTATTCAGCTCCGCCAGCGTAGCGTAGCGGCCGAGAGCGTTCTGGGACATCTGTTCAATGAATTCGGCGTCCGTTAGAGCGCCATATTTGCCGATAAATTCCGTCGGCGGCGGCAAGCTCCCTAGAGCGACCGCTCCTGCCGGAGTCGGTAAATAGGTCTTGTTCGTCATGACGTCGGCAGCGAGCTTATTGAGATCGAACTCCGCCCCAGCGCCGCTCGTCGTAATATAGTCCGCGAGAAACTGCTTTTCGCTCTCGCTCATGTCCCGGTTGAGGAGCGTGTCGTACATGCGCTCGGCCATCGCGACGAACTTTTGCTCGGAAGCAACGTCAATCGTAATCGATTTCGCTCCGCCGCCGTTGTAGGTGCTGAATGTGTACCCATACAGGCTAAAGGTCGATGTTGGGCTTTCATTCCACACCCAGGTGTCCACGCCATTCTCGTCAATCGAATGCGACGCATAAGCGCCGAGATATCCCGAACTGAGGCCAAGGAGGCTAATCGAATAGCTGTCGGGCGATGTTACATACCAAGCATAGCTACCGTTGGAGCTTGGAACGTAGACCTTCGTGCTTGTGACGTCGACGCTCTTGACCGCTAGGCCAACGGTCGGGATAGGGTTGCCATAGACGTAAAGTGGAGGGCCCTGTTGCCATCCCATCCCCGTGCCAGTTTCATGGGAGGTGATGATCAATCCATCTGCGCTCGTCGTTGTCGTGACGGTCGTCGTCAAGCTCGAATTCGAATAAGTCAAGGAGACCGTATCGGTCTTCGCGCCGTCCGCCGCAATCGTGATCGTCTCGTTGGCCTCTGCGATCGCCCCATAGCCCCTCGTGACAATATTCGTGGTCAAGCCGTTGTCGCTCGTCGTTGTTACAATCTGATCCTTGATCGTTCCGTCGGCATAGGTGTTCGTGAGCGTGCGCGTGCTGCTGCCGTCCGCTTTTAGTAGGGTGACATCATTTTGCGTCTCGAGTGATGTTCCGCGGCCACTCACATCGATCTTCGACACCTTGGTGAGACCATCGGCGCTCACCGTCGTCACTGTCCGGTCGCGCAAAATCCCCGCAGAGCCGTAATCCGCGACCGTGATCGTTTGGCTACCGTCGACGTTCAGCACGGTCGTTTGGCTTCGGCTCAAATCCACCACGCCATCGCCATTCGAATCGACCGACGTTGTCTTTGACAACTGGTCGTCGCTCAGCGTTGTGCTGATTTTCGAGGTCAACGCGCCGGCGGCGGTCGTGTCCCAAACGATGTCGGAGGTCGAGCCGTCAGCGTTACGCGATTTGGCTTCAAAATGATCGAAGACGCCGTCGCCGTTCGTGTCCCGCTGAAGGCCCTGCGTCAGGCCGTCACGGCTCGTCGTCAAAACGTCCTTCTGGCGCAACGTCCCGTCCATGTTCAGATTGATAAGCGTCTCGACCCGGCTCCCGTCGACATTGGTCACCGTCGTATCCGTCACGTCAAACCGCCCGTCGGCGTTGACGTCGGTTTGTGTCGTCTTCGAAAGGCCGTTGGCGCTCGTCGACGTGACGACCTTGGTCTTGAGCGCGCCGCCCGCGGTCGCCGATACGGCGACCGTCTCCGTCGTCGAGCCATCGGCGTTCAGAACAGTTGTGTCCGTTGCATAGGAATTGAGCGTCTCATAGCCGTTCACGCCCGTACGCTCGGTCGTCACGATCAAACCGCTCGCGCTGACAGTCTTCACGATCCGCTCGACGACGGCGCCGGCTGTTGTTCCATTGTAGTCCGTGTAGGTCTCCACGCGGCTTCCGTCGCTGTTTAAGACGGTGACGTCAGTTTCCGTCCGGTCGACGGCTCCATCGCCGTTGTTGTCATAGGTGACTGTCGCGACAAGCCCGTTGGCGCTGGTTGTCGTGATGCGCTTGCTCTGCAGCGCGCCTGTTCTGGACAGGTCTGAAAGTGTGTCGACGGTGTCTCCATTGGCCTGGAGGGCGATCGTTTCGGTCTGATCGGTTATTCCGTCACCATCGACGTCTCGGTTGATAGAGGTGGTTTTGCCGTCAGAACTCGTCGTTGTGATGGACCTGCCCCTGAGGGCGCCATTGGCGTTCGTCTCCGAAGAAATCTCCGTCTTTGAACCGTCCGCATTCAGCGCGACGACATCCCACATGGTGGTGTCCCATGCTCCGTCGCCGTTGACGTCCATATAAACCGTCTTCGAGAGCCCATTCGCGCTCGTCCAGATTAATTTCTGGGCGCGCTTCGAGCCATTCGAATTCAGATCGGCGACAACCTCGTATCTGGTTCCGTCGGCGTTGAGGACGGTCCCCTCCATCCGGGTCACGTCCCAAACGCCGTCGCCGTCGACGTCCGTTTGTGTTTGCACCGACAGGCCATTGGCGCTTGTCTGAACGACAGTTTTGTCCCGTAGGGAGCCATTAGGATTGTAATCGACGACCGTATCGACAGTGTAGCCGTTCGCGCCGACCGAAATCGTTTCGACGCTGTCGTTCTGCCCGTCGCCATTCAGGTCGCTGGAGATCGTTTTCGTTCGCCCATCGTCGCTTACCGCTATTACAATCTTGTCCCTCAGCGTGCCGTCGCCATTCTTGTCCGTAATCGTCTCCACTTGGCCGCCATCGGCGTTCAGCGTGGTGACATCCGTGCGAATTCGGTCGACGCTCCCATTGCCGTCGAGATCCATGGAGGTTGTGACCGAAAGCCCATCGTCGCTGGTCACGATGACTGTCTGATCGCGCCTCGTCCCACTGGCGTTGAAATCAGTGACCGTTTCAGTCTTACTTCCATCGGCGTTGAGCACGGTCACATCTGTCGTCGTCAATTCGTTCACGCCGTCGCCGTTGACGTCGGATTGCGTCGTGACGGACAGGCCCGTGGCGTTCGTTGTCGCAACGATCTTTGACCGCAGGGAGCCATTGGCGTTTTTGGTCAACGCTGTTTCGATGCGACTGCCGTCCGCGTAAAGCACGGTCGTGTCCGTAACCGTCGTGTCCCACACGCCGTCGCCGTTCACATCGCTCTGCGCGGTCTTCGACAGGCCAGTGGCGTTGACGGTTGAAACTGTCCGGGCGCGCAAGGTTCCGTTCGGATTATATTCTGAGACGGTGTCGGTCGTGAGCCCGCTCGTCGCGGTCACAACGCTCTCTATGACGTCCGTCACGCCGTCGCCGTTCAAATCCGCGGTCGTGGTCACCGTCTTGTGGTCGGCGCTTGTCGACACGACTGTTTTCGAGCGCAACGATGCATTGCCGTTCGTCTGCGTGATCGTCTCCGTGCGGCTGCCGTCCGCGTTGACCACCGTCACATCGGCAATTGTCTGGTCGATCGTTCCATTGCCGTCGATGTCCAGCTGCGTCGAGACATTCAGCCCGTTCGCACTCGTCGTCGTGATCGTTTTGTCTTTCAGCGCGCCGTTGTTCGCCTTGTTCGCAGTCGTCTGGGTGGACGAGCCATCGGCGTTCTTTACCGTCGTCTCCGTCGTGGTCAGATCGATGATTGCGTCGTTATTGGCGTCGATTTGGCTGGTTCGCGTCAGCCCGTCGGCGCTCGTCGAGACGATCGACTTGTCGATGATGCTGCCGTTGCTGTTGTATCTGGTCGTCGTATCGACGCTCGAGCCATTCGCCGCAACGACGATGGTTTCGACGCTGTCCCAGATCGCGTCGCCGTTCTGGTCGATCTGGATCGTCCGTGACCGGCCATCCGCCGCCTTGGCGATCACCGTCTTGTCGCGCTTGGAGCCATCCGCGTTCAAATTTGTCACGGTCTGCGTCCGGCTGCCATCGGCGTTGATGATCGTGACGTCCGTGGTCGTCACGTCCCACACGCCGTCGCCATTGGCGTCCACCTGCGTTGTCAAAGACAGATTATCGGCCGAAAGCAGGGTTTTCGTGCGATCCCGGAGCGAGCCGTCGCGATTCAAGTCGCTGATCGTCGTCGAATACGAGCCGTCGGCGTTCTTCACGACGACTTCCGTGGTGGTCAGATCTGTCGTTGCATTGCCGTCGAGATCGAAGACTGTCGTCTTCGAAAGTCCGTCAGCGCTGGTGGTCTTCACCCAGGCGTCGCGCAGGGAGCCATTAGCGTTCGTCTCCCTGACCGTCTCGATGCGGCTGCCGTCCGCGTTGACCACGACGGCGTCGTTCGTGGTTAAATCGAAAACGGCGTCGCCATTGACGTCTGTCTGCGTCTGGCTTGTCAGCCCGTTTGCGCTCGTCGTCACAATCGTTTTGTCAATGAGCGACCCGTTGACGTTGAAGTTCGAGACTGTGTTGGTGCGTGAGCCGTCAGCGGCCACGACGATCGTCTCGACGCGGGTCCAGACGCCGCCGCCGTCCGGGTCGGTCTGAATCGTGATCGACTTACCGTCTGCGCTGGTCGTCGTCGCCCTTCGGGCCAAAACCGCGCCGCCGGCGGTCTTGTCGGTCACCGTTTCCGTCTTCGAGCCGTTGGCGTTGACCACCGTAACGGAGGTCTGGATCTGGTCGATCACCCCGTCGCCATCGAGATCGACCGACAGCGTCTTCGTCTTGCCATCCGCCGAGGTCGTCAGAATCCGCTCGCTGGCGACGCTCCCATCCGCATTGAGCGACTTATTGTCGATGGTCTTGGAGCCGTCGGCGTTTTGCGTCGTCGTCGAGCGCAGGGCGGCGCCTGCAGCGTCATATACGAGCGTGACCGTCGCCGCCGTTCCCGTCGTTCCGTTGGTACGGGTGAAACTCGTCTGGCCGTCGATCGACGAGCCGTCGGCGAAGGTGCGGCTCGTCTGGTCCTCGATGAGATTGATCGAGGCGATCCCCGCCTGCGCCAGCGTCTGCAGCGTCTGCGTGCCGTCGGCGTTGCTGACGATCAGCTTGAACTGCGAGAACTTCGCGTCGCTGGCGCTGAGCTTTCCGTCATGGTCGCTGTCGAACACGTCGCGCAGCGCCTGCATGTCGGAGGTCGCCGTCGGGTCCCATTGCGTGAAGTCGATTTCGTTCTGTTGGTCGATCTTCCCGTCATTGTTGGCGTCATAGGCCAAAAGCGCGTCGCCTGGAGCGGCCCAGGCGGTCAAATGCTGATAGCCGTCGCCCGCCATGTCGAAAAAAGTGTTCGACGAGGTCACCGGCGTCAGCTGCACGCCGTCGCCGTTCAAATCGAGCGCCACCGGAAAGATGCTGCTGAAGAAATCGCCGATGCCGCCAAAGATATTGCCGAAGAAATTGCCGACGCTCGAGAACAGCGCCTTCGTATCCGACCAGAATCCTTGCGCCATGCGGCCGAGGTCGCCGAGGCTGTTGAAGCCGAAGCTCCACCCACCCTGCGATCCGCCGCCGTCAAAGGGCAGCACAGGCTTTCCGAAGTCGGGCAAATTGATATTCTGCCCCTGATAGCCGCCCCAGTTCACGCCGAACATGAAGCCGTTGTCGATGAAGCCAAAGGAATAATTGGCCGAACCGAGGAGATTCCCCAGCGCGCTGGTCGTGTCGTCGAAGAGACCGCCCAGCCCGCTCGTCGCGTCGCCGAAGAGACCGCTTCCGAAGCCGGGCGTGACCGAGTTACCCGGAGCGAAATAAATGCCGTTCCCTGGCAGATTGCCATCGCCGTAATCCTTGCCAAAGGAGGAGCTTCCTGGGCCTGTCACGTCGAGTTGGGATCTCGCCGCGCCAGGGTTGAAGAACTCAACCGACCCTTCAGGATGGGGACTGGCGCCAGGTCCCCATATTGCCGAACCATCTCCCGCTGGAGAGGGTTCGAGCACAAAACTCGCAACGGTCACTGGGAGCCCAGCGAATCCTCCCACAAACTTTGCGCCTACGGCAAGGGCATCTCCAGCAGAGGAAATTCCGACGGCCGCCGCAATGCGGCCGACGATAGTTGTAACGCCACTATTCGGAGGCGTCAGATGTTGCGCGACGGCGGCGCTCAGCCTTTCAAGAGTCTGGGTATTTTCTTTAGTAGCCGCCGCGCGCGCCAGAGCCTTGCCGGCGTTTGTAACTTCGCCTTTTGCGTTTTTCGGGAGAGTGTCATCCAGCAGTTTGTTAGCGTTTGTGTAAAGCCGCCCGTAGAGTTCTTCGCCGACCTTATGCTTCAAACTGTCCTTCAAGCCCGACACCAGCGTTTCGAAAGCTTTCTTGGCATTATCAACTTCACCAGGATTTTTGGTGAGATAGGTTTCAATTGCTTCTAAGCTGCTTTTGACGCTCTGAGTATAGATGCGCAAGTGTCGCCCAGTGTGCGGCGAGGCATGGACACCTTCGTCCCTCAGGAGGCGTAGCGCGTCGGCGTCACTCGCCGGGAGATTGATCAGATTGGCGGGCGATTGGATTTTAAAATCAAACCACCTCTCTAAGAAATCGCCGAATATTATCTCGAACTTTTGCTCGATAATATGATGTGCCTCTTCCATTGCATGCCTCTAAATTTCTAGCATTTTCTGCGTTGAATTCATCACCAATACGCCACTTTTTGCCAACTTCACTCGACGCCAATCTTGTAGATGTCCGCGCCTTTCAGGCCGGCCGCTTTGTATGAATCTTTCACGAATTGGTCGCAGTAGACGCCTCGCCCCATCTCGACAATTCGGAACAGATGTGCGGCGCCAACGACTTCAGGCTTGAGGTGCACAGAACGGTCTGAAATCGTCTGATACGTTGGAAAGCCGTCCGGCTCGATCCGAACCTTGACCTTCGTCGACTTGTCGACGTCGATCACGTCCCGTCCGAAAAGCATTCGGATGACCGAACAGAGCCAATATTCCGGCCCCGCTTCGCCCGACGTCCATACGGTGTCGCATTTGCGATACTCGCAGGCCCCCGGATCGACATTCTCCAGAAAGGCCTTCATCGCGGAGGTGACGAACCAGAGACCGTCCTGATTCTCGACGTCACGCGCCGGGCGGCCGAACTTCTTGTCGAACAGGAGCAGCGGCGGCTCCCGATAGTCCGGAAGTCGCCAGGGGTGACGCGTCAGCCGCGCATAGCCATCCGGCCAGCCAGGCTCGGCAAGCAGCGAACCGCATGCCTGCAAGCGCTCCCTATTCGCCAGCTTGAAGAATGGCGGCCGGTCAGTGAGCGCCGCGTCGAACCTGTAAAATTGAGGCGCCTTCGGCTTTCGTCCGCGCATGCGCCGAGTCTCCGCCGATACTTCAGCCGCCTGCATCATGCGCCGCCCTTCCCCTGAAAATGAAGGCGATAGACCGGCCGTCCGGGCACGAAGCCGGACGTTTCATGCCGCACGATGATCTTTGTCGCGGCGTCCGGCCCGATCGTATCGCCGTCCTTGATGACAGGCCCCGCCTCGATCAGATAGCCGGCGAGATCGAGCATCAAGCCGTTGAGCTGGCGCGGGTCGCCCTGAAAACCTCCGGCCTCGATCTCCATGAGGCCGAAGGCGGCAAGCCCTCGCGTCATGCCCGACACGCCGCCGTCGGCGTCGCGGCTGAGCATAACCCCCACGCAAAACGGCATCGGCGGCTTTCGGTCGCCGGGCGCGATGGTTTGGGCGACGAGCGGCGCCGGCCAAAGCGAGTCGGAACTCGCCCAATGAACGGCTACGGCGTCTTTTGTGGCCTCAACGACAGCGGCGACCAGCTGACCGTGCAACGTGGCGCGGCGTTTGGCGTCAGCGCCGCCGCTGACGCTCGGCAAAAGATGCGCCTTGTGTGTTGAAACCGCCTCCCAGGCGTCCGGCCAATACCAGGCGAATTGCACGCAGGGATCATCTTTCGAAATCGGACACGGCGCGTCGACCTTCCCGACAGCGAACATGTAATCCTCATAGAGGAAAACCAGCGTTCCGTTCTGGTCGGCGAGGATTTCGGAAGGAATGACGATATTCGGAATCCGCGCCTTTATCGCCTGCGCCAAACCCGCATTGCTCGGTAACCCTTCGCCGGCCGTCATGACGATCGCCAGCATCGATTCAGTTGTCGAGGATGACATGACCATTCTCTCGCGCGTCGTTTACGCTTCGCGGTCGCCATCGGCGACCGGGCGAACTAATTCAGCCGCGAGGGATGTGCAAGCAATGGGATTGCCCTGCAATCAGGATTCTTCCGGAGCCGCCGCGCTTTAGCATCAAAAAATTCCTTCGAAGGCGCTCAATGGATTTCGGCCTCACCGGGCCGCAACGCTAGCGGAGCTATTCCCACAGTCAAGCTCGAATTGCCACGCGCGCAGTCTAAACTGCCGAACTCGCTGTCAGATTTGTGTCACGGACTTGAAAGAAGTATGTTTTTACGGACTAAACTCATCATGCCGTTTTTAGGAAAGTAAATCGGGATTTTTTCTCCCTCGCGCCTCCAGATTGGCCTCGTCCCTTCCGTGGGCGCGCTTGTGGGGTCCGCGTCGTCGATACATTTCTTGCAGTCACCTCCCCTCGTCATCGAACCCATGCTGAGGAAGGACGCTAGGCTTGCCAGTCGGGAGACTTTACGGCGCTTTAAGAATTCTCTGGACTTCTCTGCGGAGCAGAGCGTTGCTTGGGGTCATGGACGGGCACGCAGAGCTCGGAGCCATTTCTCCTCACCCCGCCGGCACAGCGCCGTGGCGGGTCGTGTCAGTGACAGCGGATGCTGTTGTTCACGACGGAGGAGAACATGCAGAAACTTACTGACAATCAATTGATCGTGCTTTCCAAGGCCGCTGCGCGGGACGATGGCGTCGCCGTTGCGCCGCATGGCATGGGCAAGGCGGCGGCGGCGAAAGTCGGATCGAGTCTCGTCGCTCGTAAACTCATGCGGGAGAGTCTGTCAAAGCGCGGAATGCTCGATACGGAGCTCACTCGCATCGCGGCGATGAACATCGAAGAGCTGCGCGAGATGTGGCGCGAGAAGCGGAAGCACGAACCGCCTGCCGCATTGACGAAGGATTTCATGGCCCGCGCCCTTGCACACCGGCTGCAAGAGGAGCGCCTCGGCGGATTGGAGCCTTCTCTGCGCCGGCTTCTCGCGACAGTCGCTAAGAAGGGCTCCGCGCCCTCGAGACGCTTGAAGATCGGTTCCGTCATTGTCCGAGAATATCAGGGCAAAGCGCAGGAGGTGCTCGTCGTCCCCGGCGGCTTCTGTTGGGAGGGACGGGTTTATCCGAGCCTATCGACCATCGCCTTGAAGATCACGGGCACAAATTGGAACGGGCCGCGCTTCTTCGGTCTGCGAGGCGCCGAAGAGTCTGAGCGGTTACAAGACGCAGAGAAGACAATCCAATCACGCGCCCTGCCAACAAGATCTTCAATTCGGCCCAGCAGGAATACGCCCGAGCCGACCATTCCCGCACGCCCTTCAAGCGGCGACACGCGAGCCGCCGGCTCTCCCACTTTTAGTCGGGGACGCAGCGCATGAAAACAGCCGCCGCCCAGCCTCAGCGCTGTGCGATTTACACGCGCAAATCGACCGAGCACAATCTCGACCTCGCCTTCAATTCTCTCGACGCGCAACGAGAAGCATGTGAGGCCTATATCAAGAGTCAGGCCCATGAGGGCTGGCGTCTCGTCGCCAATCGCTTCGACGACGGCGGATTGTCCGGCGCCTCGCTGGAGCGTCCGGCGTTACAGGGTCTTTTAGAGCAGGTCCGATCCCGTAAGATCGACATCATCGTGGTCTACAAGGTCGATCGCCTGACGCGCTCGCTCGCCGATTTCGCCAAGCTCGTCGAACTCTTCGATGAGTTCGACGTCTCATTCGTCTCGGTCACTCAATCATTCAACACCACCACAAGCATGGGAAGGTTGACCCTGAACGTGCTGCTGTCCTTCGCTCAATTTGAACGCGAGGTCATCGGTGAACGCGTCAGGGACAAAATTGCCGCCTCCAAGCGCAAGGGGATCTGGGTCGGCGGCCCGGTTCCTCTGGGTTATCGAAGCGTCGGCAAGAAGCTTGAAGTCGTTCCTGACGAGGCGGAACTGGTAAGAAAAATCTTCGCCGACTACCTGCGCCTTGGATCGATCGGCGAACTGGCGGCGGCTCTCGACCGGGAAGGCGTCAGACCAAGACCCCGGTGCCTCGTGAGCGGCAAAATTATCGCCGCCGAGCGCTTCATGGTCGGTCCCCTCGCGCATATGCTGAAAAATCGCTTTTATGTCGGCGAGATCGCCTATCGCGGAGAAATCCACAAGGGTGAGCACGAGCCGATCCTCGATCGCGATCTCTTCGACGCGGTTCAGGCGAGATTGGCCGAAGGCGCCGTCAAGCGAAAGCTCACGAGATCACGTTCCTCCTCCATGCTCGTTGGTCTTCTCTTCGACGATCGCGGCAACCCGATGAGCCCTAGCCACGCCAACAAGAAAGGCGTGCGTTATCGCTATTACGTGTCTCACGCCTTGCTGCAGAACCGAAAAAGCGAAGCGGGAACGGTCTCCCGCATGTCGGCGCCCGACGTTGAGCAACTTGTTTGCGACGCTGTAAGGAAAGCGTTGAACGCAAATGATGGCGCTTCCGATCGTGATCTGATTCGAGCCCGGATCGAACGGATCGTCCTCGTATCCGATCGGATCGCCGTCACGTTTCGCGAGCCGGAACTGCAAGCGGATCTATCGGACTCTGAAATTGCGCCGAACAGATTGACCGAGCTGACGATCCCCTTTGCTCCAAAACGTTCGCCTCGGAAGGGAATTGCGCATGCGCCCACGGGCCAAGAGACGATCGATTCCGAAACGCGGGAGACGCTGCTGAAGGCGATCGCGCGTTCACGCGGATGGTTGGAGACGATCCTTTCGGATCAGACCGCATCGTTCGACAACATCGCTGCCGACGAAGGTCTCGCCGAACGTCATGTCCGGCGCTTAACCGTCCTGGCGTTCCTGTCGCCGAAAGTCATTCAGGCGATCGCCGACGGCGCCGCTCCCTCAGGCGTAACCGTCTCCAGCCTGACACAAGCTCTGCCTCATGCTTGGGCGGATCAAGAGCGAATGCTCGGCCTCAGCTAAAATCCCAATCACGATCTTGTCCGATTGCGGCCGGCGCCGCGCCGTCTCATGCCCACGTCGTGTCTCGATCCGGAACGGATGACATAGTGAATAAACATCCGGGTTCGCCGACCGAACTGCGTCGAAGCGAACCAGTCAGCGTGCGAAGCGAACCAGTCTCGGGCGGCGTCGGTCGAAAAACCCGGACATTGAAAAATCGCCGACTGAGACTGTGGCCGGAATCACGCGATTGAGAGCGGGATATCCGGCTCCATAAAGTCTCTGAGACGCCAGTCCTCGCGCAAACGCCCCGGAATCCCGGCCCTTTTCTCAAAGTCAGCGTACTTTGTGAACTTCCGGGAATGCATGGCTGGGGCGGGAGGATTCGAACCTCCGTATGGCGGAATCAAAATCCGCTGCCTTACCACTTGGCGACGCCCCAATGCGCAGGAGAGGCGATAGCGCGCCCCGCCGCGACAATCAACTGCCGCGCGGCGCGGCGTAGCCGCTCACACGTTCCAGTCGACCCGTTCGCTGCGCCCGTCATTCCCGGCAGGCCAAAGGCTTGACCGGGAATCCCGAGCCGATTCATGAGCGCTGGTTTTGATCTGGATTCTCGGTCGCGCTTCGCGCGTCGGGAATGACGCCAGACGGAAATTCGATCACACGGCGATCGCGCCGGCGCTCGCCGCAGCCCGCCGCAGCGCCGCGATATTGTCGGCATAGCAGAGCTGCCCGCCGCGGAAGGCGGCCGAGCCCGCGACGAGAACATCCGCGCCGGCTTCGACGATCTGCGGCGCCGTCAGCGGCGTCACGCCGCCGTCGACTTCGAGGCGTATCGCGCGCCGTTCGATCATTTCGCGTATGGCGCGAATTTTGTCGAGCTGCGAGGGGATGAAGCTCTGCCCGCCAAAACCCGGATTGACGCTCATCACCAGGATGAGATCGATATCGTCGAGCACATATTGCAGCGCGCTCTCATGCGTCGCCGGATTGAGCGACACGCCGGCCTTCTTGCCGAGCGCGCGGATCGCCTGCAGCGAGCGATGCAGATGCGGACCGTTCTCGGCGTGAACGGTGATGACGTCGGCGCCCGCTTCGGCGAAAGCCGCGATATAGGGGTCGACCGGCGAAATCATCAGATGCACGTCGAGCGTCAGGTTCGTCACCGGACGCAGCGCGGCGACGACGCCAGGCCCGAAGGTGATGTTGGGCACGAAATGCCCGTCCATCACATCGAGGTGGATCCAGTCGGCGCCGGCGTCAGCCATCGCGCGCGTCTCCTCTCCCAGCCGCGCGAAGTCGGCCGAGAGAATCGAGGGCGCGATGACGACGCCGGTCATGACGCTACTCGGCCGCCTTCTTGCCGGCGAACTGCGGATCGAGCGCGCCGCTGGCGTAGCGCTTGGCCATTTCGGAGAGCGGGATCGGCTTGATCTTCGAGGCCTGTCCGGCCGTGCCGAACTCCTCGTAGCGCTGCTTGCAGACGGCGCGCATCGCTTCCATCGCGGGCTTCAAATATTTGCGAGGATCGAATTCGCCCTTGTTCTTGCCGAGAACGTTGCGGATCGCCGCAGTCATGGCGATGCGATTGTCGGTGTCGATGTTGATCTTGCGCACGCCATATTTGATGCCGCGCTGAATTTCGGCGACCGGCACGCCCCAAGTCTGCGGCATCTCGCCGCCCGCGGCGTTGAAGGCGTCCTGCAAGTCCTGCGGCACCGACGACGAGCCATGCATCACGAGATGCGTGCTGGGCAGGCGACGATGGATTTCCTCGACGACCTTCATCGCCAGGATGGCGCCGTCCGGCTTGCGCGAGAATTTGTAAGCGCCATGCGACGTGCCCATCGCGATCGCGAGCGCGTCGACCTTGGTGCGGGCGACAAAATCCTCGGCCTGCGCCGGATCGGTGAGAAGCTGGTCGTGCGAAAGCTTGCCTTCGGCGCCGTGCCCGTCTTCCTTTTCGCCCATGCCGCTCTCGAGCGAACCGAGCACGCCGAGTTCGCCTTCGACGGAGGCGCCGACCCAATGCGCCATGTCGACGACGCTGCGGGTGACGCGCACATTGTAATCGTAATCGGCGGGGGTCTTGCCGTCGGCCTTGAGCGAACCGTCCATCATCACCGAGGTGAAGCCGAAGCGGATGGCGCTGGCGCAGGTCGCTTCGGCGTTGCCGTGGTCGAGATGCATGACGAGCGGGATGTCCGGCCAGATCGCGGCGAGCGCCTCGATCATCTTGGCGAGCATGATGTCGTTCGCGTAGCTGCGCGCGCCGCGCGAGGCCTGGATGATGACCGGCGCTTCAACGGACGCGGCCGCCTCCATGACGGCGAGGCCCTGCTCCATATTGTTGATATTGAACGCCGGAACGCCGTAGTCGTGCTCGGCGGCGTGATCGAGCAGTTGCCGCAGGGTGATCAGAGCCATTGTCGCCTCCGCTATCTCTTACGTCTTAACTAGCGTACGGGCCGCGTCAGCCACAGCCTCCGCCGTGACGCCAAAATGCTTATACAGTTCGCCGGCCGGCCCGCTTGCGCCAAAACCGCTCATGCCGACGAAGGCGCCGCGCTCGCCGATCCAGCGGTCCCAGCCGAACCGAACCGCCGCCTCGACCGCGACGCGCGGCGCGGTGCCGAGCACTTCGGCGCGATAGGCCTCGGACTGAGTCTCGAACAGTTCCCAGCAGGGCATGGAGACCACGGCGGCCTTCAGGCCTTGCGTGTCCAGAATGTCGGCGGCCGCGAGGGCGATTTCAACCTCGGATCCCGTGGCGAGCAGCGTGATGTCGCGCTTTCCGGCAGCTTCACGCAGCACATAGGCGCCCTTGGCGGAAAGGTTTTCGCCAATGGGCCGCTCGAGCGTCGGCAGGTTCTGTCGCGACAGGCTCAAGACTGACGGCGTGTGGCGGCTGGCCAGCGCCAGCTCCCAACATTCGGCGGTCTCGATGGCGTCGGCCGGACGAAACACATTGAGATTCGGCATGGCGCGCAACGCCGCCAGATGTTCGACCGGCTGATGCGTCGGCCCGTCCTCGCCAAGGCCGATCGAATCATGGGTGAGCACATAGATGACGCGCAGGCCCATGAGCGCCGAGAGGCGGATCGCGCCGCGGGCGTAATCGGAGAACACCAGGAAGGTGCCGCCGTAGGGCGCGAAGCCGCCATGCAGCGCGATTCCATTCATCGCCGCCGCCATGCCGAATTCGCGCACGCCGTAGTGGATGTAGCGGCCGGAAAAATCGTCCGGCGCGACCTCGCCCATGCCCTTCGTGATCGTGAAGTTCGAATGCGTCAGGTCGGCCGAGCCGCCGATCGTCGCCTGCGTCGCGGCGTTGATGACGCCGAGCGCCATTTCCGAGGATTTGCGCGTGGCGATTTTCGGCTTTTCGGCGGCGAGCGTCGCACGGAACTCGGCGAGCGGCTTGGCGATTTCCGCCGCGACGTCCGCTTTCATGAAGGCGTCGAAGGCGGCGCCTTTGGGCGACGCACCGCGTCGCGCCTCCCAGGCTTCGCGCGCCTTTGCGCCGCGCCGTCCCGCCGCGCGCCAGGCCTCCAGCACGTCGTCGGGCAGTTCGAAGGGCGCATGCGGCCAGGAGAGCGCCTCTCGCGCCCCGTCGATCTCCGCCGCGCCGAGCGGCGATCCGTGGCAGCTTTCCTTGCCCTGCTTGGTCGGCGCGCCATAGCCGATCAGCGTGCGGCAGCCAATAAGCGAAGGTCGGGGATCGGCCTGCGCGGCGACGATCGCCTGCGCGACCGCCTCTGGATCATGGCCGTCGACATGGGCGACGTGCCAGCCGGCGGCGGCGAAACGCGCGATCTGGTCCGTCGAGGTCGCAAGGCTTGTCGGGCCATCGATCGAGATCGAGTTGTCGTCCCAGAAGAGGATGAGCTTTGACAGCTTCAGATGCCCGGCGAGGTCGATCGCCTCATGGCTGACGCCCTCCATCAGGCAGCCGTCGCCCGCGATCACATAGGTGAAATGATCGACGAGATCGTCGCCAAAGCGCGCCGCCGAGAGGCGCTCGGCGAGCGCCATGCCGACCGCGGTCGCGAGCCCCTGGCCAAGCGGACCGGTGGTCGTCTCGATGCCGGCGGCATGGCCAAATTCGGGATGGCCCGCCGTCGGCGAACCGAGCTGGCGGAAGTTTTCGAGCTCCTTGCGGCCCATGCCCGGATAGCCGAGCAGGTAGAGCAGCGCGTAAAGCAGCATCGACCCATGGCCGGCCGACAGCACGAAACGGTCGCGGTCCGGCCAGTCGGGCTGAGCGGCGTCGAACTTCATGAAGCGCTGGAACAGCACGGCCGCGACGTCGGCCATGCCCATCGGCATGCCGGGATGTCCGGATTTCGCTTTTTCGACCGCGTCCATCGCCAAGGCGCGAATGGCGTTGGCGTCGCGCGTCGGATCGGATTTTGCGCCGGCCGCCAAAGTTTCCTTGGCCGCCGTCAATATAGTGTCGTTCACGTCACGCCTTTCCTGCGTCTGACCAGTTCGAGGATCCTCGGAGTAAGGATCAGCTGCATCGCGAGATCAAGCTTATTGCCCGGAATTACGATGGAATTGGCGCGCGACATCCAGCTTCCCGCGATCATCGACACGAGATAAGGGAAGTCCACCCCTCGCGGATCGCGAAAGCGAATGACGACAATCGATTCGTCGGGCGTCGGAATCGACCGGGCGACGAAAGGATTCGAGGTGTCGACCGTCGGCGCGCGCTGAAAATTTATGTCCGTTTCCGAGAACTGCGGACAGATATAATGCACGTAATCATGCATGCGGCGCAGAATCGTCTCGGTGACGGCCTCGGTCGTATAACCGCGTGAATGCCGATCGCGATGCAACTTCTGCGTCCACTCCAGATTGATCACCGGAACGACGCCGATCTTGAGATCCGCGTAGCGCGCGACATTGACGTCGTCGGTGACGACCGCGCCGTGCAGCCCTTCATAGAACAGCACGTCGGTATCGGCCGGCAGTTCCTCCCAATCGGTAAACGTCCCGGGCGGCACGCCGAGCCTCGCCGCCTCGTTTTCGTCATGGGCGTAATGGCGGTAGCGGCCGGAGCCCGTCTCGCCATATTCGCGAAAGAGCGTTTCCAGCTCAGGCAGCAGATTGGCGTGAGGGCCAAAATGGCTGAAATTTTGGTTCCCCACCGCATGCGCCTCGGTGAGCTTCGCCTTCATCTCCCCGCGATCGTAGCGATGGAAGCTGTCGCCCTCGACATAGGCGACCTCGATGCGCTCGCGGCGGAAAATCTGCTCGAACGTCGCCTTGACGGAGCTCGTTCCGGCGCCGGACGAGCCGGTGATGGAGATGATCGGATGTCTGACCGACATGGGCGCGCGACCCGGACCCTTCGAGCGAGGCGAACTGGGCGGCCTGCGGCGGGCCGGCCGACCGCGGGGGCTCCGCCGGCTTGTCGCACGGCGCGCGGGCAAAGGAAAGGCTTCCGCTCCGCGACCTGCGCGGGTGAGGCCGCCGCTGCGAAGCAACAACCGTGGTGACGCAAGCCCCCTGACGCGCGGGGATTCGCAGCCTTGACTTGCGCGGGGACGCCGACCTATATCGCAAATTCTTCCAGACCGCTTAAGCGGCTCGGGGCGGAGTAGCTCAGTCGGCTAGAGCAGAGGAATCATAATCCTTGTGTCGGGGGTTCGAGTCCCTCCTCCGCTACCATCTTACCCCACACTCCACGGACCCTATTGGGGTACGCCTGTTCGCCCAACAGAGCCGTTAATCGGCCAGAAATCTCGACCTGGACGCCGCCGGCGCGGGTGCTGTCGCGGAACACGGTCACTGTCTCGATCAAGTCCCGGATGGCCTCCGAACATTCCGTATCGCCGTTTCTGATTCCGTCTGCCAAGGCGGCTTGAAGTCGGGTCAACTGCTCCTCATAGCGAGCGAGCATGGCCGGATGGAGGGCGACGG
Organism: Methylocystis rosea; assembly: GCF_003855495.1. Classification (NCBI taxonomy): domain Bacteria; kingdom Pseudomonadati; phylum Pseudomonadota; class Alphaproteobacteria; order Hyphomicrobiales; family Methylocystaceae; genus Methylocystis; species Methylocystis rosea. The sequence goes on along the minus strand of NZ_CP034086.1, from coordinate 10,349 downwards.
CCTCGGTGGTCGGAGCAGTCTCAGCAAGCTCGGCGGTGATTTTTTTGCGTTCGCCGTCCAAGAGTGTCGACTTCGGACCGAGAACGGCTGGATCTCCCTGTCCCTTCGCTATCGCGTCAACCAGTCGGTCAATTTCACGGTTAAGCTCGCCGAGCCGTCGCTCGAGCCGCAGACGCTTGCGATCCGCCTCGGCGGTGAGGCGTTTACGTTCGGCGTGGTAAGTTCGAACGTATTCGGCGATGACTTCGGGGTGGCGGAGTTCGGCGGTCAGTCCATTGAGGACAGCCGCTTCAACGGTGTCGAGATAGAAGGTCTTGGGATCAGGGCATATGCCACTTTCCGTCGCGGCCGAGCATCGGATGCGAATGCGTCCAGATGGGTCCTTGCCATTGCTTGCCATCCCGGCGCCGCACGCCGCGCATTTCAACAATCCTGATAAGATATGGCGAGGCCGACGTTGCTGATTTGGATTCGTGATGCTGCGCGCCTTCTTCCGCTTCTGAGCGGCGTCAAATAGCTCTCGGCTGACAATCGCCTGATCGGGAACATCCGTTGCTTGCCAATCGCTCTCAGCGTTTGGGCGAGAGATTCGTTTCCCCGTGTCGGGATCTTTCACCATGCGGACCTTGTTCCAAACGAGCCGGCCCGCATAAAGCTCGTTGTTCAGAATCCCATTACCGCGCAGCATGTTCCCGTTGATAGTAGAAGCGTTCCACGCCCTACCACGAGGTGGGGTGATGCGTTCCGCATTTAGATCGTGAGCAATGTCGCGTGGCGTGCGACCATCGACATATTCGCGGAAAATCCGCCGCACGATTTCCGCTTCCGCCTCGACGATTGAGCGTTTCCCTGGATCGCCGGCCACGGGCTCGTAACCATAGGTGAGGCCGCCGGCGTTAAGGCCTTTGCCGACACGTCCCGCCTGCCCCCTTCGCACCTTGTGCGCATTGTCCTCGCGGTAGAGCTGTCCGACCAAGCCGCGAAGGCCGACCAAAACGGTGTTGACGACGCCCTCATGAACCGCGCGAATTTCGATACCCAAGAACGACAGGCGCTTGTGGATACCGGCAAGGTCCTCCATGTCGCGGGAAAGACGGTCCAAAGCCTCAACAACGATTACGTCAAACGAGCGCTCACGCGCTTTGTCCATAAGTGCGAGCAGACCATCACGGCCGAGGATTGATCCGCCAGAGCGTGCGCGGTCATCAAAGACCGCGACAACATCGAGGCTTTCACGCTCGGCGTATTTTCGGCAAAGACTGGCCTGATCTTCTATCGATCGTTCATCCTGAAGATCGGTCGAGAAGCGGGCGTAGATCGCGGCGCGTTTCATTTGGTCGGGCCCTGTCAGCGCACTCGCGTGCATGATCTTCTCGCGCGGCTTGGCGAGCGAGAGCGCGCGCGAGACGAAGAATCGCGCTATCCGGTTCGACTTGCAAGGCCTGTTTTTCTAGTTGATTTGCACCAATTCGCTGAAGATGCGGACGAGGAAAATCCAGCCGCGAATCCTTGTCCCTCACAAGACGTGAGTGCTTGTTCGCGCCGCTCTTGAAGACGGCAACAGCATCCGGAACTCTCTTAGGCCGTGTGATCCTTCCGGCGTTGTCCATATTCCAATCATGGCTGCGCAATTCCGTTGCTGAAAGTCGATCGCGCTGCTCGTCGAAGAAAAGGATATCCTCTCGCACAAATCGGATGCCGGCGGTTCCAATTTGTCTGTAAGACTCAGAGAGATGGTAACGGAGGGATAGAAGGAAACGGGGGTCCGCTACCTCCATTCCCCCCAACTGAAGGCACTGAATTTCCGCTGAGATTGAAGGCGGAGGCCAGCGCCGCTTTATAAAGGAGCGGGGAACCGAACCGTCTAACCGGCCTCACACGACTTGCTCAGCTTGGAAAGGACAGAGCGCTTTTCCGTCCGGTTTTGACCCTGGCTGTGGCAAAACGCGCGAGTCAGCTATGATTCCTACATCGTTTGATGGGGGATCCGATGGGACGTTTCGTTGAAGGCGCGGATCGGTCCCAGCCGACACTTTTGCCAGAATGCCTGGACGATGGGGTGAGCGAGGACAATTCCGTCCACGTGATCGATACGTGCGTGGAAGCCCTCGATCTCCATCGGATGGTTTTGAGGGCGTGGTCGCGAAGGAGACCGGCCGGCCGTCGTATCATCCTTCCACGCTGCTAAAGCTTTATATCTACGGCTACCTCAATCGTGTGCAGTCCAGCCGGCGCCTGGAGCGCGAGTCCGCTCGCAATATCGAGGTGATGTGGCTCATTGGCCGTTTGGTTCCCGATCATAAGACCATCGCCGACTTCCGAAAGGACAACGGCGCCGCAATCCGGAAAGTCTGCGCCAGGTTCGTCGCTTTATGCTGGAACATGAGCCTCTTGCAGAATACGGGCGTGGCGATCGACGGCAGTAACTCAAGGCAGTGAACAACCGCGATCGCAATTTCACGCACGCCAAGATGGCGAGACGGATGGCGCAGATTGAAGAGAGCGTCGACCGTTATCTGCGCCAGCGCGACAGCGCCGATCACCAAGAGCCTTGAGTTGCGTAGGGACGTCCTCGCCGCACGCAGAGCTTTTTTGGCGATGATGGCTGATTTCGGGTCGGAATCTTGCGCGCGCTCACGAGAGGCCGACGGGTTTCAGCTATCCAATCTTGATCACAATGCCTTCATCGCCACGAAGTTCGAGCTTAGCGGGGACACGCTCGCCGCTTCGGCCGCTATGTGTCGACAGCGCGACCGCGCCGGAAAGACCATTTGGTAGCGAAAAACTTCGGGTGTCATGACAAAAATTCAGCGCGACCAAAATCTGGTCGGCGCCCTGAAGCCGCTCATAGGCAAGAACATGATCGCTTGCGTGAAGCAGCCGCTGAGAACCTATGCCGAGCGCGGAGTGCGCGTGTCTGTAATGAAGAAGCTTGCTGGTGAGGCGGAGAATACACATGTCGTCCTCACGCATTGTCGCAACGTTACGTGTCGCAAAGTCAGGCGTGAGCGGAAGCCAGGGCTCGCGCGTCGAGAATCCTGCGAAGGCGCTGGCGTCCCATTGCATCGGCGTTCGCGACGGATCGCGGCCGACGCCAAGATCGGGCTCTCGCATGCCCCAGGGGTCCTGCGCGCGTTCCAGCGCAATATCGACGTGGCCGATTCCGATCTCATCGCCATAATAGAGCGTCGGCGTACCGTGCAGCGTCAAGAGTAGCATCGTTGCGAGCCGCGCTTGAGCGGCGCCCACGCGCGCGGCGATACGCGGCCTGTCGTGATTGCTGAGCACCCAATTCGGCCAGGCGCCCGGCGGCAAAGCCGCTTCATACATTTCGATGATGTTGGCGATCGTCGCGGCGTCCCAGCGCGCGTCGAGCAACTGAAAATTGAACGGCAGGTGTACCCCGCCAAGCTCTTTGCCGTAATAGGCGACCAGCCTCTCGATCGGCAGATAGATTTCGCCGATCAGCACCCGGTCGGGAAACTCATCGACGACTCGCCGAATCTCCGCGATCACGTCGTGAACCTCAGGCTGATCGGACGAATAGGTCTGCGCAAGCCGAGCAATATCCGGCCCCTCGCCGGCGAAATTCGGATTGGCCGGATTGTCCCGGAAGGCGGCGTCCTTAACAATGTGCGAGATGACGTCGACGCGAAAACCGTCGACGCCGCGCCGCAGCCAGAAGCGCAGCACGTCGTACATTGCGGCGCGCACTTGCGGATTGCGCCAGTTGAGATCGGGCTGCTCAGGCAGGAATGAATGCAAATAATACTGCTGCGTTCTTTCGTCCCAACTCCAAGCGCTGCCGCCGAAGTGACTGAACCAATTGTTGGGCGGGCCGCCGTCGGGCTGGGCGTCGCGCCAGAGATACCAGTCACGCAGAGGATTATCGCGCCCGCTACTGCTCGCGAGAAACCACGGATGTTCATTCGACGTGTGGTTGGGCACGAAGTCGATGATGATCTTCAAGCTTTTTGCATGCGCCGCCGAGACAAGCGCGTCAAAATCATCTAGGGATCCGAATAGCGGATCGACGTCGCAGTAGTTCGCAACATCATAGCCGAAATCATGCATCGGCGACGGATAGAAAGGCGAAAGCCAGATCGCGTCTATCCCCAGCCAGACGAGATAATCGAGCCGATAACGCACGCCATTGAGGTCGCCGACGCCGTCGGCATTCGTATCTTGAAAGGAGCGTGGATAAATCTGATAGATCGTCGCCGTTCGCCACCAGTCATTGGACATGATGCGCCTCCCGCCGCGCTAAGCGGAAACAATGCGCAGGCGGGCGGAAAGCAGTTTCTCCGCATCGGCGCTGAATCCAACAAAAATGTCGACGCCACCGGGTTCAACGGTAGGCTCCATATTCTCGCCTGGAAACTGGAACGCCTGCGCGCACAGAACGAAATCGATGGTCGCGCCTTGTTGCGGCTGTAGAGCGATCTTCTTCCAATCCTTCAGCTCCATCAGCGGGCGCGCCACGCTCGCGACCCTGTCGCGCGCAAAGAGAAATATCGTTTCCTCGGTGGCGATGTCGCTCTCGTTGCACACGTCGACTCTGACTCTCGTCGTTTGGCTCGTTTTCAATTCGGCACAGTCGACGCGCAAATTCGATAAGGTCGTACGCGAAAAAGAGAGGCCGTGGCCAAAGGGAAATTGTGGATCGTTCGAACAGTCGAGATATCTACTCGTGTAGAAATTGGCGGCGTCGAAAGGCCGGCCAGTCGAGCGCGCCGAATAGAAAATCGGAACTTGTCCAACATCACACGGCCAGGTGACGGCGAGCCGCGCGCTAGGATTGAAGCGGCCCGTCAGAATATCGGCGATCGCCTCGCCTGCCCTGTGGCCGAGAAACCATGCCGCGACGACCGCCTGCGCACGTTTGAAAAGCCAAGGGACAGCAAGCGGGCGCCCGCAGGACAGTAGCGCGACTGTCGGCGCGCCGGCGCTCATAACGCGCTCCGCAAGCTGGCGCTGTTTGCCAGGAAGTCCCAGAGAGGCGCGGCAGGCGGCCTCGCCGCTCATCCTCGCCGCTTCGCCAAGGCAGAGCACGACGGCGTCGGCGCCTTCCGCCAGAGCGAAGGCGGGCGCGATCCCGCTCTCGTCGTCGCCCTCGATCGCGACGCCGCTGTGATGTGCTATCTCGCAGTACGGTAGAGCGCGGCGCAATCCTTCCAGGATCGTGACGCAATTCTCGGCGCCGCCTGCCGCCGACCAGGGCCCGAGCATATCCGCGCCCGAATCCGCCAGAGGTCCGACGACCGCAATGCGGCGCAGATTCGCGGAAAGCGGCAGAAGCCCGCGGTTGATCAGGAGAGTCGCTGACCGCCGCGCTGCTTCCAGCGCCAGTATGCAATGAGTTTCCTTGACGCTGTCGTCCAGCCGAGCGACACGATAGGGATCGTCGAAAAGCCCCAGCCGCTTCTTCAACTGCAGCACACGTGCGACCGCAACGTCGATGTCGCGCTCCTCGACGAGCCCGCGCGCGAGCGCTTCCGGCAGATGCGCAAGATAGACGCCGCTGACCATATCCATGTCGACGCCGGCCTTGAGCGCGATCGCCGCCGCCTCGATCGAATCGGCGGCGACTCCATGCTCCACTAATTCGGCGATCGCTGTGTAATCACTCATGATGACGCCGTCGAATTTGAGCCGGCTCCGCAGATATCCGTTCAACAATCGGCCTTGTGCCGACATCGGCACGCCATTGACATTGTTGAACGCCGTCATCACCGCCGCACAGCCCGCCTCCACGGCGGCGCGAAACGGCGGCAGATAGACTTCATGCAGCGCGCGTTCGGAGACGTCCACGGCTGCGTAGTCGCGCCCCGCCGTCGCGGCTCCGCCGGCGCAAAAATGCTTGGCGGTGGCCGCCAGCGGAAAAATTCGGGAGAAGTCGTCGCCCTGAAAGCCTCTTATCTTTGCTTGCGCGAATCTTTCTCCCACCAACGGATCCTCACCGGGCCCTTCGGCGATGCGGCCCCAACGAGGGTCGCGGGACACGTCCAGCATCGGCGCGAAGGTGAGATGGATTCCTTCGCTCGCCGCCTCCAACGCCGCGGCGCACGCCGTGCGCTCCCATAATTGAGGATCGAAGGCGCCGGCTTCCGCGAGTGGAATGGAAAAAATCGTCCGAAATCCATGCAGCACGTCGAGACCGAACAGCAGCGGCACGCCTAGCCTGCTCTCTTGGACGGCGCAGCGCTGCGCGCGCATGAGCGCCTCAAGGTCCCAAAGGTTAAAAACGCCGGCCACTCGACCAGCTGCTATGTCTTTGGTCGTATCGCCGCAGACGACGGGTCCAGTGACCGCCTGGCCGGCCGTCACGAGGTTGAGCTGGCCAAGCTTTTCTTCCAGCGTCATCGCGTGCAACAAGGAATCGATACGGCTCAAGGCGTCGCTCGCAGTTTGGCGGTGCGCCGCAACAGGACGAGACCCTCGCTTCGGCGCAACAATCCGTTCTATGCTTAAACTATCCTAAGCAGATTCTTAGACCACAAATGTCACAAAGCAGTTGCAGTCGGTCGACAAGAGGCGGGGGCGATCGGTCCTAAGATGATGAATGCAGAGAACCAGCCGTCAAACGAGCGCAGGATTGCGGCCGAAAGTCTCTCGTCGCACTTGAGATTGACCCTCGACGCATTGAGGGGGTCCCGCCAGCGGTCCGCGCTGATTTGGCTTGGCGCCGGTATTGCGGTCATCCTCGGCGCCACGGCCTATGGCCAGATTCGGCTCAATGCTTGGAACAAGCCCTTTTATGACGCGCTCGCCCGCAAGGATCTCTCCGGCTTCGGGGATCAGCTCATCGTCTTCGCGGCCATCGCCGGCGCGCTGCTCGTTCTCAACGTCACGCAGACTTGGCTCGCGAACATGACCAAGCTAAAATTGCGGGAGTCACTGACGAGAGACTTATTCCTTCAGTGGCTGACGCCGCATCGTAGCTTCCGCATCGCCGGCATGGGCGAAATTGGCGTCAATCCCGATCAGCGCATACATGCCGACGCGCAACATCTCGCCGAGCTTTCGACCGATCTCGGCGTCGGCCTGCTACAGGCCACCTTACTGCTCATAAGTTTTATCGGAGTGCTCTGGGCGTTATCCACGGGCGTGACCTTCGACATTTTGGGAACAAGAATCGCCATTCCAGGCTACATGGTGTGGAGCGCGTTGCTCTATGCCAGCATCGCTTCCTTCGGCAGCTGGCGCCTCGGCCGCCCACTCGTCGAACTCGGCGCCGAGCGTTATGGACGCGAATCCGACCTGCGCTTTGCGTTGATGCATGTCAATGAACATAGCGAGGCGATCGCCGTCTGCCGCGGCGAAAATATCGAGGAAAACCGTCTGCATCAGGAGTTTGATCGCCTGCTGACGGTGCTGCGTCGGCTCGTCGCAGCGACGACCAATCTGACCTGGGTCACCGCCGGATACGGCTGGTTCACCATCGTCGCGCCGATTATCGTCGCCGCGCCCGCCTACTTTGCCGGAAATCTCACATTCGGCGGCTTGCTGATGGCGGTCGGCGCCTTTACGCAGGTGCAGCAATCGCTTCGCTGGTTCATCGACAATGCCGGCGTCATCGCCGATTGGCGCGCGACCCTGCATCGCGTGACGGGCTTTCGCGAGGTGCTGCTTGATCTCGACAAAGCCGTTCCAGATGCGCGCCGCATTGCTTTCGAAGAGACAGGAATTGATCTTCTTGTTCTCGACGATCTGCGCATCCTGTCCTATGCCGGCCACACGACCCTGAGCGAATCCCACATCGAGATTGCGCCCGGCGAACACGTGCTGATCGTCGGCGAACGCAAGTCCGGCAAAACTCGCTTGTTTCAAACGATCGCCGGTTTGTGGGCGGCTGGCAGCGGCATGGTCCGCACGCCGCCTGCAAGGCGCGTTCTCTTCGTTCCCATGCGCGCTTACCTTCCAGACCTGTCGCTGCGAAGCTCGCTTTCCTATCCTTTGCCGCCAACGAGCTTTCCAGAAGAGGCCTATGTGGCCGCGCTGACGCGGCTTGATCTTGGACATTTCGTTCCCTGGCTCGATCGCGTCGCGCGATGGGAACAGGAGCTGACTGATGTTGAGCAGCAGGAACTGGCTTTCACCAGAATCTTGCTTCACAAGCCGTGCTTCGTCATTGTCGATGAGGCGCTCGACTCGCTTTCGTCCCACGCCCGGCAGCTGCTCTTCGCCGCCCTCGAAAAGGAACTCGCGACGACGGCGTTTATCCATATTGGCGGACCAAAGAGCGGTGACCGCTTTTTCCGGCGAGTTCTGCATCTGACTCTGGACGCGTCGCGCGAAACGGCCGAGGCGCAACCACGTCAACCGCCGGAATTACCCTTGGCGCAGCAGGATGCGCCTTTGCCTCCTTGACGGAGTCGCGCGAGCGCGCCCCACAACCCACCGTAGTCGCCGAGCGTCGCGTGGACGATGTCGGGAAGCGCGGGGTTCTTTCGCGGCAGCGCCCGTAGATAGGTCGCTGTCTGTTCAATTGAGATGCCGATCTCGCGCATCATCGACCCACCCATTACGATTCGGTCTGGCGACCAATGGGCGATGGCGTTGTGCAGCGCGCGCGCAGTAATCTTGGCGAGTTCATCCCATATTGGATGATCCTTTCCGAGTGCGCAGGGTTCGGCGCCAAAGCGGTTCGCGACGGCGCGTCCCGAGACAAGCTCTTCGAAATTGAGCGCGCCGGCGTCGATATATTGCTCGCCGATTTCGAAGCCATAGGTCGCACGGTCAATTCTCCCGTCGACGATGCGCGCACCGTTCACGCCAGTGGAGATGGTGACATATGCGAGAATGGCGGAACCTTGCCCAGCGCCGGCGGTCGCTTCCCCTAGCCCCACAAGCGCCGTGTCGTTCTCCAGTAAGACAGGCGCGCCGAGACTGGCCTCAACGTCGGCGGCCAACGTCGCGCCATTCCAAATTGGCAGGTTGGGGGCATTGACGAGGATGCGCTTGTCGCGCGACAGCACGCCAGCAACGCCGATCACCACAGCAAAAATTCGGTCGCCGGCCGCCGCTTTCAAGGCCGCAGCGCGCAAAAGCTCTGGCGCGTCACGATAATCGCTCGGCGTCTTGAGGATCACGGCCTCGGTAAGTCCGGCAAGATCGGAAGAGCCGGCGACTCGCGTCTTCGTCCCGCCGATGTCGACGACAACATACATCGATGCGCTCCCTCCGGCTGCTCAGCTCGCCCCCTTCGGCGCGCCACTTGCCTTTCGAGCACATCGATCGAGGGTTTAAAAGCTAGCTAGGAGATTCCGGCTTGGCCGACGACGCAACCCCGCCTTGAGTGCGCCGTCCTCACTCGGCTGGAGAAGCACCCGGCAATGTGAATCGCACACCCACACATGCCCATCCTCCACGTCGACCCCTTCAAGGTCAAACTACTTGCCCGATGGTAGATCGGGAAAAAGCGTGTCGAGCCACGTGCAACGCCATCTCGCCGGCGACGTTTGGCAGCTGCTTCATCTGGAAGTGGGTTGCGGCCATGCGAGCCTTGATCGTGCCGAAGGGGTGCTCATAAGACTTCGTTGCAATTGCACAGTCTTTTCAAGTGCTGCTCACGACTATTCTAAATCGCAGAAGACAGATCAGGAGCGTCACCATTCCGATGGCGACAAGGGCTGCAAGTTGCGGCCAGACGATTTCAAGCCCCGCGCCTCGATACAGCGTCGCCTGCGCGAAGCTCACGAATTGCGTATTGGGCGTGAAACGCATGATGTTTTGCAGCCATATCGGCATTGTCTCTAAAGGCGTGACGCCGCCAGACAAGAGATAGAGAATCACGATGACCGGCACCGAGAGCAATCCGAACTGACCCATGGTGTTGACATAAGTAGCTATGAGAATGCCGAGCGCTGTGACCGAGAATTCAAACAGGATCGCCCCGAAAATGAAAAGTCCGACTGAGCCGGTGATCGGAACATGCAATAGCCCTTGCACAACGAGAAAAAGGGAGAGAACTGCTGCACATATGATGACGAACCCATTGGCGATGATTTTTGAAAGCATGATTTCCATAGGCGTAACGGGCATCACCAATAGATGCTCGATCGTTCCGTGCTCGCGTTCCCGGATCAGAGCCGCTCCGGTCAGAATGATCGAGAGAATGGAAATATTGTTGATGACTTGCATGATCGCCGTGAACCACACCGAACGATAGTTTGGATTGAATTTCGCGCGGGACACGAGATTGATGGGTTGATGGACGGTGCCTGAGTCACGACTTACGAAACTCGCCACTTCCCGAGAAATGATGCTTTGCAAATAGACATTGCCATTGCCTGCCAGCGTCGGCGCGGTGCCATCGACATTGACCTGAATAGTGGGGCCTTTGTCGG